>DATASJ010000125.1:0-206344 GCA_036269275.1 Bryobacteraceae bacterium | reverse complement strand
GAGGTCGCGGTTGATGTTACTCAAAGTGAGATTCGAAGGGTTATAAGCTTCGCTGTAACAGGCGGAATTAAAACGCGGGAGATACACATTGGTAGTGGCGGCGGGGTCGTACTGGCACGAGCTGGTCGGCAGAGTATTGCTAAAGACGGCAGTCGAGTAGGGCGAGTTGCCGTAAAAGGAACGCGAGGCGGACAGCTCCCAGGTGTACCAGGTGCTTCGAAGAACGTGGTTGCCGCCGACCACTAGGTTGCCGACGCCGATATCGGGATTCCGGAGCTGGGTGTTGAAGGTGGGCGGAACGGTGCAAGGAGTCGTGGTGAAACCGGCTGCATTTAACGGGCAACCGACGTTGTTTGGATTCAGAACCTGGATGCCGGGCGTATTGTCGACGAGGGTGTAGGCCCAGCGATTACCATAATTGTGGAAGTCTGAGTAGAGGCCCTTCAGGTAAATAGAGGACCCATCGGCGATTCTATAGTCGAGCGTACCGGCGAGACCCCAACGCGAGCGAAAGTATTCGTACTCGCGGATGTCGGTGCCGTCCTTCCAGGGCTGAGTCGCGCCGTTTGCGAGAGTGGCCATGTCGGGGACAGGCTCGAGGTCGTCAATGCCGCGGCCATTCCAATCCCAGGAGCCGCCGATGAGGACTCCTAACTTTTTGCTTTTGCCGAAGCGTTCGCCGGCGGTGAAAGTTTCCTCTGTGAGGCCGCGACCGTGAATGATGGGGGTGTAACCGCCCATGCCGCTGATCGTGACGGTGGGCAGATCGGTGGCGCTCTTGGTGACGAGATTGATGGACCCGCCAATGCCGTCGCCGTGCATATTTGCCAGCAGGGTTTTGTTAATTTGCACTTCCTGGACGATATCGGCGGGAATGGCGTCAAATTTGATCTGGCGAACTCCCGGCTCCGGTGAAGGCAGATTGACTCCGTCGACGGTGGTGTTGGTGAGACGCGGTTCGGTGCCTCGGATCTGAACGTATTTGCCTTCGCCTTCGTCGCGCTCGAGCGTCACGCTAGGCATTCGTCCGAGCGCATCCGCCATGTTGGCGTTGGGGAGGCTGCGGATTATTTCCGAGGGAAGCACTTGAAGGACATTGTCGGCCGACCGTTCGGCGTTGATGGCTTCTGCTTCCCCGCTTAGCCGGGGCGCGGTGACGTCGAGCGTCTGTGCTTCCACGGCCACCTGGAGTTTGGCGTCGGCGCTGGTGACGGGTCCCGGTGTTATATCCACGACCTCGGCGAGCGGCGTGAACCCAAGATAGGTGAAGCGGACGCTGTATTTGCCAGGGCTTAGATCATTGATGATATAGGTTCCCTGATCGTCGGTCTTGACGTTAATGTCTTTGAGATCGGGGCCGGTGACGGAAATTTCCGCGCCGCGAAGCACGGCTCCGCTCTGGTCGGTGACAAGGCCGGCAACGGCGCCTTTTTGTTCCTGAGCGCGCGCCGTGAATGCGGAGGCGGCCAACAGAACGGCTAAACAGAGAACGACTACACGCGCCCGGCGCGCCTGAAGATTGAAGCTCACTGCGACTCCCCTTTACAGTGCCGCCACGCGTCAGAAACGCCGGTATGCGAGAAGAAACGCCGGCGATCAGGGCGTGTGACTCCCTTATGCGACAGCGTATTTGCGCGGCATTAATGGGATGTTGCCGAGCAGTTACAACCGCATGAACACGGGCGGCATTTATGCAGCGTTTATCGGGCACGCAAGTTGCGGTTCTGCGTATCGCAATTTCCCGATGTTTTCTCTTCGACTAACCGAACTGTAACCACAACCCTAGAAATCTTAGAGCGCGCGCGGCATCTTCCACGCATGGTGTACTTCAAACAAATCACCGTCACGGCAATTTTCGCGACCGTGCTGCTTCACTCCTTCGCCGGGCACGCCGCAGCGGATTCATTCGATGTTCAGGTCTTCGCGACTGGCGCTGCGGTCGGTGCGACCTCGCCCGACTCCGTGCTCTTCAGTGACGGCTCCATCTGGATTGCATATCAAAACGGCGCCGATTCGACCGGCGCGAGCGGATCGAGCACAGTCGTACGCTACACGCCATCCGGAGCGCTTCTGCAGCAATGGAACATCGCCGGAAACGTCGACGGATTGCGCGCCGATCCAACGGGTGCCATTTGGGCGATGCAGAACAACGACGGCAATTCCGCATTGACAGTCATCAATCCGGCGACCAACGCCACAGCCCCCTATTCCTATGGAACGTCGTACACAGCGAATGGCAACTCGGCGGGACGTGGATTCGACGACGCCCAATTTCTCAATGGCCAGGTTTTTATGAGTGAAACCAACCCGGTGAACCCAACCGATCCGATTCTCGTGAAATTGACGACGGGCTTGGTTTCGCCGCTGCAGATCACAGGACTGCTGAATTCCACGTTTACCGGCACGAATCTCGCCACCGGCGCATCAGCAACCACCACCATCTCCGATCCTGATTCGCTCATCCTCACCCCAAGCGGCGATCTTGCGCTCACCGGTGAAGCGGACCAGACGATTGTTTTTATCCACAATCCCGGCGCGGCGAATCAGTCGGAAAGTTTCGTGAATTTACTCGGCGCCAACGGCCACACGATCAACGGCAATCCGGACGATACGATTTTTCCCGTAGCTTCGCAAGGGTTCTTCTATATCGCCGATACAGGCGCAAACACTATTTAGCGGATCACGGCCTCCGGGCTGGCGCCGGGCTCGGTATACATCGATGTCGGCGACGAATTTGGAAGCTTGGACGTGAACACCGGCGTCGTGACTCCAATCTTCACTGGCGTCAGTCCGCACGGCGGAGAATTTGTCACCTTTACGGCGGCGGGAGTTCCCGAACCTGCCCCGCTCGGCTGCGCTCTGGCCGGGCTCGGATTCTGCGCCGCACTCCTATATTGGCGAAAGCGCCGGGCCGCCTGAGCGTCGCCACACGTGTGCCGTCTCCATCCACAACCTTTTTCCACCTTCGTCACGAGAGTGTAAAACCACGCAAGTAAGCAAGACAAAGGAGGCTTCACTTGTCTATTCAGAAAGCTTTGCTAGGTGTAGTTTTAACGGGAGCGCTGAGCGCACTGCCGGCCCTTCCACGCTCCCCACAGGATGCCGATTCCAGAGGCCGCCGCGAGATTCGGCACGTTCTACTCATCTCAATCGACGGGATGCATGCCGTGGACTATATCAATTGCGTCCAAGGCACCGAAGGCGTGAACGGCGGCGACCCCTACTGCCCGGCATTGGCAGAACTCGGTCAAACGGGCGTCAACTACCGGAACGCCAGCACATCGAAACCGTCCGATTCGTTTCCAGGCCTGACCGCGATTGTCAGCGGCGGCTCGCCCCGTACGTTCGGCGTCTATTACGACGTGGCTTATGATCGCGTACTCGCCCCGCCGCAGATCACAACCGGCAACGGCCTCGCCGGAGGCACGTGCACGGCAGGCAAGCCCAACGGAACCACCACCGAATACGAAGAAGGAATCGATCGCAATCAAGCTCTCCTCAACGGCGGGGCCATTGGAGCCGCCCCCACGGACGGAGGAATCGCGTCCATCGATCCCGCGCGCCTGGTCCGCGATCCCTACCAGAACTGCAGCCCCGTGTATCCCTGGAATTTCGTGCGCGCCAACACGATTTTCGGGGTCATTCATGATAATGGTGGATACACCGCCTGGTCGGACAAGCATCCGGCCTACTCCTCCGTTTCTGGACCCGGGAACGGCAAGAATCTCGACGATTTCTATGGCCCGGAAATTAATTCCGATGTGACGAATGCACAAAATCAGAAGGCCATGGCGACCGTCACGACACCGCTCGGCGAATCCTGCGCCGCTCTCGACCTAGCCTCCACCGTCAGCGCCTGGACCGATAGCTTCTTCGACATCCGCTGCTACGACACGCTCAAGGTGAACGCGATTCTCAACGAAATCAAAGGTAAGAACCATCTCGGCTCAGCGAGAACGAAAGTGCCCAACATCTTTGGGATGAATTTCCAAGCCGTCAGCGTCGGCCAAAAGCTGATTGAGGGCGGCGTCAAAGGCGGATATCTCGACGCCGAAGGAACCCCGACTGAAAAGTTGGTTACCGAAATCGAGTTCGTCGACAGGTCCATCGCCGAGATGGTCGCCGAATTGAAGGACCAGGGCCTCTACGACTCGACCCTGATCGTCATCACAGCCAAGCATGGCCAATCGCCCATCGACCCGCATCGCTACCTGGCCGTCCCCGGGAAATCGAGTACGGGCTTGTCTCCGGCCACCTTAATCGCCACTGATCTGCCCAGCTACATTCCCGCCTCCGAATCGCCGCTGGGTAACGGCATCGGCCCGACCGAAGACGATATCTCGCTGCTGTGGCTCACTCCCGGCAGCGATGTAAACACGGCTGTCAATCTGCTCGAAAACAACGCGGCCACCGTTCATCTCGGCCAAATCTATTTCGGGCGCAGTGTTCAGTCCATGATCGACAAACCAGGTCTGCCGCCCGACGGGGACCCGCGCACGCCGAACATTATCGTCACGCCCAACGTCGGCGTCACGTACACCGGCAGCGCCGCGAAGCAAATGGAGCACGGTGGCTTTGCGCACGACGATACCAACGTGATGCTGCTGCTCTCAAATCCATACTTCAGCTCGAACACGGTGACCGCGGAGGTGCAGACCGCTCAGGTCGCGCCGACCATTCTGTCCGCGCTCGGTCTCGATCCTCGGAGTCTGGAAGCCGTTCGCGCCGAAGGCACGCCGGTGCTTCCGGCCGTGCAGCTTGGCGAACACCACTAAACTGATTCGCACTTGATGCAGGCGGGCGCTCTTCGGGGCGCCCGCTTTTCGATAGCACCCCGCCATTGCGGGCGCGTACCGGAACTGTTCAACCTCGCGCCGAAGGAAATACGACCCGAAACGTGGACCCAAGGTTGATCTCCGTCTCCACCTCAATCTCAGCGCCGTGCGCTGTTGCAATGCTCTTCGCCAATGCCAGCCCCAACCCTGCGCCGGCGGCTCCGGGCGTGCGTACACGATTTGCCCGGTAGAACCGGTCGAATATGTACGGCAGATGTTCGGACGTGATTCCCGGTCCGTTGTCGCGGACCTCTAATCCAACGCGTCCGCCTTCTTTCTCGCTCACCGAGACTGAGACCTCGCCCGATTGCGGTGCATACTTGATGGCGTTGTCCAGGAGTATGGCCGCGAGACGTTCAAGCGATTGCGCGTCGCCTGGTATTTGCGGCACGCCCGTATCGAAGTGGAGCTGCACCTGGATCTGCTTTAGCTCAGCCAGCGGCGACAACATGGCGCACGCATGGCACACCGCACCTTGCAATTCGACATTCGTGAACGCGTTTATTCCCCGGTCTGTTCTTGCCAGCATCAGCAGGTCGTCGATTAACGTGGATAAACTCACCGCGTAATCACATATCCGGTCCAGCGCGCTTCGGTATTGGGCCGCATCGCGATCTCGCCGCAAGGCCAGTTCCGCGGTCGTCCGAATGACCGCGAGGGGCGAACGGAGCTCATGCGAAGCATCGGCCGTAAATTGCGCGAGCCGCCCTACAGACTGCTCTAACCGCGCCAGCATCTCATTCCAAGCCTTCGTCAATCGGTACAGCTCATCCCGCGATGCGGGCTCCGTCAATCTACCGGATAAGCTTTCCACGCTGATCGATCTTGCGGCTTTTGTAATCGCATCGACGGGCTGCAACGCCTGGCGGCTGATCCAAAATCCCGCGGCGCACGCAAATGCAAGCAGCGCGGGCGCCGCTATCAAAACCGCTCGCGCATACCCATTCACTACGGCGGCGGCGGTTGCGGTGGAAACCCTCGCATGGACTATGTACACGCGGTCTCCAACGTGAATGTCTGTACGCAAGCTCCGGTTCTGACCATCAAGCCCTGATGTCGCAGCGGGATGCGCTAACCACTGCGCACCCAAGCGCACCGAAAGCCTAATTCCCGGCTGCAACTCATCCGCATACTCAGCCAGTTCTTCCTCGAGCTGGCTTCCACTATCTTGATGGGCGCGAATAATTTTCTCTGCGCCCGTTATCGCTTGCCGCAATTGCAAAACTGCGCTCTCATCCGCCAGCCGCCGCAGTTCCTGAATGGACGCCAGGCAAAAGAACGTCAGCACCGCGGCCAATAAAGCCGCATACCAAATCGTCAGTCTGACGCCAATTGCCGCCCGTCTCATTACGACGAAAACTTCAGGCAATACCCGACGCCGCGAATCGTGTGAATTGTTTGCTGTTTCCGGTCGCGGTTTATTTTCTGGCGCAACAAGCACACAAATGCATCCAGAGTGTTATTCTGCACGGCGGCTTCGCCCCACAACTCTTCGGAGATGCGCTCGCGCGTCACAACGCGGCCAGCCTCGCGGGCCAGCAATGCCAAAAGTTTAAATTCGGTCGGCGTCAAACGAACCCGCTGCCCGTCGCGGCTGACCTCTTGGGTTTCGGTGTCGATGTAAATGTCGCCCACCCGCAGCAAATCCGGCAACGACGCCGAACGTCTCCGTCCGAGTGCACGCACCCGCGCCGTCAGCACTTCAAATGAGAACGGTTTGACAACGTAGTCATCCCCGCCCAGGTTCAGCCCATTCACAATGTCGGCCACGCGATCGCGTGCCGTTAAGAAAAGGATGGGCGTTTCATAGCCTTCGCGCCGCACTGTTCGCGCCACCGCGAATCCATCCATCTGCGGCAGCATCACATCCAGTATCAGGACATCGAAGGACTCTCGCCGTATCTTTTCAACCGCCTTCAATCCATCCGCTGTCAATACGACGGAGCAGCCCTCCTCCTCCAGCCCCGTCTTCAGGAGCACGCCCATCGCGGGGTCATCTTCTGCGATCAGAACCCGCATCGCTCCAGAATAAACTCTTTTTCCTACCGCGGTTACGGTTTGCGTTCGACGATGACAATCATGAATGTGCCGGGCTTAGCTTGCGCCCGCGCGCCCGGCTTCTCTGGCGGAAGCAGTTCCGCAGTGGGTAAATAGATTGTGTGGGTCTCCGTATCGACCGCCATCGTTCGCGCGCCCTGGGGCGTCTTCACCACCTGGGCCACTTCATATAAATTCGCGCCCGTGCGGTTCACGATTACCAGCGAGCCGTCGCGGCAACTCGCAAACGCCTGCTCGCCGTCCACTTTCGTCGCGTCTACGCCCGCGCCAATCGGCAAACTCGCCAGCACCCTGCCATCATCTGTGCTCATGACGATCATCTTTTGCGGCTTTCGGCATCCGATATACAACTCAGGTCCGCTCGGGGCGAGTGCGAGGCCCACGGGCTGACCGCCCGGCGCAACCGGCCAACGGGCCATCACCTTTCTTGCCTGCAGGTCTACTACCGCCACCTCGTCCTTGTCTTCCAGGTTGATATAGACTTTTCCCGCGCCATCGGCGGCCAGGTACTCTGGGCTGCCGCCAAGCGGAATCGGGGCATCGATCTTGCCGTGCACCGGATCGATATCCGGCTTGAACGTCATCAACACGCCGCCATCTCCCGAAACAGCCAGCACGAGATGGCTGCCCTTATCGTAGATAATGCCGTCCGCGTCCGGCTGCGCCGCCAGCGTGCCAAGAACCGTGTTCGTGTTCAGATCGAAAATAACGATTGTTCCCGATCCGCCGTCGGTGATGAACCCGCGCCCCGCCTCCGGCACAATCGCCACGCCGTGCGAAATCTTCTGTCCGGAAATATCTGCGATGACGGCACCCGACTGGCTGTCCAGCACCATCGTATGGGTCGTTCGCGTCACGTACAGCCGGTGCTTCGCGGCATCCACGGTCACATAATCCCAGCCGCCCGCCCCGCCCACAGGCAGTGTTTTCTGTACTGCCCAGTTGGTCTGCGCCACTATCGGCGTCACTCCCGCCAAGATCAACCACGCCAATTTCCCGGTCGGTTGTTTAAGCCCTAGCACGTCGATTGTCCTTCCTCAAGTCGATCTTTTCGCCGATCTTGCCGTCGGTCAGCAAATCCAAGAACCAGATCTTCTCGACCCGAGCCAGATCCAGCTCCTCGGGTGCGCGCAAAATGAACCGCCTCACGGCTTCCTGCGTAATCCATTGCGTGTCTCCGCCTTGCCTGTCCGTACGCTCGGTTCCCCGCCGCTCAGCGCTTAGCAGGCCCCGCCGAATCCATCCCATCACTTTGTGCACATCTATGCCAAGCGCCCTCGCCAAGCCGCACGCCGAATATCCGTCAAGATTTTGCTTAATTCGGTCGCGGTTGAGCTTCACTTGGATGCCCGCAATCGAGCGTGCGAATCCGCGCGCCGCCAGTCGAGAACGAATCCCGCTCGGCGCAAGATGTCCCCAGCGCTCCAAGATCCGTTGTTCGGCCGGCGTCCACGGCTTTTCCTTTACTCGAGGTAAACCAAGTTCGGCGCCGCGCTTGCAAACGGCATCTCTCGGCCATCCGAGGCTTGAACTTACGTTCCTTAGGGCTCTCCGGTCGCCCTGTCGCTGGAGTCGGTAGGCCGCCCGGATTGCTTCGTCGATATCGGCAGTCGGTACATATTTCCGCTTGTAGCGGACAGCACGATCAGAACAGACGGAAATTGGACATCGGACCGGTTGCGGCGAAGCGGAGCTGGCCATACCCCGGAGCTTAGCTGAAAAACCTTAAGATCGCCTGAACTTGGCTAGCCCAGCGCCTGCCGCAAGTCCTCCCGTAGATCCTCAAAATCTTCTACGCCCACTGACAAGCGGACGAACGTGTCGGATATTCCCGCCGCTTGGCGCTGCTCAGCCGGCACCGATGCGTGCGTCATGATCGCCGGGTGCTCAATCAAGCTCTCGACTCCTCCCAAGCTCTCGGCCAGCGCGAATATGCGGCACCGTTCGAGCATTCTGCGCGCGTCCTCGAGCCCGCCCTTCAGAACCACTGCAATCATTCCGCCGAATGCCTGCATCTGGCGGGCCGCCCGCTCGTGCTGCGGATGCGACGGCAGTCCCGGATAGATCACCCGTTCCACCGCCGCATGCCCGGATAGCCACTCCGCGAGCCGCTGCGCGTTGCTGCAATGTTGCGCCATGCGCAGGTGCAGAGTCTTCAGCCCGCGAAGCGCGAGAAACGAATCGAACGGGCTCGCGATCGCGCCCACTGCGTTTTGCAAGAAGGCCAGCCGCTCACCCAAATCGAGGTCCGATACCACCGCGACGCCGCCCACAATATCCGAATGTCCGTTCAGGTACTTCGTCGCCGAATGCACGACTATATCGAACCCGAACTCCAACGGGCGCTGCAAATAGGGGCTCGCGAACGTGTTGTCCGCAACCGACAGAGCCCCGCACTGCTTTGCGATGCCAGCGACCGCCCGAAGATCGACAATTTTCAGCAATGGATTCGAGGGTGTTTCCACCCAAATCATTCGCGTATTCACCCGCAGCGCCCGTTCGAGAGCGCCGGGTTCCGACATGTCGATAAAACTGAAATCTAAACCCGCGGATCGCTTCCGCACGCGCTCGAATAGTCGAAATGTGCCGCCGTATAGATCATCGCTCGCAACCACGTGGACCCCGCTGTCAAGAAGATCGAGCGTGGTTGCCATGGCGGCCAACCCGGAAGCGAAGGCAAACGCGCGCGTGCCGCCCTCCAGGTCCGCAACGCATCGTTCGTAGGCGAATCGAGTAGGGTTCTGCGAGCGCGAATACTCGAATCCTTTGTGCACGCCCGGACTCTGTTGGACATACGTCGACGTTGCGTAAATGGGGGTCATAATGGCGCCCGTAGTCGGGTCCGGCTCTTGGCCGGCATGGATGGCGCGCGTTCCGAATCGATGATGCATGGTTTAGTTCAACACGGCGCGTGAGAGAGGGGCGCTTTAATGGAGTTTTCGCCGCAAATGGCTCAACAGATCGGAGCGCGTAATCAGACCCACGAAGGTGTGGTCGTCAACCACCAAAGCCACCAACCCGCGATCCAGAATGTCGTAGACCGAATCGATGGGTTTATCGGCGGCGACGGTTTCGAGCCGGCTGGTCATCGCCCCGCGCACGGGAGCATGGAACTTACTTGCATCGCCGTGGACCGCCAACAGCAGGTCCGACTCGTCCAGCACGCCCACGCAGTGTCCTCGCTCCATGACCGGGACTTGAGAAATGTCAGCCATGCGCATTCGTTGAAATGCTGTCAGCAGATTGTCATCGGGCCGCACGGTGATGACGCCGCCCTCCTCATACCGCCGCGCGATCAGCTCCCGAAGCGTGCCGCTTGGCGACCGTTCGAAATAGCCCTGGTCGAGCATCCAATAATCGTTGTACATCTTCGACAGATACTTCGAACCGGTGTCGCACACAAACGTAACCACGCGTTTCTCCTCAGTCTGCTCGCGGCAATAGCGCAGCGCAGCAGCCAGCAGCGTTCCCGACGAAGGTCCTGCGAAGATGCCGGTACGCTTCAGCAAATCCCGAGCGGTTAGAAGACTCTCCGCATCGCTGATGCTGTATGCCCGGCGCACGCGAGACAGATCTGCAATCGCCGGCATGCAACTGCCGCCGATGCCTTCCACCACATAGCTTCCCGAGGGAACTTCCCTGCCGGTGCGCACGTATTCAGCCAGCGACGACCCCATCGGGTCGGCCAATACCATCTCGCTCTCCGGTTGCACGCGCGCGAAAAATCGGCTCAGGCCCGTCATGGTGCCTCCGGAACCGATTCCGCAGACCACCGTATCCACGCGGTGTTCCATCTGCCGCCAGATCTCCGGCCCCGTGGTGATTTCGTGAGCCAGTGGATTTGCCGGATTCCCGAACTGGTTGATGTGGTATCCGCGCGGCGTCTCGCGCGCAATACGTGCGGCCATGTCCTGGTAAAACTCCGGATCGCCCGGCTTCACATCGGACCGCGTCAGCCGGATATCGGCATTGAGCGCTCGCGCATGCGCGATTTTCTCGGATGACATTTTGTCCGGGATCACCAAAATCAGTTGATACCCTTTAATTGCCGCAACCAACGCGAGCCCGATGCCGGTATTGCCGGCAGTCGCTTCCACAATGGTGTCCCCGGGGCGCAAGAAGCCGCCGCGTTCGGCCTCCTCAATCATCGTGACCGCCATTCGATCCTTGATCGAGCCGCCCGGATTCTGCGATTCCAGTTTCAGGTACAACTCGCAGGGGCCGGTGTCGAAGCCGCTGAGTTGAACGAGTGGTGTGTTGCCGATCAGGTTGAGGGTAGGAGGTGGTGCTTCGTGCATGAATTCGTAAGCCGCTTCGTTGATGATACCGGCCTTATTCTATAGAGCCGTTGCGTCCTGCCAGCGACGCCTCCAAATCCAGGTCGGCCGCGACCGATTCGACCGGCAGTCCCAGCTTCTGCCACGCCTCGAATCCACCCGCCAGAGGGCGAACCCTGGTGATCCCGGCCCGCTTCAATTGCAGCGCCACACGGGCGCTGGTGGCTTCGTTCGGTCAACTGCAATAGAGGATGACCTCATGATCGTCCGGGATCTCATGCGAGCGCGAACTCAGATCCTCAGCTAACAGAATGCGCGCGCCGGCGATCTTTGAGCCCAGCTCACGGATCTCCGCCGGATTTCGCAGATCGACCACTGTGATCCGTTCTCCGCCGCTCATCAAATTGAGCGCCTCTTGCGGGCTGACGCGATTGATCCGCAACTGGCGCCGGAAACGCCAACGCTGCAGGTATTTGAAGGCTACATATAAAGCGATGAAACTCGCAACGATGATTCCCGCCCTTTGGCCGTAGAATCCCAGCAAGCTGATAATCGAATCGATCTGGCGATGGAACAGCTTGCCCAGCAGCAGATAGCCGAAAACCCATAGCGCGCAGCCAGCCGCATCCGCCAGAAGAAACCGCCAACGCCGCATCTGGATCACCCCGGCCAGTGGCATCGAGACCAGGCTCATCCCCGGAAAGAATTTCGCAACCAGCAGGCTCCACGCGCCGCGCCGGCGAAAGCGCAGTTCGGTTTTGCGGACGCACGCGTCGGGCTCCAGCGACAACTTGCAGACCACCGCCAAGACCGAGCGCCCGCGCCTGCGCCCCAGCTCGTACCAGAAACAATCGCCCGCCATCGCCGCGGTTATTCCCGCCACGGCCGAAATCCAGAATGAATAGCGCCCATCGCCCACCAGCGCGCCCATGATGAGCAGCAGCGGGTCGGCCGGAATCGGTACGCCCGCCTGTACTCCGAATACATAGCAGAACAGGAACGCATAACCATGCCGAAGAAGCAGTGAGCGAACGGACGGCATTCTCTTCAGCTTGCCACGCCCGCCCAAAAAAATGGGGGTCGCCCCGTTTTTGCTGGATTTTGGCTAATCCGCTATATAAATGCACTATTTACTATATTTTTTATTTATTACGATTGGATTATCATTGTTTGGTAGCGAATGCAACTGCTTTGTATGCAAAGTCCGGAAAGGATGCAGCGTGGCGCAAACAGAATCTGATCGGAAATCGCAACCACAGAAAACATTTGAAGCAAGTCCTCCCGGAATACGCAATTCTGTTGCGATTGAAACAGCGCCTGCGACCACCCAAATCTCTTATCGTGAACCTTTTGAGATCTTTCTTGTCTTAGAAGGGCCCAGCGGAGTGGAACTTGAGTACGAAATCGACGACGGGGATTGGAAAACCCTCACGCCGGGATTCTACACCTGGACTATCAACCATCAATTGACCCTGCGTGTAACCGTAGCGCCGGTCAAATACCGCTGGATCCTCAATCCTAAGGCAAATTAAATGCCTAATTCCCGTTTCGCCGCTGCGAACTGCTCCGCCGCATACTCCAGCTCTTCCGGCGTGTGCGCGGCCGATACCTGCACGCGAATCCTGGCTTTTCCCTGCGGCACGACGGGGTAAGAAAACCCGATCACGTAAACACCTTTTTTCAGCAATAGGTCGGCCATCCGCGTCGCCAGCGCGGCGTCGCCGAGCATCACCGGCACAATCGGATGTTCGCCCGGCAATATTTGGAATCCACTCGCCTGCATGCGCTCGCGAAATAGCTTAGTATTGGAAAATAGGCGCTCGCGCAATTCCGTGGTTTCTGTCAGCAAATCCAAAACCTTTATGGACGCCGCGACAATCATCGGCGCCACTGAATTCGAAAACAGATAGGGCCGCGACCGCTGCCGCAGCAAGGAAATAATCTCTTTCCGCCCGCTCGTGTAACCGCCGCTTGCTCCGCCTAGCGCCTTTCCCAGCGTGCCGGTCAGAATATCCACACGCTTCACCACGTTGTGATGCTCGTGCGTGCCGCGCCCGGATTTTCCCATGAATCCTACCGCATGCGAATCGTCCACCATCACCATGGCGTTGTACTTCTCGGCTAGATCGCAAATCTCCGCCAGCCGTGCGATGTAGCCGTCCATCGAAAACACGCCATCGGTCGCAATCAGCCGGTTGCGCGCCCCCCCGGCCTCGCTGAGCTTCGCTTCCAGGTCCGCCATATCCCCGTTCTTATAACGAAACCGCTGCGCCTTCGAGAGCCGAACCCCGTCGATGATGCTCGCATGATTCAGCTCATCGGAAATAATGGCGTCTTCGGCGTCGAGCAGCGTCTCGAACAGCCCCCCATTGGCATCGAAGCAGGAACTGTAGAGAATCGTGTCTTCGGTCCCAAGGAACTCGCTCAGGCGCGCCTCCAACTGTTTATGGATTGTCTGCGTGCCGCAAATAAAGCGCACGCTCGCCAGTCCATATCCCCAGCGTTCCAATGCCTCGCGCGCCGCTTCCACCACTGCCGGATGATTCGCCAAGCCCAGATAATTGTTGGCGCAGAGATTCAGCACCGGCTTCTCGCTCGCCACCCGCACCTCGGCTTGTTGCGGGCTTTCAATCAGCCGCTCACGCTTGAACAGCCCCGCATTCTCGATGCCGCGAATCTTCTCTGTTAGATAATCCTGAACCGTTCCATACATGCTCTATCTCTCAACCCTCAGCACTCTTTGACATTCACCGCGAGCCCGGCCAGCGCCGTCTCTTTATATCTCGACTGCATATCCAGCCCGGTCTGATACATGGTGCGGATCACATCGTCGAGCGAAACCTTGTGCCCGCCCGATTCCTGCATCGCCATCCGGCACGCGTTGATCGCCTTCACCGCGCCAATCGCATTGCGCTCGATGCAGGGAATCTGCACCAGCCCGCCAATCGGATCGCAGGTCATGCCAAGGTTGTGTTCCATCGCGATCTCGGCCGCATGCTCTACTTCCTCGCTGGTCGCGCCCAGCGCGCCGGCCAATCCGCCCGCGGCCATAGAACACGCCACGCCCACTTCGCCCTGGCAACCCACCTCCGCGCCGGAGATGGACGCGTTCTCCTTATATAAAATCCCGATTCCACCCGCCGTCAAAAAAAGCCGCACCAGGCCTTCCGGCGACGATTCCGGAACGAACTCGCGATAGTAGCGCGCCACCGCCGGCAATAATCCCGCCGCCCCATTCGTGGGCGCCGTCACCACACGCCCTCCCGCCGCATTCTCTTCGTTCACCGCCATCGCAAACGCATTCACTACGTCCATCGTTCGCAGCGGGTCCGCCTTCGACTCCTCCAGAACCTTTGCGTACAGTCCAGGCGCGCGCCGCCGTACTCTCAAACCCCCCGGCAAGATGCCCGTAGTATGCAGACCGCGTTCGATGCACGCGTCCATCACCGACCAAACGCGCGCAATTCTCTCCCGCACCTCCGCCTCGCTACGCAGTGCGCTCTCGTTCTCGAGCATCAGCCGCCAGATCGGCAGGCCCTTACTCTCGGCCTGCTCCAGCATCTCCGCGGCATTCGAAAACGGGTGCGGAACCGGCAATGGCGCTGCGTCTTGTTCGCTCTCTCCTTCTTTCAGTACGAACCCGCCCCCGATTGAAAAATACGCCTCGCGCACCAGCTCATGGCCGCTTTCATCGAACGCCGAGAAGCGCATTCCATTCGGATGCTGCGGCAATATCATGTCGTTGTGAAAGAGCAGATCGCGCGTTTCGTCGAACTCTATCTCCCGCCTGCCAAACACGCGCAGCCGCTTCGTTTCCCGAATCTCGCTCACGATCGAATCCACGCGCGCCGGATCCACCTCCTCGGGCATCTCCCCGGATAAACCTAACAGCAAAGCCTTGTCAGTTCCGTGCCCGACGCCGGTCAGCGCCAGCGACCCATATAACTCCGCTTTCACGCGCGCCGCCTGGCCAATCAGCCCACGCTCCTGCAACCCGGCTGCAAATCGGCGCGCCGCCCGCATCGGGCCCACCGTATGGGAGCTCGACGGTCCGATGCCGATCCGGAACAGATCGAAAATGCTTGTCTTCATCGCACGTAACTCCGCGCCAACTTAGACACGAGTCCAGTCCAGGATCACCTTGCCGGATCTTCCCGATCGCATAACCTCGAAACCTTTCTCGAATTCGCAATAAGAAAAGCGGTGGGTAATCACCGGCGTAATATCAAGGCCCGATTCCAACATCACGGTCATCTTGTACCAGGTCTCGTACATCTCGCGCCCATACACGCCTTTGATCGTCAGCATGTTGAAGATGACATCGTGCCAGTTAATCGCCATCTCGTTCGCCGGAATGCCCAGCAGCGCGATCTTTGCGCCGTGACTCAGGTTCGCGATCATCTCGCGAAACGCCGCCGGATTTCCCGACATCTCGAGCCCAACGTCGAATCCTTCTTGCATGCCCAGTTGCTTCTGCGTCTCGGCCACCGGCATCTCCCTGGGATCCACCGCCAGCGTCGCGCCCATCTTTCGCGCCAGCTCCAGTCGATACGGATTTAAATCGGTTACCACGACGAACCTCGCTCCCGCATGCCGCACCACCGGAATCGCCATCAGGCCAATCGGTCCGGCGCCCGTAATCAAGACGTCTTCGCCGAGCACGGGAAACGACAGAGCGGTGTGTACGGCGTTCCCAAACGGGTCGAAAATCGCTGCAATCTCGCGATTGATCAGCGGATCGTGCTTCCAGATATTGCTCATCGGCAGCGCAATGTACTCGGCAAAAGCGCCGGGCCGATTCACGCCCACGCCTTGCGTATGCGCGCACAGGTGCCGCCGCCCGGCCAGGCAGTTGCGGCAGCGGCCGCACACTACATGCCCTTCCCCGCTCACTACTTCGCCCGGGTGAAAGTCGTTTACGTTCGAGCCAACCTCTACGATCTCGCCGGCAAATTCGTGCCCAATCGCCATCGGGACCGGAATCGTTGCGCGCGCCCACTCGTCCCATTCGTATATATGGAGGTCGGTGCCGCAAATACCGGTATGGCTGACCCGGATGAGAACGTCATTGATCCCGATCGTCGGCTCTGGTATCTCTTCCAGCCATAGCCCCGGCGCACTTTTGCTTTTCACCAGAGCCTTCACGCGCGGCTCCGTTTCCCCAAGCGCACCGGGTGGGGATCGCCCGGGTCGTTCGGACCTGGGCCGCCCATCGGGGGCCTTTCAGGCATGCTACGTGGCAGCGTCATCCTCCTGTATGGTAAATCGCCCGCGCTTCAGTCTGGTGTCACGAAATGAGGCCATTGCCATCTACGAAGCGTAGGAACGGAACGGGTCGGAACCAGTCCACTCGCGCTGTACTCTAGGTCTGTTAGTTGCGAACACTCAAATGAAAGCCATCACCATTGTCCCCGGCACTCCCAATTCAGTCTCGGTGCAAGATGTCCCGGAACCTTCTGCCAGCGACGGAAGCGTCTTGGTTCGCGCACTCGAATTGGGTATCTGCGGCACGGATTTCGAGCTGATCTCGGCCGAATACGGCTGGCCCCCGCGCGGCAGCGACCATCTCATCCTCGGCCACGAGTCGCTGGGCGTGGTCGAAGAGGCGCCCGGCAACAGTACCTTGCAGAAAGGTGACCTTGTCGTCGGCATCGTGCGCCACCCCGATCCCGTGCCCTGTGTCGCATGCGCGGTCGACGAATGGGACATGTGCCGCAACGGAAAATACACCGAGCGCGGCATCAAAGAGATCAACGGTTTCGGCGCGGAGCTCTGGCGCAGCGATCCCGGCTTTGTTGTGAAGCTCGACCCCAAGCTCTCCGACCGCGGCGTCTTGATGGAACCCACAACCATTCTGGCCAAAGCCTGGGACCACATCGCGCACATCGGACAACGCGCGCTCTGGGAGCCTAAAACCGTGCTCGTCACGGGCGCTGGGCCGGTCGGTCTGCTGGCGGCCTTGATCGGCGCTCAGCGCGGCCTCGAAGTGCACGTGCTCGATCGCGTGACCAGCGGCCCCAAGCCCCAGCTCGTGCAAGATCTCGGCGGCAAGTATCACACCGGCCCGCTGGACAAACTCGGCTTCTGTCCCGATGTCATCATCGAATGCACCGGCGTGGCCACGGTTATTGTGGAAGCCATCAACCTGCTGGGCAACGACGGCATCTTGTGCCTCGCCGGCGTCTCTTCGCACGGCCAACAGCAAACGCTCGACATCGGCAAAATCAATCGCACCATGGTGCTCGAAAACAGCGTCATCTTCGGAACCGTCAATGCGAACCGGAAACATTACCGGATGGCGGCCGAAGTTCTGGCCAAAGCCGACTCCAACTGGCTGGCGCGCATGATCTCCCGGCGCGAACCCCTTTCGAACTGGCAAAAAGCCTTCGAGCGCCATCCCGATGACATCAAGGTCGTCATCGATTTCAACCACCGCTGAGCGAAACCGGAAACTGGCCCCGGCGCCCACCATATGGCTCAACTCATTGAAGATTACGCGCTAATTGGCAATAATGCCACCGCTGCGCTGGTCGGCCGCAACGGCTCGATCGATTGGGCCGGCTTCCCGCGTTTCGATTCCGCCGCATGTTTCGCCGCGCTGCTCGGCTCACAGGAGAACGGCCATTGGCTCATCGCTCCCAAAGCCGACCATCCCACGATCAAGCGCCGCTACCGCGAGAGAACACTCGTCCTCGAAACCGAATTCTCCACGCCCGAAGGCACCGTTCTCTTGATCGATTGCATGGACCGCCGTGGCGAGCATCAGGACATCATTCGCCTCGTGCGTGGCGTTCACGGGCGCGTGCCCATGCAGCTTCAGGTCGTGGTGCGCTTCGACTACGGCTCTATCGTGCCCTGGGTCATACGCCTGGACGATGGTAGGCTTCAGGCGATCGCCGGACCCGATCGCGCCGTGCTCTCGGGACCGGTCGAGTTTCGTGGCGAGGATCTCAAAACGCGCGCCGATTTCGATGTCGCCGAAGGCCAGGAGGTTCCCTTCGTTCTCACTTGGTCTCATTCCTATCTGCCCCTGCCGCCCAAGGTCGATGTCGCGGCGACGATCCGGAACGTCACCCGCGCCTGGGAGAAATGGTCCAACAAACACACGCCGAAAGGCCCCTATGGAGAAGCCATACTTCGCTCGCTCATTACATTAAAGGCGCTGACTCACCACAGCACCGGCGGCATTGTGGCCGCCGCTACCACATCGCTTCCCGAAGATATTGGTAACGTCCGCAATTGGGATTATCGCTACTGCTGGCTGCGCGACTCCACTTACACGCTTTACGCGCTCATGGAGGCCGGCTTCATCGACGAAGCCAAGAACTGGCGCGATTGGTTGCTGCGCGCCGTCGCGGGCACTCCGGACCAGATGCAGATCATGTATGGCGTCGCCGGCGAGCGCCGTCTCACCGAATTCGACGTCCCGGAACTCCTCGGCTATGAGGCCTCTAAACCCGTTCGAGTAGGAAATGCCGCCTCCACGCAACTGCAACTGGATGTCTACGGCGAGGTTGTCGATTCTTTCTATCAAGCGCGTTGCAAAGGACTCGATAGGCTCGAGGTCGCTTGGGATCTGCAAAAAGCCCTGGTCAATCACCTCGAAAAGATCTGGTCTGAACCGGATGACGGCATCTGGGAGATTCGCGGCCCACGCCGCCACTTCGTGCACTCCAAAGTCATGGCCTGGGTGGCAGTCGATCGCGCCATACGAACCATTCAAGACTTCGGAGAAGACGGCCCGCTTGAGCGCTGGATGCGGCTGCGCTCCGAGATTCACGACGAGGTCTGCCGCTTCGGCTACAGCCGCGAAGTCAATTCCTTCGTGCAATACTTCGGCAGCAAAGAATTGGACGCCAGCCTGCTCATGCTGCCTCTGGTCGGTTTCCTTCCCGCAAATGATCCCAAGATGGTCAACACGGTCGCCGCGGTGGAAAAGCACCTTCTCCAGGACGGCTTGGTCGCCCGTTACAAGACGCGTAGCGCGGTCGATGGCCTGCCCGGCGACGAGGGCGTTTTTCTCGCCTGCAGCTTTTGGCTCGTCGATAACTACGTTCTGCAGAACCGGCATGAGGAAGCTCATACGCTCTTCGAGCGGCTTCTGGCCCTGCGCAACGACGTGGGTCTTTTATCGGAAGAATATGACCCGCGCGAGCACCGTCAGCTCGGCAATTTCCCCCAAGCCTTCTCTCATCTGGCGTTAGTAAACAGCGCGCACAACCTCAGCCCCGATAGCGGCATGAAGCCCGCCCACCATCGCGCCCGTGGCAAACATAATCACGGCGGCACGGAAAAGGCCGCCGCTCCTCCGCCGCCCCGCGGCAACTAGCAGCCCAGTTACGGCGCACGTTCTGCTCTTCCATTCTTGTCATCGAGCCTTAATCCTGATTTGGGAAGCTAAGTCAAGCGCGCTTATCGAAGTTAGGGGTGTTGCGTGACCGGCTACGGAAAATATTTCGCCATATCGTTTCTTTTCACATGTTCGGCATTCGGCCAGTTTGAAACCTCGGAAGTTCTCGGCACGGTTAACGACGCCTCCGGCGCTGCCATGCCGGATGTGTCTCTGACGCTGACTAACCAAAACACGCGCCTGGAAATGAAAACCGTCTCGGATGCCGCCGGCAATTACGATTTCCTCGATGTCAAGGTCGGCCGCTACCGCCTCGCCGCCCGGCGCGCCGGATTCGCGCTCTTCACCATGGTTGACATCCTCGTCGACGTCGAAGCGCGCCAGCGCATCGACATCAGAATGGAGGTCGGCGGTGTGGATCAGAGGATCGACGTGAATGGCGCGGCCGAAACGCTGGAAACCGATTCGAGCGAGCACGATCAGGTGATCAATACTCAGCAGGTCGTGGAGCTGCCTCTAAATGGCCGCAACTACTCCGATTTGGCTTTGCTCTCGACCAATGTGCATCGTTCGCCGCTTTCGGTGCTGTTTGCGGCCAACGGCACGCCGCGTGAGGGTGCGTTCAACGTGAACGGAATGCGCAGCACCTACAATAATTTCCTGCTGGATGGCCTGGATAACAACGCCTATTCGCCTAGCAACCAGGGTTACTCGAGCCAAGTCGTGCAACCTTCGCCCGACGCCATTTCCGAATTCAAAGTAATAACCACTAACTTCGCCGCCGAGTACGGCCGCGTCGGCGGAGGCGTGATTAACACCGCGCTGCGCTCGGGAACCAACGAGTTCCACGGCACTGCCTATGAGTTTCTGCGCAACACTGATCTCAACGCCACCGGTTTTACGTTCAGCCCTGCCGTCTTTCAGAAACCCACCCTGCAGCGCAACCAATATGGCCTGACGATCGGCGGTCCATTCATTAAGAACAAGCTGTTCTTCTTCGCCGATTACGAAGGCTTCCGCCAACTGCAGCGCTACCTGAACTTCGATTCCATCCCTAATCTCAAAGATCGCGGCGGAATCTTGCCGGTTACGGTAGTAGATCCGTTGACCCGCGTCGTCTATCCGGCGGGCTCCCCTATTCCCATTGCGCAATTGAATCCGTTCGCAGCCCAAGTGCTCGGCGCGCTGCCCGCCCCGAATGGCCCCGGACGCTCCAATGATTACGAAGCTCTGCTGCTGGTCCGGGATTACAGCGACAAATACGACGCCAAACTGGATTACCAGATCAATGACAAAATGAGTTCCTTCCTCCGCTTCAGCCAGCGGAAGGATCTCCAATACTACGAGCCGGACATTCCCGGACCTTCCGGCGGAAACGGCAACGGCTATATTCACGCCATTCAGCAACAAGCCGCGGCAGGCTACACCTGGACTCTCAGCCCGACATCGCTGTTGGACGCGCGCTTCGGATTCGATCACATTCTCGCCGGCAAGGTTCCTCCCTATCTAGGCGGCCCCAGCATGGACCAGCTTTACGGCATTCCGGGCCTGCCAACCTCACCCGATCTGACGGGCGGGTTGAACTCACAAGCGGTCAGCGGTTTCTCGCAATTGGGGCGGCAAACCAGCAACCCGCAGTTTCAGAACCCGACATCCTTCAACCCGAAGCTCAATTATTCCTGGATCAAAGGCCGCCACGCGCTCAAGCTGGGCTATGAATTTACCGGTATCAGGACCGAAGTGCTGGATATTAATCCGCTGTACGGCGCGGATACGTACGCCGGCCAGTTCAGCAAGCCGGCTTGTGCCGAACTGGGAAAACGCTCCGGCTGCACCATCACGAGCGATGCTGCAAGTTACGACCTTGCCGACTTTATCTTCGGCCTTCCGAGCACAATTCAGCTCGGAAACGATCTGGTTACAAATCTCCGCCAGCACATACACGCGCTCTACATTCAGGATGATTATCGAGTAAACTCAAAACTCACGCTGAACCTTGGCTTACGCTGGGAATTCGCCACGCCGATTTGGGAGCGCGATAATAACTGGTCTAACTTCGATCCGGCGACCGGCACATTGATCAGGGCCGCCAACGGCAGCCTGTATGACCGCGCCCTGGTTCATCCGGATTACAAAGACTTCGGGCCGCGCCTTGGGCTCGCCTATAGCTTCACGCCAAAGACCGTACTGCGCGCTGGATATGGCATTAGCTACTCATTCTTCAACCGTGTCGGGAGCGCGCAAGAAGGAATCAACGCGCCCCAGGCGCTGTTCGGCCTACTTACTCAGTCTATTCCGGCCGGCGGTGCGGTGCCTTCCACGTTTCTGACCACTCAGAACAGCTTCACAACCGGCCTAAACAATCCGGCTAACTTCAATCCAATTACACAAAACATCGATTACATCCCGGCGAATACCCGCTGGCCCTACATACAATCCTGGTTTTTCTCCTTACAGCGTAAGCTGACCGAAGATACCGTTCTAGAAGTTGCCTACAACGGCAATCACAGCCTGCGCCTGCCCATTCTCGGCGATTATAATCAAGCCAATCCCAATCTGCCCGGCCAGACGCTCGGCGTGCAAGCGCGCCGCCCCATTCAAAGTTTCGGCGCCATCACTTGGCTCGATCCAGCCGGCGATAACGACTACAACGGACTATCCGCCCGCCTGGAGCACCGCTTCGGCGGCGGCCTGTACTTCCTGAACTCATTCACCTGGTCGAAGGCCCTGGGCGATTCCGAGCAGGCCCTGGAATACTACCCCGGCTATTATGAAGCCAATCCTCAAAATATCCGTAACCTGGCGGACGAGCGAGGACCATCCAGCTTCGACGTCGAATTCATGAACGTCACCAGCGTGGTCTATCAGCTTCCGTTCGGGAAAGGCCGTAAGTACGGCTCAGCCATGAATCCTGTCTTAGGTGCCGTCGCCGGTGGATGGGAGCTTAATTCCATCAACACCGCGAATACCGGCACGCCCATCGATGTTTCTTACTCGCCTTCGGCCGCCAACGACGTAACTGGACTAACTAACGATTATCGCGGCGAAGCGATTCTCCGGCCGAATGTGACTGGCACGGCCGCCACGAACCAGAGTAAGTCGGCCATGGTGAACAATTACTTCGCCGGCTACACATTCGCTACGCCCCCGGCCAGCGATCCGTTCGGCGATGCAGGCCGCAATGCTTTCCGCGCCCCGGGGTTGGAGCAGTGGGACTTGGCCGCCGATAAGAGTTTCCGCATCCGCGAAAGAACGTCGTTGCAGTTCCGGTCCGAATTCTTCAACGTGCTGAACCACACCAACTTCGGCCTGCCCACCGCTATCACAACCAACGCCGCCTTCGGCACCATCCGCACCACTTACCCGGCGCGCCAGATCCAATTCGCGTTGAAACTGTTATTCTGAGCTAGCCAACCCGCTCTACCACCCCTCCCGCTCCCGTAACTTACTTATCTGCGCCACGTGATGCCGGCAGTGCCACGCATATTGTCCCAACAACCATTCCACGCTCACGTCACCCCAATCCGGATGCCGCATCTTGCGCGCAAACTCCGCTTCACCGAATGATCGCAGCAGCAAGCTCCACCTGGCATGCAGCGGCTCGATCAACCCGAGCGATAACTCGACCGGCGCTGACTTGGCGTCCGCCAGTTCCGCCCAGGCCGCTTCGTCATAAGTCTTCACACCCGGCACATCTTCCGTTACCGCCCAGCGGAAACGCGAATAGCTGTTCAGATGACTATCGGCATAGTGATGCACCACTTGCCGCACCGTCCACCCGCCCGGCCTGTAGGGCGTATCCAGTTGCGCATCATTCAATCCGGCCACCGCTCGCCTGAGATTCTCCGGCAGCGCCTGGATTTCGCGAATCCAATCCGCGCGCTCGTTCGCGCTAATCGTCTCCGGCGCGCGGTAGCGCCCCATCGGATACCGCAGTTCCTCTGTCACCGTAACATCCGTGGTAGCGCTCATATATGAGTCCAGGTTAGCAATAACAAAGAATCTAAAAAGTATGACCCTCGCCCGGAAAAGTCGCATTCTGGCCTGTTTTATAGGCACCTAGCATGCGAGACGGCAGGCCACAAGAGGGTTTTCCCCAACCCCAAGTGCAACTCCCCATAAGCTCTCTTGTGGCCCTCGCTAAACGGGCGGACGCCCCATCCGCAGCTCGGTTCTCAGCGCCCCGCCACAGTACATTGGAATAGCACTATGAACCGAGCCGATACCTTCCCCTTGCCGAGCTCGACTTGGAAGGCGGACTACTTGGAAGACACTTCGGTTCGCCGCCTCGTACTCGAACAATATGACCGCGAAGCCGTGCCCCTGCGCCGCTATCTGCAATTTCTCGGCATCGACCCCGAAACCGCGAAGGAAGTCGTCCATGAAGCCTTTCTCAAGCTTCATCAGCACTTGCTCGCCGACGGCGACCGTACTAACTTGCGGGCCTGGCTTTATCGGGTCGCTCACAACGTTGGCAGAAACACCCAGACCGCCTTTCGATCCAGCAAGACCGATTCGCTTCCCGACTTGAGTCTCGCCGGCAATCTACCCTCCCAGGCCGCCTCTATCGAACAAGAGCTTCTTGAACAAGAACGCAGCCGCCTGGTCCGCTCCGCCATGGATCGCCTGAGTGCCGCGCAAAAGGATTGCCTCGTATTGCGCGCCCAAGGATTTAAATACCGCGAGATTGCCGAAGTGCTCAACCTCTCGGTTTCCACTGTAGGCGAAAACATCCAACGCGGGCTTGAAAAACTGAAGGAACTCCTATGAAGCATTGTGATGAACTCGCCCTGGCTCATCCTGCTGAAGCCTTACTAATCAAAGCGGCGGATGATGAGTTAGCCACAGCCGACGCCCTGGAGGTAAACGCGCATCTGTCGGTCTGCGAAAACTGTAAACGCCGCTATCAGGCGCTGCTCGATCTCTCGGCCGCGATCGAGTCGGCCGTCGGCGCGCCGCACCTCGAATTTTCCCAGGAACAGCGTACCCGCCTGGAGCGCCAGCTCGACTCTTGCGAACGTACGGTTCCCGTGCAAAACACGTCCCAAGCCCTACGCCGGCTCTCGTGGGCTGCAGCGATTGCCGCGGCGGCCGCGTTGCTGCTGATGTTCGTCCCGCAATGGAAACGTACCGTCAACCCTCCCGGCCCGGTCGCCGCGGTCCAGCCCAGTGCCTTCGAAGTGGATGGTGAGAGTTTTGTCGCGCTTCCCTATTCGAATCCGGATCTGCCCTTGAACGCCTCGCACATTGTGCAGATGCAAGTGCCGGTCTCCTCCCTGGCGGATGCCGGCATTGTGTTCGAACCCATATCGAATGAAATGTCCGCCTCGGATCGCTCCGTGCTTGCGGACGTGTTGCTCGGAATCGATGGCCGGCCGCTCGGCATTCACGTCCTGAACGCCGAATAAGAGTCAAGCATGCAGACACAGTTTCTGGGGGATTGCCAACAAGGAGAACAAAAATGAGAAAAGCAACGCTAACAGTTTTCGCCGCCCTGCTGTTCAGCGCGATGGTCGATGCGCAATCCGGCGGTCCGCCGCCCCCGCCGCCCGACGGCCCACACGGCTTTCGTGGCGCAGGCGGTCCCGGACCCTTCGGCTTTGGCATGCACCCGTGGAAGGTCGTGACCGGCGCTCCGTTTTCCGCCGACGCAACCGATCAAGCTACTCAGACCCTGGCCGATGGCAACACCATTCAACACACCGTCATCGGCCATATGGCGAGAGACAGCGAAGGCCGCACTTACATTCAGCACACCATCAATGGCGGCCCGCTCGCTCAAAACGGTCCCGTGAAGATCGTCTTCCTCTCCGATCCCGTCGCCGGCTACAGTTATGTCCTCGACCCGAATACCAAGACCGCTACTCGCCGCGCGCTTAGAACTCCTTCGGAAGGCGCGCATCCGCCGGAGCCGGGCGACAACTTCGCCGGCAAGCAAGGCGGCCCCGCGGCGGCCAATCGTGTCGAGACGGACCTCGGCACTCAAAGCATCAACGGCGTGACTGCCCAGGGTAAGAGCATCACGCATACCATCCCTGCGGGCGAAATGGGAAACGCCAAGCCAATCACCTCCACCAGCGAGACTTGGTATTCGTCTGATTTGCAGATCCCGGTCATGGCAAAGCACAGCGATCCGCGCTCCGGTTCGTCCGTCTACACGCTCACGAACATCCAGCGCGGCGACCCGCCAGCTTCTTTGTTCCAGGTCCCCTCCGACTACACGATCAAGGATGCGCCAGCCGGTCGCGGTCACCGCCCGGCACCCGCGCAATAGTTACTCCTCCTAAGAAACCCGCCTGATGCGCAGTTATTGCTTCAGGCGGGCTCCCTTCCTTCTCAGTTGCCCCGATCGCTCCGCCATCCGATAATAAAGTCAGCACGCCGCACGCAACTCCTAAGCCGCCTTAGCTCAGTTGGTAGAGCGCTAGATTTGTAATCTTGAGGTCGTCGGTTCAACCCCGACAGGCGGCTCCAATCTCTTCTCTTTCCCGCCACTCACCGCCGCCGCCCCAGCAGCTTCCGGCTGGTACCTCCCCGCACTCTCGCTTGTTTGTCGGTCTTCATCCAACGCCCGCGCGTCTCGCCGGAATTTTGCGCCTTTGCCCTTTATATGCCTTGACACGTATATGCTCTCTGGAGTATATCAGGACTGTGGAGTCTGTGTTCGAAATCATTGCCGAGCCGAACCGCCGCGCGATATTGAGCCTCCTGGCTGCCTCACAACAGTCGGTTGGCGAGATCGAGCGTCAACTTCGCATGCCCCAGCCGACTGTGTCGAAGCACCTGCGAGTGCTGCGCGAGGCCGGTTTCGTGGAGTCCACCGTGGATGCGCAGCGCCGTCTCTACCGGCTGAAGGCTGAACCACTTCAGGAGATAGATGCCTGGCTCGCTCCCTTCCGCCGGTTCTGGTCCGCTCACGTAGATGCTCTCGAACGCCACCTCGATCGCATGGGTCAATCCACATCTACCCAAGCCACACTAACCCAATCCACCCCACCGAAAAAGAAGACAAGGAGAAAAAAATGACCGATCACGAGCAGTACACACCGGGCCCGGCCAGCGGGGCCGAGGTACAAAAGAACGGAGAAAAGTGGACCCTCATTCTCGTCAGAGAACTGCGCCACGCGCCGGAAAAGGTTTGGCAGGCGCTTACCGATCCGGCGCATCTGCGCGAGTGGGCGCCCTTTGAAGCCGACACCAGCCTGGCTACGGCTGGAAACACGGTGAAGCTCACCTGGGTAGGAACGCCCACGTCGTTCGAAACGAGAGTGACGAGGGCCGACGCTCCCAAGGCGCTCGAGTACAACGATATCCGGTGGCAACTCGAACCGCTTGGTGGCGGCACGCGCCTGACCCTGTGGCACAGCATTGATCGCCGCTTCATCTCCTGGGGCGCAGCGGGCTGGCACATTGCTTTCGACGTTCTGGATCGCCATCTCGGCGGAACTCCCATCGCCCGCATCGCCGGTGGCGACGCGATGAAGTTCGAAGGCTGGCAACGATTGAACGCCGAGTACGCTCAGCAGTTCGGCATCGAAACGCCCAAGTGGCAGCCTCAGGCGTCTAAATAAGACCGCGCACAGCGAGCAACAAGCACCGTGCGTGCTCAAAATTGGTAAATCGAGGAGGTCCCATGAACTGGAACAAATGGGTTCGGCAAATCCACCGCTGGCTGTCCATCGCCCTTACAGTAGGCATGATCGTCAACGGCGTGGCCGTGGCAATGAAGAAATATACCGTCTGGTTGGGCGCCCTGGCGGTGTTACCGCTCGTTTTCCTGTTTCTCACCGGCCTCTACTTGTTCGTGCTGCCGTATGCCGGCAAGTGGCGCCGCGGCGACCGCGCTAAACTGAGCCGGAGCGGCATATGAAAAAGTCCGTCCCGGCGGAATCTGCCTCTGCCTTGATCGACAACAGGATCCAGGAACTGGGCGACTGGCGCGGCAAGACGCTCGCGAGAGTCCGCGCAATCATTCACAAGGCAGACCCTGAGATCGTCGAAGAGTGGAAGTGGGGGTGGACACCCGTCTGGTCCCACGCCGGCATCGTCTGTACCGGAGAGACGTACAAAAACCACGTCAAGATGACATTTGCCAAAGGAGCTGCGTTGCAGGACCCGTCTGGTCTATTCAACTCCAGCCTCGACGGGAATGTCAGGCGCGCCATCGATATTTACGAAGGCGACAAGCTGAACGAGGCGGCCTTGAAGGATCTCATCCGTGCTGCCGTCGCGCTCAATCTCATGAAGCCCCGGCGAGCCGCCGGCAAGCGCGTCCACTAGCTTCATCGCAGGTCCCGTGGCTTCGCCCGAGTCCCGCACCACGTGCAAAGGCGTAGATACATCTTCGCTTTTGAGCCCACTACCCAGAAAAGCGATGAAAAGCATTCCCGCACTAACCTGGTTTCTGTAGCGGCTGCAAGTAACTGGTGGGCACAATGGGTTTAGATCGGGAAATGAGGACTTCTGACTAAAACGCAAAAAACGGTCGGCTATACGCTGCTGGTGTTACTCCTGCTTGTCATCGCCCTCGCTATCGCCGCGGATCGATATATCAGAGGGTTGGGACCGCGGGCCAAGCAGCGGGTTGTGGCAGCCTTGCAACAGCGCTTCGATGCGGACGTGGATCTGAAATCGCTGCAAGTTTCCCTGTTTCCGCAGCCGAGCGTCACCGGGGAAGGATTGAGCATCCGGCATAAGCAATGGCCCGATCCGCGTCCCTTGATTTACGTCGCCAGTTTCACCGCCCGTACGGATTTCAGAACCTTGATCGACCGCCGCAATCACGTCGACCTGGTGCGGTTGCAAGGTCTGGAGATCCATATTCCGCCGCGTGGCCGGGCGTCGAACACCGAGGTGCAAGAAGATCTCCACCAGGTGGCCGGCGGCGAGCCCGGGCACGACACCGCGCGCCTGACATTCCTGATCGAAACCATCGTCGCCGACGGCGCCTTGCTGGAGATCCAGCCCAAAGTGCAGGGCAAGCGCGCGCTTCGCTTCGACATTGAGAACTTGCGGCTGCAGTCTGTTGCGCCGGGACAGCCGATGGCCTTCACAGCCAAGTTGACCAACGCCAAGCCCCCCGGCATCATCGACAGCAGCGGAAATTTCGGCCCCTGGCAGCGCGACGATCCGCGAGCCACGCCGGTATCCGGCAGTTATAACTTCCAGAACGCGAATCTTGGCGTATTCAAAGGTATCAGCGGAATATTAGCCTCGACGGGAAAGTACAGTGGAGTCCTGCAGCACATTGAAATCAACGGCGCCACCGACACGCCGAATTTCGCCCTTAAGCGGGGCGGCCAGCCGGTCCACTTGACCACCACTTTCCATTCCATTGTGAACGGGACGGATGGAGACACCATCCTCGATCCTGTGGACGCCCGTTTCTTGAAGACGGAATTCCTGTGCCAGGGCGGCGTGGTCCACGTGGACGACACGCCAGGCAAGACGGTATCGCTCGATGCCGTCACGAAGGAAGCGCGGATGGAAGATATTTTGCACTTGGTGATGGGCGACAGCCGGCCTTTGTTGACCGGTGCCGTGGACTTCAAAACGAAAATCGTGATCCCGCCTGGGAGCGCAGACGTCTTGGACAAGCTGCAACTCGACGGCCAATTTGGAATCGTCTCGGCCCAGTTCACCAGCCAGGAAATGCAGCACCGTCTGCTCACGTTGAGCGACCGGGCGCGCGGTATTACGAAGAAGGAGGAAGCCGGGCAGCCTCAGCAAACCGTGGCTTCGAATCTGAACGGACATTTCAAGCTGGAGGCCGGAGTGGTCTCATTCTCCCGGTTAGGGTTCAGCGTGCCGGGTGCGGCCATCAATCTGGCGGGTAACTACAACTTACGTTCAGGCACGATGGACATGGACGGAACGTTCCGCATGCAGGCCACGCTCGCCGATACACAATCGGGCGTCAAGCATTGGCTGCTGAAACCGCTCGATCCATTCTTCGAAAAAGGCGGGGCCGGATTCCTGGTTCCGATCAAGATAACGGGCACACGAGACCATCCGGAGATCGGCACCACTATTTTCCATCACGCGTTCACAATACACTGACAGGTGTATGACGAGAACTCTCAGCAACACCTTAGCCGCCGGCGCCGTGCTGATTTCAATGGCGGCGGTCTTTAAAGCTCAATCGCCGTCCAACATTGAGAAACACCCCTGGGGAACTCTCGACGGCAAGCAAGTGTTTCTCTATACGCTGCGGAACGCCTCGGGCGTGGAGGTCAGCATCACGAACTACGGCGGCGCCATAACCATGGTCAAGGCGCCGGATCGGAACAAGAAGTTCGAAGATGTAGTGCTCGGCTTCGACAGCCTGGATGGCTATACGTCCAAGAGCAACACCGGCTACTTTGGCGCGATCATCGGCCGCTACGCCAATCGCTTGGCGCATGGCGCGTTTACCCTGGACGGCCAGCAGTATCACATCCCGAAAAACGAGGGCGCGAACACCTTGCACGGGGGTAATCGAGGATTCGATAAGCGTGTCTGGGATGCGAAGGAGATTCATTCGGGTGCGCCGGAGGTGGAGCTCCATTACTTGAGCCCGGATGGCGAAGAGGGATTTCCGGGCAACCTCAATGTGACCGTACGGTATTCGCTCGATGACAAGAGCAGTCTACGGATCGATTACCAGGCCACTACCGACAAAGACACGGTGCTGAACCTGACGAACCATTCGTATTGGAACTTGGCGGGCGCCGGGCACGGCACGATTCTGGATCACAAGCTGACCCTCGACTCCGACCGGTTCACGCCTATCGACAGCACGCTCATTCCAACCGGCGCGATCGAGAGCGTAGCGGGCACGCCTCTGGATTTCCGGCACGCCACGGCGATTGGAGCGCGCATCGACGACAATTACGAGCAGCTCAAGCTGGCCAAGGGCTACGACCACAATTTCGTGGTAAATAAAGGCGGCCAAGCGCTGGCCCTCGCAGCCAAAGTGGAGGAACCGGGTTCCGGACGCGTACTGGAAGTGCTCACCACCCAGCCGGGCATTCAGTTCTATTCGGGCAATTTTCTAAATGGCAAGACGCAGGGCGTCGGCGGCGCGTTCAATTATCGTTCGGCTCTGGCGCTTGAGACGCAACACTTCCCCGACTCGCCGAACCATTCCAATTTCCCGAGCACGGTCTTGCATCCGGGCGAGACATTTCGCGAGACGACGGTCTATCGGTTCTCGGTGGAATAAGCCGAGACCTAGCCCTCTTCGATCGTTTCGTTTACAAATTGCGGGTCGGGAAATCAACTCCGCAATGCTCGCACCGGATCCGTCCGCATCGCGCGCCAAGCAGGTACTGAACACGCTACGAGTGAGACGACCGTCATAACCACCAGAACCGCCCCGAACGTCAAAGGATCGCGTGGGCTCACTTTGTAGAGTAAATATCCAAGCAGGCGTGTTAATCCTAGCGCCGCTGCTCCGCCCAGAGCCATGCCCGCTGCCGTTAACGCGAATCCGTGTGACATCACCAAACGCATCAGATCGAATGTGTCTGCGCCGAGTGCGATCCGCAGTCCTAACTCCCTCGTACTTTGCGAGACGCTGTACGACATGACACCGTACAATCCGATACCCGCAAGCAATAATGCGATTCCGCCGAATATGATCAGCAAAGTGACCGCAGCCCGCTTGCTCCAACTCATTCGATAAATCTGTTCGCGCATGGTAATCACTTCGAAGGGCGCGAGGTTTCGATCCAACGCTTTCACCTCTCGAGCCAAAGCGCGGCCGATAACCCCGGGTGGCAGGGCAGTACGGATCTCCAGGCCCTGTCCCATGATGCTCTGGCGCATCGGAACATAGAAAAATGGCTTGGAATTTTCGAGAAGGTTCTGATATCTGGAATTTCGCGCCACGCCTACCACCTGAAGCCATCGGTCTTTCGCCTGGAAGCGCTTGCCAACCGGATCTTTGCCGCGCCAGAATTGCCGCGCCATGGCCTCGTTCACGACCGCAACCAGCCGTGCGGTTTCGTTATCGGCCCGAGTGAACTCTCTGCCGGACATCAAAGGAATTCCCATGGTGGCAAGGAACGCGGGACCAACCTCGTCGTACTCGACCGTCGGTTGCTCTCCGGGTTGCGTCTCGTAGCGTTCGACGACGATCGGAGCTGCAGAGTAGCTTTTGTAGCTAATCGGGGCAACTCGCGCAAACACGGCGGATTCCACGCCCGGCATCGCCTGAATACGGTCGAGCATTCGGTCTTCGAAACTCTTGATGCGCGGCGGATCATAGCCGGCCGCGATCATGTCCACGCCGGTGGTCAGCACACGATCGGCTGAAAATCCCGGATCGGCGTCTCCCATCGCCCGGACGCTCTTAAGTAGCAGCCCCGCGGCAATCAACAAGACGAAACTAAGTGATACCTGAACCAGGACGAGAGTGGAACGGACCCCGGCTTTCCCTCGTCCACCCAGCGCGCCTCCCGAATCGGATTTCATCGCCGTCGTCAGATCGACATTGCTGGCTTGCGTTGCGGGAACTAAGCCAAACAGCAGCGTGGAAATAAGGCAAACGCCGGCGCTCAGAGCGAGAACTCGCCAATCGATTTCGGCTGGCAGATTAACGATGATGCCGGGATAGCGCGGAAACAGCAGCATGATCAGATTCCGGCACCAATAGGCGACCGCGAGGCCGCCGCAGGCTGCCAGCGCCGCAAGGATGAAGCCTTCTGTGAGCAATTGTTTCATCAAGCGGCTGCGCCCAGCGCCCAGCGAAAGCCGGACCGTCATTTCATGCCGCCGTCCAAAAGACCGGAAGAGCAGCAGATTGCCGACGTTGGCGCACGCAATGAGGAGCACAAAACAGGCCACCACGAGCGAGATTTCCAGCGTCGGAAACAGCGTACCCGCTCCGTTGAAGGGCGTTTGCCATAGCGGATACAGCTTGATGCCACGCCCGCGGTTCGTGGCCGGGTAATTGATTTCCAATCGTTTGGCAACCGCGGACATCTCCGCTTGTGCCTGCGCTAGTGTCACGCCCGGCTTGAGCAGCACGAAACCTTCAATCCAGCGCGCGCCGCGATTCTCCAACTTGTAGCCGCCCGCCTCGAAGAGTTCCTCCATCGACGCGGGCACCCAAAACTGAAACGAATAACCGACAAACGTGCCATAGAAACCCGGGGGCGCAACCCCGATAATCGTGTGTGGCACGCCGTTGAGCAACTGCGTTTTCCCCACGATATTGAAATCGCCCCTATAACGGTCCTTCCAGGCCTCATAGCTAATCACGGTCACGGGATGAGCGTTCCGGCCGGTCTCGTCGGAAGGCTCGAAAGCGCGGCCAAGGATTGGACGAATGCCCAGAGCCGCGAAATAGTTGGCTGAAACCACGCTGCCCGTGGCGTGCTCGGCCCGGGCGCCGATACTCAGCGTGGTTCCGAAGATACGGTCGGCGATAAAGGCCTCGACCAAGGTGCAATTCTTTCTTAGATCGATGAAATCCGGCCAGGATATGTCATCGACGTCGCCCTTGCGGTCCCGGCCGGTGATGGCGGCCAGCCGCTCTTGCGAGGCAACGAGCGGGAAGGGGCGCAGAAGAATTCCCTCCATCCAACTGAACACGGCTGTGGTCGCGCCGATCCCGACAGTCAGGCAGAGGATCGCCAGAATCGAAAAGCCGGGACTGCGCCGAAGCAGGCGGAGGGCGTAGCCGGTATCCTTTATCAAATCTTCGAAGAGTTTGATCTTGCGCATATTGCGGTAGACGCGCTGAGAATTGCTCACTTTCCCGCCCGTCGCAGCGTCAAAGCGTCGGGACGCAGAGTGGTGTTCTTGAGCTTTTTCCAATCGTCTGTCACGTGTATCAGCTTGCCCGTGATGTGATTCGATTGTTCGGAAGCCAGGAATGCGGCCAGCGCGAGCTGCTGTTCGGGAGGAATCCCTCCGGTTCTGCGGGTCTCTTTCGCGGCCGCAACGACTCTTGGCTCCAGCCGGTCGTCGGCGCGAATGATTTCATCGGTCAGGTTCGTGTAGGCGGGTCCAGGATCGAAACAATTCACCTGCACGTTGGCATCGGATAGCTCGAGCGAAAGTGCTTCGGCGAAGCGCACCACCGCTGCCTTTGAAGTCGTGTAGGCGGAGAAGTGTACCTTGGGCACATCGTCCGTGTCGCAGACCAGGACAATCACCTTGCCCGCGCGCTTCTCGATCATCGATGGCAACACGGCCCGGCAGGAATGGGCCACTCCCAGCAGGTTGATCTGAATTGCTTCGGTCCAGGCTTTGAGCGGCGCTTGCAAGAAAGAATTCAGCGGTCCGCTGATAGCCGCCGCGCAGATGAGTACATCCACCCCTCCTCCGAATACGACGCGCACCCGGTCAACCGCCAGCGCCATTTGCTCCGGGTCGGTCACATCCGCCCGAATGCGAAGGGCGTTGGCGCCGGCCTGTTCGATTTCGATGTGCGCCAGATCGATCTCGGCTTTACTGCGTCCCAGCAAGGCAATTCTCGCGCCCAAACGCGCGAAGCCGAGAGCAAAGCGCTTGCCGATGCCGCGGCCGCCGCCGGTGATCAAAACGGTCTTGTTCTTGAATTCACTCGTAGGCGTCGCCACAAATGTTCTCTCAGCGAATGGGCCTCAACGCTGCTCGAGTTGCTTCACCAAGCCGAGCACCACGTCGCCGACCACTTGAAAACTATGTGCGCTTAGCTTGTCCATCGTATCTTGCGCAGTGTGCCAGTAGGCCCCGTTAGGAGCCTCCTGCGTCCGGGGTCCGTAGTCGAGATCGATGATGTCGATCGCGTTCACTCCGGCATCGGCAAACGGTTTGTGATCGTCCTCGACGCCGCCCGGATCGTGGCGGAAGTATTTCGCATCGCCGAGCTTGTCCGCGATGCTCCAGACCGCTTCGCGCAGCGACTGCGAGGAATACTCATCGTCGGACAAGTCGAGGTCTTTGTCGCCGATCATGTCTATATTGATGAGAGCTTTGATGCGCGACAGGTTACCGTCGGCGGCCCATTGGGCGGCCAGATGGCGGCTGCCGTAAAGGCTGTCCGTGGCGGTCCAGTTCACGACCGCCTCTTCCCCATCGAAGAAAACTACGTAAATGTCATCGGGGTGCTTCATAGCAGAGGCCGCGCGGGCGAATTCAATAAGAAAACCGGTGGATGAACCGGCATCATTGGCCCCTACGAAATGCACCATAGGAATGCGTTTGGTGTCGTAATGGCCGGTGACCACCACGGTTCTTCCGGAGCTCCCCGGAAACTTCACTATGATGTTCGCCATCGGTACCGGGCCGCTCGGGGTCTGGCCCGTAAACGGGTCGAGCGACACCTGGCCGCCGGTGGCTTTACACTCCAAAACGATCCAGTCCCGCAGCCGTTGAATCGCCTCCGAGCCCGAGGGCCGCTCGCCGAAGGCGGTCGCGCGATGGGTTAATTGCAAGGCGGCGGAACCCTGAAAAGGCGCAGAGCCGGCGGGGAGTGCGCGCGTCTCGAAGCAGAACGAGGGAACAGCAGCGAACAGCGCCACGAAAAGTAAGGCGCCAGTTAAAGTACCGAGTGGAAGCGGCCGATGAAGTATACACATGGAGATGTTCTAAACCGGGGTTGCCGTCCGGGAGGCGCGTAAGCGCTTGCGGAGAGCAATCGCCGGCAGAAAAGACTGTAGTATTATAACTTTGCACCAAACAGTTCGCCCCAGGATTATATGGAGTCCGTTGGACAGAAACTCCGCACTATTCGTCTGCAACGAGGGCTAACGCTAGAGGACATCAGCGCCAAGACTCGCATCAGCACCAGAAACCTGCAAGCCATTGAGCGCGACGACCTTTCGCCGATCGGTTCCTCCTTTTTTTACAAAAGCTTCGTACGGCAATTCGCACAGCAGCTCAGCCTGGATTACAGTGAGCTGGCCGCTGCAGTTCAGAGCTTGAGCAGTACGCTTCCCGAGCCGCTGATGCCCGGCCAATTGGCGAGCGGGGTGACGCTGCCCAGCGTTCCCGCTTTGCGCCCGCGACGCCGGAAACGGCTGCGCTGGCTCTACTCTTTCACTTCGCTGATTGTCATGCTGGTTGGATGTTCGACGCTCTATTCCCTGTGGCAGAATTCCAGATCCAGCCTGCAAACGAAAATCTCAGGCTTCGTCAGTTCGCTGCGGGATGGCTCGGCGGAGCCGCGCAAGACCACTGCCATATCCAACGTTCCGCAAATCTCCCAGGCTCCGCGTGAGCCAGTGGACACTGCTGACACCACCCCCTCTGCCCCGCAGCCGGACGCCGCGTTCCGCGTCGAACTATCCGCAATTGAGCGCACGTGGCTTTCGATTGTTGCCGACGGCCAGGAGACTTTCACCGGCGTGTTGGAAACGGCCGAGACGAAGGTGTTGGAAGGACGCGAGACCGCGCGTATTCGCATGGGCAATGCGGGCGGCCTGAACGTGGTGTTCAATGGAAGGGCGATCGGAAGCTTAGGACCGCGCGGCCAGGTCCGCACCGTCGTCTTCACAAGGACCGGTTACGAAACGTTCGAGCCCTCTACTGCGCCGGCTGCGCACTTGACGATCGCGCCCTTCATCCCGAACGGCGAATAGAAGCGGCTCCGTCTGCTCCGGACGGCACCTCGCGGCTCTTGGCGGCCTTCTGCTGACGCCGCTTTTGACGCTCCATCATGATCAATTCGTGGCGGCGCCGCAGCTTGATGCTGGTGTCCACCCGGCGCCAGAATTTCCGGAAGTAGTCGATGGCCGACGCCAAGGCGAAAATTACGACGGCCCACATGGCGCCGAGCGCGTACGGCCGAAGCTCCGACCAGCGAATGGATAGCATCACCAGCGTCACTGCGGCCACTTGAAACAGCATCTTGGATTTGCCAAGCTCGCCGGCGCCGATCGTGAAACCTTCCGCGGCGGCGATGCTGCGCAATCCCGAGACGGCGAACTCGCGGCTGATAATTAGGATGACCAACCAGGCCGGCAGCAGGCGAATTTCGACCAGCGAAATGAGCGCCGCCGAAATCAGCAGCTTGTCGGCAATCGGGTCAAGTAGCGTGCCGACGGTTGTGACCTGCTTCCAGCGCCGCGCCAGATAGCCGTCCAACAGATCGGTTGCGGCCGCGGCGAGAAATACCAGCACCGCGAAAAAGTCGTTCGCCAACAGCAGCGTCTTGCCCCAGTAAAGGCGAAAATGCTGCTGCACCAGCGCCGCTACCAGCAACGGTACCAGGAAGATCCGAATTAACGTCAGCAGGTTCGGTAAGTTCGTCAATTCTAATCAAATATAGAACACGGCCATGCTACATGGGGGGCGCCCCGACTGGCGCCGTTTTCGTTTGAGCGGGAGCCTCCGCCGGAGCCGGATTCTTGATAGTGGTTGCGCGGCCGGCGGTGTCGCCCCGCAGCCATACATAAAGATCTGCAGGCGGCCCGGACTGCTCGGGCAGATCGACGGTCAGGGATTGCTTCTGGCCTTGGCCGGAAATCGGAACCGGCAAGCCCGGCACATCCACGCCTGTGGTCTGATCCCAGCCGGCCTTTTCGATCATCTCGAGATTTCGTCCGGTGACTGTATAAACTTTCATGCCCGAGGGCCCCGGATCGGCCTCCACGTTGAATGAATCGACCTGCGGCAGCCGAACAATGTGCGCCAGAATGAACGGCTGCGACTTCCCCGCCCTGCCGCTGTCGATAACGGCTTCGAGCGAACAGCCCGCCGGGAGCGCGCTGGTATCGAAGGAGAGAAAGAGTTGGTCTTGCGAGAGCTGCTGCAGGCTGTAGCTGGCCGTCTGTTCTCCGATGTGCAGCGTAGCGCCTGGCAGGTCGCCCTCCTCGCAGGCCAGCCGCAATATGCTTGTGCGCGCAATGTTCTTCACGTCGAGCATCGCGGTCAAGTTGTACCCGGCGGGAAACTCGTTCGGGTGCGTTGCGATCATCATGCCGGCGGGAAGCGACAGTTTTGAACTTGCGATCACGGGCAAGGGTCCGGTGATTTGGAGCGCGTCAGGAAAGGTGAGCGGCTCGGTTCGATCGTTTATATACGCGCGTACCGGCACGGCGGCGCCTGGCTGCGGGTTGGATTTCAACTGTACGGTGACGTTTCTTTCGTTGCCGGTCTCTGTTGCTGAGCCGAGATCCAGAACCGCGTTAGGCGCATCCAGTCTCGCCAGTTCGTCCAAACGCTCGCCCTTGAGGACGTAATGCTGGGTCGCGATTCCCTGGTTCGCGAGAATCGGAAGATTGTCGATCTTGGGCGGATTCGGCAAGACTTTGAAAGCTACCGGATGGCTCTTGCCATTTTGCTGTGCGATGAGCAGCGCGTACGCGCCGGGATCGAGATCATGCGTATCGATCTGCACGTCCATGCGCTCTTGTGGGCCTTCGCGTAAGCCTTCGGGCAGTACGAAGGGAACCGGCTGCGCATTGGCGAATTCATCGCCTAGCTTCTTCACCTCTACTTTGGTGGTGAACTCAAAGTCGCCCCCAGCGATTGTCACGGGAATTTTGCCGCCTTTCGCAACCAGCGCATCCTGCGACGCCGGAATCAGCTTGGCGTTCTTGAAGTCGCTCAAAGGGCGCACATGCACGTCGCCCGCCGCCGTGAAGGAAGTCCAATCCCAGTAACCTGCGAGACGATAGTCGCCGGGCGGGACATTTGCTTTTGTGAGATCGATCTCGAGCGCCTTCTGGTTTCCCAGCTTCAAGACGGTCACTGCGTGTTTCTGCGCCTTCTCGTTTTCAAGTATCCAGGCACGGGCGCGCTGCAGATATTTCCACTCGGCATCGGGAACCTCAACGGGCAGCGGCGATTTCTGAGCGCCCGGAAGGAAGTTGGCCTTTTCAATATGGATGGCGGGCGCCGGGGTATTCGGAATGCGGCTGGCCCAAATGTAGGCGACTCGCGTGTGCGGCGGTGCGGGACCGGATTGCCCGCAGAGGTTCACTGCGGATTTCGGCAGAGTCTCGGCAAAGGAAGATCGAAATTGCGTGTCCGGAAACGCGATCGCGCGCAGGTCGAGCAGCATCGCGGTGCCGCCGGCCGCCAGTCCAATTGGGCTTCCGAAGAACAATGTCGCCGCCGCCGTGGCAAGGCTCGCGGTTTGCCCTATCTTGACCGCGGTGGAAGGCGCCAGGGGATTGTAAGCCGCCAGTTGCGGGTTCATGCTGGCGAAGAGCGTCTCGGCCTGCTCGGCGGGAGGCGCGTTGCGATCGAGTTGAACCGCGAAGCCGTATTGCGAAGCGAATCCGGTTAGCGCCGCATTAACGCTCGCCGACGAGCTTTCCGCGTTCGAGAGCGCCTGCACCAGCGCCTCGGTTTGCGCGGTTTTATCGGCGTAATCGGCAAGCTGGGCGATCAGGACATTGTCTTGCGACAGAAAGTTTCGAACCTTGCGCTTGCTCAAGCCTTCCGGGCCGTACACAAAGGCGGCGAGCGACACGGTCTCCGGAATCCTCCATTGCTGCGGCTTTTCGGCAGGCTTCGGATCCGTGACGATCAGCAGGGGCTTATCCGGATCGATCTTGGCGGGAACCATGACCAGCGCGATCTCGCCCGGACGCTTTTCGTGGCCGCGCAGAAGCGGCGCGTACAGCAGCGTATCGCCCTCGCTGAGGTGATTGATGGTGCGGAACGGCAAGGGGTCCTGATTTTGCGGCGACAGCACGCTCAGATCGACCGCGCCGAGCGGGCCGCCAGCCGGACAATTCGGGATGGGCGGCGCCTCGGGAGCCGGAGCGCCCGGATTATTGACCGCACTTTGTCCGCTTAGCAGAATGGATGCCAGGAGCGCAAGGCCCGCAATGCGCAGAAGCATTCTACCGTCAGGATATCGTGACAACTTAGCTCGGCAGCACTGCGGCGGGCTCGAGTTGGCGATCGACAGATCGGGCGCGCATGACTTTTTGAATGATTTCCAGCAACTCCGCTGTCCGGTGTTCCCAACTAAACTCGCGAGCGACCATGGCATGCAAAGTGGAGAGGCGAGCATCGAACTCGTCCGGGTGCGCCAGGAATCGGATGATGTGCGCGGCGAGCGATTCCGCGGAGCCGCCCACCAGCATCTGGCCGACTGCCTCGGGGCCTAAGAACTCGACCGCCATGGGCGTTGCGGCGACATAGGTGCCGCTGATCAGCGCCTCAACCACTTTGTTCTTGAAGCCGCCGCCCATGATCATGGGCGCCACATACAGGGCGCTGGCTGCGATTTCGCTTGCCATGTCTTCCACGAAGCCCGTGATGCGGATGTGGTCGTTTGCACGGCTGAGCAATTGCGGCACGGGATTGGCGCCCGCCACAACGAACTGAGTTTCCGGATGGGCGCGGAGCACGGATGGAAGAACGTGGTCGATAAACCAGATGGCGCTTTCATAATTCGGGGGGAAATTCATGTTACCGGAGAAGATGAGACGCGCGGCGACTTTCTCTATCTTCGAGACGGACTCCGCGGGCGATACTCCGTTCAGCAGGACGCGGTTTTTCTCCGGCCGTCCGTTGATCTTGTCGAACGTGCGCTTATCGATGGGCGACACGGCGATGTTGGCATCCGAGCAACGCGAGTAATAGCGCTCTTTCAAGTACGATTCGGCGAGTTCCCGCAGGCTTGCAAGCATGCCGGCAAATGCACGATTGTGCCAGAGCAGCTTTATTTCGCGCATGCGATAGAGCGTGAAGCAATCGCAAAAATCGATGATACCGGGGAGAGAGGTTACTAAGTTGGGGGCGAGGAAGAACAATTGGCGATTGGAAAAAACGATCAGGTCGATAGAGAGCTTCTGGGCCAACTCGCGGCAATAGTTAGCGACGGGAGCCTGCTCGGCGGCGAGCCACCGATTTCCAAGCGACGGTAGGATGCTCAGAGTGGCCAAGCGAGTTTTCCAGCGCGGATACGAATAGCTGCATTCGAAGAAATCGGCAAAGGCGCCGTCCCTGCGTAGCTGATCGAAGAATTCCCGTTCGCGATGGAACTCTCCCGGTTGGGCCTGAACGACAAAGTAAACGCGATGGCCCGCAGCCATGAGCTGCCGCGAGTAGTTGAGATAGCGGAGCATCGCGCCGTGATGGCGCCTGGATGAGTAATCGATGTCGATCACCCAAAGAAGATTGAGCGCACGTTCGTTAGCGACGGGAAGCCCCGCAAGCGGTGTCTTACGAGGTTTCGACGACTTCATGAAAAAGTTGGGGGCAGGCTTTGTGGAATGCGGAAGCCGTTAAATCGAAGTTACCCTCCGGCATACCGGACGGGATAAAGCGCGAGAAGAACTCCTGCAGAGGGCCGTTGCGCTCGGTTTGCGCGAACGAGAAGGCGAGCGTGGCCGCGCCGTACTTCTGGTACAGCGAACGCAACACCTGGAATTCGATTTGGCGCGAAAATGCGCGGCAACTCATCACCCACATATCCACCTGAACATACTCGGACTGCGTATGCCGGCGCCCAGCCAACACGGCGATCTTGCCGAGCGGCCCAAAGCGATCCTCATAGGCGGCGGTGACGAGAAATGCACCAGGCTGTTCGAAATAGGAGTGCCATTCCGCAAGGCTGTATCTCTGGCCGTTCAAGTTGAACTGATTGGTCTTGTTCACGAGCTCGAGCGCGCGACCATCGTCGCCGCAGGTTGAATAGTTCAGCGTGAGCTTGGCGTCCAAGCGCGCCAGGAAGTCTTCGGGAGCGCCTGTGGCCGGCCCGTGCTTCTGCCGCTCTGCTTGCGAGCGAAGGCTTGGCAGCCGTATGCGATCCTCCTCGCGAAGCTCTTGCTTGCCGAAGCGCTCGCGCAGCAGGAAGAGCAGATCCAACACGGCGGCGGGATCATCCGTCGGAAAGCGTAGGCACTCAATGCCCGGATACCGGTCCGCGACTTCGGCCAGCTCCATGAGACTATCATCCACGAAAACGATGCTGTCGGCGGCAACATTCCAAGTTTGCAAAACGCGGCCGACCGCTTCGGACTTCGCTCCCCAACTCGCTTCAATCGGGAAGACGCTCTTCGGATTCAAGAGAATGTCGGGGCGTTCGAGCGCTTGCCGGACCAGCTCGGGATCATTCTTCGAGACGATTGCGATCAACACACCGGATTCGGAAAGCGAGGCCAAGGCTTGCTGATAGAGCGAGTGGCTTTGCGCTTGACTTTCGATGCTCCAGGAGACGCCGGGAATGCCCGCCTCGCCGAGTATTCCTTTCCAGAGCGTGTCATCGAGATCGGTGATGAGGCCCTTCTTGGGGGGTGCGGGGAAGAGGCACGCCAACGACAGTTGAGCGACATGACTGGCGTGGGGCAACGTATAGGGAAAGCCGGCCAGCAACTCAAGCTTTACGTCGCGGCGTTCGGTATGCGGGGAATGGAGGGCAAGCGCGGCGTCGCTCACCACCCGCACTCCTTTGCAACGGGAAACGCGACCTAGGAAGCCGGACATCAATGATCGCAGCTCGAGATCGAACGCGCCGGCCTGGAACGGCGGGAGGTGGCTGAGGGGCGGAAGCGGCAAAGTGGGAGCCACGAGCGCGACGGGAGTAACTTTCGCAAGCTCGGATAAAGCAGCCTCGAGCCGCGGCAGTTTTTCCGCAGCCTGCTGCTCGATATCGGCCAGCGTGGCTGCGCTCCAACCGGCGGACGCGCGTAGCCCCAAGCGCTCGTCCACATCGCTCCACTCGAGAATCACTACAGCGCCTTCGGCAGCACGTTCTTCGGAGGCGCGCTTGATATTGCCTTCGAGGTCGCCGAAGAGGCCGGCGCCAATGGTGAGCTCGGCGGCTGGAAAGCGAAGCTTGGCACGCGCTTTCACGAAGGTTTCCAGATGGAGCGGAGTGAATCCGCAAACCAAGTGAAGCTTCTTCGGGCGAGCACCCGGCGGCGCGGGCGCCTGGTTGATTCGTAACGCTTCGCTGAGCCGCATTACCCTCAATACTGTTTCAGAAACGAAACTACGCTCGGCTCCTGTACCGCCTTCTGGGCGATACACACATCGATGCTTTCGAGCGTCTGATCGAGCACGCGCCGGGCGCCGGAGAATTTGTCGACTTTGGGTTCTAAGAAGCTCTGCAGCTCCGCCCTGGAACTTGCGTCGCAAAAAGATGCGCCCGCGCGGGCAAACTCAGAACCGAAGTCAAATCCGCCGCCGGTCGGACGCTTCGCCACAATCTCATCGAAGTGCGCTTTCAGGAAGTTCAAGGACATCATCCGGGTCTTTGCGAAAAGCTGACCGGCGAACAGCAGCCCTGCGCCTTCCATAAAAGGAATGTCGCCCGACAGCACCGCCTGCATGCCGGCGTCGATGGCCGCGGGGTCGCGGAACCGTTGCATGGCGCCCAGAATTTGGGCACGCTCCTGACGTTCGCGCGTCTTCTTCAACTCAGCCAGAAAGCGCTCGAACAAGGCTTCGTTCCCGTAGTAAGCGCCAGTTCCGAGGACGGCAGTCACCATGCTGGCATCGACCGATGCATGATCCTGAAACCACTTATCGAGCAGTTCCTGGCCCTGGTTTCGAAGCTCCCGATCTCCGGCATATGTCGCCATCCAACGCACCAAGGTGGGCCGCAGCAGGCGCGCGTTATCGTCTTCTCCCGGCTTGGGAATCCATCCTAACTGGTGTGCCCGAGCCTGGAAATTCTTCAGCAGAAATCTTTGATAATTCGGCTCGAGATCTTCGGGAACGAGCCGCTCCTGCGGATCAATCGCCAAATCGGCGGCGCTCTGAACGACATCGTGCTCAGGGTCATCATGGAAAATTGCCACCAGCCCCAGGGCGTCGGCGTCCGGCAGGATACCGCCTTTCGCCAGCGCGGCCGCATTCCCCATGAAATCGACTCGCTCCGGCGCACTCAGACGATGGATCACATCGCCATTCGTCAGAGCTGCCAGCAAGCCGTGTTCGTAATTAACGCGATAGTAACCGACCGCGTCGCTGTTGGCCTGGACCCACGCTGGGCAGCCTTTCGCATGCTCGAACGTCCAATCCATGTTGGGCCGGCTCATCAGCGTACATTCGCTGGTGGCGGTTTCGCCAGTGCCGTAGCGGACACAAACCGGGATGCTCCAGACTTCATTTGCCGATCCCTTGGATCCAAGGGGCAGGTAACGTGTTTGCTCCATATGTAGCACCGGAGTTTGGCTGCACTCAAGCTTCACGGAGATTAACGGAACGCCGGCTTGATTCAGAAATGTGTTGAAGGGCTCGGCGATGTTCTTCTTGGTCGCGGAGCTGATGGCATCCAAAAATTCCGGGGCGTTAGCGTTCTTGAAAGCGTAGTGTTGGAGATAAGCGCGAACCCCTTTGCGAAACTCGGTTGGCCCGATCCAATTTTCGAACATCCCGATCACCGCGGCCCCCTTGTCGTAGGTGATGGAATCGAAGGCGTTGCTAATGTCGTCCTTGGAACGAATTTCCTGTCGAACTTTGCGCGCAGAGATTAAGCTGTCGTTTTCTTCTGCATGTAGCTTTGCATCCACATACTCTACGGGAATATGCCATTCGGGCTTCCATTCGGAGACTATTTTCTGTTCCATCCAAGTGGCGAAAGCTTCGTTCAGCCAGATATCGTTCCACCAGGCGGTAGTTACTAAGTCGCCGAACCACTGATGGGCCAATTCATGCGCCGCGACCTCGGCATATTCCCGTTTACGGCTGAGAGTGTCCCGCTGTGGATCCGCCAGTATGATGTTCTGACCGTAAGTGATCATGCCGGCATTTTCCATGGCGCCGAAACCGAAGGTCACGGGAACCGAGACTTCGTCGGACTTTTCATAGGGATACGGAATGCCGAAATACTCTTCCAGGCGGGTCAGGATAGGTGCAGTTACTTCAGCGGCGTATTTGGCTTCGTTGGCGTGCCCTTTGGGTGTAACGATGCGCACGGGAACGTGATTTTTGCCGGCCGTTCCCGCAGGCACGTAATCGAAGGGACCTACACTGAAGGCCACTAAGTAGCTTGGCAGCGGTTTAGTTTCTCTGAATGCGTAAACGATTCGGTTGCCCTGAGTTTTTCGGTTGTCGGGAGGCGTATTGCTGACAGCGGTATTCTGCTGCGGAATATTTAGCGTAAGCTGCCAGGGAACTTTATAACTGGGTTCATCGAAACATGGGAAGGCGCCGCGCGCGTCGGTTTGTTCAAACTGGGTAAATAGGTAATGATTACCGCTGTCCACCATGTGGAAGATGCCGGAGCTGTCCTGTTGCCGCACGTCGCCGGTGTAGCGGATCTTGATTTCGGCGGGTCCGGCAGGGACTTCGGAAGAGAAATGCAGGCCGAGGAAATCGTCGCCCAGCGTTTCGGGCCGAGCGGCCATTTGCTTTCCGCCGGCCTCCAAGGAAGCCTGTTCGACCTTGATATGAGTCGCGTTGAGCCAGATGGTCCCGACGGGTTGCTGCACATTTACCTGGATGGCAATGGAGCCGCTGAAGGTGGGCTTCGCGGGGTCGAGCGTGAGTTGGACTCGATAGCCGGTGGGCACGACAGTGTCCGGCAGGCGAAGGGTCGGAGGCTGATCGGCCGCGAATGAAAGAGGACAGAAAAGAAAGACGGCTGTTAGGCTGCCGAGACAACTGGGCCGCAGTTGGAGCATAAAGGTTATCGTGACACAGCGTTCGCAGCGCCGGGGTTGGGCGGGAGTGTGGGGTGTGGCGCGGGTCTCACAGATGGGCGCTTTTCTAAAAGCTCCGGTCTATGTAGTTCAGACGGCCGGATCTCGCCTTCAGGCTGCGTCTTCGAGTGCGGCGTTCGCTTCGGCCCAATCGGCGAAGAGATCTGGTTCGATTTCAAGCGCGCGGACTTCGATTTCTTCGAGCGAAAATTCGAAGCCATTTTCGTTAGGCTCCCATAAGTCGTGGCGCTCTTCGTGGACGGCTTGAATGTACTGGCGGGCGGCTTTGGTGAGACGCTTCGCTTGCTGCTGCTTGCGGAGTTGCTGGAGGTTGCGGAGCGCGGCAGTGTCCTTTTCTCGCTGGCGGCGGAGACGGGATTCCTGGATGCTCAGGTTGTTGAGCTGGCGCTGATAGGCGAGGAAAGTTTTGGCTTCGATGAGCTGGGCGCGGACGGCAGCGTCTTCCTGTGCAAACATTTCGACGAATTCGAGGCGGCCGACGGCGTAGATGCCGTATTCGAGCGCCGGGATGCGGAGCAGGCGCCATTCGGTGTCGGCGAGCGATTGGACCAGGTTGTGTTCTTCATCGCCGGCAGGCTGGTGGCGGGCGAAAAAGTTGGCAACGTGGGTTTGGTAGGCGGCGGCATCATCGCCGGCGAGCAGAACGGTGCGGCCGGTCAGACCTGTTTTGACGGCGTTGAGGGACGATTTGGCCTTGCCGTCAGGCGAGGTAGGACCGGTTGAGAGTTGAGCGTTCTTCTGGTTCGCGGCGATTTGGGCAGTGGTGGACACGGGTTTCGGCTCCTTAAATTCGTAACCGCTCCTTGACAGTCGCGGCTCGCTTTCGCAGCGGGCTGCCACGCAAGCCTGCCGGAAAATAGCACGGCGAGGGGCGAAAACGAACTTTCAGGGACGTGGAAATCGAGCTTAAGTGATTTCCCCAGAGAGAGATAGAATTATTTTTCAGATTTGTGACCGTGTGGGAGCCGCGCGGCGAATTCGAGAGATTGGAGCGGGCAGAGCACGGCTTTCTAGCGAAGAGTAGCTGTTATTCGGCTGCGGATGAGACATCGCGTTACACTCATGGATTCGAAAGACAAGCCGCAGGCGAATGGCTCAACCGCGACAACCCAAGATCTACCATATCGTTCATGTTGACCGTCTGGCGTCAATTGGTGCTGATAGGCATTTGCTCAGCGACGCTGTCATGTCGCGCCGGGAAGGAGATGGCACGACCATTGGCATGAACAAGATCAAGCTGCGGCGGCTGACCTTACCTCTTTCGTGCCGACCCGGTCTAAAGGTCGGTGAATGCGTTCCATTCTATTGGTGTCCTCGTTCTGTCATGCTGTTCCTCATTCACTGTGACAACGACCCCGAATTAACTTACCACGGCGGCCAACAGCCAATTGTTCATCTCGAGGCCGATTTTTTAAAGGCAGTCGAATGGGCTAACGGAAATAGAAAGCGTTGGGCGTTCACGCTCTCGAACGCGGGCGCTCGTTACTTCGAAGATCGATGTGACCTAAGGCAATTGAATGAAATTCAATGGGAAGCTGTCGGCGCGAACCTGTGGTCTGGTCGGGGTATACCTTCAAGCGTCAAGGAAGGCAAACAGGCTGAATTCCTGATTGAGGAGTGCTTTCCCTGGCAGTTGGTCGAGCGCATCGGTGTCTATTCAAGTGCGATTGCCAACCGCGTGGACCAGGCGTTGGCAGGCACTTTCCATCGTCCCGTCGTAGAGACTCGAAGAGATTGGTACTATCCTGACTAACGGAGTCTGGCTGTGATTGAGTTCAAGCAAGGCGACATTCTTGAGGCTAATGCGGAAGCACTCGTCAACACCGTCAACTGTGTCGGCGTGATGGGCCGCGGAATTGCGCTTCAATTTAAAGAAGCGTTCCCCGAAAACTTTAAGGCTTACGCTGTTGCATGCAAACGGCACGAGCTTGAACCCGGGAAAATGTTCGTCTTCGAATGGAACCAACTTCGGAATCCTAAGTTCATCATCAATTTTCCGACAAAGCGCCACTGGCGGGGCCAAAGTCGCATCGGTGATATTGAACTAGGCCTCGAATCTCTGGTGAAGGAAATCCGCGAGCGAAGGATAGGATCAATCGCAATTCCCCCGCTGGGGAGTGGTCTCGGCGGTCTCGACTGGAGCGAAGTGCGTCCGCGTATCGAGAAGGCGCTTACCCCGCTGAAGGATGTATCCATAACAGTGTTTGAGCCTCTTCCGGATGTGCGAAAAGAACGGAAGGCGGGCAAGGTTCCGGAGATGACGGCGGGCCGCGCTGCTCTGATAGGCTTGATGAGTCGATACCTTGCCGGATTACTCGATCCTTGCTTGACGCTCCTTGAAGTACACAAATTGATGTACTTTATGCAGGAAGCGGGCGAACCGCTCAGGTTGACATATGTAGCGGGTCCATATGGTCCCTATGCAGATAACCTACGACATGTGCTCAGGAAAATCGATGGATACTTTGTTTCGGGCTACGCGGACGGCGGAGATTTTCCCGATAAGGCGTTGAGTCTGGTACCTGGTGCCACTGAAGATGCCGACGGGTTTCTTCTCAATCACCCGCCCACGAGACGCCGCTTTGAACGGGTAGCGGATCTTGTAGATGGTTTCGAGACACCGTTCGGTTTAGAACTGCTTTCCACTGTCCACTGGGTTTACGCCCATGATCATGTCACCGACGCGGCGGAAATAGTGTCGAAGGTGTATTCCTGGAACGATCGGAAGCGGCAATTCTCGCCACGCCAGATTCTGCTTGCGCGCGACGTCCTAGCAAAGAAGGGCTGGACTGCAAATCCCCATTCTCTGGCCTCAAACGAAGCGGGTTCCTGATACGGCGATTGCAACGCCTGCGGAGGTAGAGACTTAGTCGGCCCCGTAAGTCGATCAGTGTCCGCCGGAGCCGCGGCCCGACAATAGCACGATGCATGGCGTTTATCGGGTATATCGGGACAGTTGCTTAGAGAAAGTCCCCTGAAAGAGCTACGATGCTTCTGGGACGGGCGATGCGCTCGGAGGCTGCGATGTCAGCTTATGCAGAAGCTTCATTCGTTTGACGGCGGCAGCATAGAAATTCGATGAATCGCGCCTCACGATCGTATCTACGATGCTTTGATGTTCGGAGCTTTCGCTGTTACATAAGAACTCAAGACAATACAGTGCGAAACTTCTTTGTAGAAATCCCTCCAGGGTATCCACAGGCTGAAATAAGTGGACATGCAGAAAGAAGCAGTCCTGCGGAATCGGCGGGAATCGGGTTAGCCGGCTTCGCCGCCAACAACCAACATTTGCTCTTTGATCCAGAAGGGCAGCATCAAACATTCCGGGAGCATCATCGAGGCAAGCTTGCTCCAAGAACCTGTCAGGACGTGCCAGAAAGGCCTCCCGCCACCACTCGTGAAAGGCCGGCGACTTCGCCAATACGAAGCCGGCATTAAATCGGCCGACGGTTGAGCGAGCGTGTACTTCAGGTGGAAGATGGTGGGGACTCAATACGACTTGCTGAGGCAGGTTTATTAAATCAGTAATAAATGCCTTGGTTACAATCACGTCGGCGTCGATAAGTATCACTGCGTCCCAGTCCTTTTCACGCCACGCGTCTTCCATAACGTTCATTTTCTCCGCAACAATGTGCCGGAACTCAGGCGAAAAAAAGTTTGGCCGGACGGCTTGCGAACGAGTGAACACATGACAGCGTATTTCCGGTAAGTCCCGCAGATATGCGTGAGCCTCCTCATCGCAGCGGACAAACCAAGGATATGTCGCTTTGTGACACATTTCCAAAGTCGCTTTCAGAATCCAGAACTCTTGAAGAGCGGCTTTGGTGACTACAGTGGCACAACATACACCAGCGCCTGTGCGGGTATCTCTGATTTCACTTTCCACTGAACAGGCCCATCGTAGCGCATGCCTCGGGGGTGGAGGTCAGAGCGCCCAATGCTGTACTATTGTCGTTAGTTTCTCTCGTTTTCCGGCGGATTATGATGCGTAGAATTCTTCTTTCGTTCGCAATAACAGCCACTCTGATGCATCAGCCGCTCTCGGCCGCCTCAGTCTATGACTATGATCTGACTACAATCGACTACGCGACCATCCATCTGGCCGATTTCAAAGGCAAAGTCCTGATGATCGTCAATGTGGCAAGCCGCTGTGGGTACACTCCCCAATATGCCGGGCTGCAGAAGCTCTATCTTGCACATAAGGACCAGGGATTTGTGATCGTTGGCATTCCCTCCGACGATTTCGGACAAGGCGAACCTGGCTCGAATCCCGAGATCAAACAATTCTGTAGACGCAAATACGACGTCACGTTTCCGATGATGTCCAAAGTGTTGATCAACGCTAACCCGCGGCTTCCGCTTTACGAGTACCTGACAGACGCGGAACAAAATCCGAAAACGGGCGGAGAAATTCGTTGGAACTTTACGAAATTTCTCATCGGACGGGATGGCACAATTCTGGCTCGCTTCGAACCGGCGGTAACGCCCGAGGATCCGGCGCTTGTGGCGGCGATAGAGAACGCTCTCCGATAGGAAGGATCGGCTCGGTGCCGATGCCTCGAAGCTTTTTTGCCGGAATCAAGTCCGGGCATGTTGTGTCTATGCTCCTGGAGAGAACAAATGAAAGCAGTGCGTCTCTATGCATACGGGGGCGTTGATCAATTGCGTTACGAAGAGATTCCAACGCCGGAGCCGGGACCCGACGAAGTGCTGGTGAAGGTTGCGGCGACGAGTGTGAATCCTATCGACTGGAAGATACGGAGCGGCGCTGTCCAGCACAGAATGCCGTTGAAGCTGCCGGTGATCTTGGGACGCGACCTAGCCGGAACAGTGACAAAGACGGGGGTGAACGTCCGGAATCTGCAATCCGGGCAGAAGGTGATGGGCTTGGTAAACGGTAGTTATGCGGAGTACCTCACGGCGCGAGCGGACCACCTCACGGTGATTCCCGATGGTCTGGAGATGGAGCAGGCGGCGGCTCTGCCGCTGGTTGTAACAACTGGGGCGCAATTGATACAGCACATAGCGCCGAAACCGGGAGACGTGCTGCTGGTGACCGGAGCGTTGGGAAACGTGGGCCGGTCGGCAGTCTATCTAGCCAAGAAGCTGGGCGCGCGGGTCCTCGCGGGAGTCAAGACGGGGCAGAAAGAGCAAGCGAATTCGGTGGGTGCAGATGAGGTGGTTGGGATCGACGATGACAAGGAAATAGCGGCGCTGCCGGAGCTGGGTGCAATCGCAGATACCGTGGATCAGGATGTCATCGGCAAGCTGATTGCCAAGCTAAAGCCGGGCGGCGTGCTGGGCTCCGTGTTGGGAAAGCCGAAAGAGGCCGAGGCGAAAGATATTCGGGTAGAGGCGTTCATGGTAACTGCGGACGCGTCTCTGCTGCGGCAAATGGCCGACGCTGTTCGAGATGGGAAGCTGGCCATTCCGGTTGTCAAGAAGATGAGGCTGAGCGAAGCAGGGGAGGCTCAAGCGCTCGCCGAGAAAGGGTCGTTAGGCGGGAAGATTCTGCTGATACCCTGAGCCATCAAGCGCGAAGTTCGCTCAACGTTTTCCCCACCGCGCCGGGACCGAAGTTGAGGCGAGCATCTTTGATACTGACGCCAACAACTTCAATGCGATCGAGAGCGGTGGTTCCGATACCGACTGCTTCGGCGAGTTTAAGCATATTGTCGCCGCGAATGAACGGAGACGTGCCGCGATCCGCGCGTGGGTTGTAGCTCATGACGGCCATACCCACGGCGTCCGTGCAAACCGGGTTGCGGCCCACGATGATGAGTCCCGGCGTCATGCGTTCGAGACCGGGCAGCCACGGGCCTTCGCCGCCCCGCACCGTTTCGACGCCATCCACGATGGCGAGATCGACTGGGCGGATGCCGACCTGATCTACGGTGACGCGCGGGACGCGATAGCCAGGATCGCGGGGCGAATCGGGATGCAGTTCGGCGTCGACGCCGGCGGGCGCTTTGGTTGTACCCTCGTGCAGGACTTGGCCGCGCTCTTTGGTTGGCCGCTCATTTCCGTTCGGACCGCAGTCGCCGCCGTACAACGAGCACGGCGTGTTGCCGAAGTTGTTCTTCATCGACATGGTTACGCCGCCGATCCAGTGATTTTTCAACTTCGAGAGCGAAGCATAGACATCGCATTCCGTGAACGCTTGATTCAGATGATAAGCGGGGTACATGTAGCCGCCCCACGGCACTTTGAGCTGCGCGTATCGTTTATATTTCCCGAGATTCTGAACGTTCTCCCAATCGACCTTCACGCCGAGATTGTTAATGGCGTTTACATCGATGCCGTAGCGCCCCCATAACGCAAGGTCCTGATCGGCGGGGAAGAAGCTTTCAATAATGCGAACGCGCTGCGCTCCCGCCTGGGCGAGCAGGTGCACGGTGGAAGCGATGGTCTGGCCATTGGTGCGGTATGGAAGATCGGGTGTGAGCGGCCAATGGCTGGGGTTGCCGGTGAGATTGACCTTGAGCGAAACGGTTTTGCCGCGCACCAGCTTGCCGATCCCGCCAATCTGGTCGAAGGCGCTGGTGAGACTGGCTGTAAAGTCTCTATAGGCGCGGCAGCGAACGATGGCCACGCTGCTCGCGGGAGCGTCGGCTTTCAGCAGCTTTGTGGAGCAGAGCGCGGCGGCCCCGGCGGCCGCTGTCAGCATGTCTCGACGGGTGGGATTCGGACGCAGGTGTGGACGCATGGGTAGCCCTGTACATCATCGTAGACCCTGAGAGGCCGGGAAGAGCTTCTTAGGGTGTTGCCGCGGGCACGGCATCGACCAACTTCTGAATGGCGGGGGCGAGCATGATGAGGATATCGCCCTTGCGCTTGGCGGCTTCGGCTACGGCGGTTTGGGCGCGCTGCTTCCAATCCGGGGCCGCCGGAGCTGCGGCGCCGGCATCGAGATACGAGAGCGAGTCTTGGCCCGCGCGGCACAGGGCGGCCAAAGCATCGGCCGCTTCGATGTTCTCCGTCAAGAGCGAGTTGGCCTGCAACATCGGCCGGACTCTCTCGAGGTTGTCGGCCCAGGTAGCGAGGCGCTTCAGAAGCGCAGCGCCGTTGCGCTGGTCCTTCGATAACGCAAGGTATTGATCGACGGCATCGCGAAACTCACGTGCGGGGTTGCTTTCAGGCGGGATCGCATCGACCAGGCGGTTGAAGGGCGTGAAGATGTTGTAACGCTCGGCGTGGCGGGCGTAGCCCTTCACCGGTTCCAGAAGCGACGCGAAGACGTCGAGCGGCTGCACCGGGAAATCGCCGGCGAGGCGCTGGCGCATGAGTTCGAGATTCGAGCGCTGCGTGAGGCCTAGCCATTCGAGCCAATGATTGGTTATCTCGAGGCGCCGGTACATGGAGGCCGGATCGGCGACGGATTCGGGAGACCAAAAGCGCTCGGCGATGGCGGCCAGGCGGGGCCAGAGTTTCGCGTCCAGATTTTCGGCCGTCGCGAGTTCTTCCCACATGGCGGCCTCGCCGCCCAGAATGAACTTCTGCTGCTCCGGTGTGAGCGCGGGAGGGATGGGCTGGTTCTTCTTCTGCAAGCGGTCGACGGTCTCGGGCGGAAGCTTCATGGGATCGACGGCATAGTGTTCGGAGGCAGGCTGCATCAAGTCGAGATAGTAGCCGGCGGATAGAATGCCCTGATAGCCTTCGCGGGCGGCTTGCCACAACGACTCCTGTCCGCGCCAGGACTGGACGATGACGGTCTTGGGCAGGCCCGGAGTCAGTACTTCGTCCCAGCCCTCCATGTGTTTGTGATGTTTGGCGACGATTTTGACCAGCCGTTGATTGAAGTAAGTCTGGAGCGCCGGGCCGTCGGCGAGATGGTGCTTCGCCATGAAGGCACGGATGCGCGAATTCTGATTCCACTCCTTGGAGTCGACCTCATCGCCGCCGATATGGAAATATTCGTCGGGAAAGAGCTTTGCCATTTCGCCGACGAAGCCGTCCAGGAAGCGATAGGTAGATTCCTTGGTGGGATCGATCAGCGAGCCGAAGATGCCGGCGCCGCGCACGATCTCATACGGCGGGGCATGGGTGCCGAGTTGCGGATAGCCGGGCAGCCAGCTTGCGGCGTGACCGGGCATGTCGAACTCAGGGACGATGCGAATGCCGCGATCGCGCGCATAGGCAATGACGGCGCGCACTTCCGCTTGCGTGTAGTACATGCCGTCGGAGCCGTCTTGCTGGAGGCGCGGATACTTCTTGCTTTCGACGCGGAAGCCCTGGTCGTCTGAGAGGTGCCAGTGCAAAACATTCAGCTTGACGGCGGCCATGCCGTCGAGAGTGCGCTCTACGCCCTCAAGCGGGATGAAATGACGCGACACATCGAGCGACAGTCCACGCCATTCGAAGCGCGGCTCATCGCGGACGCTTACGCCGGGCACCGAAAAGCCGGGAGAAGACGGCGCGCCGCCAGAGGCATTCGTGTTCTGCTGCGCGAGCTGCAGAAGCGTCTGCATGCCGCGCAAAATGCCGAGCGGCGCATCGGCAGAGATCCGGATGTGGCCGTTCGAAGCCTCGAGCGAATACCCTTCCTCATCGCCGAGGCGCTGCGGGGGGCGATGGTCCTTCTGTTCGACGACGATGCTGAGCGTCGCCGTGTCGCCGCTGCGAACGATATGCGGCAGAATCGGGATGCCGGTCTGGCGGGCGAGGCGCGCGAAGAGCTGTTGCACGGCATTCGTGACCCGCGGGTCGCTGGCGCCCGCGCCGGAGGTAGAAACTGTGAAGTTCGTGTCAATGGTCACGGCTCCGGGATGCACGGAGACGTTCGCCGGCCAAGGCATCAGTGGGGGTTGGGTCTGGGCGAAAAGGGCGGAGGCACCAGCGGCGAGCAGGGCGAGTGAACGGATAAGCATCAATTGTTAACAATACCCTGCCGAAACATCCGATATCTGGCGCTGGCCAGCCGGTGTGGGGCGGCCAACAGTTAGACCACCACAAACCCCTAAGCTACAGAAGGGCCTCGAGATGCGGCCTTTGGCCGATAAGCAAAAGAAAATGCTCATCCTTTCGAATGAGCATTGTTCTTCCTGTTACCAGGGCCCCTGGCGGACCAAGGGTTACGTTTGATGGGAGAATCAGATTCGACGGTATCGCAACCGCCAAAACCTGTTTGTGATTGGAGTTTAGGGCGTGCCGGGGGTGAAGTCAAGCCCATTTTTCCTGCTTTCCTACCCTCGCTGTAAGTACCACGGTACAAACCATTTACGCTCGAAGATGTTTTTCGCGGGCTGGCCCGAAGAGGCGATTTTGGCTGCGGGAAATGCGCCGACCGAGCAGCTAAATACAATGCTATCTTAAGTTTACGAGCCGTGTGCGACTAGTCCCCGGTGAGGTGTAAAGTGGTCATAGCTTCGTCTTGATCCAGGGTTCCGTAACGCCGGCGATAGATCCTCATGGAGGCGTAGATGAGACCGGCCACCAGGCAGAGAGCCGAGAGGATGATGCTCAGGTACATGATGTTGAGCAGCAGTTGATACAGCGGCTTAATGGGGCTGGGCGGGGGTGTTTCGTTCCAGGTGATTTTCGCTTCGTACTCGACGCGGCTTAGCAGAGTGTCGGCTTGCGCATCGGTAGCGCGCCCGAAGACGACCGCGAGCAGCACACCCGAGCGCTTCACATGCGTGTTCGGCACCAGCTTGAACTTGCTTGCGTGGAGACGCGCCATTTCGGGCGTCGGGTAGTAGAAGATCGCCAAACGAAGCGGCGTGGACTCGCCCGCGATTTTGTATTCGGCGACTTGCGCCTCAACGCCTTCGTTGAAACCCGGCTGCGCGGGAGTCAGTTCGGGAGCGAAGGCCTGGAGTGAATCGGGACCGAGCACGTAGCGGGCGGATTCAGGCACGAGGCCTTGATGGGGAAGAAACGTGAAGATGGCAGGGAGGGCCGAATCGCGCTTATTGGGAAGCGTTTGGAGCAGCGAATCCACGGCCGCTTTCGCCGGAATGCCGCCGTCGAAGGCGACCACGTAGTTGTCGTCCCAGAGGACGACCCGATTCGCATCGCGCGTGCAAAACGGCGCCAGATCGCAGGGCCGCGAGCTCGCGGAACGCAGCCATTCCCAGACTGCCAGCGCGCCGGTGAGATCCTTCATCTGGTAGGACGTGACGCTCAGCTTGCCGATATGGCCGGCAGTCGAGTGGAGGAGGCCGTATTCACGCCAGAGGGACTGGTCATCCGCGCGCGCCGCAGCCGAGGCGAGCAGAACGCAACTTATGACACAACCTAATACGCGACCCATTACGCAACCCAGAATCAGGCTGTAGCGCCGTGACATTTTTTGTACTTCTTTCCGCTGCCGCAAGGGCAGAGCTCATTGCGGCCGACCTTCGCGGTTTTAGATACCGTTTTCTGCTGGCTGGCGCCGTCACCGCTGCTGAATTGCAGTTCGGCGAGCTCCCGATCTTTCTTGCGCTGAATGTTCCTGGTTAGGTCGAGAACCGACTGCTGCGCCTCCTTCTGTTGGGCTTGGCGTTGCTGGGCGGCCACCGAGACCAGCTCCGGTTCTTCGTCCTGCTCGTCGCCCTCGTCGTCTTCCGGTTCCGGATAGGGCAGCGGCACATTGCCGCTTTCGATGCGCATGAAGTAGAGGAACTTGATGGTTTCGTCTTCGATGCGATCCATCATGTCCTGGAACATCTGGAAGGATTCCTTCTTGTACTCGATCAAAGGATCTTTCTGGCCGTAGCCGCGCAGGCCAATGCCTTCCTTGAGATGGTCCATCGACAGCAAATGGTCTTTCCATTGGCTATCGACCACGTTGAGCATGATGATGCGCTCGGCATGGCGCAAATTTTCCGCGCCGATCATGCTTTCCTTCTCGTCATAACGCTCGACCAGCAGGTCGTCTATCTTCTGCTCGATCTCGCGGCTGCCCAAGCCGGCAAGCTCGTCGAGGTTGATCTTGGCGCCGAACTGATTGAGTATGGCCGTCTGAAGACCCGGCAGGTCGTACTGGTCGTAGCGCACATTTTCGCCGCAGAACTGGTCGATGAAGCTGGCGAGGATGCCGCGGACGATCTCCAGAATGCGCTCCTTCTGGTTCTCGCCTTCGAGCAGTTGGCGGCGCATGCCGTAGACCGCCTGGCGCTGCTTGTTCATCACGTCGTCGTATTCGAGGACGTGCTTGCGGGAAGCGAAGTGCTGCGCTTCGACGGCTTTTTGGGCGGCAGCGATGCGCTTGCTAATGAGCTTCGACTCGATCGGCACGTCTTCTTCCATGCCGAGGCGGAGCATGAGATTCTGCATGCGCTCTCCGCCGAAAATGCGCAGCAGATCGTCTTGCAGCGAGAGATAAAAGCGCGAGCTGCCGGGATCGCCCTGGCGTCCGGCGCGTCCGCGAAGCTGGTTGTCGATGCGGCGTGATTCGTGCCGCTCGGTCCCGAAAATGTGCAGACCGCCGAGTGAAGTTACTTCGTCGTGCTCGGCTTGAATCTCACGCTTTACCTGTTCTCTGATCTCTTCGAGCTCGGCGGGCGGGAGCAAGTCGGCCGATTTGCCTAGCTTTTTCAAGCGATCTTCCAACAGGACATCGGGATTGCCGCCGAGCAAGATATCGGTACCGCGACCGGCCATGTTGGTGGATACCGTAACGGCCCCCTTGCGGCCGGCCTGCGCCACAATGTGAGCTTCACGCTCGTGATTCTTGGCGTTGAGCACCTCATGCCTGACGCCCATCTTCTTCAAGATGCCCGAGAGGCGTTCCGATTTTTCGACCGAGATGGTGCCGACCAGGACGGGCTGGCCCTTCTCGTGCAGCGTCTTAATTTCTTTGCCGGCGTTGCGGAATTTCTCTTCCTCGGTGCGGTAGACGACGTCCGGATACTCAATCCGGATCATCGGCCGGTTCGTCGGAACGACGGTGACCTCGAGGTTGTAGATCTTGCTGAACTCGGCCGCTTCCGTGTCGGCTGTACCGGTCATGCCGGCCAGCTTCTTGTACATGCGGAAGAAATTTTGGAAGGTGACGGTGGCAAGCGTCTGGGTTTCACGCTCGATCTTGACGTTTTCCTTAGCCTCGACGGCTTGGTGCAGGCCGTCGCTCCAGCGGCGCCCGGGCATCAAGCGGCCCGTGAATTCATCGACGATGATGACTTGGCCGTCTTGCACCACGTAATCGCGATCGCGTTGATAAAGGATGTGAGCGCGCAGACCCTGCTGCACGTGGTGGTTCATCTCGATATTGGCGGGATCGTAGAGATTGCCCGTATTGAGCAGCCTTTCGACCTTGAGCACGCCTTCTTCGGTAAGAGCAACGCTGCGATGCTTTTCGTCCACCGTGAAGTCGCCGGTGGTGTAGGATTGGCCGGGCTCTTTGCCTTCGATGACCTCGCCGCGCTCGAGGTTGGGGATGATGCGGTTGACGCGGTAATACTTGTCGGTGGATTCTTCGCTGGGACCGGCGATGATCAGCGGCGTGCGGGCTTCGTCGATCAGGATGGAATCCACTTCGTCGACGATGGCGAAATTGAACTCGCGCTGGACGTAGTCTTCCAGGCGGAACTTCATGTTGTCGCGCAAATAGTCGAAGCCGAACTCGTTGTTGGTGCCGTACGTGATATCGGAGCCGTAGGCGTCGCGGCGTTCCTGGTCGTCCAGATCATGAACGATGGTGCCCACCGTCAGGCCGAGCGAGCGATGCATGCGGCCCATCCATTCGGCGTCGCGGCGGGCCAGGTAATCGTTGACGGTGACGATGTGGACGCCCTTGCCGGCCAGTGCGTTCAGATAGCTGGGCAGTGTCGCCACCAGCGTTTTTCCTTCACCGGTTTTCATTTCCGCGATGCGGCCGCGGTGGAGAACGACGCCGCCGATGAGCTGCACGTCGAAGTGCCGCATGTTGAGCACGCGGCGGCCGGCTTCCCGGCACACGGCGAAGGCCTCTATCAGAATGTCGTCGAGAGAGGCGCCATTGGCGACGCGCTGCTTGAAGTCTTGCGTTTTCGCAGCCAGATCGGCGTCGGAAAGCTGCTGCAGTTGCGGTTCCAGATCGTTGATCGCCGCCACGATCGGCCGTACCCGCTTGATCTCGCGGTCATGTTTCGTGCCAAAGACTTTGGCGAGGGTGGCTTCGATCACAATTCAATCCAATACAAGTTGCTACTTTCAGTTTAGCTGGGGTGGGGAGGTTTTGGGAGGTTGAAGGACGCGCATTTCGAACTCGGCATCTCCGCTTGACAGAATGGCGTGCCATGCAACAATGCCTTTAGCCCTGTGCGTCCGTACCCACTGTAATAGTGCGGCACACGCCGGTAGCCATACACTCCAACAGCAGTGCCGTCCGAAACTCTACTTGGCAATAGGGCGGTCGTGCAGATCGAGCCGACGCCCGATCCCGCCGATGTGCAGGATCGCAGACTATTTGACTATCTCCATCGCGAGACCAACATTGTTCTCCTAGGTGAATCTGGCGATGGCAAGACTCATTCCTTGAGGGAGGTGGCGCGCCTTGAAGGTTACCCATTGTGCTCGGTTCGCGACTTCATGGCAGGCAATGCGAATCGGAAATCGCGTTTCCAACCTCTCGATGCGCTCGATGAATACAGGCCACGGGCAGCGACGTGTAATCAGAACGCGTTTACCGATCTGATACGTACCCTGCGCGAAAATGGCAGCCCATTCTTGCGATTATCCTGTCGAAGCGCCGATTGGCTAGGGAGTTCCGATCTAGAGCTGCTGAAGAGCTATTGCGATTCGACCGGTTATGTGGTTCTTTCCCTGAAGCCGTTGTCATGGGAGGACGCCGCCGAAGTTCTCACGGGGCGGTTCGCCTTCGACGTTCAGGCGTTCCTCCGGCACGCAAGAGATCACGATTTAGAGGCGCTGATCTCGAATCCGCAAACGCTGCTGATGCTTGCTGGGGTCGTAGAAAAGGGCGGGTGGCCCATAAGTAAGTCTGAACTGTTCGACCGCGCCTGCTTGAATCTACTGTCCGAACACAGCCAAGTTCTCCAGACGCTTGAACTCGGACAATACGCGCCGCAGGAACTGATGGATGCAATCGGCGCCGTATTCGCAATGATGCTGATTACCGACGCCAGCGGCGTGAGTCTCTCCGGGGATCAAGGAGAGGACTGTCCTTCGTACCGCCGGGTTCCGCATGCTCGCCCCGAAGAGGTTCTAGCTGCCCTGAAAAGACGAGCCTGCAGCGTGTCGCCGGGTGGGTTGGCCAGGTATCTGCACCGGATGACTGCTGAGTATTTCGGCGCGATGTGGATAGCGAAGAAGATTGAGCAAGGTCTGCCGGTCGGGAGAGTTCAGGGATTACTGGGCGTAGATGGGCGTCCATCCCGTGAGTTACGAGGCTTGCACGCGTGGCTTCCGATATTTCTTCCGAAATTCGCCTCGCATTTCATCGAGGCAGACCCGTATGGGGTGCTCGTGTACGGCGATGCAGGCTCACTCCGCGGAAGCGCGAAGGGAATGTTGTTGCGCTCGCTTGAAAAGGCGGTGAGCGATGATCCGCTGTTATTCGCAAATACGATTCCGCCACGGAGCATCGGGAGTCTTTTGGCTCCGGAATCGGTTGGTTACTTCGTAGAGTTGCTCAGCAGGCCAGAGGCTCCGGCAGGGCTGCGTAGGATGGCTTTATCGATTGTGGCCGAGGGTAAGCCGTTCCCGCAGCTTTTTCAGCCGCTAACGGACATACTGCGTGATGGGCGCGCGCCGTTGATCAATCGAGAGCTGGCCTTTGAGTCGTTGTTGAACTACGGTCAGGAGGGGGCTGCGGCGGTCGTCGACAGCTACAGGTTGCTGGGCGAGGGCATGCCCTTCCGGGTACGGACGGTTATCGTGACCGGACTCTACGGGAATCCTTTTGGGCCGGCCGACGCGGCGCACATCTTGCTTGCTGCGCGAACAAGCAACGACTCACACGCCGGCGACTTGTGGCAATTGGATCGCAAGGTGCCTGTGGCAGAGCTAATGAGAGTTCTGCAAGAGTACGAACAGCGCCTGGATTCCGCAGGCCCGGCCCACACGACGTTGAACTTTGCCGCGCAGCCTTGCGTGCATAGAATGATCGCTCGCGTTTGCAAGGACGCCTCTCACATCAATCCCGGCGATTTGTTTCAGGTGCTGATGGGTCTCGACGAGAAGGATCGCGGTCAGGACACCAGGGGAGAGATACGGGAAGCAATACTAGGCAGGCCGAGGCTTCGGGATCAACTGATCGATGCGGCGATTGAGCGCTTCACAGAATTTAAGGACCCAAGAGCATTGGCTTTTGACGTTTATCACGCAACGCAAAGAGCGGCGCATGTAGGCTTCACCGCGGAACGGCTCATGGAACATCTAGAGGGAACGACCGCAGCCGAAGACGCAACGGCGAAGTACGAGGCAGTTGGATATTGTCTCAATGCGCTCGGAGCGGGTGAGACCCGATTGCTAGACCGGTTTATCGAGTTGGGCGATTCGAGGCCGGAATTTCAGTCGATTCTGGAACATTACAGATTTTGCCCCTACGAGGACTGGAGACGGGAAGAATACGCCTCCACTGTCGAGTGGGCACGCCAACGGGCTGCAATTCGTCAGGAGTACCAGACGCTGATTACAGCCAACGCACGCTCGATCGGAGACGCAGACGATCCGGGTTTGCTAGGATGGCTTGCCCAATTGTATTGGGGCTGGTTCGCTGCCTGGGAATTCAATAACTATCGACGGAAACAGATGGTCGATGTGGTTGGCCCGGAGCTTACTGAGGTTGTCGAACGCGGCTTCCGCTTGGCGGTTGAGCGTCAGGCCGTCCCAACAGTCGCGGAGATCGCTCAACTTAACTCCCTCAACCAGATTCATTTCGTTTGGTATGCATTACTCGCCGGCATGGATCTACGCTGGGCTGATAAGCGTAGCTTCGATGGTCTTTCGGAAGCGACCATAGCGTCTTTATTTGCAATTTCGCTCTTAGTAAGCACGGGCGATGACGAGGGGAATCCGTCGTCAGGCGACGATCGCGAATGGGCGCGGGAAATCCTCGTTTCCTTTCCACATCTGGCGCGGTCTGTTTATGAAGAGATGATCAAGGCGTTGGCCCAAAGCGGGCGAAGCGGACAAACGCTGATCCTAAAGCTTTCTAATCGCGCTGAAACAGCCGCTTGGAGGGGCACCTTTGCCCTTCAAATACTCCGCGACCACGACATTTCGGATCCGGCGGATCTTCAGCCGCTGTGTCTACTCGCGTATGAGATGCGGGGTCAACGATCCGATTTATCGAATTTGGCCGAGGCCCGCGGACATGCCGCAGCGTCCGAGGCTGCGCAGACTTTCTGGATCGCGGTATGTTTCGTATTCGAGCGCGACCGATTCGAAGAAAAACTTCGGGAAATTACACCTTCGCGACGGGACGTTTTGTGGACTATCCATTCACTGGCGAACCCGCTGCCTGATCCCAGAACGGACGACCGCCGCATCCCTTTGAACGTTCAGCAGATTGAACACCTGGTGCGTTTATTCGGCGAGCTGTTTGAAGACACGAACACTCGCATCGACCCGTGGGGTGCGCGGGGCGGTTTTGAAGCCGCACTGTACGTCCGAGACTTGATTAGCGCACTCGGAACGCGCAGTGACGTTTCCGCCGGGGCGGCTTTGAATCGACTTTTAAATGATGAGCGACTGAACTCCTATCGATGGTGGATTCAACATTGTTTGGCAGAACAGTACGAGCTAAATCGGAGGTCCCGGTACAAGCCCGCAGATTGGGCCACGGCCGCCGCGGTCTTGAGTGGGGGCGCACCCGCCAACACCGCAGATTTGTATGCCCTGACTCTTGACTACCTGAGTGAGATTGCGCATGAGATCCGAAACCGAAATACCGACCCGATTCGAGTATTCTGGCTGGATGAACATAGGCCGGCCTACGAGGAGCCCTCGCGAGACCGGTTAATTGATATTTTGCGGCCGCGTTTCGAGCGCGTGGGAGTCAGCGTCGAGCCGGAAGGGCACATGGCTCGCGACAAGAGGGCCGACATCATCCTACAGAGGCCTGGAAAGGCCAAGCTCCCCATTGAGGTCAAGCGCGAAAGTCATCCAGAGCTTTGGACATCGGCTGAAAATCAACTTCAGAAGCTCTATACTCGCGACCCGGCATCTGATGGGTATGGCATCTACTTAGTCCTCTTTTTTGGCGTGGCTGGCCTTCGAACTCCGGATGGCAAAGTGATTACATCCGCGGCGGAGTTGCGGAGCGCACTCACCGAGACCTTACCCGCGGATCAGCGCAGTCGAATTACCTGCATTGTGCTCGATGTCTCGCTGGAGCCGAACACGCCGCGGTCGAGGAATTCGACCAAGAAGCGTTCGCGGCGACAGAAACCAGCATTAGCAACGCAGTGATTCGAAACAGAGGTACAGCGCGATGGCTTCCCATACGGCATCCTAAGTAAGAATGCGTCCACTTGTCCGATCTGCAATCCTGCTCGCCGCTCTTCTTCCTATGCTCGCTCCAGCCGAAAACTCTCCCGCTCAGCTTCGCGCTTGGGCCCACGCTTACTACGAGTGGAAAGCGCAAAACGATCCGGTCTCGGCGAGCGACGAAGGGCTTCATACCTGGGACGACCGCCTCATGGATTTTTCGCAAACTGCCCTCTCTGAGCGCCGCCGCTATGTCCACGATTTGCTCGAGCGCGTGCGCTCGCTCGACATTCACGCCTGGCCCAAGGACGACCAAATCGATGCCATCCTGTTTCGCGCCGAACTCGAGCGCCCCGATTTCGAAGTCCGCGTGCTTCATCGAGAAGAGGCGAATCCGCTCGTTTATGTGAACGAATGCAGCAACGCTATTTTCTCGCTCCTGAAGAAAGATTATGCTCCGGCCCGCGAGCGCGCTCTTGCGGCCACCGCACGGCTGCGCGCCATGCCCGCTCTGCTGGCTGAAGCGCACAAGAATCTCACGCAGCCGGTTCGCCTGTATGCTCAGCTCGCCATCGAATCCGCGCGCTCCATCGATCCTTTGTTCACCACCAGCCTGGCCACCCTCGCCGCTGGGCTCGATGCGAACGAAGGCCGCGCGTTTAACCAGTCGCGCGACGCCGCCCTGCGCGCCGTTCACTCTTTTGCCGATCAGCTGGAATCGCGCCTGAGCGGCATGCCGCCCTTTCAACCCATGGGCGTCGAAAATTACGAATACTTTCTCCGCCACGTCTATCTTCTGCCGATCGACGCAACACAGCTCGATATGCTTGGCCAGGCCGAGCTCGAACGCTATCGCGGACTCGAAGCACTGCTTCCTAATCCCGAGATGGCGAACCCGAATCCCGCTCGCAGCGCCTCCATCCCACGCAACCAGCAGGAGTTTCTCGACGCCTATGAGAGCCGTCTTCGCGACATCCTGCGCTTCTTGAAGCAGCAAGACCTGATCACCATTCCGGCTTACATGGGCGCCTTCCAGATCCGCCAGCTTCCCGAAGCTTTCAAGCCCACCAGTCCGGGCGGCTTTATGAATCCTCCCGGGGTATACGATCGCGATAACACCGGCTTCTACTTCATCCCGACTTACTCCGCCGATAGCCCGAATTTCTACATTCGCGCCGCTATCGAGGAGCCCCGGCCCATCCTGGGCCACGAGGGCATACCGGGCCACTTCCTGCAGATCTCGATCGCCAATCACCTGCAGGACGAGATTCGCCGCCATCACGACGACGGCGTCTTCGTCGAAGGCTGGGCCCTCTACACCGAAGAGATGCTGCTGCGCCGGAGCTTCTACGCTCCCGGCTCCGCTGCCGAAGGCCAGATTCTGCGCCTGTCGCGCTACCGGGCGGCGCGCGTGGGCGTCGACGTGAACCTTCACACCGGCCGCTGGACCTTCGATCAGGCGGTCGAGTACTTCATGCGGGCCGGCGGCCTGGATCGCGAATCGGCGACCGGCGAAGCGGCTGGCGCTGCCAGCGAGCCCACCCAGAAGATGACCTATATCACCGGTAAGTTCGAAATTATGCGCCTACTGGGCCAGTACCGCGATCGCAAAGGCAGCCAGTTTCACTTGAAACAATTCCATGACGATTTGCTTCGAAACGGTAGCTTGCCGTTATCTGTCCAGGCTTGGATCTTACTCGACGATCGATCCGATCTGGACCGCGCGTTACGAAATTGAAACATATTTGAGATACAACTGCTACGTATGCAGACAACCAACCGTTGGGGAATTGCGTTAGCTGGCGTTTTCATGCAAGTCGCGCTGGGGGCCGTTTACGCCTGGAGCGTCTTTCGGGATCCGCTTATCAGCCAGTTTCACTGGACTATCTCGGAAGTAACTCTCACCTTCACCATCGCCATCTTCGTCCTTGGAATTGCGTCGTTCTTTGGCGGTCTTTGGTTGAATAAACGGGGTCCCCGCGTTGTTGCTATTACGGGCGGCGCACTCTACGGCCTCGGAGTATTTCTAGCCAGCTTCTCAGCGAACAAACTGTGGTGGCTCTATCTCAGCTATGGAGTCATCGGCGGCGTGGGGCTCGGCTTCGGTTACATTGTTCCGGTCGCCGTGCTGGTCAAGTGGTTCCCGGACAAGCGCGGCCTTCTTACCGGCATTGCGGTCGGAGGATTCGGCGCTGGGGCGCTAGTTACGGCGCCCGTGGCCGCCCACTTAATCAAGAGCGTGGGCGTACTCTCCACCTTCGCTTACCTCGGCATCGCGTATTTGATCGTCACAGTGCTCGCGGGCTTGTTCCTGGTCAACCCACCGCCCGATTACCGGCCTGCGGGCTGGACGCCCAGCGCTCTCGAAACCTCGCAGCGCGCCGCGCGCGATTACACCCTGGGCGAGGCTTTGCGTGCCTGGCAATGGTGGGTTCTTTGGCTGCTGTTGTTCCTCAACACTTCCGCGGGAATTTCGATCATCTCGCAGGAGTCTCCCCTCTTCCGCACCCTCGCCGCTGTCTCGGTAACGGTCGCCGCCGGTATGGTGGGCATCGCCTCGATGGGCAACGCGCTTGGCCGCGTGTTTTGGGCCTGGGTCTCAGACCTGGTCACGCGCAGAATGACCTTTCTGATCATCTTCCTCCTCCAAGCGGTCTTGTTCTGGTTGTATCCGGGCATCCACTCGGCCTCCATGCTGCTGACCGTCACTTTCATCATTCTGATGTGCTATGGCGGAGGATTTGGCACCATGCCCGCCTTCACTGCCGATTACTTCGGCCCGCGCAATGTCGGCCCTATTTACGGCCTCATGCTCACGGCCTGGGGATTCGCCAGCGTCTTCGGCCCGCTTCTGATCGCTCACTGGAAGCAAGCCACCAACGAATACGGCGGAGCGCTGCACGTCATCGCGGTCGTGCTGCTGGTTTCCATCGTTCTGCCGTTCATCGTGAGGCCGCCGAGAGCGTCATAAGCGAGCACGTTTGCTGGTATGCGCTTGCAGTAGACTTCTCATAGAGCCGCGGCGCGCAGCTTCATAGAGCGAGTAGCGCCGTCGAAAGGAACGCTACATGTCTCAGGACCAATTCGATCGCCGCGATTTCTTAAAACGTACCGCCAGCGTAGGCGCGGGCGTTGCCCTGGCCAGCAAGGCATTCGCGAAAGGCAACAACAAATTGAACCCTTCGCGCGTGCTGGGCGCGAACGATCGCATCAACATCGGCCTGATCGGCTGCGGGGGCCGCGGCACATCGGACGCCAAATCCTTCACCGACTTCGGCGCCGAAAATAACAATGCCTGCCAGATCGTGGCCGTCTGCGACGTCTATGAAAAGCGCAAGCGCGCGCAAGGCGAGCTCTACAAGGCCAAACAATTTCTGGATTATCGCGAGCTGCTCGCGCTCCCCGACGTAGATGCGGTCATTGTCGCCACCCCCGACCATTGGCACGCCCGCATTGCGCTCGACGCCATGGATCAAGGCAAAGACGTGTACCTTGAAAAGCCCATGTGCCACACCATCAAGGAAACCAAGGAACTGATGGACACCGTGCGCGAAAGCAAGCGTGTGTTGCAGGTCGGCTCGCAAACCACCTCAGCCGACCAGTGGTGGAAAGCGAAGAAGGCCATTGCCGACGGCATGATCGGGAAAATGATCATGAGCCAGGGTTCCTATCACCGCAATTCGATAGAAGGCGAGTGGAACTGGCCCATCGATGCGGACGCGAGTCCCGACGGCAAGGGCGAGAACTACGTCGATTGGAAAACCTGGCTCGGCCCCGCGCCTGCGCGCCCTTGGGATGCCGACCGCTTCTTCCGCTTCCGTAAATACTGGGACTACTCAGGCGGCATCGCGACCGATTTGTTTTTCCATGTCGTCGCGCCCCTGAACATCTGCTGGGATAAGCCGCAATATCCGGCCAAGGTTACCGCCTCGGGCGGCAAGTACGTCTTTATCAACGATCGCGAAGTGCCCGACACCTTCCACGTCCTGGCGGAATATGCCGAAGGCCATTCGTTGGTTCTGAGCTCTTCCATGGCGAATTCGCAGCACATCCCCGGCCTCATCCGCGGGCATGAAGGCACCATCATCATGGTCGAGCACGGCAAGTTTGAAGAACCAACTCCCGATATCGTCGTTCGGCCCGAACTGGTGCGCGCGGACGGCGAAGATGCGCGGCATCCGTTCGCAGATTACAAATTCGGCGCGGAAGAGATCCGGATTCCAGTGGAACAGAACAACATGATGCAAGCGCACATCGGCAACTTCCTGCAATCCATGCGCACACGCGAGAAACCCCATCTAGATGTGGAAACCGCCGCTCACGCGCAGATTCTGATCAGTCTAGCGGTAGATTCTTACCGCGAAGGCCGCGTCAAATACTGGGATGAGAAGAGCTGGAAGGGAGTGGATAAGCCGCTCAAGACGTAGCCGACTGCGCAAGGAGTCAGTCGAAGATCTCCGAGAAAGGAACTTCGATCGAGGTACCGTCGAGCTTTACGGAACCAGTTGCTTCCTCGAATGGAACGCCGGGACGATAAATCCACAACCTCCGCTCTTCGGGGTCGACCAGCCAGACTACAGGCACGCCGAATTCAAGATAATCCTGAATGCGGGTATTGATCCGAGCGATTCGATCTTCCGATGACAGAATCTCGATGCACAGTACAGGAGGCGTGGTAACAACCCTTTCGGCGGGTTTACCGCGAGTGACCATCACGTCGGGAATTCGATACCTTTTCTCTCGCAATCGCATCCGGACTTCGGTCAGGCCTAACAACCCGGTTTCCTTATACGAACCCAAAAAGAAATGAGCGAAGCGAGCCTGCACGTATCCGTGATCTACTTCTCCCACATTCCGCTCCTCCACTACTCCGTTCACGTAATCGCAATCCGGGCGATAGACGGTTTTCAAATATTGCTCAACCGAAATGTAGGCAGCAGTGGTCGTAGCCATGCGTTCAGTATCCCGTAGCTAGCACTGCGTCCGCAAACGCGCGGAACAGCTTCAACTGTTCCTGATCGCGGCTCACCTGGTCTTCCGGATGCCACTGCACAGCTACAACGAAGCGCTTGCCGGGCCGCTCGAGCGCCTCGATAGTTCCGTCGTCCATGGCGCGCGCCGACACGCGCAGGTGCGTTCCAATCTTGTCTGCCGCCTGGTGGTGCCGCGAGTTCACGCGCCAGCGCTCCGTCTTCGCAATTTGGGCCAGGCGCGTGTTTCCCTCGATCTGTACCTCGTGCGCGTGCGCGCCCTTATCTTCGGCCTCAACATCGTGCGTTTCGATGGCAGCAAGGTGTTGAATCAACGTGCCGCCATGGTAGACGTTCAGGATCTGCAAGCCCCGGCAGATTGCAAGAATCGGCAGATCGCGCTCGAGCGCCTCAGCGATCAGGCGCAGCTCCACTTGGTCCCGTTGGTCGTCGGGCTCGTCGGTCTCCGGGCGCGCCGCTTCGCCGTAGCGTTTCGGGTTCACATCCGTGCCTCCACACAGCAGCATCCCCGCAGCACCGTCAAGGGCCACTGCGCCGCCGACGAATGCGGGAATCGGCTCCATACCAGCCGCACGAACAGCGTCTTCGTAAGCCTTCAACCTCTTCTCATGCCGGAACGGCACCAGCACGCGCGCATTCCCGTTCGCTTTCGCCATACTCTATTATCCGTTTACACTTGGCGGCTGGATACCATAAATCTTGCGCTGCCTCGCACTCGTTCTCAGTCTCGCTGCCGCCGCCTGCGCCTTCGGCGCCGCGCACCAGGACTGGCCGGCGCTCCGCCAACGGATCAGCACAACACTGCACATTCCGGAGCCTCTGCCCAACCTGGAAGCGAAATCGTACGACCACTTCTCGCCCGCCGCGGGCGTAACCGCGGATCGCGTCTCCTATGCAACCGATTACGGTCTCCGCGTTCCCGCCATCGTTTATCATCCGGCGGGGGCAACCATTGCGCAGCACCCTGCGCTGGTCGTGGTGAATGGCCACGGCGGCGACAAGTCTTCCTGGTACGCGTATTGGGCCGGTATTTTGTATGCGCGCGCGGGCGCAGTGGTCCTGACCTACGACCCCATCGGCGAATACGAACGCAACGCCCTTCGCGAATCGAACACTTTGCAGCACGACGAGATGGTTCCACCCGACGACATGGCGCGGCGCATGGGTGGATTGATGATCACGGACGTGATGCAGGCCGTCAACTACTTGGCTCAGCGCCGCGACGTGGACCCCAAACGCATCGGCGTCATGGGTTATTCAATGGGATCGTTCATCAGCTCGATAGCTTGCGCCCTGGATACCCGCGTTCATGCCTGTGTGCTGGTGGGTGGAGGCGACCTGGACGGCCCGGGCGGCTATTGGGACGGCAGCAGAAAGATATGCCAGGCCATCCCTTATCAGTCGCTCAAGTTTCTGGGTGACCGCGGCGCAATCATCTATGCTTTGCACGCCAAGCGCGGGCCTACGCTGGTCTTCAACGGCTCGGCTGACGAGGTGGTCGATATTCCGCATCACGGAGAAGAGTTCTTCGCAGACTTGCGCAAGCGGACCATCGCGGAGCTTGGCGCCTCGAAAGATGTCTTCGATTTCGAATTCGCGGCGGGAGGCGGTCATCGGCCCTATTTCCTGACTCGGCCGGTTGCGCTTTGGCTCGAAGACAAACTGAAATTTCCGGATTGGACGCGCAAGCAGATTCAAGCCATGCCCGAGACAAACATCCGCGACTGGGCGGCCGTTCACAATCTGAACCCGCCCGGCAGCAGTGTCTCGTACCCTCACGCCGAGGGTGGCACGCTGGCGCTCGGCTCGGACATTCCCGCGGTGCCGCGCTCCGAGCTGCACGCGATTCCCGAAGCCGTGTGGGATTCCCAGCGCGACCGCTACGTCTACGAAACCTGGGTCGATCGCGCCGAGGCGGCGGTCCGCTCGGGCGCGCCGTAATGGTACCCTTTAGCTTCTTCGCTGCCACGCATAGCGAACCTCATGCCTGATCGGAACCTGCAAATCATACCCATCGGCGGCCTCGGCGAGTTCGGCATGAACTCCATGGCCCTTCGCTATGGGGACGACATTATCGTCATTGACGCGGGCATGATGTTTCCCGAATCCGAGCTGCTGGGCGTCGATATCGTCACTCCCGATTTCACCTATCTCGAGCAGCACGCGAGCATGGTGCGCGGCCTTATTCTCACGCATGGCCATGAAGATCACATCGGCGGCGTCCCCTTCCTGCTTGCTCAGCTCAATCTGCCGGTCTATGGAACCGAGTTCACGCTGGCGCTCGTGGAGCGCAGGCTGGACGAGCACGAGCTGCTCGAAGAAGCGAATCTCAACGTCATCAAAGCCGGCGACCGGATCACTCTGGGCCCGTTTCAGATCGAATTTATCCGAGTGACTCACTCGATCGTGAGTGCCGTCGCCCTCGCGATCACCACTCCTCTGGGCGTGGTCATCCATACCGGCGATTTCAAAGTGGACCCGACGCCCACCGACAATGAGTTATTCGATCTTCACACCCTAGCCGACTATGGAAAGCGCGGCGTGCTGCTCCTTTTGTCGGATTCGACCAACGTCGACCGCCCGGGCTACACCGAAAGCGAGCGTGCGGTCGGTCCGCGACTCGAAGAGCTGTTCAACCGCTCCGAGCGCCGCCTCATCATCTCCTGCTTCAGCAGTTCTATCCATCGGCTGCAGCAGATTCTCGATCTCGCGGACGAGCACGGCCGCAAGGTCGCTTTCCTGGGGCGCAGCATGCTGAACGTGACCGAGATCGCGCACAGCCTCGGGCTTCTTTCCATTCCCGATTCCACATTGCTGCGGCCGCAGGACATCATGCAAATGCCGCCCGCCAAGGTGGCGGTGATCGTTTCGGGCACGCAGGGCGAGCCTATGTCGGCGCTCTCCCGAGTTGCGGTCGATAACCATAAGCATCTCTACCTCCAGCCGGGCGACACAGTCGCCTTGAGCTCGCGCATCATTCCCGGCAACGAGAAACCCATTTACCGCATGATGAACCACATCGCGCACCGCGGCGCGGATCTGGTTTACGGCACCATGAGCCCGCCCATCCACGTTTCCGGGCATGCCAGCGAAGAGGAGCTCAAGCTGGTCCTGAACCTGGTGCGGCCCCGGTACTTCGTACCGATTCACGGCGAGTACCGCCAGCTTTCACGTCACGCTTCGCTGGCCCAGCATCTGCGCTTCGCCGGCCTGAAGGATGCGTTCGTGCTGGAGACCGGCGACACGCTCGAGATCGACGATACCGGCGCCCGGCGCGGCGAAAAAATCACCGTCGGCCGTGTCTGCATCGATTCCGGATCGCTCGACGACGTTGTCGAAGACCTGGTCATCCGGGATCGCCGCCATCTCTCCGAAGATGGTTTCGTGTTGCCGATTATCGCCATCAACAAGCACACCGGCAAAAGCGAGGGCCTGCCGGAAATCGTCAGCCGCGGCTTCGTCGGGGAGGGCGCCGGCGTTCTGCAAGAGGCTCGCGCCGTGGTCGCCCGGACCCTCGAGACCTCAACGCCCGAGGAACGCGGAGATTGGGGAGTTATGCAAGAGAAAATCCGGATGGATCTGAAACGCTTCCTCAGCAAGCAGACCCAGCGCCGGCCGTTGATCATGCCGGTCATTCTGGAGATTTGACCTGGTGCGCTGCCGTATCGTCGACCGCTTTACAGCGCTGATCTCATCCGATATAGAATAGTTCTCGTACTTATACAAAGGAAGGGGTGTTAGATGAAAAAGCTGGTTTTTGCCTCGATCATGGCCGCCTCGCTGTGTACGTTCAGCGCTTTTGCGGAGGAGATGACAGGCTATATCTCGGAAGCGAAGTGCGGCGCTGCACACAGTAGCCCCAGCGCCTCCGCCACTGCATGTGTCAAGAAATGCCTGAACGCCGGCTCGGATCCCGTTCTGGTCAGCGACGGCAAGGTCATCAAAATCGATGCTAGCTCGAAGGATAAAGCGGTCGCTCATGCCGGCGAGAACGTGACCATCAACGGAAGCATGGATGGAGACAGCCTGAAGATTGACTCCATCGAAAAGGCGAAGTAGAAGCAAGCGCACAGGCCGTTCGGCGGCCGTTGTGCGCGATTCTACGAGAAACCGCCCCGCGCGCGAACAAGCGGTTTTCGCATGCTCACGCACTCGCGGAGACACGTTATTAGTGCTGGAATTCGAGGTCCAGCTTCCCGGCTGGGCCTCGATAGAGCACTTCCAGATTCTTGAGTTTGTGTTTGCCGTCCAGCCGGAAGTACAGGTATCCCTCCACTGGCTCGATCGATTCCGCAATAGGAAACTCTTTCGCCTTAAGGGCTTTCAGAAGATTCGGGTTCCCCTCGCTCTTGGTATCCATTTTCGAGGTCACCGTCGTCTGCCTGGGATTGCCCGGCGAAGCGCCGCCGCCTCCGCCGATCATGCCTCCGAAGCCCACCATTCCCGAGGTCTTCTTCCCTGCGTCGGCCGTTTTTACCGACTCTACCAGCGCGCCCGAACCGGCTAATTCGGAAGGATCGAAGGGCTGGGAGCGCTGGCCGTCATCATGCGCCAGCAGGATAAAATCGCCCGGACTAATGCGAATCGGCTTGTCGGTCTTCGGCGTCACACGCACATCCAGCAGAACGATTCCCGGGCCGGCGTCTTCGCCCCCCAACTTCTGAGTCACCTCGTCTTCGGTCAACCAGATGGTCGCCACAATGTCGACCTGCTCGTTGCTCGCGCTGGTGCTGGGCGAAACAACTTTTTTCGACGCCAGCAGGCTGGCCGCGCCCAACGCTAACATGCACACCGTGACTGGGAACCGCATGAATCGCTTCCTCGACCATATCATCTCTGAAAGCCGAATCCGCGATCACATTTCCGCGCAGAAATGAGATGATGACACTTCCGATGCCTGCCGAATCGAACACGCCCAAGCTGAGTGCCAGAGAGGCGTTTGCGGGCGATCCGAAAATCGAAGTGCGATCCTCCGATCCGGGCTGGATCTCGCTGGCGATTGTGCCCGAAATGGAGATGAAGCAGCGGATGTCTGATTTCTTCCGGGCGCAGTTAACCGATCTGCCCGACGATCTCTGCGACAAGCTCGCGATGGCGTTTGAAGAACTGCTGGGAAACTCGATTGAGCATGGTTCCGTATCGGAGCCCAAGCGCGGCGTCGAGATAGGGTTCATACGAACCCCCCGTATGCTGCTGTTCCACATCCGCGACGCCGGCCCTGGCTTTTCGCTCAGCAGTGTTGCACACGCTGCCGTCAACAACCCTCCGGAAGATCCCTTGAAACACGCCGCTTACCGCTCCGAGATGGGCCTGCGCCCCGGCGGCTTCGGCATCCTCCTGGTCAAACAGATTGCCGACGAGTTGATTTACAACGAGCACGGGAACGCCGTGCTGATGATCAAGTATTTTGACCAGGCGCGTTGATGGCAGAACCCAGCGCCCGCCCGGTTTATCTTTTCTCCGCTGCCAAATAGCCCAGCAGTTCCTGGCGCGTGAACGTCTGCTGCTCGCCGGTCGCCATATCCTTCAGCGCATACGCCTGGCTGACCATCTCGTTATCGCCCACAATCAGCGTGCGCCGCGCGCCCAACTTGTTCGCCAGCTCCAGCATCCGTTTCAGCTTGCGGTCGATTCCGACCTCCACCGAAACCTCCAGCTTTCGAATCTCCGCCGCCAAGCCGAAACAGTGCCGCAGCGCCGCGTCGCCCATCGGTGCAATATACACGTCCAGCGTCTGCGCCTCCGTCTTGCCTTCCTCGACGGTCATCACCAGCCGGTCCTCGCCAATTGAAAATCCGATTCCCGGCGCCGGCGCTTTCGATCCCAGGCTCTCGGCCAATCCGTCATACCGGCCGCCGCCCAGAATCGCGTTCTGCGCACCCAGCGCGCCGTGCGTAATCTCGAACGTGGTCCGCGCATAATAATCGAGCCCCCGGACCAGCCGCGGCTGTACCGTGTACTCAATTCCGCGGTCGTCCAGAAACTCGCGCACGCGCTTGAAATGCTCGCGGTCTTCTTCGTCCAAATAATCCAGGATCGATGGCAACTGCTCAATAATCGGCTGGTCCTGCGGCACCTTGCAGTCGAGCACCCGCAACGGGTTCGTCTCCGCCCGGCGCCGGCAATCGCCGCACATCCGCGGCGCAACTTCTTTTAAAGCCTCGCGCAACACATCGTTGAATCTGCCGCGCGACTCCTTGGAACCCACGGAATTGATCAGCAGGTGAAATCCAGTGATCCCAACCTCCTCGAGTATCGCCACCACCAGCTCGATCACTTCCGCATCAATCGCCGCCGCATCCGACCCGATCGCCTCTGCGCCGATCTGATAAAACTGCCGGAATCGTCCCTTCTGTGGCCGCTCGCGCCGGAACATCGGACCGATGTAGTACAACTTCTGCAAGCCCGTCTGCTGGTCCAATCGATGTTCGATATAGGCGCGCAACACCGACGCGGTATTCTCCGGCCGCAACGTCAGCGAGCTCCCGTCGCGGTCTTCGAAGGTATACATCTCCTTGCTGACAATGTCCGTCTCTTCCCCCACGCTGCGCGCAAACAGCGCCGTCTCTTCCAGGACGGGCGTCCGAATCTCGTGATAGTTGAACCGGTGAAACACGCGCCGCGCCGCTGCCTCTACCTGGTTCCACACCTCGCTTGAAGGCGGCAGAATGTCGCGCATCCCTTTGACACTGTGAATCAACGTTGTTCTTCCTTGTAGATCGCGGTGATCCGGACGTAGTTGTGGCAGTTGTTGCGAAAGCGCTCCCGCTCTTCGACCGTCACCTCGCGCCGCACTCGCGCCGGCATTCCCATCACCACCATTCCCGCCGGAACCTCCATGCTCTCGGGAACCAGCGCCCCCGCTGCAACTACCGCGCCTGCGCCGATCTTCGCTCCATTCAGCACCACTGCCCCGATGCCGATCATCACCCCATCGGCGACTTCGCATCCATGCAGCACCGCCCGGTGTCCCACCGTAACCCGATTACCCACTATGCACGGATACAGATCGTGGTCCACGTGCAGAACCGTGTTGTCCTGAATGCTCGTCTCATCGCCGATCCGGATGTGATTCACATCTCCACGAATCGACACATGCAGCCAGATGCTCGATCGCTCGCCGATAATCACGTCGCCGACCACCTGCGCGCTCACATCGATATAGGCGGATTCTGCGATGCGCGGCATCACTCCGCGAAAAGGTCGAAGCATGGAAATGAAGCGGAATGCTGTGCGCCAGCAGATCGCTTACCACGATGCTAGCAACCGGCGATGCCGGCAACCGGGCGCCTATAGTTGTTCTTCCACCAGGAATTGTTCGAATTTCCCGTCCGGCGTCATGTAAATACTGATCGCGACGCTGTTCTTTTCAAAATGCGCGCGATAACTCAGAAAGGCCATCCCGCCGCGATGTCCCTCGTCCTGCCGCGTCAGCAACTGCAATTTACCCAGCGGCTCAAGCGAGTTCCGATAATCGTTCAGAGCCGTGTCGCTAAAATACGAGTCTGCGTTGGCAGTCAACAATGAGCGGTCGATCCGGCCCTCCTGCAATGCTTCCAGAATTTGCCGCACCTGGCGATCCTGCCGCTCGGCGGCTGCGTTCGGCGGATCCACCAGCATCGCTCGAACCATTTGCGAGAGCGGCCCGATCAGGTTCACGCCGTCTTCGTTTGAGAGCACCACTACGGCCGCGTTTTTCGCAGGAAGTACGCTGTTTGCCGCCAGAAATCCCGACACTTCGCCGGTGTGTGAGATCAACGGCGTGCCGTGAAACTCCGACACGCTCAGCCCCAGCGCATAGTGCGCCGGCCTGCCATCTTTCAGCTTTACCTCGCGCGTGAATTCTTCGTAAGATTTGGCCGACAAAATTTTCTTCTGAAGGAAATTCATGTCCCACTTAGCTAGATCCGCTGCCGTCATGCACAACTCACCGGCCGCAAAATACCATCCCGCTGCTTCACGCCCCACCTGCCGTGGCGGACCCAGCGCGTAACGTGTGTAGGACGTGGCGTCCGCCGGGTTGTGGACTTCGCAATCTCCCGCCGAGCTCATCCCTAGCGGCTCGAAGAAGTGCTGCTGCAGGAACGGCAATAACTCCTGCCCAGAGACTTTCTCGAGAATCTTGCCCGCCAGCACAAAATTCGTGTTGCTGTACTGCCATTGCGTTCCCGGATCGAAATTCAGCGGCTTCTTCGCCCACCGGTTCAGAATCTCATCCGGCGTAATCGCATGCGTCCATTCCGGAATCAAGTAATCTTGCGGCGCATAGTCCTCATATCCGGACGTGTGCGAGAGCAGCTCTCGAATCGTCACCTCGCCGGCCCGTGTCAGGTCTGGATAATACTTCGACACTTTGTCATCGAGCGAGAGCTTTCCCTGTTCCTGCTGCAGCAACAAGCCTGCCGCCGTGAATTGCTTGCTGATTGAACCCACCGCATATCGTGTTGCGACCGTCGCCGCGCGCTCTTTCGCAATATCTGCTTTGCCGAAAGCGCGCGTGTAGATCGCCTGTCCATCCCGGATCACCGCAACCGAGACGCTCGGCGCGCCCGCGGCTGCTAGCGCGGCCGCAATCTTTTGGTCGAACTCCTGAGCGAGTGGCGCGCTTTGCGCCCATGCCATATTTACTACAAACAGGCAGGTAAGAACACTCGACATTCGGTTTCTCATAAGTGGCTAGCGTATCGCACAGTCGCGGCCAGACCCGTGGTTGTAAGTAATAAGACGAGGTAATTTGCCGTGTCTGGCTGAGTCCTATCTCACGGAACTCCTCCGGCTCGTATTTTCATTCGACGCGGAGCGAAGTTACCAAGTAGATAACCGAGCTATAAGGAGTTTAAAGTATGAAGAAAACCTTCTATTCACTCATTCTGACTGCAGTTTCCATTCCACTGGTGGCACTCGGCTTGCCCATGCAATCTTCAGGCGGCGGATCGGGGAGCGCGGGCAGCGCCGGACAGGCTGGAAGCGCAGGTAGCGCCGGTCAATCCGGTAGCGCTGGTCAATCCGGTAGCGCTGGTCAATCCGGTAGCGCCGGTCAACCTGGTAGCGCTGGTCAATCCGGCACAGGCGGCAGCATGCAGGGCGGCCAGACCGGCACCTCCGGGACAGGCTCAACCAGCGGTCGAAGGCACGGCAGACGCCACGGAACGGGTGGCACGGGTAACACCGGAGGGACGGGCGGAACTGGCGGCGCCACTGGCTCCAGCACCGGGGCGGGTTCTACCAGCACGTCTCCGCAGTAATTCTTCTTTGATATCAGGCAGGGCCGCTGCGCGCCGGCAGTGGCCCTGCGCTCAATCTCTCAAACCGCTGCTCAGACCGATCTTCGTCCTCGCACAAAGTGAATGATCAGCGAGATGACCGCGATCACAATCAGGATGTGAATGAGTCCCCCGGCAACATGGAACGCGGCCCAAGCCACTAGCCATCCAATCAGAAACACAAAGAACAGCACCAGAAAAATGAAATCCGCTATCGTACGCATCGAGTTATCTCCTCCTTGAGCCAACCTGGTTCTATCGCCTAACTGTCTCGGGGATTGGATGCTGTCCATTGCGTTCTGATTACGTTTCAAGCCGCTTGAGCAGTACCACCGTGAAGTCGTCATGGAACGACGGCTGCCCGCACCATTCGCGCACGTGCTGAGCCAGCCCATTCACGGCCTCCGAACAGGGAGCCGTCCTTCGCGCCGCCAGAAATTCCGTCAAACCGCGCTCCCCAAACTCTTCTCCGCTCGCCCTCCGCGCCTCCGTGACCCCATCGCTATATAGCGCCAGCATGTCCCCTGGCTCGAGCAGCGTCTCACAGACCTTGTATTCCAGCTCCGGCTGAATACCCAGCACCAACCCGCCCTCCCGCAACTGCTCCGCCTCCCCGCTCGCCCGAATCAAAATCGGATAATTGTGTCCCGCGTTGCTGTAACCCACTCTGCCCGCGCCCGGTTCTAGCAATGCATAGACCAGCGTGATGAATCTTCCGGGCGGGCAGCGTTCCGCCAGCGTGCGGTTCAGAACCGTTACCGCCTGCGCCGGGTTCGGCCCCGTCTCGCAAAGCATCTGCACTCGCGCCTGCAGGCTGGACATCATGATTGCGGCAGGCAAGCCTTTACCTGCCACATCCCCGACCACTAATCCCAGCCGGCCGTCCTTGTACGTCAAAAAATCGTAGTAATCTCCTCCCACGGCGTGGCACGCCAAATTGTAGCCGGCCACATCATAACCGGGACACTGGGGCGCCTCCGCAGGCAAAAGGCTCTGCTGGATTTCACTCGCTTGCGCGAGTTCCAACTGCATCAGCTTTTCCGCTTGCTCTATCTCCGCCAGCCGCGCATGCTCGATGCGAATGGCCGCCACATTGGCCATCACGGTCAGCAGGTCCAGGTCCTCTTTCGAGAAAGGCCGGATCACCGCGCCATTGTCCACATAGATTAGCCCAATCACCTCTTCGCGGGTTTGCAAAGGCACCGCCATCATGCTTCGCACGCGATGAAACAGAATGCTCTTCTGCTCCCGCAACGCCGCATCCACTTGCGCGTCCGTCACCATGAGTGAGCACTTCTCGCGCAGCACCCGGTCCCGCACCGCGGTGCTCACCGCGAATCCTTCGCCTTTGCTGGTGCGCGGAATCAGCTCCCCTCTTTCCAAGGTCAGGATGACTCCGCGCTCGGCTTGCACCGCCGAAAGAGACAAATTCAAGATCACCGAGAATACTTCCTCGAGCGGCTGGTGGCTGGCCAGCTCCTGCCCCGCCCGAATCAGCGCCTGAACCACTCGCGCGCTGTTGAGCGTATTGTCTTTCGCTGGTTGCCCGGAAACGCTCGTCTTGAGAAGTACGTTGTCCAGGCTCGTCACCACGGTCGCCTCGCGCGTGGATTGGTCCCGCTCCTCGGGCACAAAGGTGATCACTTGTTTCCGCACGGGCTCACGAACTTCAATCGTCAGGTTTCCCGCGAAGAGCCGGTCTCCGGCCCGCAAACGCTTCGGCTCCCGCAGCGTTCGAGCGTTGAGCACCGTTCCATTCCGGCTCTCGCAATCTCTTACGAACCAGCCGTTCGCCTTGCGTTCGAAGCTTAGGTGGTATCGCGAAAGCCACGGATCGTCCGGGTACGCCAGATCGTTATCCGCGGAACGCCCCAGCGAGAGCGCGTCGTGTTTCAGTTCCACTGTCTTCGAAGGGCCTTCGGGATGCGAGATCAGTAACTCCATCGAGATGCATCTTACGCTATCACCGAATCGCGCGTCATGCTTCAGCGCGGTTTGTCAGCGGCTCCGCTCTTGCCACGGCGTCGGTGGCCGCGCTCCCGGTAATCAGCCGCGCCCCGCGGTTGAAGGTCAGGTACAAGAATGCCCATTGGACAAACACAACGATGCGGCTCTGGAACTCCACGATGTACATCAGGTGAATGAACACCCAGACCAGCCACGCAACAAACCCGGACAAGTGAACGCCGAAGATATCCGCTACTGCCGCGGCCCGTCCAATGACCGCCAGGTCACCCTTATTGAAATAGTGAAACGGCTTCGCATCCTGCTCGCCTCCGAGCCGCTTCACGATCGTCTTCGCCGCGTAAGCCCCGCCCTGCATTGCCACTTGCGCCACGCCGGGTAGCACCTTGCCATGCTCGTCTGTCCGCAACGCGAGGTCCCCAACCACGAAGATGTCAGGGTAATTCGGAATCGTCAGGTCGGCATTCACTCTAATGCGCCCCGGTTTATCGGTTTCTACGCCGGTGCGCTTTGCCAACTGCTGCCCGAATTCCGACGCCATCACGCCGGCCGCCCAGATGACGGTGTGGGACGCAATGTGCTCCGATCCGGACTTGGTTTTGAGCGTCACCCCGTTACCATCCACGCCGGTCACTACGACACCCGTGCGCACTTGAGCGCCCAGCTTCAGCAACGAGCGCTCCGCCTTCTTTGACAAGTCTTCCGGATAACTGGCCAACGGGCGCTCGCCGCCGTCCACCACGATGATCCTCGCATCCTGCGGCCGAATCGAGCGAAAATCGTGCTTCAATGTTTCATTCGCAATCTCGCCCAGCGCACCCGCGAGCTCCACGCCGGTTGCGCCCGCGCCTACGATCACGAAGGTGAGCCACGCCGTCCGCTCCGCTGGATCGGCAACTCGCTCCGCAACTTCGAAGGCCAGCAGAATCTTGTGCCGGATCTGCGTTGCCTCTTCGACGCTCTTCAGGCTCGGCGCCCATTCGCGCCATTCGTCGTGCCCGAAATACGCACTCTGCGCTCCCGTGGCCACAATCAGCGAATCGTATTCGATCTCGCCGCCGTCCCTGAGCAGCACGCGCTTCGCCGCTGGATCGATATCCGCCGCGTCTCCCAGCAATACGCGCGTGTTCTTTTGCTTACGCAGCACCGCGCGCAAGGGCGCCGCCACATCGCCCGGCGATAACGAGCCGGTCGCCACTTGATACAGCAGCGGCTGAAACATATGGAAGTTTCGCCGGTCCAGTACCGTCAGCTCCACGGGCGCATGCCGCAGCGCCTTCGCCGCGTATAGCCCGCCGAATCCCCCGCCCAGTATCAAAACTCTGTGCTTTTCCGCCATGCACCTATTCGATGCCGCCGGCGCGCCCCTCTACGCGTAGAAATTCACGTCCGGCAAAAATTCCGGTTTGCGCCGCGCCTTGCGCGCCTGCTCGAAGGCGTATGCAAATTTGATCAGCTTGGGCTCGCTCCAGGCTGGCCCGAAGAAGGAAATTCCCAGCGGCAGCCCGAACTTGAAGCCCGCCGGTACAGTGATATGCGGATAGCCCGCTACGGCAGGCGGCGACGCGCAGCCGCTGTCCGCGCGATCCCCCGCCACCCAATCGGTCAGCCACGCCGGCCCCGCGGTTGGCCCCACAATCGCATCTACTTTATGTTTCGCAATCACCGCATCGATCCCTTCCTTGCGCGCCAATCGATGATTTGCGGCCAGCGCATCCTTGTACCCTTTCTCGGTGAGCGGCCCTTTCTCCTGCGCCTGCTCGAACAGCTCCTGCTCGAAGTAGGGCATCTCTTTCGCCCGGTACGCTCGATTGAAAGCAATACAATCGGCGAGCGATCGGACCCCGGTCCGGCGCTCCGCAAGATACGCATTCAAATCCGCCTTGAACTCGTACAAGAGCACCTGCGTCTCTGTATCGCGCCAGGCTTCGAACGTGGGCAAGTCCGCCGGATCCACTATTTCCGCCCCCGCGGACCGCAGCAGTCCAATGCATTCCTCCATCACTGCCGTCACTGCCGGTCCGATATTAAAATACTGCCGCGCAATCCCGAAGCGCGCGCCCCGCAAGCCGTTCGCGTCCAGAAACTGCGTGTAGTCCGTATTCGATTTGCCCGCGCTCGCGTGCGTCGAGTTGTCCCTCGAATCCACGCCCGTCATCGCTCCCAGCAGCAGCGCGGCGTCGCGCACCGTTCTCGCCATCGGCCCCGCCGTATCCTGGCTGTGCGCAATCGGAACGATGCCCGCCCGGCTGATCAGTCCCAAGGTCGGCTTGATCCCCACAATTCCGCACATCGAAGACGGGCAAACCACCGAGCCGTCCGTCTCCGAACCCACCGCCAGCGCGCATAAATTCGCTGAAATCGCGGCGCCTGACCCCGAGCTGGACCCACATGGATTTCGATCCAGAGCATACGGATTCTTAGTCTGCCCGCCGCGCCCGCTCCATCCGCTGGTCGAATGCGTCGAGCGGAAATTCGCCCACTCGCTCAAATTCGTCTTGCCCAGGATCACCGCGCCGGCCGCTCGCAAGCGCTCCGCAACCCACGCGTCCTTTGCAGCCGGCGTTCCCGCCAGCGCCATCGACCCAGCCGTGGTCTGCATCTTGTCTCCGGTCTCGATGTTGTCTTTGAGCAGCACCGGAATACCATGCAGCGGTCCACGCGGCCCTTTGGCCTTGTACTCTTCATCCAACCCCTTCGCGATTGCCAAGGCATCCGGATTAATCTCGATGACCGACCGCAGCGCCGGCCCGCGCCGGTCGATTTCATCGATGCGTTCCAGATACAACTGCGCAATCCGCTCCGCCGTCAACGCGCCCTGTTTCATCCTGCCCGCCAGCTCCGAAACCGTCAGCTCGTCCAGTTCGAAACTGCGCAGCCCCACGCCCGGCGCATGTTGCGTGTCTGCGTGGCTCGGCTCCTGCATCGGCGGCTTTGGCTCTTGCGCGCGCGCCGCGAGCGCACTGGCGAGCGCCGTTGTCGTCAGAAATTTTCGTCGGTTCATTAAGGCCGTCTCCAATTTACACTGCAAGGTATCGCCCCATACTAAGCGGTGGCGCGCGCAAGCTGGTTCATCCATCCACCTTCGACTGTGAGAAACTTCCCGAAAAGGCTTGACAGGCAGCTAATTTAATGGCAAGTAATACATGGGCTGTTTCCCACAGCCTGTCTTCTGTAATTATTCGCATTGGGCTGGCGACTTATTTCCCTGAAATTACGGACAATGTTCCTAAAGAGAGGACGCTCTTACATGAAATTGCGATTTACTCTGCTGCCGCTCTCATTACTGTGCGCTGTAACTAATTTGTTCAGTCAGACAGTCAATACGCCGCCGTGGCTGACGTGGCTGGGGGCGGGCATCAATCCCTTCACCTGCACTTCCGGGACGTGCAACCTAACGGATGAGCTTTGGTTCACGTCCTTCAGCGTTTCACTGGGGGCGACGGTGTTGAACGCAGGCGGCAACGGGCCGCTGGTGATTCGTTCGACCGGAGCTTGCACCATCGCCGGCACGATCGACGGATCCGGCGGATACGTAAACACCGGTAACACCGGCATTACCGGGAATGGCGACTTCGGCGGCGCGGGCGGTGGTGGAGGCGGCGGCACTGGCGCCGGAACGATCGGTCTGACGACTGTGTTCGTTTCCGGCATCCCTATCGCGAACGGCGGTGCGGCTGGAACTTCGGGTGGCGGCGCGGGCGGGAGCGGCCTCGCTTCCGCGACCAATCAGCAACACGGCTTCATCGCGGTAGGCAGCCCATGGCCGGGTGGTGGCGCACGTGGAGGATTCGGCTACGGATATAGCAACGGCGGCGGCCAGGCCGGCGCTGGCGGAACACCTATCATCTTCATCTGCGATTCGATCGACTTCACCGGGACTATCAAGGCGAACGGGAGCAATGGACAGAATGCGGCGGCGAACAATACGGGCGGCGGGGGCGGCGGGGGCGGCGGTTACGTTCTACTAGCAGCCAAGACGTTTACGGCCAATAGTGGAACCATCAACACCAGTGGCGGAACCGGTGGTTCGTGCGGTTCGTATACCAATTGCGGCGCCGGTGGCAACGGCGGGGCGGGGTGGAGTTATTCAATCACCATTCAATGAGCTGGGCTAGAGGCCCGCAAGCTAAACTTGCCAGATAAGGAGCCGCATGCCCACGATTGAGCGTCACGCCCCCGGTTCATTCTGTTGGTTCGAAATCGCCACCACGGATCAGCAAGCCGCCAAGCAGTTTTACACGGCGCTCTTCGGATGGACCGTGAATGACTTCCCCATGGGTCCTGGCGGGGGCTCCTATTCGATGTTCGACCTGCAGGGACAAAGCGTCGCGGCCGCCTACACCATGATCCCCGAGCAGCGCGCCAAAGGCATTCCTCCGTTCTGGATGCCCTATATCGCCACCGACAGCGCGGACAAAACCGCCGGCCGGGTCTCTGAATTGGGTGGCAAGGTACTCAGCCCCCCCTTCGACGTCTTCACTTTCGGACGCATGGCGGTGCTTGCCGATCCCACGCGCGCCATGTTTTCCATTTGGGAGCCGCAGCAACATACCGGCGTCGGCATCACCGGGGAAGAAGGAACGGTTTGCTGGGCAGATCTCAGCACTCCCGACGTCGAAACCGCCAGCAAATTCTACAGCGGGCTCTTCGGCTGGGTCATTTCAGGGGGCGACGATCCTTCCGGCTACTTACACATCCAGAACGGCGATGCTTTCATCGGCGGCATCCCGCCCGCTGCGATGCGCAATCCGCAAGCCCCGCCCCACTGGATGCTGTACTTTTTGGTGTCCGATTGTGACAGCATCGCCGCCAAAGCTCAGGAACTCGGCGCAACTCTGCTGATGCCGCCGTTGACCGTCGAGCACGTCGGTCGTATGGCCATCGTCAACGATCCCCAAGGCGCCCTGTTCGCGCTCTTCCAGCCGGAAAAACGCTAGCTGCTACGCACCCGCTTCGCTCGACCCGCCACTTACTTCGCTTCGTCGAACCGCACCGCCACTTCGGACCCATACCGGTGATAATCCGAGAAACTCAGTAAGTTCCATTCCCGCCGGCCCGATTCCTCATATAACACTGCATATTCGCCATTCTTCGGCAACAGCCAAGTGCGGCCATTCAGCTCCACCGGCGCCAGGCTCACGCGCCAGCGCATCTCCGAGATATGCGTCTCAGGCGCCATGTCCGTCGATACGCGCTCGATCTCGAGTATCTGGCCGGAATCTTGCGCCACCGAGACCTCCGTGCGAAACGGCACCCGATAATGTTCGCCGCCCACTTCCAAATCCCATGGGCTATCTTGCTCGGCAACCTCAAATACGTAAACCACCGTCCGCGTGCCGTTCAGATCGGACTCTCTCAGCAACGTCACCGGTTGCGTCCCGAGAAGCATCTGCGTTTGACGCAATAGCGTGCCGAACTCACCCTCCGACCATGCGCCCGTCACGCCTGAGATATTGGGCCGCGGCTGCTTGTTCTGCCGGATGTTCGTGTAGCGCTCCGTCCCGTTCTCAAAAGACACCCGCGCCGTCACCGTGTCAATTTGATGCGCCTTGTCTCCACTCAGAGTTCCCTTGTAACGCGTCATCTGTTCGTTGCAGACGAACGACTCCAGATCGTTATATAACTGCTCATTGGCATTGCGAACACGCCCCAGAATATCGCCCGCCGACGCGTCGGGCGCCCCCGCCACGGCCGCCCTCCCAGACACCGGGATGTTTACAATGGCGGCTGCGGTTCGCGAATCGCTTCCCGAATCGGGCCGTTCCGCAGCCCCCGTATCTGACGCCGAGAGCACAGCACAAAGAAGAAACGCGGAAAAAGCTGCCCGAAATACCATTGCGATCTCCACAATAGTTATCGGCAGAAGCTCGAGTTTTGATTAGTGTCTGCCGCAGGCTTGAACTACTGCGCCGTCTTGCGGTAATCCAGCACCGCTTTCTCGTGTTCCGTCAGGCTGGCCGAGAAGTGATGGGATCCGGAACCGTCCCCCTTCGCCACGAAGTATAGATAATCGGTCGTCGCCGGGTGCAGCGCGGCCGCCAGCGCCGCAGTTCCCGGATTCGCAATCGGTCCCGGCGGCAGGCCGGAATGCGCATAGGTGTTATACGGATTCGCGCTCGCCAGGTCGGATTTGTGAATCACCCCGCGATACCGGTTCTCGACCAGCGCCGCATACACCGTGGTCGGGTCGCACTGCAGCGGCATCCCCAAACGCAAGCGGTTTTGAAACACGGCCGCAATCAGCGGCCTCTCCATCGCCACCGCGCTTTCTTTTTCGACCAGCGATGCCAAGGTCACGATCTCGTGCGCCCCGCGCGCCGACCTCTGCCCTCCGAGCGCAATCCATTGCTTGCGAAATTCCGTGGTCATCGTGCGGCAGAGCTGGCGCCCCGTGGTCTGATGCGTCACCCGATAGGTGGATGGGAACAGATACCCCTCGAGATCGGGCGCCTGCGGATCCAAGTCCCGAATCCACTCCGGATCGCCTGCCGCCTGCAGGAAATCCTTCGGCCGCACGCTGTCCAGTCCCTCGAGCAGCGCCGCAATATCGAACATGTTGCTGCCCTCCGGTACCGTGAAATCTTCGTAGAACACTTCGCCCCGGCGAATCTTCTCGAACACTTGCCACGGCGTCTGATCGGCCCCGAAGCGGTACTCGCCGGCTTGCAAGGTTGCGCGAGGATGCAGCATCCGCACCGCCAGGAAAGCCCAACGCGAACGGACCACCCCATGCGCCGCGAGCTCGCGCGCAATCTCCTTCGACGACATGCCCCGATCGATCTCGATAAACGTTTCAGCCCCGAAACCGCGGTAAGGTCCCAAGTACCAGTAGCCGGCAACGGCAGCTCCGGCCACTGTAAACACACCCGCCAGAATCGACAACGTGAGCAACGCCCGCCGCACCCTGCTTCTAGGCACAACCGCTCCCATCTGCGGAATCGTCTTGAATGTTCCGGTATTCCAGATAGCTTTCGAGCAGCAGAACGGCCGATAACCGGTCCACCGCTTGCTTGCGCTGTTCGAGCGTCGCGCCCGCCTGCCGCAGCATGCGCTCCGCTTCGACCGACGTCAGCCGCTCATCCCAGAACACTGTCGGAAGCCCAAGATATGCGCCCAGTCTCGCTGCAAACTCTTTCGTGTATTCGCTCTGCCTGCTCTCCGTGCCGCTCATGTGCAGCGGCCGGCCCACCAGCAGCGTCCTCACGTTCCAGCGCGCGGCGAGCTCTTTGAGCTTTGCCAGGTCTTCGCGAATGCGCGTCCGCTCGAGCGTCTCGATGCCCTGAGCGGTAATCCCCAGCGCGTCGCTGACCGCCAGCCCGATGCGTCGCTTGCCCACATCGAGCGCGAGCACACGTCCGCCTTGTTCCTTCTCGAGAACGTCCGTCAAATCGGATTATAAATGTTGCGGCCATGCTAGAGTGTCGATAAGCAAACAGGATCTTCGTTTTTGAGTGAAAGGCGCGCAACGGCCAGGGGCGTCCTCCGGGCCCGCTCTGTGCGCTCCGGCATGCCACTTCTCAGCCCTGCGCGACCTTCCCAGAGGACCATTGGCGCTGCCACTTCTCTGATCGCAACCGCGGCACTGGTTGCGCTCCTCTATTTCGGCCGCGATTTCTTCGTCACGCTGATCGTGTCCGTGCTCTTCGCTTTCATCCTCGATCCCGTGGTGTTGCTGGTCATGAAGCTGCGCCTGCCCCGAGCTGCGGCCACCGCCATCGTCATCGTAGTGGCGCTGGCGGGAGCTTACGTCATTGCCGCTGCAACCTGGACTCAGCTCGCCACGCTGGCCGACGATCTGCCCTCCTACACTGCCCGTTTCGGCGCGCTCTGGGACAACGCCAACGACCGCCTGGATCAATTCGAGCAGCACAGCATCGACATGCTGGTTCCCAAGCGCTTGCGCCCTCAAGATCAGACGCAGCAGAAACCGCCCGAGAACCGAACACACCGCCGCCACGGCGTCCTCATCACGCCGCCGGTCCAGACCACGCCCCCGGCCATCCAGGAAGTGCGCATTCACACCGATCCCAAGCCCTTCCTCGCCACCGTATACGGTTACGTCTCAGGCTACTTCCATGTCCTCGTGATGGCTTCGTTCGTGCCTTTTCTCGTGTATTTCATGTTGAGCTGGCGCGACCACATAGGCCGGAGCGTCCTGCGCCTCTTTGAAGGCGACCAACGCTATGTAGTCGGTAAAGCCTGGTCGGGAATCGGGGAATCCACGCGCGCCTATGTGCTCGGCAACCTCTTTCTTTGGATGTTCCTGAGCAGCCTCAGCGCCATCACCTTCTTCTTGCTGGGAGTTCCGTACTGGCCATTAATTGGCCCCCTAAGCGCCTTCTTCAGCCTGGTTCCCTATGTTGGATTACCGCTCTCGCTGGCGCCGCCGGTGCTCGCTTTGTTGACCATGCCGATCAATCTCAAAGCCGTGCTGACGGTTGTCCTCATCACGGCCGCGCTTCACGTCGTCGCGATGAATTTTCTGTACGCCAAGGTGATCGGCAGCCGCGTGCGCCTCAATCCGCTGGCGGTCACCATCGCGCTGATGTTCTGGGGCGTGATTTGGGGCGCCGTGGGTCTGGTGCTGGCGGTGCCCGTCACCGCGGCCATCAAAGCCGTCTGCGACAACATCGAATCGCTCGCCCCTTACGGCGATCTGCTCGGCGACTAACCGGCCTGAGGTTACAGGATTCGGCCGCGTTGCGGCGGCTCGCTTCCGGCCACCACCAGCTCCGGTTTCGCTTCCGCAGCTTCGCTCCGCACATACGCCAACCCGGCTACTTCCCCGAGCGCGGGCGAGTACACCGCCGAGCTGATCTCAGCAACCGCTTTGTCTCCCGCCATCAGCTTGGTTCCGGGCGCGGGCGCCTCGGTCCCTTCCACGCGAATCGGCATCAGCACCCGGTGCACCTGCCCGCGCGAGCGCACCCGTTCCACAATCTCCTGCCCTAGATAGCAGCCCTTGTTCGTGTGCACCGCATGCATTGCGTTTGTTTCCTGGACCAGGTAGCGCTCCGCGATGTCTTCGCCATAACGCGGCATGCCGTTTTCAAGCCGCACAATGCGCGCCTCGTCCGCGCCGGCGTTTGGAATCTGCGCCGCCTGAAGCTGCGCTACGAATTGATCCTTCTTGGCGAGCGCGACAAACACCCGAAGGCCCTCGCCGGTGCTGGCAACCCGAGCCGCCCATCCGTTCGCCCACTTTCGAACGCCGTACTGGGCCTCGGGCACGGGCAACCCGAGTTCTTCCGCGCACGCGACCGCGCCCGGACCCGCCAAATCGATCGCACCCCAGCGATCGGTCTCCTCACTCAACTCCGCATCGTCGGCAATGATGTACCGGTCCAGGTGATCCCGCAGCTTTCCCGCAAGTTCCGGCTCCGTATCGAGCAGTAGCGAGTCGCCCAAATTGTAAAGGTACGCGTCGGCCAGGATTCGGCCTTTGTCATTCAAGAAGAAGGCATAAAGGCCGGCTTCGGGGGCGAGGCTCTTCACATCGTTGGTGCTCATGGCGTGCAGCAGGCGCGCGCGGTCCTCGCCTGTCACGCGAATCTTGCCGCGCCCTGAAACATCGATCCATGCCGCCCGCGTGCGCAGCGCTTCGTATCCCGTCATAAGTAACTGCCAATTAGATGCGCTCAGAGTCCCCGTTGCGTCAGCGAGCGCAGATACGCCGAGATAAACACCACGATCAGCCCCGAGACCGCAATGCTCAGGAGCCGCCGCTTGCTCCTGCCATCCACCGTCACGTCGCCGTAGGGGGAGGTAGCCCATAAAATGGCCGAGGCGACGATGTGCGCCACCAGCAGCATCTTTACACCGAACCAGATCTGGTAGCTTTGTGCGTGCTTGGGGCCGGTGAAGAAGTTGTACAAACCCGAACCGACAATCAGGATCAGGAGCACGAACAGGGTGGGGCGGTAACGTTCCTGCGCATCTCTCGCCGCGCGCTTTCGAATGTCCTCGGGCAGTGCATCGAGCGCGGGCACCAGCGCCTGGCGCGCGTAAACCACACCGCCAAGCAAGAGAATCACCGACGCGATATGAATGAAGCGGAACAGCACATGCACGAAAACGTCCAGAGTCACGTCTCCGAGTATAGAGCGAGGCGCGCACGCCGCTTCGAAACGAACTAGCCGCGGACCGAAACCAGCTCAGCCGAGCATACCGGCGATGGCAAATATCCGGCATCCAATTGTTTGAGCTTCAAGAGGGAAGCGAATGCCCGCTCCGCGTGCGCGTGCTGCACGCGCGCCAACATCAGCGCCCAATTCGTAAGCTCGCGCGCCTGGTTGAGCAGCTCGCATGCCTCGCCGTCTTCGATGTCGAGCTTCCGGAATAGGACTCGTTGCTCTTCGAGCAATCCCTGCGCCTCGGTGTAGCGGCGATCCTGCACGGCTCTCCGCAAATCTTCGAAGTTCTGCTCGATGGCGCTCGCAAGTTCCGGTGAAAGCATGGCGTTATCCATTGCTTGGATTGCTGATGTTGTTTTCGATCTGGAACAGGCCCTGGAAGAAGGTCACCTGGCTTTGCAGCGTCGCGATCATGGCGTCGCTTTGCGAGAGCTGGCTCACCAGGTTCTGCTGAAACTGATTGATACTGCTCTCTTCATTTGAAATGTTCGTATTCAGGGTAGTCAAATCTTGCGTAATCGATGCCTCTTCGGCTTTCACGGCTCCCACAGTAGGGTCCTCCAGGTTGTTCAGCGCGGATGTCGCGACCTCCAGGAATCCGGAAGTAGCGGTCCCGAGAAATTGCGATAGTCCCGTGAAGTTGCTGCCGGCGTTCTGCTCAAACTCGGTTGCATTGAACGTCAAATTGCCGGACGTATCCAGGTCCAGCCCGAGATCGCTCAGGTTCGTCACGCTGCCGCTGAAATTGGAATAGTCGGCGATGCTTGCCAGCGCCTGCTGCGCCACCTGCAGCACGCTATCTCCGGAAAGCGCCCCGGCGTTTTGGCCGTGCTGCGCCGCCAATTGAGAGACCACGGCGTTGTAAGCCGTGGCAAACGTCTGCAGGGCCGTCTGCGCGCTCGCAGTGGATTCGCCCACCGAGACGGTGATTGGATTATTCGCCCCCGTGGTCCCCAGCAGATTGACCGTAACGCCCTGCGCAAGCGTAATCGAATCCGAGTCGCTCGATATGGTATTGGGCAAGCCATCCACTTTATAGGTCGCTTCCGAGCCGGTCGAGATGGTATTGAGCAAATTATTGGCGCCGTCGCTGAGTCCGATGCTGACGTTCCCCAGGGTAGACGACTGCACCGCCAGCCGGTAATCCGGCGATCCGGACGAGCCCACGTTCACGATCGAGGCGCTGACTCCGAGCGACGCATCGTCATTGATTGCGCTTACCAGCCCGTCGAGCGTGTTGGTTGTGGGCGTAATGGTTGTCGGCGTGCCGTTCACGGTCAGAGTGAACGACGATGCATTGCTGATGTTTTGCGACGCAGGATCGGTGACCGTTTGAGGAGCCCCCGTGCTCACCGTTTGAGTAGCCGACCCCAGGCTGTCTACTTCCAATTGATATACACCCGTGGTCGCGTTGCTGGCAAGCGAGACCGAAGCCACGGAAGTGTCGCTGACTGTTGCGCTCAGCGCCTGGGATGATCCGACGGCCGATTGCAGTCCCGTCACCGCCGATTGCAAAGTGGTGAGCGCCTGGTCGAGCGATTCGAGCGCGGTCTGCCGGCTTTGGTCGGCATTAGCCTGGTCCGCCATGCCATCGAGCGGTATTTCCTGAATCTGGACCGCCTTGTCGATCACCTGCTGGAACTGCGCCGAGTAAGTACTCTGCCCGGTAAACGTCAGCGGAGTAATGAGGCCCGAAGCCGAAGGTGTACTGGATGTAGAGCCCATAGAGAAGAAATCGTGGGGCGCCTTTTCGAGCGCCCCACCTCAGTTATTGACTGCTTGTCACTTACTTATCGGAGGATTGAAGCTAGCCCTGTAGGAGCTTGAGTACCGCCTGTGGTATTTGATTGGCCTGGGCCAAAGCCGCCATGGCCGATTGCATGAGCACCTGTTGCTGTGACAACTGCGTCGCAGCTTGTGCCATGTTTGCATCGCGTATCGTCGATTGCGCCGCCGAATCGTTGGTGATCTGCGACTGCGCCAGGTTGATCGCGAAGTTCAACTGGTTGATGCCGGCGCCCACCGCGCCCTGCACTTGGCCGAGCGACGTGACCGCCGCCGCGATCGCCGAAATCGCCGCCGAGAAGTTGGCCGAGTTCGTCAGGTTGCTCACCGCAGTGTACGCGCTCAGGCCCAATCCAGCCGCATCCACCGCCATGGACGTTCCGGACAGGTTGATCGTCTCCACCGCCACACCGATCGAAGCGCCGTTGCTGTTTCCAAGTCCGCCACCCACGTAAACCGACAGCGCCGCGTTGAAGTCGCCGCCCGTGTTCATGCCCACGTTCTGAGCCTGCCGCGAAATTTCCGTCACGTCGTTGGCGAATTCAGTCGCCAGCGTCGTGAAGTTGCCGGTGAACGTGCTCGAAGAGCCTTCCGTCGCCAGCGTCTGCAACCGATCGAGGATCTGCGAAACGTTGTTCAGACCGCCGTCGATAATCTGCAGCTGCCCCACCGCGTTGTTCCCGTTCGAAACGCCCTGGGTCAACTCTGCGCCCGCGTTCCGCAACTGATTGGCCATCGCCACGCCGGCCGGATCGTCTGCCGCGCTGTTGATGCGGTAACCAGACGTCATCTGCTCGATGGTGTTCTGCTCGTTCATCTGGTTCGTGTTCAGGTTCTGCAGTCCGTAAAGGGCCGCAACGTTCGTTTGAATCGAAATCATGTGTTCTGTTCTCCTGGTTTTCAGCAGTTTCGCCGAGTTTTTGTCGGCCCCGGTTCGCTATTTACCAGGCAACCTGCTGTCAAATACCGTATCGGCAATAATTTACACGCTTGAGAAAAATTTGTCAGTGGCAAAATCTTGCCGCTTATGCGCCGCTCTGTTCCCGGCACCACCGCTCGAACACCCGCACATATGCCTGTTCCAGACCCTTCACGAACGCTTCCCGGTCATACACCGGCGTCCCTGGCAATATCTCCCTAGCTTCCTCACGGAAGCGTGTCAACCGGTCCGGATCGCCCGCCAGCGCTACTGCTTTCTCGATGTACTCTTTGGGGTTTTCGGCAACTAAGTCGCCCATCCCGGTATTGGTGAGCAGCGACGCTCCTACCCGCGCCACAAAGCGATCGCCTCGCAGCGTGACGACCGGCACGCCCATCCACAGCGCCTCGCAGGTTGTGGTGGTGCCGTTATAGGGAAAGCTGTCCAAAGCAATGTCCACGTCGTTGTAGCCGCTTAGAAAAGCGTGGCCGCCGGCTTTCATATCTATGCGCTCCGGCGGTATGCCGGCGTTCCGCAAGACCCGCCCCAAACGCTCATCCACCAACGGATCTCCCAGCAGGTGATACCGCATCACCAGCCTCGAGTACTTGACTGACTTAAGGATCTCGGCCCACCAGCTCAGTACGTACTTATTAATCTTGGATGGATTATTCATGCAGCCGAACGTGATGTAACCATTCCGCTCGAACGGCAGCGGGCCGATATCGGGACACTCGCGCGGATTGAAACAAACATAAGAATTCGGCAATCGCAGCGGCTCTTCCACGAAAAACGTGCGCTCCCCGGGCGGGGCAATAATATCGTCCACGACAATGTAATCCATGGTGTCGACTCCCGTGGTTCCCGAGTAACCGCACCACGTCATCTGTACCGGGGCCACGCGCCGTCCCAGCAAGGGGAGTTTTTGAACGCTCGAGTTGCCCATCAAATCGACAACGATGTCTAATTCTTCGCTGCGAAGGAACTCGGCGGCATCCGCGTCCTCCATGGTCGAGATATCCCGCCAGTGGTCCACTTTCTTGCGCATGCGCTTGGTGGTCTCGTCTTCCCGCGCATAGGGCGTGATGCAAAATACCTCGAACCGCTCCTTGTCATGCGAAGTAATCACGTCTTCGGCAAACTTCATCACCACGTGGCCACGGAAATCGGCCGAAAGGTAGCCGATCTTCAGCTTTCTGTTGACATGGCGCGCGTTGCCGAACTCATTCCTGGCTTTCGGTAGCCCCACATGCGAGCGCACCTGGCGTCCGAACTCGAGATGCTCCTCGAGAACCTTCTCGTTCGGTATGGTCGGGTCGTATTGCATCGCGAATAGCATCCCCGAGCGCAGTTGCCACGATTCCGGCTCCATCTCCAGCACCTTGCGGTACAAAGGAATGCACACATCCGTGTCGCCCAGCGCCACGTACGTGCTCGCCAGTCCCTTGCGCGCATCGATGTTCTCCGGATCGAGCGACAGCACCAGCAGAAACGACTGCACGGCCTGGCCATACTCCTGGATCTTTTCCTGGACAAAGCCGAGATTCAGCCGTGCCCGCGCATCCTTCGGCGCGATTTCGAGCGCGCGCTTGCAAGAGGTTTCACTCTGCTTCCATTTCTCCTGCATCCGGTACACCGCGCCAAGATTGATGTGCGCTTCGAGCAGGTTCGGGTCGAACCGCCGCGCGCGCAGCAGATACGTTTCCGCCGCTTCGAACTTGCCCTGCATCAACAGCACGTACCCCAGCGCGACGCAAGCATTTGCCGTAGTCAGGTGCAGTTGTTCCGCCCTGGCTAGAATTTCGCGGTAAATCTTCTCCGCTTCTACGTAGTTCTTGTCCCGCTCAAGAGCTTTTCCCTCCTGAAAACGGTTCTCCAGGATCTTCAACATCCGCGGGTCAACAACCGCCGCCACGCTCGCATGCCGCGGGCTTTTCCATGCAACCGGTATGGTTCTGCTCATATCTAAAGTCGGCGTCCTTGGCCGCCGGCCCGCTCAGCGGGCTCTACAGCTTATCTATCGGATGTGGGGCGGAATATCTGTATGGCGTGTCCTGTAATCGCGCACAACAGTCGCTGCCTGCGAATTTTTGTGCCCGCCGGCACTAACTCTGTAGGCCCCGGGAGGGCGCGGAATGCAGACTGCAACTGAAAACGAAGACCTATTAAAAAGGTTCGAAGAGCGCGAAAAGAGAAACGCTACCGGGCGAAATTTCTATCTCGCCGAGCCGGTGAAGGTCAAGGCGCATACGTTTTGGGGGGCCACCATGAGCGTCATGCTACCGGAGCTGGTGTCCAGCCAGATCGTGTCGGAATCCTATTTTGAGAAGCACGAAACGCTGGTTCTGCTCCAGCGGCTTCGGCCCGGCATGGTTTTCTTCGATGTCGGCGCCCACGTCGGCTACTTCAGCCTGCTCGCCTCGCATCTGGTCGGCGAAACCGGGCAAGTTCATTCCTTCGAGCCCACTCCGCGCACCTTCCGGCTGCTCGCCGACAACGCCAAGCACCACTCGAACATGACGGTCAATAATTTGGCCGTCTACTCCCATTCCGACGAGTTGGTCTTCAACGATTTCGGCGCCCTGAACTTCGCTTTCAACTCGTTCTTCCCTGCCCGCGTGCCCGGCGGCCGCGCCGTTCCCGAGGTGAAACACCGCATTCAGACCATCTCGCTCGACGAATATGTCGACCGGACGGGTGCGAAACCCAACATGATCAAAGTCGACGCCGAAAGCGCGGAATACCAGATCATCGACGGCATGAAAAACACGCTCAAGACCTGCCGGCCGTTCTTCATGATCGAGGTGGGCGATTTAGACCTGAATGGTGTCCGGCCCTGTTCGGAAATTGTCGAATTTGCGTGCAGCCACGGCTATCGGCCGCTCATGTACAAAGACGGCGAACTGCAGCCGGACCCGGTTCGGGACCGCTATCAGGGCTGGGGTACGGTCTTCTTCGAGCCTGTCGATTGAGTTGATCCCTGGCTCGCCGGTATAGGGCGGAGCCGCGATTACTTAGAAACTCAACAACTGCTTCACAGTTGCCTCCAGGCCGGGTGTGCAGGCATATGCATTTCCGCCATAAATCGTGCTTTCGCCTTGAAAACTGCCGAACCGGCCGCCCGCTTCTTCGATGAGGATTTTGAGCGGCGCCAGGTCCCAGGCCGCGCCATTCGGCTCGATCCAAACGTCCGCCTTGCCTTGCGCCACCAGCATGGCGTCGACCGCCCCGCCCAGACTGCGGACTGCCCAAAACTGCTGCACCCACGGCATAACCCGCGCTCCAAGCTGAGTTGCTCCCGCTTTATTGAAGCCGTTGAACGCCAGGACCGCGTCGCCGGGTTCGGATTTGTCCGATACACGGAGTCGCGAGCCATCTGCCCACGCCCCTTCGCCTTGCGCGGCCCACAACAGCAGTCCCTGCCGCGGGCAATGCGCCACCCCTGCCACCACTTCGCCGTCCTGCTCCAGGCCGATCAGCACCGCCCACAGCGGAATGCCCCGCACAAAATCGCGCGTGCCGTCGATAGGGTCGATGATCCACCGCCGCCCGCTGCGGCTCGCCCGGTTGCCGCCCTCTTCGGCCAGCAAACCGTCCTCAGGAAATTCCAGGGTTACGCGGTCGACAATCAGCTTTTCGCAAGCCCGGTCCGCCGCCGTCACCGGCGACTCGTCCGCCTTCACCTCCGCCGTCACCCCGCGCCGCTGATAATCGATCGCCAGCGCCCCGGCCTCCTGCGCCAGCAGCTTCGCCAACTCCACCTCTCGTTCGAACGCCATGCTTGATTATGAGATATTCGCGATCGCAGTATAACCGCTGTTATACTGATGCCATGAAGACGGCAATCTCGCTCCCGGACGACCTCTTTCGTCGCGCGGAAACAACCGCAAAGAAGCGGCGCATCTCCCGAAGCGCGCTTTACGCACAAGCAATTGCCGATTTTCTGGCGCGTAGCGATTCCGAGTCCGTTACCGAGCGACTAAACGCGGTGTATTCGCAGACGCCCGCCCAGGTTGAAGCTCTGTTGATGCGCACTCAACTTCGCTTGTTAAAGAACGTCGAGTGGTAACCGGCGAGCCCGGCGTCCGCCGGGGCGAAATCTGGTGGGCCGATCTGCCCCAAGCTCGCCGTTCTGAGCCGGCTTTCAGACGTCCCGTGCTGGTGATCCAGGCGGATGCATTCAACCAGAGCAGCATTCAAACGGTAATCGTAGCCATTATCACCGGCAACCTGGGGCTTGCAAAAGCGCCAGGGAACGTGCTTATGCCCCGCCGCGCTTCGCGACTTCCAAAGGATTCCGTCGTCAACGTATCTCAACTAGTAACTCTCGACCGGGCCTTCTTGACCGAGCACGTCAGCACTCTCCCGGCTCGCTGGCTTGCAAGTGTCGAAGCGGGCCTACGGCTGGTGCTGGAGCTCTAGACGCCCCCCGCGTGTTACCCTAAACTCGTTACCTTGTCTCGAGTTGTCTCCCCCAACCTCACAGCCCGGCAAGCGCCCCAGCGGTTCTCTTTAGTACTGATCAAGCCATCGCATTACGACGACGACGGCTACGTCATCCAGTGGCTCCGCTCCGCGATTCCTTCGAACACCCTCGCCGTCCTCAACGGCCTCGCGCTCGAGTCCCAAAGCCGCCGCGTCCTCGGCGACGATGCCGAACTCGTCATCACCGCTTTCGACGAATCCAACACCCGCGTTCGCCCGGATCGCATCGCGCGCCAGCTTCGCGGCCAAGCTTGCTTGGTCGCGCTTGTCGGCGTTCAATCCAATCAGTTTCCCCGCGCCATGGACATCGCTCGGCCCCTGCGCGCCGCCGGCATTCAGGTCTGCCTGGGCGGCTTCCACGTCTCGGGCTGCCTCTCGATGTTGCCCGGTATCACGCCCGAGCTGCAAGAAGCCATGGACCTCGGCATCTCGCTCTTCGCCGGCGAGGCCGAGGAACACTTCGATGAGCTTCTCCGCGACGCCTGGCACAACTCACTCAAGCCGCTTTATAACTACATGGCGCAGCTCCCCGCGCTCGAAGGCGCGCCCATCCCGATTCTGCCCCCCACCCGCATCAAGCGCACCGCCGGCAAGCTCACCAGCTTCGATGCCGGCCGCGGCTGCCCCTTTCAGTGCTCCTTCTGCACCATCATCAACGTGCAGGGCCGTAAATCGCGCCGCCGCTCCGCCGATGACGTCGAACACATCGTCCGCACCAATCTGGCGCAAGGTGTCAATCGCTTCTTCATCACCGACGATAACTTCGCCCGCAACCGCGATTGGGAAAGCATCTTCGACCGCCTGATCGCCCTGCGCGAAAAAGAAAAGCTCAACATCAAATTCGTCATCCAGGTCGACACAATGTGCCACCGCCTGCCGAACTTTATCTCGAAGGCCGGCCGCGCCGGAGTCGCGCGCGTCTTCATCGGACTCGAAAGCATCAACCCCGATAGCCTGGTCGGCGCGCGCAAGAAACAGAACAAGGTCGCCGAGTACCGCAAGATGCTTCTCGAATGGAAGCGCGCCGGCGCCACCATCTTCGCCGGCTACATCGTGGGCTTCCCCGGCGACACGCCCGCATCCGTCGTTCGCGACATTGGCATCATCCAGCGCGAGCTGCCCATCGATCTCCTGGAGCCGCACTGCCTCACGCCGCTCCCCGGCTCAGAGGATCATCAGAAATTGCACAAAGCCGGCGCCTATCTCGACCCGGACCTCAATAAGTACGACCTGGAACACGTGACCATGCGCCATCCCAGCATGTCCACGCCTGAATGGGAGCAGCTCTACAAGGATGCGTGGAAGAGCTACTATTCGCTCGACCACATGGAAACAGTCATGCGCCGCGCCACCGCCACCAGGAGCAATCCCGGTAACATGCTCCTGCTGCTGTTGTGGTTTTATGCCTGCATCCGGCTGGAGAACGTCGATCCGCTACAGGGCGGCTACCTGCGCCGCAAATATCGCAAGGATCGGCGCCCCAGCCTCCCTCGCGAAAACCCGTTCGTCTTCTATCCCCGCTACGCCGCCAATTTGATCTACAAACACATCTGGTTGGGTGCGCTGATTCTGCGCTACGGCTGGTTGCGAATGCGCCTGAAGCGCGATCCTAAAGCGCGCGCTTATACCGATCTCGCATTGACCCCGGTAGACGAGCCCCTTCCGCCACCCGCCGGCGTGACAGCCAAAGCCGCCGGTGAAACACCCGATCGCCAAACTGCGGCTCCGGCGTTCCAGCCGCAATCGCAGGCCGACGCATTCACGATATTAGTAAGCGCAGACAAGAACAATTGAGGTGCGCTACTATATCGCAAGGTGAATAAGGCGATCCGAAAACTGCAGCGGTTCCTCGGATGCCTGCTTTGTGTCTTCACCCTGATCGCCGCCATCGATCGAGTACCCGACCCGCCGGTTGTTAAGCCGCACCGGGACAAAACTGCTACCTTTTCTCTCAACACCTCGCATCCAACCGCGGCCCAGAATTGCAAGCTGCATCAAGTCCCATTTGATCTCTCCCGCCGGACTTGCTCCGCCGAGAGCAACGGGCTGTTTCAAAGCAAGCCGAGCCTTCCTTTAGCACCGGATCTTACTCGAGCTTCCGATTCCTCGCCTCCGGCTTTCCTTTCCTAACCGCCAACTGTACTGCCAACGTGTTCTAGCCCAATGCTATCGGGCTGATGCACGGAACCGAGCGCAAGCTCGTGTAAGTTGTTGCGGCACGTGCTCGCTCTATTGCAGCGGTGCCCGTGGAGTGAAGAAGCGGAGGAATAAGCCTTGAAAAGTAGTACAGCCATCAAACCAGAAGCCGGTCCATCCGAAATAGATGCACTTCTGGAGCTGTCCGGCCGTATAGGCCGTGATCCGCTCTTAGCGCAAGCAAGCAGCGGCAACGTTTCGATCAAGCGGGATGGAACTCTTTGGGTAAAGGCATCGGGTAAGTGTCTCGCCGATGCCGGCCGGGACGAGATACTCGTGCCGCTCAGTCTCGCCGAATGCCTCCAGAGTTTCCGGCGCGGCGACCCTTTTCCCACGCTCCCTGGAAGCGCGCACGCAGACTACTTGCGCCCTTCGAGCGACACGCACCTCCACGCAGTTTTACCGCGGCGGGTGGTTGTCCACGTTCACTCTGTGAATACCCTCGCCTGGGCCGTGCGGTCCGATGCGCCTCTGCAATTAACCCTCAGGCTCTTTGGCCTCAACTGGTGCTGGGTTCCCTACGTGGGCGCAGGGTTTCCTCTCGCGCGGGAGGTCCACCTGCGTTCGCGCCGGAATCCGCGCTCCAACATATTCGTGCTTGGCAATCATGGATTGGTCATCTGCGGTAACGATTCGAGAAGCGTCAAAACGCTCCTCTTTGAGGTCGAGCAACGCCTGGCCCTCGCGCCGCGCCTGGTTCCGCAAGCCAACCTGAGCGCCCTGGAAGAAGTTCGGCGAATTCTCGGCTGGTGTTTGCCCGGCGAGAAGCCGGTTCACACCCTGGGGACCGATGGAAATTCCCGGCGCGTCGCAGAAGGAGGCGTCCTCTATCCCTGCCAAGCCCTGTTCCTCGGAGGCGCTTTACCCATGCTGTCGCGGGGTGCGCCTCCCTCCAGACTGCAACGCCGCATCGCCACCCTCGACCACTCGTCTCCGTTCCTCATCGTCGAGAGAAGCGGCGTGCTGATGAGAGAAAAGGCGAGCCCCACCGAGCTCGCCATGCTGCAATGTTATGTTGAGGTGGTGCGGCGTATCGACACCGCCGCTCCGATTCGCTATCTGACCAACATGGAAATCAAGAGCCTATTGCGTGCGGACCGCGCTCGCCATTCGACCGCAGACCACGCCACGTTCGATTCCTCAGCCCTGAATCGCGCTTAGCGCGTCGCTGCTCCCCTGAACCGGTCCTATGACCCCGAGGGCCCTTCGGCCGGCGACTCTTGCGAGGCCGGCCCGGGAAGCATGGAGTCGTCTTCGTCGGGCTCCGGAAGTACGCCGGCGGCGCGGTCGGCCTTGCGCTGCATCCGCTTGGCGAACTTCTCCTGCGAGCGTTCCTTGCGCTGCTGTTCCTTTTGGCGTTTCTTGAATGTTTGGGGGCCACGACCTGGCATGATTCCTCCTTATGAAAAGCGCAAAGGGCGTTCGGTGCCCGTTTTGCGCGTTCAATCAAGCGCAAAGGGCGTTCGGTGCCCGTTTTGCGCGTTCAGTCAAGCCTGTCTCTACTTTGATCTTCTCAAATCAAAGTACAAATCACCAAACTATTGTTTGGAAGATTTGCGCGCCCGATTCGACCCGCTTACCAGCGCGGTCCGCGTCCCCGGCCGCCGCCACCGCCGCCTCGGTTGCCCGACCCGCGATTGCCGCCGTAGCCGCCGCCGCCACCGCCCGCCGGCTTGGGCCGCGCTTCGTTCACGTTCATGGTCCGCCCATGCAGCTCCGCGCCGTTCAAGTGCGAAATGGCTGTCTGCGCAGCTTGCGGATCGCTCATTTCGACAAATGCGAAGCCGCGGGGTTGTCCGGTGTCGCGGTCCGTGATCAGATTGACCCGCTCCACGCTGCCATATTGCTCAAACGCCGCCTGAAGGTCCGCTTGTGTGGCTTGATAGCTCAGATTTCCTACAAAAATGTTGGTCACAACTTAATCCTTTTCGTTCGTAAATTGTCTTTGTCGGACTGCTCTCGAAACCAACTTTGAAGGAAGGAAAGAAATAGCGGCCGGAAGGCACTCGGGTACATCTCGGATGCGGGCAAAGACACTTTGAGTTTATCAGAACGCGCCGCCAAAGTCGACAAGTCTAGCCATCCTCGCGCCTTAGACGCGCCCAAAGCCTTCCCACAACGCTATAATCTCCACCCGAGGGCCCATTTGCCGAGATCCACCCCCTGCGTCGCACGGGCGGCTGTTCTAGCCGTCTTCCTATCCTGGTCCGCGCAGACCGGCGCTGCTGCGGAAGCCGCTGCCACCGTCCGCGTCGATGCCACCCCCGGCCGCGAAATCAATTCCTTCGATCCCGATGCCGCCCTGGGAAGCTCCATCGACGTCCTGTCCCACCAAGACATCGACCAAATCTACACGCCCCACATCCTTCAGGAATCCCTCTCCGCCGGCTGGGGCCCCATCACCTATCGCAACAATTCCGAGCTCCGCATGGCCGCCTGGCATTGGAACCCGCACGGCGACTGGAGCGACCCCGCGCACAACAGCGGCTACTTTACCGGCAGCACCGCGCTCGGCGAACCAATCCGCTACATCCTCGAATACGCGCTCCCTCACCGCGGCTTCTCCACTAGCGGCGACACTCCCATCCATGGCCCCAATCTCAGTTATTGGAAGAGCAATCCCTACCTCACCAGCAGGTTCACCGGCGAAAGCGACTCGCTCCATCCGCAATGGGTGGTCGTAGATCTGAAAGCTGAAAAACCAGTCGACTCCATCCGCATCACCTGGGCCAGCCCCTATGCGACCACTTATCAGGTGCAGTATTGGATAGGCAAGGATGCACTCGATTTCGACGCCGGCCCACAAGGCAAATGGCGGACGTTTCCCGCCGGCGACATACGGAACGCATCCGGCGGCGCGGTCACCCTTAAGCTCGCCGCCGAGCCCGTCTCCACCCGTTTCCTCCGCCTCTGGATGACAGCATCCTCCAACACCTGCGACCTGCATGGACCCTCCGACATCCGCAACTGCGTCGGCTACGCCATCGAAGATATCCGCGTCGGCACGCGGGACCACACCGGCGCTTTCCTCGACTCCGCTGCGAATGCGCCCGGCCCTACCTACGCCTCTTCCTCCATCGATCCTTGGCACTCTGCAGCCGATGTGAACGCCACCGGCCGCGGCCAGCACACCGGCTTCGATCTGTTCTTCACCAGCGGCCTCACCAACAATCTTCCCGCCCTGATCCCGGTCACCTTGCTCTACGGAACGCCCGAGGATTCCGCCGCCCAGATCGCCTATCTGAACAAGCGCGGCTATCCCATCCGCGGCGTGGAAATGGGCGAAGAGCCCGATGGCAAGCACATGCTTCCCGAGGATTACGGCGCCCTCTACTTGCAATGGGCGACTGCGATTCACAAGGTCGCCCCGCAAGTGAAGCTCGGCGGCCCCATCTTTGAAGGCGTCAACCAAGACATCCGCGTCTGGCCCGATGCCCAGGGCCGCATTTCTTGGATGGGCCGCTTCATTGCCTACCTCAAATCGCACGATCGCCTGTACGACCTCGCCTTCGTCTCCTTCGAGCACTATCCGTTCGAGCCCTGCGGCATCACCTGGCAAACGCTCTATTCCGAACCGCGCCTGATGAAACACATCCTCGACGTCTGGCGAGCCGACGGCGTGCCGCGCGACGTGCCGCTGATGGTCACCGAGAGCCATCTTGCGGCGCAGCTCGCCGGCCCCATGAGCACCGTCTTCGCGGCGCTATGGCTTGCCGACAACATCGGTTCGTTCTTTGAAGGCGGCGGCGCTGCGTTCTATCATTCGCCAATTCAGCCGCAACCCGTCGAACCCAGTTGCTCAGGTTCCGCAACCTGGTCGAACTTCGTCTCCGATCGCGATTACAACATCACCGGATATACATCGTTATATTTTGCCGCCCATATGATCAATCTGGAATGGGTCGAGCACCGTTCCGGCGTGCATCGCATGTACCCCTCCGCTGTGCAACTCAAGAATCCCGATGGCAGCGACTTAGTAACTTCCTACGCTCTCCTAAGGCCCGACGGTAACTGGTCCCTCATGCTGGTCAACCGCGACGAAACACATTCCCAGGCCGTGCGCGTGGCCTTTCACAATTCGCAAACCAACAGCGAGGCTTATTTCTCCGGTCCAGTTACCCTAACCACTTTCGGAAGCGAGCAGTATGTCTGGCTCGATCAAGGCAAAACCAGCCACGCAGACCCGGACCATCCTCCCGTCGGCAGTATCCTGCCTGGCGGCGCGCTAGCCACTTACACGCTGCCGAAAGCCTCCATCACCGTGCTGCGCGGCAGAGTGATCGATTTAACGCGATAACCGGTTATACTTCTTCAACACTTGAGTAAGTTGCTCGTGCGGCAATCTAATGACCATATGTCCATCAATCCCGGTCATCGTATCCGCCGCAACCATCGCATTCACAATCGCTTCTTCCGTCGCCTGTACCGTTGCTTCGAACAGCGGATTCATCGAATCATTCCCAAGCATGCGGATGTTACTAACTCCCTCAGTGCTCGTGATCCGCTCCGCCGTCGAAAACGCAAGAAATAAGTCGCCCGACCCATTCCCCGATGTCGATCCCGTTCTCGCCAGGCCCATCGTCGCCCGCCGCGCCAGCCGTTTGAGCTGGTTCGGCAACACCGGCGCATCCGTCGCCACCAGAATAATGATCGACCCCAGGTCTTCCCCAACCCACGGCGCATTCCGCGCATACGGCACGCTCTGCGGAATCGCCCTTCCCACCGGCGCGCCCGCAATCAGCAACTGCGCTCGCCGCCCGCAATTGCACTGCACCAGAACTCCCACCGTGTAGCCACCCGCCTTCTGATCCAACTTCCGCGACGATGTCCCAATTCCGCCCTTGAACCCGTAGCACACCATCCCTGTGCCGCCGCCCACCGCGCCCTCCTCGACTGCCCCGCCATGAGCGCCGTCGAGCGCCTGGAAAACGTGCTCGTCCTTCACGTGAAAGCCGTTAATGTCGTTCAAGAAGCCGTCCCATGTCTCGGCCACAATCGGCAGCGACCACTGCTGCGCCTCCGATACCTTGCCGTTGCGCTGCAACTGCCACTTGATCGTCGCGTCTCTTACCAACCCCACGCTATGCGTGTTCGTCAGCAGGATCGGTCCCTCTGCGAAACCGGACTCCTCAATCCACGCCGTGCCCGTCATCTCGCCATTGCCGTTCTGCGCAAAATACCCGGCGAAAACCGGCACTGAATCTTTCTTCCCGCGCGGCAGAATCGCCGTCACGCCCGTGCGAATCGGCCCCACTCCCACTTCGAGCGCGCCGTCTCCGGAGATCAGCGTCGTATGCCCCACCTCAATGCCCGCCACATCCGTGATCGCGTTAAGCGGCCCCGGAGTACCCTCAAACGGTACGTGCAAATCCCGCGCCCGCGGCCTCGTCTGCGCCGCCGCTACCACAGCCAGGCCGCCGCAAACTAGAAGCGCGGCAAGTTTGTTTTGCATAATTTACACTTTCAAATCGAGTGTCCGAACCTGCTCCGCAATATATTCCGACGTTCGCCACCCTAGCGCCGAAATCGTCAGCGTCGGATTCTTGTCTGCATTGCTTACAAACGGCGCTCCGTCGGTAACGAACAGGTTCTTCACATCCCAGGCCTGGCAGTACTGATTCAATACCGACGTTTTCCGGTCCGCGCCCATCCTGGTCGCGCCCACTTCATGCTTCACTTGCCCGCCGTGCTCAATCCCCCAGTTACTCTCGGCGCCCGAACTATTAGTAACAATTCCACCGGCAGTTACTATCAATTCCTTGAACGTTTCTTGCATATGTCTGGCCTGCAGTAACTCGTCCTGGCTCCATTGAAAGTGAAAGCGCAAGACCGGTATGCCCCATTGATCCACCACGTCGGGGTCCAGTTCGCAATAGCTGCTTTCGTTCGGAATCATCTCGCCGCGCCCGGCAAAATGCACTTCCCCGCCGTACAATCTGCGGAGATTGCGCTTCATCTCCACGCCATACCCGCCGCCCAGCCATCGTTCCGCATACCCGCCCAGCGCGCCATTGCCGGGCAAATGCCGCCCGCCGCCCAACTCAATGTGATAGCCGCGCGCAAACGGAAGCTTTCCCGCCTTCTGCTGCTGATACAACCACCACGGCATGTACAGATGCATGCCCCCGACCCCATCCTCATTGCGCGCCGGCAGGTCTTGCAAGATCGGCAGATATCCGCTCACCGCCGACCCCACCGTGTCCATCACATACCGCCCCACCAGCCCCGACGAGTTCGCCAGCCCGTTCGGAAACAAACGGCTCTTCGAATTAAGCAGGATGCGAGCCGTTTCGCAGCAGCTCGCCGCCAGCACCACAATCTTGGCCCGCACTTCCACGTCCTGCCGCGTCTTCTTGTCCACGTAAGACACGCCGCAAACCAGACCGTTGGGCCCCAGCCTCATCTCGCGCACCATCGCATCCGTGCGCACTTCCAGGTTCCCGGTCTTCATCGCCGGAAAAATGTGCACGCCCGGCGAATTGAAGTTCGCATTCGCGCCGCACGACCGTCCGCACTCCGCGCAATAATGACACGCCGGCCGCCCGTTCAGCGCGCGCGTCAGAATCGCCAGCCGTGATGGAATGCACGGAATCTTCAGCTTGTCTGCCGCCAGCTTGATGAGGCGCTCGTGGCAGCGCGGCGCCGGCGCCGGCTGAAACTTGCCATCCGGCGCATTCTCGATTCCCTCTGCGGACCCAAATACGCCAATCAGCTCCTCGACCTTGTCATAGTAGGGCGCCAGGTCTTCGTAGCCGATGGGCCAATCGAATCCCTTCCCATCCCGGCTGTATGGCTTGAAATCATACGGACCCATTCGCAACGAGATGCGCCCGTAATGATTCGTGCGCCCGCCCAGCATCCGCGCCCGCCACCACATCCACTCCGAACCCGGCGCATTCGTATACGGCTCGCCGGGCACGTCCCACCCGCCCAGCAGCGTGGCATCGAAATACCCCAGCGGCATCTCGCGCGTCGCCGCTCCGCGATGCGGAGCCTGATACGGCCACTCAAACATCTTCGATTGCTTCGTGCAATCGAACCACCCGCCCGCCTCCAGCATGCAGATCTTCGCGCCCGCATTTGCGAGCACCTGCGCCGCCACCCCGCCGCCCGCTCCCGACCCCACTATGACGACATCGTACGTCTTGCTGCCTGCCATGCCTTCAAATGTATCGGACCATGGCGCCTGCTCAACTAACCATGCATTTCTGGCAAACTCATATGTATGAAGAAGACGCTGAACATAGACGGCAAGCTTCTCAAAGAGGCAAAGATCGCTTGCGGCGCAGCTACTGATACCGAAACGGTGCGTGCAGGTCTTGAGGCCCTCGTGCGCCACGCCGCTTATGAGCAACTTCGAGCTATCGCCGGCAGCGAGCCCAATGCTAAAGATATTCCTCGCCGTCGTGAAAAGCCTCGGCGCAAACGCAAGGCGGCCTAGTGGTCCTCGTTGATACCTCGGTCTGGGTTCGTTTTCTCGCTAATCAGCACCCCTACAGGCCCGAGTTGGACCGGCTCCTAGCTCTGAATCAGGTCACAGCGCACGAGTTGGTCTATGGAGAACTCGTGATGGGCGACACAGGAGGCCGCCGCAACCTTCTCGATGCCTATGAGCGCCTTCGCCCTGTGCGCACCGTCCCTCACTGGCAGGTCGTCGAGTTCGTCCAAGCTCGTAATCTCAAAGGCCGCGGCGGCGGCTGGATCGACATTCACCTGCTCGCCTCCGCCCTCGTCGGCCGCCTCCAATTGTGGACAGCCGACCCGCGTTTCGCCGCCGTCGCTACAGAACTGGGCGTCGCATACGAGGCATCGGGTCCCGCCGGAACGGTCTCTTGACTACTCTTAGCGGCGAAAATGCACCTGTGCTGGCCGGAGCCCTATTTTCTCTGGGACAATGTGCCATATATGGAGCCAACATTCTTTCTACTGGCGGACCCGGAAAGCAAGGCCATCCGGTTTATCAACGTCAGTCAAATCGTCCTGGCAGAATTGACCGAGGATAGAAGACTCCTGCTTCGACTCAGCGACGGTGGGCAGGTCACGATGCCGCCGACGTCGGCTACGGACGAGGTTTATCGGTCGCTATTGGATCGCAGCATGTTGACAGATGGTAGACCCTTCCGATCAATTGGTCAACCGAGCGACAGAGAGATCCCAAACATCCCGGATTAGCAATGTCAGGCACCAAATCCCCTCAAACTCGACCTGCGGAAGTCCACGTCGACTACACAAACTCGCCAATAGACATCTCTTTTCGCATAGGCGAATTATCTGCCGCGACGCGCGCACTCGAAGGACGGCTGTCGGCGGCCGAGGCCCGCGTCGAGAACCTACGCGACCAGGTTCACTCACACGACAAAAAACTGTACGCAGCCGCTCTCATTGCCGCTGTACTCGGTGCCGCGCTCTCGTACCTTGTACCGGCCGTGCTATCTCACCTCATCGATGTCTTGAACCACAAATGACGTGGGACCTCGCCGAGGGAGGTTATGGATCTTCTACCCACGCCGCCATGGATCGGCCTCTAACTTTCAGTCACAAATCAGATCTGTCTCATTTTAAACTAGTTAACCCCAAACCGCTTTTTTCCGCATGTTACACTTGAACTAAGAAGCCGACTAACTTCTAATTTCTCGAAACGCCGGACGCCCGCCGTGGCTGCGCCGGCGTTTTTCCTTTTCCGAGCCGCGACCGCAAGGAGCGGTTATTAAATCAACTCCAGGAGTCACCCATGGCCACCGACGCCCAAATCTCCGCGAATCAACACAACGCTCAACACTCCACCGGCCCCAAAACCGAATCCGGCAAAGCCGCATCCTGCCAAAACAACTTCAAAAACGGCCTCACCGGCGCCTCATTCGCCGTTCTCGATTTCGAAGACCAGGACGAATACGACCACCTACTCTGCGGCCTCCGTTTTGAGCACCAACCCGCCACCATGACTGAATCCATCCTTGTGGAGAAAATGGCGCAGTCCTACTGGCTTCGAAAACGCGCTCTCTACTTACAAGACCAATGCGCAACCGATGAAGAACTAACTCTCGACGAACAGCAAAAGCAGCTCTCGCTCTTCATTCGCTACCAAACTACTCACGATCGCACCTTCCACACCGCGCTGAATAGCCTTCTAAAGCTCCGCGCCGAGCAAAGAAAGGCGCGGTTGGATGAAGCCATTGGCTTCGAATCGCAAAAGCGCCGCGAAGCCGCCGAATCCCGCCGCGAGTCCGCAGAAAAACGCAAAGTGGATGAGGCCGCGCTCCGTCAGCGAGCCGAAGACAGAAAGAACGACCTTCATCAATTCGCCGTTTTACTCGCCGAAGCCAAGCTCGACCACCAGTTCGTCCTCACATCGAATGCAAAACTCGACGGCAGGATCGCCGCGACCCGCGAAAATATCCCGCTCGAGGCGCAAAAAGCCGCCTGATCCCCTCAACACTTCCATTCCTGGCACTCCTTACACCCGAAGTGTCTCAATCTCATCACGAAAGCGTTTTCGCCGCGTCCCATCCGCGCCCAGTCACAACCAATGTCGAATTTTTTCCCCCACATTAGCTCCAAAGATTAAAGGACACTAAAGTGCGGTCGCACACAGCCGATGTGAACAGTAATAGAGAGCGGCGACTGCCCCGCGATGTTAGCGGGTGAGCAGCGTCCCCGAAGTTGTTGAAAAGCCCCGAAGGTTGTTTACAGTATGTTCAAAGTTGCACAAAACGGGCGAAGGGAACGCTTTCCGTACGGCAAAGGCTTGGCCGTTCCCACTCTTCTATTGGCGGCAACAGCGTCCGCGACCGTGACCGGCATTCCGCAAGCGCAGAGTTTCGGCCAAACATCGGTAACTGCCTCTTCCACTCCCGTCACAATCACTTACTCGCTCGCCGGCCTATCCGCTGCACCTTCGTTCTCTCTCGCCTACGGCGTTGAGTTCACCGCACAAACACCGTCGTGCACGGTCGGCGCCACTACCAATTGCACCATCTCCGTCAAGTTCTCACCCAAAGCTGCCGGTTTGCGGCAGGACGCCGTGATCGTAAAGACGCAATCCGGAACCCTGCTCGGAAGCACCTTGCTCGCAGGCATCGGCCTTGCGCCCCAGATGGCGCTCGCTCCCGGAATCATCACCACCATTGCGGGAACTTTCGGAACACTTACTCTGTTTAACCCCGAAGGCGTAGCCGTGGATCCATCGGGCAATGTCTACATCGCGGACTCGATCAACCAGGTCATACGTAAGGTCGCGGTTTCAAACGGCGCTGTGACTATCGTCGCGGGAACTCTCGATTCCCCAGGCTCTTCCGGTGATGGCGGATCTGCGTTATCGGCCAACTTGAACAATCCCACCGGCGTGGCGTTGGATGGAGCGGGCAACTTATATATCGCCGATCAGGGCAACAGCCGCATTCGCGAGGTCATTGCCGCCACCGGCGTCATCTCTACCGTCGCTGGAGGCGGTTCCGGCGGCACGAATGGAGACGGGGGGCCCGCCACCAGCGCGATTCTCTCGGGGCCCAACGATATTGCCGTCGATGCAGTCGGAAATCTGTACATCGCCGACTCGTTCCACGGGCTCGTACGGAAAGTAACTGCCGCCACAGGAATCATCATCACCCTGGCGGGTGGCGGCTCCGGCGGCGGATCCGACGGCATCGGCGATGGCGCGGCAGCCATCGATGCGATATTGGACGATCCCACTTCCGTGGCGGTCGATGCCAGCGGCAACGTGTATATTGCCGATTCCGGCCATTGCTTGATCCGCCAGATCAATACGGCCGGGACGATCAACGTCGTCGCTGGAACCGGCAGTGCCGGTTACACGGGCGACCTCGGCCCCGCTACCAGTGCGGAGCTGACCAATCCTACTGGCGTCCGGGTCGATGCGGCCGGTGACATATATATCTCCGACTTCGCCGCCGATGTAATCCGCGAAGTCAACGCCGTCTCGGGCATGATCGAGACCGTCGCTGGAACGGGAAGCAGCGGCTACAGTGGAAACGCCGGCAGCGCCATCGCGGCCGCTCTCGCCAATCCCGAAAATTTGGCGCTGGATGCAGCCGGCAATCTCTACATCGCGGACTCTGCCAACAACGTTGTTCGCAAGGTGACCGTCGCCTCCAGTGCGCAAACTTTTCCCGGCGTGAGCGTCGGCCAGGCAAGCGCCGCGCAGCTTGTCACGGTTTCGAATATCGGCACTCAGACCTTAAATCTCAGCGCGGTGGCCACGAGCGCCAATTTCGCGCAAACCGTTTCGGGATACTCGGACTGCTCAAGCTCCTCCGCGCTATCGGCCGGCTCGGCTTGCATGGCAGCCCTCACCTTCGCCCCTACCACCACGGGCGCCTTGAGCGGAACACTGACCGTGACAGGCAACTCGCTCAATGCCGCCGGCACTTCCCAGAAAGCAGCCTTGACGGGAACCGGCAACCTTGCGGCGGTTCCGCAAGTGGTCCTTTCACCCTCGAGCCTGTCCTTCGGAAACCAGAACGTCGGAATCGCCAGCGCTGCCCAAACGGTGACGCTCTCCAACACCGGAGCCGCGCCTCTGAACATCCTGAGTATCTGGCTCAACGGCGCGAACTCATCGGATTTCGTGGTGGCCACAACCTGCGGCAGCGTTTTGGCCGCCGGAGCCAATTGCACCGTCTCGGTCACGTTCTCGCCCGCCGCCTCCGGCAATCGCACTGCGTCCTTGATGTTCACGGATTCCGTCGCCAGTTCTCCGCAAACCGTCTCGCTGAGCGGTACCGGAACACAACCCGCAAACACCAGCCTCAATCCCGCGAGCATAACTTTTACGAGCCAAACCGTTGGCGCCTCCGGCACTCCTGTCACTCTCACGTTGACGAACACCGGCGCCGGCCCGCTCAGCATCTCGAGCGTCTCGCTCGGCGGCGCGAATGCTCTCGATTTCGCCGTGACCACCACCTGCGGCTCCCTCCTGGGGGCCGGAGCCAGTTGCGGCGTCACGCTCACCTTTTCTCCCTCCGCCGCCGGCACTCGCTCGGCGTCGCTGACCTTCACGGACAACGCCGCCAACTCTCCGCAAAGCGTCGCGATCACTGGTCAAGGCGTTGCGCCATCCAACCCACCGCCCACGGCCCCCACGGTATTCTTCACCAACGTGGCCGGAGCGCTCAGCCAGATTTCGGTCGGAGCGGACGGCGCCGTCTGGGGCTTGAACGCCGGCGGCCAGATCTATCAGCGCAACGCAGCCACTCAGAACTGGACTTACGTGCCGGGAAATCTGGCCCACTTGTTCGTCGGCTCCAGCACAGCGGTATGGGGCATCAATTCCGGAGGTCAAATCTATCATTGGGACGCGAACGCCCAAACCTGGGATTGGATTCGCGGCACGCTGGTGCAACTCTCGGTCGGCTGCGATGGCGACGTATGGGGACTCAACAGCGCGGGTTCGATTTATCATTTCGATGCACAAACTCAAGGTTGGAATCAAATCCCAGGAACGCTCGCGCAGTTAGCAGTCGGCTTCGACGGTGCAGTTTGGGGCCTCAACGCCAGCCATGCGGTGTTTCGATTCAACCAGGCCACTCAAACTTTCGTTTCGACGCCGGGGTCTCTCACGCAAATCGCTGTGGGTGCCGATGGCGATGTCTGGGGCTTATCCAACCAGACCCTTTTTCACTTCAACCAGCTCTCGCAAACCTGGAATCAGATGGCGGGCGCTTTGACACAGCTTGCGGTCGGCTCGGGTGCGGTTGTTTACGGCCGCAATGCCGCCAACCAGGTCTGTCAATACAACGCACAGACGCAGAGTTGTAGCTGGATCGGTTCGTTAACTCAGCTCTCCGCTGCCGCCAATGGCGCCGTCTGGGGTCTCGACAGCTCGGGTGCGATCTGGACTTTGAATCAGCCCGTCGAAACCGCGGGCGTTCTTCATCCAATGCCAGGTCCCATGTCCCAAGTCTCGCCCGCCGTCGATGGCACGGTCTGGGCCCTGAACACTGCCGGCCTGATCTTCCAATTCAGCCCTGCCACCCAAAGCTGGATTTCGGTGCCAGGTAGCCTGGCTCAGCTCGCGCCGGCGCCCGATGGCGTTGTTTGGGGCCTCAACGCTTCCGGCCAGATCTACCGTTTCAGTCCCGCCACCCAAGGCTGGACCTATGTGCCCGGCAATCTAGCCCAAATCTCTGTCGGCGGGGACGGATCGGTTTGGGGGCTTAACACTTCCGGTCAGATCTATTCGTTCAATTCCTCCGAGCAAAGCTGGACCTGGGTGCCGGGCACCCTGGCCCATTTGTCGGTCGGCGTGGATGGCACTGTTTGGGGGCTCAATAGCGGAGGGCAAAGTTACCGGCTCGATTCCGCAACCGGGCACTGGGATTTGGTTTCCGGCTCGTTCGCGCAGCTTGCAGCCGGATCTAAAGACAATGTCTGGGCTCTCGGACCGCAGGGGCAAGTCTACCAATTCAATCCGCAGAGTACCTCTTGGCGCGCCATGTCCGGCACACTGGCCCATATCGCCGTCGGATTCGACGGCGCTGTTTGGGGAATCAATGCCTCGAACCAGGTCTTTCGTTTCAATTCGGAGACGGAGGCTTGGGACCAGGTCGCCGGTTCGCTTGCCCGCATCGCCGTCGCCTCCGATGCCGTCGTTTGGGGCCTTGATGCCGCGAGCGCGGTATACCGCTTTCAGTAGCTTGTTCATGAGTTTGTAAAGAGCTGCGCGCATTCCGCCGATATCTCTGGCGATGCGCGTCTTCATCGGCCTCCTGCTGCTGGGTGCCGCGGTACTCGCGGCTGAGCGGCCGGCGACCGCCGCCGGCGGCCGCCGGCTCGAAAATTGGACTGGCGACTTCGAACCGTGTAACCGCCGCTCGGAGCTGCTAAAACGCGGTCACATGAATTTGGGCGTGCGAACCTCCACCTCGAATCCCGTTCTGGCAACCGAGTTCAGGCGCGCCATGCAGTTCTGGGCCGGGGTCGTCGATATGAGCTGGCATAGCGAAGAGACCTCTTTCTGCGCCATAGAGCTCGTGGACGGCACCTCGGCCATATTGACGAATGAGACCGTCGCCCGCTCTCAATTCGTCGAGTGGAGCAATTTCCAAGGCTGGATTGCATTCGATCCCGCGGCCCCGCTCACCGGAGAAGAGCTGTATTTGACCGCTGTTCACGAGATCGGGCACCTGCTTGGGCTGAAGCATAACCCGAATCCGAGTTCGGTCATGTACTATCGCGACCTGCGCCAACACGAAGTGCTGGATCCCCGGGACTTGGCCGCCCTATCGTCGCATCACAAGCTTCGCCTTTCTTCGATTCGGAAGCCCGTTCCCGTCAGCCGGCCGGGCCTGTAGCTGCTAATGTATTTGCCTGTGACAGCCGATGGAGCTGTCAGATGGCTGCTCAATCTCCCGTCCACCCTCAAACCAGCAGCGTACCCGCGTCGGCTTCCGCTGTGCCTTATGACTTTCGGCGGCCGGATCGAATCCCGGCCGACCACCTGCGGGTGATTCAATCCGTCCATGAGAACTTCGCGCGAGCGCTCGGGTCCAGCCTGTCGGCCTATCTGCGAACGTTCGTTTCGGTAGGCAGTGCACGTATTGAGCGGCTCTCGTTCGCTGAATTCTCGCGCCGTGCTGCTCGACCCGTTGCGACGGTCGCGCTCAGAATGCGCCCTCAAGAAGCGAGCGCCGTGCTGCAACTCTCGCATTCCGCGCTCTTCCCCATGCTCGAAATCCTGCTGGGCGGGACCGGCAAGTCGCCTGCCAACATAGATCGTGAAATCACCGAAATCGAAAGAAGCATCTTCAGCCCTCTGTTGCGCATCGTCGTGCAGGAATTGAAATCCGCCTGGCGTCCGGTCAGCCCTATCGAGTTTGTTGTCGAAGACGAGGCCACGGCCCGGCAAATCCTCTCCTCTATGGCGCCCGGCCAGGAACTGTTGGCTATCGCCCTTGAAGTAGACATCGGCGAGGCGAACGGCGTATTGCATCTCGGCTTGCCCTGCCGGGCGGTGCAAGCATTGCTCCAGGATCGCGCCATCGGCAAATCGGAACCGCAAGCGGCCGATTGCGCGAAAATGCTGCGCCTCATTCAACGTGCGCAGCTCAATGCCGAAGTCCGCTTAAACGGACCGAAGATGCTGTTGCGGGATTTGCTCGAGATGGAACCGGGCGATGTTCTTACCTTTGACCATCCGCTCAGCAAGGAAGTCGAACTCGAGCTGAACGGTACATCGAAATTCGAAGGCCACATCGTGGCGGCGGGAAACCGGCGCGCCTTTCAAGTGAAGCGGCCGTGCCAGCTCGAGACGGTCCGAACAGGTGAGCCGGTCTAGCGGCTATTCACCCATTTCCGCTACCACGCCGACGGCGGGTCGCTAGCCGGAAAACTGTCTTCTACCGTAATGTCGTGGTCCCGGTCCACTTGCCACTTCCTGCCAATCCGGAACCCGTCCGTTCTTGACCAGATCACGTAACCGGCTATCGGCAGCGCGATCCCCAGCAGGAAATAGACAAATTTCAAAGCGCGGGGCGGTGTATCCAGCATTTATCGATAGACGCGTCCGGTTCCGCAACTGCTACACACCGCTAACCGGCACGCCGGCTGCTGCGAACCCATTTCAGGATCGATAAGACGCTGCCGACAATGCACAGAACGCTGAAGCCGATCATTGTCCACTTGAAGCCTTCCGAGTTCGCGACGCGCAAAATCGTTCGGCCGAACTTGATTGCGAGCACGCTCAAGACCGTGAATCGCACCGCCCGCGACCCAGCCACCGTCCAGAGCAGCCGCTGCCTCGGATATCCCAGCGCGCTGTTCACCGCCACTACCATCGTGAAGGGAAATGGCGGCGGCGCGAGGCATCCGACCACAATGGCTCGCCCGCCTTTCTCGCCGATCTTGCGCTTCAGATATTCGAAGCGTTTCTGCCCCGCCACCTTTTCGACGCCCGCCTCCCCGCCCATGCGCGCCAAAAGATCCAACAGAAAGACGCCTAAGGTCGAACCACACACGGCCGACAAGACATAGAACGGCCAGCCGTGATGATTGTGTGCAACCAAACCTACCACCAGCAGATCATTCCCAAAAGGCAGGAATAGGAACGACGAATCCATTACTCCCATCACGAATGGGCCGAAATAATGGAGGTGAAAGAGGAATCGAAGGAAGTGATGGAAGAAGCCGCTCAAGTAAGCTGTCTGTGAGATGCCGAACTTCGCGGTCCGGGTCCAAAATACTCTCGTCTCCTGGAGGTCATGGTGAACTACGTACGTTCCTCAGTACTACTCGCTGGCGCTGTTCTCTTTGCCGGCGCCACTTCCCGCTTCAGCCAAGCCAGCGGTCAAACGACGGCAACCACAATGCCACCCAGCCGCACCGCGCATGTGCTGGTGGTGGCACAGACGAAGGGCTTTGAACATGACTCGATCCCCGATGCCATGGCAAACATCTGGAAGTGGGGGCACGACACCAAACTGTGGGAGGCCACGCTGCGCACCGATACCGAGCTGCTCACCAAGAAAGACATAAAGGAACGCAACGTCAAAAACCTGAACTATTTCGACGCGCTGGTGTTCGCCAGCACGACCGGCGAGCTGGATCTCAGCGACGACCAGAAGGCCGACATGATGTCGTTCATCAAGGACGACGGCAAAGGTTTCGTCGGCATCCATGCCGCTCTCGACACCAACTACAAATGGCCTGAGTACGGCGAGATGATCGGCGGCTGGTTCGACCAGCATCCCTGGATGACCTTCAACGCGCCCATCGTTCTCGAAGATCCGTCGTTTCCGGCGGTCAAGCATTTCCCGAAGGAGTTCGTAAAGCGCGATGAGATTTATCAGGACAAGGCGTGGTCGCGCGATAAAGTGAACGTGCTGCTCAGCCTCGACGCTTCGAAGCTCAACTACGAGAACAACCCTCGCATCCATCGCACCGATCGCGACTTCGCGGTCGCCTGGTCGAAGATGTACGGCAAGGGCCGGGTGTTTTATTCAACCCTCGGCCATACCAAGGAAGCCTGGGACGATCCCGACATTCAGAAGATGTATTTCGAAGCCATCAAGTGGGTGCTCGGGATGACCGAAGGCAGCACTACATCGCACGCCAAGCCAGGAATGTAACTCGAGTCAGCCCTATGGCTTGGGCCAAGGCTGCGGTTTGGGATCGAACACTTCGATGGGCGAAAAGTCGACGATCTTCCACTTCCGGCCTTTCAATACCAGCCGTACATTGATGTCGCCCACGCGCTGCTGGGTAAAGTGCGATTGAAGATCGCTCAGCGTGATGGTCCAATGCACGGTCAGTTTTGACTCGGCCGCGGTGTCCTCTTCGTCGGCCACGTCCACGTTGTTCACGATTTCGAACGCACCGGTCAGGCCGCCGAAGTCGTCGCTCAGCTTGTCGTACTGCGGGTATGATTTGTCAAATGGCGCTATCGCCGCCGCGGGATCTCCGGCGCTCAAGCTCCTGGCGATTGTCTCCACCTGCGAGCGGACGTCGGCTGCCTGATCCGCGCGCAAAAGTGGCAACGTGAGCAAAACGAGAGCGGTTCTAAGTCCGGTAGCTGCCATTGATTTGAATGTAGCCTTCGGTCAGGTCGCACGTGAAGAACCGCGCTTCGCCCTTGCCTCTTCCGGCGAGCGCAATCCGAATGTCTATCTTCGATTCGTCCAGTCTGTGCTTCAACGCGGCTTCGTCGTAATCGGCGGCCAGCCCTCCGCGGCACACGTTCACTCCCTGCAAGTCGATGCCGATATCGGCCGGCTCGAACCGTATGCCCGAGTATCCGGCGGCGCTCAGTATACGGCCCCAGTTCGGATCGCTGCCGGCAATTGCAGTTTTCACCAGGGGCGAATTGGCAATTGCCCTCGCAACTGTGCGCGCGTCCTCAGCCGATCTGAAGCCGCTGGCGCGAACAACAATCAACTTGCGCGCGCCCTCGCCGTCCGCCGCAATCTGCCGGGCGAGATCCTCCATCACGCGCGTGATCGCCTCCTGCAGCAGTTTGCGTTCTTTGTCCCCCGGCTTGACTCCGGATGCGCCGTTCGCCATCAGCACAACGACGTCGTTGGTCGACATGTCGCCATCGACTGACAGCGAGTTGTAACTGCTCTCTGTTGCACTCGCGAGCATCACGCGCAAAGTGTCAGGCCCAACGGAGGCATCGGTGAGGACGAATCCCAGCGTGGTCGCCATATACGGATGAATCATGCCCGCGCCCTTCGTCATTCCCGCAACCCGGACAGTTCCGCTCGAGAAGCCAATTTCCTCGGATGCGACTTTCATCCGCGTGTCGGTAGTCAGCATCGCACACGCAACCGCTTCAAAGGCATCCGGCGAGAGCGCTGCCACCAGATTGGGCACGGCATCCGCGATAAGGCGCGGGTCCAACTCCACTCCAATCACGCCCGTCGACGCCGGGAACACGAACTCCGGTTTCGTATGCAGCGCTTTGGCCACGGCTTTGCACGACGCGAGCGCAACGCGGTCACCCGTACGCGTGGCGCAGTTTGCGTTGCCGGCATTCACTAACACGGCTGCGATCCTGCCCTTTGACGCTTTCAGATGCCGGCGGCCCAGGCGCACGGGCGCAGCCTGCACCACGTTGGTCGTGAACACGGCGGCCGCATACGCGCACGGGTCGGCCACAATTAACGCGAGATCGTCTTTCTTCTGCTTGCGGAGTCCCGCGTACGCCGCGGCATAACGATAGCCCAGCGGAAGCTTCATCGCAGCGTTTCACCTTCGATCTGATAACCATTTGCGAATGCATCCGCCGGCATTCTTTTCTTGCCTGCCAGTTGCACTTCCAAAAGTTCCAAGGCTGTGTTCTCACCGCATCCGGCAAATACCCGGCGCTTCTGCACTTCGAGGAAGCCCGGCGCTAGCGCGCGCTCGGTGGGCTTTGCGCGAAGCAATGACAACTGTTGACCGCGGAACGCAGTGTACGCTCCCGGCCACGGAGCGAAGCCGCGCAGCCGATTATAGATCCGCTGCGCGGGCCGCGACCATTCGATCAGCCCATCTTCTTTCTTCAAGATGGGAGCAAGGGTCGCCTGTGCGTGATTCTGTCTCTCGCGGCGCACTGTTCCGTCCTCAATCTGCCGCATCGCTTCTAAAAGAAGCTCCGCTCCCAGCGGCGCCAATCGCGCGCTCAGCTCCGGAGCAGTTTCCTCCGGCGCGATCGAAACCGCACCTTTTAGCAGCATGTCGCCTGTATCCAGACCCGCATCGATCTGCATGATGGTCACGCCCGTCTCGGTTTCGCCGTTCGCAATCGCCCATTGAATCGGGGCCGCGCCGCGATATTTAGGCAGCAACGAGGCGTGCACGTTCAAGATGCCATAGCGCGGAACGTCGATGATCGTCTGTGGAATGATCTGCCCGTATCCAACTACTACCATCATCTCCGCTCGAAGCTGCCGGAGTTGCTCAACCGATTCCGGGCGGCGGATGCGCTCCGGCTGATAGACGGGGATGCCCAGCGTCTTGGCGGCCAGCTTGACCGGCGACTCGGCCACTTGGTTGCCGCGGCCCTTCGGCCGGTCCGGCTGCGTGAAAACAGCCGCCACCTGGTGGCCGCGCGAGGCGAGCGCCTGGAGCGACGGCACCGCGAACTCCGGCGTGCCGAGGAACACGACGCTAATCCCGGGCAGATCCGCCTACTCCCACTCGCCGGCTTTTTGCAGCTTCTTGATCTTGCGCCGGATGATGTCCCGCTTCAGCGCGCTCAGATGATTGATGAACAGAATACCGTTCAGATGATCGATCTCGTGCTCGAATGCCCGCGCCAACAGTTCCTCGCCGGTCAGCTCAATCGGCGCTCCGGACGCGTCCTGGGCACGGACCATCACCTTGTTGGCGCGCGTGACGGGCTCGCGGAAACCCGGAATGCTTAAACAGCCTTCCTCTCCGGTCTGCTTGCCTTCCTTGAACGTGATCTCGGGATTGATAATGACGATCTTCTTCGACTCGTCCTCGCCGACGCTGGTATCGATCACCGATACGCGTTTGCCGAAGCCGATCTGCGGAGCCGCCAGGCCAACGCCCTTGGCCGCGTACATGGTCTCCCACATGTCCGCAATCAGCTCCTTCAATTCTGCTGAGTCGAATTCGGTGACCGTCTCCGCTTTCTGCTCGAGTACCGGCTCGCCATACTTTAGAATCTTTCTTACCATCTGTGCGATAAAATTTCCCACATCGCGCACAACGGGCACCAACGCGCTAAAGCGAAGACGCCCTGTACGCTAATAATTCTTGACCTGCGCGGCGTATCCTTCATAATTTCGCCGGGTTTCGCCGAGCGAGTCGCCGCCAAACTTTTCCAAAAACGCCTGTGCGAGCACCAGCGCTACCATGGCTTCGCCAATCACGCCGGCCGCGGGCACCACCGCCACATCGCTGCGTTCATAGGCCGCCAGGGCCGGTTCCCTGGTCGCCAGATCGACCGATTCGAGCGGCTTCCGCAACGTCGAAATCGGCTTCAGCAGTCCCCGCACCAACACGTCTTCGCCGTTCGTGATGCCGCCTTCCAATCCACCGGCTCGGTTCGAGCCGCGATGGAACTCACGCTGCGGCCTGTGGTAGTGGATGGTGTCCTGTACGCTCGACCCATACGACCTGGCGCCTTCCTCGGCAAAGCCGACCTCTACACCCTTGACCGCTTGAATGGAGACAATCGCCTGCGCCAGACGCCCATCGAGCCGCGTGTCCCACGCAATGTGCGAACCCAAGCCGGGCGGCGCTCCGTGAGCCACTACTTCGAAGATGCCGCCGACCGTATCTCCGGTGCGATATGCGTGGTCCACTGCCTCCTTCATGCGCTTCTCAGTCTCCGCGTCGACACAGCCAAGTAGTACCTCATCGCGTTTGCTCAACGCCAGAATTTCCTGCCATTCGACGGCTCGCTCCATCCGCACCGGGCCCACGGCGATCACGTGACTCAGGACCTCAATTTCGAACTGCCGCAGCAGGATCTTTGCCAGCGCACCCAGGGCGACACGAGCTGCTGTCTCGCGGGCGCTAGCGCGTTCAAGGACATAGCGCGCTTCCTTAAAGTTATACTTGATAACACCCGCAAGGTCCGCATGCCCCGGCCGCGGCCGGTTCACCGGTTTCTCTTTGCCTGGCTCTGCGTCTTTTGCTTCCACCGGCAAGGTTCCGGTCCAGTTCTTCCAATCCTTGTTTTCGATCAGGATCGCTACCGGCGAGCCAATCGTCTCGGAATGCCGTACCCCGGCGACGATATGCGCGCAGTCTGTTTCAATCTTCATGCGGCCGCCCCGCCCGTAGCCTTGCTGGCGGCGCCAAAGCTGGCGATTGATGAATTCGACCGACACAGGAAGGCCCGCCGGCAGCCCGGTCAGAGTAGCGACCAGGCATTCGCCGTGCGATTCTCCCGCTGTTTCGAAACGCAGCATTCAGTCATTCCATCGTAACCGGACCATCGCGCGGCCCGAATGCATTAACATGACTGAAACGTGTCCATTCCACTCGGCCATTGGCATGACAGCCTGAAGTTTTGCATGCAGATCGTCATTGCCTATATTTTGACTGCCTTTATCGGCTGGAATCGCGAACGCGAAGAGCACGGCGCGGGCATTCGCACCTTCCCTATCGTCGGCATGGCGAGCTGTGGCTTTCTGCTGATCATGTCGAATTCTCCAGACGCGGCGACTCCGTCGCGCCTCATGCAAGGCCTGATCGCCGGTATCGGTTTTGTCGGCGGGGGCGCCATTATCAAAGAAGGAGCGACGGTGAAGGGAACGGCTACGGCCGCAAGCATCTGGAATGCGGGGGTGATCGGCGTATCGGTCGCGATGCAGCGTTACGATATCGCGATCATCTTGTCTCTCTTGAACCTATTTACTCTGCGGGTATTGCTCCCGGTGAAGACTTGGCTCGACCGCGACCAAGAACGCGAACCTTAATTTCGCGAGGCCCGTATTTGCATGGGATAATCCGAGCAGGCAATCCCTCTTGCGCAGCCTTCGCGATTGTGATGGAAAGCATGTCGAAGCGGTGATCCGTGCGGCAGAACGCCGCAGGTTGTTGGTGCTGGCATTTGAGCGAGCGGCGATCGCCGTCGCGTTGGTCCTGGCGGGTGGCATTCTCATGCTGCTGCTCGGCACGCAGATTCTCAATTGGTACTGGCTTGCGCTGCTGGCCGCGGCCGGCGCGGGGATCGTCGCAACGGGCGTGCGCTCGCGACCGCTCGAGCGCTACCGTCTAGCGCAGATTCTGGACCATCGCCTGCACCTAAGCGATTCGCTCTCCACCGCGTGTTTCCTGCTTACTCAATCGCGCGGCAACGATCCGTTCGCGCGATTTCAACTTGCGCGGGCTGAGGAGATCGCCCGCTCCGTTCGGCCGGCGCGTGCGTTCCCGTTTTCGGCTCACCGGCGATGGGCTCTGAGCGCCGCGTTGGCCGCGGTCGCCTTCGGTTTGTTCGCTGTTCGTTATCTGGTCACCAGCAGCTTGAGCCTCCATCAATCTCTGGTACCGATTCATCTCGGCGGGATGTTGGAAGCTCTCGAAGAACCGTTCTCGCCCGGCCAATCGAACCCTTCCGGCCATTTTTCACCCGGCCCGCGCGCGGATTTCGCACGAACGGCCCACTCCCAGCAAGGCAATGAGAAGAACCGGCCGTCGCTCGCCGAAGAAGCTAAGTCGGGCAATCCTGCCGGAGCGGCGCCCGGGGCGGCCACCGCACAGAACAGCGGCTCGAACACAGACTCTACCGAGTTGGGGGACGGCAAGTCGCCGAACGGCCAGATCAGTTCTAGTGAGCCGCAACCGCAGCCGAATGCCAACGATGCGGCGGCGCGCGAATCTGCGAAAGGGCAAGACCAGGGAACTGCCGCCCAGCAAGGCTCCTCCGGTGTTTTAGACAAGATGAAGGACGCGCTTTCAAGCCTGATGGCCAAAATGCGCGCTCCGTCCGCCTCCGAACGGGCCGCGCGGGAAGGCGAAAGATCGGAACCGCAGCAAAGGAGTGGCGACCAGACGGCGCTTGGAAGAGATCAGCACAGCGACCAAAGGAACGCTCGCAGCGACCAGGCCAGCCAACAACAGAACACGGAAGGCCAAGCGCAAGGACAGGCGAGCGAAAAAGCGCAAGCGGCGCGGGGACGCAACGCCGACTCAGCCGACCGCAAAGGAACCGACAGCCAGTCGGGAGCCGGCCGTCAAGACGGCGATAAAGCGATCAAGGAAGCCGAGCAGCAGCAGGCGATGGGCAAGCTGGCGGAGATCATCGGCAAGCGCTCGGCCAGCCTGACGGGAGACATGACGGTAGAAACTGCATCCGGCAACCAGCAGCTCAAGACCGAATATTCGCAACGAATGGGTCATCATTCGGATCTTGGCGGCGAAATCAATCGCAACGAGATTCCGCTGATGTATCAGCAGTACATCCGCGACTATATGGAAGCGGTTCGCAAGCAGCAGCGGGCCCAGTAGAGGGGCGTGGTTCCGCACGAGTTGTCAGGGGCGTTGAAACCCTCGGCGCATTAAGTCAGTACGGTGGCAACATTAGCGCTCGGCATCGGCGTGAATACGTCGATTTTCAGCTTGCTCAATGCATTGATGCTGCGGCCCTTGGCGGTGCCGGATAACACTGGACTTTTCGCAATTTACCGCGGGGACGGCCCCCTGCTCTCATCCCGATTTTTTTGGATTTTGAGCAACGCGCTAGCGCCTTTCGCGGCCTCTCTGCCGCGACCACCACCGAAAGCGCACTCGACGTGGGCGATACCAGCGAGGTCATTCTGGCCGAAGCCGTCTCCTACAATTACGCGGCGGTGCTGGGACTCAAGCCGGCGCTGGGCCGGTGGTTCGTCCCAGCAGACGAGCACGCCGCGGACTTCCAAGCGGTGATCAGCTATCGTACTTGGCAGCGGCATTTTGGCGGCGACCCGCAGGCGATCGGCAAATGAGTGCGCCTGGAATCGCAATGGTACACCGTCATTGGCTTGGCTCCAAAAACTTTTCAAGGCATGGCGATGCCGGTCTTGACCGCGGTATGGGTGCCGCTGGCTCGATACGCTCAGCACAACGAATTCGGAGCGCGGACGGTGAGAGACCGTTTTGCAGGACGCGTGCTGATGTTCGGCAGGCTGAAGCCCGGTGTCACGGCGGCGCAGGCGCAAGCGGAGTTGAATGCAATCGACGTGCAGTTGCGCCGGGATTATCGGCGGCCGGAAGCGCGGCCGGCGGCGCTGCACCTGGAAGTTGCTCGGGGAACCGCGCATCCCGGATATCGGCGACAGCTCGTTCCTGTTTTGATGCTGCTATCGGCGGTGGTTGGACTGGTGCTGCTGATCAGTTGCGCAAACGTCGCGAACCTGCTGCTGGGCCGCGGCGTAACGCGGCGCCGCGAGGTGTCGATCCGGCTCGCGATGGGAGCAACGCTATCGCTCGATGCCCGGGTGCTCGGATTTGTCTTGATCGCATCGCTCGTAACCACGTTTCTATTCGGGTTCGTTCCGGCGTTGCAGAGCTCGCGGCCGGACTCGGCGCCTGCGCTAAAAGGAAGCGAGCCGTTATCGCGGAATCGCAGGCTCACGCTGCCGAACCTCAGCGTGGTTGCACAGGTCATGCTTTCGTTGACGCTGTTGATCCTAGCCGGGCTTTTCGTACGCGCCCTGCGAAAGGCAACCAGCATGAATCCCGGTTTCGATGCAGCAAAATTACTTGCGGCCCGGCTATATCTGGCTAAACCGGAATTCAACGAAAGCGCGGGCCTGGCGCTTTATCGCCGCGTGCTCGATCACGCTCGCACGCTGCCCGGCGTACGGAGCGCCACGGTGTCCTACGATTCGCCGATGCTCACGATGTCCGAGTGCGTAGCGCCGGATCAAACCAGCGCAGCGCAGGAATCCATTACCGCGGGGGCAAATATCGTTGGAGCCGCCTATTTCTCTACGTTCGGCATCCCACTGGTCCGCGGCCGTGAATTCCTAAGCAGCGACACTTCGTCGACAGGGCCGGTGGTGATTGTCAACGAAACGCTGGCGCGCCGTTACTGGCCGGGCAGGACGCGATTTCCAAACACATCCGCGTTGGCGCTGGATGCGACAGAGGACAGGGCACGCTGGCCGAGATTGTGGGCGTGGCAAAAGTGCCCAGTACGCTTCTGTCGATGGATCGGCGCGCCCGTTTGTGTTCTACCCGTTCGCGCAGCATTACGTGGGCTACGTCGCCCTGGTTATTCGGACCGCATACAACCCAGCGGCATTTGCGCCGGCGCTAGGAAGAGAACTGCACGCGGTAGATGGCAGACTGCGGATCTATGACATCGACGCCCTGCCGCATCAGATAGACAACTCGCTTTGGCAGACACGCTGGGAAGCCTCATTGCTCGGAGCAATCGGCATATTGGCCCTGCTGGTCGCCTCTGTCGGGCTGTACGGCGTAATTGCATATGCGGCCGAGCGGCGGACGCGCGAATTTGGAATTCGTATGGCGATCGGAGCGCAAAGACGCAATGTGCTGCAGCTCGTAGCGGGCGATGCGCTGATGCTGACGCTCGCCGGTATGGTGCTGGGTCTGTCGCTTTCGCTTGCTTCCACCAAGCTGCGGCGCGGTCTACTCTTCGGATTGAGCCCAACCGATGGCACAACGTTCACCGGAGCGGCGCTGTTGTGGACGGCTGTGGCCTTGCTAGCGGCCTGCGTGCCCGCTTACCGGGCAACGAACATCGATCCTGTGATCGCGTTGCGGGAAGAATGAAGGTAAGCGGATGGCTCGATTTCGAGGTATAAACTGATAGCTCGACGCCCATGTTCGAGCCACTCGATCGATTCTCGCGCGACGTTCGTCATGCTTGCCGCTCTTTAGCCAAGACGCCGGCGTACGCCATCACGGCAATTGTGACGCTGGCGTTGGGCATTGGCGCCAACACCGCGATTTTCAGCGCGCTGGACGGCGTGGTGCTTCAGCCGCTGCCGTACCGCGACCCGGACCGGCTGGTGATCGCGGCGCTCTACAACCGCAGCCTGAAGTACGCGACCGACGCTTCTTATCCGGACTTTCTGGATTGGCAGCGAAATAGCCGCTCCTTTGAGCAGATGGCCGCTTTCGAGCCGGCCGGTTTTGACCTGACGAATCCCGGCGCGCCCGAACATGTCGAGGGATACGACGTTTCTGCCGACTTCTTCAGCACCCTTGGGGTGGAGCTGGCAGTTGGACGTCCATTTTCCTCCGGCGAAGACCGGGTGGGTGGCATGGCAGCCGTGGTTATCAGCGATCGTTTGTGGCGAGAACGGTTTGGAGGCAGCAGCTCGGCAATCGGGAAGCCACTGACCTTGAATGGTTCCGGCTATACGATCGTCGGTGTTCTTCCTCCCGGGTTTCGTTTCGAAGACCAGCTCGCCGACGTGTATACGCCGGCGGGACGCGCCGATCCGCTGTTCCGCAACGACCGAACGGTTCACAATATTCTCTGCGTGGCGCGCCTGAGACGAGGGACGAGCGTTGGCCAAGCCCAGGCGGAGATGAACACGCTGCAGCAGCATATCGATGAACTCAACCCGGCCACCGAGAAGGGGTTGGCGACGTCTATCCACCCTCTGAAGCAAGATCTCGTAGGCGACATTGGCGGGACGCTTATGCTGCTGCTGGGCGCCGTGGGTGTCGTATTGCTTATTGCGTGCGCGAATGTCGCCAATTTGTTGCTGGCGCGGTCGGCTGGGCGGGCGCGGGAGTTCGCAGTGCGGCGGGCGTTAGGGGCAGGCCGAATGCAAATCGTCCGGCAAATCATCACAGAGAGCGTCCTTCTATCGTGCGTGGGCGGAATGCTGGGGCTTGGGCTTGCGAAGTTGGGACTGGGCGTGTTGCTGAGAGCAGCTCCGGCGGGTCTGCCGCGCATCGAGAACATCGGCGTGAACGCTTCCGTGCTCCTGTTCGCGCTCGGCGTCTCGATCGCGGTCGGGTTGCTGTTTGCGGTTGTGCCGGCGCTCAAACTGGCACACACCGATTTGCAAGCCGGCATCCGGGAAGGGGGCCGCGGTTCGACTGGCGGCCACCAACGCACGCAAGGCGTGCTTGCGATCGCGCAAGTGGCGCTGGCGCTGGTTCTGCTGTCGGGCGCCGGACTGCTCTTTCGCACCATCCACAATTTGTGGAGTGTGAATCCAGGCTTCGACACGCAGCACATTATCACCTTTCAAGCTGGACTTTCTCCTTCTCTCACGCAAACCGCAGCCAGTACCCGCGCCGCTTATCAGCAGATCACCGAGCGCATCCGCGAGGTTCCGGGCGTGGAAGCTTGCGATCTAACTGCGCTTGTTCCGTTGGGCCGGGGCGACAATTCCGGGCCATTTTGGGTCGGCCCGCACCCGCCGCGGTCGATGGCGGAGATTCCGCGGGCGCTCTATTATGCGATTGGCCCTGATTACCCCGTGACGATGGGCATCAAGCTGCTGCGCGGCCGCCTTCTGACGCAGGCAGACACTGTTCATTCCGAACTGGTCATCGTAGTCGACGACCTGATGGCGCGTACTTATTTCCCTGGCCGCGATGCTTTGGGTCAACACCTAACCATTCCGCATTGGGGCGTAGCCATCGACGTTCCCGCGCGGATCGTCGGAGTCGTCAACCACGTGGAGCAGTATGGCATTGATGGCTCAAGAGGCGAGAAGCCGCAGATTTACTACTCCTTCTACCAAATGCCGGACGAGGGTTTGCCGATGTTTCGGAACGCGATCACGTTCGCGGCGCGCACCCGGCTTCGCTCCGGCGAGTTGATGCCGGAGGTCAAGAAGGCGGTGCATGGAATGAGCAGCGATCTGCCGATTTACAACATCCGCACGATGCGCGATCTGGTTGCAGGCTCTATGTCGCATCAGCGCTTTCCGATGATACTGTTGGTTGTGTTTGCGATGTTGGCCTTGCTGCTGGCGACGATCGGAATCTACGGCGTACTCTCTTATTTCACGTCGCAGCGCATACCGGAGATTGGAGTGCGCATGGCGCTTGGGGCAGCCAAGTGGGATGTTCTGCAAATGCTAGTCGGGCACGGTCTTAAACTTGGTCTGGCCGGTGTGGCGACGGGAGCGGCGGCAGCGTTCCTCCTTACCAGGGTTCTGTCGAGCTTCTCCCGATTACTCTTCGGCGTGCAGAAAACAGATCCGTTGACCTTTGCGGCGGTGGCAGGCTGTCTAATCCTGGCGGTTCTTCTGGCCTGCTATATACCGGCCCGGCGGGCGGCACAGTTGGACCCGATGATCGCGCTCCGTCATGAATAATTCGGGACCGGAGATGCGCGGAGTTCGAAGGGCGCGCCTAGGCTAAACTGAGCTTTTGATTCAGTCGCATCGCATACTCGCGGTTCTGCTTGGGCTTTCGCTGTGCCCACTCGCCGCTGGACAAAACGCACCGGCGCTTGCTTCTATACGGGACACAGGCGGGAACCAGTTCAGCGTTAGCGAGACGCTGTTTTCGACGTTGGCCGCCATCAACGCCGCGGGTTACGACGCGGGGATGGACTCGCCGCTCAATGAACGCTATAAGGTTCGCACGCAAATTCGGGAGGCGCTTGCCGGCCGCAAAATCGGCTGCCTGGCGGAACTCAAGGCGTTCTATCAGGAGCACAAGAAGGGGTCCGACACAGCCAACCTGAGCCAGTACATTTCGTTCGCATTGGTGGCGGGCGACGCGCCTGGGTTTACGCTGCCGAATGACGCGGTGCCGCCGGATGTGGAACCGCTCCGGGGCTTCAGCGAACTGCTGGCGCGCTTCTATAAGGACGCGAACCTGCAGGATCTCTGGAACCGCTCGCAGGCGGCTTACGCGGCGGCCATGTCGGAATATCAGGACCCGGTGATCAATACGCTGTTCGAGGCAAATGGATATCTGCGAAACCCGTCGGGATATCTGGGGCGGCGTTTTCAGATTTACCTCGACTTATTGGCGGCGCCCGATCAGATACAGGTGCGAAGTTACCGGGATGACTATTATGTTGTGATCACTCCTACCAGTACGCCGGTGGTGGACGAAGTGCGGGACGCTTATCTGGCGTATCTGTTGGACCCGCTTTCTTTTAAATACGGCGAAGTAATCAAAGAAAAGAAGCCGCTACAGAAATTCGCGGAAGAGGCGCCGGCGCTGGACCTGGCGTATAAAGACGATTTCGCGCTATTGGTGACCAAGTGCCTGATCAAGGCGATCGACAGCCGGCTGATTCACGGCGGAGCGGAAAAGCGCGAGGTGTTCGTCAACGAAGCCATGCGGGAAGGCTTCATTCTGACGGCGGCGTTTTCCGAACTGCTGCCGGTATATGAGAAACAGCAGGAGGCGTTCCGGCTCTATTATCCCGACCTGGTGTCGGCGGTGGACGTGCACAAGGAAGAGAAACGCCTGAAGCGGGTGGAGTTTGTCCAGAGCGTGCCGCCGCGGGTGATTGCGCCACCGGCCAAGATGCAGATTGAGCCGGCGGAGGAATCGCTGGCGTCGGCCGAAGGGCTGTATGAGCAACATGATCTCGACAACGCCCGTAAGGTCTTCCGGAAGGCGCTGGAGCAGACGAGCGATAAGAAGTTGCAGGGGCGGGCGGACTACGGGCTGGCGCTGATCGATCTTCAGGAGAAACGTTGGGACGAGGCGCTCGATCTCTTTCAACGTACGGTCGACGCGAATCCCAATTCCGTGCTGACGGCCTGGTCGCACTATTACCTGGGCGAGCTACAACTTAAGGCCGGCGATGCCGAGAAGGCGACGGCCCAGTTCAAGCTGGCGCTGGCGACCGAGGGCGCCACGGCCAAGCTGCACGAGGCGGCGGAAAAAGCGTTGGCGGCCAGTTCTTCAGGAGAAAAAGAGCCATGAGACTTCGTATTCCGGCATATGCGACGGCATTGGCGTTGATGGCCATTCCGCTGGCAGCGCAACAGCAGCAGGCACCGGCGGGGCAGCAGGCGGGGCCGCACCCCAAATCGCAAAAAGAAGTAGACGCATTGAAGAAAGTGCAGGCCGACCAGCAAGCGCAGAACTGGGACGCCGAACTGACGGACATCAATTATGTGCTGGAGAATTTCGCGGATACCGAGTACAAGTCGATGCTGCTCGATATGGCGATCCAGGCGGCACAGAACAAGGGCGATTATGCGCAGACGGTGGCTTTCGGCGAGCAGGCGGTGCAAGCGGATCCGACGAATGTGGAGGCGTACGTGAAGCTGGCCGAGACGATAGCGCTGCATACGCGCGAGAACGATCTGGACAAAGACGCGAGCCTGAAGAAGGTGGACACGGACGCGCATAAGGCGCTGGATCTGCTGAAGACCGCCACCACGCCTCCGACGGGCATCACGCCCGATCAGTGGCCGACGTACAAGAAGCAGTTGGAAGGACAAGCGCATGATGCGATGGGCATGGCGGACGACGTGGCCAAAAAGTTTCCGGAGTCGATCGAGGAATACAAGGCGGCGGTGGCCGCCTACTCGAACCCGATCATTCTGACGCATATGGCAAAGGCGTATATCGACGCCAAGCAATTCGACGACGCGATTGCGACAGACGACAAGGTGCTGGCAATGAGCGATGCGCCGGCAGATGTGAAGCAATTTGCGCAGCAGCAGAAGGATTCCGCGACGAAGATGAAGGGAGCGGCCAAGTAGCGCTCACGTAAATGGACATTGCGGTCGAGGCGCTGGAACAGAGGCTAGGTTACCGGTTTCGGGACCGGGAACTGCTGGTCCGGGCGCTGACACACCGCTCCTGGCTCGCGGAGCGCGGCACACCGGTTGCAGACGGCGGCGACAACGAACAACTGGAGTTCCTGGGCGACTCGATTCTGGGATTTATTGCGAGCGAAAGCCTGGTGCTGCGGCATCCGGGAGCGCAGGAAGGGCAGCTCTCGCAGTGGAAGGCGCAACTGGTGAGCTCTGCGCATTTGTACCGGTGCGCGCTGGCCCTGGATTTGGGTCGCTTTCTGCGCTTGGGGAGGGGCGAGGAACGCAACGGCGGGCGGGAGCGCAAGACGGTGCTGGCGAATGCGTTGGAGGCGGTGATGGCAGCCATTCACGTGGATGGCGGCATCGAGGCGGCGCGGCGGTTTACCGTGGAGCACATTTTGGGAGCCCTGGATAGCGGGGAGACTATGGATTCCATCGGGCTGCTCAACTACAAGGGCATTCTGCACGAGCGAGCGCAGGCGCTGGGATTGCCAATACCCGAATACACGACGGTTGAAACCAGCGGCCCCGATCACGCCAAAGTATTCACGGTGGAGGCGCGGATTGGCGAGAGCCTGGCCACCCGCGCGAGCGGCCCTTCGAAGAAAGCAGCCAGCCAACACGCCGCCGAAATGCTGATGGGCCAGTTGAATTCGATCCAGGACAGCGGTTCGACGCCTGCCGCGCGTTGAGTTGGGATGCCGGTGCTTAGAATTGGTGAAGTATGAAGCTCGCTCCGTTTTTGCTGGATGAGTGGCTCGCGCAGAAAGACCTTCCAGGTTCACCTATTAAGTTCGATTTGGCGTCGAGTACCGGGCCAAGCTGGACTCTGCGTGAGCTGCTGGCGCTTGAGGGCGACGAGGGATGCGACCGGCTGCTCGATGGCAGGCTTTACTATACGCCAACGGCCGGATCTCCGGAGTTGCGAGAAGCAATTGCGGGGCTCGAGGGAGTTGAGCCGGAACATGTGCAGGTGGTCACGGGCGCGTCCGAGGCGCTGGCGATCCTGTTCTGGCTGGCGGCGGAGGCGGGGGCGAACGTGGTGCTGCCGGAGCCTGGCTACCCCACCAACGCCGCATTTGCCGAGTCGTTCGGATTGCAGATCCGGCAGTACCGGCTACGCAGGGAGAGTGGGTTCCGTATCGATTGCGATGAAATCCGCGCGCTGGTGGACCGTGACACGCGCTTCGTCCTGGTGAATACGCCGCATAATCCGACCGGATCGGTGCTGAGCGACGCAGAGATGGACAGCTTGCACGATTTGTGCGCAGAACGCGGCGTTCCGTTTATTTGCGACCAGGTTTACCACCCGATTTATCACGGCGCCGAAACACGTTCGGCCGCGAGGCTGCGGCACGCGACGGTACTCGGCGATTTTTCGAAGGCGCTTTGCCTGAGTGGGCTGCGGACCGGCTGGATCGTCGAGCGGGACCCAGAACGGCGCGCCTTGTATCGGAACGCGCGCAGCCACTTGAGCATCTCGAACACGGTGCTGGGTGAGCATCTGGCCACTCTGGCGCTGCGTCACAGCGAGACAATCTACGGGCGCGTGCGCGAGGTGACGGAGAGAAATCTGGCCCTATTGGACCCGGTGATGAAGGAGTTGCAAGATGTGCTGGGTTGGGTTCGGCCGGGCGGCGGCATGACAGCTCTGCCGTGGCTGACCAGCCAGGCAGACGCGCGCGAGTTCTGCTGCCGACTGGCGAGCCGCGGCGTGCTGGTTGCGCCCGGCGACTGTTTCGGCAGGCCCGAGTATTTCCGGCTCGGGTTTGGTTCGACCCGAGATCGGTTCGGCGCCGCGATCGGCCGTTTCGCCGACCTTGTCCGGAGCGAGGCGCGCCAGTTGTCGATAGTCTAACGGGCAGGTGTTTAGACTCGCAGGCTGAAATCTGCGGTCGCACTGATGAGCGTCGCTACGGATTCTTATCTGGCTCCAACTTCGAGGCCAGGCTACTGAGAATGACGACGTCCACACGGCGGTTGCGCGCGCGCCCGTCTTCGGTGTCGTTGGACGCCACCGGTTCTACATCCGCATAACCACTGACGGCGAGGCGCTTGACGGGCACACTGAATCGGTCGGTCAGGAACTGCAGAACAGCAATGCTGCGGGCCGAAGACAGCTCCCAATTGTTCTTGAATTGTACGTTGTGGATGGGAACGTTGTCGGTATGGCCTTCCAGGCGAATCTGATTGGGCAATTTCAAGATGGCGTCTGCCACTTTTCCGAGCGCCGAAGAGGCGGAAGGCTTAACGTCGGCCGCGCCGGAGTCGAATATCGCCGCCTGCTTGAAGCTGACGGTCAATCCGCGCGGCTCGAGGTGAAGTTCTATCTCGCCTCGCTGAATCTCCTCTTTCAGATTTTTTTGCAGCAGGTTCAGCGACGGAGTCAACTCTGCGACCGTTTGCTTGGCCGTTTCGGGGGTGATTTTCTTGCTCTTGCTTAAGAGATCCTGGATAATCTGCTTCGAATGAGGGTTGGCCTTGGGGTCCAGCGCAGCCTTGACGGCCTCGGCCACTGCGCGAGCTTTTCCTTTATCGGCATTGGCGGTGGCAAACATCACGACAAAAAATGCAAACAGGAGCGTGACGAAGTCGGCGTATGAGATGACCCAGCGCTCGTGGTTCACGTGACTATGAACTACCCGGCGAGAACGAGCCATAGGAGCCTACGCGGCGCGCGGCGTGCTTGCTTTCTCGGGCGAGCGGCCGGGGGTGGGCGCTTTCAGGTACGCGTTGAGCTTGTTCCGGATCAGCTTGGGATTGGCGCCTTCGACAATGCCGATGACGCCCGTCAGGGCCAACTCCCGCACCTGGCGGTCTTTGGCTGCGCGGGCACGAATCTTGCCCCCCGCGGGCAGTAGCAAGACGTTCGCCAGTCCCACGCCATACACGGTGGCTACAAACGCAACGGCGATTCCGTGTCCGACTTCCTCCAGGTTCGCAAGATTCTTCATGACCTGAATCAGGCCGAGGACCGCGCCGATGATCCCGATGGTAGGAGCATAGCCTCCGCCGCTATCGAAAACCTTGGCCGCGTCTTCGGCAGCTTGTTCGGCTAAGTCGATTTCGAGCTCCATCATGGCTCTCAGATCATCGAGATCGGTTCCGTCCACGGCCAGATTGATGGCCTTTTTCAAGAACGGGTCCGCGATGTTGTAGGCGTCGGCTTCAAGCGAGACGATTCCCTGCTTGCGCGCTTTGGTGGCGTAGATGATGATTTCGTCGATCAACTTGGCGGTGGGCTGTTTGGCCTCGAACAAGACGTTTCTCAGTTGGGCTACCGCGGCCTTGAGGTTGTCGAGAGGAGTGTTGACCATGACGGCGCCCATGGTTCCGCCGAGGACGATGAGCGCGGCGGTAAATTGCGCCACATCCCGTACGCTGCCTTTTTCGAGTACCAAACCACCGAGGATTCCGCCTACCGCCAAAACGAGGCCGCACGCGGTCGCCAGATCGGGTCGAAGGCCTCCTTCACTCGCCGCCATAGATTCCTAGTCGCGGGGCTCGAGGACCGAATCCGCTTCGTGCGCCGGTACCCGCCGCAAATCCGCGTGAGCACCCCGGGCCGGGGCGAAGACGCCGCCCACCGAGCGCCGGAACTGTATCACCCGGTCTACAATTTCACTGGGGGATTCGAGGACCAGGATTTTCTGGCCGGTGGTCAGCGAGATCACCGTATCGGGAGTCGCCTCGACGTGCTCAATCAGGTCCGAGTTCAAGACCAAGGGAACGCGGTTGATTCGTGTGAGGTGGATCATTGTCCGGTCCGGCTCTTGTTTTATATATCGGGATGTGGGGCTCGAAACTTGAGGGTGCGGAGAGCGCGAAACGTCTCAACTCAATGGGCGCGAAGGCCTTACTCCGTCCGGGGACGTTTGCGAGGCCTATCCCCGGCGCACACAACGGGCACCGATGCGCTGAAGCGAGCACGCCCTGTGCGCTATCCCTATCCCATCGCGCACAACGGGCCCCAATGCGCCAAAGCGAGCACGCCCTGTGCGCTATCCTCGGCGCGGGTGCTGATTCAAAAGGTCCAGGATTTCAGAGAGTTCCCTACGCACTTCCTGATACAGGGCGTAGGTGTTGGAGAACAGGTCCGCTTGCCGGCGCGGGGTCTCACGCTTGGCGGCCTCGCGTTTGGGCTTTGCTTCGAGCATCTTGCGGGCGCCTTCGATGGTGAACCGCTTCTCATATAAGAGCCGCTTGATCTCCAACACCAGCTCGACGTCCTTGCGGCGGTATAGCCGCTGGCCGGTACCCGATTTCTTAGGCCCCAGGCCGGAAAACTCTGACTCCCAAAATCGCAGAACGTAGGGCTTGATACCGGCCAGCTTCGCTACCTCGCCGATGCGGAAGTACAACTTGTTCGGGATTTCAGGATCTGCCGCCGGCGTTCCGGCCAAATCTTCCATTCAGAAGGGACCAGTCCGAGATTATTGTAACGGAGCCGGCGCGCGCTCGCCAGCAGCGCCAGGTGCGATCATGGTTGTTTCCCCGTGAATCGAACGTTTGCACTCTCTATCTCAGGATGGGCCTTGTCAGGACTTTTAACTACTCTTCCCCTTGTCGGCCAAACGGCGCCGGAGCCGCCGGTTGCGCCTCGCATCCCGCACACCGACGTGCGCCACGGCGCCACTGTCACCGACGACTATCATTGGCTGCGCGAACGATCCGACGCCGAAGTCATCAAGTATCTGCAGGCCGAAAATGCCTACACCGAGGCGATGACCAAAGATCTGAAGCCCTTTGAAGACACTCTGTACCATGAGATGCTCGGGCGGATCAAGCAGACCGACCTCAGCGTTCCCGTGCGCCAGGGCGCCTACCTTTATTACTCGCGCACCGAAGAAGGCAAGCAGTATCCGATCCATTGCCGCCGGAAAGGCTCCCTGGATGCTCCCGAAGAGATCTTGCTCGATCTGAACGAGCTCGCCACGGGCCATAAATTCGTGGGCATCGAGGCGCTGGTCGTCAGCGACGATCAAAACCTGTTGGCCTACACAATCGACTACGTTGGCTTCCGGCAGTACAGCCTGCGCGTCAAGGATCTCCGCACCGGCGCGACGCTTCCCGATACCGCGGAGCGCGTCACCAGCCTCGCGTGGGCCGCCGACAACAAAACTCTATTCTTCACCACCGAAGACGCGGTCACCAAGCGTTCCGACAAACTCTGGCGCCACGTGCTCGGTGCGAGCCCCGCCGAGCCGCTGTATGAAGAAAAGGATGAGCTTTACGACATCGATGTTAGTAAGACGCGCGACAAGAAGTATCTTCTCGTCGAGAGCGAAAGCAAAGACACCACCGAGCTTCGGTATCTCAAAGCGGACCACCCGCAAGAGACGTTCGCGGTGTTCCTCCCGCGCAAAAAGAAGCACCGTTACTACGTCGATCATCGCGAAGGGCTGTTCTATATCCGGACCAATAAAGACGGAAAGAATTTCGAGGTGGTGACCGCACCGGAGAACGATCCGGGCGCGAAAAACTGGACCGTTTTGATTCCGCATCGCGAGGATGTGCTGATCGAAGATATCGATCTGTTCAAGAACTTCGCGGTGGCGGTGGAAAAGTCACAGGCCCTGACGCGTTTACGCCTTCAGAATTTTCAAACCGGCGCATGGACATCGGTCGAGTTTCCTGAGCCTGTCTATTCCGTTTTTCCCGGTGGCACGCGCGATTACGATTCGACCACGTATCGCTACAGCTATCAGAGTTTCATCACGCCTCAAAGTATTTATGACTACGACACTCTGACCGGCAAGTCGGTCCTCCTGAAACGTCAGGAGATCCTGGGCGGCTATGACCCATCGCAGTATGTATCCGAACGGCTTTGGGCAACCGCGCGCGACGGCGTGAAGGTTCCGCTCTCGATCGTCTATAAGAAGGGTTTCGAGCGTGACGGCCACGCTCCTCTGTTCCTGTATGCATACGGCTCCTACGGCTATGCCACTCCCGTGACCTTTGATAGCGGTCGTTTGAGTCTGCTCGACCGCGGCATGGTCTACGCGATCGCTCACATCCGCGGCGGCAACGAAATGGGCGAGCAATGGCGCGAAGACGGGATGTTGATGAAGAAGAAAAACACCTTCAACGACTTTGTCGATTGCGCGCAATACCTTGTGCAGGAAAACTGGACTTCGAAGGACCGGCTGGTGATTGAGGGCGCAAGCGCCGGGGGCCTGTTGATGGGCGCGGCCGTCAATCAGCGGCCCGATCTCTTTCGCGCGGTCCACCTTGGCGTTCCGTTCGTCGACGTGATGAACACCATGATGGACGCTTCCTTGCCGCTGACCGTAGGCGAATATCTCGAATGGGGCAACCCGAACGAGCAAGCCGCTTACGACTATATGAAGACCTACAGCCCGTACGACAATCTCGAAAAGCGAGCCTATCCCGCCATGCTGGTGACGACCAGTTTGCACGATAGCCAGGTGATGTACTGGGAGCCGGCGAAATATGTCGCGCGGCTGCGCACACTCAAGACCGACGGCAACCCGCTATTGCTCAAGATCAAGATGGATCCGGCCGGCCATGGGGGCGCCTCCGGCCGTTACGACCGGCTGCATGATCGCGCCTTCGAGTACGCCTGGCTCCTGAGCCAGGTCGGCATCACGCACTAGTGTGCGGGGCCATTGCCGCTTGCGCCGTTTTGATAGCCGCGGCCGTTCACGCCCGACCCGCCGTTCAGCGATGCGCCGCCGTGCGGCTTTAACACCACTTTGATGCACTCCTCTTGCTTGTCCCTGAATACCCGATAGGCATTCGGCGCCTCTTCCAGCGGAAGCCGGTGTGTAATGAGGAACGTCGTATCGATTTCGCCCTTCTGGATCCGCTCCAGCAATGGCCGCATATAACGGTGCATGTGCGTTTGTCCGGTCTTTATCGTGATGGAGCGATTCATGATCGATCCGAAGGGCATCTTGTCCAACAGCCCGCCATAGACTCCGGGGATCGAGACCGTCCCGCCATTCCGGCACGCCATGATCGCTTCGCGCAAGGCGATCGGCCGTCCGGTTTCCATCATCAGCGCCTGCTTCACGCGATCGTATGCGTACAGCGGCCCGGGCATGTGCGCCTCCATGCCCACGGCGTCGATGCACGAATCCGGCCCACGGCCGCCCGTCAGATCCATCAACGAATCGTAGACGTTCGCCTCTTCGTAATCGATGGTAATTGCGTTCAGCTTCTCGCGCGCTAATCGCAGGCGCTCCGGCACGCGATCGATGGCAACGACTCGCTCGGCGCCTAGTAAGAACGCGCTCTGGATCGCGAACAGGCCCACCGGCCCACAACCCCAGACAGCTATGGTATCGCCCGGGTGTATGTTGCACTGCTCAGCCGCCATATATCCGGTCGGCAAAATGTCGGAGAGGAACAAGACCCGTTCGTCTTCGAGCTCATCTGGAATTTTCAGCGGCCCCACATCGGCGAACGGCACGCGCGCGTATTGCGCCTGCCCTCCGGCGTACCCGCCGGTCAAGTGCGAATAACCGAAGAGTCCGGAGGGCGAATGGCCCCAGAGCTTCTCGGCCATCCAGGCGTTCGGGTTCGAATTCTCGCACAGCGACCACAACTGCAACTGGCAGGAAAAACAGCTCCCGCACGAAATCGTGAAGGGAACCACGACGCGGTCGCCCGGCTTCAGGTTGCGCACGAAACTGCCGGTCTCGACCACTTCGCCCATGAATTCGTGCCCAAGAATGTCGCCGGCCATCATGCTGGGGATGTAGCCGTCATATAAGTGGAGATCGGAGCCGCAGATCGCGGTGGATGTGATCTTCACGATCGCGTCGCGCGGGTTCAAAATCTTGGGATCGGGCACGTCCATCACGCGGACGTCCTCTTTGCCGTACCAACAGTTCGCTTTCATAGATGTCTCCCGTTCGCGCTTTACGCTCTGTCAAAGGCTTCGGCCAGGCGGCCCACCGCGGAGCGCGGTCCTGAAGGCTGTCCTTCGGTGGTCGGAATCTCGCCGGTCTCCAAAATGCTCTTGAAGCGCCGCAGGTCGCCTTTCACGAGCTGTCCCGGTTCTTTCCCTATCGACTTGGCAAGCAGAACGCCGGCCTTCCCGGCGGGGGGTTCATAGTCGAGATACGCCTTTACGAACGTCCCGTGTCCGGCCGGCGCGCGCTCAAACCGTACCCAGCCGGAGTTCTTCACATCCGCGCCTTCGAGTGACCGCCATGCGATCGCCTCGTTTGGTACGTCATCGATAATCTCGGCGTCCCATTCCACGACAATTCCGCCCGGACCTTTGACCGCCCAGTGCGAGCGCCGGTCGTCTAACGCCCGGATCGATTCGACGTGCTGCATGAAACGCGGCAAATTTTCCAAATTGCGCCAGAATTGGTAGCACTCTTCGGGCGAACGATTCACGGCGACGCTCTGCACCGTGTTCACCGTGCTGGCACTCTCAGTTGTGCCGTTCAACTGGCGCCGGCAAATCACGTCCAGCGCCGTCACTCCCGCCACGGCTGCGGTTGCCGCTAATACCCGCCCGCGCTGATTCTTACCCGAAATCAATCCCGCGCCGAGCAGGGCCAAATCCAACGCGTCTCCGCCCACGCGAGCGGTCATGGATCGCGCGGGTGTCTCTTCGGTCAGTACGCCGATTCCCGCCGCAATCTCGCGCATGCCCATTAATCGAATCAAGTTAGCGTGATTGCTTAGTCCGATCAATTTACTCATGCGCTTGGGAGCGAAAAGCTCCGCCGCGCCAAGTCCGATGCTGAACCAGCCTAAACCACGAGCAAGTTGTTGTGCCGCCATAATCGTATCCGAAGGTTGGACGCGGCTCATCCAGTCGAATTTCTGTGTGTTTCCCCCGCGAGATCTACGGGTGTCGAAGGGTGAGCGCTAGACGCTCGTGCGCGCTACTTACTACTCTCACAGAACAGCGCCTGCGCGGGAAATCCGGACGCCACATCCGCCAACCTGCCTTGCCTCACGAGTTCGCCGATGTAATCGCACACCGGAAGCGTGAGCCCCGGCGCAATACTGCGCTCCTGCGGCGTCGCGAAATACCACTTGATCAATGACGTCGTACTCAGGTCGCCGAAGTGTGCGGAAGACGCCATCTGCTGTAACTTCAGAAAGCGCGCGGGTATGTTGCGAGCGGGCCCTATGGTCCCCAAGTCAGTGATTTGATAGCCGCTGACTACCTCGGCTAGCTCCGCCAACGCACCGGCGCCTTGAATGGCGGTGTAGGCCGGCCACACCCGAGCGCTTTCAGAAGAACTGGTTACAATCCACTTCCCGTCGGGGCTGAACTTGGCTGCGGTGACAGCACTCTTATGAAGCAACGGCAATCCCGCCGGCTTGCCCGTTGCCGCTTCCGCCACCTGCGCCAAGTTATTGGCCGACGCGATCACCACCCAATTCCCATCCGGGCTGAACTCCGCTGTTGCAACGTCGCCGCCCTGGGGCAGCGGCAACCCGACCGGCCTGCCATTCTCCGCATTCCAGATCTGGGCCACGTTATGCTGCGACACCGTGAGCACAAATTGGCCGTTGGGGCTGAAGGTAGCCGATTCCACCGCTCCGTCGTGTTGCATCGCGGCAATCTGCCTTCCTGTCTTGGCATGCCACGTGCGTGCGGTCGCGTCCGCCGATGCAGTCAGTACTTGTTCACCGTTGGGGCTAAATTCCGCTGAATACACCGCGTTCTCATGCCGCATAGCGGGTGCAACCGCTTTGCCCGTCCGGACCTCCCACACGCGCGCCGTCTTATCGTCGGACGCGGTCAGGACCCATGCGCCATCGGGACTGAACACCGCCGAATTGACATTGTCTTCATGCTTCAGCGGCCGCCCTACCGCGTTGCCGGTTTCCACATCCCATACCTGCGCCCGATCTTTGGAAGCGGTGACGACCTGCCTGCCATCGGGGCTGAACGCCACCGACTTTACGATCGCGCCCGGCCGCATTGGGGTTCCCATGGCTTTCCCCGCCGGCGCTTCCCATACCCGCACGCTGCCGCTTGCGTCGGCGGTCACAATACGCTGGCCGTCGCGGCTGAATGCCGCGGATTGTAGTGGCGCACTCAGCGGCATGGCCAGTCCCGCGCTTTTGCCCGTCGCCGTCTCCCAAATTCGCGCCGTGCTATCGCCCGGCGCGGTCACGACCCAGCGACTGTCCGGGCTCAGCACCGGCGGCGCCTTATCCTTGTGTGGCAGCTCCAAACCCACCGCGCGGCTCGCGAATGCCGGCCACACTCGCGCTGTTTTGTCCTTCGATGCTGTGACAATCCACCTTCCGTCCGGACTGAACTCCGCAGAGTTGATGGAGTCTTCCTCCTGCACCGCTAAGCCGAGCTCAATTCCGGTCCCGGCCTCCCAGGTCTTCACCACGTTGTAGTCCGGCTTCGTACGCGTTAGTATCTGCTTGCCGTCCGGGCTGAAGACCGCGGTCGCCACCATCTGGGCATGCCGCATCGGAGGCCCCACCGGATCTCCTGTCGCGGCCTCCCATATCCGGGCTGTTTTGTCGCCCGATGCCGTGACCACCCATTTGCCGTTCGAATTAAATGCCGCCGAATAGACCGAATCGTTGTGGCGCAGCGGAAGTCCCACCGTTTTGCCCGTAGCTGCTTCCCACACCCGCGCCGTGTTGTCCATCGAAGCGGTCACGACCCACTCGCCATCCGGGCTGAACGCCATATCGTTGATGAAGCCGGCGTGTGTCACTGGCGGGCTCACCGGCTGGCCTGTTTCCGCATTCCAAACCCGTGCCGCATTGGCAGCCGACAATGCCGCCACCCATTTGCCGTCCGGGCTGAACGCCGCTAAGGCGCCGTTGTCCATTATGGGTGGTCCCACCGGTTCGCCTGTCGCCGCGTCCCAGACGCGCGCCGTCTGGTCGTGAGACGCTGTCAGCACACGCTTGCCATCCCGGCTGAACACCGCCAAATAGACCTGGAACTCATGATGCATGCGCGCGCCAACGGGCTTGCTGGTCGCAGCGTCCCACACTTGTGCCGTCCCGTCCATCGATCCCGTCAACACCCATTTCCCATCCGGGCTGAAGGTTGCAGCGACCACCGCGTCGGCGTGCTGCAGCGGCAATCCCACCGGCGCTCCTGTCGCGGCGTCCCATACCTGACCGGCGTCGTCGTCGCACGCGGTCACCACCAACTTCCCATCGGGACTGAACGCCGCTGCATTGACCGCGTCCGTGTGCGGAAACACCATGCGCGAGAGCCGCCCTTGCAGGAGCAGGCTGGCAATCCACGGTTTGGGAGTCCCAAAGGCCGGATCGACGCGAATGGCTCGCGCGAAGTACGCCAGCGCGAGATTATCCTCGTCTCCTTGCTCGTGCATCGTCTCTCCCTGTTGCACCTGCGAACGCGCTAAGGTGACCAGGGTCTCCTGCTGCGCCCGGCGAGCAGCCTTCGTCGCCACCAATGCCCACCCGGCCATCACGACCGCCGCGACGGCCAGCAATATGAACACGGCCGCCAGCGCTCGAGTCCGCCTCAGAGTTTTTCGCGCGGCTCGCTCCCGCTGCTCCGCAATTTCGCGCGCCGTCTTCTCTTCTTCCGCCTTCTCTGTCAGGTGGCGCTTGTCGCGGCTCTCGCGAATCACTCCAATCAGCAGGTCGTGGGTCAACTCGATGCGCCGCACTCCGCCGCGCTCCTCAACCCGCACCAGCCTGCGCTTGACCAGCCTGCCGACATCGCCCTCCGTCACCCCCGGCCGTTTCAACGCCGCCTCGAGCGCCACCGTGTCGCGATACCCGGGATCGAGAATTAACTGCTCTTCGATAAACTTGCGCGTGCTGGCGCTGACGTCGCCGGTCGCGCGCTCGTAAAAATCCCGCAGAATCTCGTCTTTGCTTCCCTGCAGCAAGCCGGCCGAAATTTGTTCCTCTGCGCGGCTTCTGCGTTTCTCGTTCAGCTCGCTGCACATCACGCTCAGCAGCGCCGGTTCCACCACCATGTCCGCCAGCTTGGCTGCGGAGCCTGCTCTGGCGACGAAGCGCACCACTTGCTCGGCCACCTCCGGCGAGATCAGACGCTGCGCCTGGCTCACCACCTCCAGGGCCGCCGCGCCATCCATCGCCCAGAGCCTTTTCCGATTCAGCACAATTCCCGGCATCAGATCGCGCAGATCCTCCAAATACGCCAGGTAGTCTTCACGCACGCCAATCAGGATTCGATATTGATGAGAATCAAAGGTGAAATTTGTGGCGCTTTCGGGATGCTCTTCCAGCCACTCGGCCAAATCCTGCGGCGCGCGGCCCTCGGCCAGGTCCGCCAACTGCACCAGCAGCTCGCGAGCCCGCGCTTGTTTTTCCGGGCGTTCGGCGCCCAGCGTGAAAAGCTCCTCGAACTGATCGAACACCAGCACCGGCATCACCAGCCGGTTACGGTCGTCCCAGAAACTCTGCTCACGCCGGTGCAGATATTCCCAGAGCGTCTCCAACTCCGCGTGCGCCGGCGCCTCCACCCCGCCCGCCTCTGCCTGAGCCGAGATGGCGCGCTTCACTTGGCCGGTCAAGTCGGGATCGTCGCTCGAAAAATCGAATCGAATGCTGATCGGCAGCGCGCCCTGTTGCCGCAGGAGCGGAAATAGCCCGGCTTCGAGGAGCGAGGATTTACCGATGCCGGAAACGCCGTATAGGACCGTCACGCGCTCGCGCAGCACCAGGCGCAAAACTTCATTCGTAACTTCGGCCCGGCCCCGGAAAAACTTGCGATCCGCTTCGTGAAACGAGTCGAGCGCCGGCCACGGGTTCTGTTCATCGAGCGGTGGCCGGTCGCCCGGTCTTGCCGCGGCATCCAGCAGCGCGCTCACAGTGCCCCGGCCCTTTCCTGCTGCGCGCGGCGGTGCAATAGCTTTACTCGCTCCACAAATTCCGAGGTCGGCTCGCCTCCCGGCAAGCGCATCCATTGCGTCTTGCGAAATTCCGGCGGAATCCGCGCGTGGTCTTCGCGCGTATCATCGATCGCCACGGGCGCCACGTACACGTCGGTTGGCGAATACCAAGCCGGCGATTGCTTGAACAACTCGATCGCCTGTATCCATTCGGATCGGAACACGCGCGCCCCGCCCACCAGCGTATTTTGCGAAATGACCGGAATAAAGAGCGAACAATTTCGGATCTTCTCGCTCAGCTTAGGGTCCCAATTGTCGCCGCCAACCAATCCTTCTTTATCGAAGAACGCGTCGATCTTTGCCTCCGCCAGCGCTTGAAAAATACGCCGCGCCGCGGGCCGATCTTCGCTCGCATAACTCAAAAATACAAACGGATCTTCGCGGGCCACCGCGCGCTTGGCTTCTTCGTGCGGCTTCACCTCCACCGCTTCCGTGTCCGGATGCAACTCTTTCCAGCGCCGGTGCAATTCCACAACAAATTCGGCCGGCTCGATCGCGGAAAACACTCGGGTGTCGCGGCTGAAATTGTTCAAGAATACGATCAAGTTGTTGTCGCGCGCAATCTCGGTATCGGCGATGAAGCTGGGCAATTTGCTTCCCGCCGAGAGACGGCTCGTTCGCGGCGCGCGCAGGAAAAACCGCGCCAACCAGTCGCTGAACCGGCTCCCCAGAATGAGCAGCGAGCGATCCTCCAGCTCCTTATATAGGTTGCGCGGATGCCTGGTCTCCGATTGCAGCGAGTAGATGAACTCCAGCAGATCTTCCTGGGTAAGCGCGAAATCCGGAATCGCGGCCAGTTTTCCGAAGAGATGATAAATGGTGGTGCGATCGCTGTTCTCGAGCGGTCCTTTCAAATCCTGAACCTTGGTGAGCGAGTAGCTCAATATCTGGGTTGTGCCCGCCCCGCGCACCTGGTTCAATGCCCGTTCCAGCATCGAATCGAACGTGGTCGTCAAAAACAGGCGAAACGTCGTAATTTCCGCTAATTGCACCAGCGCCGGGGCAATCGGTGGTAGTTCTTCACGCGCCGCCATGAAGACCTGCGAATAGAGGTCGCCCGCCCGTCCACCTTTGGCAAGAAACCGGCAGGCCACTTCGTTCAACTCGCTTCCAACCGGCAGATCGTCCGCCGGCACGCCCGCTCGCTCGGCTACGCGCAGGGCCAGTTGGGTGTAGTAGGGCGCCTCGCCGGCTTCGTCCCGCACAGTCACGAGGCCGGGGCCCACAACCGGGACCACCAGCCCTTCATCGATGTAGCCGAGCAGTTGCGCCCAGAGCGGTTCGGATCCGTCCACAACTCGAATTTCCGAGGACAATGGAGAACCTTATTGTATGCGAAGGCAAATGGAAGATCGGCGGCTTCGCCGGGTCTTTCTGTTCCCGATACTGATGAACAGGCACGGCTTGCCAGCGGCTGAGCTCGCCGCCGCCCTCGTGAGCGCCTTAGGCATTTTCGTCACTGTCTTCATGCTGCCGGAAACGAAGGGCAAAACATTGGAAGAACTAAACGAAGAAGCTCAATCCGGCGATGCGTGTGATCCGCCCGGCGAAAAAATGCTGGCCGCGCGCGACGGGGCCAATGATCGTCCCAAACGGGCAATTCCAACTGAAGTAAACGTACGATAGCGACAGCGTCACGCGTGGAGCATCTCGAAGGGGGTCCACGCACGGTGTTGCCGGCAGGAAAGGCTAGTCGACCATTGGGCGTTCGGAGCAGCTAAACACTAAGCAGAGCGGGCGCCACAGGTCTCGCGAAGGAACGCGGCCGCGGATTCAGCGCCCATGTATCTTGCCAGCAGCTTTGGCGTCGTCTCGCGAAGATCCACAACCAGCAGTCCGTCGAGCACATTCGAAAAGTTACGGTCGAGACTGAATGCCGCAATGCGCCCGCCCAGGCGCACGTATTGCCGAAGCAGAATCGGAACGTCGCAGGAGTTATCGATATCCGCCAACGGTATTGCTAGATCTTCAATTTCGCTCATGCAGGCGGCAGCCAATCGGATATCTGCCGCGCGCGTTAGCCGGGAACGGAACGGACGCCGCGGCGTCACCAAGCGAGCCAGATCGGGACGCAACCTGCGCCGCCGCAGATATTCCACGATGAGCTCCACGGCCGCAGCGGAATAGTTCGCGCTAATGCTGACGGCGCCGAAAAGAACCGGCGACTGTGGCCGCGCCGCGATCGAGCGCCCGATGGCTTGCCACAGCAGCATCAGCGGCGCATAATCCTTTTGGAATTCGGAGCAAACAAAAGTGCGGCCCAATTCCACCGCCGGGCCTATGGTTTCGAAAAACCCCGGCGCGAAGCGGAACAGGGTTGAGGTGTAGAGGCCGGCCAGACCGCGACTCGGCACAATGTCTTCCGTCCACGCCAGCCGATAGCCGCCGGCGATGCAGCGTTTCTGTTTGTGCCAAAGCACGAGATGTGTGTAATAGGCATCGAACGAATCGAGATCCAGCGCCTTCCCGGTCCCTTCACCCACGCCACGGAACGTAAGTTCGCGCAGGCGGCCGATTTCACGCAACACCACCGGCATGGCCGCGCCCAAGCCCCCGAAGACGGCATAGGAACCGCGCTCGAGAATTTTCGCGCCTCTCTTTTCGAGCTCGCCGATCTCGTCGGCGACAGCCAAACCTTCCAGCGCAACCGGCGTAGCGTGTCCTTCGCTTGTCGATGCTTTGCCGCGCGCCTTTCCGGCCGGCTGGCGATGCGCCAGCATGTAGCTACGCGCGCGTAGATACGCTGTCGCGTTCTCGACGGAACCTTGCTTGGCAAGCTCGGAAGCGGCGACGGGGGTTCCAATGCGCACCTCAATCGTAGATCCTCGCTTATTGAACAACTCGGTCGGAAGCCGCACGGTGCGCATGCGGGGATGGAGGAGTCCGGCGATTTGAAACACCAGGCTATTCGCTCCAACGAAATGCACCGGCACGATGGTGGCCTGAGCTTGCATGGCGAAGCGCGCGGCCAAGGCGGACCACGGTGGATCGGTGATGCAGAGTTGTTCCGGGCGCCAATGCGAAACCTCGCCGGCTGGGAAAATAATCAGGCCATGCCCGTCTCTGAGCCACTCCTTGGCCCGGCGAACCGCCCTCAGGTTTGCCAACGAAGCGGCCGGACCGAACACATCGACCGGAATGCAGCGGTCGCGGATCTCCTCGGCATTCGCGACCAGCCGATTGGTCAGGATCTTCACGTCGCGACGCACATCCAGCAGCAGCGCATCGAGCACCAGCCCATCCAGGACTCCGAACGGGTGGTTCGCGACCACCATCAGAGGGCCGGAGCGCGGGAAACGCTCTGTTTCTAACGGTGACACACGGATTGCGACATCCAGCAGCTCCAGCACAGCGCGTGACAGCGGCGCCTGCGAGTTGAGACGGGCTCGCGCGTGCAAATCTCGAAGACCGTTTAGCTGCAACGCCGAATGCAGGACTTCACGGACAGGCTTCGGAACCGAATCGAATAGTTCATCGAACAGGTTTGAGGGCGTCGTCGGCACATTCCTGTTTACCGTTCCGAGGTCACAACCGTGTCAACGTTAGCTTTCGATTCTGCAGCGACTCGGCTCGATGTTACCCGGTAGATACTCGGTTAGTGGCCACACGCGGATATTAGCTGTTCGAAGAGCCCTGCGGGGCGTGGGCGATCAACCTGGATGCAATCGATTCGTCATCGCTCCGATACATGCGTTCCGGAAAGCAGTGTACAGGGGCGGAAGCCATTACCGATCGACTCAATTGGAATGCGCCTCGATACTTCCCCGACGCGCCGATGACATACAGAACCGGCTTGTTCGAGTAGATAGCTGTGGATCCGGCCAGGCATAAAGTGGACCCACTTATGGAAAAGTCATTTACGTTCAGCGTTGCGAGATCCTTACTCGCCTGTGCAAGAAAGTCGAACTATCATTGAAGTAATTTTGGCGTCAACAGCAAGAGCGAATCGGGCCATCCGCTACAGACCCGTGCCATACTCTACGAAGAAATGTCCGCATGAGCGAGAAACGCATCATTATTGCGATTGATGGACCCGCGGGGGCGGGCAAAAGCACGCTAGCCAAGCGCGTGGCTGAGAAACTGGGCTTCTTGTATATCAATACGGGCGCCATTTATCGAGCGGCGGCGCTTTGGGCCTTGCGCCTGGGAGTGGCTTTGAACGATATGCACCGGCTCGAGCAGCTTGCCAAAGAAGCGAACATCGAGCTGGGAGCAGACGGCCGGGTTTTTCTCAACGGAGAAGATGTGACCGACGCGATTCGCGAGCTGCGGGTTTCGGAGGCGGCCTCGAAGGTATCCGCTGTACCAGGCGTGAGGCGCGCGCTGCTACCGCTGCAACGCAGGATGGCTGAAAAGAACAACGTAGTCATGGAAGGCCGCGATATCGGCACCGTTGTCTTTCCGGAAGCGCAGCTAAAAATTTTCCTGGATGCGGACCCGGCGGAGCGGGCGCGACGGCGAGCGTTGGAGCTGCTCGAAGACGGACGGCATTCCGACGAGCAGACGATTGCCAGCGATCTGAAGCGGCGCGACGAGCGCGACCGGCGGCGAAAGGAAGCGCCGTTGCTGCAGGCCCCCGATGCGGAGCTGGTAGACACAACCGGGCGGTCGTTAGAAGAGGTGGAAGAGATGGTGCTTGGGCTGGTGAGGGCGCGCACGTCAAACGGTAAAGCTGCCGCCTATTGAGCCGATGCCTCCGCTATCTCGCCGCGATCTTTTCGGTTATTCCGCAGCGGCAGTTCTTGTAAGTGGAACGCTTCGCGGCGCGGCTCAAGAGAAGTGGAAGATGGTGGTTGCCGGAGGCCATCCCGGCGATCCGGAGTATGGCTGCGGCGGCACGATTGCGAAATTTGCTGATCTGGGTCACGACGTTACCCTGTTGTACCTGAATCGCGGCGAGAAGGGTTGCCCGGGGAAGGCTGCGGCTGAGTGCGGCGCGCTGCGCGTTGCCGAAGCGCGGCAAGCGTGTCAAATCCTGAAGGCTCAGCCCCGGTTTGCGGATCAGGTGGATGGAGAAGCCATTGTCGATGCGGAACACTATGAAGCATTTCGCAAGCTGCTTGAATCCGAGAAGCCGAATCTGGTCTTGACACAATGGCCAGTCGACAATCATCGCGACCACCGCGCGGTTTCCACGCTCGTCTACGATGCGTGGCTCCGCATGAGCAAGAGCTTCGCTTTGTATTACTACGAAGTCTCAGATGGCGAAGACACGGTGATGTTTTCGCCGACAGACTATGTCGATATCACCCGGACCGAAGCCCGCAAGCGCGCCGCTTGCTATGCGCACGCCTCGCAATCTCCGGAACGGTATTACTCGTTGCAATCGCAGGTCGCGCGCTTCCGTGGAATCGAGAGTGGCTATGCACAGGCGGAGGCGTTTTTGCGGCAGGCAGGAAGCACGGCCAGTTTGCTCCCCTAACTATGTAGTATTCTATCTACATGCTCGAGGTCCGGTCCCTTACCAAGTGCTACAGCTCGGTTCCCGCCGTCGAGAATGTCAGCTTCGAGGTAAAACCGGGCGAGGTGCTCGGCTACCTCGGCCCGAACGGCTCCGGCAAGAGCACCACGGTCAAGATCATCACCGGCCTGCTCGAGCCAACCAGCGGACAGGTTCTCTTCCGAGGGCAGAACATCCGGGACGATCTCACAGCGCATAAGCGCCTGCTCGGCTACGTACCTGAAGAGGCGAATCTGTATCCGTTTCTTTCCGGGTTGGAGTACCTGGAACTGGTGGGGCGGCTGCGCGGACTCGCGGCGCGCCTGATTGCCAAACGCGCAGACGCACTGTTGGAACTGTTCTCGATGCACCCGCATCGCCACACCGCCATTTCAGCTTATTCGAAGGGCATGCGGCAGCGAATTCTTCTGATTGCCGCGTTGTTGCATAATCCGGAGCTGATCATTTTCGATGAGCCGCTGACGGGCCTCGATGTGACGTCGGCCATGATCTTTCGAAAGCTGGTAGCGGCGCTAAGCCAGGAAGGAAAGACGATTTTCTACTGCTCGCACGTGTTGGAGGTGGTCGAGAAAGTTTGCTCGCACGTGACCATTTTGCAGAAGGGACGGCAGTTGGCCTACGGAACGATTGACGATTTGAAGCGCTTCCAGGCAATGCCGTCGCTCGAGGCGGCATTTGCGCACCTAGTGCAGGAGGTGGACGCCGAAGAAGCGGCGCACGCGATTGTGGAAACGGTGGTGAGCGGATGACACAGCAGGCTCGCCGGATACGCAAGCGCGAAGATCCGTTTCGGACCCTGGTCAGGTATTTCGTCAAGCGGGTATTCGCAAACGACGACGAGCAGGGGAGCGGGTCCACCAATCTGGGGGTGGGCGCAGTGCTTGCGATCCTCGCCTCGCCGGGGGCGTTTGCATCCATTTTTCTCATGGACAAGTATTCAACGCTGCTGCAGTGGTTCCGCGGGCAAAAAAGCTTCAACCCGTATCGAGCCTCAATCGCGGACGAATATTTCTTCGTGGTATTGTCGATGACCATCACCGGGCTGGTGATGGTGCTGCGCTGGAACCGGCTGCTTCCGGACCGGCGCGACTTTGCCAATTTGGCAATACTCCCCATCCCGATCCGCAACATCTTTCTGGCAAACTTCACGGGATTGTTCGGCCTCGCACTGGTGTTTGGAATCGATGTGAACGCGGTCTCTTCATTTCTGTTTCCCGTTTTCGTCACCGTGAGCGACGGCAGCTTCTCAGCCTTTGCACGGATTGCGATTGCCCATGCGGCCGCGGTGTTTTCGGCAAGTCTCTTTAGTTTCTTCGCCGTGTTCGCGCTGGTCGGGGTGCTCATGGCGGTGCTGCCGAGCCGGCTCTTCCGTCCTGTCTCCGTGGCGGTGCGCATGCTGCTGGTGGTGGTGTTGCTGAGCGGATTTCTTTCCAATCTGTTTCTGCAATTGTTTGCCGGCCGGCTGCCGCATCTGCGCGAGGTTTACATGCGATGGTTGCCCGCGTACTGGTTTTTGGGGATTTATGAAAAAGCAGCGGGACTGGCAAACGCCAGGATGAGCTCACTCGCGAGCGAAGCGCTAACAGCGCTATTGGCAGCAATCGCGGTCGCGATAGCCGCATATACATTGTGCTACCGGCGGCATTTTCTGCGGCTGGCCGAATCGTTGGACCTGCTGGGAAGCGCGCGCCGTGGGTTCCGGATACCGTTGCCGCAGGTGGCGGCGAAACGGCTGTTTCGAAGCGAATTTGAGCGCGGTTGCCACGGCTTCATGTGGAAAGTTTTGCTGCGCAGCGAACGGCACTTGATGTTTGCGGGCGGGTATCTCGGGATCGGCCTGGTGATGGCGGCGCAGACAGCCGCAGACGGCGCACTTCCGGCTTTGCGTCAGGCTCTACCCGGCAATGCGTGGCTCGCGCCGGCTTTCATTCTGGCGTTCTTTGCGGTGACCGCTTTGCGATTCGCCTTCGACCTGCCTGCCTCTTTCGAAGCCAACTGGGCATTTCGCATCACGACGGATGACGCCAGCGCGCGTCCGGACACCATCGCCCGCCGGTTTCTCTTGTGGGCTATTTTGCCATGGGAGGTGCTCGTGGTGGGAGGCGTCACGGCTCAGCGATTCGGATGGGTCATCGCAGGCGAGCACGTTGCAACGCTCGCGATCATGACCGTGCTGCTGATCGATGCGGTGCTGATCGGGTTCCACAAAATTCCGTTCACTTGTAGTAAGCAGCTTGAAACGAGACAATTGTTGCTTCGAATCTCAACCTGTGTCCTGGGTGTTCTGGTAGTGGTTCCCATGCTGGCGCAGTTTGAGCGCTGGATGCTGCAACAACCCGCACGCTTCGCGGTGCTGGCCGCGCTCTCTGCGGGCGCATGGTATGCATTGCGGCGGCACAAGCGGGGCATGCTGCCGGCCGAACACACGGTTATCTTTGAAGAACAGAGCAGCGCTGCGCTTGAGCTGCTGAAACTCGTCTAAAAAAGGTGTAGGATTCTATATAGGCTATGAGCGACACCGCCAAACTTTCGCACACGGCTGCGCTGATCTTGCAAACTATAGAGAACGGCTACAGTTACGGATTCGACATTATGGACGCTACCGGATTGCCGAGCGGGACGGTCTACCCTGCTTTGCGCAGGATGGAGACGGAGGGCTTGATCGGATCGCAGTGGGAATCCGAGAAGAAAGCAGTTTCCGAGCAGCGGCCGGCGCGCAAGTACTATCGCGTGACACGCGTCGGCGCACAGGTGCTGGAGCAATCGCAGAAACGATATCCGCTGGTGGGCAAATTAGCGGCGGAAAAGCCGGGGCGGTGAGGACCGTTGTATGGAGTCTGAGCATAGAGCGCCGTTTTCGGTGATGCTGTGCAACGCGATGATTCGCGCGGCAGCTCAACTTGTACCTGCGCCGCAACGGCAGGAGTGGAAACGCGAATGGTTCGGCGAGCTTTGGTATCGCTGGCAGTTCCTGCGGCAGGTGGGCGCATGGAACGGCCGCGAGGCGCTGCGGCTGGTTCGCGTTTGCGCGGGCGCCTTCGTCGATGCCGGATGGCACTTCGCATCCCAAGCACACGCGCAGAGCCGGGTTCAGGAGTGGGCGCGTTCGCCGTGGCTGTGCCTGGGTATTTTGGCTGGAATGCTCGCGGCCGTGGGCGCAGTGAGCGGCGGGTTCCCGGCCACGCGGCAGGTGTTTTTCCCTCCTCCCCATCGGCAAACCAATCTGCTGTCCGTCTGGTTGCACCCCATCATCAGCGGGGGCGACAAGGGCGTGCCGCCCGATCTGGCGCCGGGTTGGGCAAAGCATAGCCGGTTGCTCGAAAGCGCTGCCGGATTTACTGCGAGACACGCTTCGGTATCCTCGCGCCGTATATCGGCGAAGAAACTTCTGGTAGTCACCACGGAGCCGAGCCTCTTCACTGTTTTCGACGCCAAACCGGAACTCGGAGCGATTCCGCAAGATTCGGGTGTGGTGCTGGGATACCGGACGTGGTTGTCGGTGTTTCACGCCGACCGGGGAGTCGTAGGCTCGGAAATCGCGATCGCGGGCGAGACTTACCGCGTGGCCGCGGTGTTGCCCGCAGATTTCCAATTTCTTTCGCGCCAACCTTCGATTTACCTGGTGCAACACGAGCTTGGAGATTCCCAAGTGATGGTCGTGCTCAGAGCCAAACCGGGTGTCACGGAGAACCAGCTCGATCGGGAACTTACAAAGGTAGCCGAAGATTGCTGTTACTACTTCTACAACTCGCAATTGCGGCTGCGACATCTGCGAGGCGCCCTGCTGACGCCCGTGCGGTTCTTCGGAATGGCTGTGCTGATCGGAGCATTGATGATCGCGGCCGTATCACAGGTTCGCGTCCGCAATTGGCCTGCTGCGTGGGCTGCGCGAAATCGGAGCTCTACTCTTCGCAGGACCGGATTCTTCGCCGCAAAGACGGGATTGGCCCTCGCCTGCGTCTTCGCAGCAGGGCTGGAGTGGAGCCGGTCCGAGTCTTCGTTTCTATTCGCATCGAAAGATCCAGCGAGCGGCCCGTTTCTGGTCTGGCTCTATATCTTGGGCGCGATGGGCGTCTTCTTTTGGTCGCTCGCGGACCAGCGGGCGCGCTGCCGCGTTTGCTTGCGCCTATTGTGCTTCCCGGTTCGCATTGGGTGCCCCGGATGCTTGCTCTTAACTTGGTCCGGCACCGAGTTACTGTGCACCGAGGGCCACGGACTGTTGCATGTTCCGCATCTGGCGGCGAGTTGGGACGAAGAAACCGAGCGTTGGATCGCGCTCGACGAATCCTGGCAGGAGTTATTTGCTCAAAGCAGGTAAGAGCCGCACCGGGATTGCAGTTCGTAGGTTAATTCTTTCTTCGGAAGAATCTCGCGATGCCGGTGGTGCTGGGAACGGACTCGGAGCGCTTGCGGGCCGCCAAAACTTCGTCGGCGCGTGAAAGGAACTCGTCGAGCTTTATGCCGACCCGGTAGCCATTCGCCGTTTTGGAGCAGTGCCTGATTTCGCCAAACGCCAGGCCGATTTCAAGCTCCACGTAAGCCAGCTCTTCGGTAGGCACTTCTTTGTCGAGCAGCAATCCCAGGCCTGAGGCAGAGATGTTCACCATCCGACCCGCGATTGGGAGATCCTCACCCGGTAGATTCACCTTCGCTTCCAGATCGACTGGGATGCGCGGCTCGGCGCGCAGCGCTTCGCCGCTGGTGTGGGTCATCCGGACGCCCAGGTTGAAGTTGTCCGCGCCTTCCGGGTGACAGTAGACTACCTGGCACTCAATGCGGCGGCTATCAAAGGATACTTCCACGCGCCGTTCCGGTTTGACAGGCATGGGTGCGGCGATTAAGAAGAAGCCTGTATTCACGCGCCGGATATGGGCGTGCACCTGCGAATGCATCTCATCGAGAAGACGCAAGGTGACTGGAATGGCGAATTCGGCCGTCGCGGTGGTTCTCGAGAGCGCAGTACTGGGTTTCATCGATAGCAAAATAGTGTGGAGCTAACAAAAAATTCGCTTCGGATTATTCCTAGGGAAGATTGGAGCTAGGGCGAAGCTGCGTCGGTGCCCGCCTCGATGGCATTCTCTGGTTCGCCCTTCGGATAGGGGCATAAGATCGGCCGGTTACAGCGGCGGCAAACAGCGGTCACGACGCCGGTCCGCCGCTCGATAATCCAACTGAAGCGGTGCCCTAGCAGCGAGCAGATAAAGGCCCTCATGGCAGCAGATCCTAGACAATTCTTATCGTCCCGGCGGCGCCATTGTTGAGCCGCCACAGCCTTCCCCGATCCGCTATACTGGCAAAAGACACAGCGGCTGCGCCGACAGCCGAGCTGCGTCGGCGTTGAGAAGTCCTCTGCAGGAGTTTCCGTTCTAATCTATGTTTAACCTGTTTCGGAGCCGAGAGAAGAGTGTGCGCATCCTTCTGGGCGCAGTGCTCGGGCTGGTGTCGCTTTCTATGTTGTGGTACTTGGTTCCGGGGGGCGGAATGGGCGGGCCGAGTGTGTCGGGCCAAAACGTGATCGCCGCGGTGGGTGACGACAAGATCACCACTACGGATGTAGACCGGGCCGTTCAGAATATCACGCGCGGACAGGCGAACCTCCCTAAGAGCATCCTGGCGATGTACGTCCCCTCGATCGTCAACCAACTGATCGAAAGCAAAGCGATGGCGTACAAGGCGAGAGAGATGGGATTGCGGGTTTCGGACCAGGAACTCGGCGACGCGATACAGAGTGAGTTTTCTCAGGCTTTTGGTAAGTGGGACCTGAACATGTATGAGCAGGTGCTGGCGCAACAGGGGATGACCGTGCCCGATTTCGAGCGCCAGCGGCGGGAGGCCATCCTGGGCATGCGGCTCGAGACGCTGGAGATGCAGTCGCTGGTAGTTTCCGATCAGGAAGCACGGACGGAATATCAACGGAAGAACCTGAAAGTGGGGCTCCAGTATGTCGAATTCGAATCGAAGGATTTTGAATCGAAGGTCAATAAAGATCCGGCCTTGGTAAAAGCCTATTTCGAGAAAAACCGAGCACTGTTCCGAACGCCCGAGAAGCGCGACCTGCAATTGATCGTGGGCAGCACGGCGGATTTCGTACAGAGCGCCGACGTTTCCGACGCGCAGTTGCGGCAGGAGTATCAGGACAACATCGATAGCTACCGGTTGCCCGAGCGCGTGAAAGTGCGGCACATTCTGATCAAGACCCAGGGCAAGCCGAAAGAGGACGCGCCGAAGCTGAAGGCCAAGGCGGAGGACTTGCTGAAGCAATTGCAGCACGGCGCCGATTTCGGCGAACTCGCGAAGAAGAACTCGGAGGATCCGGGATCGGCGGAAAAGGGCGGCGAGCTGGGATGGGTGGTGCGCGGCCAGACCGTCCCGAATTTCGAGAAGACAGCTTTCTCGCTGAAACCGGGCGAGCTGAGCGGTGTCGTGGATACCGAATATGGCTACCACATCATCCAAGTAGAAGACAAGCAAACCGCGCGCACGCAGAGCTTCGAGGATGTGAAGGGGCAGATTCTGCTCGACATGAAGAAGCAAATCGCCGCCGACAACTTGAGGAAGGCGGTTGACGCGGCGCACACCGAAATTGCCCGCGCCCCCGCGCAAGCCGAGGCAGTGGCCAAGAAATATGGCTTGAAGTTTTTCCCCGTGAACGGGTTCGTGAGCGGCGGCAGCCTGCCGGAGGTGAACACACAGCCGGAGGTGGTCAACGCGATCACTTCAGCAGCCAAGGGCAGCGTGACCGAGGTGGAAAATATGGACAACCAGGGCAAAGCGGCTTTTGCTGTGGTGACGAACATTACCCCCGCGCGCAATGCCGAGTACGCGGACGTTCAGAACGACGTGTTGCAGAAGTATACGACGGCTGAATCTCTGCGCCTGTCGCAGGAGGCGGCGAAAGCGGCCGCGGACAAGGCGCGAAAAGGCGAGAGCCTTGAAGCGCTGGCCAAAGAATACGGCCTGACCGTGAAGACGGCGGCGCCATTTACTATTGACGGCGCAGCGGAAGGCATTGGGTCGGCAACGCTGATGCCTGCGGCTTTCAAAGCGAACGTGGGCGACGTTTTCGGCCCGGTAGCGGCTCAGGCCGGCGAATTCGTGTGCAAGGTGACCGAGAAGATTCCGGCCGACATGAGCCAATTCGCCAGGAACAGAGACTCCGTTGTGCAGAGCTTGAACTCGCAGCGGCAGACCGCAGAGCAGCCGTTGTTTCGCGACAGCATCGTGAACGACCTGAAGAAGCGCGGCAAGATCAAAATCAACGAAGCAAATCTGAGCCGAATGGTTACGTCGTACCAGAGCTGAGGCAGAATCAGTTTGATCGGCCAACTTCTCAGCTTCCTGCACAGCCTCACCAATCCGGATAAACTGATCGCGCTGTTAGCGACCACCATGACGGGATGGATCGGCTACCTGGTGCTGTTCGCGGTCGTGTTCGCGGAGAGCGGACTGCTGGTGGGATTCTTCCTGCCGGGCGATTCGCTGCTGTTCACCGTAGGAGTGGTGGCGGGGGCAGGCAAACTGCAGATCTGGACGATGATCGTCATGTTGGCGATCGCATCCATGCTCGGCGACGGAATCGGGTTTCTGCTGGGAAGCACGCTCGGCTACCGGCTGTTCCAAAATCCGAAGTCGCGCATTTTCCGGCGCGAGTACCTGGACCGCACGCATGCATTCTACGAACGGCACGGCGGCAAGACGATTCTCTATGCCAAGTTCGTGCCCGTCATTCGCACATTCGCGGCCTTCATCGCGGGAGTGGGGAAGATGAAGTACGGACGCTTCCTGACGTTTAACGTGGCTGGCGCGGTGGGTTGGGTCACTTTGATGATCTGCCTCGGATATTCACTCGGCAAGGTTCCGTTCATCCGGCAGAATTTCGAGAAAGTTGTGCTGCTGATCATTGCGGTGTCGCTAATTCCCGCGGCGCTGCAGATTTTCCGGCGCAAGCGGGCGGAACCCACTGCACTGAAAGCAACTGTCCCCGCGGCGGACTAGTCCCTGATATCGAAACGCTTCACCAGCCCGTTTTCGATTCGGAATACGTGCCCGACCATTTTGTCGGCCAAAAGGTTGCCCTCGAGGTCGCGCACGACCTGATGGACCTCGACGACCACTTCTCCTTCGGGGCCATGGGAAAATCCCGCCGGCTCGACATGCGGATCGAGCATGGCCCACTGGCGCGTCCAATAGCTGCGCACTCCATCGCGTCCGTAGACGTGGCCGCCTTCCATGCCATTCGCCCACATGACGTCCTCGTGCAGTGAGGCAAGGACACTGTCCATGTCACGCGCGTTGAACTGGTCGTAAACGCGCTTGAGAAGCTCCACTTGGCCGGACACGCGAATGTCTTTCCGCTCGCCTCAGACAACGAGCAACCGCAAACCGGGAGCAATTCGCCGGAGCTCGTCGGGGTCGCTGGTGACCACTGCTTGCCCGGCGCGCTGTGCGCAGACGACGACATGCGCATCGACAATATCGGAGGTGGCAGTTCGGGCCAACACGAGGCCGACCCGGGTTGCGTCCGGCCCGTCGAGGGGAACGAGATCGGTTCCGGGTTGTCGAATGAGCCGCGAGAGGCGGCTCTGTCTGGCAGGATTGCGGATTGTCCGGGCGAGCGCCGTCGCCGGAATCGTGATGCGCATGCCGCGCTCGACGGCACGCGCCACGAGCGCGAGCACCCGGCGATCGTTCCGATCAAGCGCGATTAACCCGCCCGCATCGAAAGCGATGCCGCTCATGCAGCCCTTCGCTTCTTGGGACGTTTGTTGGACCGCGGGTCCGAGAGAAGCGCGTCGGCCCACCGCCGCTCCTTGTTGGTTAAAGGGCCGCCCGTTTGCTGGAGTGCTTCCTTCAGCAACTCCCGCCAGCCCGCGGCATCGGAAAGGGCAACGCCAACGGCGTGCTTGACGAAGCCGGAGACACTGGCTGCTTGTCCGGCCGAAACAAGCGCGCGAATTTCTCCAAGCTGATGTTCGTCGAGCGTAATTGTAAGCTTGGCAGTCGCCATACCACAAACCATACCCTGCAAGACGGATCGGGCGGCAGACATTCCTCAGCCGCTTTTGGGCCGCTTACGGCCGGCCGCAACGCCTAAAAGCGGATTCCCCCGCTGCAGACTAGCACTTCTCCCGTCACGTAGTCGGATAGCGGCGAGCAAAAAAAGAAAACTGCGTTGGCGGCGTCCTCCGGCGAACCGAGACGGCCAAGCGGAATCATTCTCGCGGCCTGCTCGCGCACCTGCGCCTGCATTCCCACCCGCACCTGCTTCTCGCCAATCGAAATGGCGGTTTGAGGATCGTCCATGGGCTTGATCAACCGCGTATCGATCAGGCCAAAGCCTACCGCGTTCACGGTCACGTTGTAGCGGCCCCACTCTTTGGCGAGCGTTTTGGTCAGCCCGACGATGGCGCTCTTGCCTGACGCGTAACCGGTTTGCCCAGGGTTGCCGTCGAGCCCGGAGATGGAGGTGATATTCACCACCTTGCGCATTACTCGCGCGCCGGCTTCGATCTCTTGTTTCGCGTGTTCGCGAATCCAATGCGAGGCCGCGCGAAGAACGCGAAAAGGCGCGACTACATGAATATCGAGCATGGCCTGGAACTGTTCGTCCGACGTCTTTTGGATGACGCTGTCCCAGGTGTACCCAGCATTGTTGACGATGATATCGACGGACCCGAACTCGGCGACCAGCTTTCTTACGATGGATTCCGGAAAATGTGCATCGGTCAGATCGCCGGCCAAGGTAGACACGCGCGCTCCCTGCGAATCGAGCGCGGCTTTGGCCTCCTCTAACGCGGATTCGTCGATATCGACCAGGAGAATGGCGGCGCCGGCGGCCGCCAGCTTTTCGGCAATCGCGCGGCCAATCCCTCGACCAGCGCCGGTGACGAGCGCGGCCTTTTCGGAAAGAGAGATGTTCATCGAGAAGCGGGAGGCGTGAAGCCGAAGCTAAAAGAGTAGCATTTGAGATTCCGCGGGAACGGGCGGCGCGACAGACGCCATATCGCGCGCCGGAATGCCTACCCGTTCCCGAACGCGGTTCACAACCTCACGAATGCGCTCCGGATATTTTCCCTTCAGATAAGCGCCGGCGGCGAAGCTGGCTTCGTAGCGGCGCAGATATTGCGGAAATTTTTCCGCCAGAAACGGGAAAAAGACCCGCTGCGAGCACGGCTTGAGAAACACGACGTGGGCGCCGAACTGGTGCGCGCCGGCCAGCTTGGCGGCTCTTGCGACCGACTCCAGATTTTCCTCCGAATCGGTGAGCAGCGGCAGCACCGGATTGGCGATGACGCCCGCGCATATCCCGGCCGCCGTTAGTTTGGCGACGGCTTGCATACGAAGATCGGGCCGCGGCGCATACGGTTCGGTGAGGCGCGCGAGCTCGCGGTCCATAGTCGTGACACTGAACGTGACGCTGACTTGATTGTGCTGCGAAAGCCGCGCCAGCAAATCGATGTCGCGCGGGACCAGGTCGGATTTCGTGGTGACGAAGACGCAGATGCCGCGCAATGGCAGCAGCGCCTCCAACACGGCGCGCGTGCGGCGGTATGTGCGCTCGGCCGGTTGATACGGATCCGTTGCGGTCCCGATGCCGACAATGTGCCCGGGCTTCACCGCATCCAGCTCCTCGCGAAAAGACCCTGCGTCCCAGTCTTTCGCGTAGATTTCGGTCTCAAAAGCCGACAGATCGCGGCGCTCCATGAATTCGTGCGTATAGCGCGCGTAGCAATATTTGCAACCGTACTCGCACCCGCGGTACGGATTGATAGACCAATCGAAGGGAACGCGTTTCGAATCGCAGCGGTTGAGCCATTTGCGCGTAGGCAGGGTGCGATATTCCACCCGGCGCTTCTCTGTGAGGAGCGTACCTTCAGCCGCAAGACGCGCTATGCCGACGAGTCTGACCAGTTGCTGCACGGCAACTTCCTTCCTGTATATTCGCTCTTTATTCGCCTTCAGTCAAGCGTTATGCTGGCTATGCAAGATGTTTTCCTCCCTGCTGCAAGGCTGGCGTTCGTGGAAGAGCGCTCGCGGGGTTGCTCTGCTCGCAATCGCAGCGCTGGCCGTGGGCATCGGATCGACGACCGCCATCTATTCGGTGGTGCAGGCAGTACTGCTCAATCCCCTGCCCTACCAGGATGCGGATCGATATTTCCTGATGTTCGGCGCATGGCGTACGCACCCGACCTGGTGGACGTCGATCTCCTATCCCGACGCGGTGGATTATGCGGCGCACGCGAAGGACCTGGACGTCCTGGGTTGCAGCACGAGCATGAGTTTCAATCTGACCCTCAAGGGCCAGCCAGTGCACGTGATCGGGAGCCAGGTTTCCGCGAAACTGATGCGGTCGCTTGGAATTCGACCGCAGATGGGCCATTGGTTCGAAGACATCGACCAGAACCCGTCGGCAAACCCGGGCGCGGTACTTTCCGGGCGGTTGTGGCGGCAATTCGGATCGAATCCGAACATCCTCGGGCAGCTGCTGCGAATCAACGGCAAGCAGTACGTCGTCACCGGCGTAATGCCGGGGTGGTTTCACTTTCCGATCTATGACGATGACGCCGCGATCTGGGTCCCGCTCACGCCCGACCAGGACCAACGCACATATCGCGAGTATCATTACCTGCGCTGCGTAGTGAAACTCAAGGCGGGAGCCACGCAGCGACAGGCCCTTACCGAATTGAACGGGACACTTGCCGGGTTGCGGCGCGCGTACCCGGGGCACGCCGAACCCGATTTCAACTACCTTATATCGCTGGTGAAGTTTGCAACCGATGCGATTCGGCCAACCCTGATTTTGCTGCTGGTCTCGGCTGCGGCGCTCTTTTTGATCACCTGCGCGAACGTGGCCAGTGTGATGCTGGCGCGATCGGTAGCGCGGGCAAGAGAGACGGCTGTACGCATTGCGCTGGGAGCGACCGCGTGGCAGCTCGGCGCTCAATTTTTCGCCGAAGGCCTGCTGGTTTCGCTCGCCGGGGCTGCCGCCGGCGGGCTGTTGAGCTTCGCTCTCGTGCGGGCCGTTCTGCGGTTGGCAGCCGACGAGATCCCGCGCGCCGGCCAGATCGCATTCAACGGGCAGGTGCTATTGTTTGCGTTGGCGCTGGCCACCGGCTGCGGTGTGTTCTTTAGTATCTGGCCGTTGTGGCAGGCGCGGCGAACCGCGCCGAACGATGTCTTGAGCGAAGGCACACGCGCTTCGGCCGGTGCACGGAGCCGGAACCTGCTGCGTATCTTCGTGGTTGCCGAGGTCGCGCTGGCGTTTGGCTTGCTCGCCCTCGGCGGGCTCATATTCGAGCAGTTGACCGGCCTTCACCGGGTTCGCCTGGGCTTCGATCCAAATCATCTGACCGTCATGAAGGTGTTCGCACCCGAGAGCAAGTACCCGCAAGGCGAGGCGCGCATCCGTTACGAGACGCGGTTAATCGAGGCCATCCGGCAGACGCCGGGTGTCGAGAGCGCAGGCTTCATCGATCTGATGCCGCTGATCGAGTGGGGCGATAATACGGTGCTGAACGTGGAGGGGCGGCCACAACGCGATATCGCGCAGAGCGAGATCATTGAAAATCGGTCCGTAAGCCCCGATTACTTCCGGACGATGAAAATTCCGTTGCTGGCGGGCCGCTTCTTCAACGAAAGCGACAAGCAGGGCGATGTCATGCCGATGATCATCAACGAGACGTTGGCGAAGCTCTACTGGGCGCATCGTGACCCGATCGGCGCCTTTGTTCGCATTTTTGCCTGGGCGGATAAGCGGTTCCAAATTATCGGAGTAGTCGGCGATACGCGCAACGTAGGCATCGGGGCTGAGCCGCATCCGGAGTTCTATCTCTCCTACCGCGAGCGCGAGCCGCAACAGATGACCTGGGCTGTGCGCTCGCCGCTGGATCCGGCGGCACTGGGAGGCGAACTGCGCAGAGCGGTGGAGCGTGTCGACTCCGAGCAACCCATCTTCGACGTTCGCCCCATGCAGGATGTAGTCGAAAGCTCGATGTCGCGGCAACGGTTGCAGACGCTGATGATCGCTTTTTTTGCCGGTTCGGCCCTGCTGCTGGCCATTCTCGGCGTCTACGGGGTGGTTGCCTATGCAGTGCGGCAGCGCTTCACCGAGATGGGCACGCGCATGGCGATGGGAGCCGCCCCGCGGGATTTGCTGAAGCTGGTTTTGGGCGACGGTGTAAAGATGGCGGCGCTCGGAATGGGCATCGGCTTGGTTGCCGTCCTGGTTTGCGCGCGCCTGTTGGCGACGAGCGACTTACACGTGGAAGTGGCGAGCGCGTCGCCGTTCGTGCTGGCAACCGTGCTGATTGGCGGATGCACGCTGATCGCTTGCTGGTTTCCGGCGTGGCGCGCGACGAATCTGTCGCCCATGGTGGCCATCCATAGCGACGTGCACACCCCTTGGAATCGCCAGCGGCTGAGCTATCGAGTTCTCACGGAGCGCATCTCCGAACTGGTCTCGCAACCGGCGCAACCGGTGGTGAAAGGGGCGGAGCTGTCGGCTGCAATTGCCGAAGCAAGCAGGCGCGCCGAATCTTTTTCAGAGGCGCTCGCTGCGGCTTTAGAGGCTATCCGGAAGCACATGAATGCCTCGAGCGTTTACCTGTTCCTGCGGAAGGCGCCGGACCAGTCATATCGGCTCACGGCGGCGGCCGGCAATGACAGCGCTCAGCCGGAATTCTCGCTTCCCAGCAATTCGAGGTTGGTCCAGCGGCTGCGCAGCTATTCCTCGGCGTTGCCGCTCTCTTCCGCAGACTTGAACGCGCTGCGCGGTTGGGCGGCCGAGCATGCGCCCGCCGATCTGGTTGAGATCGACACGTTGAGCGAACTGGGAGCGCGCCTTTCGGTTCCTTTAGCCTCAAAAGATGAGATAGGCGGGGTGTTGTTGCTCGGGCCACCAATCGGACGCGAAGAATACACATGGGCGGAACGCACTCAACTGCGCAGTGCGGCGGCGCAGCTCGCGCTCATGGTAGAAAACGGACGCCTGACCGAACGAATCGTCGAGCAGGAACGCTTGCGGCGGGAGTTGATGCTGGCTGCCGAGGTGCAAAGGCGCCTCTTCCCGGAGCGCCTACCCGAGACCGCGAGCATCCAGTTGGCGGGAATTTGCATGCCGGCGCGTGGGGTTGGGGGCGATTACTATGACTTTCTAGACCTGGGGCATCACCAGATCGGAATCGCTCTGGCCGATGTGGCCGGAAAAGGAATCGCCGCCGCGCTCCTAATGTCCGTGGTTCAGGCCTCGCTACGAAGTCTGGCGGGGAGCGATGGTGCGTCGCTGGCGGAGCTGACCAGCAAACTCAGTCATCTGCTTCATCGCTCGACTGCGGCGAACAGCTATGCGACGTTTTTTTATGCCCAGGTGGATGAAGAGCGGCGCGTGCTGCGCTACGTCAATGCCGGCCACAATCCGCCCTTTCTGCTGCATCGGAACGGACCCGCCTCGCAGTCTTTGGTGCCCTTTGTGGCCTCTGCGGCGCCCATTGAAGAGCTCGCCCAAGGCGGCATGATTATCGGCATGTTTGCGCAAGCTCATTACGAGGAAGCGGAAGTCCAGTTGTGGCCCGGAGATGTCTTAATGGCCTTCAGCGACGGGGTGACGGAAGCGCACGATCCCAACGACGAAGAATTCGGCGAGGACCGCCTGAAAGATTTGTTGCGGCGGACAGCTCATTTAGAAATCAACGAAATGTCCTCCCGCATTCTGCAGGAACTCAAGGCGTGGATGGCCGATGCCGCCCAATACGACGATCTGACGTTCGTGTTGATGAAGGTACAGTGAGCGCGCTTAGGACGCGAGCAGCGAGATGACGCCCTTTTGGCGCAGGCCGTTCAGCGCGAGTCCATGCCGGCCACGGACCCCGGTCTTTTCGAAGATGTGCTTCAAGTGAATCTTTACAGTTCCGGGTCTAATTCCAAGTTCCTGGGCGATTTCACGGTTCTTGAACCCTTGTTCTACGAGTTCCATGACCTGCCGTTCACGTGAGGTCAGATCGGTTCGGATCTGATTTTCGAGACTAGAGGCTTCGCGGAAGACGGAATCCTGCATCCAGCTTCGACCCTGCGCCACGGCGCGCAGACAGGAGACAATCGTGGGGGTATCGGCAGACTTGCGGACAATCCCCTTCGCACCGGCCTGCAGAAAGCGCAGCGCCTCGGCTTCGGTGACGGACATGCCCCAAACGACCACGGCAGGCACGGTGGACCGTGTCGTTCCATGCTCGGCGGGCAACTGGTTCAGCGCATCTAACACAATGGTAGCGCCCAATCCCTTGTCGATGATCAGGACGTCAGCCTTATCCGCCTCCGGACTCACCATCCATTCCGCCGGCGAGGCATGGGCAGCGCCGAATTTCAGGTCGTCGGTCGCTTCCAGCAGATGCTGCAAACCCTTAACTGTCAGCGGTTGCGTCTCGCAGATGGAGACGGTCTTTTTTTGTCTACCTATTTCCAGATCCATGTTCTGCCTAGGCTCCTTATCGGCAGGGTGTCCTCTCACTTGAGTGGCAGGCCAGAGATATTACTCTCGTACCGGCAGTTTTATTTGCCGGAAGAATGCTCAAGCGGGTTGGAGCACACGAACGCCATACGGGTCGAGGCGTACAGTCCCGGAGTAATTGGAATCGGCAAGCAGATCCTTTCCGTTTCCAGCGCCATTCACTACTTGGGGAGCGCCCGTATGGTTCAGCACATAGAGAATCGTCCTCTGGTTGGAACGCCGTCTCGTCACTTCGACTCCCTGTGGAGCTTGCAAGGAGCTTTTCACACCGTTCGCCGCCATCAGGGTAAGTAGCACCCGCGCAAGTTCGGCGGGCTCCAGATGGGCGCCTACATAGATAGCCTTCCCTTTTCCGAACGGGTGCGAAGTGATGGCGGCTTTGCCAACGTATGCGCCGCCAGTGTAGGTGGCCAGAACATCTGCCTTGCCCGGGTCGAGAACATCCGCCCAGATGTGGCAATCGGCATCCGGTCCGGCAAGCAGGCCGGCGAACCGTACGCCCTGCTTCTCGGAATAGATCGGCTGATAGTCCTCGACGGTCACGCCCATGACATCGCGCAGGAGACCCGGCAGCGGTGTTTCGACGATTCGGCTGTGTTCGTCCTTTACCCCCAGCCGGAAGCCGGCGATGAACGTTCCACCCTTCTGGACAAAGTCTCGTATGCGGTCGGCTTGCTGCCGCGAAACCACATACATGGAAGGGCCGAACAAAATCTTGTAGGAGGAAAGATCGTCGGTCGCATCTACGATGTCCACGCCAGCGTGGGCTGCCGCGATCGACCCGTACCAGGGAACGACATTCGTTAGATACGCCTTTAGTTTCGGCTGGCCGGGTTGGATCGTAAACGCCCAACCGGAATTCGGATCCACGCACAGCGCCACGTCGGCAACGTATGGCGCATTCAGCAGATCGGGTCCGAGCGACTTCATTTCCCGAATCGTTCGCCGCACTTCTTCGAAACCGGGACTTCGGGAGCGGTCATGGTTCAGTAAGCCGTGCCAGTACTCTTCGGCGCCGAAATCGGCCGTGTCCCAACGGAAGTAGTTGATGCCCATCGCTCCATGAGCAATGGCTTGAAAGCTCCATAACCGAAGCTGCCCGGGTTCGGGTTGCGGCGAAAAGGTGGGCTGTCCCGCCTTACCCGTTTGTTCTTCCATGATCAAAAAAGGCTTGCCGTCTTTGATGCTGCGGCTGTAATCGTGGCTGAAGGAGATGAGAGGCGCCAGTGTCTCCGGCGTTCCGGACATTCCGGAATCGGAATCGCTCATGACGGTGGCGAAGAAGCCAGGATAGTTGTCGCCGGAAAAGAAGTCCAGATTGCGGTAGAGATCGCGAAAATTGATTGTGTCCACCAGGCTAACGTTGTTCGTCGTGACAAAGTGAGCGGGGCAGAGCTTGCGAAGCATGGTGAGCTGCTCCTCGAGAAACGTCACGTTCGCATGGCTCTGATAACGGTCATAGTCCAGCGCGAGGCCCGGATTGGGCGGGGCGCCGGAAGGCAGGGGCACCGGAATTTGCTCGAAACTCGAATAAGTTTGGCTCCAGAAGACAGTGCCCCACGTTTCGTTGAGAGCGTGGAGCGTGCCGTAGCGCCCCTGCAACCACTCTTGGAACCCCTGGCGGCAGAACCGGCAGTAACAGCGCGCGCTCTCGCCCAGGGTAAGTTCGTTGTCGATCTGCCAGCCGACGACTCCGGGCGTGGACGCAAACGTTCGCGCCATCCCGGTTGCGATCGCAAGCGACAAGCGGCGGTAGGTCTTGTTCGTGGGACAAGTGAAACGGCGGGCGCCCGCGCTAAGCGTCAGGCCGTGGTCGTTCACCATCAAGACCTCGGGATACTTTTGCGTGAGCCAGGGTGGCGGCGCGGCAGAGGGCGTTCCAAGGATGACCGCAATGCCGTGGCCGTGGAGCAAATCGACAGCCCGCTGCAGCCAAGAGAAATCGAATTGGCCCTCCTCGGGCTCGAGGAGGCCCCAAGCAAACTCGGCGATGCGAACGTTTGTGACACCCGTAGCGGCCATTTTAGACGCGTCCTGCTGCCAGAGGGCTTCGGGAGTTTGATCGGGATAATAATCCACCCCAAAAAGCAGCGGAACCTTGGGGGATGCCGCACCTTGCTCACCCGCCGGCTCACTTACCTGTTTTCCCAGCAGTGCGGACCAGGATGCGATGCCAGCCCCGGCTCGAAGGAGCCACTGCCGTCGGTTTATTCCCATTGCGCCATTCTAGAGCAGTCGAGGAAGACATATACTTGAGCTGTCACCAGGACGAAGAGAGGATCGGTCGCCCCGCAGAAGCACGATGCGGCCGCCAGGCCGCCCTACTTTGGCCGGCCGAAGAACAAGACGTAGCCGTCAGGGTCGCAAATCTCGAAGCCACGCAGACCGTCATCGGTATCCTTGAGCGGTACGCTGAACGCTGCGCCGTGATCGGCAAATTCGGCGGCGAGCGCATCGGGGTCCGGTGCATAGACGAAGGCATCCCACCTCATGGAGGGATGACGCTTGCCGTTCGGCAGCGGCGACGTGGCTTTATCGGACTTGACGAACAGTTGCGCTCCGTCACGTCCCACAATGGCGAAAAAAGGGCTTCGCTCCGGCTGCTGGAATCTCGTCTCGAAGCCAAGCTTGTCGCGGTAAAATGCGATGGTTCGATCGACGTCGGTAACGATGAAGAATGGTGAAATCGCCTGCGTCGTTGGTCGCGTCATAAGCATGGACCCCCGCGGACCAATCGTAATATATACCAGGCATGTGGGCCAGACACGCGATCTTTGCGGCTCTCCTCCCGGCTCTTGCTGTCTGCCAAGCGCCGCCCGCCTGGCAGAGGACGTCTGAGCTCGTCGTCACTCCCGCTTCTTCGGCGACTTCGCTATCGGAAGATCAGATCCGCCAACTGATTCGCGAATCCGCCGCCAAGGACGCCGAAAACGACAAGAAGCTACGCGACTACACCTACTTCGAACGGCAACAAGTGCGGCGTATCGACGGCAAAGGCCAGGTGAAGTCGACTGAAATTAAAACCTACGACGTGATGCAGATCTACGGGGAGCGGGTCGAGAAGCTGACCTCCAAGGACGACAAGCCACTTTCCGCGAAAGACGCCCAGAAGGAAGATGACAAGATTCAGAAGCTGATCGATAAGCGCAGGAATGAATCGGAAGGCGGCCGCGAGAAGCGCTTGCAGAAAGAGGAAAAAGAGCGCGAGGAGGACCGGCAATTCGTTCGCGAGGTGGCTGATGCTTACAAATTCCGGTTCGCGGGCGTGGAATCTCTTGACGGGCGTGAAAACTACGTCATCGACGCCGATCCCAAGCCGGGTTACCAACCGCACCTGAAAGATGCCAAAATCCTGACGAAGTTCCGCTTTCGGGCCTGGATCGATAAGAACGACATGCAGTGGAGGAAGCTCGACCTGCAATGCATCGATACGGTTTCCTTTGGAGTACTCTTATTTCGCATGCACAAAGGCTCGCGCGCCATCCTTGAGCAAACCCGTGTCAATGATGAAGTCTGGCTGCAACGGCACATCGCTGCGAAGGTCGATTTCCGGCTGGCTCTCTTGAAAAACTTCGATGTCGATGTGGATATTACCGACCGCGACTACAAGAAGTTCCGCAGCGACACAACCATCATTCCGGTCGGAGAAGCGCCGGCCCCAAGGTAGGATCGGCTGCGGGTTGAGCCGCTTGCGAAACGGCAGGCCCGGATCTTCAGTCGAATGTAGGGAGAACGTTGAATGAATTGCCGATTCGGCGCAGGTTTGCTAGCCGCGATGCTGGCGTTGGGCTCGGCCGCATGCAGCCGAAGCGATGAAGATAAGGCCCGCGAACGCGCCGCCGAGGCGGGACAGAAAGCGCGCGAAGAGGCGCACGAACTCGCGCATCAGGCCAAGCGGGCGGCCAACTCGCTGCATCGCCAGATCAACCAAGCGATGGACGGAACCGGACCGCGCTCCACAGCCAGTGACGGGGCCGGCCAAAAGCTACAGCGCGGCGGCGAGGACCTGCGTGCCGCCGGCAGCCAGGCGACCGTGAAGCTCGACCGCGCCGCTTTGATCGCGAAGGTGAAGGCCAAGCTCGCGAGCGACGTGGGTTTGTCCACCGTTACCCGTGTTGAAGTGGACAATAGCGGCCGAGTGGTGACGCTACGCGGTACGGTCGATTCGCCGGAGCAAAAGGCCCAAGCCGAACAGGCTGTCCGGCAGGTGGACGGAGTCAGCAACGTGGTGAACGATCTTCAAGTAAAGCCGTAAGGGCCGCCTAGAGCAGGTTGATTGTTCCCCGGCACTTCAGCGCGCCACAGCGGCAGGGCACCTTCTCTACATTTTTGTCGAAATGATAATCGACCGTCAGCTCTTCACCCGCGCGGATGTCGCGCCGGCTCATATATAGGATGTGATTCTTCAGTATGCGCGCGACCAGGTTCGGATCGCAGGAGTGATTAATGTACTCGGCTCCGGAGCCGCCCACGGCCCCATCGAGGGTCCAGTAAGCGTCCAGCGTGAATAGGTAGGTTAGTTCGCTAAGGTCGGCTCGCCGCTTGGTTTCGCGACGGCTGATGCGCTCCCCGGTATATTCGATCACTTTCTTGCCCGCGGGGATAAATTCGGCGCTGTAAACACCCCAGCGATGAATCTTCGAGCGGGCGAGCCGCAGCCGGAAGCAGGCGTAATCGGGATCGATGTAAGGACGACCGCCGTTGCTTGGCGTCCTTTGGACGGTGGATTTCGAGGGCGCCATGCTGGACAGATTAGCGGATATCGATACGCTACGCCATCAGTTTTTTTTCTCAGCCCCGGCTTTAATCACATCAATGGCCTTGCGAACTGCACCCGCGCTCTCCTGCAAAGCCGTTTGCTCGTCGGCTGTGAGCTTAACCTCGTAGATCTTCTCGATTCCTCGGGCTCCCAGCTTCACGGGCACACCCACGAAGAGGTCGTGGAACCCGTATTCGCCTTCCAGGTAGGCGGCGCAGGGGAGAACCTTTTTCTTGTCTTTGAGAATGGATTCGACCATTTCCACCGTGGATGCGGCGGGAGCGTAGTAGGCGCTGGTTTTAAGCAGATCCACAATTTCGACGCCGCCCTCGCGCGTGCGCTTCACCATCCGGTCGATGGTTTTCTGATCGGTCAGCTCGCTGAGCGGAATGCCGCTCACGTTAGTGAAGCGCACCAATGGCACCATCGTGTCGCCGTGGCCGCCCAAAACCATGGCCGTCACATTCTCGAACGAGACGCCCAGTTCTTCCGCGATGAACGTGCGGAAGCGAGCCGTATCGAGAACGCCCGCCATGCCGATCACCCGCTCGCGGGGAAAGCCGGACACCTTGAGCGCGGTCCAGCACATCGCGTCGAGTGGGTTGGTGACGAGAATCAGGATGGCATTGGGCGAGAGCTTTGCCGTCGCTTCGGTGACGCTTTTCACGACGCCGTAATTCTTCAACGCCAGATCGTCGCGGCTCATGCCGGGTTGGCGGGGAAAACCTGCCGTGATGACAATAATGTCGGAGCCGGCGGTTTCGCTGTAATCGTTGCACCCCACAATGCGGACGTCATACCCTTCCACCGGCGCCGACTCCAGCATGTCGAGCCCTTTGCCTTGCGGCACACCCGCAACCACGTCGACGAGAACTACATCAGCCAGTTCTTTTGCCGCAATCTTCTGTGCCGTGTTGGCGCCCACGTTGCCTGCGCCGACGACTGTGACTTTTCTTCGCATCCTGCCTGTTCGCTTTCGCAAACGCAGTATAGCAACCAGGTGAACGCGGCCTTCGACGCCAGTACGAAGCGAAAAGCCGTGCTATCGGACCGGCGTTAGATAGCAAGTTACTTGCAGTCCGAGTGGTAGGGATGTGCCGGGGTCTAACTCTATCAGGGTCTCTAAGACTTTGGTATCGACTCGTTCGCTTGGGTCCCCAGTGCTCACCTTCTTTCTGCCCAGCGCGCTTGCGATTCGGACGACCTGGCCGCCAAATCTGCGATCCCCATAAGCGGGCGCAGTAACGTACGCTTTTTCGCCTAAACAGATTGCGCCGATATCGGCTTCGTCGATCTCTGCGCGGACGCGAAGTTTCGCTAGGTCGGCAATGGTGAGGATGGGACCGGATGCTTCGGAAGCCAGCTCGCCGGGTTGCAGGAATCTGTGAACGACAATGCCGGCCAGCGGAGCTCGGATTGTAGCTTTCGCAATGAGCGCGCGCGCTTCGTCGAGGTTGGCTTTGGCAGCGGCTAAGGCCGCCTCTGCGTGCTCTCGATCCGTGTCAATCGCCGGCGCGCCAATCATCTGACGGTGTAGAGTCGCTTCTTCTACGCGTTCCTGTGAAACCTCGAGCTCAGCGGCGGCACGCTCCACTTCCTCCCGAGGCAGCGCGCCTTGGGCGAATAGCTTTTGTCGCCGCTCATATTCAGCGCGCGCCTGCGCCAACGCGGCCTCGGCTTCCTTCATGTGAACCCACACTTCGCGGCGCTGGAGTTGATTGGCCCCGTTCAGAACGGCCGTCAACTCGGCTTGCCGCAATTTCACTTCCGCTTCCGCGGCCTCCACGCGTGTACGCGCCAGCGAATCGTTCTGGGTGGCGACGACCTGATGACGCGCCACATGGCCGCCCTCTTCGACCGCGACGCTTGTCAACCGGCCCGGAATCTCTGCGCGTACCGCGATCTCATCGGAAGCGGCTTCGACCACCCCTGGGGCGGCGATTCTCCCCTCGACGGCTTCGCCACCGGAATCGGATGCCGACGGTCGAGGAGATGGCGGCGAACCGCGGGAGACACCGCGAGGCAGAAAGAAAAGCGACGCACCGCCGAGCATGGCAAGCAGTCCGAGGAGGATGTACGTCCGTGTCATACGAGGCGGCCATCCTCCAATCGAACTACGCGGTCAGCGAATTCTTTCCAACGCGGATCGTGGCTGACCACAACCACAGCGCGGCCGTGCTGGCGCCCGAACTCGCGGAGCAGGCGCATGATAGCTTGGCCGCTCGCGGAATCGAGCGCGGCCGTAGGCTCGTCGGCCAACAGAAGATCGGGATCGGTAATCGCTGCCCGGGCGATGGCTACGCGCTGCTTTTCGCCCCCGCTCAAAGCGCTCGGCAAGGCATTCAGCTTCGATCCAAGGCCGACGGTCTGCAACAAATCCGCGGCCCTGCGCCGTCCTTCGCGGCTCGATACCCGTTTTAAGTCAAGCGGCATCTGGACGTTTTCACGTACGGAAAGCGCCGGCAACAGGTTGAAAGATTGAAAAACGAAGCCAATGTGGCGCAAGCGCACTTCGGGCAAGCGATGTTCCGGCAGACAGCTCACTTCGCGGCTGCCAATCGTAACGCGTCCCGACGAAGGCTTCAGGATGCAACCCAGAATCGATAGCAGGGTGGTTTTGCCGCTGCCGGAAGGCCCTTCCAAAAGGACGAGTTCGCCTGCATGCACCTCAAGATCGATAGCTTGCAGCGCGCGGACCGCGGCTGCGCCGGAAGCGTATGTCTTCGCGACATTTGAGACCGATGCGACGACGTGATGACTCATGAGTAACCGCTATTCCTTGAATACTGCAGCCGGCTCCAGCAGCAGAACTTTACGGATGGAAACAACGGAAGCAGCGCCGCACATCGCGAGGGCGAGAACGAGCATGGCTGCCGCCAATTGCCAGGGCGATAGGATAACCGCTCCCCACGCGCGGCTGAGACGCTCGACCGCCATGCCGGCTGCCATTCCCACCACGTAACCCACCAGCGCGCTGATCGCGGCTTGCTTGAAGATGACGCCGCAGATGAAACGGTTCGAAGCTCCGATGGCTTTCAAGGTTCCATAGTCGCGTTGATGATCCACGGTGATGGCATAGATGGTCTGCGCGACGATCACGGCGCCCACCACGACGCCGAGCGTCGCCGCAACCAGCAGCGCAATGCCCGCGCCGGTGGTAAACAGCCAGTAATCGCGCGTCCGCCGGCCGAACTCGGCGCGAGTGTAGACGTCGAGATCGGGTGCTTGCGCCGCTATCTTGCGCTGGAGGTCTGCCAGATTCGCGCCTGCGGTTGCGCGCACCAGAATGAAAATCGTCTGGTCGGCTCGCGAGCGAGTGTAATCGAGCGCGTTCTTGAAAGACGTGAATACGAAAGGAGTGGTGGTAAACGAACGGATTCCATGGGTGAAGCCGACAACACGGGCGCGCACGCCATTGATCTCGACGGCATCGCCTACACGATCTACGCCCAAGTCCCGGCGGTAGAACTCATCAAGGATAACCGTATCTTTCTGCTTCAGGTCGGCCGCGCTGCCTTGCGTGATGTTCCATGGGCCGCCCATCCCCAGGCGCGAATTGAACCCTATCACTTCGACGTTCTTGCGCGCCCCGTCCGGCCGTTTCCATAGTGCGAACCGCACGATGCACTTCTCGGCGGCGGCCACGTCCGAGTTGGCAAGAATGCGATACAACCTGCGTTCCGAAAGCGGAAAGCCGACTTCGAAATATTGGACTCCACGCGCCATCACCCATAGGTCGGCCTGAGAATGATCGATCACCCCGGAAGTGGTTTGAGTGAAGCCGAGGAAAAGGCCCACCTGAACCAGCACCAGCACTATGGCGAACGCGATTCCGGCCACTGTGACCAGGAACCGCGTGCGGTCGTGCAGTAGATTGCGGCGAGCGAGCGGTACCATCAGCCCCGGCGACTGTTAATCATAACGCGCCCCCGGCCGAATTCCTGGAATTCCCCCGTTTCGAGCGAGTGTGTCCGCTATAATTCGGCAAGGTTTTCCCGCGTGCGAGCAATATTCGGCCCAATTTCGATTTTCGCAGTAGCGCTCGCAGCGGCCTTCGCCCAGGATTCACCGGCCCCGGCGGACGAGGCGCGGATAGATGGATCCGTGGTCAATAAAATGTCGGGCGCTCCGGTAAAACGGGCGCATGTCATGTTCTATAAACTGGCGACCGCCGGCGCCGAAGAGGTCTATGCAGATACGGACGCCGGCGGCCGTTATACCGCGCAGTTGCAAGCTGGGCAGTATCGCGTGTGGGTGGAACGCCCGGGCTTTTCGCGCCTGAACTATGGCGCCTCGTCCACTCTGGGCGACGGAAAAATTCTGACCCTGGCGCCGGGACAAGAACTGCACGACGTTTCGTTCCGTATCTCGCCCCTCGGGGCGATCTCCGGGCACGTGCTGGACGAAGATGGCGATCCGGTTCAGGGCGCTGGCGTCCAGGTGCTCAAATTCAGCTATGCAACCGGAAAGCGCATGCTGCTTTCCGTAAGCGGAACAAGCTCTAACGACCGAGGCGAATATCGGGCCTTCGGGCTGCCGCCGGGACGCTATTTCCTCCTCGTCACACAACCCGGAGCGCCGTTATCCAAGCCGCTCAGCCGGGGAATGCTCGTCGCCGATGCCCAGGATTTCTTTGCTCCGCTGTACTATCCGGGCGTCCTTGACTTCGCGGAAGCAACTCCGCTTGTGCTCGGCGAAGGCGCCGACTCGCAAGATATCGACATTCGGCTGCGCCGAACGCGCGTGTTCACTCTGCGTGGACGGCTGCTCAGCCCAGCCGAGAATTTCGCCGACAGTCAGCTCGCGGTGACGTTAGCTCCCCGAGACGGCGATAGCGCATCCTATATCAATCGTGCGGCTGCCACCCTGGATCGCCTGAGCGGACGCTTCGAGTTCCACAACGTCGCGCCAGGGTTGTATGAGCTGGTCGCCGCACAGCTCTATCGGGGACAGGCGCTGAGCGGCCGGCTTCCTATTGAAGTCACAAGCTCGGGCCACGGCGAGGAAATCTCCATACCGGTGGCCGCCGGCTCTGAGATCACCGGTAGCGTCGAGCTCGAGGGCGCCGCTCCGGACGCCTTACGAGGCACCCGCGTCATGCTCACCGAGACCGAAGGGCTGGCGCTCGGGCCGCAGCCTTCCGCGCAGGTGGACGCAGCGGGCGGGTTCCGGCTGTCCGGAGTCACGCCCGGAGTGTGGCAGGTGTCCATCTCTCCGTTGCCGAAGGGAGCCTGGCTCAAAGACTTGATTCTTGACGCGCGTGAAATTCCAGGCGGCATAGTGGACCTGGCGAGCCCTTCGCGCGGGCCGTTTCGCATCGTGCTCGCGTCGAACGGCGCCCAGTTATCGGGCACGGCAACCCGCGACGGGCAACCGAGCCGGGCCACCGTGGTCCTGGCGCCGGCCGCGGCAGATCTGCGCAGCAGCGCCAGCAACTATCTTTCCATCTCCACGGACGACCAAGGGAATTTTGCGTTCAGTGGGGTACGTCCGGGGTCCTACAAGCTGTTTGCATTTGAGGATGTCGAACCCTATGCATGGCTCGATCCCGATTTTCTGAAGAGCGTGGACAGCCTGGGCCAGGATGTCACGCTCGGTGAAGGCGAGGCCGTCCAAAAACAAGTAACCGCGATTCCGAGTGACACCGTCCAGCCGAACCCATAGAAGCAAAGGGCGCGAATGCGCGCTGCCAGACAGCTAAGGAACCGCTGGGCCTTTGGGCGGGGCGCAGGCGCACAGCGTTGTGCGCGATGCCACTGGCGACCGCGACCGTTTTTGCGCGAGCTCCTCAATGGCCTTGAATTCGTACCATTTTCAGCCGGAATCCGGGGACATTTGACCAGAAACATCTTGACAAGACTGATGGTGTTCGTACACTAAAGCCTGGAGTGACCCGGAAGGTCTTTTCCGGGCAGAATCACAGGAGGACTTTCATGAAAATCAGCACCGAATGTGCGAAACCCGCTGGAGCAATGCTTAAATTGGCTTTACCAGCCCTCACATTTTTCGCGTTCGCGGCAGTAGCCCCCGCCCAGAGCGCCGGCTACGATCTGTTCCAAACCGGAAGCGGCGCGTACGTAGACCTCAGCAGCATGAATCTGGGCACAGTGAATCTACAGGGCATGCCGATTCAGGGCTCCACCGGCAATACCGACACCATGATGTATCGGTCGACCCCCACCAATAACGTATTTCCGGTGAACGTTTATGCCCTCTATATGAAGAGCACAAGTCCGGTCACTTATAAAGGCCAGTCGGCGGACGTCTACATCACCGTCAATAATTCGGGCGGAAGCATCCCGCAATCTGTGCTGCCCCAGCCCGATTCGCTTTCCGCTTCGAGCGGCAGCGTCACCACGTATCCAAGCACGAGCACCTTCGACTCCAACGTCACGGTGAACGCCGACGTGATTCTGGTGACCGCCGGCGGCAGTCCTACCAACTCCAGCCAGGTTCTGGGAAGCCAAGCGGGACCCTCGATTTCTTTGACTTCGACCGGTTCTCCGTATTCGACGACCCCACCCGCCGGTTATCCGAACAATTCCAGCTATTCCTCGGGCGGCTTCTACCCGCAACCGAAACACAAGGGTCCACACCCGGTGATCCCGGCATCTTGCGGGAACGGCGGCAGCGAGGTTCGAGCTGGCGCCTCAAGCGCATATGCGCTGCGCGTAGCCTGCGTAGCCTACGCCCAATACGCTCAGTAGACGACGACCTGGATGCGCGCGTGGGCCGTTCGCCGCGGCCCCGCACGCTTGCAACACGATAGAACGCGGAAGCTCCGGGAAGAGCGACAACTGCCGCGCAATACGCTGGCTTTTTGCACGCCTTTCGCAGAAACCCATGCTATTTCCAGGTAATGCTTGACAATATCGGCTTCAGCCGTCACCATACCGTGTAGGAAAGCGGGGAATCTTCCCCAGATTTAAACCTCAGGAGCATTCTTGCATGGAAAATTGCGTGACCCTTTGTAAACGCGCTGTTAGATTCGGGCTCGCACTCAGTCTGCCCGCCATCGCGTTCCTCTGTTTCGGCTCAGCAGCTTCGGCGCAGAGCTATGACCTGTTCCAAACGGGCAGCGGAGCAAGCGTCGATCTCAGCAGTATGGGCTTAGGCGTGGTGCCGTTGCAAGGCGTGCCGATCCAGACGTCAATGCTTGGCAATACGGATACGATCATGCAACGAGGTACTCTCAGCGGCGAAGTATATCCCGTCAGCATGTATGCGTTGTACATGAAGAGCACGAGCCCGGTGACCTACAAGGGCCAGTCCGCCGATGTCTACATCACCCTCAATAACTCGAACGGCTTTTTCTCGCAATCCGTTCTGCCGCAGCCCGACAGTCTTAGCGCATCTACAGGTACGGTTACGATTACGAGCTCGAGCACGTTTAATTCCAGCATTACAGTGAATGCGGACGTGATCATCGTGATACATGGCGATCCGCCGACCAATTCCGCCGATATTCTCGGACACCAGGCCGCGCCTTCCATTACCCTGACGTCCACCAACTCAACCTACACAACCACCCCGCCCCCTGGTTATCCCAGCAATCCGAACTTTCCTGCGAACGGCTTCTATCCAAAGCCGAACCATACGGGGCCCCATCCGGTCGTTCCCAGTTCCTGCAACGGTGGCATACAGCCGACCGGAATGAAGGGCGATGCAGTTGTGAGAGCCTGCATAGCGAATCCCGAATAGCAATCGTGAACCCTGGGCCGCAAGGACCGTTTTGCGCGTGTTCCTCAAGAGCTTTGCGGCCCGGCCCTTGATCTCACCTTTCGATTTATCAAAACGTCAGATGCAGACTCAGTTGTAGGAAGCGCGGACTCCCGATCGTGTGCTGAATAATACCCAGACTGCCCTCTGGCGGGATCGCAGGCGGCCCCTCGAAGTTGGGGAAGAATACAACATCGTTGTTCGGCGTATCGAAATCCGGATGGTTGAAGATGTTGAACGCGTCAAACTCGAACCGCAGCCGGAGGCGCTCTGTTACCGTGAACTGTTTCGCGAGGCTCATGTCGAATCGCACCTGGAACGGCCCGCGGAACAGGTTGCGGCCGGAAGTCCCGAAAAGGGATTCGTAGTAGTCGCAGCCGGTGGCGTCGCAAGGCGGCACGCCGTTTGTTCCCGGCGCGGCGAACTGGGGAGCGAAATCGTTGGCATTCAGAACGGGCTTTCCGGCGTTCACACCCGTCGTTCCTTGCAGCTCTGCCTGCTCGGCCGACACGCCCGCCTTCAGAGGAACAATCGGATTCGTGATGTCGTCATAGGTGCCGTAATAGAGCCCCGCCACCGATCCGGAGTAATCGTAAACGCTATAAGGTTCGCCGCTTTGCGCCACGGTTTGGCCGCCCAGCGTCCAGCCGTTGACGAACTCTCCCAGAAGCTTGCTCTGAGTGAAGCTTGGAATCGTGTAGCTGTAGTTGACCAGAAACACGTGCGTTTGATCGAAATCCGCCGAAGCGTAGCTGGACTTCGGGTTGGCCGGATTGTTCCCGGTAAAGAAAAGGCCTAAACCGCTCTGCTCGTCGAGCGTGTGAGAGTAGGTGTACGAAGCCGTGAACTGCAGCCCGTTCGACAGACGCTTGCGCGCCTGCAACTGAAGCGCGTTGTAATTGGAAATTCCTTCGGCTTCGTAGAGCACGGAGTTCATGTCGTAGCCGAGATACGGAACCCGAACCTCCGCATTGCCGGCGTAATACGGCGGCGGGCAGAGCGGTTCCAGGTCGAGCCCGCCCGAATTGCACGAGCTGAGCGGGCTTAACCCGCCATAGGAGTAGATTTGCCCATGCACCGGGTTTTGGGGCGTCGCGATGAGCGGCTGATTAAAAGGAATGGGCAAGACCTGGTGCACGCCATGGTTTCCGACATAACCGGCGCTGAACAGCCAGTTATTCGCGGCTTGATATTGCAGGTCGAACGTCCAGTTTTCCGAATAAGGCAGCTTGTTGCCAATGTCGTAACCACCGAACAAAAAAGGACCGAAGAGATTGCCCGTCGGCCAGTCGCCCGACGAGGTCTGCGCCAGGTTGGGCAAAAGGCTGAGAAATTGCGCGGGGTTGCCGGAAGGAGGCGCGGGTGCTGCTCCTGGTCCGAAGGGGTCGGCGAGGCTGGCGCCGCGCTTGCCGGAAATCGGCTCGACAAAGGGCGGCTGCAGCGTGACACCGAATGGGCCGCTAAAGCCCTGGCCAGCGCTGGGCGACAGATAGCTGAAGAACTCGCCGCGGTCGTAGTAAATGCCGAAGCCGGAACGAATCGTGAGCTTGGAAAACGGTGTCCAGGCAACCCCGATGCGCGGCGCGAAGCCCGCTTGCAGATTGCGCAGCAGCGAATCGCTGCCGTTCTTGGCGAATTCGAGCCCGGAGCCGGTGATGGTGTCGGTCGCCGCGTCGTAAGAATAGAGCGCTGGATTGAAGTCCGTGAGCCGGCCGTACTTTTCGGTGAGCGGCCCGTCGTAATCCCAGCGCAGTCCAAGCGTCACGGTCAAATTACTTCGAAGCTTGTAATTGTCATTGACGAACGCGCCGACTGTATCGGAGCGGTAATAGCGGTTGGCGGAGCCCGTGAACGCTTCGCCGCTCCGTGTGGAGCCCTCCACGAAGCTCATGAAGTTCGTGAACGTGAGGTAATCGGTCGAGGTGTTGTTGTTGATGATGTTGAGCTGCGTATGGTCCCATTGCGTTCCGAAGGAGAGCGTGTGCTTGCCTTTGACCCAGTTCAGCGTCGTCCCGTATTCCCACTGATTCTGGAACATCCCGGCGTTGCCGAAGCTGGTGCTCGGACCGAACTCCAGCGGTTCGTCTATGGTCGGATCGGCGTTCGTGATATTGAGCTGCGGAAAGGTTGCCGAGCCCAGCAGGCTCATGCCGAACTGGCTCGGGGAGAACTGCTGCGAGGTCTGCGAATAGGCGTGCAGGCGGGTGAAGCCGGCGCGCTGCTCCCAGGTCAGCGAGGGCGAAAGAACAACCGTGTTTTCCAGCGATCCAACCTGGCTTCCGGCGCTCAATTGCTGCGCGAAACCAAGCAGCGAGCCAACAGCCCCGAAGGGATTGTCTGTCGGATTCACTTGGGTGAAGTACTTGCCGCTCAGGCGATCCTTGTCGCTGACCGCGTAATCGATATTCGCAATGCCTTGATCCACGTTTGCGGTGGCGTTAGGGCCTTGCACCACCGCGTCATAGCCGAGGCTGGCGGCAAGGGCCGGGTTGGTAATCTGCGCGCTCGGAATCAGATATTGGCCATTAGAAAGCTTGGCGTTCAGCATCGCGTAGGCGACCGGACTGATCGCGCTAGGCGCGATCGTCTTGCCATAGCTGCTCTGGATGGCGTTGATGATGCCCTGCGTGCTGCGGTCGTTCGTCAGCCCGAGAGGAACGGTTGCGTCTTTTGTCGCATCGCTGGCATCGGCCAGCCGAACGCCCTGGTAGGAGAGAAAGTAAAAGAGCTTGTCCTTCTTGATGGGGCCGCCTAGTGTCGCGCCGAATTGGTTGCGGTTCAGAAACGGCACTTTCGTAGTGATGACCGGAGACGCGTTGTAGAAGAACGGCGCCGCGTTCATATCGCTGTTCTGGAACCTGTCGTAGACTGCGCCGTGGATCTCATTACCGCCTGATTTAGTAATGACACCGACGTGAGCGCCGCTGTTTGCTCCTTGCGAGGCGTCATACATGGCGGCGTTCACGCTGACTTCCTGAATGGCCTCCGGCGGCGGGGTCGGTAGCGCCTGCCCGATAGCGCCATAGACGGACGTGCTGGTCTGGATTTCGCCGCCCGCTCCGAAGCTTTCGCCCGTGTTGAGCACGAATCGGTTTTCGCCGACCTGGCTGGTCGAGTTCCCGTTGAACAGGTTGTTCGTGCTGATGCCGTTCAAGGAGAAGCTGTTGCTGGTGTCGCGTTGTCCGTTCGCGAAAATGGCTTGATTGCCCAGCCCGGCGTTACTGCCCGCTCCGCCGAGGAAATCCGCGTGTACGCCCGGAGCCAGAATCGCCAGTTGCGTGAAGCTGCCGGTCCCGAGCGGCGTGTTTTGAATCGTCAGTTGATCCACGACGTATCCGTTCGTGGTGTCTACCTGATTCATCAGCGGCGTTCCGACCACTTCGACCACCGTATTCATCGCGCCCACGCGCAGGTTGCCGTCTACCGTGGTGGTTCGATCGCTTTGCACCACGATCTCCGGGTGCGCTTCCTTTTCGAAGCCGCTCTTGCTGAAGCTCACTTCGTATTTCCCAATGGGAAGGTTCTGAATCGAATAAGAACCGTTTGACTGTGTCTGCGCGGTGACCTCCAGATTCGTGGCGACATTGCGCGCGACCACTGCGGTACCCGGTACCGAAGCCCCGGTAGAATCTTTGACTGTCCCTGTAATGGCGCCCAATACTGCCTGGGCGGGCGCCTCTTTCAATCCGATAAGTAAAAAGCACAAGGCGCCAAGGCATACCACGGCGCTATTCCAGCGGAAATTCTGCAAGACTTACCTCCCATAGCGATTGCTGGCGAGTCGAACGCGGACAACCTACCCTGAAGCGCTAGTTTACCCCGCTCGAAAGCGGATTGCAGCCCTCTTTATCGTTGCGTAACAAAATTTCTGTGGGCTTTGTCTCGCTCGCTAATACCCGATTAGCGCCCCCACGTGCGCCTCGCTGGCGCGGCCCAAACCATCCAGGTTGTAGCCGCCCTCGAGCACAGAAACCAGCCGTCCGGCGCAGTGATCCGCGGCGAAATCCGTCATCATCCGCGTCAGCTCCGCGAAGTCCTCATCGGTGAGCAGAAAGTGGCCGAGCGGGTCGTTGATGCGCGAATCGAAGCCCGCGGAAATCATCAGAAAATCGGGTTGGAATTCGCCTGCCGCCGGCAGAAGCATCTCCTGGAACGCGCCCACGATTTCACGGCGTGCAGATCCGGCCGGAAACGGGCAATTGACGGTCTTCCCTGCCCCGTCGCCTTCGCCGCGCTCCGAGGCCGCGCCGGTACCCGGATACCAGGGCGACTGATGCGTGCTGAAGAACAGCACTGAGCCATCGCGATAGAAGATGTCCTGCGTGCCGTTGCCATGATGCACATCCCAATCGACGATCAGCACGCGCTCCGCGCCGTAACGATGCTGCGCGTATCGGGCTGCGATGGCCACGTTATTGAAGAAGCAAAAACCCATGCCGATGGCTTCGCTCGCGTGATGGCCCGGCGGCCGAACCACGCAGAACGCGTTTCCAATGTGGCCGGAAAAAACCGCATCCACACCGGACAGTACAGACCCGGCAGCAACTCGGGCAGACTCGACGGAATGCGCGCCGATATCCGTATCGCCGGTGGTCAATTGCCGCCGCCCTAGAGCCGCGTCACGTTCGACCAGCGCGATGTAGTCGCGTGTGTGTACCAGCGCCAGCTCGTCGTCGCTGGCGCTGCGCGCCTCGATGCGAGTTACATCCTGCAGCAGTCCTGAACCTTCCAGGCGCTCCATCACTGCTCGATAACGCGCGGGCCGTTCCGGATGCCCCGGCCCCGTGTCGTGTTTTTCGACCCGCGCATCGGCAACGATGCCGGTCCGATGCGCGGCGACAGTTTCATGCATCCCGCGAGCGCGCAGGGCGATCGGTGCCCGTTGCGCGCGATTCACAAACATTAAGCGCCGGCAGCTCTTTTGATGGTGACCAACTGCTCTGCCGGCACGGGCTCAACTGTCAAAGTTTGCTTGCCGCGGAAGAAATCGAAATACGATATCTGGTGCACGCATGAAATCGTGCAAAACGGCGCGCAGGATTTCTGGGTGACATACTCGCGCCGGATATCGTCCACCGTGTAATGCTCCAGCGGCTTGGCCGGGAACCCGCGCTGCTGCGAACAGTAATGTACCAGCCCGTCTTCGCAGATATAAAGATAGCGAGAGCCCGCGCGGCAGCGCCAATCGCTCGGCAGCCCATTCGCAATGCTGTGCTGGAAATGATTGAGGCGCGAAAAATGCTTCTTCTCGAACTTTTTCATTTCGAGAAATACTTCCCGCTCGCGGGGGGCGAGCGGCCGAAGCTGTCCGTCGCCGTCGTGAATAATGCCTACCGTAGAGGTGAAACCCAGCTCCATAGCGCGCTTGCCGACCGTCAATGCGTCTTCGGGATGGCGTATTCCACCACCCAAAACCGAATTGATGTTCACGTGAAAATGCGCGTGCTCGGCCAAAATCTGAAGCTTCTTGTCCAATACCTTCAGGCTCTTCTTCGAGACATCGTCCGGCATCACATTGTCGATGCTGATCTGTAGATAATCCAGCCCTGCCTCGTTCAGCTCCTGCACACGGCGCGCGGTGAGAAGATAACCATTCGTGATCAGCCCTGCGAGCGGCGCGTTTTTGCGGATCTCGCGAATAATGTCGTCCAGGTCGGGATGCAGCAGCGGCTCGCCCCCGCTGAGCGTGATTACGGCAGTTCTCAGCTTGCCCAGCAATTCCAGGCGGTGGCGGATGGTGTCGAGCGGCACCGGTTTGGAGTAACTGTCGTACTCGTTGCAATACGTGCAAGACAGGTTACAGCGGCGGATGGGAATGATATGCGCCATGATCGGGTGATCCGTATCCATGACGCCCCTTATAAGGGCCTTCGCTTCCCGAACACGCCGGCTACGTGTGCGGCGCCTCCGTTGACCTTGCAGGTTCGGTTCTGTCATTCAGGGAGACATTTCCATTTAAACATAGGCCCGCTCTACCACCATTGAAAAACACTGAATAGGTGCAATAACTGGTTGAATGCGGGAGAGTTACGGTCTAGCGGAAAGCCAAACGGAGGCGGCGCGTCGCTCGCCCGCGACCCCCGCCCCCCTGCAACTGCGATTCCGGTGTAACGCTGGCAGGCCTGGCTTCACAATACGGGCGAGAGGATTAGATGCCCTTCACCGCTAATTGCGATCTCTATGCGGCCGTCCATGAGGATGGCTTGAACCTGATTGCTCGCCATATCATGCTGCAACGCCCGTCGCTCTTCAATTACGCCACTGCAGGGATCGCGAATGACCCGGAACTGGCCTGCCACCAGGTCCCCCGCACTCCGGATGTAGACAAATACAATCCCACGCGGATTTTTCACATACAAGATCCCTTGCCGGTGCTGGGCGCCGACGCACCGCCGGTAGGGTTGAACTATGCAGTTCAACTCATCGATGCAAGAATCGATTTCTTTCCGGAAAATGTGGTCCCGTTGCCAGCGGAGCTGAATCCACCTTTGCCCGGCCAACACTTTTCCGCAATGGTGCGGATCTGCGCGGGTATCGACTGCCCGGGCCTCGATTTTATCAACCAGATTCCACCCGGCTCGCCGCTGGATTCCGACACGAAACTGAATCCTCCCCAGGTGGTTCCTCGCCCACACCGTTTACAGTGCTTTTGCCTGGATGCTTTTCTGATCGGCCACGTGCAACTGGTTACCAGCGGTTCGCAAACACTACTTACCGGAATCGTGGATACGGTGGACATCGTGGAGCTTCAACCCAAAGCGCTCAAAGAAAACCTGGATTGTTACCTGTTGACAACGCTCTCCGTTCTGCTGCGCGAAAAGCTCGCCATTCCGCTCGATACGCTCTTTCTCGATTTGAGCAAAGACTTGGAGAACTCGCTCGTGAACGTTAGTTTTGTGCTGCCTCCGAACCCGCCGATTCCCCATAATCCAGCAATTGAAGACGATCAAATCAAAGCATTCCTCGATCTGAAGGTCACGCCATGAAACATATCACTCTTGCAGCTTCTGCCAACACATTTCAGCAATTGTTCCAAGCGCTCGTGCAAAACTTCTCGTTTGCCAAAAGCGATTCGGCAAACTTTGGCCCCTTTTCCGCCAATTATGCCGTGAAGGTGCATCTGCAGGGCGGGTCCATCACGCTCAACAACGACAATACGATTGAAATCAGCAACGTTGAAATCGTCTGGGACACGCTCAAAGTCGGTATCTGCTTCAACCTGCCCGGCTTCTGTGTCGGCGGCTGGTGTATTGTTCCCGATCCGTTCGATGGCTGCTGGGTCTCCCTCCCTAAGCTCTGCATCGGCGGCCCTATTTGCATCGAGCCCGACCTCAGCGGCTTGGTCTCGGAGATCTCAGATATCCAAGCCGGTCTCCGTACTAACTACTACATTGATCCTGCGCGCACCCCTGGGCAATCCGACCTCGATGCGGAATTCGCGGGACATCCCAATCAGTGGCAGCTCTTTCTGAATCCAACGCTCGTCGATGTGCTCCCAATCGATATCCCCGCCACCATCGACAACGTGCTTGAGAACTTACTCAAGAACGCCATCGACAACTTACTCTGGTTTCTCCCCGGTTGGGCGCAGGATCTGCTATGGTCGTTGATCGGCCCGGTATTGGGCCTCTTTGAGTCGCTGCTGGGCATAGCCGGCGACCTTACCGATTGGCTTTCCAACCTGCTGGGCAATGTATTCGGTCTGGTGCCGCTCATCGAAACAGCAGTTGCCGATTATTTCGCCAACCAATACCCGCTTTATCATTTCGAGGACCCCTATCCTATTCTGCAAGCATCGGGTGGGCTCATTCCAGTGAAGATCCCGATTCGCGACCTTACCGTCCTGGTCGACTCAAGTGAAATGGTCTTATCAGCAAACGTCGGAGCATAAACATGAACGCCTTACTCGATCAAAATATTTTTCTGCAAACCGGATTGGACAGCGCCTCGTTGACTCAACTTGGCGCGATCATCCATCAATTCACAGAACCCGGCGATTATCGAGGCGTCGCCTTACGCGGCGGACAAGCCGAGGCTACTTTCACGCTCCGCGTGGACCCGGCGAGCGCCGCAACGCAGGTGAATATCGACTTAGCCACGCTGCAAGCCTCCGCGACAAAGTCTGGCTGTTGCGGCCAGGCTGGGAACCCAGTCTTCACCGTCAACCCCACCGGTTACGCCGTCTTCCACGTATCGAGCGGCGCAGGTGGCTACGCTGCTCACGTCGGAAAAATTGATCGCGGCCCGCAGCCTAAATCGTTCGACAGCCGCCATCTCGCGCCGGGCGACCTGTTTTCAGCCACGATTATCCGGCCCGGCAGCTACACCGCCAGCGCGGCCGGCGTAGAAGGGGAGTGCCAAATCGTCGTAGCCTACCCGGTCCGCGGAGCAAAGCCTTTTCAGCCGCCCGCCGCGTTGCGGGTTGCAGTCAGCGACAGCGGTTTCAAACCGAAACGTGTTGAACTGAAGCCGGCGCAGGGCCTCATCTTCGAGCTGCGCCAAACGACCAGTCTCAAAATCGAGTTGGTGACACCGGACGACGGCCCGCAGTCTTAATGCACTACCGCGGCATCGCCTGACGGGGCCGCCTCGGGCTTGCCCCCCGCCGGTGTCAGCACCGACAAGCTCACCGGCGAGAAGTGCAAAATATAGGACCGCATGCCCCGTTCCGTGAAGCTCATTCCATACTTGTGCGCTTCCGCCAGCGCTTTCTTGTTGTCCCAACCGTCGTGCTGGATCCGATAGCAGGCGATCACGGTTCCGGTGCGGTCCTTTCCTCGCCAGCAATGTACAAAAATCTTTTGTGTGTCGCCGTTCACCAGCAGCCATAGCACGCGCCGCATCTGGTCGTCCGTCGGCGCGCCGAAATTGTGGAACGGAATGTTCAGGTACTTCATCTTCAGCGCTTCCACCATCTCTTGTTCCACCTTGGTTTGTTCGCCCGGCTCGCGCAGATCGATCACCAAAGCGACATGCAGACCCGCCAATTCCTCAAGAGCTCTCTCGGTCGGCTGGCCGCCGCGATACAGTCGATCATTCACTTGGCCGAAGTTTCGGACGTGCTCGGCTACGGGATTATCGGCGGCAAAGATTAGTGGAACGAAGCAAAGCAAGAGCGCGAATAACCCGCTCGAGCGCCTTGCAGAGCGAACGGTCACTGCGCTTATAAGGGCGGCTTTTGCGGAGACGCCGGAGGATTCGCGGCCCCTCCGTTCGCGCCTACTTCGCTGCCGTACTGAATGGTGGAATTGGTCTTGAACTCCCACTTCTTATAATGATCGTACTTGATAACTTCTTTGATACGCTGCGACGGTCCTTCCTTGAAGTTCAGCGTATCGTCCGCGTAGGTGTAAGTGGGAAACCAATATTTCCCGTCGATCTGCTCGCGATAGGTCTCAAACTTTGGAAACTGCTGGTCTTCACTGCGGCGCAGATAGCCCAGACCCTGGCCATACGTCTTGACAATTTGCAGGTCCTGGTCGTCTACCCAGATCTGGCCGTCGAAGTAGCGCTTGCGGTCCTTCGTCAATACCTTCGGTTTCACCGAGAAGACATAGCAGGAGATTTCATCCACGTTCTGACGCCCGACGTAGTTGACGATGTATTGATCCAGCGTATCGTTGGTCATCACAAACGGCATCACGTTCCGCATGTCCTGTTCGTCTTCCGCAGTCATCATGATGTTTTGCAGGTCCCCGACCGGTGCATGCACTACGTGTGATGTGCGCTTGTTCCGGTCGTCGAAGGTCACTTCTTCTACCAATTCGTAGCTGCCGCCCGGCGGATCGGTCTCGACAATCTTGCTGGTCTGCCGATAGGTGTAATTCTCGCGCGCGATGGCGAATTCAGTTTCCTTTTGGGTGAACTTCTTGATAATGTCCTGGATTTGATCCGGAGTCGGATCCGGCTTGGGTTCGACCGCACCCAGCAGCACGGCGGAACCGAAAACACACAGCGCAATCGCGCAACTACGTTGCAACATCGCCACTCTCTATTCTGACGGTCGGCGCACCCGCGAGCGTTACCGCTTATTTTCTTTCGTCGAGCAAAGCCTTCGCGATGGTCACGCGCTGCATGTTGCTCGTGCCTTCGTAGATACGTCCTATTTTCGCATCCCGATAAAGTTTTTCGACCGGATAATCCTTCGTAAAGCCCACCCCGCCCAGGATCTCGACCGCCTGCGACGCCACCTCTTCGGCGATCAGGGAACAAAAATACTTCGCCATCGCCGCCTGGGTCACGAAGGCCTGTCCCGCGTCTCGCAGGCGGGCCGCGTTGTAGACCATCAGCCGCGCCGCTTCGATCCGGGTCGCCATCTCGGCCAGTTCGAATTGCACACCCTGGAAATCGCCGATGCGCTTGCCGAATTGTTTGCGCTCCCGCGCGTATTGAAGGGCATGCTCGAATGCGCCCGCGGCCAGCCCCAGCATCTGCGCGCCAATCCCGATGCGGCCCTCGTTCAGTGTTTCGATCGCAATCTTATAGCCTTTGCCCGGCTCGCCCATTACCTGCTCGCGGCCTACTCGCACGTCGTCCAGAATCAGCTCGCAAGTCGAAGACGCCCGAATACCGAGTTTGTCTTCCTTCTTGCCGACCTGAAATCCCGGCATGCCGCGTTCCACCAGGAAGCACGTGATACCGCGGTAGCCGGCGTTTGGGTCTATGGTGGCGAAGACCAGAAAAATTTCAGCTTCCGCCGCGTTGGTGATCCAGAGCTTGCGCCCCGAGAGCCGGTATCCCTCGCCGTCGCCGACGGCTCTGGTTGTAAGCGCAAACGCATCGGAGCCCGACGCCGCTTCCGACAGTGCGTACGAGCCTACGCTATCTGCCGCCAGGCGCGGCAAATACTGCTGTTTCTGTTCGGAGTTAGCCCAACGCTCGATCGCATTGCTCACCAGCGTGTTCTGCACATCCACAATCACGGAAGCCGACGGATCTACTTTCGCCAATTCCTCGATCGCCAGCACCGACTGAAAGAAGCTCCCGCCTTGCCCTCCGTACTGCTCCTTGATATCAATTCCCATTAGACCCAGAGTGAACATCTCGCGAAGCACATCGGAGCGGAACTTTCCGTCTTCGTCCATGGCGCGCACGTGCGGCGCCAGCCGCTCCCTGGCGAATTGCCGCACCGACGATTGGAAGAGGCGCTCTTCCTCCTGCAGCGTGGTGAGCGGCGTGAACACGGGCATTTCGGCAATCTGCGGCATGACGGCACCATCATAGCTCCGCCATTTCAGCTCACTTGCCCGCCTGTACTGTACAATGCGAGACAGTTAGACAGCACTACAAGAAGTGAAAACCAAGTTTCAGTCCGTAGAGATCCTCCTGATTGAGGATTTCGCGCCAGACGCCAGTCTGTTCAGCCAGCTCCTCTCAGATAACAGTTCGGCATTCCGGTTGAGCATCGTCGACGACGGTGAAGACGCGCTGCATTTCCTCAGGAGAAACGATTCCTACGCGGATGCACCGCGGCCCGATCTGATCTTTCTCGATCTCAATCTCCCAAAACGAACCGGGCTCGAGATCTTGGAAGAGATCCGGGCGAACCCGACGCTGCGGCCCACGCCCGTCGTCATCCTCACTTCCTCGGAAAACGAAAAAGACGTCAATGCCGCTTACCGCTCCGGAGCCAATCTATACGTGAAGAAGCCCGGCACGCTGGATCAACTCGAAGAATTGATGCAAGCGCTTTCACGCATCTGGTTGGAGTACGGCGAACTTCCGAGAACGGGTTGAGCGCTCGCCGCTTCTATCGTCCGAAATCGAGCGTGCCGTAAGCTGGGAGTGTTTGCGCATGCTCTTTCGGATCACTTTTCTTCCCGCCGCTTTGCTGCTGAGCGGTTTTGCGGGCCTTTGTACTGCCCAGACTTCCAACAGCAACGACGTAACTCGCGCCACGCTCGATAACGGCCTCAGAGTCGTCATCGTGCGCGACCCGCTCGCGCCGGTTGCCACCGTCGAAGACAATTACCTGGTGGGAGCCAATGAAACTCCGGCGGGTTTCCCCGGAACCGCTCACGCGCAGGAGCATATGGCGTTCCGCGGCTGCACGGGACTTACGGCAGACCAGATCGCCGCGATTTATGCGCAACTCGGCGGCTACATGGATGCCGACACGCAGCAGAACATCACGCAATATTTTGTGACTGTGCCCGCCGCGGATCTGGAAGTGGCTCTGCGCGTCGATGCGGCCTGCATGTCCGGCGTCGAGGACTCGCAGGAGCAATGGGCCCAGGAGCGCGGTGCAATTGAGCAGGAAGTTGCGCGCGATCTCTCGAATCCGACTTACAAATTCATCACCCGCCTGAATAAAGATCTCTTTGCGGACACACCCTATCAAGAGGACGCGCTCGGCACCAATGAGTCCTTCGATAAGACCACGGGTGAAATGCTGAAGAAGTTCTATAGCCAATGGTATGCGCCTAACAACGCCATCCTCGTAGTCACTGGCGATGTGGATCCGGCGGCAACGCTCGCCACCATCAAACGGCTCTACGGCCCCATTCCGCGCCGCCAGCTTCCTGCGCATCCCGAGGTCAATCTGCGGCCAGTACCGGCTGATTCCTTCACGCTGGATAGCAATCTGCCCTATCTGCTCACCTTCATCTCCTATCGTTTTCCCGGCACCGACAGCCCGGACTTTGCCGCCGCGCGCGTGCTGAGCGATGTCCTTTCCAGCCAACGTGCAGATCTGTACGGCCTCGTGCCGCAAGGTAAGGCGCTCGGGACCGATTTCGCCTTCGTCGAAACTTATCCCAAAGCGAGCGCTGCCTTCGCAATCGCCGCTCTGCCCGCTGGGGCGGATCCGGCCAGCCTCGATGCTGAAATCAAAAAGATTCTTGCGAATTACGCCACCCAGGGCGTGCCGGCGGACCTCGTCGAAGCTGCCAAGAAGGGCGAAGTCGCGGGCGCCGAATTCGGCCGCAATTCCATCACCAACCTGGCGGCGCTCTGGTCGCAGGCTTTGGCGGCCGAAGGACGCCAATCGCCCGATGACGACGTAGCAGCAATCAAACGCGTCAGCGTAGATGACGTAAATCGTGTCGCCAAAAAGTACATACTCCAGCAGGACGCCATCGTCGCCAACCTGAAGCCCACGCCTTCGGGAGAAGCCGTCTCCTCCAAAGGATTCGGCGGCACCGAGACGGTAACCAGCGCTCCCACGAAGCCGGTCGCGCTCCCGGATTGGGCCGAAGCTGCTGTCAAATCGCTGCGCATCCCTGAACCCAACCTTCACCCGACGGATATGACCCTCGCAAACGGCCTGCGCCTGATTGTTCAAACCGAGAAGACCAGTCCAACCGTGACGCTGCTGGGTTCTATCAAAACCCAGACGCAACTCGAAACCGCTCCCGGCAAGGACGGGGTCTCCGATGTGCTCGAAGGACTCTTCTCCTATGGAACGAAGACGCTGGACCGGCTAGCATTCCAAAAAGAACTGGACGATATCGCCGCCGGGGAAACAGCCGGATCGAGTTTCAACCTGAAAGTCTTGAAGCAAGATTTTGCGCGCGGCGTGGAGCTCCTGGCCGACAACGAACTGCACCCCGCACTGCCGCCCGACGCCTTCAAGGTGGTTCAGGAGCAAACCGCGCAGCTCACGGCCGGCCAACGTCAGAGCCCCGGTTATCGAATGGACCGCGCGCTCGTGCATGCCTTGCTCCCTCCCGGAGATCCGCTGCAACGCGAAACGACCCCCCAGACCGTTTCTTCCCTCAGTTATGACGACGTCACCCGCTATTACCAGAAAACTTTCCGGCCTGATCTGGCCACCATTGTCGTGATCGGCGACGTTACGCCTGAGTACGCTCGCAACCAGATAGAGAAGTACTTTGGCGCGTGGCAGGCCGCGGGCGCCAAGCCGCAAGTGGTGCTGCCGCCCGTGCCTCAAAACAAACCGAGCGCCGTAAACGTTCCGGACGCCAGCCAAATACAGGACACGGTAAACCTCTCCGAAGAGCTTGAGATGAATCGCTTCAGCCCCGATTATTATGCCTTGCAGGTGGGCGATCACGTGCTAGGCGGCGGGTTCTACGCAACGCGCCTCTACCGCGATTTGCGCGAAAAGGCGGGCTACGTCTATAACATCGACGATTCACTCCAGGCCAGCGAAACGCGCGCCACCTATACCATCGATTACGGATGCGATCCGCAGAATGTTTCCAAGGCCCGCGCCCTGGTCGAACAGGAGCTCGTCTCCATGCAGAAGGCCGATGTGACTCCGGCGGAGCTGCAACAATCCAAGGCCCTGCTCTTGCGCCGCATACCGCTAGGCGAATCGAGCGAGGACGCCGTCGCGGGTGGCCTAATTGCGCGCTCGCGCGTAGGATTGCCGCTTGACGAGCCCATCCGCGCTGCCCAGCTTTACTTCAACATGACGGCCGCCCAAGTGCGCGCCGCGTTCGCCAAGTGGATTGACCCGGCAAGCTTCGTACAGGTCGTGCGTGGCCCCGCGCCGCAATAATTCATGCAGAGCAACGACCCGCCTGAGGCGACTGCCAACACTCCGATAAGTATTCTGCGCGAGGACTTCGGACGCATCGCCGAGCAGCTCACCTGGGACGTCGAGCCGGCAATCGTCTATTCGATTCGCCCGGCCGACTCCGGCGCGGAATGACCATTCGCGAGCTTGGGGGCCTGCTTCGCGCGCGTAAAATCTCCTGCGCCGAGTTGATCGACCAGACGTTCGCCGCCATCCGCCAGCGCGAGACCTTCAACAGTTTCATCACCCTCACTGAGGAATCGGCGCGTGCGCAAGCCGTGGAACTCGACCGCGATTTTTCGAGCGGCCGGGATCGCGGCCCGTTGCACGGTATTCCCATTGCGCACAAGGATCTGTTCTGCACGCGCGGCATACCGACCACCGCGGGATCGCTGGTGTTCCGCGATTTCATTCCGGATCGCGATGCCACAGTCGTCGAGCGCCTCCGAGCCGCCGGCGCGATCTCCGTCGGCAAGACCAATCTTCACGAGCTGGCCTACGGCATCACGTCGAAGAATCCTCATTACGGCTTCGTGCTGAATCCGCGCGACATCACGCGTGTGGCAGGCGGATCGAGCGGCGGGTCGGCGGCGTTGGTAGCCGGCAATTTTCTGCCCCTGTGTACTGGTACCGATACCGGCGGTTCCATCCGCATCCCGGCTTCCTTCTGCGGTATCGCCGGTCTGAAGCCGACCTACGGCCGCGTGAGCCGCCACGGCGTGTTGCCGCTCGCCTTCAGCCTGGATCATGTCGGGCCGCTCGCATCGTGTGTTGAAGACTGTGCGCTGGCTATGGACGCAATGGCCGGGCCGGACTCGTTCGACCTCCCTGAGCTGCCAACCCTTGCCGGCGTGCGCGTCGGGGTGCCCCAAAATTTCTTCTTCGATCACATTCACCCGGAGATCGCCGCTGCTGTGAGCAACGCCATTTCAAGCATGGAACAGCACGGCGCCTCGCTGGTGGAGCTGCGAGTTCCCGATATGGCGGAAGCGTACACCGTCGCTCGCATCGTTCAATTGGCCGAAACCGCTTCCCTCTACGCACGCTACACCGACCAGACCCTCTTTGGCGCGGACGTCTGGCGGCTGATCCAACAGGGAAAATCCATCGCCGGCCATGAATATGTGAGCGCTCAGCGAATCCGCACTCTGTTTCGACGCCAGTTCGACGAGTTGTGGACGAAGGTCGACGTGCTCGCAACGCCTACTACGCCGATGGCCGCGCCGCTTCTCGATGAAGAAACAATTGTCATTGACGGCCAGCGGGAAGATACCCGCGCCGCCGCCACGCGATTCGTGCGCGGCATCAACTTCATCGGTGAGCCCGCGCTATCACTGCCCTGCGGGACGACTACAGCGGGTCTTCCGATCGGCCTGCAGCTAATCGCGCCGCCCTTTGCCGAGCCGCGGCTGCTGCAGATCGCGAACCGAGTCGAGGCGTTTCTCGCCTAACTTTTCTATTTCGCCCGCTCCAGGGGCAACCCGGACGCTTCGATCGCGCGCCACCCGCCATCCAGCGAGATCACGTTCGTGTAGCCCATCTTCTGCAAGTTGTCCGTCGCCAGCGCCGAACGATATCCGCCGCCACAATACAGCACCAGCTTGGCATCTTTGTCCGGAAAGGTCGCTTCGATATCGCGTTCGATGATCCCCCTGCTCAAGTGCATGGCGCCTGCAGCGTGCGCCGCGTCCCACTCGTGATCTTCGCGCACGTCCACAAGCTGTCCGGCCTCGCCCGCACTCCGTAAGCGCTTGTATTCCTCGATGCCGATCTCATGTACGCGCTTCTTGGCTTCGTCTACCAGGGCGAGAAATCCCGGGCTGTGATGTTTCACCGCAGTACTCATTTGTTCCTCATTGAACCCGCTGTATGTGTGCGCCTGCCCCCGCCAGCTTCTCCTCGAAGCGCTCGTAGCCGCGATCCATGTGATACACGCGATCGATGGTCGATTCGCCCTCCGCCACCAGCGCCGCCAAGACCAGCGAAGCGCTCGCCCGCAAATCGGATGCAATCAACTGGGCGCCCATCAATTTCTCTTTGCCCGCGATGATCGCCTGCCGTCCTTCGATGCGGATGCTCGCGCCCATGCGCGCCAGCTCCGGCGCATGCATAAAGCGGTTTTCGAAAATCGTCTCGGTGACAAAGCTGATCCCGTCGGCCAAAGTCATCCATGCCATGTATTGCGCCTGCAGGTCGGTGGCAAATCCGGGATATTCTTCCGTCGTGACATCGATCGCTTTCGGCCGCCGCGAACATCGAACGCGCAGGGCGTCAGCCTGAACCATGTCTACTTCCGCGCCTGCCAACTCCATCTTGGCGGTCAACGCTGCCACGTGCTCGGGACAGCAATCGGTCACCATCACGTCGCCGCCGGAGATCGCAGCCGCCAGCAGGAACGTGCCCGCTTCAATCCGATCCGGGATAATCGCGTGCTCTGCGCCGTGCAGCCGTTCCACGCCCTGCACTCGGATGATGGACGTGCCCGCTCCTTGAATCTTCGCGCCCATCTTGATCAGCAAGTCCGCGAGGTCTTTCACCTCCGGCTCGCGAGCGGCATTGCGAATCACCGTCTCTCCGCGCGCGAGCACCGCCGCCATCAACACGTCTTCCGTTCCGGTCACCGTGATGCGATCGAAATGAATGTGCCCGCCACGCAAACCCTCCGGCGCTTGCGCCTCTACGTACCCGTGCGTCTGCTCGATCGTGGCGCCCAACTGCTCGAGCGCCGAGACATGGAAATTAATCGGACGCGCTCCAATCGCGCAGCCGCCCGGCATCGAAACTCGGGCTCGCCCGGTGCGCGCCACCAGCGGCCCCAGCACCAGGCTCGAGGCCCGCATCGTCTTCACCACCTCGTACGGCGCTTCCGGTCGCTCCAACGTCCTGGCGTCCACACACACCCGGCCCTCCTCGTCGCATACCCGCGCTCCGGCATGCCGCAGCAGATCCTGCATGGTCGCGATATCTTTTACCTGCGGTACGCGCTGCAAAACCACCGGCTCTTCCGTCAACAGGCATGCCGCCAAAGCCGGCAAGGCCGAGTTCTTCGACCCGCTCACTGGAAGCTCGCCGCCGAGCGATGCGCCTCCCACAATCCTGAACTTGTCCATGCAATTACTGTTCGCCCATCCAGCGGCTATTCTCCCTTCAAGCCAAACGCGTAAACGGTCGAATCGTGCGTCGTGAGAAACACGCGGCCGTCGTTCACCGCCAATCCGCCGAAATGCGTAAACGAAGGCATCACCTTGCCGCTTGAGAACAGCTCTTTTCCTGTCTCCGCATCGAATGCGTAAAGCGTTGCATTCCCGCTCGAAGCCGCGATGCGCTCCTTGGTGGTGTATTGCTGCCCGTTTTCCTTGATCTGTCGCGTGAACTCGCCGCTCGAAACGGCAAACACCACTCCGTTCGCTACCACCGGCGGCTCCGGCACAGCCATATCGCGCGACACCCAAGCGGGCGTCAGTACCGGCTGTCCGTCTTTATCTTCCACCTTGAACGCCATCAGGCTGCCGTTCGGCGTCGGGCCGTTCGTGATCGGGAATGTCTCCGCTTTCGAATGCATCGGCCCCCAAGCGGGAGCATACACCCAGCGCGTCCCCTTCGGATCTTCCCAAGTCGCGAAAGCCCCCCAGACACCGCGCCCTGCAATATCGTTTTCTTCGTTCAAGTATCTCGCCTGAAACAGCGGCTGGCGGTGCGTCTCGCCGCCCAGCGCCCTAGCGTCCAGCAGAAATAATGTCCCCTCTTTCCCTGAACCCGCCACCAGCTCGCGGCCTTTATACGGAAACACGATCGGAGTCGTGTTCCCCATATCGAGATCCTTCCGGGTGAGATAGTTTGCATTCTCCGGCAAATAATAGTCCAGCAACTTCAGTTCTTTGCCGGAGAGCGCCAGCACCGTGTCCGCATATTTTCCAGCGCTCGGGTCTACTGGTCCATCTCCCGTCTCCGCATAGACGATGCCAGTCGATCCAATCGCTGCGCCGCCCCGTCCCCAGACGCCGCCGCCGTACGAATCGGCTTGAAAAAAGCTGACCGTCTTGTCCGGACTCTTCAGGTCCATAGCCGCAACCCCGTTCTTCAGCCGGTGGCAGTTCTGCGATATGGTCGTGTAGACCACGTCGCCCGCCAGGTTCAGGCTCCAGTTCTTCGAATACGCCGGCACAAACTGCGCCGGGGGAAACCGGTCCTCTCCGTTGATCACGTTCAGTGCGTGCAATTTTCCATCGATCGAGATGACATACGCTGTCGGACCGGGCTTGCTCGTGCCGATCACGGGTGTGTCGTTCAACGCATCCGGGCAAAAGTAGTTGCCTTCGGGCGTCAAATCCGCGGGCGGAGGCGCTTCATTCGCGAAATGCTTCTGCCACGCTAGTTTGCCCGTATCGGCATCAATCGTGTAGAGATTGTCGGAGCTCCCTCCGACGATCACATATTCGAACGAACCATGGTTCGTGTACACCGGATTGATCACCACCGGCGCGGTCAGCGCATTCAGCTCCTTGGCCTCGTTGTCCAGCTTGAGCTTCCAGTCCAGTTGCAGGTCTTTCACGTTCTCTTTTGTGATGGTCGTCTCTTCCCTTGCCCAGCCGCTTCGCTGCGCGTCCCCACCGAAGGTCAACCAACTCGCGGCCGAAACCACCGAACAACTGATTGCGACCGCCGCCATGGATCGTGAAAGCTTCTGCATTCGTCTCTATTCTAAAAGCACGCACCTGCCCGATAATGGTTTATCCAGCGTTATGATCGGCCATCTGCGTGGAACGATTCTCGAAAAACATCCTAACGAAGTGATTGTCGATGCGGCAGGCGTCGGCTACGAGGTGCAGATCCCCATCTCGACCTACACATCGCTGCCTGACGCGGGCGCGGCCGTTTCGCTGCGTATCTACACGCACGTCCGGGAGGACGCGCTGCTGCTATTCGGTTTTGCAACGCCGGAGGAAAAGCTTGTCTTTGAACGCCTGATCTCGGTCAGCGGCATCGGGCCGGGTTTGGCGATCAAGGTTCTCTCCGGCCTGGCTACACGCGATTTGGTAACGGCGATTCGCAACGGCGATGTGGCGCAACTGGTTCGCATTCCCGGCGTCGGAAAGAAAACTGCCGAGCGCATCGTGCTTGAGCTCAAAGAAAAGCTGACCGCCGTCGAGGCCGCCGGTAAACCGGCATCCGTCCCCGGTGCGCCCGGCGCCTGGAACGATCTCGAGCGCGACGTGCTATCCGCGCTTCAGAACCTGGGGTGCTCCCGCCCCGCTGCCGAGGAAGCCGTGCGCAAAGTGAAGCAGCGCGGCGCGCCCGAGGCCTTCGAACCATTCTTCCGCGCGGCCATGGCCCTGGTGCGCTAGCGCACCGCACGGCGGAGGCGGTGTTAGCACCGCACTCCCGACGCCGCGTGAGCACCCCACTGCCGACGCTGCGTGAGCACCGCACTGGCGAGGCTGCGTTAAGGTAAGTATCTGATGTGCGCGCAACGCGTGATCTCTCCCGCGCCCGAACCCGATGAGCGCCAGTTCGAAGCGGCTCTGCGCCCCACCACGCTCGCGGATTTCGCCGGTCAGCCGCACGTCCGCGAGCAACTCGCCATCGCCATCGAAGCAGCCAAGCGGCGCGGCGAAGCCATGGATCACGTGCTCCTGTGCGGGCCCCCTGGATTGGGCAAGACCACGTTGGCCGGCATCATCGCGCAGGAGCTGGCGGTGCCGATCGACCAGACCGCGGGCCCGGTATTGCAAAAGAAACTGGATCTGACCGGAATCTTGAGCAGCATGCGTGCCCGGCAGGTGTTCTTCGTTGACGAAATCCACCGATTGATGCCGGATATCGAAGAAATTTTGTATGCGGCGCTCGAAGACTTCAGGCTGGATATTTTGATCGGTACCGGCCCGGGTGCGAGGACCCACTCGATCTCGCTTCCGCGATTTACGGCGGTCGGCGCCACCACGCGCCAGGGCCTGCTCAGCGCGCCATTGCGCGGGCGCTTCGGCATCGTCCTGCGGCTCGATCCCTATGACGAGGCCACCCTCGCCCAGATCGTGCAGCGCTCCGCTCGCCTGCTCGAAGTCGAGATTTCGGCCGATGCAGCGCACGAAATCGCGAGGCGTGGACGGGGAACACCGCGCATCGCAAACCGTCTGCTCCGGCGCGTCCGCGATTACGCGCAGGTGCGTGCCGATGGAAGCATCGATTACCGCGTCGCGCAGGCGGCACTCGATCTGTTGAAGGTCGACCCGTTCGGCCTGGACGATGTGGACCAGAAGATCATGCGCACCGTCCTGGTGAAATACGGCGGCGGTCCGGTGGGCCTCGCAACCATTGCGGCCTCCATCGATGAGCAGGCCGATACCATCGAAGAAGTCTACGAGCCTTACCTGATCCAACTCGGCCTGCTGGACCGGACGCCGCGCGGCCGCGTCGCAACCGACTGGGCCTTCGAACATTTTCAGCTTCCTCGGCGGCCCGGATTCTCTCAGAATCCATTGTTCTGATGGCCTCGAAAACGGTCTATCTTTCTCTCGGTTCGAACATAGGAAATCGAGCAGAGAATCTGCGCCGCGCCTGCGACGAGCTAGAGGCCGAGCACGTCCGCATCGGCAAACGCTCGTCGCTGTATGAAACCGAGCCTCAGGATTTCGCCGATCAGCGCTGGTTTCTCAACATGGCAGTCGAGTGCGAGACGCGCTGCTTCCCCATGCAACTGCTCGCGCGCTTGCAAAGGATCGAGCGCAAACTCGGACGTGTGCGCCCGGCGGGCTCCGTGCACGGCGGCCCGCGCACGATAGATATCGATATTCTCCTATTCGGGAGCGCAGTCATAGAAACGCCGCAATTAGTCATCCCACATCCGCGCATGCTCGACCGCCGGTTTGTCTTACAGCCGTTAGTTGAAATCGCGCCCGAACTGCGCCATCCGCAGACGAAAGAGCTGCTGTCGAAATATCTGAGCCGAGTAGCAGGACAAAAGATACGGACGGCGGACAGCTAAATTGCGCCGGAACGGACGAAGGTGGTCACTCTCCCTGGACATGGCGTTCGGCAAATGTGGCAGCCCAATTTCCCCGAGGCCCGTTTGGGCCAATGTCAACAACGCCGACTTTACAGACATGTGAGATTGCAATCGCCAGCCTGCGGCGAGGAGCGTTGTCCCAGCGGATGCGCACATTGTATAGTTAGCTGCGGACGCATGGAAGACTCAGAGCAGATCGCGACCAGCCATTTGGATCTACAGCGGAAGAAGCTCGGCGAGATTTCGATTAACAAAGACGCGTTTGATCTGGATCTGAAAATCAATGAGGGCTATCAGAATTATTCCGGAGAGCTATTGCGTTTAGCGCTTCTAATCCTGACAGGAATTGCTGCTGTTTGGGTCAAACTCTATCTTCCAGTCGATAACCACCCGAAGGCGCTTCATTTATTCAACAGAGTGACTTTTGTTTGCTCCTTCGCCGCTACCGTGATCGCGGCTGGCGCAGCCCTTGTACACCGATATACCGCCGCAGATTCGCTGGCCTACCATCTGACGTCGCTCAGACGTCGGGCACGAAATCGCCCCGACGCAGGTCCCGGGGCATCGGATGTCGAGCTCGCGGACAGGCAAGATCGAGAGCGTGACAAGCGTTTCAAATGGTCCGGCACTCTTCTGCGATTGTCGGTCGGATTTCTGTTCCTGGGTCTGCTTCTGTTTTGCTCCTCCTTAGCTGCCCTCATGTTTTAAAATCCTCATGCAGTTCTCTTCGCTTCGCTAAACTTTTGCCTTTATTGTCCGGGTTTGCACCTTGACGTATCACGCGCTTCCCCGGATCTGATTTGCGTTTTGGCACCTATTCCGCTTCCGCCAAACCGGCCGCCATCTGTCGGAAAATCCCAATCCGCACACGACGGTGCTGCCCTACTTCACCCTTCATTCACCGGATCTGGCTGCGCCTTCGGATCTAATTTCTCAATCAGCACCGTCGCAATCCGGTTTCGGTCCATCTCCGTAATCGTGAACCGTCGCCCGCTGTATTCCACCGAATCCTTCACATGCGGTATGTGCCCGAGCTGAAACAGCAAAAATCCGGCCAGCGTTTCAAACCCGGCATCGGCCGGCAAAGCGAGGTTATAGCGCGTTTCCAGATCGCGAATCGTCGTGCTGCCTTCGAGCTGCAGCACCTGCTCCGGCGGCCCCGGCGCCGGGCGCACCGCGTCGTGCTCGTCGCCGATATCGCCAAATATTTGTTCGAGCACATCTTCGAGCGTGACCAATCCAGTGACCGTGCCGAACTCATCCACCACCAGCGCCATGTGATTGTGCGAAGAACGGAATTCATCAATCAATTGATTCAGCGGCTTCGTCTCCGGAACCACCAGCGGCTTGCGAACAAAGCGCCGCAGCCGGAAGGGACGTGCTGCCCGCCGCCGCTCATGCGCAAAGCGGCGCTCATCCCAGACCCGCATCAGGTCTTTATAATGCACGATACCGATGATCTGTTCGGGGCGATCTTCATACACCGGTATGCGCGAGAATTTGTGCTCCGCCATCACGCTGAGCACACTTTCTAGCTCGGCGTCCACCGGCAGCGATACGATGCTGTGGCGCGGCGTCATGATCTCGCGCGCCGAGTAGTCGGCAAGTTCGATCAGCCGCTGAATCGCATCTTGCTCGAACTGTTGCAGGTGGCCTTCGTGGCGGCTGGATTGAACGATGTATTTCAGTTCCTCCGGCGTGTGGCCGCCGCGCGCGTGGCCCGTCTTTAGCCCCAACGTGCGCAGGATGAGCGCGGAAGAACGCTCGATGACGATCACGAAAGGCTGCGAAAGGCGGTAGAACACCAGGAGCGCCGGGGCCGCAAGAGAAGCGATTTGATCTGCCTTTTCAATCGCGAGATTCTTGGGAACAACTTCGCCGATGATCACGTGCGCATAGCTGATGATCAAAAATGCGACCGCAAAAGCGACTCCATGCAGTAGCACTGCAGACAGGTAAATGTGCAGCGGATTCAGCACGCCGCGCAGCACATTGTAGAGCGTGTCCTCGCCGGCCCACCCCAGGCCCAGGCTGGCGAGCGTCACCCCTACCTGGGTGACCGACAGAAGACGGCCCGGGTTCGCCAGCAGGTTGAGCGCACTTTGCGCCCCCGCCTGCCCCTGTTCGGCCAGCTCGCGCAGTCGCGATTGACGAACCGACACAAGCGAAACCTCGGCCGCGGCGAAGAAGCCGTTCGTCGCCAGGATCAAAATCAGGAGAATGACCCGAAAGCCCATAGGGCGTCAATGCACCCTAACGCAGCCACGCCCCGCGCGCCCACTGCGTTTGCGGGAACCCAACGCCAGAGTAAAATCGGTGCGTGCTATCCCGCCTGGTGCGCGTCATCAATGTGAGCATAGCGGTTCTGATTGTGCTCATCGCAGTCGCCGTCTATTGGTATGCCGTGCGGCCGCTGCCGAAAACGTCGGGCGAGATCGCCGCTCCTATCGGTGCGCCCGCAACCATCGCGCGCGATACGCACGGAGTGCCTCACATACAAGCATCGTCCTGGCAGGATGCGATTTTTTTGCAGGGTTACGCGACGGCCCAAGATCGATTGTGGCAGATGGATACCCTCCGGCGCTTCGGCGCGGGTGAGCTCGCCGAGGTGTTCGGCCCAAGCGCCGTCAGCGTCGACGAGCGGTCCAGAAGGATGCGCATGCGCAGCATTGCAGAATTCGCGGTGGCTAATCTCACTCCCGAAACTCGCGCCGTAATGGTGGAATACGCCCGCGGCGTTAATTATTTCATCGATACCCATCGCGGCGATTACTCGCTCGAGTTTTCTCTCCCCGGGCATCAGTACGATCCGCGCTCCTGGAGCTTGACCGACTCCATATTAGTAGGTTTGGTCATGTACCGCGATTTGACCGATAAGTCGAAGTTCAAGTTCGACAAAGGCACGCTAATGGCGGCTGCCAAAGACCCGGCGAAGGTCCGGCAGTTGTTTCCGCCCCTGGAAGGAGCATATGTCAGCCCCGGATCGAACGCCTGGGCCGTTTCGGGAGCGCACACCGCCGACGGCAAGCCGATGGCGGCGAATGACCCGCACCTGGCTTACGGAATTCCCGGCACTTGGCACCTGGTGCACCTGAAGGCTCCGGGCCTGGACGTCTCGGGGGCAGCCCTTCCCGGCCTGCCGTGCGTGATCACGGGTCATAATCAACAGATTGCCTGGGGCGTAACGAACCTTCAAGCCGATGTTCTCGACTTATATGTCGAGCAGATAGACGAGAGAACCGGGCGATATATCTTCGAAAGTAAAACCGAACAGGCGCAGCCAGATCGCGAAATGATCGGCGTGCGCGGCGGCAAACCGGTTCCGGTAGATATTTGGGTAACACGCCATGGACCCGTCATCCTTCATGAGAACGGCAAGAGTTACAGCATGCGATGGAGCGCCACCGACGGCTTCAGTTTTCCTTTCTTCGATATCGATCGCGCACAGGATTGGGATGAGTTTCGTTCGGCCCTCAGCGGCTTTTGGGGACCGCCGCAAAACTTTATTTACGCCGATCGCGCGGGGAACATCGGATATCAAGCCGCCGGCCGTGTGCCCATCCGGCGCGATTTCGACGGCGATCTTCCGCTGGACGGCACTTCGGGTAAGTTCGACTGGACTGGTTACATCCCGTTCGCCGAAATGCCTGTCATTTACAATCCCACCTCGGGTATTGTCGCTACTGCAAACCAGAATCCGTTCCCACCTGGTTACTCTTATCGGGTTGATGGCGATTATGCCGATAAATATCGCGTCCAGCAGATCCGGGCCTTACTAAGCGCTAAACAGAAACTCACGGTAGAGGACATGCTGGCTGTGCAGAAGGACGTTTACTCGGCTTATGACTACTTCTTAGCCCAGCAAGTGATCGCCGCAGTCGCGCAGCGCGGGGTAACTGATCAAAATGTCCGGGCGGCAGTAACTGTCCTGCGCCATTGGAACGGTCAAATGGACAAGGACGAATCTGCCCCGATGATCACCCAATTGCTCGACGAGGAGTTGGCGCGGTCTCTGCTGCTCGCCTCGACGCTCTCCGCGCCCCAGCCGCCGCTTCCTCAGCCGCGCACCACCGCCGACAAATCCGGAGAGCACTACCGGCTGACTACCTCATCGAATATTCCCCATCTGGCGCCGCGGCCTCAAGTGATCGAGGCGTTTTTGCGCACCCGCCCTCAAGGCTGGGTCCAAAACGACGACTGGAACGCCTGGCTGATCAACAACGTCGATGCCGCGTTGACACGGGGCCGATCGCTCCAGGGTACGCTTATCTCGAACTGGCGCTGGGGGCGCATGCACCAGTGGAACCTGGCGCATCCGGTCGGCAAAGAGCTGCCGGTCGTAAATGCCTTCTTCGATATCGGCCCGGTACCGATGAGCGGAGCCGGAACAACCGTCAAACAAACAACTCGTAGCCTCGGCCCCTCCGAGCGCATGGTGGTCGACTTAGGCGACCTGGATAAATCCGTTCAGAACTTGGTGACAGGTGAATCCGGATTCGTAGCCTCCGGATATTATAAGGACCAATGGGAAGCTTACTATGCCGGAAAGAGTTTCCCCATGCAGTTCGATCATGTGGACGGCAAGGAAGTGTTACAGGTGAGACCGCAGTAACAAGACTTTGTATCCCCACGGCGGCAGTTCGAAAGACAATTCCTGCGCGTCCCGTTGGTATATTGCTCCAGTCATCTGGTCACGCAGCTCAAGGGTTCCAGTCAGATCGGTAACCCGCGCATGGCATGCGCTCTCTCCTGGGGAGAAATTGACCAGCACCAATGACTGGCTGTGCCCGTCTTTCCAATGAAATGCGAAACAAGCTTCCGCGGAGGTCTCAAGCATTTCCCAATTCCCGCTCCTAAAAACGCTCAGGCTCAGGCAGCTCAGTAAGTGAGAATAGAATTCGCGTAATGGCTCATCGACCGGCTCAAGAGCGCGCCGGCAAAGATGCACCGGCGCCTCTATCCGCTTGCCGTCTATCTGCCCATCGTGAAAAAACCGCATTCCTGGGACGAAATAAGTTGTAAGCGCGGCTGCCCGGTGCACCTCGGGAGAGAATACTTCAGTGGCTCTCGCTTCGTCGTGATTTTCCAGGAACCTGGTCGATTTATCTTGAAAGTCGCGCCCCGCGCTTAGGTGGGAGCGCACGCCTGCGGCATCGTGATTGCGAAGGCGATCATACAAGCGTTTGTCATAGGTATAGTCGAAGCCCTGTTGTTGTAAATTCCATTCCATGTCCCAGTACACCTCGGCCATAAACAGAAAGTCGGGATAGACGCTTCGAACTCCGCAAATCGCCTCCGGCCAAAATGGCCGCATGTCTATGCCCCAGGTTCTTTGGAACACTTCCGGAGTTAGTAACATCGCCATATCGCATCGCACTCCGTCGCAGATAGCCGCGATTTTCCTAAGCTCGCCCCGCATTGCGTCCTGCAGCAAGTCACTCCCGTAATTGAGCTGCAGAGTATCTGCCCAGCCCGGAAAATAGGGATCTCGTCCGTGCGCAAAAACGCCTGCATCCTGAATAAGTAAATAGTTTCCCGGCTGCTGGGAGAGCTCGCTCGCAGAGCCGCGCACATAAAACTCAGGATGCGCCCCGACCCATGGATGGTCGATCGCCGTATGGTTAGGAATGAAATCAAGCATCAGGCGCATTCCCCGTTCTCGCAGCCGCGCTCGAAAGCGCGCCAATGCACCGTCTCCGCCAAGCTCTTCTGAAACCGTATAAGAAACGATGGCAAAAGGCGAACCGCAGACATCGGCGTCGCGAAAACCGGGCAATAGCTGCTCGTAACGTGCTCGCAGCTCGGGAAGAGTGCGCGAGATGCGCCGCCCCGCCTCTCCGGTCTGCCACACTCCCAATAGCCAGACCCACTCGAAGCCATGCGCCGCCAGCCGCTCCAATTCGGTCGTCCGGACATCGTCGAGCGTCGCCGGCCGGCCAAGCCGCGCCGCAAGCTCGCTCAACTGCGCCCGGATATTCAACTCATACAACGTCGGGTACTTGCTGGCAGGCTGGACCACGATTCACAATATACGTCGGCTCCGCATCGCACTAGCGAAACATGCAATCCTGAAGCATATGGCGACCGCTCCGAGCCTTGTTTCTCTCGAAGAATACATGGCGACCTCCTACTCGCCGGATCGCGAATACATCGATGGAATTTTGGTACAGCGTAACGTGGGACAAGGCAAACACGCACACACGCAGACAAGCTTAGCGATCCGCTTAAGCGAGCTGCTCCGAGGCAAAGGATTGAGGGCTCTCGTCGAACAGCGAGTCAGAGTGGGCGGAACTCGTGTACGTATTCCCGACGTTTGTGTAATCGGCGAGCTCGAAGAGACCGTTACCGTTGCCCCTTTGCTCTGCGTCGAAGTGCTTTCCCCGGACGATCGCTGGAATCGGGTAAACGCCTCCATACGCGATTACCAGGCGATGGGTGTGCCTTGCATCTGGGTTGTCGATCCCTATTCCTCCCGAGCATGGATCTTCGAAGACGAAAACCCGCCCGCCGAAGTGCGCGACGGCCGATTGGTTGCTCACCAGCTCGGCATCGAAGTTCCGCTAGCAGACGTGTTGCCGTAACCGAGAAACCGCCGCAGCGCATCGGAGTCCTACTTCTGAGAGAAGAATCCATGCCTCCGCAAGAAGAACACGAAAAAATCGAAAACCTAGTAGAATTGCCTCATCAGGCCGAGCGTTCCGCGCGCAGCCTCGAAGACGCCGTGGACTCCCACGCAACCCTCGACGGCTATTACGCTATGAACAACGTCAAACCGCCCGAAGAGTTGGAACGGGAAGCCCGGGAAGATCAGCCCGCGGATCGGGGAGGCCATCCTCTGCCTTAACTGCCGCTACGGCTGACTGCCCCAGCCGGCGCCCCACGCCCGCTGCTAGACTAAAGTTACTCTTGCGTGAGCAGCTCGACCGTTACTCCTGCGTTTGACGAATCCCCCTTGGTCACCCGTGCCAAGGCCGGAGACGCAGACGCCTTTTCAGACCTGGTAAAGCACTACGACCGGCGTGTGTTCCGGATGGCCAAGCAGATCACCCAGAATGACGACGACGCCGAAGACGTGCTGCAAGAGACCTTTTTTAAGGCGTATACTCACCTGGACGATTTCCAGGGAAACTCGAAGTTTTACACCTGGCTCGTAAGAATCGCGGTCAACGAAGCGCTGATGAAGCTGCGGAAACGGCGCTCCGACAGAACCGTGCCGCTAGATGAGCCTATCGACACCGGCGAAGACGAGATGGTCCGTGAGATTGCCGTCTGGGATGAGAACCCGGAGGACACCTATTCGCGCGAAGAGTTGGGCGAAATCCTGGACCAGGCGATCCAAAGTTTAAAGCCCGCTTACCGAACCGTTTTTGTCTTGCGCGACATCGAAGAAATGTCAATTGAAGAAACTGCCGAGGCGCTGGGATTGTCGATTTCGGCCGTCAAGAGCCGCTTGCTTCGGGCTAGGCTGCAGCTTCGCGAAAAGCTGACGCGGCAATTCAGACGAAAGGGGGACGACGCATTTGCTTACCTGTAAGCAGTTTCTGCAGGAGCTGAACGAATTTCTCGACGAGAGCATCGACCCGGCTACGCGCGCCGAGCTGCAGAGACACGTGAGCGAATGTCCGAACTGCTGGGTGGTCTATAACACCACCGAGAAAACTCTGAAGGTCTTCAAGGGTATGGAGCCCCAGGCCGTGCCAGAGCCGATTCGAGCGCGGCTCATGGAAGCCCTCGAAAAGAAGTTCAAATCGAAGGGCGGTAAGTGCGGCGGGGTGGAAGTCTGAGCCGCACTACTGCAACGGGGAGTTCGGAAACAGAGACGGATCTTTCAAAAGCTCGAGAAAGCGCTTCTTCTGCTGCATGTTGAGGACGCTCAGTATGCGCTGCTTGCCATGTTCGGCAACATCTTCGCGCTCGTCTTCGATGTTCTGGTAATACTTCCCGTAATCGTCCAGCACTTTCATAACTGTCTCGTTCTGTTCGGGAGTAAGTTCCAGCTCGGTCTTGAGGCGCTGCACCCCTAAGCGTTCAGCGCTCTCCATAGTCGCCCGGCGATCCAACATCGCCATTCTGGCGTGCAGGAAGCGGCTCGTCACCGCCGAACCCAAAGCGGCTCCGCACAGAAAGATGACCACTAGGATCGTAAGGACCTTCGGGTTTGACCAGCCAGCGTCATTGTGCCGCAGCATGGGCCGGGATTGCGTTATAGACACGAGAGCTATTGAGCTGTTCCCTGATGGGCTTCGAACTGATGGGATACGAAGTTCGCCAACACCGCGTTGCGTTGTTGCTGTTGACTTCCGATCACCGGCACGTCGTCATGCAACTGTTGAGCGATCATCCGGTCGCCCGTGAGATGCCCATCTCTCGTTTCTTGCCCGATCACGAACGAGCCGAGCAACAATGCGACCGCCAATGATGCATACGTGAGACGCTTCGCGAATGGCGAGTAAATGAAGCCAGCCCAAATGGAATCCTTGGCTCGCTCCTCGATGCGCTGCATCACGCGCGCGTAGAAGCCCGCCATGGGCTCCAGATCCTCTGGCGCGCGCAAGACCTGCAGAGCCTCCGATTGCTCTTTCATCGCTCCCAGATCGGACGAACATTCCATGCAAGACGACAAGTGCTTGATCAATCCCGGATCTTTTGCGGCGAACCCCTCCCCCGCTAACAGATCCTCTAAACTATCCCGAATGGACCCGTGCATATTTTTCCCTCAATAAAAGCGCACAGGGCGTCGGCTGCCCGTTGTGTGCGTTTCAATAAAAGCGCGCAGTGCGCTGACTGCCCAACCAATTCGCGGATCTGATGTCCGCTTTATTCATAACTCTACACCCAAAATGCCTGCCTCGTTATAGCGAAGGCGGAATGAGCGGCGCCTTCTCCAAACGGTGCGCGGCCTTGACAAGCTTCTGCCGCGCGCGAAATAGCTTCACTTTAATCGTGTTCTCATTCATGCCGGTCATGGCCGAGAGCTCTTCCACCGAATGGCCCTCTACCTCTTTCAGCAGAATCAGCGAACGGTCTTCTTCAGAGATCTTCGAAAGCAGCTTCAATATCAAGTCGTGCTGGGCCAGCCGCCGGTCCACCGCCGGCGCTTGGTCCGTCGCCGGCTCCGAATTCTGCATTCGCGCCGAATCGTCGGCCGAGAAGTCGCTCTCATAAACCAGCTTCCGCACCCGCTTCTTGCGCAGATAGTCGTAACATTCGTTGACCGTGATCTTATAAATCCAGGTCAGCAGCGAGCTGCGGAAATCGAAGCTCTGGATTGAGAAATAAATCTTAGCGAAAACCTGTTGAGCGATGTCCTCCGCATCGTTATGGTTGCGGAGAATTCCGTAGATGATAGAAAAAACCTTGGCCTGATACCGCTCTACGATCTCCCGGAACGCAATCTCGTCCCGTGCCTGAACGCGGCGTACCAGCGCGGCTTCTTCAGAATTCCGGTGATCCACTCTGGTTTTGGCCTGAACCCGGGTTCCGGACGCGGGGTAGGTAAGTGTTCCAGCAAGACCGCTCATACAACCTGCCAGACGTATGCCAACCGCTTGCGGTTGCAGTCAGTTGGGGATAAACAGCGGGATTCCGCCGGAATTGCATCCTACCCCGGAGTTTAGCATCTCCTTCTTAGGGACCGACGTCTTGCGATGGGCGGGCGTTCAGGCGATAATAGCTTAAAGAGAGTAAAGCCAACAGGAGATCTTAAGGAAATGGTTCAACTGACCGAGACGGCCGTAAGCAAGGTGAAGGAG
>DATASJ010000124.1:0-2758 GCA_036269275.1 Bryobacteraceae bacterium | reverse complement strand
GCCGGGGCCAGAAATGGGTACAAGGGCATCCTCTCCGCCGGCTATTACTTGAATCTCATGAGTCCGGCGGAAGCGCATTACAAGGTCGATCCGCTGCCCGAGAACACCGACCTTAACCCTGAGCAGCAAGCACGCATTCTGGGCGGGGAAGCCTGCATGTGGGAGGAGCAGACTAACGCTCTGAACATCGACTCACGCATTTGGCCGCGGGCGGCGGTCATTGCCGAACGGCTGTGGTCGCCCCGCAACGTAAACGATGGCGATGACATGTACCGCCGGCTTGAGGCCGAGTCGCTGCGACTGGAAGGCTTTGGACTCACTCACATCTCTCAGGAAGGTGTGAGCCTGCGGCAGTTGAGTGGAACTCGGGAGATCGGTACGTTGAAGATTCTTGCTTCGGTTCTCGAGCCTCTTACTTTCGACGAGCGCGCACACCTGCAACACGCCAATCAACTGACGCCACTGGATCGGCTGGTGGACGCGCTTCCGCCCGATCCTCCGTCGCGCCATAATTTTGAGTTGCTCATGCGAAATTATTTGCTGAATCCCGGCGCCCAAACGCAGGAGCTAAAAGAGTTGACTGAGGACTTCAAGGCTTGGATAGCGGCGACGCCGGGAATCCTGCGCCTGATGCACGGTTCGCCAATACTGGCCGAGGCAGAACCGATATCTCAGCAGCTCACCGAACTGGGGACGGTGGGGCTGGAAGCAATTTCTCATCTTTCCTCTGGGTTGCCGGCGGCCGCTGGCTGGAAGGCTGCGAGGCTTGCCGCGTTAGAGGAAACCGAAAAGCCGCAAGCATTCGTTCGTTTCACGGTCATCAAGCCGTTGCGCGATCTCGTGAATGCGGTTCCGGAGGCGCCTGGCGCTAAGTAACATCATTACGCAATCGTCATTTGGCAGTCGGCAGCGTCTGGTTCTGTTCTTTTTCCAGCCGCTCGACCATTTCTTTCGGCAGGCTATGGATTAGTTCGAGGAATGCGGCATTGGTCCACCCAAAGCCGACCACGTTCATTTCGTAGCCAAGTTCCACGTGCGCTTCGGAGGACCGCGTCACTACGTTGTACTTTTCCTTGATGGTCCCATCGCGGCGGAAATTTTCCGCGACCGTCGACAGGAACTCGTAAGAAATGCGATCGGCATCCGAGTTGAAGCCATAGCGCCGCAGACCCTCGATCGCCAGCATTTCGATGTTTCCCCAGCCGTAAGGCAAATCCCATTGCGCGCCGCTTTCTTCCGTGCTCATGGGAAGGCCGCCAGACTGTTCAAATACTTTCAGGTTGCCGGCCACCGCTCTCGCCTGCTCTGGCGTCGCCAGGCCCGCCCACAGCGGATAGAAAGTGGCTGCGTAACGATAATCCGACATGCGCTTCGTCCGGAAATTGAAATCGAAGAAGAGGCCCTGCTGGTCGCTCCACAGGTACTGTCTCATCAGTTTCTTCCGCTCCTCCGCTCGCTTGTTCCACTTCTTTGCGTCTTCGGCGTGGCCCAGCCAGAGGCTGATCTGTTCCAGGTCTTTCTCATTCTTATAGAGAAGGCTGTTCAAACACACAGGCGCGTAGTGATGCGTGGCCGAGCCGAAGGGTCCAAAGCGAAAGCTGACGTCGAATCCGGACTCGCGCATCGACCGGTCGCCTTTGTAATACTCGGCGCTCAGTTTGAACGGCTTGGGCTTCTCGCAGCCCGGTGGGGCCATCGTCAAAGACACGTCACAAACCTGCAGAGAATACGGCGAGCCCGCAACCGCCTCGTTCGACTTCGGCGGAGTTTCCACTATGTAGGAGTCGGCCTGAGCCGGATGCAAAAAGAAATATTGCGCCACCTTGCGGTAGAAGCCGCTTTCATCTTGCACAGCCTCTGCCGGTGGCCCTTCACCGAAATCGTAATAACGCGAAAGACCGGTCTCCCCTGCCAGGTGCGGATCGCGAGTCCACATCTCATAATCTTTATCGAGATCGGCATAGGCTCGCTCCAGCCAGTCCTTATCCGGTTGGCCCTGGTTTTTCTGGGCTTGCTGCCTGGCCCGGTAGACATCGACAACCATCGAACTCACGAAAGGTGGCTGCGATCGCGTCAGGTAGTAGGTGCGGTTCGCGTTGAGCATCGCGCCATAGTGCTCAATCTCAAAGAAAAAATTATCGACCATGCCCCGCGCCAGATCCACGCGTCCGGCGCGCAGCAGGCCGCGAATGATGAAGTAGCTGTCCCAACCGTACATCTCGTTGAAGCGCCCGCCCGGCACAACGTATTTGTCCGGGAGGTACAGGAGTCCATGAGGCTGAATCTTTCCTGTGTCGATCTCGCCCAGGCGATGAATCTGCACGGGCAAATGTTCGACGCGCACGTTGCAGTCCGTCGCCAACTTGTGGACCGCTAGGGGTTCGGCAACCTCCGCCGGCAAATACAGCACCGGCGCCACCTTGATCTTGGGATCGACCACGCTCACGCAGTCGGTCATGGAGCGAGTCAGCGTGTCCCACGCCGAATCGATGTAATTGAGAATTGGCTCGAGTCCCTGATTTGAGGCGGCGCTGGCCGCCGGAGCAGCCTGCCCCGCCGCGACCGCGCAAAGCATCCAGAGGAAAAAAAAATAGCGAATAACGGGCGAGAGAAACCTGCGGGGTTGATCAGAGCCATGAATGCGCATAGTGGGTTGAAAGCTTCGACATCATAACCGCGGCGCGACGATGCGGCCAAACTATTTGGCGACGGTTCTACATTGGGCGAATCCCGATCACGGCGCTTTTGGTTTATTCTA
>DATASJ010000123.1:0-1639 GCA_036269275.1 Bryobacteraceae bacterium | reverse complement strand
GTAGCGAGTGTGTCCACTGAAGCCGCTGGGGCCGGCGCGTTCGTCGACGAAGCAACCGCCGTATCTGCTACCGCCTGATCCGAGCGAGCGCACCCGGCACCAAACGCCGCTGCCGCCAGCGCCCCAGCCAGCGACAGCCTTATCATCGAGACTGGATTGTCGGAAGCGCGATTGGCTTGTGCGGCAGTCCAATTTCCCATGTTCCCGTAGTCAACGCCGGGTCCGGAGCGCTGCCGGGTGCACGCAGATTCACGCCGGACGGCGGGGTGTACGCGTCCGCGGCAGTCGTGTCTACCGTGTACCCGAGGTCCTCGAGAGACCTTATGGTCATGATGCTGAGCGGATTCTTTCCCGGATTGATGAATCCAGTCATCAGCTCGTTGCCGAAAACGCTCTCTCGCCAGTGCGCATTGACGGTTCCATCTCCGCCCGCACCGCCTTCGACAGGAACCGAAGTAGCGCAAGTGTGAAGGCCGCCGAGCGATTTGCAGCCCGCAATTCCTCCGACTCCGATGTAGGAAACGTTCGGGCCGTAGTTGATCAGAAGATTCGCGCTTGTTGTATCCCAGAATGACCCAAAGCCGAGCACGTGTAGCATCTCGTGGGTGATGACCTCCTGCAGGTTTCCGGACGCCGCGAGAGACGCAACATCCGCAGTGTCGAACTTCATGACACCGATCGAAGTGCGCCAATCGTTCTGGGTTCCGTTCTGCCGGATATAGCACGGCCCGCTCTGGGCGAGGATTTTCCCGCGACCGTCGATCGAGTCAAACGATGCGTAGATCACGACTCCGCTGATGGTGCCCGAGAAAATGGGTACGCCAGTGGCGTTGCAGTTCTTGGCTGGATCTGCACCAGTGGCATCGACCGGCGGCGGCGCGCCAACGACAATCCTCTGGATGCGCGCGGCAGCATTTGCGAAGAGGGTCTGTTCCGACGCCGTCGTCGCCCTTCCGAAAAACCGAAGATCTATCTTGTAGGCAGACTGCACCACTGGTCCGGAATTATCGGTGCACCCGGCGGCCAGCACGACACCCGCGAAGGTCAGCAACAGCCCGATACGCCGCATATAAGAACCTTCCTCGAGATGAGGGAAAAACCGTCGTTGATTTGCCACGTTACCCCACTCTAAATAAGACGATTGAGACGAGCGTTTTGCTGCCACTTGAATCACCATCAAGCAACAGTCGTGCACCGGGGCTGCGTACGCACAACCAGCGTGTCGTGCACGCAATCGATTTTCGGTCGATCAACATGACGGTAGCCTGTCAGCGCTGTTTTGGAGCCTCAGCCGACGGAGGTGGTACCGTCGCAGGGAACGCTGGTTCCCCCGGCCTGACGCCGCGATCACTCCATGACCCACCACTCGGCACACATCCATTTGCTTGCCCAACGATTCAGCGGTAAATAAGACTCCGTCTATGGAGTCCCGGCCGAAGCCGCCCGAGAACTTTCGCTCCCCCGAGCAGCAGGCAACCCTTTGCCTGTTGCGGACGGCTGACGCCGTAAAGCGCCGGTTTGCGCGAGTGATCGAGCCGCACGGAATCACTCCCCAGCAATACAACGTTCTGCGCATTTTGCGGGGAGCAGGGCCTGCTGGATTGCCCACGTTGACCATCGGGGAACGGATGATCGAACA
>DATASJ010000122.1:0-1866 GCA_036269275.1 Bryobacteraceae bacterium | reverse complement strand
GACGCCCCGACGTTCTTCCGTTCGCCAGCCGCACTAGGAATACCAGAGCCTTCAGCACATCGGAATCCCGCAGGCTCGAGTAGCCCGTGTGCTTCTGCTCAGCCTCGCGATACTCCTTCACCATGTTCTCGATCTCGGCGGCAGCCCTGCGCTGCGATTCGCTGGTCAGCGGTTGCTCGTAGTGCAGCCCCGAGTTCACCAAACGCTCGTATCTCTTCGTCAGCACCGAAAGCGCCGCAACCAAGTCCTGATCGTGCAAGCTGCTGTCGGCTCTCGCGGCTTTAGCCAGCGCGTAGGTGAGGCCCATGAGCAGATGTTCCTTCTCATACATGTACTGATCGGAAAGCTCGACCTGCAGAAACAAACTCCCCGGGTCGACCTGGTCCAAAGAGCGCGGCCTCTCGTGCTCCCGGGCCTGTCGAAGATAGGGACAATCGCTCGGACAATCGAGAGTCACTTCGCGCTGCTCGCCGCAGCACTGCGGGCAAATGCGCCCGTGGACAGCGGGGCAAAAGCGTTTCTCCTTGCGGATTTCACAGATCGCGCAGCTCAATCGAAGGCTCTCCTCTCTGCATTATGGCATTGCGCAGGGGATTCCACCATTGAGGTACGGTGCCGATCCAGCGATTTTCGATAGCGGATTGAAGATTTCAGAGTTCGAATGAACTCATCGCCCCCAGCGCACACCTGGTCGACAATTTGAAATCGAAATCTTCAATCTGAAATCGCTTACGCCCGGTTACCACGCAGGTACGCATCCCAGGCTCATTCCAGTGATTAGGACCACGGAAAACCCTGTAAAAATGCGCTCTCCCGCGTTTGTAAATTAAAAAACCCTCGTAAAATAAGGTGTTTTCCACAGGCCCGGGGGTATAAGATAGGCCGCGCTGGTATTAAACTGATTTCGGTCGAGGAGAAAAACACAATGGCAGCAGGTTTGACAAAGACGCAGCTGATTCGGCATCTGGCCGAGAAGACTGAGCTTCCCAATAAAACCGCGGCGGCATTTTTAGAGCAACTCGCCGATACCGCTATCAAAGAAACCAAGAAGAACGGCATCTTCGTTGTTCCCGGCCTCGGCCGTCTGGTGAAGGCGCACCGCAAGGCTCGCGTGGGACGCAACCCGCAGACCGGCGAACCCATCCAGATCAAGGCTAAGACCGTCGTGAAGTTCCGCGTCGCCAAGGCCGCGAAGGACGCGATCGCCCCCAAGAAGTAGTTCCCATTTAAGATTTATTGCGAAGGCCGGCTCAGTCCGGCCTTTATTTTTGGGTCGGAGGGCTTGTGTGGGGACAGCCGCATCGGCCGTCCGGGCGAAGCTCGACGGCTCCTTTTTAGTACACTCCTGACGGATATGCTCAACTGGATCGTCATCGGAATCGGCGACATCGCTCTGCGTCGCGTCATCCCTGCCATCCAGGCCGAGTCCCGAAGCCGTCTCTACGGCCTCGTCACCCGCGATCCGGCAAAAGCCGCCCCTTTCGGCGTGCGCGTGTGGACAAATCTTGAGGAAGCTCTTGCGGATCCCGCCGTTCACGTCGTGTACGTGGGCACACCCGTGTTCCTGCATGCGCCGCAGACGATTCAATCACTCCGCGCCGGCAAGCATGTACTCTGCGAAAAACCCATGGCCATGAACGAGGCAGAAGCTCGCACTATCCTGCACGCCGCGGAGGACAGCAGCAAAGTGTTCGGCGTGGCGTACTACCGCCGCTCCTATCCCAAGGTGCAGCGCGCCAAACAACTGCTTGCGGACGGCGCAATCGGCAAGCCGGTTCTGGCCGAACTCACTTCGCACGCCTGGTTCGACGGACAAGGCAGCCGCAGTTGGCTGGTCGATCCCGCCAAAGCTGGAGGTGGACCGCT
>DATASJ010000121.1:0-2194 GCA_036269275.1 Bryobacteraceae bacterium | reverse complement strand
GATTCACCGGGCTTCAGGGTCCTTGCTTCTTTGCCCGGGGTCTCGAACATCACCGAACCCGTCTCGATGTAGACGATCTCGTTGCCCGATTGCGTGTGGTTGCCGCTCTCCACTCCCGGCGGCAGGGTACGATCCACCAGGATCGCTTCCCATCCCGGCGCGCCCTTCAATTCCATCCGCTGCAGAATCTTGCCGCCCTTCAAATGGTCTTTATCTTGGGCGCTCGACATTCGGCTGCCCGCCAAGCCCAGCATCACTCCCACTACCAGCGTGCACCCAATCAAGAGGTTCATGCGCTTCATATTCATGGAGGCTCCTTTCAAGAGCGAACGCATACTAACATAGGCCGAATACAGCCCATCATCGTTACCCATTGGGTTACCCATTGGAATCAGCGTCAGCTGGCGACGTCTGACACACTCTCGCCACAGTGTTATCATTTCTTTCCTGACCGCATTCCATGCGAATTAGGCGCACCTTCCCCGTTGTCCTCGCGGTCGTGATTGTCGCCGCAGCGGTAACCCTCGCCGTTCAATTGCGAAAGCACGCCCCGCCTGAGACCGCCCGGCTGTTGCCCGGGGCGGACGCATTTTTCTATCTCAACCTCAAGTCTGCGCGCAGGGCGAACTCCGGCAAAGAGCTGCCCGCCGTCAGTCACGATCCCGAATACGAGCGCTTCATCCGCGAAACCGGATTTCAATTCGAGCGCGACCTCGATGCAGCTGCATTCGCAATCCACTATCCCGCGAGCTGGCCCGGCGGAGGCAGCGGCGGGGCCGCTCGTGAGCCTCGTTTTTCTGAAGTGTTGGAAGGAAAATTCCACGGCGAGCGCCTTAGCGACTATCTCCGGAAGATCTCGCAATCCGTCGAGATTTATCACTCGGTGGATATCTTCACGATTCGCCTGCAAGGCAGATCGCTGCGAGTCGCTGTCTTGAGCCCGGATTCGGTCGCTGCTTCCAATCACGACGACCCGGCGGTCATCCAGGGAATCGTCGACCGCTCGAAACGCCTAGCCTCGCCCTTTGGCGGCCCATCTTTATTACGGCAGTACTTCAAGCACGTCCAGTTGGCCAGTTTGGTCTGGATCGTAGCGCGCGTCGATCCTTCGGCCCCCGGAGCCGCCGCTTTGAGCACCGTCTTCACTAAGCCCGCGACCGTTGTTATCTCTGGAAGTTATCTCAGCCCGCTCCATCTCACGGCTGAAGCGGTCCACCTTCGAGCTGAATCGTTCAGCGCGTCTTCCGACGACGCCCACGCCATTGCCGACAAGTTGACGTTGTTTCTCGCGCTGACCCGCAGCGCCGAAACTTCTGTCGGAACTCATGGAACCGATGCCGACGTGAAGGCGTTGTTCGACAGTCTGAAGGTAAGGCAGGAGGGCGTTCGCACGATCCTAACCGCCTCCATGCCCTTCGCTTTTCTGCGGAAGATGCTTTCGGAATCCTCTCCAGAGTTGACCGAGCCCAGCGCCGCAGCTCCCGCCCAGGTGCCCGCAAAATCAAAGTAAGTGACGGAAATTACGGAAACATGTAACTTAGCGTGCTCTTAAACCGTCTCATCTATTACGGTCTCTTACAGACCGATCTGCCGCGGAACGAACCGCGGCGGGTACAATGAGAGCGCATGTCGAGCCTTCCACTTCCGATTGCCGCATTCTTTGCCGGCCTCATTTCCTTTCTCTCACCATGCGTGCTGCCTCTGGTGCCGGGCTATCTCTCATTGATATCGGGGGCTGGCCTCGAAGAACTCAAGGCTCCGCAGGCGCAACTGATGCGGCGGGTAATGGTGAACTCGGTCGGGTTCATTCTTGGTTTCAGCGTTGTGTTTATCGTCCTCGGCGCGGCAGCCACCGAGGTCGGCCAGATGCTCGGGATGTACAAGCACACGCTGGCCCGGGTGGCGGGTGTGGTCATCATACTTTTTGGATTGCACCTGACCGGCATTTTCAAAATCAAAGCGTTGTACACCGATGCCCGCTTGCACAGCGTGAAAGGCAGCAACACTCCATTCGGCGCGTTCGTGATCGGCTTCGCATTTGCCTTCGGCTGGACTCCGTGCCTGGGCCCGATTCTGTCGGCAATTCTCGCGCTCGCCGAGGAGCAGAACACCCTGGCCAAAGGCGTTCTTCTGCTGGCGGTCTATTCGCTCGGGCTCGCTGTTCCCTTTTTGCTGACATCGCTTGGAGTGGAAC
>DATASJ010000120.1:0-70506 GCA_036269275.1 Bryobacteraceae bacterium | reverse complement strand
GAGGCGCTGCAGGCGACGCATAGGCCTATCGTCTACAGCCTTTGCGAGTATGGCCGAGCAAGTGTGTGGACCGGCTGGGGCGAGAAGAGTGGCGGCAATCTGTGGCGCACGACGGGCGACATTGAAGACACCTGGGAGTCGATGGAAAAGATCGGCTTCAGCCAGATCAAGCTCGCGAGCTATGTGAAGCCGGGGCATTGGAACGATCCCGACATGCTCGAGATCGGCAACGGCGGAATGAGCGATACCGAATATCGCACCCACATGAGCCTGTGGAGCCTGCTCGCGGCGCCGCTACTGGCGGGGAACGATCTGCGCGACGTCTCGCCCGCCATCCTCGAGATGCTAACGAACAAAGAGGTCATCGCGGTGGATCAAGATCCGCTCGGCAAGCAGGCAACACGCGTCGCGAAAGATGGCGATCTCGAAGTCTGGGCCAGGCCGCTCACGGGGGGTGCTTACGCCGTCGGGCTCTTTAATCGCGGGCCTTCGACGGCTAAAGTAACCGCGCGCTGGAGCGACGTCGGAGTCAGCAGAAATGCCCAGGTGCGCGATCTTTGGGCGCACGCCGACCGCGGACAAGTCAGCGGCGAATTCTCTTCAGACGTTCCTTCGCACGGCGTCGTCCTGGTCAGGCTCGAACCAGCAGCGCATTAGCATCGGCTCACCACCGCCGCTTCCAGCCGCGCCACCAATCCGTATTCCCGAAACCGAGCGCGTTCCACGCGGCATCCATCGCCTTCGGGTCGCCAGCGAGAATCTTTTTCCGCGTGACGTCCGGCGGGAGTTGCACCAACCCGGAGAACCGATCGAATACCTCGGCGCGCTCTGCGCCACGCGTTCTCCCGAGCAGATGCCACAGCGTCAAGGCATCGCGCGGCCTGGCCGCAGTCAGCACACCCGCCAAAGCGCTCCCATCGGCATCGTCATCGAATCGCCCCAATTTCGTTTGCAACACTGCGGGTGCGTCCGTAAAATGCGGCGTTCCCGGCCCTCGCCCCGGCTTGGTCATGCAGGCCGCGCCCGCCGGAATGAATGACTCCAGCTCTCGCCACTGAAACGCCACCCAGCCCATCTCGACCGTCAGCAAACCCGTTCCATCCGGCGCCACGTGCAGTGTGTATGCACAGCCCAGGTCGACCGTGGTGGCGCTGGGCGTGTCTACCACAAACTCCCGCGGAGGCGCCCAGATGAACGCATGCATGGTGCCGCGCTGCAATGCTAGCCGCTGTTCGTCTCGCGTGCTCTCGACCACTCGCAGCCGCGACTCGGGCCCGAGCTCCACCTCTCCCACAAACTCCGAGTCGAGTCGTGCGCCCGAACGCTCGCCTGTGGCAATTAACTGCCCTTTGCGGACACTCTGAGCGGGCGCGCCGTTCCAGGAAACTTGCCACGTGGAGTCCACCGGCCTCCGTGCGATCCACACTCGCCATCCGGTTGAGAACGCTGCTATGACGATGGCGGCCGCCGCCGCCCACAGCCGCCAATGCGAGCCGCGCGCTTGCTTTACTCGCTCGACGCGCGCAACCAGGAGCGGCTTCGGCTCGTGCCGCAGCGGGCGCAGCAACTTCTCGAACTTTGCCACTTCGGCGTCCGGTTCGCCCTCGCCATTCCATAAATAATCGTCATTCATCGTCGAATGTTCCTCGCAACGCGTGCCGCAGTTGCTTCATCCCGCGGCATAGATTCACGCGCACAGATTCGGGCGTCAGACCGGTTCGCGCCGCAATCTCGGGTCCCGTCATGCCCTCGATTAAGCGCAGAATCAGCGTCTCGCGATACGCCGCCGAGAGCGCCTGTATGGCGTCCAGCACCTCGAACGCTTTTTCATCCGGCGATGCGGCTCCTGCGCGATCCTCGAAAGTCTCAACCGGTCTCCGCTTGCGGTGCAAATCGGCTGCCGAGCGCCGCGCAACAGCGGCCAGCCATCCGCCAAAAGCCCGCGGCTCGCGCAGCGCATGCAGTTGTTCGAGCGCCCGCAGAAAAACCTCCTGCACCAGATCCTCCGCATCGCCGTAACCGACATGCGCCAGCAGAATGCCGTGCACCATGCGCGCATACTGCTCGTACAATGCGCCAAAGGCCGCGCGGTCCCCGCCTTGAGCGGCACGGACCAACGCGGCTTCTTCCAATCGCGTCTCAGTAACCGTGAATGCGGCCACGCCTTTTCTTGAGCCTACCGTAATTTCAGCGCGCCGCAACTGCCGTGGTACTTAATGCCGTCTCGATATCCTCCTTGGTCGCTGCATGATTGAAACGGCTGATCCCGGCCCACGCCACTGCTCCGCTTTCCACCTTCACCACCGCGCTCTGCTGTCCGAAGCGCGGGTTCGTCATCGTGAATGCCAGCACCCACTTGCCTTCGCTCGGCCACTGGTCTATCACCGCATAGGTGCTTTGGTCCGAGAGCGGAATCAATTTCAGCGCCATGGTTCGACGCATGCCGTTCACAACGCCTTCGGCAGTCCCCGTCACCATCGTGTTCTCTTGCTCCGCGCACGCAAATCCGCGCACCACCAGCACTGCATGTTTGGCTCGCGCTTCCGGGTTCGCGTCCGGCTTGCCAATCTGAAGCACGAACCCGCCGGCCAGCAACGACGCTGCTGTCGCCAGCGCCATCGCGCACATCGATAACTTCGCTCTAGCTTGCATCTTCTCTCTCCTTTGCCGAACTCCACGGTTCCCGCTTGTGAAGTTCTGCGGGAAGGACGGAACCTTCGAGTCAAGTGTTAACAGCGGGCGGTGCAAGGCACTCACGGCTGGTGCATTTCAACCATGCGGCCGGCGGTCGAAAAGCAGGAAGACCCGCGAAATCAATTACTTCGACTTTGGAAGCCGGCGTGTACTAGGTTGATCGGCATTTATGTCCCGCTCTTTATTTACGGTGTTCCTGGCGGTTGCCTTGGCCCTGTCTCAAATCGAGCCCATTCAGGCACAGTACCCTGCTGCTGCCCCGGGCTCCTATCCCGCGCAACCGTATCCGCAGGCTCCGTATTCGCAAGGTCCGCAGTACCCACAACAGCCGTACCCGCAGGCACAGGCACAGTATCCGTCGGGCGCGCCATCGTATCCGGGCAATCCGCAAGGCCAGCCGTACCCGCAGGCTCCCTTGAATGGCCAAGATCAGGAGCCACAAGGCAACGATCAGCAGCACGGCGTTGCGCGGCTCAGCATCGTCCAGGGCGACGTCAACGTGAAACTGGCCAGCAATGGCGAATTGGTTTCGGCGGCCGTGAACGCGCCCCTGGTGGCTCAGGATCATGTGCAGACCTCGCCCGGCTCGCGTGCGGAAGTCGAGTTCGATTCCGCGAACCTGCTGCGCCTGGCGCCGAATACGGACGTCGGCTTTGCCGATCTCGAATATCACCGCTATCAGATTCAGTTAGGGCAGGGAACTATCATCTATCGCGTCCTGCGTGATTCGGATGCGCAGCCGGAGATTGATACGCCGAGTATCGCCGTCCATCCGGCGCAGCAGGGCGAGTACCGCATCTCTGTGCTCGAGGACGGCACGACCCAGATCACCGTCAGAGCGGGCCAGGCGGAGATCCTGAGCCCCCGCGGATCGCAGCGCCTGCAGGCCGGGCAAACCACGTTAGTGCGCGGTAACCCAGCGGATCCCGAGTTTCAGACCTCTTACGAAATAGCACGCGATCAGTTTGACGATTGGTGCGCCGGCCGCGACCGCGACTTACTCGCCTCCCAGAGCTACAAGTACGTGAACCGCGACGTCTACGGCGCCGACGATTTGGATGCCTACGGCAACTGGGTGCCTTCCCAGTACGGTCAAGTGTGGGCGCCCCGACCGCCGGTGCCCGATTGGTCTCCCTATAGCTACGGTCAGTGGTCGTATGTCGACGACTACTACGGCTGGAGCTGGGTAGATTATGCGCCGTGGGGTTGGGCGCCCTATCACTACGGCCGCTGGTTCTACAACGGCGGTTACGGCTGGTGCTGGTGGCCTGGTGCGCGCTTCGGCGTATCGCTCTGGAGCCCGGCGCTGGTGGGTTTCTTCGGCTGGGGCGCCGGACTCGGCTGGGTCGCTTTGGCTCCGTTCGAGCTCTTTCACGCCTGGTGGGGACACGGATTATTCGGCCGCGGCGGATTCGGTTTCCGCGAGGGCTTTGGCCGCGGGTATGGGTTTGAGAGAAACGTCAATCTCGCCTCCATGTATCGGAACGCCGCGATTCGAGGAGGCGCCATGACAGCAGCATATGGCCGCTTCGGTGGACCGGGTCAGAGGTTTAGTCCCGCTACTCGCGCGCAGCTCGGCAACGCCAGCCTGTTCCGCGGCGGGGTGCCTGTGTCGCCCACGCGCGGGAGCTTTCAATTTTCAAATCGGCAGGCGGTTGCGAATCCGGGGCTGGCGTCGGCCGCCAACCGGCAGTTCTTCCGGTCGGGGCAGGGGATGAGCGGAGCGCGCTTCGGTCCCCAGGCGGCAGCCCACGGTGTTGCGCCCAATATGCAACGCTCGGCCGGAATGCGCAATGGCTACGCTGCTCCCTCCGCGTCTTCGAGCGGTTGGCAGCGCTTCGGTGCCCCTGGCAATGCGGGCCGGCAGAGCTTCAGCGGCGCACAGGAACAGAGTGGCTGGCACCACTTCGGCCAGCCTCAAGGTTCTGCCTCGGGGGCGTACGGTGGCGCGCGTCCGGGTGCGGCGCAGCCCGGTTATGGCCGGCCATACGGCCCCGCCAATTATCAATCTCGTCCGCAAGGCGCGAACTCTCCGGCAATGCAGCCGCGCTCGGGTTCAGCCAGCTACGGGGGCTATAACGGCGGAAACGGCGGTGCACGTTCGGCATTCACCGCCCCGCGTTATGGCGCTCCGTCCGCACCCCATTACAACGCGCCGTCGGCACCCCACTACAGCGAACCGCACTATAGCGCGCCATCCTCGCGCGGGAGCGGCGGCGGGTCCTCTCATGGAAGTGGCGGCCCGCGCAGTGGAGGTGGTGGTGGATCGCATGGCGGTGGCGGGCATTCTTCTTCAGGTGGCCATCACGGCCGCTGAAGGTCATGATCCTTCCCTCAGCCGCTCCGGCTCGCCTGACACTGAGCTGGAGCGGCTTTTTTTTCGTCCGGGAGAGTCGAACAGACAAGGCTTCCGTCCTCCTCAATCGGGAAGGACGGTGTTCGGGTGTCAATATAGCGGCGTCCCAAAGTGACCTATCGATAAGACGTTAATTCGGCGGCTAGCTTAAGTAAGCCCGTGATACGCATATCAGCCGAGTCGAGTGGTAGTGTGTCAGTTTCAAACTGACCCAGTACCCGAGTAGTGGTACAAATATACTTGACTGACAACATGTTTCCAGGTAGAGTTGAAGTATGGAAGCCGCCCCGAAAACTCTTCAGGAAGCAATGGTTTACTTCGCCGATGCCGAGAACTGCCGTCAGTTCATGGTAAAGCTCCGTTGGCCGGATGGCAAGGTGCGCTGCCCTTACTGCAACTCCGAGAATGTCGATTATCTTCCGAACGCCAAGGTCTACAAGTGCTACGAGAAGCACCCAAAGCAGAAGTTTTCCTTAAAGATTGGGACCGTATTCGAAGATTCACCGATCCCGTTGGAAAAGTGGCTTCCTGTCATGTGGCTGATCGTGAACGCCAAAAATGGAATCTCTTCATGGGAAATCCATCGCGCGATGGGCGTGACCCAGAAAACTGCATGGTTCATGTTGCAGCGTGCACGGCTGGCGATGCAAGACAACAAGAAAGGCGGCAAGCTCTCCGGCGAAGTTGAGATCGATGAGACCTTCATCGGCGGCAAGGCGCGAAACATGCACAAGGCCAAAAGGATCGCCAAGCTCGAAGGCAAGGGCGGCGGGTCTGTTGGAAAGATCGGTGTCCAGGGATTGCTAGAGCGCGGCGGTGAGATTCGCGCTCACGTGATAAACGACAGCACCATTCAGACCTTGGTTCCCAACGTTCAGGAGAACGTTGCAGAAGGCTCTCACGTGTATACCGATCAGTTGCCTTCTTACTTCGGTCTCCAGGCCGATTATGCTCATGACGTGATCAACCACACCGAGATGTACGTGAACGGGCAGATTCACTTGAACGGTCTGGAGAACTTCTGGAGCTTACTGAAACGCGGCTTGGGCGGTACTTACGTGAGCGTTGAGCCGTTCCACCTGTTCCGCTATGTGGATGAACAGGTATTTCGCTATAACCACAGACGCGACGCGAATGACGGCGAGCGGTTCGTTGCAGCTATGAAGCAGATTGTCGGTCGGCGACTAACTTATAAGGAGCTGACTGGGAAGGAGGCAGAAACGGCCTCCGAGGAAGCTTTCTGAAAAGGAAGCCAAACGCCAGGGGCGCGGAAAGCGCCGCGACCCACTTGTAAAGGTCACGCCTTAAGTTCCTCGAAAATCACACGCCCATACGGGCACACAGCAACTAGCGCTCCTTCCACAGGCGCTACGCCATCTTCGGCCTGATCCCGAAAGTCGCTATATCCGAAACCCATGAGTAAAAAGCCAAAACGCAACATGCTTTCGCACGGCGGCGTGGTGTCTGACAAAAAGGTAATGCGCTCTGCCGATAAAACTTCAACTCGAACAAAGGCCACGGTCGTGAAAAAGCCAGACGTCATTGTTACGCGCAGCAGGGAGCGTTCCGATAGCCACTTACTGAACAAATCGGAAGCCTCAGAATGGGAAATGTTTATCATGAGCAGCCGTCCATTATACTTGCAACGATTGCACGCCCAAGCGGATCGGCTGTTTCCAGAATACGCAGAATCTTACGACTGATGACTTTAAGGCTGTTAACCGGCTGATGGTCGCATCTTGCGTTTCTTCTTCGGCTTTGGCCCGCGCCTATTCGGATTGAGCGCTGATTCCTTGCGATGCTCTTCGATGCGCTTCTGAATGACGGAATGGGGAACGGAGAGAACTTGCGTCATTGCGTTCTCAAACCGCGTGAACGCCTCCGGTCCTTCGATGCACTCTGGTAAATCCGTAGCGGGTTCTTCCTTCATTCTTCCTCGTCTTCATTTTAGTCATTTGGTTTGAGGTGGAATTACTATCAATCGACCGGGCCTACATATTGTAGATTCGATTCCAGTCTTTAATTCGCGCAGGACTTCTTCGCTGAAGTAGTTGCCGCCGTCATAACCGCACTTTTCGACAAGAATAGCGAACACCTTGCGCATTTCAGCATCGACACTTTGCCGACCTACGTGAAGCCGTTTGAAGGTTTCGTATGCAACCATATCGGCTGGCTGTAGACAAGTCATTTCTGTGGAATCGGCCGGGGTGCAGGTCGCTAACCGATGTCGGTACGGAAAGTGCGGATTGTCTTTCAAATCGTAAAAAAGTTGGCTTGCCTCACCTTGAAATCTGCTTCGGTCTATCACAAGTGCGATTTGATCCTCGGGCGGAAAGCGACCTTGATCCATGTCGCGTGCAACTAGCGCTATGAAAGTTCCAAAGCATGCCAAGTACGGTTGCCCCATGTTCATACGACCGACATCACTGATCACTTCCCGATATTTATCAGCCAACATGCCGCAAGTACAAACGTGCAATCGCCGTCCGTGCGCTGTAAGGATTCCCAGAAGTTCTGAACTGTAGAGTATTTTCCGCTCATCATCCCAGCCTTCATATTCATATGTCTTGCAGTTCAGATGCGAAGCATGGTACCGAGACACGCCAAACCTTTTGTTCGCGGTCGCCCAGCGGCTCTCGATATCGCTCCACGTCGCTTGATCCGAAAAGAGACCTGCAATCACAAACGTCCTGGGTTCGTGTGTTGTTGACGGCAGAGGGCAAGCCCGTGAGGCATTTGCTGGCGGAGACCCATCGTAGCTCTCGTCACAATAAAGCTTAAATAACATCAGGTGCCTGCTTTCCGGGGAGTGCGCCGGATGAATAACTCCGGCCAAGTCCCGGATGGCGATCACCTCGCACCTCCAAGGCTAGCACCTTCTGTCAGTGAAGTATATTTGTACCCGAGTAGTTTACATAATACCTGTTATCGGCCCATCCCTCGCCTTGAGGTGCAAAGGCATGGTCCACCGAACTTGCATTTGCAATCTGCCGAGCACTAGCGGCCCCGCTCGTATGCCTGCGTCAGTCTAGTGGTCACCTCCCGCTTTTCCGTTACAATGGCAGTATGCTGCAGCCCACCGAGAAAATCTGGCATAATGGACGGCTAATTCCTTGGGACGATGCGAAAATTCACGTGCTTTCGCACGTTGTCAGCTACGGCAGCTCGGTCTTCGAAGGTGTCCGCTGCTATGAAACCGAGCGCGGTCCTGCCATATTCCGCGCCGGCGAGCACATGCGCCGGCTGATCGATTCGGCCAAGATCTACCGCATGGACATTCCCTATTCGCTGGACGAGCTGATCCGTGCCATGTCCGATCTGATTCGTGCCAACAAAGTGAGCCCCTGCTATATCCGTCCCATCGTGCTGCGGGGCTACGGCGATATGGGTGTGCTGCCCAAGAACAACCCGATCGAAACCTACATGGCCTGCTACCCGTGGGGCCGATATCTCGGCGAAGAGGCGCTATCGGACGGTGTAGACGTGTGCATTTCCTCCTGGACCCGCATCGCTCCCAATACTCTACCGGCACTTTCAAAAGCTGGGGCTAACTACATGAATTCTCAGCTTATTCGTATGGAAGCGGCAACCAACGGCTACACGGAAGGTATCGCTTTAGACAACGCCGGCTATGTCAGTGAAGGCTCTGGGGAAAACCTATTCGTCGTTCGCGACGGAAAGATACTGACTCCGCCGCTTGGCGCGTCGGTGCTGCCGGGCATCACACGTGACAGCATCGTCAAATTGGCCGGCCGGCTTGGTATTCCTGTCATTGAGACCATCATCCCGCGCGAGATGCTATACATCGCGGACGAGGTCTTTTTCACCGGTACCGCGGCCGAAGTCACCCCCATCCGCAGCGTGGATCGCATTCCGGTCGGCGCCGGCCATCGCGGACCCATCACCGAGCGAATCCAACGCCGCTTCTTCGACATCGTGAATGGCCGCGTCGAGGACGAACTCGGCTGGCTCACGCCGGTGACCGGAGTTCACGAAACCGAAACGGTCGCCGTCTAAGGCTGCCAACTAACGCCGCTGAGCCTGTGCGCAAAAACGTTCGGGGCAGAAACCGATCAGCTCCAGCTATACCGCCGGATGACCTGATTTCTACCCCGCGTTTTGAGCTGGCTTCCGCCGGCTCAATCTCAATCTTGCGCTCTGGCGCGAACGCCCGATCCGCAGCCACCTCCCCCGAGATTACCTGCCGATCAAGCACCCGCGCCGGATCTATTCAAAGTTGTACACCGGGCGCGCCCGGAACGCCAGAAATTTCGCATCCCTCGCCGGCCGTTTTCAACACTTTTTATCTCTCGGCGAGCACACGAGTTACGACTCTGCGCGCGTGACTAAGCTGTGCAAAAATTGAGGATAAAATTCGCATGTCAGAGACAGCCGCCGCACACGCTAGAAATTCCGCCATCGGTATCATCCCCGGAACGTCCTCGGTGGTTCGCGTCGAGTATCGCAATGCAGTCGAGGCCGTCGACGAGTTGATTCAACCGCCCGACACGGACGAATTCCTGGTTCCGGGATTTGTCGACCTTCAAGTAAATGGCTTCGCGGGCGTCGATTACAACGACCCCCATTCGCCGCCAGAAGCGATTGCGCGCTCCATCCGCACGATGTTCTCGACCGGCGTGGCTCGTTTCTTTCCCACCGTTATTACCGGATCGGAAGAGCGTATCACCGGCGCGTTGCGGAATCTCCACGCCTCGAAGGAAGAGATGCATCGCAGCGGTATGCCCGAGGCACACGCTATTGAGGCGTTTCATGTCGAAGGGCCGCACATTTCGCCGGAAACGGGACCCCGCGGCGCCCATCCGCTGGAACAGATCCGCCCTCCCGATGTCGAAGAATTCAGGCGCTGGCAGGACGCTGCCGCGGGACTGGTGCGGCTTGTCACCGTATCGCCCGAATGGGACCAAACGCCAGCCTATGTGCGTGAGCTCGTGCGCTCGGGCGTGGTCGCGAGCATCGGTCATACCAAAGCCAATCGCGACCAGATTCGTGCCGCCGTCGATGCCGGCGCCACCATGTCTACTCATTTGGGCAACGCTGCACACGCAATTCTGCCCAAAACTCAGAATTACATCTGGGAGCAACTTGCGGAAGATCGCCTGACGGCCAGCTTCATTGTGGACGGCATTCACATCCCGGGCTCTTTTTTTCGAGCCGCCGTGCGCGCCAAAGGGGTCGAACGGGCGGTGCTGGTCACCGACGCCGTCATGCCCGCCATGTGCCCGCCCGGACCCTATAAGTTGGGGCAGGTAGAGGTCGAACTGCACGAAAACGGAAGCGTCACTCTCGTGGGGAATGACCGGCTCGCCGGCTCTGCGCTTCGGATGGATCATGCCATCGGCAACAGCATCCGGCTCGGGGGCGTCTCGCTCCGCGAAGCGCTTGCCATGGCTACCATCAATCCGGCGCGCGTGGCCCGGATCGCAGGACGGCAGCGCGGCTTCGCCCCGGGTGAAAAGGCCGACCTGGTCCGGTTCCGCTGGAATGAAGGCTCGCAGTCCCTTCAAATCATCCAGACAGTGGTCGCCGGCGCAACGGTTTTCAGCGCCTAGGAGACAATAAAAGTTGGACGATCAGAATTTTGACTGGAGAACACTATGGCATTTACGGTCCCACCGCTTCCCTACCCCTCGGACGCTCTCGAGCCATTCATCGACAAGCTCACGATGGAGATTCACCACGACAAGCACCACGGCGCCTACGTTACGAACCTGAATAAGGCGCTCGAGTCCGCGCCCGATTTGCAGAATAAATCGGTTGAGGAGTTGCTCGCCAACAATCTCGCTGCGGTTCCGGATTCCATCAAGACGGCCGTTCGAAACAATGGTGGTGGCCACGCGAACCACTCGTTCTTCTGGCCCCTGCTCAAGAAAAACAATGGCAGCGGCCCAACCGGCGACATCGCGAGCGTCATCGACTCCAATTTCGGCAGCTTCGATAGCTTCAAGGAAAAGTTCAATGCGGCCGCGACCACCCGGTTCGGCTCCGGCTGGGCGTGGCTCCTGAGAGATGGCAGCGGAAAATTTGAAATTACCTCCACTGCGAATCAGGACAGTCCGTTGATGGAAGGCAAAAAGCCGATCCTGGGCTTGGATGTATGGGAGCACGCCTATTACTTGAAGTATCAAAACCGTCGGCCCGAGTATATCGCCGCGTGGTGGAACGTCGTCAACTGGGAAGAAGCGAATAAGCAGTTGAAACTGGGCTCCTCCGCCGCGGCGCGCTGACGTTCGCCCACGCAGGGCGGCCTACCTCACTCGACCTCTAAACCCAGGCCGCGCAGCCGTTCGCGTGTGTCTTCGAGTGAGACATGTTGGATCGCCGTGAAACCCATTTCGGCCGCGACGCTCGCGAACATCTCGCGGTCGTCGACGTAAATTGATTCGTGAGGCGTGGCCTGCGCCAGGTTCAGCGCCAATTGCCAGATCTCGCGGTCGGGTTTACGGAGCCGCACGCAATGCGAGATGACCAGGAAATCGGCCAGCTCGCGCAGGCCGAATTTCCACACCCGGTGTTCAGTGATGCCGCGCCCCTCATTGCTGATGAGCCCTATCTTCAGCCCGTTGGCATGCTTGACTTGCCGGAAGAATTCGATGTTTTCATGCCACGGAATCGATTGGTTAAACGTAAATTCGCGAACCTGTTCTATGCTGAATTCGCGCGCGCTGCCGAAGAACACGTAACGGAGGTACTCTTCAAACGACATGTATCCGCGTTCGTAGCTATCGAACATCAGGTGGTGCCGAGGTTCGATCTCGTCTAGATCGATGTGGAACTGCGAGGCAACTCTGCGCCGAAGCGCTGCATCCCAACCGTTGGTCCCCAGCACTCCGCCGATGTCGCTATAAAGGATGCGGAATCGCGAGTGGCGCATGCAGCCAGCGTCGCATATGCAGGCAAGCCGTCGCATCCGGCTGCTGTTCTAGAATTGAAAGTGCATCCCATCGAGCGCACCGCGAGTCTTCGCTTTGGCGCATGGGGCCGTTGTACGCGATGTCAGTGACGGGCGCTTAGCTCAGTTGGTTAGAGCGCGTGCTTCACACGCACGAGGTCATAGGTTCGAGTCCTATAGCGCCCACCATATCGGCATCGCCGACGTGTCCGGGTGGCGAACATCACCTCGGGCCAGTACCCCGGCGTTTTGGCTTGCCGGCCGACAGATGCGCTTTACAACACATCCGGGGTAGCAGAACATCACCTCGGGCCAGTACCTGGACCTTTTGGCTTGCCAGCGCGACTTGATGCGCTTCACAACACATCCGGGGTGGCGAGGATGAGCGATACGACGCATCAGTGCGCCGCCACTGGGCCGCCGGCTGCGCGCACTCGTTTAACGATCCAAGCGATCGGCACGCAGGCGAAACACGCGAGCGCCATGTAACGGAAATCATCGACGTAAGACCAGACCGCGCTCTGTTGCGAAAGAATCTGCCCGACCTGGCCGAGCGCCTGATGCTGCGCGGTGATGGGATCTGTATATTGCGAAAACAGCTTCGTGAAAAAGCTGAGATTCTGCTGGTAATTCGGAGAGGTCGGCGTGAGGTGCCGTATCAGCTCTGTTTGATGGACTTGCTGATGCCGCACCAGAATGGTTTGCACGACGGAAATGCCGACGCTACCCCCGATGTTGCGCATGAGATTATACAGTCCGCTTGCGTTCCCGACGCTCTGCCGCGGCAAATCCCCCAGCGTGGTCACCGACAAGGGCACAAACACCAGGCCGAGCGAGAAGCCGCTAATCACAATCGGCCAAATCATGGACCACGGCGAGAGCTGCAAAGTAAGAGTGGCCCAAAAGAGGCTGCAGATGCCGAAGACTGTGAATCCCGTGGAAACCATGATGCGCGAATCGATCCTGGAGACCAAAATTCCGACCAGCGGCATAGCGATGATGGAGCCGATGCCGCGCGGCGAGACAACCAGCCCCGCCCACCAAGCCGAGTAATCCATGATCGACTGATAGTAGAGCGGCAAGAGCGTCACGGCCGAATAAATGGCGGCGCCGAACAGAAAGATCAGGATGCACCCAAGCGTGAAGTTACGGTTTTTGAAGACCGAGAGATCGACCAGCGTTCGTTCGCGCGTGAGTTGGGAAACGACAAAGGCACCCAGGCAAACAACCATGATCAGGAAGGCCCAACGGATCCATATAGCGCCGAACCAGTCGTCCTCCTGACCGCGATCCAGAATGATCTGCAGGCACCCCAAGCCCACGGCCAGCAGCCCGAACCCGATGCTGTCTAGCTTGCCGGGTTTCGCATCCTTGATATAGGACGGATCTTTGATATATCGCGAAATTAAGAAGATCGCGAGAGCGCCGATCGGGATATTGATGTAGAAGGCCCAGCGCCAGGAATACTGGTCTGTAAGCCAGCCGCCGAGGGTCGGCCCCAGAACGGGAGCGACCACCACCCCTAAGCCGAACATGCCCATGGCGAGGCCCCGCTTTTCGGGCGGAAAGCTTTCGGTAAGGATCGCCTGCGAAAGGGGCTGCAGCGCGCCTCCACCGGCTCCTTGCACCAGCCGGGCGATCAGAATCACGAGCAGGCTATTGGCAGCGCCGCAAAAGAAGGACGCGATCGTGAATATGACGATCGAAGTGATTAGGAATCGTTTGCGACCGAAGCGCAAGGAGAACCACGCGCTGGCCGGGAGCACGACTGCATTCGAAAGCAAATAGAATGTGAGGACCCAGGTGGCTTCGTCATTCGATGCCGACAAGCTGCCCGCAATGTAGGGAATGCATACGGAAGCGATCGAGGTGTCGATCACTTCCATGAAGGCAGGCAGAATCACCGCCAGGGCTATCAGCCACGGGTTTACGTCTGGTTCTGCATTTTCTGCTGACGGTTCCGCCATGCACTAAGTAGCTCTTTGATGCTGCGCAGTAAGGGAAAAGTGTCACCGAAAGATTCCCGCCGGGCGCGAGGCAAAGGAATCCGCGAGTGTCAGGGCGCCGACTAGCTGCGTCTATTTGGCAGAAGTAGTACGCGAAGGAGGCCGATTGAAGAGATTTGCTGTTGTATTTGTCGCCGTGCTAGCTATATCGTGCACCAGAAAAAATCCGCAGACGGGAGCGCAATCGAGCGCGCTCAGCTCATCGCCACCGCCTGCTTCCTATGTACCGCGCATCGGTGTAGCGGTCAGCACCGGCTCCAGAACTTGTCTGGCTATCCAAAATGGCAATCTAGCCTCCGGCGGACCGGTGACGCTCGTGACGCCGACCTTGCCGCAGAGCTTTACGCAAGCTGAGATCGGCGCGCCTTCGCAGTCGCCCTGCCCGATCTTGCAGAACGTCAATCCCGCGCTCTCCAGCTACGACGTGCAGGCGAGTGGAGCATCGCTGCCGAAGCTGACGCCGTTGATTGCGGTGCTTGGAACATCCGCTGCATTTTCCCAGCAGAACAACAACGTGCAGGCCGACCTGGATCAAAACGGCAAGACCGAATTGTTCCGCGCCTGCAGCGCCAACGATGGCATCCATCTGACCGTGTGGACCGGCACTCCCACCACAGGCGCGGTGATTTGGCACGGCTTCTATTACGATCCCAACAACGCAGCCGCCGGGCCGCCGTGCACGCCGAAAGAAACGGCCGTGCCGTAGGCGGGCAATGTCGGTGTCTATTGCGCGATCGCGGCTTGGTGTTCTGCAGCCTCGGGCTGACTGCGCGTGTGATTGAAGCTATAGCCAAAGCCGCGCACCGAGCGGATCAGAAGCGGATTCGCCGGATCGGTTTCGACCTTTTGGCGCAGCCGTAGGATGTAGACGTCGACCGTGCGGTCGGTAACCGCGCGATCATGCCCCCAAACAGCATCCAACAATTGCTCCCGGCTGAAGACCACGCCCGGCCGGCTCATCAGAAACTCAAGCAGCCGAAATTCAGTGGCCGTGAGCGTCAGCGGCGCACCGCCTAGCCGTACCTCGCAACTGCTGCGGTCCAGTTCCAGCCGCCCGGCCTTCAAAATACGGGTCGCGCTGGTCTGGCCTCGAAACTGAATCTTGATGCGCGCCACCAGCTCCCGAACGAAGAACGGTTTCACGATGTAATCGTTGGCCCCAAGTTCCAGGCCAACGATGCGATCGGTTTCCGAGGCCCGGGCGGTCAGAAAAATAACCGGAATGTGTGCGAGTTCCGGATGCTGGCGAATGCTCTTGCAAATGTCCAGGCCATCGGAGTCCGGCAGCATGATGTCGAGCAGCAGCAGATCCGGCCGCTCCCGCCGGCAAAGATCGACCACGCCCCGGCCCGTCTGGCCGCCCACGATCGTAAACCCTTCCTTTTCAAGGTTGTACTTCACCAACGCGTACAGATCGGCGTCATCTTCTATCAAAACTATTTTTCGCATCGAAGTAATAGACTAAAGCTATTCCTAGGCCCAGAGTAACCGACGCATGATGACAATCGTGTTACAGAAGAATGAATAGGACTTGAATTGTCGCCGGAAACCGGTCCGATGTACTCTGAAGCGACGGCGAATGAATAAGTACGAACTGCGCGCCGAGCAACAGCGCAAGGCGGCGCTGCGTTTCTCGATGATGCTGTGGACCGCCGGGATCGCCCTGGTCGTGGTAGTGCTCTTGATCCTCGGGCTGAGCAGTTCCGCTCCGCCCAGGTTCTTTTCGAAAGCTGCCATTGCGGCAGCGATCTTGCTTTTGGTATTGCGCCAGTTGAGCCGACGCCTGCGAGGCAAAGGGCCGCGCGCCGCGCAACCGGATCCGCGGTCGACTCTTAAGCTGGATTAACAGGCGGTAGCCCGTGCACCCCGGGCCGCAAGAAACAGATTGTTACCATCGGAACGTTTATGAAAGGCATCGTTTTGGCTGGCGGAACCGGCAGCCGTTTGTTCCCCCTAACCAAGATTACAAACAAGCACCTGTTGCCGATCTACGACAAGCCGATGATCTATTACCCGATCCAAACGCTCGTCGAGGCCGGCATTAAAGATCTGATGATTGTCACAGGCGGACGGAACTCCGGCGATTTCTTGCGCTTGCTCGCCAATGGGAAAGAGTTCGGGCTCAAGCACATCAACTACACCTACCAGGAGGGCGAAGGCGGCATTGCCGACGCGCTCGCATTGACTGAACACTTCGCGGAGGGCGAAAAGATCTGCGTGATTCTGGGAGACAACATCATCGAGGGCTCGATCGCCGAGGGGGTACGCGATTTCGAGCGCCAGGAGCGGGGCGCCAAGATTCTGCTCAAACAAGTAGAAGATGCGGAGCGCTTTGGAGTCGCCGAAATCGTGGGCGGACGGATTGTGGGCATCGAAGAGAAGCCTGCCCGGCCGAAGTCGAATTATGCAGTAACCGGGATCTATATGTACGATGAGACCGTGTTCGACAAAACGCGCACGCTTGAGCCCTCGGCGCGTGGGGAGCTGGAGATTACGGACGTCAACAACGCCTACATTCGCGAAGGCACGATGACGTTCAACTACCTGGACGGGTGGTGGACCGATGCCGGCACATTCGATTCATTGCTGCGGGCGGCGAAGCTGGTGCATGTTACGGCGCGAAAGCAGCCCGCGCTGGCGGCAGTCGGAAGCCGGGAAGACAGATGAGCGCGCTCGCGTTGGGAGTTACGGATTCGGGAACCGAGATCGCCGTTCCCACCTGCGAAGCGGGCATTGGCAAAGTAATTCTGTCGCCAACGAGCGCCGACCTGATCTCAGGTGTCGAGATCAAGCCGTTCGCATTCTGGCCCGACGATCGCGGTTATTTCCTGGAGATTGCGCGCCTGGGTCAAGGACTGGTGGCCGGGTTTCCGGCGGCCACGACGCAGGTTTCCGCCGCCCTGAATTATCCCGGCATCATCAAGGCATTCCACTATCATAAATTTCAAACCGATTACTGGGTCCCCGCCGCCGGTCTCCTGCAGGTGGCCTTAGTGGACTTGCGGCGCGGCTCGAGCACGTTTGGCGCGAAGAACACTTTATATGTCGGTCCATTGCGGCCTTGGCAGTTGCTGATACCGCCAGGCGTTGCGCACGGCTATAAAGTCATCGGCGAGCAGCCGTCCGTGCTGGTTTACATCACCAACCGAATCTACGATCCCAAAGACGAAGGCCGCATACCCTACAACGACACTGCCATTGCTTACGATTGGGAGCTGCAGCATAAATGAAGTTGCTTGTTACCGGTGGAGCGGGTTTCATCGGCTCGGCATTCATCCGTATGGCGCTCCGTCACGGTTGGGCGGAACACATCGTAAATCTCGATAAGCTTACTTATGCCGGAAACCTCGAAAATCTGCAAGCAGTAAGCGAGCATCCGGGTTACCGCTTTGTTCAGGCGGATATCTGCGATGAGGAAGCAGTGGACACCTTGTTTGGCGAAGAAGCTCCCGATGCGGTGATTCACTTTGCAGCGGAATCGCATGTAGACCGCAGCATTCACTCCCCCGCCCCGGTCGTCAAAACCAATTTCAACGGCAGCTTTACGCTGCTTGAAGCCGCCCGCCGCCAAAAGACTGCACGTTTTGTTCACGTCTCGACGGACGAAGTTTACGGCAGTATCCAACTGCCGCATGAAGCAGATGAGACCTATCCGCTACGTGCCAGCAGCCCCTATTCGGCCTCGAAAGCAGGCTCCGACCTCTTGGCGCTTTCTTATTTCGCTACTTACCAACTGAACGTATCGGTTACTCGCGCATCGAATAACTACGGGCCCTATCAATTTCCCGAGAAATTGATTCCCTTAATGATTTCGAATGCGCTGGAGAACAAACCGCTTCCCGTCTACGGCGACGGACAGCAGATTCGAGATTGGCTGTATGTCGAGGATCATTGCCGCGCCATCCGCGCTGTCCTCGGGAATGGCTTGGCCGGGGAGGTGTATAACATCGGCGGAAATTGTTCGTTGCCGAACCTGGAGGTGGTGCGCCGCATTTTGAAAGCGACCGGCAAGCCCGAATCGCTCATCGCATGGGTCACGGACCGCCCCGGCCATGACCGCCGTTACGCGCTCACCAACCGAAAGCTGACACGGCAGACCGGCTGGGAACCGCAAATGGATTTCGAAACGGGGTTGGCCGCGACTGTAGATTGGTATCGTGCCAATCAAAGCTGGGTGCAGCACGTCAAGAGCGGCGAATACCGGCATTTTTACGAAATAAATTACGCGCATCGCGCGAGATAGTCGAAAGCTTCCGGCTATAATTCCACTAGAGAGATTCTCGTTCAGTGGATCGGTCTCAGCACACTTATACCGCCCTGGATGAGTTGAGGCAGATCCAGGCTGAGGCGCGGGAATCGATATCGCTCGATCACCTACGCCGCTGTTTCGAACGGGTGCAGGCCATTCGCCGCGCCTACGCCGACGATTTCGAAACGCAACTCTTCATCGCCGACGTGCAGGACGAGATCATCGATCGGGCCCGCGGCAGGCGTGAGCAGCCAGCATCTGTGCTGATTGACGATACGCCGCCGCCGACTCATCCCGCGCCGCGCCACCCGGAAGCCGATCCGTCAAGCGATGCCGCCGAAATTCCGCCCGACGTTCCGCAGGTAGACGCCAAGACCTGGCAGCGCGCCACCTACATCGGGCTGTTTTTCGCGCTTCTGTTGTTCGCAACATTCATATACCTGGTGCAGGCTGCTCGCAAGCTGAACTTTCCACCCGCTGCCAACACGCCCCAAACGGCCGCGCAGCAGTCTGGCACAAGCGCCAAGACGCCTGTCGAGAATGCGTCCAATCCTCCCGCTCCGCCAACCACGCCCGTGCTGCGCCTCTATACCGACCTTGTGCCTGGTACGGTGACCATCGACGATGCTGAGCCGCAGGATCTGAGAGATGGCGAGCTGGTGCTCGATAACTTGCAGCCGGGACAGCATTCGATTAAGGTGGTGGGCCGCAATGGCAGCGCGGCGTTTACCTTCGACGTAGCCGAGAAGTCCGCGCCCCGCATTGTGAGTATTCCATCGGCATCGAACGCCATGGCGGTGCTGGTTTCAGCGGAGGAAGGCAAAGCTCATCTAGTCACGAACGCCGATAACTCGGAAGTGGCTCTGGATGGCAAGCCCGCGGGTCAGGTGGGACCGGATGGATTGACGCTCGACAGTCTGGGCAACAGCGATCATGACCTTCAGGTCACCCAGGGCAAAGACCGGCAACGGTTCGTGCTCACGTATACTCCGGCCCCGGCGCTGACCGTTTACGTCAAATCGGATCCTAATGCAGGAACGCTCGTCGTGAGCGCCGAACAGGATGCGGTAGATGTCTATATCGACGATGCGCTCTACCGCCGCAAGACGGACCACGGCCAGGTTCGCATACCGCTAAAGGTCGGCGATTACACGATCCGTGTCCACAAGGCCGGATTCATCGATCCGCCTCCGAAGTCGGTCACGGTAAAGAAAGCAGAAGAGACACCAGTAGATTTCCGTCTCGACGCGGTGCCGCAGATTGCCACGCTGCAGATCAAGGGCGCGCTCCAAGGAACGATGGTTTACATCGACAAGGATCTTGCGGCGGTGATCGGCGCGGACGGCAACGCGAACATATCTACTGTGAAACCGGGCGATCATAGCATCGAACTGCGCCGCGAGCAGGCTCTGCCGAAAAGATTTCAACGCGCCTTCCGCACCGGGGACGTGGTGCTGTTATCCGGCCCAGACGTCACCCTGGACAAGGCGATCACAGAGAACAAACCTCCGCCCCCGGCCAACCCGGCGCCGGAAAACGCGGCCTCGGAGAATTACGGCATGGAGATGGAAGGCTCACAGGTTCGGAAGGGTGGCGGATTTGTCGCTTATCACGTGCCGCGAGTCGCCGGCCACTACAGCTTTGCCGCGCAAGGCCATATTGGCGGGTTCCTAAAGCACAGCAAGTTGCAATGGTACGCAGGGTACCAAGACAGCCAGAACTATATTCTCTTTGCGGTGGACGGCAAACATGCCACAATTCATGAGATCCACGACGGCAAGTCGATTGAAATCGCCCGCATGCCGTTTAACGCCGAGTCCAACGAATGGGTGCAAGTGGATCTAACCGTTCGTCCGGATTCGATCGCTGCGCGCCTGAAAACGCCAGCTACCGGCTGGAACGATTTGGGTTCGGTGGCCAGCCCCGGACGGGATTTCACTCAGGACAAGGTTGGTTTTTATATACCGGGTAGTGATGAAATAGCGGTTTCCAACTTCCGGTTTTCGAATCGGTGAATGAGATCCAGGGATCGATGAGCGTGGACGAAAGAGCCTTCTATCGCGAGTCGCAGGTGACGAAGCCAGCCTCGCTGATGTGTCCGTTTTGCAAGACGTCGGACAGTTATGAGCTTCGCTGGATGGTACGGCGCAAACTAGATCGGCTTCCTCGGCAAGCCGACGAACGCGACCGCGCTAAGTTTGCGAAGGCGGCCAGTTATATGGTTCTTATGGATGACAAAGCTGCCTGCAAGAACCCGCGTTGCCGCAGAAGTTTCGAAATATCGGGTGTGAAGACGACCGCCTTCTTGACAGAGCAATAGTTCCCAGCATCGCCCCGCGCGAACCAATTAATTTTGATTTAGAACAGCGTGCCATAGTACCGTGCCTGGTAACGGCCCTAGTTGTGCAACATCTATGGGGCAAGGAGGCACCACCGTATGGTGCAAGCACTGGGAAGTTCGGCAAAAAAAGTAATATTGGCGGCAGCCCTGACCGGGCTCTTTGCGCTAGCAGCTTCGGCGCAGGACGACCCGCCGACTCGCGTGGCGCGATTGAACTATATGAACGGCAATGTGTCCATGGAACCCGCCGGTGTGGACGATTGGGCGCCGGCCGCGGTGAACCGTCCATTCACCACCGGCGATTACATCTACACCGACGACGGCGCACAGGCCGAGTTGCACATGGACGTGGCCGTAATCCGCATGGGATCGCAGACTAGCTTCGGCTTTCTGAATCTCGGCGACCAGGTCGTGCAGATGAAGGTGACTGAAGGCGACGTCTACATTCGCATTCGGAACTTCAGTTCCGATCAGGTATTCGAAGTGGATACGCCCAATGGGGCCGTGACGCTGCTGCAAAATGGCGTCTACCGGTTCCGCGTGGATCCGAATGGCACTTCAAGTTATGTTGTCGTGCGGGACGGGCAGGCGCAAGTAACCGGCGGCGGACAGGCGTTCTTGCTGAATCAGAATGAGAGTGCCAATATTTCGGGAACCGACCAGATGGCCTATGACGTGGAGACCGCCCCCTCGCCCGACGACTTCGACAATTGGAGCTCGCAGCGCGACGCGCACGAAGCCAGTCTACCGGCGGCGCAATATGTTTCGCCCGACGTGATCGGGTACGAAGATCTCGACGATAACGGCGATTGGCAGCAATCCGGCGATTACGGAGCGGTTTGGTATCCGCGCGGCGTCGAAGCAGGATGGGCACCGTACCACAACGGGCGCTGGGTTTGGATCGACCCGTGGGGATGGACCTGGCAAGACGATATGAGCTGGGGCTTTGCCCCCTTCCATTACGGCCGCTGGGCTTATATCAATAATCGCTGGGGCTGGACTCCCGGACCCCGTGGCCAGGGTCGGCCCTATTATGCGCCGGCTATGGTGGCGTGGTTCGGCGGATCGCATTGGGGCGTTTCGGTCGGAATTGGCGGCGGAGGCCCATCGCTCGGTTGGTTGCCGCTGGGCTACGGCGAAGTATATACCCCGCCCTACACCTGCAGCCAGCGTTATTTCAGTGACGTGAATGTCTATAACACGCGTGTTACGAACGTGAACATTACAAACGTATACAACACCGTATACGTCAACCACACGGTTTACAACCAGACGTTCGTGAACGGGCGGGCGCCAAATGCAGTGATGTCGATGCCGCAATCCGCGTTCGCCAGCGGCCAATCCGTTCGGCAGGCGGCGCGGCCGATCCCGGCGGCTCACCTCGCCCAAATACAGGCGGCTCGCGTAATTGCGCCGCCCGTCGCTCCGACGCGGCAATCCTTGATACCGGCTGCTGGGGGGCGAGCGGCGGCACGGCCACCGGCGGCGGTGATGCAGCGCCAAGTGGTGGCGCGGGTGGCCCCACCCCCGCCTCGTGCGTCGTTTGCCGCCAGACAGCAATATCTACAACAACACGCCGCCAGCGGCCAGCCGCTGAACCATTCGGAAATGGTGAAGGCAGTCCCGGCGCCTCACGTTGCCGCTGCGGCCCGTGTGGTCAGCGCGCCCGCCGCAAAACCGGTAGCGGCGCATCCCGGAGCGCGCGTGGGCAACCCCGTCGTAGCGTCTCGGCCCGGCACGGTACCCCAGCCAGGGCATGCCGCTCCGGCAGCCCAGCCAGGACGGCCCGGCCAACCGGCCGCCCATGGTGCGCCTCCCAACCGTCCGGAAGAACGCCCAGCGGCCCAACCTGCCGCCCGCACTCCACAACCCCCGCCAGCTCGTCCAGAAGAGCGGCCTGCTCAACCGGCCGCCCATGGTGGGCCTCCCAACCGTCCGGGAGAACGGCCGGCGGAGCAACCTGCCGCCCGGACACCGCAACCGCCTCCGGCACGTCCCGAGGAGAAGCCGGCCCAACCGGCAGCCCATGGTGCGCCTCCCAATCGTCCGGAAGAACGGCCGGCAACGCAACCCGCCGCTCGGACACCGCAACCCGCTCCGGCACGTCCGGCAGAGAAGCCAGCCCCACAACCGGCAGCTCGGACACCCCAACCTGCGCCGGCACGTCCAGCAGAGAAGCCGGCTCCGCAACCCGCTGCTCGGACACCTCAACCTGCGCCGGCACGTCCAGCAGAGAAGCCGGCTCCACAGCCCGCCGCTCGCACACCACAGCCGCCTCCGGCGCGCCCGGAGGAGCGGCCCGCCCAACCAGCAGCTCACGGCACACCGCCTCCGAGCCGGCCTGCTGCAGAACCGAAACCCGCAGCTCGGCCGGAAGCCAAGCCTGCTCCAGCGCCGCACGAGGCCCCTCCTGCACAAAAGAAGGAAACCAAGGAGAAAGACACCAAGGACACCAAGCATTAGTGGCGTAGAAAGAACGTCGTATCACGGGCCGGACTCCTTGTTAAACCGCGCACAACGGGCACCAAACGCCCTGTGCGCTGCTTGTTAAACCGCGCACAACGGGCACCAAATGCCCTTGTGCGCTGGGAGTCTGGCCCATTTCGTTTGTGCCGCTTGGTTTACGCGATGCTGCGCACAACGCCGCCGTCGGCGCGAACCGCAGCTCCATTGATCGCCGAAGATAGAGGACTCGCCAGAAACGCCACCACCGCGGCGATCTCTTCCGGTGTTTCGAAGCGCTTGAGGAGAGACGTGGGCCGCGTGTGTTCGAAGAAGTCTCGCTCGATCTGGGCGGCGCTGGCGTGCTTCGCGGCGGCCAGGCCTTCCACGAATTGCGCCACGCCCTCCGAAGCGGTCGGCCCGGGAAGTACGCTGTTCACCGTGACGCCAGTGCCAGCAGTCGTTTCCGCCAAGCCGCGCGCGATGGCGAGCTGCGCGGTCTTAGTCATGCCGTAGTGAATCATCTCCGCAGGGATCTGCAGCGCCGATTCGCTCGAGACGAAAACGATGCGGCCCCAATTCGCCTGCTTCATCCGAGGTAAGTAATAGCGGCTGAGCCGCACGCCGCTCATGATGTTTACCTCGAAAAAACGAAGCCAATCTTCGTCCGTGATCTGCTCGAAAGGCTTCGGCTCGAAGATACCGAGATTGTTGATGAGGATCTCGATGTCGGGGAACTGCCTGGTAGCTTCACGAACGCCTTCCGCGGCGCCCAGATCCGCAGCAAGCCCGTGAACCTCGCCGAAAGCGGCCTGAAGCTTTCCTACCGCTTGATCTACCCGCGCTTTAGTCCGCCCGTTGACGACTACGCGCGCTCCCTCCCTCGACAATGCTTCGGCGATGGCGTATCCAATTCCGGCGGTTGAGCCGCTGACGAGGGCACGCTTGCCCGCAAGTTGTAGGTCCATGCAAGGGGGATGCGGATTGAGCGTGAGTAGATGCGGTCGAGACGCCTAAGCGCGGCAATGAACCCCGATCAGGCGGCTGCTGACGGTTGAAGCTGTTCTACTTCGTATTTGAATCGCGCGACATCGTTCAACACCGCTGCACTCCCACTATCCGGCAGCCGGGCGGCAAACCGGGTTGCGGTCGAATAGGCATTCATGGCGATCTGGCGCGCTAGATCTGCGTAGTCGTACCGGCCATGATCATAGGCACTGCGGGCTTCCCGGACATAGGCCAACCCGAAGGTAACCTGGCTGGCAATCAGGTCAGACAAGTTGTCAATAGAAGCTGAGTTGCTGTCGATCATTGTGTTAAGAAGTCTTAATAGAATATCAGAAAAATCCGCGTTACGCTATCTGCCTTACATAAGATCTGTTGCTGCGGGAGGCGCGTTGCCACCCCTGGTTATAATCGGTCAACTCCGCCGAAAGCTTTAATGCCGGCAGCCCAATTTCAATTCACCATGAGCTTATTGCTGAAGTGCAGTGCAGTCGTTCTTTTCTCGACATTTCTGTTGCTTGCCCAGGATAAAGGGAATCCGCATCCGGATGACCGCTATAAAGCCGACCTGTTGGTGGTAGTGGCTCACCCGGATGATGAGACCGAGATCGGCGCCTATCTGGCGCGGGCCATCTTCGACGAGAAGAAGCGTGTGGCGGTCGTGTTTGGTACGCGCGGAAATACGGGGGGCAATGCGGCGGGACAAGAACAGGCGACCGCACTAGGAGCGATCCGCGAGATTGAAGCGCGACGCGCGCTGGAACATTTCGGCGTGATGAATGTCTGGTTTCTAAATGGCCCGGACACTCCTGGCCAGAGCGTCCTGCACTCGCTCGAAACTTGGAACCACGGAGACTCGTTAGGACGCATGGTGCGGCTCATCCGGTTGACCCAGCCTACCGTGATCGCCACCTGGCTGCCCGATTACGTAGCGGGCGAAAACCATGGCGATCACCAGGCGGCGGGCGTGCTCGCAACCGAAGCATTCGACATCGCAGCCGACCCGGCGGCCTATGCGGAGCAGATCACGCCGCCCCGCGACCGGTTCGACATTAATAACTTCACCGAAGGGCTGCATCCCTGGCAGGTGGAGAAACTTTACTATTTCAGTGATGCTTCTAATACCGACTTTATGAAAGGTCAAGGCCCCAGTTACTCGGCTACCGATATGTCCCCCTCGCGACATGTATCTTATGCACGCCTTGCGGCGGAAGAGTGTGCCTTCCATTTAACCCAGGACGATACCGGGCAAATGGCCGCCAAGGCGCTCGCGACGAATGATCTGCACTATTTCGAACAGCCGGTGCGCTTGATCCTCGGGAAATCGCACGTAAAGGCCGCAGTAACTGCCGATATGTTCGAAGGCGTCATTCCGCAAGGGATAAGTTATCACCCGCCAGCCCTCGTGACTCGGCATGAGCCTTCCACGCCTACTCTGGAACTAGGCGGATCCTGGCGTTATTACCGTAACTTTTGGCCAGCCCACGGGCTCGAGCACTTAGCCAACTTAGTAGGACCGGAAGTTGCCGTGAACTTCGATAGCTTTCTATGGGTGCCGCTACTTATTGAAAATCCAACGGACGGCGCGATAAACGTAAACTTGGCTGTTGAGATACCACAAGGATGGACTTACATCCGAAATCCCGCTCAGCAAGGTACCGTTCAGGCACACGGAAGTTACTCGTTGAATTTCGAGGTTCGGACGCCTGCAGAACGAGTCGAGGGCTGGAAGGCGATCGCAATACGAGCCGACACCGGCGGCAAGGCGCTAGGTTCCATCGACCTGCGGGTCCAGCTAAACGGCGGCGCGTTACCGCAATAAAGTATTGACGCCGAGGGCAATAGATCTATATCCTATCGACATTAGGGTCTTGGAGGTTCTCATGCTCAAAGCAATCAAGCGAGCACTCTTCGTAGCGCTCTTCGCCACAGCCATCTCCGTAAGCGCGTTCGCGCAAGCGGTGTCGGGGAACATCGGCGGAACCGTGCGTGACGCCTCGGGGGCTGTCATGGCCAACGCGCAGATTACCATCACGGACCTGGACCGGGGAACCGTGTACAACCTGGCAAGCAGCAGTGACGGGAACTATTCGCAAACGCATCTGCTCGCCGGGCGCTATCAGGTGCGCATCGAAACAGCGGGGTTTGGCTCGGTTACCGCCAACGCCGCCGTCGAGGTGGACGCCACCACCCGCCTGGATGTGACGTTGCAGCCCGCCAATGTCCAGACGAGCGTCGTGGTCACGGACGTGACCCCGCTGCTGACTACGGACCGCGCCGAGATCTCGACCACCCTGACGGGAGCCCAGGTGGAGCAATTGCCGGTCCTCGACCGCAACGTAACCAATCTGCTGCTCGAGGTCCCAGGCACGCAGTTGAATACCTGGCAACATTCTGCCGCGGAGAATCCGCAGCAAGGCATTCAGGCAAACGTCAACGGCCAGTTTTTCACCGCGAACGGATTCATACTCGACGGCACGGAGAATGAGAGCGCGATCCTTGGGATTGCCGTCATCAATCCGAACATTGATTCGCTGCAGGAGTTCAAGGTCAGCACCAGCAATTACGAGGCGGAGTTCGGCGCCGCTTCGGGCGCATTGATCGAGGCCACCACTAAGTCGGGTACCAACCAATGGCACGGATCGCTGTTCGAATTCCTGCGCAACAACGTCACCAATGCAACCGACCCGTTCACGCAGATCAACCCGGCCATTCGCTGGAACCAATTCGGCGGCTCCGTCGGCGCCCCGATTCTGCATGACAAGCTGTTCGGGTTCTTCGATTACCAAGGCACGCGGCGGCGCACGGGAGGTTCGGTGCTAACGACCGTGCCCACTGCGGCCGAACGCAACGGCGACCTGAGCGCGCTGCTGGGCGATTACATCTGCGCGGACGGCAGCGTGTCGGCGGCGCCTTGCGCAAATCCCGCGCTTGTCAAAACCACGGAAGGCACGAGCGTCCCGGCCCAGGCCGGCATGGTGTTCGACCCGAACACAGGCAATCCCGCGACCGGATCGGGCCGCGAGGTGTATTCGCAAAACGGCCAGGTCAACATCATCCCTGTGGCCTTGCCCATGCAGAAGCTGTTGTCCCTGATTCCCTTGCCGAACGCCGGCAGCGGCATTTACAACAATTTCATCAGCGACGGCGTGCAGAGATTCGATACCGATCAGTATGACGGGCGCATCGATTACAACCTGAGCACAAAGACACATATCTTCGGCCGTTATACGCTAGCCGATTTCAACAACTACTCGCCGGCAGCCTATGGCGACTCCGGCGGCGGCCCGACGGCGTTCAGCTTTTCGGGAGACTCGATCGACCGGAACCAAAGCCTTGCTGTCGGACTCGATCACACGTTCAGCCCCACTTTGGTGACCGACGCACGCTTTGGGTTCTATCGGTATCGCATTCGCGTGCAGCCTAACGACGCCGGCGCCACACCGGCCACCGACGCCGGCTTACCCGGCCTCAACACCGGCTCGCCTTCTACCACCGGATTGCCCGCTTTCTATGTCAACGGCAATGGCGGATTCAACTTCGGGTACGGCTTGAACGTCAACCAATGCAACTGCCCGCTGAAGGAGACCGAGAACCAATTCCAATGGGTCGATAACTGGACCAAGATTTCGGGCGATCACACATTCAAGTTCGGCGTGGATGTGAGGCGCGCACAGCAGCAGCGGATTCCCAGCGATTTGCATCGCTCCGGCGAGATCACGTTCACCGATGCGGTTACAGGCGATCCCGATATCGACAATTTGGCTGCGGGACTGGCCTCAACGGGCTCGGCGCTAGGTTCCTATCTGCTCGGACTGCCGAGTACGTTCGGGCGCTATTACACCGCTTACAGCTATTACCCCGGCCTTCGCGAGAGCCGCATCTTTCTGTTCGGCCAAGACTCCTGGCGTGTAACTCCCAAGCTGACCCTCAACATTGGTCTGCGCTGGGAAGATTATCTGCCGCAAGTGGCCGCGAAGCCGGGCGGCGCGGGCAGCTTCGATCCGGCAACCGGCGATGTGCTGGTAGCCGGCATCGGCAGCGTGCCGATAAACCTGGGCGTCAAGCCATATAACTTGGGGTTCGCGCCCCGCGTGGGTATCGCTTACCAGGTGACCGAAAAAACGGTTGTTCGCGTGGGATACGGAACTAGCTTCAATCCCGGCGGCCTCGGCTCCGTGTTCGGACAAGGCGCCGATTACAATCCGCCCATTGTCAATCCCCAGAGCGTCACGCAATCCAACATCTACGTACCTGTATTTAATCTCCTGAACGGGCCGCCCGCGCCGCCGCAGCCGCCGGTCAGCTCGAGTGGCACCTATCCACTTCCCAATGGCCTGGGGATCAATTACTTCACGTCACCTCTGAATTCCTATCGCATTCCGCTGGCAGATTTCTGGAATTTTACCGTGCAGCGTCAATTCACGTCTACGATGGCGCTCGAAGTGGCGTATGTCGGCAATGTAGGCCGCCATCTCTTCGAGACGCTAAACGCCAATCAGGCCATCCCGGGGCCCGGCGACGTGGATCCGCGGCGGCCGTTTTACGATCTCTACGGGCTAACTCAGGGCATCTATCAATATTGCAACTGCGATAACTCCAATTACAACGCGCTGCAGACTAAGTTACAGAAGCAATTTTCGCACGGGCTCGATTTCCTGCTGACTTACACCTGGTCCAAGGCGCTGACCGACACCGAGGGAGGAAGCGTTCCTTCGAATAGTTACGACGTACGCGGCGATTACGGACCCGCGTCCTGGGATAGAACTCACACTCTTACGCTGGAACATGACTGGGATCTGCCCTTTGGACGGAATCGCCATTGGAAACTAGGCGGAAATGCAGTTGCAGAAGCAGTGCTTGGCGGCTGGCGCTTGAGCGGCGTGCATACCTTCGCGAGCGGAGCGCCGTTCACGCCGACGGTGGCGAATGCGCCACTGCTGAACGATCCTGATTTCGCTTCCGACCGCGCCGATGTCATTGGAAAGTGGCAGGTGTCGAGTCCAAGCGCCAGCGAGTGGTTCAACCCGGCGGCATTCAGCGAGCCTCAGCAGCCATATCGCCAGGGCACTGCGGGACGCAATTCGCTGCGCGGCCCCGGCCTGGCGGTATCGAATATCTCGCTGGCAAAGAATCTACTTTTGAGCGAGCGGCGCTCGCTGGAGTTGAGGGCGGACGCCTTCAACGTATTCAATCGCGCGAATCTCGCCAATCCAAACTCGACCATCGACGAGAGCGGCGCCGGGCAGATCACCGCCATTCAGGTGCCGATGCGGCAGATGCAGTTCGGGCTGCACTTCCAGTTTTAGCCGGGCAACATAGCGCGCCAGTAAAGGTTCCCGTTAGAAACACGCCACGCCTGCGCCACTATAAAGTAGTTAGTGGCCAGAAAGTAGTGAGTGGCCAGGACCCATTTTGAACGCCGGCACAACCACGCTCGTAGACACGCTCGCCGCTGTTAAGCACGAACTCGCGAAAGTCATCATCGGCCAGGAGGATGCCATGCGGCTTTCGCTAATCACCATCCTCACCGGCCAGCATGCGCTGGTCGAAGGCGTACCCGGTTTAGCCAAAACTCTGCTGGTTCGAACGCTGGCGCGCGCGATGCGCTGCGATTTTCAGCGTATCCAGTTCACGCCCGACCTGATGCCCTCCGACATCACTGGCACTAGCATCTTCAATCTCCGCGACGGCCTCTTCGAGTTTCGTCCCGGCCCCGTCTTCACCTCCTTTCTGCTTGCCGATGAGATTAATCGCGCGCCTGCCAAAACGCAAGCCGCGCTTCTCGAAGCCATGCAGGAGCGCACCGTTACAATTGACGGCGTAACCCACAAATTACCTGCTTCATTCACGGTCTTCGCGACCCAAAACCCGATCGAGTTCGAGGGCACTTATCCGCTTCCCGAAGCCCAGAAGGACCGCTTCCTGATGAAAATCAAAATCGACTGGCCCAACCGCGAAGAAGAGCTGGAGCTGGGCCGCCGCATGTTGAGCGGCGATTCGCCGGAAGCCACTCTCGACCGCAACGAAGTTTCACCGGTTCTTGAGTCCGGCCAGGTTCAGGGCCTGCGCAGCGAGTTGATTCACATTACGGTGCGCGACGAGCTCGTCGCCTACATGGTCGATCTGGTGCGCCGCACCCGGTGCCACGAAGCGATTCTCTCCGGGGCCGGCCCGCGCGCCACTCAAGCGCTGTTGCTCGCCAGCCGCGCCTTCGCCGCTGTGGAGCGGCGCGATTTCGTCACCCCCGACGACGTGCGCTCGCTCGCTTCCCCCGTCCTTGAACATCGCATCCTGCTCAAGCCTGAGTTCGAAATGGAAGGAACTACCACGAGCGAGATCGTCGCCCAGCTTTTGGCCGATGTGCCGGTTCCCCGCTGACCGCCATGTCTTTCAGTCCCTCCGGCCTCGCGCTTTGGGTCGTCGCCATGCTGTTTGTGCCCTGCTGTGCGCTGCCTGCGCTGGTTCCACACGGCGCTCGCTACACTGCATTCGCCGGCGTGCTCATCGCCGCCATTGCCGCCCTCGATCTGCTGATTTCATGGCGAACTTTGGATCGGTTCCGCATTGTCCTCCCGCCAAGCATCCGCGCTGTTCTGAATGAAGAGCAAGCCTTCGCGGTCGAACTGCATCGCGACTCCGAGCCGCGCCGGGCACCGCCGCGGTTACGCATTGCCGTCGCACTTCCCTTTGGAATCGAGTCGATCCGCGACGACATAGTTGTGGCTGCACCCGGAGCCGGTAGCGGAGTGTCGGCCGAACTGGCTCTGGTCAGCGAACAGCGCGGCGAATACACCCTGACGCAAGCTTTCCTCGGCGCGGCGTCTACCCTTCATCTGTGGCAACTCCGGCGGACGCTGCCCGTTCAATCGCGCGTGCTTGTTCAACCCGCGCTTGCTGCCATCTCGAAGCAGGCCGCAAAGCTGCTCGCCTCACATCGCCACGGCGGCCAGCGCATCGTCGCTCGCAACGGCCGCGGCCGCGAATTCGAGCAGCTCCGCGAATACGTTCCCAACGACGAATTCGGCGATATCGATTGGAAAGCCACTGCCCGCCGCCGCATTCCTATCGTCCGCGAATTTCAAGTCGAGCGCACGCAGGACATCTACGCCTGCATCGATTTCTCACGCCTGTCGGCGCGCCCCATCACCCGCCAGAACGACACTCGCATCACCATTCTCGACGAGTACATCCGCTCTACCTTGATGCTTCACTGCGCGGTTCGCGAAACGGGAGACCGCTTTGGCTTCGCCACCTTCAGCGATCGCGTCCATCATTTCGTCAAGGCAGCAAACGCAAATTCGTTCGATCCGGTTTTTCGGCAAGCTCTCTATCCGCTGTGCTCGCAACTGGTCGCCCCAGCGTTCGAGGAGATCTCCGCGGCGCTCCGTACACGCGCGAAACGCCGCGCCCTGGTCGTCTTTTTCACCAATCTTGCCGAGCCGCAGCTTGCCGAGGCCTTTCTCGCCGCCAGTCGGCTGCTTGCACGTCAACACTTGTTGGTAGTCGCCTGCCCCGTCGATGCTTACGCGAAGCCGCTGTTTACAGACGCGGGTGTCGCTGCGCCCGAAGACATCTACGGCAAACTGGCCGGCCACCTGCTTTGGAAGAAGCTCGCCGAAGTTCGCCTGCAACTGGCTGCTTCGGGAATTCGCATGCATCTCGTTGCGCCCGGCCGCCTCGGGCTGCTCGCCGCCACCGAATATCTCGACATCAAAGAGAGGCAACTGCTTTGATACTCGATTTAGAACGGTTCGTCGCGCATGCGCGGCCGCGCTGGCTAGCGCTCGAAGAAGCGTTGCGAACCTTTGAGCAAGACCGCTTCTACCGCCCTTCGTTCGAGGAATCGCTCCGCCTCTTCGACCTGTATCAGCACTGCGCGGCAGACCTCGCGCGCTTGCAGCAAGCCTCGCAGCCGGAAATTGCAATCTACCTAGAAGCTCTGGTGGCACGCGCGTACACGCAAATCCACTCCGTTCGCCGCCGCGCACCCGTGCATCCCTGGCGCTGGCTGACGAGCACCTTTCCAATCACTTTCCGGCGTCAATGGCGCGCCTTCGCGCTCGCCGCCAGTCTCCTGCTGCTTGGATGTATCACCGGCATCGCTCTGCTGCGCATCGACCTCGATGCCAAGAGCGTTCTCATGCCCTTTCCTCACCTGCTGAATGATCCAGCCGAGCGGGTGAAACAGGAAGAGAAAGATCGCGGCAAACAGATCGCCGGTCATCAAATCGCCTTCTCCGCCTTCTTGATGACTCACAACATCAGCGTCGCCTTCCTATCGATGGCCGCCGGCATGAGTTTCGGCATCGGCACCATATTAATGGTCTTTGCCAATGGCATCGACCTGGGAGCAGTCTGCGCCGATTACGTCCACGCCGGGCAAGCGAAATTTCTGGCTGGTTGGCTGCTGCCCCACGGCATTGTAGAACTGCCGGCGCTGCTCGTCGCCGCTCAAGCCGGCCTTCTGCTGGCCGGTGCGCTCATCGGCTCGCGCAGCCGCCTCTCCCGGGGCCAGCGCCTTCGCTCCGTTTCACGCGATGTATTCACGCTGAGCCTGGGCGCAGCGCTGATGCTCATCTGGGCTGGCTTGATCGAATCGTTCATCTCGCAGTACCACGAACCCGTGCTTCCTTACGACGCCAAGATAGCTTTCGGCCTGCTTGAGCTTGCCCTGCTCGTTTGGTTCTTCACCCGCGCCGGCCGAAAGAGCGACACCATTCGAAAGAGATTCGAATGAGCGCCCGTTATACGCTCGAAATTCGAATGCCGGAAGGCGTCACGTTCGCCTTGCCACTGGCCGGTCCGGTGAGTCGCTGCCTGGCTTTTCTGCTTGATCTACTCGCGATCTCCGCTGTCACCACCGCCATCGAACGCGTGCTCGCCGCATTCGAAACGTCTCAGCAGGACGAGCGCGCTCTGGTGACCGCTGCCTATGTCGCAGTCTGGCTGCTCTATGGCATCTCGGCCGAGTATTTTTGGAATGGACAAACGCTTGGCAAGTGGCTGTTGGGTTTGCGCGTCGTCGATGCGACCGGCCTCGAACTGCAGTTTTATCAGATCGTCGTCCGCAATCTGATTCGTGCCGTCGATCTGTTTCCGGTGATCGGCTTGGCCGGTGGAATCGCGATGCTGTGCACCCGGCGCTTGCAGCGTCTCGGCGACATGGCCGCGGCAACGGTCGTAATCCGCAGCCAACAGCCGGCGATTCCCAACGTCGAAGCTCTCGTCCGCGGCCGCTATAATTCCTTTCTGCCGCAGCAACTCTTATGTGCCCGTCTGCGTCAACGCACGCCCGGCCGCGCCGGCGCAATTGCCATCGAAGCACTCATGCGCCGCGAACGGCTGGAGGACCGCGCCCGCGTCGCCGTCTTCGACGATCTCGCGGCCTATTTCCGCACGCTTGTCGAGTTCCCCGCCGAAGACACCGAACAACTCAGCTCCGAGCAATACGTCCGAAACGTCATCGAGATTTTGTATCTATCTGGCAAACGGGCCGCGCCCGCTTCTACCCGCCCAGCACCCGAATCTCGCTCAAATTCCGGTAATCTTCCGCGAAATCCAGCCCATAGCCCACCACAAACTCATCCGGAATCGTGAAGCCCACATACTTCACCTCCACCGGTCGAATCCTTCGCTCTGGTTTATCGAGAAGCGTTGCAATGGCTAGCGATTTCGGATGTCTTTGCTCTAACAGCCGGGTCAGATAAGTCAACGTCACGCCGCTATCGATGATGTCTTCAACGATCAGGACGTGCTGGCCTTCGATATTCACATCCAGGTCTCGCGTGACCTTCACCTGCCCAGAGCTGGTCTTTTCATTTCCGTAGCTCGATATACCCATGAACTCGATTCGCACGGCGGGGCGTTGCAGCGCACGGGACAAATCGGCGAGAAAAACAAATGCACCTTTGAGGATTGAGATGAGGTACAGCGGTCCTTCCGGATAATCGGCCGCGATCTCGGCCGCCATCTCCGCCACTCGTCTCTGGATCTGCTCGGCTGTAATGAGGACCCGCCCGTCCTCTAAAGGTTGCGCTCGAGCCCCGGCGTCCGCTGCATTCTCAGTTTCCTGCATCGCTCGCCAAGGATACCTCAGCCTAACGGGAAGCCAGCTTCAACCGGGTACTGCCCGGTCCAATGTGGATATGCGGCGCCGTCGCAGCTCCCGCCATGGCACTTCGGAACGCAAGGTACGGTACGTGCAATTTCTCCAGCAACTGCCGCAGCCATATTCCCTCCACCTGGTCCGGATTCAGAGCAACATCTACCCGGTTCCTGTGATCCAGCCCCATCGATTGATGCACCAGCGTCTGTCCGAATGCGCTAATCGGCAGCGGATGATGGAAACGCTTTTCGAACTCGCTCGAGATAGTGGGCAAATCGCCGAGATTGAATAAGCCGTTGCCGTCGTAGCGGATCAGAACCTCGGCCGGCGCATGCGCTGCACGCTCGAGCTGTTGCTCCGTCTCTGCCATGGCCCGCAGTTGCTCGAGCAACCGCGCGCGGTTCTGCGCCAGATCCAGCACCCGGTTCCGCGAATCCAGCTCGTTCTCGAATAACGTAAACTCCGATCGCGAGATGATCCCGCCATCCAGCAGTTTCTGCCTGTCGGCGACGATCCGGCTCTGACGGTCTACGCGTCGTTGGGCCGCCTCGAGCATTGCCGTGGCCTGCTGCGGAGTCATGTCCTGAAGACGCGCCGCCCCATACAGCGTCGCTGTGAGAATCGCCTGATCCTGCGCGTCGGCGAGTCTCGCTTCTGCTTCTTCTAGCAGGCTTTTCGGTAGGGTTCCTTGCTCGACCAGTGCTCTGATGCGCACCACTTCGTTTTGCGCGCGGTCCAGCAGGACGCTCGAAAGAGCGCGCGCTCCTTCAGAGGCCGGCGTGTCCCCTGCGACAGCGCTCTGCGCGCCCGCCGAAAGGCCGCCGAGAATGCACAAAATCAGCCCTCCGGCACGCCATTTTGCGCATTTACTCATGCTATCTCAGTGTAGTACGCTAGGCGACAGGAGAACCTTTACAACTTCTGACACGCCGTTCCGCCTTTTCCAGACCAGCCGCCATTCAAGAACTGCCCAACTGGCTTGCTGCCGCCCGCGCTGCCGAATCGAAGAAAGCTGTTGACTTGAGGATCCTCGATCTTCGCGAAGTTACCTCCTTTACCGATTTCTTTATCGTTTGCTCGGTTTCGAATCCCCGGCAGGCGCACGCCGTGGCGGACGAGATCGGAAAGAAATTGAAGGAGACCGGCGAGCTGCCGATCAGCCTCGAGGGCTACGATGCTGCCGAATGGATCCTCATGGACTATGGCGATTTCATCGTCCACGTCTTCTCAGAGGCCGCCCGCGCGTACTACGATCTCGAGCGGCTGTGGCGGCACGCCACGCACATCGACCTCGCCAGCGCCTAACTGCAGTTCTGGTTTAGACCATCCTCTGCGCGGGCGGTATTGAAAAACCACCGCAGATCGTTTACGCTTTATAATCAAGAAGAAAGCGTAACTCAAGCATCTCCTCTGCGTTGCGCTCAAGAGGCTCGATTAGTGCGTCCGGTAAACAGATGAACCATTTCGGAACGCTGACTCAGCGTCACTTCGACGTTCTCCACGCGCTCGTCCAAAACTACATAGACACCGGGGAGCCCGTTGCCTCTCGCACCATCGCGCGCAAGTACCCGATGAGTTCCGCCTCCATTCGCAACATGATGGCTGACCTGCTGGAAGAAGGCTATTTGTCGCAGCCGCACACCTCCGCTGGCCGCGTCCCCACCGAGCGGGCCTATCAAAGCTACGTGCAGACCTTGTTGGGGAGCCGCATTGTGCAAACCGAGCTGGACCGCCTTCATGTCGAGATCCAAAGAGTGTCGACCGTGGAAGGCCGCATCGAGCGTTCGTCGAAACTCCTCACCGAGATCACGCGCAATTTTGGCATTGCGGCCGCCATCCCGAACAGCACGCAGACTCTCGATCAGGTGGAGTTGCTCGCCTTGCCTGACTCGCGCATCCTGATGGTCGTCATCACGCGCGACCGCATGGCCCGCAATAAGGTGATTACCATTGAGGACCACATCACCCAGGATGAGTTGGCCTCCATTCGCAATTACATCAATTACAACTTCAGCGGCTGGGCGCTTCCCAACATTCATCGCGAGTTGAAGCGCCGCTTCGATTTGGAGAGCGCCGCCTATGACGCCATCCTCAAGCGCGTGAGCCTGCTCTACAGCAAAGGGCTGCTCGACCTCGGCCTATTGCCCGAAGTTCATTTCGAAGGGGCCGAAAATCTGATCGGCCTGGATCTGCATCTCACGCGCGAACGCATGCGTGAGCTGTTCCGCGCACTCGAAGAAAAGAAACGTGTGTTGCAGCTACTGGAACGCTTTCTTGAACAACGCGACGGCGAACTGGCTATCCAGGTCGGCCTTTCCGACGTTCATCCCAGCATGAGCGAGCTGTCGTTAATTGGCGTCCGCTTCGGCCTGCCCAATGGCCTCGAAGCTCACGTAGCGGTGCTCGGGCCCATGCGCATGAATTACAGCCGCGCGGTTTCCGCGGTGTTGCACGTCGGCCAGGCTTTTAAAAGCGCAACCAAGTAGCGAGGCTATTCTCATCGCGCACAACGGGCACCGAACGCCCTGTGCGCTCATTCTCATCGCGCACAACGGACACCTAACGTCGTGTGCGCGCGCTGTTCCCGGAATCTAGTCGCCCGCGCCATCGAGCATCGTCTCCGGCGTGATACGGTAGACGGAGATGCGATCCGGGCAAGTTCCGGGCAGTATTCCCAGAAACGTCTCCGCAGTGTGGGCTGGGAAGTGCGAAACTTCTTCAGAATTTCCCAAGCTATCGCAGTGAAATGACTCGGGCCCTTAGCTCAGCGGTCAGAGCAGAGGACTCATAATCCTTTGGTCGAAGGTTCAAATCCTTCAGGGCCCACTAGACCACTCGGTCACCTTACAGTCACTGAAGCAACTTACTGACTGTTCACGGCGGATTGCCTACGGTACAGCGGTGCTTGGTTTAGCGCTCGTCCCGGCTTTTCTTGCTGCGGAGGAACCGCTCTTCACACCGGCAAACTGCAATGGCGCTTCCTCAGCCGGCGCACTCGAGCCCGCGCCTGGCTCTGGAACTTCAAAGGCCGGGATGGCGCGCTGCTTCTCAGGGGGGACCGCGATGCGCCGCCCATCCGATCCGCCAATAGAGGTGTTCTCGACATTCGGGACGGTCCGACTAACAGGAGCATTACTCTGAAGCCGGCGGAGCTGGAATATGGCTCGATCCTATATAAGGCGCGTTCCAGCGAGGTCCATTTCCTTTTGACCGTATATGATTCCGCCGGCTCGCAGCAGTGGGGCCGTCTCAAGGGGCTTGTTCCTGGGGATATATCGCGCCGGTGTATGTGCCGGCACGCCTCGTGCAAACGGCGCCGCTGAATCCAGCGCTCCTTCGGCATACGGACTTTTCAGCCAGGTTGCGGATCGAAGTTGAATCGACATTGACGATCATGGACATGTCACGTCAGCCCTAACTGCGGGTGCGAAGACGAAACCGGGATGGGCAACGTTCGCCGCCATTACCGCTGCGAAGCAATGGCGGCTCGAACCCGCAAAGATGCACGGCCAGAATGTCGCGAGCAGGCACACGGTCATTCTTGAGCTCTCGCCGCGGCCTCAGTAACGCGAGGGCAAGGAGCTTGCCCTCGCGTCGAAGCGCTCAGAATTCGGCATAGAGTGTCATCATCCGGAAGGATCGGTAACCGACGTCTTGCGGCTCGTCTTCCTCAAATTGCAATGCGCCGCTGGGGTTGTATTCGACACTTTTCGAACTGTCGTTGTTTACGAAGCCCAGAAAGAAGTGATAGTCTCCGTTGGAAAGAAGCTCGGCGCTGCCGGTCGCCATCGAAAATACGCCCATATCGAGATTCAACACCGGAGTAGCCACCATGTGAGTTTCGTCGAGCTGCCACGCCTGGCCGCGGCTATTGCCGCCGTATTCCGCGATGCGAGTGTTGCCGTTATCGAAGAGCGTAAGGATGCCGTTCGACTGAAACGTCACATCATGCTGGTGAGTGAACCACGGATAGGGATTATTTGACTGGACCGAAAAATCGTGATTTCTTCCGAGCCGCCACAAAATGTGTCCGTCGCCGTTTCCATTGTTGTAGTCAATCTTGACGACCTCGTCCTGATGGCGGATCGAAATAATCAGATTGCCGTCCGGAGTGGGAGCAAGGGAATTCGAGTGGGTCCAATCATTGGCAACCGAATAGCCGGGTTGATAGAGGTGCGGACAGCCCGCGTTCCCCTGCACACACGTTTCATGGAGAACCGCCTGGTTCATGATATTGAGCTCGTTGAACTCATTCCAGAAAAATTTCACTTGCAGATTGGAATCGAGAACGATAGCCATATCGCCCACCACGTCTACGGTTCCAGAACCCTGGTTGGTGACCTTCTCCACGCTCCCAATCATGCCCGTGTCCCCGTTTGGAAAACGGAACGCCTCGTGGTGTATGGAAGTGATCGGATCAGTGCCGCGGGCGGTGAGCTGCGCGCTGATCGCAGCGGCATTTGTTTCTCGGACCAGATTGCCGGCCAGGTCGAATTCACGAACCAGCCGCCGGTTGCCCACAATTCCCGAATTGTCGTCGAAAACGCCCAGGAACGTGCCACCCGGAACGGGCCGGGTAAGATAACCGTTCGTAGCCGAAGGGAGATACCACATGATGGTGCTCACGCTGTCTGTCGCGAAGGGAATGCCCGAAGTGGGCGATGTAAGTACGATCGGAGAAGCTGTATACTGCTCGGGCGTCGAAATATCGAAATTCTCAATTGAGACGTTGGAGGGAACTGCACCAGTGGTGAAGTACGCAGGCGCATTCGCGCTCTGATGAGCGCCGTTATAGACGTAGCCTTGCAGCAGGTACTGGGTGGAGGGCTTCATGCCGGCGATGTAGAAATTCATGCTGGTCGTTCCGTTACAGGGCTTCAAAGGAGTGACCCACCAGTAAGTACCTGCGGTTCTCCTGAACTGTACTTGTGCGGAAGCACCGGAGGGGCACGGCGGCGCGCTGTAGAGGGCGACAAGAGGATGACCGGTGGCGGAAACGACGGGCGAGCTGCCAGTCACCCGCGACGTAATTATGAATGTTTCGGCAGTAGTGGCCGTGGCGCTCGAGGAGGATTCCTTCGCGACGACTTGGATGTCGTACATGCCCTCCTGATCCGCTTCGGTCCAAGGGAATTGATTGACGCTGGAGAAGTCGCGGCGGACCTGCAAACTGCTTGCCGAAGAGCCGACGCTGAATTGATAGGTGAACGAAGCGCTGGAATTGGCTGAATCGGTGGCGGTGGCGGTCCAAGTGACGGTGGTCCCGACGGGCGCCGTTCCTACCGAGGGCGTGAGATGGACTGTCACGCTGGCTGACATCATACCGAGGGATGAGATCGTTGCAAGGCCAAGCCAAGCCGCACGCGAGAGTATTTTACGCATTATTACCTCCTATAAGCCGGATTGATGACACGGGTGATCTATACGAGGCTAGTCCACAGGAGATAGGGAGTCAACGCGTGATGACCAGGAATAGTACCAACGAAAAGAGTACTCCCCTTCGGTCTAGAACTCGGAGTACAAGGTTTCCATCCGGAAGGAGCGATAGCCGTTGTTCTGCGGAAAGTCTTCCTCAAACCGCAGTTGGCCGCCAGAAGTGTATTCCACGCTCTTGGAGTTGGTGCCGTTGATGAAGCCGAGGAAGAAAACATAGTTTCCAAGGGGGAGAAGCTCGGCGCTTCCGGTGGCAGTCGAATAGGCGCCTAGGTCGAGGTTCAACACAGGAGTCGCCACTTTGTGGGTTTCATCGAGGCTCCACGATTGCCCGCGGCTATCACTTTGACTGCTGCCATTGCCGCAAAACTCCGCCGGCTCTGTGATTCGGGTGTTGCCGTTATCGAAGAGCGTCAGGAGACCGTTTGCTGCAAAAGTCGTATCGTGTTCGTGAGAGAACCAGGGACAAGGATTGCTTGAATTCACGCTGAAATCGCCTTGATGTCCGAGCCTCCAGACGAGCGGACCATCGGGAGTTCCCGTTCCGTTCTGATAGTTCAGTTTGACGACCCAGTCCTGATGACGGATGGAAATGACCAAATTGCCATCGAGCGTGGGGGCGAGCGCGTTGGAATGGGTCCAATCGTTAGCGACTGTATAGCCGGGCTGATAGAGGTGTGGGCAACCTCCATTTCCTTGCTGGCAGGTTTCGCCCAAGACTGCAGGGCGGAGGATGTTCAGGTTATCGAATTCGTTCCAAAACCACTTCACTTGCAGGTTGGTATCGACGACGATGGCCATATCGCCCAACACATCCACGTTCCCCGAACCCTGGTTGGCGATCTTTTCGACACTGCCGAGGAAGCCCGTGTCGCCGTTGGGGAAACGAAACACCTCGTGATGAATGGAAGTGATCGGATCGGTATTAAAGCGCGCGGTGAGCTGTGCACTGATGGCTGCGGTGTTGGTTTCACGGATCAAATTGCCAGCCATATCGTATTCGCGAATCAGGCGGCGGTTAGCGGCAATTCCAGAGTTATCGTCAGCAACACCGAGGAACGTGCCACCGGGCACAGGCCGGGTAAGGTACCCGCCCGTGTTTTGATAAACAGGTAAATACCAAACGACGTTTCCTACGCTGTCGGTAGCAAATGAGGTGCCTTGGGTCGGCGAGGTAAGGACAATCGGATGAGCCGTGGTCTCTTCGGGCGTCGGCACGGTGAAATGTTCTAGAGTAATCGTCGAAGGAATTGAGCCTGTCGTGAAGGTAAGCGCCGGGCCGGCGACATTGCTATTGCCACTAAGTACGTGACCTTGTATGACATATTCAGTGTTAGCGCGCATGCCGCCGATATAGAAATTCATGCTGGTTGTTCCATTACAAGCCTTACCGGAGGTGGTGTAAGTGTAACTACTTACGGACCGCCTGAATGTGACTTGCATCGTCGAACCAGCCGGGCATGCAGGAGCGCTGAACAGAGCCACTAGGGGATGGCTAGTGGCGGAAACCAGCGGGGAACTGCCGGTAATCTGCGATTTAATGGTGAAGGTCTGAGCGGTCGTGGCTGAGGCGCTGGATGAGGCTTCCTGGGCAACAACCTGAATATCGTATGTGCCCTCCTGGTCGGCTTCGGTCCAAGGAAATTGGTTAAGGCTCGAGAAGTCACGACGCACTTGAAGGGAGCTCACCGAAGACCCGACGCTAAATTGATAGGTGAACGACGCGTTCGGATTGCTTGAATCTGTGGCGGTGGCGGTCCAAGTAACGGTAGTACCAACGGGTGCAGTACTAACTGAGGGAGTGAGTTGAACGGAAATGCTTGCCAAAACGATTGCTGGTGATGAAAAGGCGGCCAAAACGACCCAAGCGGCGAACGCGGGGATTCTGATCATTAAAGCTCCTCTTAGGACGTGGTTATAAAGGCGAAGTAGCCTCTAAAAAGTAGCCTAGAAGGAGATACTAAGTCAACGCGGACGGAGTATCAACGGTACCAGTGGACCGGCTAAGGAGTGTTGGCTGATTCGGCGCCCTTGATTCGCGTGCGAATGTATTGACGTAGAGCCATCAGCTTGGAGAGGCCACACTGTTGCAAGACGTTTTTTCGGAGCCAGTAAATCTGTGCCCGGTAGGTGGAGGTGTCTTTGAAATAGGTTTGCGGTTTGCCGGAGCGAGTGGCCAGCAGCGCCGCGGCACGTGAAAACCGCCAGAGCTGCTTTAGGCTGACGTGACCGGCTTGGTCCATCTTGTGGGGGTGCGTGATGCGCCACAACGCGAGCGCCTCCTCGGACGGGAGGCCGGGAAACAGGTGTGGAGCGGCATTGCGCGCGCTTCTCAACTGGCCAGCGAAGAAATCCGTGTAAGGGCCGCTGATGCTGCCAGCGTGGCGGCGATAGGAGAGGAGCACTTCGGGAAGGCTGTAGATCTCACCGAAGGGACAGAGCCGAATCCAGAGTTCGCAATCTTCGCTCTCGACGTCCGCATAGTTGCCGGCAAGCAACACCGCCGACTTTCGGAACATCACGGCGGGGTGAGTCAGGCCGCTTTGCCAACGAGTGAGCCATCGCACTTCGGCATCGTTCGTGGGGCATTCCCAGGGGCTGCCGGTTGGTGTTCCTTCCGCATCGATGATCCTAACTTGGGACCCGAGTGCGACGACCTCAGGATGCGCGCGCATATGAGCAACTTGCTTTTCGAGGCGTATGGGTTCATTGATATCATCTGCGTCGATACGGGCGCAGAGTTCCGTACCCGCGGCCTCTACCAGGGCTGCGAGGCTACGTCCGACGCTCATCACTCGATCGGTAACGATCACCCCGGGTATCCTGGCTGGTATCCAGCGCCGCAATTCCTCTACCGTTCCGTCGGTTGAGCCGTTTTCCCAGACGATGATGCTGTAGTTCTTGTAAGTCTGGGTGGCGATGGATGCGAGCGTCAGCGGAAGATAAGGCATCCCGTTCTTCACGGGCATGATCCAGGTAACCGGCTCGTTCATTGGTCGTAGAACCTTATCGGCAGGTTCGGCTGGGGTAATAGTCGGAGCGTGCGTTCCCGAATCTCTGCGGACGGTACAAATACAGGGAGGATGATGATTCAATGAGACAGATTGCGATTGGGCTGTTGCTAGCGGCGGTCGCGCTCGCAGCCGATGAACGGGTGGACATCTATTCAGCCAAGGATTTAGGCGGAATGGACCAGAAACTGGCGCAAAAGGGCACGCCATTTGCCGCACAGGAGCTGACGCGCTATGGGAACCACTACACAATGCTCGCGCGGCGCGAGGCCACAGGATCGGCAGAAGTGCACGAGCACGAGGCCGACTTTTTCGTCATTGAGGGCGGCGACGCGACCCTTGTGACGGGCGGGAAAATTGTGAATGGACACACGGAAAAGGCGGGTGAGATTCGCGGTTCGTCAATAGAGGGCGGTGAACGGCACCGCGTGGCCGTGGGAGACATTATTCATATTCCGGCCGGCGTGCCGCATCAGTTGCTGATCGCGAAGGGAAAGCCGTTCACCTATTTCGTGATCAAGGTGACCGGTCAATAGATGGCGGTAGCGTGGGCGTTGACCCTGCTGGCGTTTGCCGGTATCGTGGCTGGTTTATTTCTCGAACACATACTCACGCTTTCCGATCACTTGTCGGCGGTGGGAGGGGGTGTGCTGTTTGGCATCTCGCTCTTCTGGGTCATTCCTGAAATTGCGGACAGCTCAGGGTGGGTGGCGGCAATCGTGCTGGCGGTGGCGGCGGGCGTGTGCCTGGCGGGTCTCGACCGATTGTTGATACACACCGGGCATTCGCCGCGGCATGGCGTTCTCGCGCCGTTGCTGGCGGCCACGGCCTTACACAGTTTCTTGGATGGCTGGAGTGTGCGCGCCCTGGCGATTCATCCGGTGGCGGATGTGGCGGTGCCGGTGGGGCTGGCGCTGCACAAAATTCCGGAGGGACTGGCGTTGGGGTGGATCGTGCGCAGATCGATTTCCAGCAAGTGGAAAGCGGCCGGAGCTGCAGCCGGTGTCGAACTTCTGACGGCCGCGGGAGCGTTCGTCGAGCCGCGGGCCAATCAATCGGGCGCCGCGGCATTCGGCGCCTGGTGGAGTGCCGTGGTGCTGGCAATTATCGCGGGTAGCTTTCTGTTTCTGGCCTTTCACGCGTTAGCGGCAGCGCGCAAGCGAGCCGGCGTAGTCGCGGTCTTTCTGGCAACACTGGCGGCCGTGGGTGGACTCGCGCTGGTGAAGCATTAGCTTGGGCCAGCCTCACACGGCAGGGTGCTGCTTGTGGAAGTCCGTGCGGGATTGAAACTCGCGGCCATAGGCAAGGAGCCTGTTCTCGGAAAAGGGCGATCCAACAAACTGCAGACCGACAGGGAGCCCGTTCACGAAGCCGCAAGGGACGCTGAGCGCGGGAAGCCCGCAAAGATTGCTCGCCTGCACAAGGCCGGCCCCGACGCCTTTTTGATCGGGCCGTTTGGGGGGTGTCTCGTCGAAGGGTTGATCGGCGCGATCCGGCGGACTGAAGCGAGTCGGCGCTACCAGAACATCCAGGTTGGAGAACAAATCCCGGAACGCGGACTGGATCTGAGTGCGCACGCGCATCGCTTTCAGATAATCAAGCGCGGAATAGTTCATAGAGGCTTTCAATCCGTCGATCTGGCTCTGGTCGGATAGTTGATCGACCGTGCCGCTCCGAATAAACTGCTCGAAGACCGATGCGGCCTCCGAGTCGATGACGGCGCTGATGATTGGGCCGTAAGGAAAATCGGGAAGGCGGGTTTCGATCATCTGCGAGCCGAAGGATTTCACAACCGCGAGAGCATTAGCTAAGACAGGACGAAGCGGCTCGTCGGGCCAGGCGGAAAAATCGATTTCGTTGTAGCCGATCTTCAGATCGCGGAATGCCTGGTGATACTGCGGAGTGTAGTAAAAGCTTTTATGCGCGGAACCGGGGTCGGCGGAATCGCTGCCCGCCATGGTATGTAGGACGAGGCCGCAGTCTTCAGCACAGCGCGCGAGGACACCGATTTTATCGAGGGTCCAAGAAAGGGACATGGCGCCGTAACGGCTTACCAGGCCATAGGTGGGCCGCAGGCCGGTAACCCCGCAGAACGAAGCTGGAGTCATGATGGAGCCGGAGGTTTCGGACCCGAGTGCATAGGGCACTAAGCCGGCGGCGACTGCGGCTCCCGGACCGCTGGATGAGCCGCCCGCCCAATACAGCTTGTTCCACGGATTAAGGCATGGACCTTGCAACGAAGCCGAAGCGGAACCGTAGCCACCGCCGCCGGCGAGCGAGATCATTGAAAGTTTGCCGATGAGAATAGCTCTGGCGCGGGCGAGACGAGCCACGACGGTCGCGTCGTGGTCGAATACCTGGGCGGCAAACGGCTTCGCGCCCCAGGTAGTCGGATACTTAGCGACTGCGAGGAGATCCTTCACGGCGTACGGGATGCCCTGCAGAGGGCCGCGGAAGCGCTCCCGCTTCAGATCGTCATCTACGTCCTTGGCAGCGTTACGGCCTTCTTTGGCGAGAGAACAGGCGAGTGCGTTGTACTGGGGGCCGAGGCTTTCAAGGCGCTTGGAGAAGAGTTTCGTCAGCTCGAGTGAAGAGATCTCCCGATTGCGGAGTGCGGTGCCCAGCTCGGAGATAGTCGCGAACGGAATGGCGGCTTCGTCGAGCCTGGATTTCGAGTTATGCATGAGGCGCTAAGGCCGGAATGCGAACGCGGGTTCGACGTTCATGGGCAATTCAATTTGCGCCAGCCGATCGCTGACCTGATGGATATCGGCAAAGGCTTTTTGCAGCTTTTGCTCCGGCGTAGCGCCGGGTGGCGCGGGAACGGGCGCGGCCTGAGGGGGAGTCTTCGGTGTCACCTGCGCGAGCAGTGGTGAAGCGCCGAGAAGTGCGGCCGCGTGCCGGCGAGTGATGCGCGGGGAGGATGCGCGGCGAGAAGGCATGCCGACATTATAGAGGGACGCGCGCCTTAGTCGTGTTGATCGAGCGCGCTTTGCATCAGTGTACGCGGAGCCGATTCGCCGGTCCAGATCTCGAACTGGCGCGCGGCTTGCTCGATGAGCATCTCGGAGCCGGGAACGATCGTGCAGCCTTGCTCTTTGGCACGCTTCAGCAGCAGCGTTTCTTGTGGATTGTAGACCATATCCAGAACCACATCGGCAGGAATCCGATCGTTGAACAGGCACTCCCCGGTCTTGGGCGACATGCCGACGGGCGTAGCGTGTACCAGCGCGTCAAAATGGCGCTTTTGAGCCTCCTGAAGCGATACGATCTCTGCTTTGGCGGCGCGGCCCAACGCTTGCGCCCGTTCCATTTTGCGCCCCGTGATGGTGATGTTCGCGCCGGCATCGCAGAGCCCAATCGCGGCCGAACGCGCAGCGCCCCCATAACCTGCGATTAGTATGTTGGCGTGCGCCAGGCGAAGGCGCCGGCTTAGTGGTTTCAGAACGCCCTCCGCATCGGTGTTCGTGCCGCGCCACTTGCCTCCTTTGCGCCACACGGTGTTGACCGCGCCCACGCGCTTGGCAAAGGGTTCCACGATGTGGAGATGGGAGAGGATGCGCTGCTTATGCGGAATAGTTACGCTGAAACCGGCGACGGGCAGCGCGGAGGCGAGTTTCATCCAATCACTGAGATGAGTGGGCGGCACCAGGAACGGGAGATAGACAGCGTCGATGCGTCGCGCTTGCAAGGCACGGTTGTGGATCAACGGAGATTTCGAATGCGCGACGGGATCGGCAATGACACCGTAAATTCGAGTTTGGCGGCCTAGCTTTTCACAGCGATACAGAGAGTGCATGACGTTGGCCGCGATCTGGCCGGATGCCGTGCCAGTGTTGTTACGCGGCGCGGCGTAAGTGAACGGGCAGCCAAGAGACGGCGCCAACACCCGGGTGGCGAGGCCGATTTCAGACATGGTGAATGCAATCACTGGAGGGTCGTGAGGTTCGCGGGCGAATTCGATCAGGCGCAGGTTGTCGCTGGGCTTGCGCGCAGTGAACGCAGTTTTATACGCATCCGCGGGAACGCGCTGGAGCCGGCGCAAAATGCCGGCGAGCGCGGGCGTGCTCTCGAAATTGTGATAAGAGACGATCAGCGCGGCCGATTCGCGCAGCGAGGCGAGCGCAGGCTTGACCTGCTCGGCGGATTCGATCTCCAGATCAAGAGCGGAGCTGCCGACCTTCCCGGCGTCGGCCAGAATGGCAACTTGCTGTTCGATGCTGCCACTGAAGCCGCCGTGATTCCGCTGACGCCGGCATGTGGCGAGGATGTGGACGTCCGGATATTTCCTGAGAAACGATCGAATTACGGGAATGCCGGAGGCTGCGTCCACCAGATGGTCCAGGCGGAACTCCAGCAGCGTATTGCCGTCCTTGTACTCGCACTCGGCGGCGCGGATTAACTGCGATGCAGCAGGAAACCCCAACGCCACAGCGATGCGCGGCAGAGATTTCGGAAGAGCAGCCATCGCAGCGTGTTTCAGCATAGCAGTTGTCGAGACCCCATCAGCGAACGGGGAAAATCGGAGCTTCAGAGGCAGAGCGATGTTTCCGGGCGTTGAGGTTTTCTTTACATTAATTTCCCTTTTCGGATTGCGTGCAACTCCAGAGCGCTGCGAAGTATCCAAGCAGTTGTAAGTCAACACGCCAGTCGTGCATAACTAATCCATGCATGTTACTGGTAACTGCTTTGGGAGGCTATTTAGATGAAATACATGATTGCAGCGGGGCTAATGTCTCTGGGATTGCTCGTGACCGGCGCACAGGCGCAAGAGGCGAGCCGCAGTGACATTACCGTTTCTGCTTTTGGAATTTTTCAACAAGGCACTACGGGCAATGGAATAAGTCAGTCGGGAAACGAGACGACTGGCGTTCTGGCGACGTATCGATACTTCTTTACGGACCATCAAGGCGTGGAGGTCGATTATGGGTTCGCCAACTTCAACCAGCAGTTCTCCGCCCCGAATGCGACGACTCCGCTTTCGCTTGGGGTTCCGGCGGACATGAATGAAGCGACAGCATCGTACATATATCGCCATGCGATCGGGCATCGATTGACGCCATTTGTGAGCGCGGGCACGGGTGCATTATTGTTCGTGCCGAGTTCATTTACCGCGGGCGGCACAACTGGAAGCACTTCTGTGACGCCCGATTTCGTATATAGTGCCGGCGCGGATCTTGCCTTGAGCCGGCGCCTAAGCGTGCGACTTGGCTATCGCGGACATGTGTTCCAAGCGCCGGATTTCGGCGTCGCGGCCATCCGCACGAATTCAGTTGCACATATTGCGGAGCCGTTTGCCGGCCTATCGTTCCACTTCTAAAAAGCCCAGCGTTCGACGGCTTGAAAGAGGGTCCTCTGCAAAGCGGGCCCTCTATTTTTTTTGGCTAGAACTTCAGAACTACATCCACCAGATTGCCCGGCTGCCGCACGCTCATTTCGCGATTGACATTACTTTTTGCGCGCACGACTCCGAACACAGAGCGCACGTATTCGTCCAGATACGGGCCATCCATCGGAGCGCCGGGTCTCAGTTCCCACATCTCCTGGGCTTTGTCGTTATCCTTGGCGCTGAGGCCGCGAAGCTCGAGGCTGCCAAAGTAGAAGCGCTCCCCTCGCTGCACATCTACCCGCAGATCGACGTCGCCGGTGTCACGGAAAACCCGGCTAGGCTGGGCGGACGCGGACAAATAGCCGTCTGCACGGAGAACCTGCCGCATATCGTCCAGCGAAATCAGGATCTGTTTCCAGTTCGCGATGCCGCCTTTCCTAAACTTGCCGGCCCGAAGCATTTGATCCGCTGGTAAGTTGTCGCCTATCAGTTGTACATCGCCCAGCTTCCAGGGGTGCCCCTCCTCGATGCTGACGGCCGCAAGTACCGCGTCTTTACTCAGCGGAACGGCCACAATCTTCGGAAACACGACTTTCAGATAGCCCTTCTCCTCGTACATCGGAGTAAGATTCGCTTCCACGACGACGTGGAATTCGCGATCCGAGTAATCTTGCCCAACCGCAACCGTATGAATTACTCTCTCGAGCGTTGCCGCATCGAAGACATGATTGCCCTCAAACGTTATCTGCCGCAGTTTAGGAAGGTTGGCTGGACGAAAGACGACGAGTAGCTTGCCCTTTCCCAAGTCAGCCTCACGCTTCGCAATAAGTTGCTGCGGATTACCGGATTTCGCAAGCAGCTCTTCCAGGGCCTGCTGATAGTAATGCTGAGCGCCATCGGTATCGGGCATTTGCCTGTCGAGTAAAGGGTCAGCAGCCTTGAATTTCGTCCAAAGCTGATCCTGATCGGTATTCGGTATATCAAGGACGACCGACACGAGCGTGGTTTCATCCGTCAGGTCGAAATTGACCGAGTAACTGAGGGCTTCCGGCCCCGTTTTCGATTGATAGCGGTAACTCGCGCCCCGAAAGAAGCCGCTGTCGACAAGATGCCGGCACGCTGCATCCAAGTCGTTCGGCGTAACCGGCTGCCCTAACTTCAAACCTGAAGCGGCCAACACAGCCGCCGTTGCTCGAGCACTGCCGCTCACCTGTACTTCAGTCAGACGGCCCTGGGCGAGAGCCGCACAGGCGATCAGAGTGGCCGCGAGTAATACCCTTGGTAACATCGTGCACAAGATGACGGAACCGATCCAGTATAGCCGTAGCATTGGTATTTGGAAATGACCCGAATGAGTTTGCTGGTACTACTTACGGCTGCCGGCGCGGCCGGTACGATTGCGCCGGGATACGACCAGCCGTACCGGCCTCAGTATCATTTTTCGCCGGGCGAGCATTGGACCAATGACCCGAACGGCCTGATCTATTTCGAAGGCGAATATCACCTCTTTTTCCAATACAACCCGTTTGGCGACGAATGGGGGCATATGAGCTGGGGCCACGCCGTCAGCCCCGACCTGCTGCATTGGCAGCAATTGCCAGTTGCACTGCCGGAGCAGGACGGCATCATGATCTTCACCGGCAGCACGGTGATCGATGAGCGCAATAGCAGCGGCTTCTGCGCCGGCGGCAAGCCATGCATGGTTGCCGTTTACACAGGACACACGCCGGAGAGTGGGCCGCATCCGGCATTGCAGACCCAGAATCTCGCTTATAGCAACGACCGCGGGCGGACCTGGACAAAGTATCGCGGCAACCCGGTCCTGAACTTGAACATGACGGATTTTCGTGATCCAAAGGTGTTTTGGTCCGAACAAAGCAGGCAATGGGTGATGGCGGTGTCGCTGCCGAACGACCACAAGGTGCGGCTGTATGGCTCGGCCGATTTGAAGCAATGGCAGACGGTGAGCGAATTCGGCCCGGCGGGGGCGACCAGCGGGCAGTGGGAGTGTCCGGAATTGTTTGCATTGCCGATTGAAGGTAAAAACGGGGAGACACGGTGGGTCATGAAGGTCGGGCTCAATCCGGGAGCGCGCGAAGGAGGATCGGGCGAGCAGTACTTCGTCGGGCGCTTCGATGGAGCGCGATTCACCAACGATAATCCCGCGTCCCTGACGCTTTGGACAGACTATGGAAAGGATTGCTATTGCGCGCTCACCTTCAACCACCTGCCGAAAACGCACGCGCCGGTGATGTTGGGCTGGATGGATAACTGGCAATACGCGGCCGCGCTCCCAACGAGCCCTTGGCGAGGGCAGATGACCATTCCGAGAAAGCTCTCGTTACGCCAGACGGCGGAAGGCGTTCGCTTGCTGCAAGAACCGGTAGATGAATTAGAGGGGCTGAAGGGTCACACGAGCGATATCGGGCGGGCGGTAAGCAGCACAAACGGCCGCTCCTTCGAGCTGGAATCCGAAATGCGATTGGGAACTGCGCAGGAAGTTGGCTGGAAGTTACTGGCCGCAGACGGCAGTTACACACTAGTGGGATATGACCAGCGAGGGCACAAACTGTTCGTCGACCGAACGCATTCGGGGCTGACCGGGTTCAGCAAAGATTTCGCAAGCCGGAACGAAGCGCCGCTCTACTTGCGAGACCATACACTGCGCCTGCGTGTGCTGGTGGATCGCTGCTCAGTGGAGGTGTTCGCCCAGGATGGAGAAGTCGCGATGACGGAGCTAGTCTTCCCACCGGCAGGAGCGAAAGCCATCGAGAGATGGGAGCGCGGCGGAAAGGCGGGATCGGTCAAAGCTCAACTCGCAGACCTTCGGTCGATCTGGCCGCAGTAGCGCTATTGCTGGCGAGGACGGCGCGCCGCGGTAGCGGGCGGCGGACTGCTCGAGGCATGGAGATCGCGCAATTGTTCCTGGGCCTTTCGGGCGTCGTCGGTGTGCGGATACTTCTGAACCAGCGCGCGGAATTCCTGCACGGCGCGGTTCACTTGCCGTCCCTTGAGTAGCGCCATACCCTTCATCAGGTGCGCGTCGGGTGTCTTGGGGTTTTCGGGATAGCGCTCCAGAACGGCGTCGAAGGCTTGCACGGCGGCTACGTAGTCGCCCCGATTATAGGCTATTTCGCCGATATAATACTGCGCGTTTGCAGCCAGCTCGGTGTTGGGAAAGTAAGTGAGATATTGCTGAAATTCGTTGTAGGCCAAGTCGTTTTTGCCAGTTTGGAAATCCCGCAGGGCGTCGGTGTAGGTTCGATCCGCACTCATGCCCTGCGGCGGAGCGCCAGTCCCTGGCTGTCCGGTTGCGCCCGGCGTGCCTGGTGTAGCGGGGCCAGGAGCGGGCGGCGGGTTCTGCATGACTTGAATCTGGTTCTTGAGGTCTGTAATCTTGGCATCCATCCGCTCCAGACGAGCGCTGAGGTCTGCCAGCGCATCTTTCAGCGAGCGCACGTCGTCGCCCATCGCGTCCACTTTAGTGTTGAGGCCGGAGACCGGCATGAGGGACTTGGCGACGCCATTCGTGAGCGTGTCCTGCATAGAAGCAACCTGGTCGGCGGTCCTTCGCGAATCGTTCTGAATGGCCTGCAGCATGCCCGTCAGCACGTCAATTTTCGAATTGAGAGTCTGCTGCATGGCGTCGAGCTTGGCTTCGAGCTCGCGCTGCATCTCCACCAGGTCTTTGTTGACGGCGAAAGAAAAGCTCGAAAAGGTGAGCGTAAGAACGGCAAGACGCAAAAACTTCATGTGAGTCGGCTCCTCAAGAGGAGGGGACGGATGGGAACCGTCCCCGTTTCAGCTTGTATTTAGTGTAAGAGACGCGCGATCCGCGCCCCTTTGCTATTGGCCCGCCGAGAAGTGGGCCCGGCGGTTGCGCGCGTAGCAATCTTCGGTCGCGTCCGTACAGAGCGGCCGCTCTTTGCCGTAACTGATGGTTTTGAGCTTGTCGCCGGAAACGCCGAGCGCAACCAGGGCGTCCTTCGTAGCCGAAGCGCGGCGGTCGCCAAGACCGAGGTTGTATTCGGCCGAGCCACGCTCGTCGCAATGACCTTCTATGGTGACGACAAAATTCGGATCCATCTGAAAGATGGTCTTGAGTGCGTCGGCATCCGCCTGCAGGACAGGCTGATCCTGCGGACGAACATCGCTCTTGTCGTAATCGAAGTGGATATCTTGCACGCGGTGCGCGAGTATGTCAGCGACCGTTTCCGTATTCTGGGGCGGCGGAGCCTCGGCAGGTGGCGGCGTGCTGACCGTGATAGTAGCGTCGGCAGACGTATTGCCTCCGGGACCGCTGGCGGTCATGTGATAGGTAGTAGTGGCGGTCGGGTAGACGGCGCGACGGCCGTTTGGACTCACTTGCCCAATTCCATTGTCGATCTGGACATTGGTGGCGTTGTCGACTGACCAACGCAGTGAGGATGGCTGACCACTACTGATGTTCGAGGGCTCGGCATTAAAGTAGTTGATGACCGGCGCGGCCGCTGCTGGCGGGGGCGTAGGTGCGGGGGCAGGCGGCGGCGGGGCTGCCTTCTTGTGGCACGCGGCAGCGAAAACTAACACGAGCACTGCAGCTGAAGTCGCCGATGCTCTGTATCTTGTCATGATCCTTGAAAATCCTCCCTAAAACGTTTCCTGGCTACTTATTCTGAATCGCGCACAACGGGCACCAAACGCCCTGTGCGCTCGATCTTCTAATAATGCCGCTGTTTTACTCGAATTTCTACTGTTCTGCGTTCACCCAAACGGGTTTTTCGTTACTTCCGCGATCGGTAAGCGGATGTTTGCCTGTTCCGTCGGCATTCATTACCCAGATTTGCGATTGGCGGCCGCGCATGGACGCATATACGATGTGAGCGCCATCGGGCGCCCAACCGGGGTTTTCATTGCGTCCTTCATTGGCAGTGAGCTGAGTCGTCTGGCGCGAAGTCACGTCCATTATGAAAATGTTGTAATTGCCAGGCTCGAATCCGCGCGTCCAGGCAAACGCGATGTGGTCCCCATCCGGGTTCCATGCGGGATTGGTGGCTTCACCCGAACCGGCACTCAAGCGCTGAACGTCGGCGCCTTCCAGATTCATGTGGTATATCTGCGGCAGACCGGAGCGTCCGGAGACATCCACCAAATCGGCGCCCGTTTTTGGATTGATCTTGGCTTCCACTTCGATCGCTCCCGACGAGGTGACGCGCTGGAGACCGCCTCCATTCACGTTGGCCATATAAAGCTGCGCCGGCCCGCCCGCGGCAGTTGAGGAAAATATAATGCGCTTGGAATCGGGCGTAAAGGTCACGAAGGCATTCATGGAAGCGCGTTGATTATAGAACGGCAGTTTGCGGCCGGTGTCAAGCGAAAACATCTGAATCGCGGGAAATCCGGCGGCGTACGTGGTGAAGGCGACGACGCGCCCATCGGGCGACGCCGACGGAAAAGTGGAGATGGAGCCGTAGCGCGTGAGCTGACGCTGGTCGGTACCGTCCCAGTTCATCACCCAGATCTCTTTCGCGCCGCTGCGATTCGAGACGAACACGATACGGGTTCCCACCAAACTCTTGCCGCCAAATTGGGCCAGAATATCGGCAGCATAGCGATGCCCGGCATCGACTGCTCCGGCCTGATCCAGCGATGCGGTGTAGATCTTGCCGAAAATTTGGGCTTGCTGAAGCGTGGTGATGGTCGGTGAAGTAGTGTAGAACCACCCAAAGGCGACGAACATTCCCCGGTCCTCTGCGCCGTAACCAATGCCGAGATAGTTGGCGGCGACGGGCGGCAGGCTCCAATCGGTGAGCCGCTTGCCTTGAGGAGTTACGGCGCGCGAACTGGGTGGAGCGAGGCCCGCCAATAGGTCCGACGGCTGCTGGGGAATGTCCAGCGGGTACATGGTCTTGGGCACGTAGTTGATGAGCGGCGAGCTCTGCAGATCGCTCGCAACCGTACTGTTGAAGGCGCCGATATAGGAGGCAGCCGCTCCGGAAGCACGGAAATCGGGGACGGCGACCAGCGGCTTGCCCGGATTTTTTTGGATGTAGCCCTGAATCTGTTGTCTGGCTGCCAGCGAGCCGAGGCCAGCAGAGAGTAAAAGAGAAGCGATAAAGAAACGCGTCATTGTAGGGTAAAAGTGAACTGAGCAGAGATCGAGCTATAGGGAATGTCCGCCGTAAACGGAGGCAGCGGACTTGATTCCAGGACCGCGCGCCAGGCACTGTTATCGATGGAAGGATTGCCACTCGATTGGATAATCTTTGCGTCGCGAACGCTGCCGTCGCGAAGAATGGTGAAGCTTACGACGGTGGGAGAGGGCTGGCTGTGCGGCAGGCCGTTCGTTCTCCAGGCTTGCGCGATGCGGCCTTGGACAAGCTCGCTGTACGCACCGAAGCGGGTGCCGAGCATGGAATTGGGTCCGACGCCGACTTGGCCGGCTCCGCCCGGTGTGCTGTACATGGGGCTCGAAAGCGCCTGAGGCGAGCGGCTGTAGACCTGGTTCGGCGGCGCGGGCTGCGTATATTGCTGCTGATGAAGCGGACGCGGGGCTTGCTTCTTCAGCTTGTCCGGAATTTCAATCGCTTTCTTGTCGGGCACCGGCTGCTTTTCCGCGGTTTGCTTCGCGGGCGCAGTAGGAACCGCGGACTGCGTGTCATTCGCGACAGGATTTTGCGGAGCTTCGCGATGCGGTATCGGAATGCTGTGAACCGGTGAAACGGCGTAAGCGGGGCCGCCCGCGGGATGCGGATCGCCTAGAGCCTCCTTGGCGCGATTCATCCAATACCAGCCAAAGAACAGCAGCGCGACCACCGCGCCATGCACTAACAGCGAGCCAACAAAAGGAAATCCCAGCGGGTCTCGTTCATCCAGGATGTCGAGCGGCTCTGTCATAATCAGCGCCGCGGCTGGCGGGTCGAAGAATCAATGGGCGCTGTCACCATTCGCACCTCGAACTTCGCTTCGCCGAGCTCGGCCACGATCTGCGCGATCGGATCCCATGGCGTTTCGCGATCGGCCCGCACATAGACGGCGGTTGCATTATGGAAGCGCTGGCGAATGCCTTGCGCGAGCAGGTTGATGTTGATCGGCTTGTCGTTGAGGTATGACTCGCCGTTCTTGGTGATGCTAACCACCGGAAGGTCTTGCGCCGTGTTCTGCACACGCTTCACTTTGGGCACCTGAATGTCCAAACCGAACTCCATCACGTTGGCAGTGATCATGAAAATGACCAGCAGCACCAGGACGACATCGACCAGTGGCACGATGTTGATCTCAGACATCGTAGCCGGGCCGCCGAAACGCCGTCCGCGATGACCGCCGTTATGAAAGGAGAATGCCACTGTATCGCCTAAGTCATCCGCCGAAATCTCGCTCTGCGAGATTCTGAAACTCGATGGCGAAATCCTCCATGCGAGTGCCCATCTCGCGGATACGCGTGCCGAAAACGTTGTAGAAAATGGCAGCGGGAATAGCCGCCGCAAGGCCGATCGCTGTCGTGACCAAGGCCTCGGAGATACCGGGCGCCACCGCGCGGAGACTTGCACTGCCGGCGTTACCGAGTCCCGCGAACGCATCGATAATGCCCCACACAGTCCCGAAGAGGCCGATGAACGGCGATACGGAGGCTACCGTCGCCAACCAATTCATGTTCAGCTCGAGCTTAGTGACTTCCTCACTGATCCCCAATTGCAAGCTGCGCTCGATGGCGACTTTGTTGACCAGCGCGCCTCGCTGCTTGATCTGGCGCTCGATCTCGCCGTAACCGAAATCGAAGACCGCCACCAGCGGCGCCGAGCCGAACTGCTCGCTGGCTACCGCGACCGACTGCAGATTATTGGCCTTGCGAAAAGCGCGGAGAAAATTTCGATTCTCGCGGCGCGCGCGGCTGAAGACGCTGCCCTTCGAGAACACGATGGTCCACGAAAACAGCGAGAACAGGATCAGGATGGCGATGACGGCCAAGGGAACAGGCCGAAGATTTTGAACGATGTCCCAGAGTGTAAGGTCCGCAGGCAACAGCAAAAACGGCAATAGAAATGTCCTCTCGTGGTTTCGCTCTTCATTATAGAGAGCGCTGCGCCTGCTACTCTCTCTCTTCCAAGTGTTTCAGGCGAGCGTCTAATACGCCCTCGACTCGCAGCAGCGCTTGGTGAGCCGAGTCGAAACGCGCGTTTATTTCGGAGCGCAGAGCAGCTATCTGTGCGTCCATGTGCTTCTCAAGGCGCTCATTTTGCCTCATGTTTAGGAGGATGCCGATAAGAACAGCGAGTGTAGGAATACTAATTGCGAACAAGACTTGCGATTCGGGTACCAACCCTTCATTTTAGCGGCTGGTATAGCGAAAAGGGAACCTTGCGGTTCCCTTTCGTCGCGTCGATCGTGATCGACCCTGGAGCTATAACTAAATGGTCCCCTTCTCATCGGGGCACTCACGAGTATAACGTGCCATCCAGCCGATCAGTCGTAGCGCAGGGCGCGCATCGGATCGATACGCGCGGCGCGCAGCGTCGGCGCCGCGCCTGCGATTAGAGCAACCAGGACCACCGCGGTTACGGCAGTCGCAAAGATTGTCACGTCTGCGGGCTCCACGCCGAAGAGTTGGGACGCAATGGCGCGAGTGAGAGCCAGACCTGCGAAAATGCCGGCCGCGGCTCCCGTGAGAACCATCCATAACACCTCACGTAAGACGAGCGCCACGACAGCGTACCGGTCCGCGCCGAGCGCCATGCGAATTCCGATCTCCGCCGTGCGGCGGCTGACGTTGTATGCAACCACACCATAGAGACCTAGACTTGCGAGTAACAACGCTAGCAGGCTGGAGGCCGTGGTCAAGGTAGCGACCGCACGATCCTGAAAGACCGAGTTTTGGATCAGGATCTCCATGGAGGACATGTTCGTCACGGGCAGGGTGCGATCGAGCGAAGAGACCATGCGGCGAACCGCTGCGAACAGTGACGGCCCGGCGTTGCGAGTGCGGACTAGAAAAACAGCTTGCGGCGCGGTATCGGCCGGCTTACGGGCCTGTGAGAACGGCAAGAAGTAGAACGGCACCGCATCCCGGCGCAAGCTTGCGAACTGCGCGTCGGCAATGACACCGACGATCTGCCTGTCCAGCTTGAGGTTCTTGCCGCCCCCGGGTGACATATACATTCCGATTGCATCTCTTCCACGCACGAAGCGCTTCACAAATGCTTGATTGACAATGACCACTTTGGGGCTGTCCGGCCCATCCGCGAAGGTGAACTCGCGGCCGGCGATCACAGAAATGCCGAGTGTATGAAATAACCCCGGAGCGGCGAGATTAACACGGCTATCCATGTTTTCGTCCTCGGTCGGCTGATAACCTTCGATGCTGATGTTGGTCGAGGAATCGGAGTTTGAATACGGGCCGAACTGGCAGAAGGAAGCGGCCGCCACTCCGGGCGATTCAGACAAGCGCTGCTGAAGCTGGTTGTACAGCGTCAAAGCACGTGCGGCGTCATATTGGCCCAGCCCTGGGTCGAGAGTGAAGGACAAGAGATTTTCGGGGTGAAAGCCGGGGTTGTGGTGAAGCAGCTTGGTGAGACTCTTCAGGAACAGACCCGCACCGGCGAGAAGCACCACACAAAGAGCAATTTCACAGGTGACGAGCAGGCGGCGCAAGCGCGTCTGGCCGGCGCCGGATGCAGCCCGATGCGATTGCTCCCTGAGCACGGAAGCGGGTTCCGAGCTGACGTGCCAGGCAGGCAAAATGCCGAACACAAGTCCGGCCGCGAACGACACGGATACGGTGAACCCGAACACCGCCCAATCGAACCGGCTGCCAACCCAACCCGCCGTCACGTCGGGAGGAACCATTCTTAGAATGCCGCTGGTCAGGGTCAGTGACAGAAGCAGCCCGAGGACGCCGCCCAGAAGGGCGAGCAAGACGCTTTCGCAAAGCAACTGCGAAACGATCTGCCAGCGAGTAGCGCCGACGGATTTTCGAAGGGCGATCTCGCCGCGCCGCGCGCTGGCACGAACGAGAAGCAATCCGGCGAGATTCGAGCAGCCGATCAGGAGCAGAACTCCCGCTGCGGTCATCAACACGTTTAGCGGTCTCTTCCAACTGTTTTCCAGAGCGTTCAGCGCCGACGAGGCCGGGTACAGTTCCAGACGATTCCCCAAAATGCGGTCGCGGCTGTGTTGGCTCGTGATGTGCAAGAAGCCGATCTCGTCGCGCAACGCGGAGGTAAACAGAGGATTTAGCGCGGCTTGGGCCCGAGCGCGCGAGACACCTGAGCGCAAACGGCTGACGATAGTCAACCAGTGCGCGCTCGGATCATCGAAACCGTTAAAGCCGGGCAACGCGAGGCCTGCCATCGAGATGGGCAGGTATATGTCAGGAGTTTGCCCCGAGAGGAGGCTGCGGAAGCCGGGCGATACGATCCCGACGATCGTCATGGCATCGTTGTTGACCAGAACGCTCTGTCCGATCATGTTTGCGCCGCCGTATTTCTGGCTCCAGAATGCATAGCCGAGCACGGCGACGTGATTTCCCCTTCGAACCGTATCGTCCGCCGGCGAAAGCAGGCGGCCAGCGAATGGCTTTACCCCGAGCACATCGAAAAAATTGCCGGAGACGATCTCTGTTTGCGCGCGTTCTGTGTTGCCGTTGTGCTGGATATCGACGAAGCCTATGGAACGTGCGATCATGCCCTGCGAGACAGCGCTGGAGCCATCCCGCAGGCTTCGATACAGCGGATAAGAAAGCGGCGGTTCGGCATTGTCGCTACTCGACCAACCCGGCATGCTGCTCCCGGTGCGATGGAGTACATAAAGCTGCTGCGGTGCGCGCACCGGCAACTGGCGCAGCAAGACCTGGTAGAACAGCGAAAAAATGGCTGTGGTTGCGCCAATACCCAGGCCGAGAGTGGCGACCGCGGTGAGTAGAAAGATCGGGCTGCGGCGCAGAGTGCGCCAGGCGTATTTCAAATCGCGGATCATGCGGGTCACTTGCTGTCAGTGTAGAGAACCTATGCTAGGTTTGACTACCAAGTGAGCGTGCATAGGCCAGCCAAGCGCCCGATATGGCAGTACACCGCCCTCACTCTGTTGCTAATCGCTGCCCTTGTGTATCAGGTTCAAGCCACCCGGTTTCAATATCCTGCCTGGTTCGGCGAGCACGACGTTATAGCTTATCCATTCGGCCTATTGCCGGACAACCAGCGGCCGCAGTTGGTCGCCTATTTCATCGAGCCTGCCTCGGGGCTGCAGAACGGCGAGCCTGTTGTGGCTATCGACGGCAAACCGCTCACCGGCACCGCTGTATTCGGCGAGGCTCTCAAGCGGCATCGGCCCGGCGAGCGGCTTCAAGTCACCGTTCTCGAAACAACCAAATCCGGCGGCACCGTGCAGCGCGTGCTACAAGTGCCCCTGGGCAGAGCGCCGGTCCACCGGTCGAGGTTCGGGGCGCCCCTCTTCGCCTCGCTGCTTCTATTCGTGGCGATGCCCGCAGTCTGCCTCGCGCTCGGGTTTTTTGTGACGGCTATTCGCCCGCACGATCGCCGAGCCTGGTTGCTGCTCGCGATGATGCTCAGCTTTGCGGGGTTCTTCAATCCGGGCGCGGAGTTATTTGGACCCGTACTCCGCGATTACCTCGCTCTGTATAGCCGTCTGATGCTTGGCGGCCTGCCCATTTGGCTGTTGCTGTTCGGATTGTATTTCCCGGAGCCATTCCCCAACACGCGCGGGTGGAGGCGCTTCTCATGGCTGATTTGGGTACTCATTGCAGTGTTGGCCGTGTCGGCTGCAGGAGACACGATCCTGAACGTCGGCGCGGTCGAGGACTTCGCCTCCGTTGCCTTCGTCTACCGGCTGTTTCATCCTATTAGCTGGGCGCTCCGGCCGTTGTATACGGCCACTGGGCCGGTCTTTTTCCTCTGCCTCGCGCTGAAATTTCGCTTCGCACGATCGCGCGATGCGCGGCGCCGGCTGCGATTGCTGTTTGCGGGCGCAGCTTTGAGTCTCGTTCCGGTGCTCAGTTTGGAAATGATTGCTGCCTTCCTTCACGTCTACCGAGAGCAATTTTTCCCCGGGTGGCTCAACCTCTCTTCGTACCTGATGTTTTTCCTGTTCCCTCTAACGCTGGCGTATGTGATCGTCGTTCAGCGCGCCATGGGCGTGCAGGTGGTCATCCGCCAGGGCCTGAAGTATGCGCTGGCGCAAAAGAGCATTTACATCATCCGAGTTGTGATCGCCATCATTCTATGGACGGCCGTCGGCTCAGCGGCGAGCAATGCAGGCCAAGGCTCGCGAACAGCCTACCTCATATTGATCGCCGGCGGGCTGCTTTGGTTCACGGTCAGGCGCCTGCTCGAAGCTGTGGGTGCTTGGACCGACCGTCATTTCTTCCGCGAACATTACAACGCCGATCAACTCCTCGCGGAACTTGGTGAAACCGTGCGATCGATTGTCGAAACCCGGCCGCTTCTCGCTACTGTCGCCGAACGCATCTCTCAGTCGATGCATGTGCCCCGGATTGCCGTGCTGTTAGATGGCAGCGGTCCCTACCTGCCCGCATACGCTCTCGGTTACGAGCCGGCGCCCGCGGTTGCGTTCGGCGAAAATGCCGCCACCATCCGGCAGTTGCGAGAAGAACGGGAGCCCGCGCGCGTCTACTTCGACGATCCGAATTCGTGGGTATATACGAAGTCCGGGATGACAGAAGAAGAGCGCCGGCGGTTAGCAGCACTCCAGCCCGAGCTGCTGCTGCCGCTCTCAACAAAGGACAAGCTCTTCGGGTTCATCAGCCTCAGCCAGAAATTATCCGAAGAGCCTTATTCGCCGAGCGACGTAAGGCTGTTGCAATCGGTTGCGGCGCAGACCGGCCTGGCGTTGGAGGTCGCGCGGCTCACAACCGCCATCGGAGAAGAAGTAGCGCAGCGCGAACGGCTGAATCGCGAAGTGGAGATCGCGCGCGAAGTGCAGGAGCGCCTGTTCCCGCAGGAGCTTCCGCCGGTGATCGGGCTCGACTATTGCGGAGCTTGCCGGCCAGCGCTCGGCGTGGGCGGCGACTACTACGATTTTCTGGCCCTCCCTGGCAATCGGCTCGGGATTGCGCTCGGCGATGTATCCGGCAAAGGAATCGCCGCTGCGCTGATGATGGCGAGCCTGCAGGCATCGCTGCGGGCCGAGGCATCGCGCGCTAGCGATGATCTTGCATCGGTGATTCAAAAAGTAAATCGGCTTCTCTACGACGCGAGCACCGCGAACCGCTACGCCACGTTTTTTTATGCGCAATACGACGCTGCGAGCAGACGACTGACGTACGTGAATGCCGGGCATAATCCGCCGCTGTTGTTTTGTGGCAGTGGTGAGATTAAGCGTCTGGACGCGGGCGGGACGGTAGTGGGCCTGCTGGAGGATTCCGCCTACACACAGGAGAGCGTTGCGCTGAACGAAGGCGACGTGTTGGTGGCCTACACGGACGGCATTACCGAGACCATGAACATGGTCGAGGAAGAATGGGGTGAAGAAAACCTGATAGAGACGGTTCAGGCATGTAACTTATTGTGTGCACGCGAGACGATCACTCGCATCATGCAAGGGGCCGATTGCTTCGCAGCCGGCGCCAAGCAGCACGACGATATGACGCTGAGCGTGTTGCGAATCATCAGCGCCTGAGATCTAGCTGAATTTCTCCGCAGGAGCCCTCAGCTAACTTTTTCAGCTATCGACTTGCCCTGCACGAACTGGAGCAGGTAATCCGGCCCGCCCGCCTTCGAATCCGTGCCCGACATGTTGAAGCCGCCGAAAGGATGAGCGCCGACCATTGCGCCGGTGCACTTGCGATTGATGTATAAGTTCCCCACGAAGAACTGCCGCCGCGCTTTGTCGATCTTGGCTGGAGCGTTCGTGTAAACCGCGCCGGTCAAACCGTATTCGGAATCGTTGGCAAGCTGCAGAGCGTGTTCGAAATCCTTCGCTTTGGTCACTGCCAATACCGGCCCGAAGATCTCTTCCTGGAAAATGCGGGCTTTCGAGTCCACGTCCGCAATCACAGTGGGCTTGATGAAATAGCCTTCGCCTTCGGCCGGCTCGCCGCCCGCAATCAGGCGTCCTTCTTTCTTGCCGGTTTCGATGTAGTCGAGAATCGTCTTCTTCGCGCGGGCATTGATCACCGGCCCCATATAGTTCTTCACGTCATCCGAAGGCCCCACAGTGAGCGCCCCCGCTTTCGCCTTGAGCTTCTCCAGGAACTCGTCATAAACCGCCTCGTCCACGATGGCGCGCGAACAAGCCGAGCACTTCTGGCCCTGGTATCCGAAGGCGGAATAAAGCACGCCAGTCACCGCCTGGTCGAGGTCGCATTCGCGATCCACAACGATCGCGTCCTTGCCCCCCATTTCGGCGATCACTCGTTTGATCCAGAGTTGTCCCTTCGGCGTTTTGGCGGCCAACTCGTTGATGTGAAGACCGACATCTCGCGAGCCGGTGAACGAAATGAAGCGCGTCTTGGGATGAGATACAAGGATATCGCCGATAGCCGCCCCGCTGCCTACCAACAACGAGAAACTCTCAGGCGGGAAGCCCGCGTCGAGCAGCACCTCGGCAAATTTGGCGGCGATGGTGGGGGTGTCGCTCGAAGGTTTGATCACCACCGTGTTGCCGGTCACCAGCGCAGCCGTCGTCATGCCAACCAGAATGGCTAACGGAAAATTCCAGGGTGGGATCACTATACCCACGCCGAGCGGGATATATAGCATCTCGTCGCGCTCACCGGAAAGCTGCACGATGGGCTCCGGTTCGGCGAGTTTCAGAGCCTGCCGGGCGTAATATTCGCAAAAATCGATCGCCTCGGAAACATCGGCTTCGGCTTCGGCCCAAGTCTTGCCTGCTTCGAGCACCAGCCAAGCGTCGAATTCGAACTTGCGTTCGCGAAAGACTTCGGCGGCGCGCAGCAGGCGAGCGGCGCGGTCCTCGTAGGACACCTCAGCCCATTTCGGAAAATAGGCGTGGGCTTTCTCGACGGCGTCGCGGGCATCCTGCTCGGAAGCTTTCTGATGAACTCCGACGATCTCTGACGGTTTCGAGGGGTTCAGCGACTCGAGCTTGGCGGCTGTTCTGCGGCGGTCGCCGCCGATGAGCAGATCATATTCTTTCCCGAATTCAGAGCGGACTTTCGCAAGCGCCGCGCGCATGCCGGCGGCTTTTTCGGGCTGATTGAAGTCGGTATACGGCTCATTCGTAAAGGGCGCAAGCTGAGTGGGCGGGTTGGCTAGGGCGGCAGACATAATTGATAAACCTTCTATTGGATGCCGTTGCCGCGCCCTTAGATGCGCTCGTCGATAGTCTTCTCGGCGATGCGGCGCCCTCGCTCGAACATCTCGGCAGCCTCTTCGGCGATCTCGCGTCCGCGCTCATACAGCTCGCGCCCGCGCTCAAAGATTTCCTGCCCGGATTCAAGAATGCTCTTGCGCCCGCGTTCGGCCTGTTTCGCCAATTTGCGGCGCGTACGGTCGCCGGCCTCAGGCGCCAGCAGCAGGGCAACGGCCGCTCCTAAGACTGCTCCCACCACCAGCCATCCAATTAACCCAGCAGTATTATCTCGTGCCATAGAACCTCCGTAATCATTCTAGACTTGGGCACCCCGGCTATCGATACGTCTGAATCTCCACCTTGTCGCCATCCGTCCGAAACGTAATCAGCCCGCGTTGATCCGTCCGGAACACCGCGGTGTGATGTGCCGCGAGCCGGGCAAGCACGTCGGGATGCGGATGATGAAACTGATTCTGGTAGCCGTCGGAGATGATGGCGAACTGCGGCGCGATCTGGCTCAATAGCTCTTCCGAGGAAGAAGTGCGGCTTCCGTGATGGCCCACCTTCAGCAGGGTGACAGGGTGCAACTGGGCATTCGCGACCATGTCGTACTCGACCGGCTTCTCGGCATCGCCGGTCAAGAGCATACTGCGCCGCCCATAGCTGATCTCGAGCACCAGGGAATCGTCGTTCGTCGCAACGTCGGCGGGAACGTACTCCGGAGACGGCGCGAGAACGCGAATGCGCGCGCCTCCCATCGTGAGGGGCGCGGCGGCGCGATTCAGGGCAATAATCGGGACGTGATCGGACGCGGCGTGGCGCTGGATATCCCGCCACTCGGCAGTTTCGGGCTCGGCGCCAATCCAGAGCGCGCGCGGACGGAAATTGTCGAGGATCGCAGCCAGCCCGCCCATGTGATCCGAGTGCCCATGGGTCAGAACCGCGTAATCGAGATGGCGGATGCGCCGGCTCCATAAATAAGGAGAGACAACATCTTCGCCCACGTCCACCTGCGGCTTGCGCGTCATGCGCTCCATGCCTGGAAAACCTCCGGCATCGACGAGCATCGTTTGGTTATCGGGAAAGACCACCAGCAGACTGTCGCCCTGATTGACATCGATCGCAGTCAGTTCAAGCGTGTGCGGGCGGACCTCGGGCTTCCACGGTTGGTAGCAGATGATGCCGAACAGAGCGACCGAGCAGGCGAGCGCCGGAGGCGTCCAGCGGCGCGAGCGACGGACCGCCAGGGCGAGCAGCACCATGGACCCGGCGAACGCGATTGCAATCGACAGTGGCAGCGCGGCCATCCGCCACGCGGGTTCGAATCGTACGTGCCAGCCGGCGAACCACTCGGCCCAATCGAGTAGAAGTCGTGTGAGCTGCGCGACCGGCTGCCAGCCGGTGAGGATGGCTCCGAAGCCCAGCGGGATCACAGCCGAAAGCAACGGAACAATCAAGACGTTCGCCGACAGGCCGGTAACCGAGAGGCGATGGAAGTAACTGATCATCGGCAGCGCCAAGCCGAATTGGATACAGGCGGCCACGATCACGGCTTCGGCGATAAAGGCGCCCAGTGAAGCGCCTTTCGATACCAGGAATCTAGCGGCGGTCTCGGAGAGGCCGGTCCAGGTGCGAAGCGTTCGTGTGAGCAGGCGCAGTTCGACGCGCCATTGAGCTGCGCGCTGGTCCACCAGCGGATCGTAGCCGGTCTGGTCGAAGCGCTTCACGGAAGCGCGAAGTGGTTCCGTTAGGCGCTCCATGACTGGGACCGCGAATGCAGCGATCGCGGCGGCTGACAGAAACGAGAGTTGAAAGCTGGGGTCGAAAAGCTGATCGGGGTCGAGAGCTAGATAGAGGATGCCCACCGCCGCCAGCACATTCAGGATGCGTGTCTTGCGAAAGAAGAACGCGGCGATGAAAAAGAACGTGAATCCACCCGCCGATCGCACCACCGGTGAATTGAAGCCGCAGAGGAAGGCGTAGAGCCAGCTCACGACCGTCGCGACCGCCAGCGCCGGGATGCGGCGGAATTGAAACAGTCGCAAAAGCGCGAGAATCGTGAACGCCAGAACCGAAACGTGCAGGCCGGAGATGACAAGCGCATGATAGGTGCCGGTGACGCGGAAATCGCTTGTCCAACGGCGTTCGACCCCGGCCGTGTCCCCCAGAAGAGTTGCCTGCAGCAGTGCAGCAGTGTGCGGGTCATCGGGATAAAGCCGGACCAGGCGAGCAAGTGCCCATGTTCGAACGGCGTAGAGCGCCGCCACGGCGCGCGAGCCGCAACGGCCCGCCAGCACCCGGATATTGGAAGGACTGGCCACGGATCCGTTCCAGTAAATATGTTGCGCGGCTAGATAAGCCGCATAGTCGAAAGCATCCGGGTTCTGATAATTGCGAGGCGAGCGGACCTTAGCGGCAACTTCGATGCGTTGCCCATATCCAATGGAGCGTAAGCTCTCACCCGGTTTGACCACGACCGAGATGCGCGCAGCCGCTTGGGGAGCCAATTCAAGCGTGAACTGCTCGCGCTCCGGAGAGAATACCGGCGGGTTGATGACGCAGCCGTCGAGGAGCACGGTCTCCGCATCGTCGGCGTTCAGACGAGGCGTGTGGTCTTGCCGGTGTATGATTTGCGACGCGATCCCAGCTAGGGCGACGGTCGTGCAGACGGTTGGAAGACGCAGGCGCCGGGCGCTCGGAAACGCAAATGCGAGGCCGACGCACAAAAAGGCGATGCAAGCTGCCGGCGCTAGGTCGGGCAACCGGAAGTAAACAAAGTGCGCGGCCAGGATTCCGCTCGCCAGAGCGGCGGCCGGCACAAGAAGCGGCTCGCGGAGCACACTAGAGTAGTGCGGAAGCGTGTGGGCTCCCTCTCGTCGGACGGGCTAAACCCGCGCTTTTGCCTCCGCATCGGGCACCCCGACCGGCCGTTTACAGCGGCGGCAGGTTGGGACAGGAACGTCATAGCTTCCATGCAAGACCCAGCTCAGGCGGTGTCCCAGCAGCCAGCAAAGGAGCCTTTTCATACGTTTAAGCGCCATTTAGGAAGAGGATGTTCGACGCTTAAAGTCTCACGGTCCAACCAACACGAATCATGAATTCCGAGTTCTGCCTTGACAGCGAACCCGGCGTGGCACATACTTGAAGAAAATTTAATACTGATATCAATTTATGGGCGATGGACGTTTTCGCCCGCACGGCCGATTCGGCTAATCGACTTTTCGCATCGACAGTTCTCCTCCAACCCAAACTCCATGAGGCTGGCCGGGCTTTGCTCCCGGTCAGCCCTCTTTTTTGGATTGCCGTTGAGTTCGCAGCTCGCGAAAACGGCTAGCTGGTTGACAGGCAATCAGGTTGCCACTAAACTGAAAAGGTTTGGCGAGTTGATTCTTCGGCCTCCGCGCTACCATGTCTGAAGAGGCATCCGGCCGGAAGTCGGGCCCCGCTGCTAAACCGGTAAGCTCATCGACCTGCGTTGAGTGACGCCGGAAATTGGCATGGGCCACTTATCCGAAGCAGTTCCCTCGCGTTCAAGGCTGGTGAAGACGCTATATCAGCCTTCTGGCGGTTATCTAATGCAGCTCGATGGCAGTTTCGAGCCTGCTGAGTAAGCCCGGAACGGGCATCACGATTTTTTGAGGGCCTGGCGAGCGTGTGTAACGCGCGTTTCATCGGGCTGTTACGTTTTGACTTTGAGGAAGAATGTGCGAGCACACAAGCTTTGGCTACCGGCCGGAGTTGGCGCGCTCGCGAAAGGAACGAAGTAAATGCCGCGACGTAGACGTCCTGAGCCTCGAGAGGTGATCCCGGATCCGCTCTACAACTCGAGCCTGGTCGAAAAGTTCATCAACTCCATGATGTGGGACGGCAAGAAGATGACCGCCCAGCGCATTTTCTATGCATCGATGGAGATGTTGCGAGAGCGCTCGGGCGACGATCCCTTGAAGGCCTTCAAGAAAGCTGTCGAGAACGTAAAGCCGCTGCTGGAAGTGAAGACACGGCGCGTCGGGGGCGCCAATTACCAGGTACCGATCGAGGTGCCGCAAAACCGCCGTACCAGCCTGGCGCTGCGTTGGATCATCGGGAACGCGCGCACACGGCCCGACAAAAGCATGGCCGAAAAGCTGGCCAACGAATTGAATGACGCCGCCAATCTGCGCGGCGGCGCTGTGAAGAAGAAAGACGACGTGCATCGCATGGCCGAGGCCAACAAGGCTTTTGCGCACTATCGCTGGTAACTGTTTCGCGAAATTCAGGTAGCACTATGGCTCGCACCGTACCGTTAGAAAAAATGCGCAATATCGGCATCATGGCGCACATCGATGCCGGTAAGACCACCACGACTGAGCGCATCCTGTACTACACCGGCCGCACGCACAAGATCGGTGAAGTGCACGAAGGCACTGCGACCATGGACTGGATGGCGCAGGAGCAGGAGCGCGGCATCACGATCACCTCCGCCGCGACGACCTGTCAGTGGCGCGACGTCACCATCAACATCATTGACACCCCGGGCCACGTGGATTTCACGGCTGAGGTGGAGCGCAGCTTACGTGTGCTCGATGGCGCGTGCGCGGTCTTCGATGCGGTGGCCGGAGTGCAGCCGCAATCGGAAACCGTTTGGCGGCAGGCCGACAAGTACGCCGTGCCCCGCATCTGTTTCATTAATAAAATGGACCGCGTCGGGGCCGATTTCTTCCGTTCCGTCGAAACGATTGTGGACCGCCTGAACGCGCGTCCAGTGCCCATTCAGTTGCCGGTCGGCGCCGAAGACCAGTTCAAAGGCGTCGTCGACCTGGTGAAGATGAAAGCCCGCATCTGGCGCGACGAGACGCTCGGCGCCAAATACGACGATGTCGATATTCCCGCCGATCTGCTCGACCCAGCCAAGGAATACCGCGAGAAGCTGATCGAAGCAGTGGCCGAGACGGACGATACCTTGTTCGAGAAGTTCGTCGAAGGCCAGACGATCAGCGAGCCGGAACTGGTAGCGGGCATTCGCAAGGCGACCATTGCGCAGAAGATTTTCCCGGTCATCTGTGGATCGTCCTTCAAGAACAAGGGCGTACAGAACCTGCTCGATGCGGTGACCGATTACTTGCCGTCGCCGCTCGACATACCTCCCATAAAAGGTACGGCCGTGGACAATCCGGAGATCGTCATCGAGCGCCATGCGAAGGATTCGGAGCCGTTTGCGGCGCTGGTTTTCAAGATCATGACCGACCCGTTCGTCGGCCAGTTGGTCTTCATTCGCGTCTACTCGGGCAAGCTGAACGCGGGCGATTCCATCTACAACGTGACGAAAGCGCGCAGAGAGCGCGTCGGCCGTCTGGTCAAGATGCACGCCAATAAGCGCGAAGAGATCCAGGAAGTGCTGGCGGGCGATATCTGTGCCGCCGTTGGCCTGCGTCAAGTCGTTACGGGCGACACCATCTGCGACGAAAAGGAACCGATTCTCCTCGAATCCATCCATTTCCCGGCGCCGGTGATTCAGCTCGCGATCGAGCCCAAGACCAAGGCCGACCAGGAAAAGCTCGGCATCGCGATCGCGAAGCTGGTGACCGAAGACCCGACGCTGCATGTGTCAACCGACCCCGAAACCGGGCAAACGATCCTTTCCGGCATGGGCGAGCTGCATCTCGAAATCATTGTCGACCGCATGCAGCGCGAATTCAATGTAGGCGCCAATGTCGGCAAGCCGCAAGTGGCCTACCGCGAGACGATTCGCCAGCAAGCGGAATACGATTACACGCACAAGAAGCAAACGGGCGGCGCCGGGCAGTATGCGCGCGTCAAGCTGCGCGTCGAGCCGGATCGCGAGGAGAACTTCGAGTTCGTTAATGCAATCCACGGCGGCAACATTCCCAAGGAATTTATCCCGGCCATCGAGAAGGGCGTGGTCGAGGCGCTCGAAGGCGGAGTGCTGGCCGGTTACCCCATGAACAATATAAAAGTGACCGTGTTCGACGGCGCCTATCACGAAGTCGACTCCTCCGAAATGGCCTTTAAGATCTGCGGCTCCATCTGCGTCAAGGAAGCCTGCCACAAGGCCAAGCCGGCGCTGCTTGAGCCCGTTATGCGCGTCGAAGTGACGGTGCCCGAAGAGTACATGGGAACTGTGAATGGCGATCTGATCTCCCGGCGCGGACGCCTGGAAGGCACCGAGATCGCGGGCGGCACGCACATCATCAAGGCGATGGTGCCGCTATCGGAAATGTTCGGCTACGCCACCGAGCTGCGCTCGCGTACGCAAGGCCGCGGCAGCTTCACGATGCACTTCGGGCAGTACGAAGAGGTGCCGAAGAATTTGGCAGAAGAGATTATCAACCGCAACAAGGGCGGAGTCGCAACCAGGTAGAGAGGCCTTTTCGAAAAAACATGGCGAAAGAGAAATTTGACCGCAGCAAGCCGCACGTAAACATCGGGACGATCGGGCACATCGATCACGGGAAGACGACCCTGACGGCGGCGATCACCAAGACGCTGGCGAAGCACAATCCGAAGGTGAAGTTCCGGAGCTTCGATTCGATCGACAATGCGCCCGAAGAGAAGGCGCGCGGGATCACAATCGCAGTGGCGCACGTGGAGTATGAGACGGCGAACCGTCACTATGCGCACGTGGACTGCCCGGGTCACGCCGACTACATCAAGAACATGATTACGGGCGCGGCGCAGATGGATGGGGCGATTCTGGTGGTGGCGGCAACCGACGGTCCCATGCCGCAGACGCGCGAGCACATTCTGCTGGCGCGCCAAGTGGGTGTTCCGTACATCGTGGTGGCCTTGAACAAGGTCGACATGGTGGACGATCCGGAACTGCTCGAGCTGGTGGAGCTGGAAGTGCGTGAGTTGCTGAAGAGCTACCAGTTTCCGGGCGACGACATTCCGGTGGTGCGGGTGAGCGCGCTGGGAGCGTTGAACGGCGAAGAGAAGTGGGAAAAGACGGTGGACGAGCTGATGGCGAAAGTGGATGAATACATCCCAGTGCCACAGCGCGTGGTGGACAAGCCGTTTTTGATGCCGATTGAAGATATTTTCTCGATTCAGGGCCGCGGCACGGTGGTGACGGGGCGCATTGAGCGGGGCATCTGCAAGGTTGGCGAGGAAATGGAGATCGTGGGGTTCCGCGACACGCGCAAGACGGTGGTCACGGGCGTGGAGATGTTCAAGAAGCTGCTGGATGAAGGCCGGGCGGGGGATAACGTCGGGCTGCTGCTGCGCGGCATAGAAAAGGATGACGTGGAGCGCGGGCAGGTGATCGCCAAGCCGGGCTCGATCACGCCGCACAAGAAGTTCAAGGGCGAGATTTACGTATTGAGCAAGGAAGAAGGCGGACGTCACACGCCGTTCTTCAAGGG
>DATASJ010000119.1:0-1620 GCA_036269275.1 Bryobacteraceae bacterium | reverse complement strand
ATAGCGCAAAGGAATTCGTAACGCGGCCCCATGTGCGCCAGCCAGACACGACGACAACAGCATCGCCCACCCTGCCGCCCAAACCAGCGCATACCGCTCGCGCAAGGCGGAGTAGAGCAGCAACGCCGCGCCCAGCACAATGAGCAGCGCCCACTCCCCGGTCTTCAACCCGGCGAGCCCAAGCTGTGCGGTGCTCCAAATCGACCACAGGGAAGCGTTCATCTTGTTTCAGGCGTGCGTTCCAGACGGAACTATGCCCTGCTTCTGAATACCACGCCCCGCACCGTTAGTGATGCGTTTTCCGGACCATGCTGGTTACTTTCGGCACTTCCGCAAAAGGCTAAAATTGCCGAGAGTATACTTGCACAGCCATGCCTGATCGCATTCTTGTCGTTGACGATGAAGAGGCAATTCGCGAGATTGTCTGCGCCATTCTCGCTGCCGCCGGTTACAAGTGGAAACAGGCCAGTTCCGGCATGGAAGCTCTCGCCCTGCTCAATTCCGGCGAAGTTTTCGAGCTCATGCTCTCTGACTTGATGATGGCCGACCTTGACGGCATCGGTTTGCTCGAGCGCACGAAAGAACGCTTTCCAGACATGCCGGTCGTGATGGTCACAGCCGTCCACGATATTTCCGTCGCGCTGGCCGCGATCCGCAACGGAGCCTACGATTATCTGCTGAAGCCGTTCGAGCGCGAGCAGTTGCTCAATGCCGTAGCCCGGGCTCTCGAGAATCGCCGCCTGAAGGTAGAAAACCGCACCTATCAAACTAATTTGGAGTCGCTGGTCGAAGCTCGCACCGATCAGCTTCAGGCCGCCATGGCTGATCTCGAGCGCTCCTACGACATCACGCTACAAGCTCTGGGCGACGCGCTCGATCTGAAAGATGCCGAAACCGAAGGCCACTCGCGGCGCGTCACCGCATTCACCATCGCGATCGCCCGCGCCATGGGCGTCCCTCGCGAACAAATTCTCATCATCGCCCGCGGCGCTTTCCTTCACGACATCGGCAAGATGGCCATCCCTGACAACATTCTCCGTAAGCCCGGAAAGCTCGACGACGACGCGCGCGCCATCATGAAAGAGCACTGCTACCACGGCTATCAGATGCTCAAAAAAATTCCGTTCCTCGCCGAAGCCTGCGACATTGTTTACTCACACCAGGAACACTACAACGGCAGCGGCTATCCTCGCGGCCTCAAGGGAAACGAAATTCCCCTGGGCGCGCGCATCTTCTCGGTCGCTGACACTCTCGACGCCATCATTTCCGACCGTCCTTACCGCCCGGCCAGAACTCTTACCGAAGCTCGCAAAGAAATCCAGGCTTGGGCTGGACGCCAATTCGATCCCGAAGTCGTCGAAATATTTTCCAAGATGCCCGACGACATCTTCGAAGACCTGCGCCGCGAGATCAACGCCCAAAGCTACCCCTTCAGCTACTCCGCCAGCGCCAAAGGCTCCTAACCTCACGTTTTTGTCATCCTGATCCTCAAGTGTGGGGACGGACGCATTCGTCCGTCCATGCCGAGCAAAGCTCGGCTAGCTCTCTGTACGCCACCTCTGAATGCGATTTTTCTGCGCCAACTTTGGCAGTCTCCACCTTTCCATTCATCCATGCAAG
>DATASJ010000118.1:0-1902 GCA_036269275.1 Bryobacteraceae bacterium | reverse complement strand
GATCAGAAAATCGGCTCATGCTGGGGCCTATCAGGACGCGGATTTTCTAACGATGGTCGTGCCGGTTTTGGCGGCGGATTTCAGGCGTTCTATTTCCTTCAAGGTAAGCGTCCGAAACTTGCCGGGCGGCACATCCAGGCTCAGCGGTCCATACTTCACACGCTTTATTTTCTCCACGTGATGTCCGACGGCTTCAAACATGCGACGAATCTGGCGATTGCGGCCCTCGATCAGCGTGATCTCGTACCAGGGATTCGCCGCTTCTTTCACGACGCGCACTAAAGCGGGGCCGGTCTTGACGCGCTTGCCGTCGTCGGTGGCGATGGAAACTCCGGCGCGCAGCTTGGCGAGGGCATCTTCTTTCGGCGTGCCTGCGACTTTGACAACATACGTTTTGGCGACGTGAGAGGCGGCTTTCATCAGGCTGTGCGCAAGTTCGCCGTCGTTGGTGAGCAGCAGCAAGCCTTCGCTGGCGTAGTCGAGGCGGCCGATGGGGTACACGCGCCCTTTGACGCCGCGAATCAGATCCATGACCGTTGGCCGTTTCTCCGGATCGCTCATGGTGGTTACGTAGCCCTTGGGTTTGTTAAGCAGAAGGTAAACGTGGCGCTGCGCGCCGTGGAGAAGTTTTCCATTGACGCGCACGTGATCGGTTTCCGGATCTGCCTTGCTGCCAAGTTCGGTGATGACGGTCCCGTTGACCTGCACGTGGCCGGACGAGATAAGTTGCTCAGCCTTGCGGCGGGAAGCGACTCCGGCGGCGGCGATGATTTTTTGCAGGCGTTCGAGGGGCATAAATTCGGGCAAACAATTTCAAAGATTCATAGTGAGCGTGCTAACAATTCTTTTGCCCCGCTGGGGCTCGGTCATCTATGACTATCCGACCCACGGACTACGCCGTGGGCTGGATTCTTCCGCCGCGCCCCGGCTGCGATTGGGCGGACAGAAACAAGTCCCGAAGCGAACGGCACAACCTTCTATCAGCCCGCCTTCTTGGTTTCAGACAAACTTTCGCCCGACTCTGACAAACTTTCGCGGGACGATTCTGCTGCGCGCTCCTCAGTACTGTTGGCCAGCTCGGCTCCCTCGTCTGCCGCAGTCTCTGCGGGAATCAACTCAGACTGGAACGACTCCGCGACCAATTTCTCGAACTCTTCCATGCTGGGCAACTCGTTCACATCTTTCAGGCCAAAGCGCATCAGGAATTCTTTTGTCGTCTTGTAAAGAATGGGACGACCGATCACCTGCTTGCGGCCGGCAGTTGTGATGAGTTTGCGATCGAGGAGCGTGCCGATGACGCCGCCGGAATCCACGCCGCGAATGTCGTTGATCTCGGGCACGGTGACCGGCTGTTTATAAGCAATCACCGCGAGCGTCTCCAGCGCCGGCAGCGAAAGCCGAATCGGCGGCTTCAGGCTCTTGGCGAAAGCGCGCACTACTTCGTGCTGCTCGGGCTTGGTCGACATGCGGTATCCGCCAGCGACCTGGCGAATCTCGATGCCGTGGTCGGGCGCGCCGTATTCTGTGACAAGTCCTTCCAGACAAGCGCGGACGCGCGATTTCATTTGCGCCTCGTCGGCCGCGCCTTCAGCGATGACCGTTTCTTTTACGAGTTGGGTCATCTGCTCGACCGTGATGGGCGTCTCCGCCGCATAGATGATGGCTTCGAGTTCAGCTTTGAGGGACATAGTTAATAGTGATCAGTGGTTAGTGGCTAGTAAAACTCGTACCGAAAGCTGGCCACCGTCCACGAGCCGCGGTCTACCTCCAGTCGTCGCGAACCGCCGACTGTTCGTTCATGATCTCATCGAAGTGCGTGTGTTTGCGGATCGCAATCTCTCCGAACATTTTTTCCTGCCGCACTTGGATTGCCTGTAGGCGCACCATTTCCAGGAGAGCGAG
>DATASJ010000117.1:0-4047 GCA_036269275.1 Bryobacteraceae bacterium | reverse complement strand
CTGTGACCTGGTGCACGCTTCATGACGATCGTAATGGCATGGCTCGCAATAGAGGGCGAGGCACTGGTGGTGATTCTGGAATCGCGCTGTGGATGGCCGTGGCTTTCGATGCTAACCCGACTTTCGCGAGCGCCGTGAAAGGGCGCTGGTTCACAGTGGGTGTAAATCCCGCCCGGGATCTGGTTCGTTCCGCCCGGTAGCAATCGGAGCAGTAGCGGAGGTAACGAAGCTGCTGAAGCCTCTGGTGTAGAGGGTCGCTTTGGCGACTTGGCAAGTTTGTAGGCCGTACTGTTAGCGGCGGTTTAGGACGACAGCGATTTTCGCGGTTTTAACGTCAGATATGCCTGCCCTGGTGGGCCGGTCGGCATGACCGCAGACACTGGTGCGCTGACAAGCAGCGAAGATGCCGCGCATCGGGAGACCGGATTCGGACGAGCAAACGCGGGTCAGCGCATGGGCCTTCCTCCCGCGCCGTCAGCAGGAACAGGAGTAGTGGAAACCCGCCGCCGTTTCGTGTCCAGGCGGACCGATTCGATCACGAGATAGAGTTTGTCGGCGCTGTTCACTTTGCCCGCTACCTGGTAGGCCACATCGGGCCGGATGAGCTGGGCTTTGGAGAAGTCGTATAACCGGTAAACCCGCTGCGTGTCGCGGTCTCGCATGAGGAGCACGACGTACGTCGGATATTCCGTCCGCGAGATGAGGACGAGGTGATTGGCGCTGAAGTTGAACATTATGGAGTTGAGCAGAGACACGAAAAGCGGGAGCGTCAAGCTCCCGCCCTCGTCGGCAGCTCCGTTGTGGGGTTAGCCGCCCGGCTCCCCGGCGCGGGTTATCGTCACAGCGCGGAGCTTCTTCGTTGCCAGGCGCTTATTCGGCGGCTGGCGAAGCGGAACTGCTGTTGGATTTGCGCACGCTCTCGCCGCCCAGCAGGAAGATCTCGGAGTTTTCGACCAGACGGTCGGCGATAGCGGTGGCGATGGTTGTGTTGTGGAGGATATTGCCCCAGTTGGAAAACGCGGTGTTGGTTGTAATGATGGTCGAACGTTTCTGGCTGTGGCGGGTCGAGATCACCTGATAGAAGAGGTTGGAGGTTTGCTGGTCGAGGGCCAGATACCCCAGTTCGTCACAGACCAGGAGTGTGGGGTCGGTATAGGTTCTGAGCTTGCGCAGAAGCGAGTGATCGACCTGGGAAGCAAGCAGATGATTCAGCATGTCCATGGCGGTGGTGAACAGGACGCGCTGATTGGCCTGGCAGGCGCGCCAGGCGATGGTCTTTGCGAGGAATGTTTTGCCCACGCCGGGATTACCGATCAGGATCAGGTTGGTTCCCTTTTCGAGAAACGAAAGATCAAGCAGCCGCAGAATGCGGGGCTTGAGTTCCTGCCGGCTTTTGTGATGTTTGAAGTGGAAGGCGTCGATACTGAGCTGGGCTTGCAAACGGGCGCATTTGAAGCGTCGATGAATGGCGCGCTGACGGCGGGCTTCGAGCTCTATGTCGGCGAGCCATTCGAGCGTGGACGCCGCGCTGAGGTTCTTCGTGGCGGCTTCAGAGAGGGTCGTCTCCAGTTGTTGGCTCATGGTGGAGAGATTCAGTTGATTCAGTTTCTGTTGGAGAAGCGATGGCATCGGGGTCCTTTCCGGGTTTGAGAATGAAAGCGTCATATTCCAGCAGCGACAGCGGGTCGGTAGCGAGTTCGTTCAGCAGCGGATCGCGCATGCGGAGCGGCGGTTGCGGATGGCGCGGGGATTGCTGCTGGCGGAGAATATTGGCGACATAATCGGCTCCGAGGGCACGGGCTGCGGCCGCCTTTTCGATGGCGCCGGCGACCGGCTCGGGCCCGTACTGGCGAATCAGTTCAAGCAGTTCGGAGAGTTGGCGCGAGAGCGCGCGATCGCTGTCGGCGATATCGCGAAGATAGCCTTCGATCAGAGAGGGCGAGCAGAGTCCATCGAGATAAGCGAAGAGGCGCTGCTGGGCGCGGGAACGTCTCGCCGCCGGGCGCAGATCGGCGATCTCTGCTTCGAAGCGATCGGCGCCGAAGGTCTGGCCGCGCCGCCAGCAGCGGGCATAGCCGACGATTTCATGGACGCGGTCGTAGACCGTAACCGAGCCCGCATCGGCCTTGACGGTGAGGCGACGGCCGACGTAACGCGGGGGCACGCAGTAGCGGTTACCGTCGAACTGCAGTCGAACATCTTTGTGAACCAGCAGTTCCGCGCTGTCGCGGTAGTCGTAAGGAATCGTCGGCAACGGCTTGAGAGCGGTGGGCTGAAAGCGATCAATGGGGCGCTGACGCGTTTCGCGGTGCTGGCGGACGTTGGCGATTTCGGCGAGCCATTGACGCGCCTGGCGATTCACATCGGCGAGGTCGGTGAACTCGCGCAGTGGCCAGAAGCTCTGCCGCACATAGCCGATAGCTCGCTCGACTTTACCTTTTTCCCAGCCCGCGGCTGGATTGCAGGCGCGCGGATAGAAACCGTATTCACGGGCGAAGCCGAGGAAGCGAGGCTGAAAACGGACGAAGCGTCCGTCGTGTTCGGCGACAGCCGTTGCAAGATTGTCGTAGGCGATCTCGCGGGCCAGGCCACCGAGCGTGGTGAAGGCGTGGATATGACATCGCACAAACGTTTCGAAACTCTGGCTGTGCGTGAACTCCAGATAGAGCATGCGGCTATGGGCGTCCACGAGGGCGAAAGCGTAGAGTTTTCGCGGGTCGCCAGAATAATCGAGCGCGCCGAAGTGACCCCAATCCACCTCGAACCGTTCGCCAGGCGCGGGTTCCACGCGCAGAAAAGCGCGCGCCGGTTTCGCTTGCGGCCGGGCATTTTTCAGATATTCACGAAGGATGGTGTAAGCGCCGTCATAGCCGCTCTGCCGCAATCTCTGCTCGATCACGGTGGCGCTGGCGTCAGGGTCCTTTTCAAGCCAGCCAGCGATGGTGTCTTTGAAGGGATCGAGTTTGCTGGTGCGCTGCCGCCGGACAGGGCCCTGTACCGGCGTCTTCAGATATTTTTCGATGGTGCGCCACCCCATGCGCAGATGACGTTCGATCTTGCGGATCGGCCAGCGTTCGGACCAGTAGAGGCGATGCACTTCGTTGATCTGTTCGGTCGTTAGCATGGAGCGCTCCCCTTGTTATCCAGCCAAAGCCGGTTCGAGGCCAGAGGGTTGTTGTTTGCAAGATTCGGAAACGGGTGGCTTGCGCGGCGGAAGTCCTTCGAGAATCCAGACTTGCGCTGGAACTGAGTTGTTGTTTGCAAGACGCGCGAAGCCGGGCCCGGCGAACCAGACCTCAGTCGTGGAAGGGTTTAGCTGGAAAACTGAGTTGTTGTTTGCAAGCTTGCGGAGGCGGCGGGCGCGGTCGCGAATCTGCTGTTGCCGGCGGTTGCGCTCGACGGCGGCGGGATGCTGCTCGCGGTACTGACGCCAGTAATCGGGATGGCGGGAGCGCCACTTTTGTGGACTATCGAGACAGACCTGCCGGTATTCGGGATCGGCCGCGATCTTTCGGCGGTGATAGTCGGCGCGGCGCCGGCGCTGGCAGTTTCCGCCGGTGCAGACGGTCTGCCCTGGCTGATACTTCGAGGGTTGAAACACCTGTTCGCAATAGCGGCAGCGCCGTTCGGCCATAGGCGCTTTTGTCGCACTGGCTGATAGCCGCTTTCGCCAGTGCAGGATTTAGAAACTGAATGTAGAGTGAGTACCGCGTCCTGGCCGACTCTTCTTCACGACATCAAGACCGCGATTACTGCGGGCGTTTTATCCCGCTGATGACAGAATTCGCACTCAACGGTGAGACCATTGCTTCAGGCTATCCCTTGAGACTTTGATTGGGTTGTCGCCACGTGGCAGACGGTCGGTAACGTTGATTATTTCGTCGAGGAGGACCGCTGATTGCAGCGTCAGTTCTCGCACACCCCGGAGGGTCTGCCCGTCCAAATTGCTGGTATTGGCCTTAAAGAAGAGCTCTTTCTCCGAATCGCCCGAGATGAACAGAAGTTCACGTGCGAGATCAGGATCGAGCACCCTATGCAAGTTGAGCG
>DATASJ010000116.1:0-1528 GCA_036269275.1 Bryobacteraceae bacterium | reverse complement strand
TGTGATCTCCATGTGTATGGGTGAGGAAGATCGCGTTCAGGTGCTGCGGCGCGACGCCGAGCTGGGAGAGCCGCATGTTCGTGCCCCGCCCCGTGTCGAACTGCAATCTCAACGCCCCGCAATCGTTGCTCTCGTCGCCGTAGCGCACGAGTGTCCCGGCACCAGCTTGACCGTTGAATACCGCAGGGCCCCCCTGAGTACCCGTGAGCGTGACGATGAGACAAGGCGCGGCTTGGCTGGGCGTCGTCAGCAAGCCCACAAGCAACCCGGTGACAGCGATAGCGGCGATCCGTTCCATTTTTGGTCCTCCTGCCGACGACCCTACGAGGACAGGCCAAAACAAAAAAATACATAGTACAAATATTAGTATAACCTCTGATTATGCAGCTCGAAGCGCGATTGCGGGCCTTCTCGGCGTTCGCCCGGCGCCGTTCCTTCTCGGCAGCGGCGGCTGAGCTGCGCATCAGCCAGCCCGCCGTCTCCAAGCACATTGCCGATCTCGAGCGCGCGCTCGGATTGAAGCTGGTGGATCGTAGGCGGCGCGATGGGTCGTTGACGAGCGCGGGCGAATTCGTGGCCAACTACACATTGCGTGCCGAGTCCCTGTTGGCGCAGTCGGTTTGTGGCGTTCACGAGCTGCGGAAGAGCGGTTCTGGATCGCTGGTCGTCGTCGCCTCATGGCTGACCGGCACGTACCTGCTTCCAGAGATCATCGCCGAGTTCAAACACGCTCATCCCGGCGTTCGCATTTCGCTCGAACTGGGAACAGCACGAGAAGCGATCGAGCGCATTCGAGCGCATCGTGCCGAATTGGGGTTCATTGCCGGCGCGTTGACCAGTCCCGAGATCGAAGCGGAGCCGCTTTTGGAAATCGAGATCGTCATCGTCGGGAAACCCACGCTTCTTCCCAACCAGCTGTCGCGCGACAGTCTCGAATCTCTGCCCTGGATCTCCCGTGAGGAAGGCTCGGCAACGCGGACCGCTTCGGAAACAGAGATGGGGCGGCTGGGAATTGCGCCACGGCAGCGCCTGGAGCTTCCTTCCTATGAGGCCGTCGTGTGCGCGTTGACGAAGGGCTACGGCGTTTCGGCGATTAGCCGATACGTGGTCGACGACCAACTCAAGTCCGGTGCTCTCGTCACTTTCCCTGTTCGAGGTTGGAATGTGAAGAACGTCATCTCAGCACTTCGCGTACGCGATGCCATGCTGACGCCCTCTGCCGAACAGTTCCAAGATCTGGTGCGAATGAAGTTCGCCGACATGCCGCAGCATCGAAGCAAGAAAGAACGAATTGTCGCGCCAAAATCGCGGAAGACCACGGCTCTATGAGAAGGGCCCAATTGTCCGCTCCTGGCACATCTCGGGCGTGCCGGGATGTTCGCTCTAGGGCCGCTTCCGGGGGTCAAGCGGACATCAACCGTCGTCATCCACGCCGCTCGAATTTATGAGTACACGGCCTAGTCGCCGTCCGGATTCCAGTCCGCAACCTTTATCCAGGGCTTGCCAGGACCTTCCCGCTCGAACGCTT
>DATASJ010000115.1:0-42951 GCA_036269275.1 Bryobacteraceae bacterium | reverse complement strand
TCGGTAAGACGATATTTTATGAATCTCTAGACCGACCGGAAATAAATGTCCACAATTCATCTTCACCAGACAACTGCCCTCACGCCGGAGCAGTATATCGCTGGGCTTACCGACTTCGGGCCGAACCGCTCGAAGCTGTTTGGCAATAGCGCCGACGAGTATCTCAAGGTGCATCAACGAGGCGCCTCGCAGGCCGATGTCACCGAAGGCTCAGGCGGCATCTGGGGACGCCTGCACTACGACTGGTCCAATCCTCAACATGTCGTCCTCACGACGACCGACTCCAACGTGTGGGGAGGAGCTTCGGGCCACACCTACACCTTCACGCGCCTATCCAATGGCATGACCGACATTGACGTGGATGTTGTGCGCGAGGGCAAGAACCTCAAAGGCCGACTGCTCGGCTTTGTGCTTGGAACTGTTGGCAAAAGCGTATTAGAAAAGGCATTTATCAACAGCGTCAAGGCACTCGAATCGCGTGACGGCGAGACGGCAGCGGGCAGAGTATCGGTGCCTTTGTCAGCTGGAGCATGAGCAGAGCGTGTCGAGTATCAGTTTCTTTCCGCACAAGCAGTTGGAGCTTGGCGCCGAGATTGTCCGCAACCTCGCTCCAGGTAGAACCATGCTTTTTGTTGGAGTGCTTTCCAGTCATCGGCAGACGGGCTCAGCGAAATTCATCATGCCACTCTTCGCCAGCAACGGTTCACGGGCGGAGCTGTTATTTTTTTGAGGCACTCGATCGGCCGGATCGCTTAGAGACCACGCTCTTCGGCAATCGCGGAACAACCTGAACGCCCGCCCAAAGCGTAGCGATCGCTTGCTCGACCACGAGATTCTGGTCAGGCAAGTCAGGCACAACCCCTTGGATGACCATGAGCGTGGCGAGGCCGAAGATCGAGTACCACCAGGTGTGGGCTACCACTATGTCACCTCCACTTGGCAATCCTTCATCCTTGGCGACATCGAAAAAGAGCTGCACGAAGCGTTGGAACAAAGGCGCGCCAATGTCATTGATATATTGCCCAGCGCGGATGCCGTCCCGGTTTTCCGGCCCGAAGAAGACGTTGCGGAACTGTTGTGGATGGGCAGTGCAGAACTGAATCAAGCCACGTGAAGTCGCAAAAAGACGCTCTTTCGGTGCAGGATGTTTAGCGGCAATCGCGTCGAAGTTCTGAATCAGCAGCCCGATTGTCTCGCCGCTTAACTCCGCAAGGATATGCCATTTGTCAGGGAAATGCTGGTAGATCACGGCGTGCGTATAGCCGATCTCTTTAGCGATCGCACGAAGCGTCACGGCTTCATAACCGCGATCGGCGAACATTTTGCTGGCCGCAGCAAGAATTTCGCCCCGCAGCCTCTCCTTACGTTCTGCCCGGCGACTTGGTGATGTGGATGCCACTTCACCAGCGTACTCCTTTTTGAACAGTTTTCGACCGATTGTTGATTTATATCCATTGGTTGAAATAACAACTACGGATGGCGGAACTGCGCAAGCGTTGATCCGCCCAAACGTTTCAACCACTGATTAATTTGCAACCAATGGTTTTCCCAAGGCCTCTAATCGGCAGGCCGCGCATTCGGATGGGCGGCCAAATACGAGGGAACAAGAAAGAGGATGCGATGAAAGTTTTAGTGATCGGAGCAGCGGGCAAGAGCGGAGAGGCGCTGGTAAACGAGGCGCTGGCGGCCGGGTATAAGGTGACGGCTTTCGTGCGCGGTGCCGCCCTGTACAAGAAAGCGAACGTCAGGGTTGTTGCGGGCGATGTGCTGGACGTGGCCGCGGTCGACGTTGCGGTAGCCGAACAGGATGCGGTGATCGACGCGCTGGGCGGCAAGACGCCGTGGAAAGTGACGACGATGGAAACGAGCGCCGCACACAATATTGTGGACGCGATGCGACGCAATGGCGTGCGGCGATTGCTGAAAATCTCGGTCGTTGGTGCGGGCGAGAGCGTCAAGAACGCCGGTTTCTTCAATGAGCACCTGCTCATGCGGACGTATCTGCGGGGTCTGCTGGTAGACAAAGCGGGCATGGAGGCCGAGATCGAAGGCAGCAACTTGGACTGGACGCTCGTGCGACCGCCTATGTTGATCAACGGCGAGAAGACCGGCGTTACGAGGGTGCTGAGCACGGAGGGCGGCGAGAAGGCGCACAAGATCCGGCGGACAGACCTGGCAGCCTTCATGGTGCAGCAACTGGAAAGCAGCCGGTATGTTCGTCAGGCGGTGACGGTCACGACCACCTAAGAGGCTTTCGCGAGGATCGAGGAACCGAGGCAACCGTGGGACGCACTGCTTTTCAATGAGGGCGGCGTCCCTATCTTTCACGCCGCTTGAAGAATCGCGGAGTTCTCGCGGCCTTCCGTCCACCCATTGTGTATTACGGCAATCCACTTTGACGCATAGTCGCCATTGCACTGATTGAACCGTGCCGCAAGCACGTCGGCAGTATGCGCGTTACACGGCAAAGTGAAAAAGGGAGCACGTTCATCGGCAACCCACTGGGAGGCGCAATTCTGCCGCTCGGTTCCGGAACAGGATGATTATCGCGCCTTACGCTTCCGATTCGCCTTCCGGCTTAGGAAGCACGTCGTCATTCCTCGCGACCCATACATAGAGGGTCGGCAGAAGAAATATGCCAAGTAACAGGGCGGCGATCAACCCTCCGACGATGACGATGGCGAATGGACGCTGCGAGTCGGAACCGATCCCGTGGGAAAGCGCCGCAGGCAGAAGGCCCACGCTCGCCACCAACATGGTCATCATAATCGGACGCAGGCGGCGTACCGACCCGTCGACTGCCGCATGCATGATTGTTTCTCCGCGAGCTCGCAGTTGATTGATGTACTCGAGCATGATGACGCCGGTCTGCACTGAGACGCCGAACAGTGCGAGAAAGCCCACGCCCGAGGAGACGCTGATGTGCGTACCTGTTAGGAGGAGCGCCAGCAGTCCGCCAATCGGCGCCATCGCCACGTTGCCCATGATCAGAAGCACCCATTTCACAGAATTGAACATTGTGTAGAGGATCATGCAAATGACAAGCAGCGTGATGGGCACAACGATCGACAGGCGCTTTTGTGAACGCTTGGCGCTCTCGTACTCACCGGCCCAGTCGATCTTGTAACCTACCGGTAGCTTGACCTGCTGGGAGACCTTGGCGATCGCCTCTTCTACGGTGCTGCCGAGGTCGCGGCCGACAACGCTGTACTTTAGCGCGACGTAACGCGAGTTCGCTTCCCGATATATCTCCGAAGCTCCATCCAGTACGCGCACGTCGCAAAGCTGCGATAACGCGACCCGTTCGCCCGACGGCGCGAGCAGCCGGATGTTCTCGACCTCTTCCGTGGTGCTGCGGAACGGCGCGTCATAACGCACTACCAGGTCGTAGCGCTGCTCGCCCTGGAGGATCTGTCCGACGACCTTTCCTCCGACGGCGGTCTCGATTGCATCCTGGACGTCGGAAATGTTGAGGCCATAACGCGCGGCTACTTTGCGATCGACCTTAAGTTGCAAGTTAGGCTGGCCGATGACCCGGAAGAGGCCGAGGTCCGCGATGCCGCGGATGGATCGCATCACATTGACAATTTCCTGGCCTTTGCTTTCCAGAGTCTTCAGATCGTCCCCATAGATCTTGATCGCGAGCTGGCCCTTCACACCGCTGACCGCCTCTTCCATGTTGTCGGCGATGGGTTGAGAGAAGTTCCAAAGCGCGCCGGGGATCTTCTCGAGTTCGCGATCCATCGCCGAAATCAGCTCTTCTTTGTTCTGGCCGAAGATGGGACGCCATTTGTCTTTGGGCTTGAGGTCGATGAAGTATTCAGTGTTAAAGAAGCCGGTGGTGTCGGTACCGTCATCCGGGCGGCCGACCTGGGAGACGACTTGAGTCACCTCCGGAAAAGATGCCATGATGATGCGCGCGCGATCCATGACATTGGTCGCGGCCGTTGGACCGATGCTGGGGGCGAGCGTGGCGCGAGCCCAGATGGCGCCCTCGTCCAGATGCGGCAGGAACTCGGAACCGATGATGCCGCTCATCATCATCCAAACCGATGCGCCGAAAGCAAAGGCTGCCACGGCAACGGTGATCCAGCGGAAGCGAATGGCGCGGCCCAACAGCCATAGGTAGCCGTTCGAGAGGGCCTCCATGACCGGGTTACGCCATTCGCGCACTTGCTTGCCGAACAGCAGGCTGCACAGCACCGGGGCGATCAACATGGAGAAGATCAACGCGCCGAGCAGAGCGAAAGACACAGTCCAAGCCATGGGCTTGAAGAGGCGGCCTTCCACGCGTTGGAGAGTGAAAATCGGCAAATAGGCTGTGATGATGATGCCGATCGAATAAAACACCGGCCGCTGCACTTCGTGCGCAGCCTCGCGAATCGACGTAATGGCAGGCTTGGCGCCGCCGTTGCGACGCCCCAGATAGCGGATGATGTTCTCCACCATGACAACGGCGCCTTCCACCACCATTCCGAAGTCGAGAGCCCCGAGCGACAGAAGGTTGGCCGGGATTTTGTTTAAGTCGAGACAGATGGAGGCGAAAAGCAGAGAGAACGGAATGGTGAGGGCCACGATGAGAGCGCCACGTGTGTTACCCAGAAACAGGAAGAGGATGACCGCGACCAGGATGATCCCCTCCGCCAGGTTGTGAAGGACGGTGTGTGTGGTGTAGGCGAGCAGGTCACTGCGATCGAGGTGGGGGACGATTTTCACTCCAGGAGGAAGGAGATGGTCATTCAGTTCCTTCACTTTTTCGTGGATTCCGGCCAGAGTGGACTGAGAATCGGCGCCTTTGCGCAAAAGCACGATGCCTTCCACCACATCGCGATTGTCAATGATCTTGCCATCCTCGCGATGGATGGCTTTGGCGATTTTGCCCAAACGAATGCGAGGTCCCTGCGACACGCTGGCAATGTCTTTGATGCGGATAGGGGTACCGTTCTGCGCCTTGATAACGGTTTGTTCGATATCGCCGACGTCATTCACCAGGCCTATGGCGCGGACGTTAATCTGCTGCATCCCTGCTTCGAGGAAGCTACCGCCCGCGTTCACGTTGTTATTCGCTAACTGCTGCTCCACCTGGCTGATACTAAGCCCGTAGGAGATCAGCTTGTTCGGGTCCAGCCGCACCTGATACTCGCGGGTGGTGCCTCCAAAGCTGGTGACGTCTACAACGTTGGGGACGGACTTAAACTGCTTTTCGAGCGTCCAGTCCTCCAGCGACTTGAGCGCCATGAGATCGTAGCTGGGGTTGGTGCTGTGAAGCGTGTACCAGTAAATCTGCCCGACGGGGCTATAGTCGGACCCGATCTGCGGCTGCAAGGCCGCGGGCAGGTTGACCTCCGAGAGTCGTTCGAGCACCTTCTGGCGATTCCAATCGTCGGTCGAGTCGTCGTCGAAGATCAGGTTGAGGCTGGACAGCCCAAAAATGGAAATAGAGCGCAGATGATCGAGATGCGGGATGCCATTCATCGCGATTTCGAGCGGGATGGTGACTTGCTGCTCGATCTCTTCGGCGGCATGGCCCGGCCATTGCGTGATGACCTGTACGTAATTGTTCGCTACGTCGGGATATGCCTCGACGGGCAGATTGTGGAACGAGATAGCTCCCCAAATGAGGAGCAGGGCCCCAGCGAAAACAATCAGAAATCGATTGCTGAGGGCGAAGTCGACGAGAAGCCGGATCATTTAGACGCGATTTTCAACGGTAGCATCGCGCGTCTGACAGGTCTGGAGCGGATTCCGGCTAGCATGCGGGAAACTGGTCGGTTAACCGTTCCGCGCTTGCTTGACCATATCGATAAAACGACGCGCAAGTTCGTGAATCCAATCGGAATTCCGAGCCCGGACCGCATCCGAGGGGAGCAAGTCGCGTCCGACGCCGAGTGCATCGGCTCCCGCACGGATATAGTCTGCAGCGCTTTGTTGAGTCACACCGCCGGAAGCTATTAAGCGCGTTTCGGGGAAGGGGTTCCGAAGGGCGCGAATATAGGAAGGTCCGCCTACACTCGAGCACGGAAACACTTTGATGAAAGCGGCTCCCGCTTTTCTGGCCATCATGACTTCCGTCGGCGTGAGCGCCCCGGGAATGATCACGCTGTCGTGCTGGCGTGCAAACTGGACGATCTCCGCGTCAAGACCGGTGGTGGTGAGGAACGCGGCCCCGGCATCCAGACAGGCCCGCGCTGCATCGAGATCCAAAACCGTCCCGGCCCCGACGATGACGCCGGAATTGGATCGAATGAGCTGGCGGATGACGCCGATTGCGTCGGGAGTGGTCATGGTGATTTCGACGATGGGAATACCGCCGCTAAAGACGGACTCGGAACTGAAAAGAGCGTCAGCCGCCGAACCGGCGCGAACGGCCGGGACGATTCCGATTTTCTCAATCCTGGCGAGCGTCTCCTGTTTAGTCATCCCTCGGCGATTTTATTTCATTCACAGCGGACAGGCCGCGATATCCCCGAGGTTCAGAGGGCCAGGCGGCCAAGCCCGAAGACAATTCACCCCCGGCCCGTAAAATAAAAGTACATGCCAATCAAAGTAGGAATTAACGGCTTCGGCCGTATCGGGCGCAATGTGGTCCGCGCCGGTCTCCAAAATCCCGACATCGAATTCGTCGCCGCCAACGATCTGACCGATACCAAGACGCTGGCTCATCTGCTGAAGTACGATTCGATTCTCGGCCGGCTGGAGCACAAAATCAAGGCCGATGGAGATAGCATCCTCGTGGAGGGCGACAAGATCAAAATCTTCGCCATCAAAGATCCCGCCGAGATCGACTGGACCGCCCTGGGAGTACAGGTGGTCGTCGAATCGACCGGCCGCTTCACCGACGCCGCCGATGCCAAGAAGCACCTGCGCGGCTCAGTAAAGAAGGTGATCATCTCTGCGCCCGCCAAGAACGAAGACGTCACCATCGTGCTCGGCGTCAACGACAACATGTACGACCCCGCCAGGCACAACATCATCTCCAACGCCTCGTGCACCACGAATTGCCTCGCGCCTGTGGTGAAGGTGCTGAACGATTCGTTCGGCATCGAGAAGGGAACCATGACCACGATCCACAGCTACACCAACGATCAAAATGTGCTCGATTTCCCGCACAAGGACCTGCGCCGCGCGCGCGCCGCTGCGCTGAACATGATTCCGACCTCCACCGGCGCCGCCAAAGCCATCGGCTTAGTGGTACCCGAGTTGAAAGGCAAGCTGGACGGTTACGCCATGCGCGTGCCGACACCCGACGTTTCGGTCGTGGACTTCGTCGCCGTGCTCAAGAAGAACGCCTCCACCGAAGAGGTAAACGGCGCGCTCAAGCAAGCCGCTGGAGGGCCGCTGAGAGGCATCCTCGAATACACCGAAGATCCCGTCGTCTCTACCGACCTGCTGCACGATTCGAATAGTTCTATCGTGGATGCGGAGCTGACCAAGGTCCTGGGCGGCAATCTGGCAAAGGTCGTCTCCTGGTATGACAACGAGTGGGGTTACTCGAATCGCGTGGTCGATCTGATCGTGTTCCTTGGCAAGCACGGCCTCAACTAGCCGGTTAACCCTTAATCGCCCGAATCACTGCGTCCGTGAACTCTTCCGTGGACGCGGCGCCGCCCACATCGCCGGTCAAATACTTGCCCTCGCGATAAACAGACTCAACCGCCGCCTGCAGCTTGTGCGCCGCGGCGGCTTCGCCCAAATGGATCAGCATCATCACGGAGGAAAGCATCAGCGCCGTCGGGTTCGCTTTCCCCTGCCCTGCGATATCGGGAGCGCTGCCATGTACCGCTTCGAAGACCGCGTGCGTCTCGCCCATATTCGCGCCCGGCACAATGCCCAGGCCGCCCACCAGCCCCGCCGCCAGATCCGACACAATGTCGCCGTATAAATTCGGCAGCAGCAGAATGTCGAACGTCTCCGGCCGAATCACCAGTTGCATCGCCGCGTTATCCACAATCAGTTCTTTGTACTCAATTTCGGCGTACTGCTTCGCCACTTCCCGGCAGCAGCGCAGGAATAACCCGTCCGCCAGCTTCATAATGTTGGCCTTGTGAATTGCGATCACCTGCCGCCGCCCGTTCTTCTGCGCGTAATCGAACGCATAGCGTGCAATGCGCTCCGACGCGGTCCGCGTAATCACCTTCAGGCTGGTCACCACATCGCGTACGATCTCGTGCTCCAGCCCCGAATACAGATCTTCCGTGTTCTCGCGAAAGATCACCATGTCGATCGCCACGTCTTGGAAACGTGTTTTGATCCCCGGCAGCGTCTTCACGGGGCGTACGTTCGCAAATAGGTCCAGCGCCTTTCGAAGCGCCACGTTGACGCTCTGAAACCCTCCCGCGATCGGCGTCGTGACCGGCCCCTTCAGCCCCACGCGCGTTTCATTCAGCGAATCGAGCAGGTACTGCGGCAGCGTCTTCCCCGCTTCCAGAATGATGGCTTCGTTTAACTCGGCCCGCCGCCAGCAGATATCGACGCCCGTCGCTTCGACGGCGCGCACCGCGGCTTGCGCGACTTCGGGCCCAATTCCATCTCCCGGAATAAGCGTACAAAAATGTGGCACAAGTCGATTTTAATAGCGCGCGGGCCGTTTGGTGGCCGTCGTGCCCGTTTAGGAATGTTTCTCTGCCAGAATATTTCTTTATGCTTCCCATCGAGCGCGCGCTCGTCAGCGTTACCGACAAAACCGGCCTCGTCCCGTTCGCTCAAAGACTTCACGAAATGAAAGTGGAGCTCATCTCCACCGGCGGCACCGCAAAGCTGCTCCGCGAGCATCGGATTCCCGTGCGCGAGGTGGCCGAAATCACCGGTTTCCCGGAGATGCTCGATGGCCGTGTGAAAACCATTCACCCGCGCATCGCAGCCGGCATTCTGGCCGTGCGCGCAAAGCCCGAACATATGCACGCGCTCGAAGAACACGGCATCCCGGCAATTCAGATGGTGGTCGTGAATCTCTATCAGTTTGATAAGTTCGCGAGCAAGCCCGGCGTCGCGCGCGAAGAGCTGATCGAAAACATCGACATCGGCGGCCCCACCCTGATTCGCGCTGCAGCTAAGAATTTTCAGGATGTCGCCGTAGTCGTATCGCCAGCTCAATATCATTCAATTCTTTGCGAAATGTCCGAACAAGGCGGCGCTCTGACGCCAGCGACCCACTGGCAGCTCGCGCAGCAGGCTTTTCTCCACACCGCCGCCTACGATGCATCCGTCTCGGCTCGTCTGCTGCAGATCGACTCCGCCGGCGCGACCATCGAGGAGCAACTGCCCGCCCGGCTCGCCCTCTCGGCAACCCGCACCAGCGTGCTCCGCTACGGCGAAAATCCACATCAGCAAGCGGCGCTCTATAGTTTTGCGCACGGGGGCGTGGCGGGCGCCGAACAGCTCCACGGCAAGGAACTGTCGTACAACAATCTTGTCGATCTAGATGCCGCCTGGCAGCTCATCCAGGAATTCGATCGCCCCGCCGCCGCCGTCATCAAGCACACCAACCCGTGCGGCTGCGCCGAACAGCCGGCGCTTGCCGACGCATACCGCAAGGCCCTCGAAGCCGATCCCATTTCCGCATTCGGCGGCGTGCTCGCTTTCAACCGCGAAGTCGATCGCGAAACGGCATCCGAAGTAAGCAAGCTGTTCGCCGAAGCCATCGCCGCTCCCGCCTTCTCCGCCGACGCGCTCCAGATGCTCACGGCGAAGAAAAACCTGCGCTTGATCCGCGTGAGTCCGCTTGCCAAACCGGAGCTCGTCATCAAATCCATTTCCGGCGGCCTCTTGGCGCAAACCGCCGACCTCGCGCCGCTCGACCAGGCGTCACTGCAAGTAAAGACCGCGCGCCAGCCATCGCCCGGCGAGTGGGACGCGCTGTTGTTCGGATGGCGCGTCTGCAAGCACGTGAAGTCGAATGCGATCGTTTATGCGCGCGCAGGGCAAACCGTCAGCGTGGGCGCCGGCCAGATGAGCCGGGTGGATAGCGTGAAGGTCGGCGCTATGAAGGCGCTGCTCCCTCTCGCCGGGACGGTGCTCGCCTCCGACGCCTTCTTCCCTTTCCCCGACGGCATCGAACAAGCCGCCAAACACGGAATTACCGCCGTCATCCAGCCCGGCGGCTCCGTGCGCGATCAGGAAGTGATCGCCGCCGCGAATCTGCTGAATTTAGCGATGGTCTTCACCGGCGTGCGACATTTTCGGCATTAAGGAGCCAGGATCGCGATGGCGTCAAGCTTCTTCGTGGAGGTGATCCCGGGCCGCTTATAGGTTGCCCTTTCCTCTCACCATGAGTGCTGATTCCAGTGCAATGATCCGCTCTTCGTGATTAGCAAGACGCAGCTCCTGCGCCGTTTTCAGATTTGATGTCTCAGCTTCCAGAGAACGCAGGCGAATGTTGGAGGCGTCCAGATAACGCTGGAAGCCGCGCAGGATCTCGGTTTGCGCATCGCGCACCATCTCTTGTGTGCGGTCCGCCATGCGCTGCTCCATCCCCGTCAGGTACGTTTTCAACTCTTCGTCCATGTGGGCTCTCCTCTATGATGCATCCTTTAAGCGACTAGCTGCTCAAACCGGGCAGACGGGCTTGCGTTCGCTCCGCTCCTCAATTCCTCACCGCAATAGCCGAGACCCAATCCGCCGGCAAGGTGCCTTGCGGAAGCAATTGCCCTTTCTCCAGATGCCGAACCGTCTTGGCAAATTTCGCCGCGTGCGGGTCATGCGTCACCATGATCACCGTCTTACCGAATTCGCGGTTCAACCGCGTCAGCATCGTCAACACGTCTTCGGCCGATGCCGCATCCAGGTTCCCGGTAGGCTCGTCGGCAAGTATCAAGTCGGGATCAGTCACAATTGCACGCGCGATCGCCACGCGCTGCTCCTGCCCGCCCGAAAGCTGCTTCGGCAGATGCCCCATCCGGTCGCCCAAACCCACCAGCTTCAGCGCGGTTTCGGCGTGCTCAATCCGCTCTTTCTTGCCGAGCCGCGTCAGCTTCAGCGGCAGCTCTACGTTCTCGAGCGCCGTGAGCACCGGAAGCAGGTTGAAGGATTGGAAGATGAATCCGATGTGTTCGTTCCTCCAATGGGCTATCTGCTTTTCGCTGAGCTGCCGCAGGTTCGCGCCCAGCACTTCGATCTCTCCATCAGTCGGCTTGTCCATTGCCGCAATCAGATGCAGCAGCGTCGATTTCCCGGACCCTGACGGCCCCATCAGTCCTATAAAGTCGCCGCGCTGAATTTCAATATCTACATTGTCCAGCGCGGTCACGTGAAACTCATCGCGCACAAACTCCTTGCTCAAACTGCGCGTTCTCACTATCGTGTCGTTCATCGTTTCTCTCCGAGCGTCATTTCACTTCTACCCGTTGCCCATCTCTCAAGTTCGCGGGAGGATTCACAATCAAGTCTTCCCCGCCAATTAGCCCGCTCTCGATCAGTGTCCCCTTGTCCGAAGTCCCGCCCGTCGTGACGGGCCGCTTGCGCGCTTGCCCATTCACCACTACAAACACGCTGCCATTCTGCACCGCGTTCGCCGGCACCGCCACTACGCGTTTCGACTCCTCGCTCGACGGCGATTGAGCGTCGTTATAGAACGAAACCGTCGCGTTCATGTCCGGCCGCAGATAATCGTCCGGGTGCTGAATCTGCACCTTTACCTGCACCGTCGCCTTCGCGCGGTCCGCTTCCGGCGAGACCTGCTCAATCGCGCCTTGGTATTTGCGATCGGGATATGCGTCGGTTGTCACGATGCCTTTCTGCCGCGGCCCTAACTTCGGAAAATCGTTCTGGCTAATGTCTAACTCGACCTGTAAGTCGTTCAGGTCTGCCATTGTGACAATATAGCCTTTGGCGCCCTTATCTCCCACAAATCCGGTCGTAATAAACTCACCCTTTTCCACATTGCGGTCCAGAATCGTTCCCGTCACCGGCGCCTTGATGATCGTGTTATCCAACTGATTCTGCGCATACGCGAGCGCCCCGCGCGCCTGTTCAATTTGTCCGCGTACCTGGTCCATCTCCTCTTTGCGCGGACCCAGCACCGCCAGATCCAGCGTACGCTGCAGGCTGGCCACTTTCGCCACATCGCCGTTGTACTTGGCCTGCGCGTCATCTAGCGCCTGTTTCGACAACACGCCCTCTTCGACAAGCTGCCTGGTGCGGTCGACCGTCGCCTTCGAATCGGCCAGGTCCGCCTTCGCCTGGTCTACATCGGCGCGCGCCTTTTGTATCTCCTCCGGGCGCGACCCATGCTCGTCTTCCGCCAATTTGGCTTCTAAATTGGCAAGCTGACCCTGCTCTTGCTCCACCTGCGCGCGGTATTCGTCGTCCTCCAGCCGCACCAATACCTGGCCCGCCCGCACCTTGTCGCCTTTATCGACCCCGATCCACGCCACTCTGCCATTCACCTTCGAGGCAACTTCAATCTTGTGCGCCGCCACAATATACCCGGTCGCAGTCAGTACCGTCTGCTCGCCCGCCGCCGACGCGCTCATCGGCGATTGCACCTGCACCACCCGTACCGCCAGCGGCGCATTGATCTTCTGGTAAGCAAATAACCCGCCCACCGCAATCGCAACCAGAATGATCGCAATCGCCAGCAGTTGCACCACCGGTTTCGATTCCTTGGTGCGTCTCGCGGTCCGGTCTATCCGCAGATTCTTGAGCTCGGTTTCCATGACTTACTAACTTACTTTCCTAACCCTTCGTCACACTTCTCGGAGAGCAGTCAAAATCTCCTTCTTCGCAGCCTGCCTCGCCGGCAGCAAGCCACCCAGTGCGCCGAGCAGCAGTGAGAACAGGATTCCAACCATCATCACGTCGGGGCCGATGCGGAAATTGAAATTAGTCTCGCTAAAGGTGAGAAAGTTCCCTAAGCCAGTCGTAACATTGTTCAGTGGCAACGTCACTAAGATCGCGATCAGGCCGCCAATCAGCGACAGCAGCAGCGATTCAACCAAGAAGCTCAGAAGAATGCTGCCTCGCCTGAATCCGAGCACGCGTAGGGTTCCTACTTCTTTGGCGCGCCGCGCAACCGACGCATACATCGTGTTCATCGCGGCAAAAGCGCTGCCGATTGCCATGATGATGCAGACGAAATAGCCCAGGAATGCGATCGGCCGGCTCGAAACCGTCTGTTTCTCGTAATATTCTTTTTCGCTGAGCACGGTCACGTTCAAGCGGCGGTCGTCTTCTAGCGATTTCCTCAAGGCGTCCGCGGTCACCTCGTCGGTCGCTTGAAGCAGCGCCGAGCTGTACGTATCCGGCCGGTTGAAATCCGATGCGATCTGGTTCCCATCCGCAAAAATTTCGCTGTCCACCGCACTACCGCCTGCGTCCATCACGCCCACGACTGTCCAATAACCTTTCCCAAATTTCATTTGCTTGCCGATCTGCGCCGCCGGATAGCGTGCCGCGATAGACTTCCCCACGACAATCTCTCGCTGGCCCGGGCGGAACCAACGTCCGGCGGCGATCTTCACATGCCGCATCGCGATTCCGCGCAGCGGTAAACCCCGCAGCGTGATGTTCGAGCCGTCCGGATTGTCCTTCGTCGGGATGGTGGTGATCGTGACCACTTCGAGCGAGGCCGTCGGCTGGCCATCGCGCCCGGTCGCAATGCCCGGGAAGTTCTTGACGATCTGAAACTGCTCCTGCGTCAATAGGCTGGTCAACTCTGCATTTCCGCCTTTGCGCATCACCAGCACGTGTAGCGGATCGCCGGTCGATCCAAATGCGGAGCGCAGCCCCGACACCAGGCCCATTACCGCCAGCAGCACGGCTACCGTCATCGCAATACCGGCCGCGGTCATCAGCGTGGTCGTTTTTCGAACAATCAAATTTCGGATGTTGTAAGAAACCGGAATAGCCATCGAGTCGCTCCTACCCGCTATACCGCAGCGAATCTAATATGTTCGTTCGCGCTGCATTCCAAGCCGGCACAAATGAGCTGATCAGGCCGATAAATGCCGCTACCGCTAGCGAAATCAGCGCCGTGCCCGGGGTGAGCGACATATGCTGCAGCCCTCCAATTCCCTGGCTGCCGGCCGTGTGAGCGACGAGAACGCTCAAGAACGCAGCCATCACCAGGCCGATCACACCGCCAATCAGCGCAATCGTCATTGCTTCGCCGATAATCATGCCTAGAATTGCATCGTTGGTGAAGCCGAGCGTTTTCAGAACTCCGACTTCTTTGATTCGCTCGCGCACCGACATGGCCATCGTGTTGCCCGAGACCAGAAGAATCGTGAACGTGACCGCCCCGCAGATGCTCATCAGGTACAGCTTGATATTGCCCAGGAACCAAAGAAAACTCAACGCGAACTGCTGCTCCGATTCCGTCTTGGTGGGCGGCGAGGCGTTCGCGAACATGTCATCTACCGTCTTCGCAATGTGCGGCACGTCCTCCGGACTGGCGGCGAGAATGGCAATCGTGCTATCGAAGCTGCGCCGGGCGATCGGCAAAGCTTCGCGCAAATAATCGATGTTGAAGTACAAGGTATTCTCCGAGTCGGGATCATCGTAGATGCCGACCACCTTCAGCTCAAGCGTTACCGGATAGATATCGCCGATCAGCGTGATGCGGTCCCCGAGCTTGAAATTCAGCTTCTTGGCCAGGTCGCTCGAGATCACACAACCCGTGCGATCCTCGATAAAAGCGCGCCGCTGATCTTCCGGCATTTCCATTTGGGTGCGAATGGTCATGAACGGCTTCGGCTTTACGCCCATCCGCGCGAAGAAATTTTTGAAATCCCGGCTGTCCTTATAGGTTCCGCCGAACCAGTTCCAGGGCGAGATCTCCTTCACACCCCGAACGGCGCGGATCTTGTCCTCGTAGGAAGCCGGTATCGGCTGCCCCAACGAAACTCTATGCCGCGTTACCAGCCGTATGGCCGCGCCCGGCGTCGCCTGGCCGTAGAACATCGCGTGGTAAATCGCGATCAGGACACCCAACAGGCACAGCGAAACGGCGATGCTCGAAATCGTCAGCAAGCTGCGGCGCCGGTTACGCAAGCTATTCTTGAATGCCAAAGAAAAGTAACGAAACATTCTCAACCTTTTTGCCTAGGGTACCGTAGAAAGCAACGCGCGCGGACCGCAAATCGGTGAGACCGCCGGATTCGCCGACGAATCGCGTCCCGGCGCCGACGAAAGGAAAACCCAAGCTTGTGGCCGATCCGGTTCAGCCCGCTTCGCCGGAACAGTGGAACGCCGCAGATCACCGTTTCATGCAGATGGCGCTCGAACTCGCCCAAAGAGCAGCCGCCGAAGGCGAAGTGCCGGTCGGAGCCGTGGTCGTGAGCGGGGACTCGCTGCTCGGGCGGGGTTGGAACCGGCCCATCTCTTCCGGCGATCCCACCTGGCACGCCGAGATCGCCGCCCTGCGCGCGGCCGCCCTGGCAGCGCAGAACTACCGCTTGCCCGGCGCGACCCTGTATGTCACGTTAGAACCCTGCGCGATGTGTGCCGGCGCGATCGTTTTGGCGCGCTTTCAGCGCCTCGTCTTCGCCGCCCGCGACCTCCGTTTCGGAGCCGTCCGCAGCAAGTTCCGCCTCGCCGATTCCGATCTCCTGAATCACCGCGTCGATATACAAGAAGGATTGTTCGCCGCCGAATCAGCCTCTCTGCTCGCAAACTTCTTTCACGCCCGTAGACTCCCATAGCGCACAGGCCGTTTGGTGGCCGTTGTGCGCGTTTCATGTAGACGCCCACAGGCCGTTGCGCTAAAGCGCCACTTCGGCTCTGGCCAAGAACACGCCAGATTTGCAAATCCGACCTGTTTTTGTCGGGGCTGAGGTGAGGGCTTTTGCCGCAGGCCGTTGTGCGCGTTTCTCGCAGACGCAAAAAAGGCCAGGCTCGAAAGCCTGGCCCCAGATTCGATCCAATTCGGCTGTGTCAGGCCGCCCGTTTCAACGGGAATTTGATCACCGGCTTCGGCTTCGGAGCGTCCTCCGTCTCCACCGGGAAGGGCGACGCCGGGTCGGCCGGCATCTTTCCGGTACCGTTGAAATACTCGTCTAGAGGAAACAGCGCATGCGGCTCCAATTCCCGGAAGGTGCGGCCCAGTTTCTGCTGAATCCGATAAACCTCGTGGAAAAAGGTCCCCCGGTCGATATTCAGTTTCCGGCAGCACAGCTTCCAATCCGCGCCCAAAAGGAAATGGTACTTAAAAATTCGATATTCGTATTCGTCCAGCGTGCGCCGGCTGACAAGACAGAAGTCGGCGATATACTCCTCGTTTTTGAGGCCCCAAACAGATTTCCGCTGTCTGCCGGGATTCGCTTCCAGCGAAACGCGGCTAATGTATTTTTCCTTCGAAGCACAGTGGCGAAACCGCGCATAACAAGCGCGGAACACCGCCCTAAAAACGCAATTGCACGGGGTCGACGCGCCTGACCGCCCGGGTCGAAGGCCGAGACCGTAACAGAACGTGCATGACTGCTGAGCTAGGGCAAGAGTTTCGGATCGAGTCCATTGCATTCTTTTTGTTTTCCTCTAACACCCGGCCTCTTTTGGAGTGCCGTGTTGTTCGGTATGAGATTACGATAGGCCCTTTTCCGGTCTGCGCCAAAACTAATTTGAAAACTTTACCTGACCAGGGTTGAGATTATCCCCCTACATCTCCCACAACTCGCTAGAGGCAATCGATTTACCCTCCAGGAATTGCCTGGAGTAAGGGAGTTGTAAAAACCGGTATTTTCCTTCAAACTTATGGAAGCCTATTTCACCGTGGAATCGATTTCCGGTAAGTCAGACGTCAACTTTCACACCCTGCGGACCCGTCTCGTCGCGGCTGTGAAGGCTCGCATGCAAAATGGCGAATTTACGGAGCGCGGCCTGGCAAAAATACTGGGGGTTTCCCAGCCGCACATGCACAACGTCCTGAAGGGCGCGCGCACGCTGCAGTGGGATCTGGCCGATCGTTTGATTGCGGATCTCGGAATAAACCTGTTGGACCTATGGAACGATGACAAGCTGGCGCTCAACGAACCGGTCGCCCACCTGCCCATTCCGTCTCCACCCGCGTTACCCGGCACACGCGCCGACCGGCATCCCGAGGTTGTTCCCCGTAAACAGCCGGCGCATGAATTCAGGGTGTTGCGTGCACCACGAACGAACCGCTGGGCGGCAGTATAGGTAAACGTTTTCGCCGGAACAATCCGACTTCTTTAATTTATTTACACTCCGATTCGCTAGGGATCAGCATAGTTTTCGATTTGACGCCGCCGCAGAGTTACGTTAAGCTGTTCTTATCCGCCCATAATATCGGTGACCTCCGTGAGTCCAATTAGCGCTGGCACAGCGCATGGTACCTACACCTTAGCTAGGAACATCTCGGCAATTCAGGTTCTATCCGCCGCTGAAGGTGGTATGCGAATGGGAACGATTTTGCAGCTTCCTGCCGGAACTCAGGTACGTGTCTGCGGCGACGGATTTAATGAACGTACGGTAAAGGTCAGTTGGGAAGGCGGTTATTACTTCCTATTCTTTGAAGATCTCGAGCCGGAGCGCGCATTTAGCGCAAAAACCTACGCCGGCCGGTAATTCGTCCTTATTTCGGCAGCCAAAACGGCTCCGCCGCGGCAACGAACTCAACCGGCACCTCACTGATAAAGCCTCTTAGCCAGCGCGTGCACTCTTGCATCCCGGCCTGCTCGGACGGAATATGCCCCAGAAGGATCAGCGCCTTGCGCCGCTGTTCGGTCGCTGCATCCGCCACATATTCCACCGTCTCCCATTCCGGAGTTTCGCCGATCAAAAGCGCCTCCACATCCGGTCTTTCGAGCGCCTGAATCTGCCTGGCCGACCCCGCCGCGCCCGGCAGGAACGCCGCTCTGGTGATCCTCAGTTGCGGATCGCCCACTACGCGGAGCACTCGGATGTGCAGCTTCTCTTTGATCGATCCGGCTAAGCCGTCGAGCGTCGTCTCTGGCAGCGTGAACAGGTGTTCGTCGTTCGGATCCTGAAACTTCTCCCACCCGAGCGCGTGCGTCATGCCCAGAAGAATGCCATCCGGCTTCCGCGCGTGCCAGTGGTCGTGGAAGCGCCAGATCACCAGCTTGTGCTGCGCAATAAACGCCTGCTTTGCCGCCAGCACCGCATCCTGCTGCTGCTCCAGATTCGAAGTTTGGTCGAGATGGCTATAGAACGTCGGCTCGTGCGTGATGATCAAATTTTTCCCCGCCGCCGCCGCCCTCTCCAGCACATCGAGCGTCGCCATCATCGTCACCGCAATCCCGGTCACCTGCGTATCGGGATCGCCGGCCTTGAACGTATCGACCGTATCGGCGCGCCAGGGCACGCCTACATTCTTCTGGATGCGCTCAATCACTTGCCGCGCGGTGAGCGCACCCTGCGCCGCCGCCGGCCAAACGGAGAGCACGCAAACCAGCAGAAGTCGCCCGTTCACGTCCTACTCACCGGCTCTCACCTGCGCCAACGGCCGAATCAGCCGCAATGCCGGACGCGTCAGATAGTCCTCAACATATTGCTTATGCTCATCGTCGTCCGGAAAATGCTCGCCTGCCCTGTACGGATACGCGCTCATCCCATGAAACGGCAGCGGCAGCACGCTCTGGCTGAACGCCGTATTCGCGTCCGCGTCTTTCGCCCACCCGTCTACCTTCAGCAGGAAATCTCGCGTCCAACCCTGCGGCAGCGCCGGCAATTGCCCCGCCGGATACCGTAGCTTCAACTCGTCGCCCGAGCCCATGATCACCAGCCGGTCGTCCACCTTCGTCACCAGCGCCTGCACGTCTCCATAACGCGTGTAAAGCCCGCGCGTCGGATTCCAATTCGAAACCGGCCGGACATCGTCGTAGACGAACTGCTCCGGCTGCTGCCGCGTGGGATCGATCACCGCCCTCGAAAAACCGCGGAAGTGCAGCTCCGCCGCTCCTGCCTCCATCGGCGTCATCCGCGCCTCCGGCGTGCTCGCGTCTTCAATCAGGAAGATCTCGTCCCAGTACACGCACAGGTTCGTCACAATGCGCACCTGCCGCGAGCGGCTCAGGAACTTGCCGTCGAGATCCACCACCATCGTCTTCGGCTTGCCCGACGGAATCCCCATGTCTTCTATAACGGTCTTCCATTTGCCTCGCGCATCCTTCACCTGCAAGTACGGAAACACCAGCCCGCCTTTGCCATTCTGCGATTGGCCCAGAAACGTGCTCCCATCCGCCCAATCCACCCAGCCGTTCAGCACCAGCGCAGCATGATTCTCTTCCGCCACTCCCTTTCCGAAATCCAGCGTCAGCGTGTGCAGCTCCGCCACCCCCGCCGTGTCGTGCGCAAACCCCGTCGGATACGTCTGGTCAATCTTCTCCAGACTCCCTGCCACATCCTGGTGATGATCGTCCATCGCCTGCACCGGATGAATCTTCTCCCTCGCGCCGAACAACCGAAACTCCGGATACGGCGGCGACTTGAACTTATCGTTCGTATAAATATCGGTATCCCCCGGATGATCCACCGCGATCAACTGCACCTGATCCAGATACGAAACCTCATGCAGCTCTTCGCTGATGTGAATCCGATAATCGCCGCCCTCGCTCTTCAACGCCGAACCCGGAATCCGGATGTACTCCACGTGATTCACCGGAAAATAATTGCCGTCCCCCGAGCTCGCCCCCAAGGGCGCAACACCCAGCACATCCGTGATGAACTGGAACGCCCGCCCGTCCCAGGCAAAAATCATTGGGCACGACCCGGATAGCCGCTGCGCTTCCGCAATCTTCAGCGCTTCCCCGCTCTTCTGGTGCGTCTCGTTCTGGATCAGCCCATTGGGCCACGTGATGCGAATCGTATCCGCATCGGCGTGGCTGTCGAGCGCAAACGCCAGCGGCACCCCGCGATAGATCCGCTTGTTGTAGAACACGCCCGACTTCATCTCTACCGTCGCGTCCGCTGCCTCTTTCAAATTCTTGACGCCCTCAATCCGCACCGTGCTCCAGCGCTGGCCGCTCGAAGCATTCAAATACACGTGCACGGAACCATCCGGCAACATTCGCGCATAATCTTCGCGGTTATCGCCGTTGAAGTCGGCGCGAATCCGGGCCGGCGCCGTCTTCGCATTCCCTACGCGTTCGAACTTGCCCGCGTTGTTCTGTATCGCGTAGCTCTCCGGCCCGGAGCCCGCAGGATAACCGACCAAATCCAGCAGCCCGTCGTGATTAAAATCCTCCACCGCCAGCTCTGCCGTCCCAGCCGTTACCGCCGCAACCTCGGAAGCTTCGAACGCGCCGTTCAGCTTGTCGCGATACAAAACACCCGGCCGGTCTGCATACGAAACCACCACATCGCGCGCCGCCGTGTCGCCCTGCACCGCAAACGTCACGGCATCCAGCGCATTGCCCTTCACGAACGGAAATGCCGCCGTGTGCTGCTCAAATTTCCCGTTCCCGTTGTTGCGCATCAGCACCGGATCCGGACCGAACAGCAACAGGTCCAGATCATAGTCGTGATCGTAGTCGAGCCACAGCGCTTTCGTCACGCCCGCCGTGTTCGGCACATCCAGCAATTTCGTGAATGTGCCCTTGTTGTTCCGATAAATCGCCGCGCCCTTCGCCGTAATTACGCACAGCCCGGCCAGCCCATCGTTATCGAAATCGCCCACCGCGATATCGCGCACCTCGCGCAGGTCTTCGAGACCCGTGTTCTTTGCCTCTTCCGTGCCGTTCTTGAACAGCGCTACGCGCTCCCGCGACCACACCAGCAGATCCGCGTGCCCGCTGTATTCGGAATCGATCAGCTCCATCCCCGAATGCGCCGCGTCCCAACCCGTGCTCACCGCGCGGTCGTCATAGCGCGTCGGTTCGTCTTCGGCCGACGCCCGTGGCGCCGGAGGGTCGTATAACTCCGCATAGAAGCTCCATTCCATGTCCTCCGGCACGGCCGCCCCTTCATCCCGCTTCTTCGCCTGCTCGAACAGTTGCCGCTCCCGCCCCGCCGCCTCGTGATCTCCGGCCCGCTGGTAGAGCGTGAACAACTGAAAATGCGGACCCGCCAGGTTCGGATTCAATTTCTCGGCTTCCAGAAACTCCGGCAGCGCGGCTTGCGTCTCGCCCTTCGCCCGCAGCACCGCTCCCAGGTTGTAATGCGTAATTGGCTCGTTCGGCACCAGCCGGATCATTCCCCGCAATTGCTGAATCGCCTGGTCGTAATCCCCTGCGCGCTTGTACGCAATACCCAGGTTGAACCACGTGTGCGGAATCGCCGGATCGTGCTTCTGCGCCGCTAGCAGCTCGGCCACCCCGGCGTCTGTCTGCCCCGCCCGCAGCAGCGCCAGGCCGTAATTGATCTGCTCACCCACCGAATCGGGGGCTAGCTTCAGAGCCGCGCGCAGCTCCTCCACGGCCTGTACGTGCGTATCCGGGTTCTCGTAAAACGCCTTCCCCAGGTTGCGATGCTCCCAAAGCTGGTTTTCGGTCTGCGGAGGATCGACGGCCCCCACCAGCAACACGCACACCGCAGCAAAAGGGGCGAGAACGCTCAAACTTCTCATCTCGGATTGACACCCCATTGTAGTGAAGCAAGCTGAGACGGGCATGCAACTTTCGGTTGAGAGGTTGTACCTTGATACTTTGCTCAACCTAAGCGCAACCGCCATGGCGCGCCTCATCCGCGAGCGCCAGATCTCTTCGCTCGAATTGATCACCGCCCACCTTGAACACATAGGCAAGATCAACCCCCGCCTCAACGCTGTCGTCGATCTCCTCGCCGAATCCGCCCTGCGCGACGCCCAAGTCGCCGACGCTCAACTCGTCGAAAAGAAATCCGCTCGCTGCCAGCCCTGCGGCCCCCTGCACGGCGTGCCAATCTCCATCAAAGATTCCATCGACGTGCGAGGCACACGGTGCACCGCGGGCACGCTCGGCAGGAAACATGCCGCCCCTGCCGGACGCGACGCCACCCTCGTCCACCGTCTGCGGGCAGCCGGCGCCATCCCCATCGCCAAGACCAATCTGCCGGATCTCCTGTTTGCCTTCGAAAGCGACAACCTGGTCTACGGCCGCACCAACAATCCCTACGATTTGGCGCGCACGCCGGGCGGAAGCAGCGGAGGCGAGTCCGCGCTCATTGCAGCCTGCGGCTCACCTCTCGGTTTGGGCAGCGACGCCGCCGGCAGCGTACGCCTCCCAGCCGCATTCTGCGGCATCGCCGGTATCAAGCCCACCAGCGGCCGCCTGCCCCGCACCGGCCATGTCCCGCCCCCTGGCGGCTGGATCGAAGCGCTCTGGCAAATCGGACCTATGGCCCGCCACACGGAAGATCTCATACTCGCTCTGCACCTCCTCGCGGCCGAAGACGGCGAAGACTTCACCTCGCCCCCCGTGCCGCTGCTTACTCCACTAGATCCATCGGCACTACGCGTCGCTTTCTTTACCCACAACGGCTTTGCTCCCTGCTTACCGCCCATCAAAGACGCCGTCACCCGCTGCGCCGAGTTTCTCGCCCGCACCGGCATGCATGTCGAAGAACGCCGCCCGCCCTGTCTCGACCAGGCATTCGAACTCGAGCTGGGCTTGCTCGGCGCAGACGGCGTGGACGGCATCGACGCCTACCTGCGCGACGCCGGAAGCACTCAGCTTCATCCGCTGCTTACCGCCTGGCTCGACCGCATGCGCCCCCTGCGCGCCACTGCCTCCGAACTCGCCGCGCGCTGGACGCAATGGGACTACTACCGCACCGAAATGGCCCGTTTCTTCGAGCAATACGACGCCCTTCTTTGCCCGGTCTATACCCAGCCCGCTCTCGAGCACGGCGCGTCCGTCCAGCCCGGCAACTTCGAAGGATTCAGTTACACCATGGCCTGGAATGTCGCCGGCGCGCCCGCCGCTACCATCCGTTGTTCGGAATCCGCGGGCCTGCCTATCAACGTCCAGGTCATCGCAAAACCCTGGCGCGACTTGACCGCGCTCGCCGTCTGCCAACTCATCGAAACCGAGTTCGGCGGCTGGCGCGCACCGCACCTGTGATTTCTAGGTAAGCTCAGCGCAGACGGCATGCCATGGCCGTTCAAAAAACCACGAGGCGCTGACAGCACCGCAAAGTTCGCTATCATTCAAAGCGAATTGGCGTGGCGAACGGCGAACAAATTACCCTCTTGCTCAGGCGTATTTCCGAAGGAGATATGCGTGCCGAGAGTGACCTCTATTCCGCGGTTTACGGCGAGCTTCGCACACTTGCGGCGTGGTTCTTGCGCCGGGAGCGTCCGGGCCACACGCTACAGGCGACCGCGCTCGTGCATGAGGCGTACCTGCGGCTGATTGGCCAATCCGGCCCCGAGTGGAAGGACCGGGCTCATTTCTTTCGCGTCGCCGCTTCCGTGATGCGCCACATCTTGGTCGACTACGCGCGTCAGCATCACGCGCGAAAACGGGGCGGGCAGGCGCGCCGGGTAGAGTTGGAAGCGGATTTAGTGATCTCGGATCAGCGCTGCGACTTCGTGCTGTCGATCGATGAGGCGCTCACCAGGCTTGCGAAATTGGACGAGCGCCAGGCCGAAATTGTGGTGATGCGCTTTTTCGGCGGCATGACGGAAGAAGAGATCGGGCTGATTCTCGGCGTGTCAGCCCGGACGATCAAGCGCGATTGGTCGATGGCCAAGGCCTGGCTCCATGCCGAGCTGGCGAGTCTTCGATAGCGAGTGCCTCTTCGGTTACGTGCAGGAAGAAGCCGTAGGAGTCGGACGGTTGAGAGCCGTATCGTACTCCGACAGACTGTGATCAAAATCCTGAGTGCAGACCCAGATTTCGTCAGCGTAATAAGGACCGTAAGGGTTCGTTGCAGGATTCTCGAGAGTCGCGTCGGCGACCAGAACATAGTAAAGATTGCTATCGTACGGAACCGGCGAGCTTCCGGGACTTACCGTGTAGATTTGTACGTTCTGCGAGACACCGCCGCAGCCTATGCTACCCGGGTCCTTTTTCATGATCGATGCGTTTTTCAATTGGTTCTGCAAACCGGGTACGTCCGCCGCATTCCGCGTCATCACAATCTGCTTAATCCATTCGGGCGTGCCGTACGTAGGGTCTCCGGGCGGCTGATGGTTCGCTCGGCATCCCTGCGGTATGCCTACGGCGTATCCGATTGTCGAGTTTGGAGGTGGGGCTTGACCGTCCGGTGAGAGACGGATTAGCGTCGGGTTTAAGGGATCAGGCCTTGGGTCGAAATCTAAATTGTTATCTCTGCTCATATATGTCTCCTGTTGTTTCAAAATTTTGAGAAACAGCATACTAGAATTCAGTGCCCCTGGATGAAAGCTCGATCCTTCGCCTTAACGCCGGTTTGGTCGCCCTAGGCGCTGCAGGCCGCACGTTTCTCGGATTGGAACCGAACCGGTACCTGATCGAGAACCCGATCGTAGAGCAGTTAATCCAGATTCTTCAGACTCCTTGCACCGTCGGTAGCGTGCTCCAACAACTCTGCCCCCCGCACGACATCGCGGCGGTCAGATCCGTTCTCGAAGAGCTCCATAGTGCCCGGATTCTCTGTCATGCTGCCTCTCACTTCAAATCGCGTAGTTCCGCGGCATTTTGGGACATGTTTTCCGGAATTGAATCCGGGAAGCGGCGAACCGTAGCCGTGGATTCGCTGTTGCCGCAGTTTGCGAAACCCGTCGAGGACCTGCTGCAGGCGAGCGGTGTCGAGCTGAATCCCGAAGCAGATTTCGGTTTGCTAATCAGCGACGACTATCTGCGCCCGGAGATGAGCGAATACGCAAGCCGGCGGCCCGAAATCTTGCCCGCGAAAGCGGTCGGACGAGAGCTATGGATCGGGCCGCTGCTTTCCCAATCTGCTCACTTGTGCTGGCAATGCCTGGCGTACTGGCTGCGGTTACATCGCTGGCCGGAACTAGCCATCGCAGGCGCGTCGGAGTGGAAGTTTTACTCGACTTCGATTGCTTCGATTCCGTCGACACTAACACTGGCAAGCGGACTCATCGCAACCGCGGCGAGTCTGGGGGCTGCAGGCGCCTTAAGCCGCAATCAAGGACGTCTGCAGATCTTGGATACGCAAACCTTGCGGCTCACCAGCCACCGTGTAGCCGCGAGAAGGGATTGTCCCGTCTGCTTGCCCGCCGATTCGAATCGAGTTTTTCTTTCTGCAATGCAGAGCTCCGTCACCGGCATCCTCGAAGACCTGCGTTGCTCCCATTCGGTCCTTGATTTCACCTGTTTGGCGCACGCCAGAGTCATGCTGCCGCTCCCTGAAAAGAAGAATCGCGACGTGTTGCGCCCCCTTTCGGCGGATGGAAAAGGACAGACCCGGGAAGAAGCCATCCGGCGCTGCACCATGGAAGCGATTGAGCGCTTTTCGTGCATCTACACAGGCAACGAAAACCTCATCAGCGCCCGCTTGGACGAAGTGAACGGCATCGTGCCAAATGAGATCGCGCTCTACAGCGAAGGTCAGTTCAGAAATCGTGAGCGGAGCAACGCGCGTGAAGCGGGGACGGAGCGGGTGCCCGAGCCATTCGACCCGAACGCCTGCATTGAGTGGGCGCTTGCGCATTCGCTGGCAACCGGTTTGCCTCGGCACGTTCCCGCTGGCAACGTATTGCTCGGATATCCTTTTGCGGCCCAGCGTCAATACGCCTGCACGAACACAAACGGTTGCGCCGCAGGGCTAAGCCGGAATGGCGCCCTCGTGCGAGCCTTGCTCGAGCTCGTCGAAAGAGATGCAGTTGCCGTCTGGTGGTACAACAAGCTGCCGCGCCCGGCCGTGGATCTGGATGCCTGGAACGATCCGGGCGTGACGCATTTGCGAGGCCGGATGACACGCCAGGGGCGAACTATCGAGTTGCTCGACCTCACGCACGATTTGCGGATTCCTGTCTATGCCTGCATCTGCGCCTCCGCTGGCGGGCGGCACGTGTTGTTTGGCGCCGCCGCCAGTCTATGCGGGGCGACCGCTGCGCGCAAGGCGATCGCGGAAGTGCTCCAATTCTGGTACTGGATCGCGCGTCTCGGGCCTAATGCGGAGCAGCGAGTGTGGCTGGAGCGAAGCTCCTTGCATGAGTTCGACTATCTGGCCCCTATGGATTGGAGTGCGCCGTTGCCGCAGCCTTTGGAACTGACCGATGAGGCCGCGCTCGCGCGCTGTGTCCGGACGATAGCCGATGCGGGCTTGGAACCATACGCCGTAGACCTGACACGGCCGGAATTCGGAATACCTGTGATGCGGGTTATCGTGCCAGGGCTTCGGCATTACGCTCCCCGCTTCGCGCCGGGGCGGCTCTACGATGTTCCAGTGCGCATGGATTGGCGCTCCGTGCCCTTGCGCGAAGCGGATTTGAACCAGCAAGCATGCGTTCTCTAGACACTAACTCGGCTGAAAACCTAAGCGGCGAAGAAAGGCACGATAGCGCGGCAGAGTCCGCAAACCGTCCAGGTATGCGTCTGTGGGGCACGCCAAGACGGTAGGATCTCCACGTGCGAACGCCTGGTCGATGATGTCCATCACATCGGCATAAGCATTGAGGCGCGCATAGAGATGGGTCAACAGACTTGATTCGAAAGGTCCATTCTGCCAAATGGGCCGCATCTGTTTTGCGATCTCGACAGCAGCGTCGCGGTTTCCCCGAGCCGCTTCAATGGTGGCGCGGTAACAGGCGGCGACCGGCGATTTGCGGTACTTAGCGGCCTCGTCGCAACACTGTAAACCCCGCTCATATTGCCCTAACCATTCGCAGGCGCGCGCCAGAGTTAAGTAGCTGCTTGCCTCGAAGGGCTGAAGCCGCACGAGTTCCTCGGCCTGGCGGAAATAATCGTCAAAGCGGCGAGCACGGAATAATTCGGCGGCGAGCTGATGGTTGCAATAAAAAGATGCCGGCTCAATCTCCAGGGCACGATGAGCTTGCGCCAGAGCCTCGCTAAAGCGGCCTAGACGCCCGAGGTATGCGGCATACCAGGAGAAGATGACGGCCTCGTTCGGTGCAAGACGGAGGGCGCGGGTAAATAGCGGCTCCGCCGAGCGCCAATGCTCGAAATCCACTGACTGAATGTACGCCAGCGCTCCAGTTGCTATCCCGGAATGGCTGTCAAGTTGCAACGCGGTTTCAGCGGCGCGCTTGGCTTCGGTACGAGCAACGTTCGGATTCAGCAAGTCATAGTGCAGCGCGGCGACATAGGCGTCGGCCAGACCGCTCCACGCTTCGGCGTAGCGGCTGTCCAGTTGGACCGCGCGCCGAAACTCCTGAATGGCGTTCTGTATGCCCTCTTGATTGCGGCGGCGGGCAAATTCTTCGCCCCGCTTCACGCTGGCTACTGCTTCGGGGGGATGATGCGCAGCGCGCGGCCAGAAACGCGCCATCTCCGCAGCCGCCAATGCGCCGAGCGAGACAAAGAACGTGCGCCGCACCAGGCGGCGGCCGCGAACAGGAGCCCGATTCAACAGTTGAATGAACGCTGCTCCCGAAGCCGGCCGGCGCTCGGGCTTTGCGCTTAAGCAAGCACGGATGGCCGCATCCCAGCTCTCCGGCAGGTCCTGGCGGAAACGGCGCGCCGCCGGTGCCTGCTCTTGCAATCGGCGAAGCGCAATCGCGAGTGCCGTTTCGCCTTCGAATGGAAGACGCCCGGTTGCCATTTCGAAGCCGATCACACCAAGACTGTAGATGTCCGTGCGTGCGGATAGTTCTTGCCCCAGTAACTGCTCTGGCGCCATATATGCGGGCGTACCCGCAATGGAACCGGGCCCAAATAGCGACTGTGTTTCTTCCAGGCTATGAATCTCGCGCGAGAGACCGAAGTCAGTGATGACTGGGCGAATAGTTTCGCCTTCTTCGATCAGGATAATGTTCGCGCCTTTGAGATCCCGGTGAAGGATCCCTGCCGCGTGCGCCGCGTCGATACCCGCCGCAATGCCTTTCAGAATGGACAGAGCTCGAGCCAGCGGGAGCGGCCCCCTCCGAAGGTACTCCGATAGCGTGCCCCCGTGTAGAAGTTCCATGCTCAGCGCGACCGTTTCACCCGTGTCCGGCAGAAAAATGCGGTGCACGTCGTAGACGCGGCACAGATTTGGGTTATTCAGCCGGCGCGCAATTTGCACCTCGCGCTTGAGGCGATGCACGAAATCGGCCCGCGCCGCGTATTCGGCCCTAATCACCTTGGTTGCCACCGGCATGGCCAATTCTTTATCCGTCGCGGAATAGACCTCTCCCATTCCGCCGCTTCCGAGGAAGCCTTGTATTTCGAACCGCTCGGCCAGCAGATAGCCCGGGTTCAGCAGGCGAGCCGCGGCGCGGCCCCCGTCGCGTCCCGAGCGACTCAGAGCGCCGCCGGACAGAGCGAGCGTTTCCTCCGCGTTCTGAATAAGGCGCCGCACCTCCGCGAGCACGGCTTCATCGCTGGCACGTGAAGCTTCCAGCCACTGGAGGCGGCTATCTTGCGGAAGCTCCATCGCCCGGGCAAAAAGTGATTTCACCTCCTGCCAGCCTTGCGCGTTCACGGTTGAATCTTTTTACGTTAGCAACCCGTAAGCGGAGTTGGCGCCCGGCGGCGGACGGAATCACGATAAATGCGGCACGCCCAAGATACAGCGCACGGTATCTCTGGCAATCAGTAACTCCTCATCAGTCGGGATACAGTAAGCGGCTAACTTACTTTCGTTGGTGCTGAGCTGGCGTTCCTTATGACTTGCTTCGACATTTCGCTCCACATCCATCGTCAAGCCGGCCCAGGCAAGGCCCTCGCAGATCCGGGCACGAACCTCCGGCGAATTCTCTCCGATGCCCCCCGTAAAGATCACCGCATCGGCGCCCCCCATCGCCGTCAAATACGCGCCGATATACTTGCGTGCCCGGTAGCAGAACATCTCCACCGCCAGGCAGGCGCGGGGATTATCGACGGCTCCGAGTAACTCGCGCATGTCGCCGCTTACGCCCGATACGCCGAGCATCCCGGATTGCAGGTTGAGAAGCTGTTCCACTGCCTCCGTGGAAATGCCTAGTCTTGCGGCGATCACGCCCACCACGGCAGGATCCAGATCGCCTGAGCGCGTGCCCATCACCAGCCCTTCGAGCGGCGTCATCCCCATCGAGGTGTCTACCGATACTCCCCGCTGAATCGCCGCCGCCGAGCAGCCGTTACCTAAATGCAGCGTGATGATGTGGGTCTGCTCGCGAGTCAGGTTGCGCAGTACCCGGTATCGATAAGCCACATAGCGATGCGACGTGCCGTGAAATCCGTAGCGGCGCACGCGGTGCTTCTCATAAAACTCATAAGGCACCGCATAAAGATACGCGTGTTCGGGCAGCGTGTGATGAAAGGCGGTATCGAAGACCGCCACCTGAGGCAGCGCCGGTCCAAAGAATTTGCGCGCGGCGCGAATGCCCTCGACGCTGGCGGGGTTATGCAGCGGGGCCAGTTCAACACACTGCTCGATGCCTGCCAGCACCCGATCGTCGATAACCACCGACTCGCGGAACAGCTCTCCGCCGTGCACCACGCGGTGTCCGACGGCGTGAATTTCCATCGAGACTGCTTTGAGGATGCGCTCGAGCGCGGCTTCCCCGCCTTTCCCTTCCGCCGCCCCGCGGCATAAGCGTTCATCGCGCTCCTGCTGAATGCGCTCCGGGTCGGTGGCGATGACCTGATACTTAAGGCTTGAGCTTCCCGCGTTCAGAACCAGTACGTTCACAGAGTGAAACTTGCCGCTAATACGGCCATTTCCAGTTCACGATTTCCGGCTTGTCCACGCCATTCCGATACGCATATTCGCGGCATTCAATCTGCTGGTCTTTGAAGGATTCCTTGGCATGCGCTCCGGGATTCCGCAGGCGCGGCACGCGGTCGATCACATCTATCGCGATGCTGAAACGGTCTACCTGGTTTTGAATTGCCAGCTCCAGAGGAGTATTGATATTGCCCTTCTCTTTGTAGCCGCGAACATGGAGATTGTCATGATTATGCCGCCGATACGCCAGGCGGTGAATCAACCAGGGATACGCGTGAAAGTTGAAAATGATCGGTTTGTCGGTAGTGAACAGAGAATCGAAATCGCGATCGGACAACCCATGTGGATGCTCGGTCGCGGGCATGAGCCGGAACAGATCGACCACGTTGATGAAGCGAATCTTCAGATCCGGGAATCGTTCCCTCAGCAGCGCCACTGCCGCAAGCGCCTCTTGCGTGGGTATATCGCCGCAGCCCGCCACCACGGCATCCGGTTCCACGCCTGTGTCGGTGCTGGCCCACTCCCAGATGCCCAGGCCTTTCGTGCAGTGAGTGATGGCCGCTTCCACATTGAGATATTGCAGGTGTAACTGCTTATCGGCGACGATCACGTTCACATAGTCCACGCTGCGCAGACAGTGATCGGCCACCGAGAGCAGACAGTTGGCGTCAGGCGGCAGATAAATGCGCGTAATTTCGGGACTCTTGTTGGCAACTACGTCGAGAAAGCCCGGATCCTGGTGTGTAAATCCGTTATGGTCTTGTCTCCACACCGTGGAGGTAATCAGCAGATTGAGCGACGACACCGGCGCTCGCCACGCCAGGCGCTTGCTGATCTCCAGCCATTTCGCGTGCTGGTTGAACATCGAATCGATCACGTGAACGAAGGCTTCGTAAGTGGAGAAAAAGCCGTGCCGGCCAGTCAGTAAGTAGCCTTCGAGCCAGCCTTCGAGCGTATGTTCACTCAGCATCTCCATCACGCGGCCGTCTAGCGAGAGTTCGGCTCCATCGCTGTCTTCCGGAAAATACTCCGCCAGCCAAACCTTCTTGGTCGCTTCGTAGACCGCACTCAGTTTGTTGGAAGCAGTTTCATCGGGTCCGAACACGCGAAAGTTGTTCGGGTTCTCGCGCAGAATGTCGCGCAGAAAGCGCCCCAGCGGAGGAGTGTTCTCGACCTCCGTAACGGCGGGTTTCTCTACCTCGACCCGGTAGTCGCGAAAATCCGGCAGGCGTAGCGCGCAGCGCAGCAGTCCGCCGTTCGTGATCGGGTTGGCGCTCATGCGGCGCGCGCCCCGGGGCGGCAGCGCCTTCAGCTCCCGAATGAGCCGCCCGCTCTCATCGAACAGTTCTTCGGGCTTGTAACTGCGGAGCCAACCATCGAGAATCTGCAGGTGCGCGGGATTGCTGGCCACGTCCGTCATCGGAACCTGGTGCGCGCGCCACGAGCCTTCCACCATGTGATGATCGATCTCGGCGGGCGCGGTCCAGCCTTTCGGCGTCCGCAGCACAACCATCGGCCAGCGCGGGCGCTTGGCGGCCCCCGTACGGCGCGCTTCTTCTTGGATGGCGCGGATTTGTTGGATGCAATGCTCAAGCGTGGCCGCCACCGCCTGATGCATGCTCTCGCGCTCCGAGCCTTCGACAAAATACGGTTCGTAGCCGTAGCCCCGAAATAGATGCTCCAGTTCCTGGTGGCTGATGCGCGCCAGAATCGTCGGGTTGTTGATCTTGTAGCCGTTCAGGTGAAGAATCGGAAGAACCGCGCCATCGCGTATCGGATTCAGAAATTTGTTCGAGTGCCATGCCGTGGCGAGCGGCCCCGTTTCCGCCTCGCCATCGCCCACCATAACGGCGCTAATAAGGTCCGGATGGTCGAGCACGCTTCCAAACGCATGCGAAACGCTGTAGCCGAGCTCACCGCCTTCATGAATGGACCCGGGCGTTTCCGGCGTGCAATGGCTGCCTATACCGCCCGGAAACGAGAACTGGCGGAAAAAGTGGCACAGACCCGCTTCGTCTTCGCTGTTATCCGCATAGATCTCCGAGTAAGTTCCTTCCAGGTAAGCGTTCGATAAGACCGCCGGCGCCCCATGCCCTGGACCCGCCAGAAAGATTACGTTCAAATCGTATTTCTTGATCAGGCGATTCAAATGCACATAGACGAAGCTCATGCCCGGATCGGAGCCCCAGTGGCCCAGCAGCCGGGGCTTCACGTCTTCAGGCAAAAGCGCCGTGCGCAAGAGCGGATTCTTGCGCAGGTAAATCATGCCCAAACAGAGATAAAGCGTCGCGCGGAAGTAAGCATCCAGCAGCCGAAGCTCGTCCGGTTCGAGAGGCGAGCCCTCAATCGTCGATCGCGCCGGCCCAAACGCACTGAGGGTCTCTGCTGCATTGTTCATCTCACTGGCCCTATGACAAGGAGCTGTCCGCGTGATAGGAACTCCGCACCAGCGGCCCTGCTTCCACATGGCCGAAACCCATCTCGCGCCCCGCCTGTTTATAAGCCTCGAATTCCTGCGGTGAAACGTAGCGCAAGACCGGCAGGTGTTTCTGCGAAGGCCGCAAGTATTGCCCTAAGGTCAGAATGTCCACGTGATGAGCGCGCAAATCGCGCATCACCTGCAGCACCTCCGGCTCCGTTTCTCCCAGCCCGAGCATCAGGCCCGACTTTGCCGGAATGTGCGGCCGCACCTGCTTGGCGTAGCGCAGCATATCGAGCGAGCGCTCATAGCGCGCGCCCAATCGCACCTGCCGGTACAAGCGCGGCACCGTCTCCGTGTTGTGGTTCAGTACGTCCGGATGTGCGTTCATCACCACATCCATGGCCGCATGCGAGCCCTGGAAATCGGGCACCAGCACCTCCACTTTGCAGCCCGCAACGCGTTGGCGAATGGCCCGAATCGTGAGCGCGAACAACTCCGCCCCACCGTCTTTCCGGTCATCGCGGTTCACGCTGGTGACCACCGCATAACGCAAGCCCAGCGCGGCGCACGCCTCGGCCACACGCCGCGGCTCATCGTAATCCACTGCCGAAGGCGCGCCCTTCTGCACTGCGCAAAAACCGCATCGCCGCGTGCAGACGTTGCCGAGAATCATGAACGTCGCGGTGCGCCGGTTCCAGCATTCGCCCACGTTGGGACACGCCGCGCTCTCGCAAACCGTGTGCAGACGGAGCGCCGTGATCAGCCTCTTCAGTTCGCGATAATTCTCGCCCACCGGCGCCGGGGCCCGCAGCCACTTGGGCCGCTCCGGTTGCGAAGAAATGGTGACCAGCACTGCTCCCAGTGTAACGGTGCGCTGCCGTTTAAAACTTCACTTGCGGCACTTGCTTCTCCTGCGCCGTGGCCTGGAAATACGCATCGTCGCGATGGAACCCGAACAGCGAAGCCGCGATATTCTTCGGGAAGATCTCGACGTCGGTATTGTATTTCTTGATCGCTTCGTTATAATCGCGCCGGTCCACCGCAATCCGGTTCTCCGTGCCCGCCAGTTCGTCCTGCAACCGCAGGAAATTCTCGTTCGATTTCAATTGCGGATAGTTCTCCTGCAGCACCAGCAACCGTCCGATGGCGCCGCTCAGTTGATTGTTCGCGCTGATCTCGTCTTGCTTGGAATGCGCCCCCAGCAGCGCCGCGCGGGCATTTGTCACTTCGCCGATCACCGTCTGCTCCTGCTTGGCGAAGCCTTTCACCGTCTCCACCAGGTTCGGAATCAAGTCGGCGCGCCGCTTCATGTCGTTATCCACCTGCGCCCAGCGCGCGTCGATGTCGTTTCTCTCCGTCACCAGCTCGTTCCGCGAAGAGATCAGGGGCCCCACGATAATAATCGCCCCCAAGATCAGAACGCCCAAAATGATTAGCGCACCTTTCATATTGTTCCTCGCTGCCGCCCCTTGACTTGTTTACCGATTACCGGTCGAGCGCATCGACGAACCGCACCAGCGCGTCCGTCTCCTTCAGGTACGTCTCGAACAGCGCCAATGTGTCCATCTGCGTATTGCGTTTTGCGGATGCTCGAACCGCCAGTATCTCATTGATCCCCTTTAATTGCGTCTTCATCGCATCCTCCAGGGCCGCGGCGATCTCATTCTTCTTCCAGCGCGCCTCGCGCCCGCTCAAGATCAACGCGTGCCGGCCGAGAACGCAGAAGGTGGAAACCGAATCCGTCATCAGCCTCAATAAAGCAGCCGAGTTCGTCAGCACCTCCGCGCTCCGCTGCCGCAAACGAATCTGCTTGGCGCGCAGCTCGTGCTCCACTTGCGCCCGGTAAAAGGAGCGGTCGATCTCCAGCCCCGCAATGACGTCCCTTCCATACAGCACCCGCCGATGCTCCTGCATATCGTGAAACTCCATCGGAAAGCAATCGGTCGAAGTGCGAACTTCTTCCTCGCTCAGCAGCAGCGGCGGTGGATTGCCTTGCTCCCGCCACCAGCGGAAGACCGGCTCCGAATGCGCCAGCTCGCTCGGCGATACCCGATCCAGCACGCACAGCACGTTCAAGTCGGAGCTCTGCTCATGCCAATCCCCCATCGCGGCCGACCCGTACAACAGCGCCGACACCATGCGCTCGCCCAGCGCGCTCTTCAGCCGCTCCACTAAATCGGAAAGTTTTTGTTCCATGCCAACCGCCTTTTGCTTTGCGAGCTCTCCGCCATAAGGGCCTACCAGTTGCTGCTGGCTCCGCCGCCCCCCGCATCTCCACCCCCGAATCCGCCAAAACCGCCCCCGCCGCCCGATCCGCCCCCGAAGCCACCCCCATTGCCCCAACCACCCCCGCCCCATCCGCCTCGCCCACCGCCGAGCAGGTTGCCGAGCAGGATGCCCGTCCAGAACCCTCCCCCACCGCCACGCCGCCCGCCCCGGCCGAGCAGCCACAGCAATAAGAAGATACCCAATATGATCAGCGGACCCGGAATGCCCCCTCGGTGCCGCACCACTCTCGTGGGCCGTTCCCGCTGCGCGAGCGCGTCATCGAACGTCACGCCCTTGCCTTGCGCGATCTGCTGCGCCATCGTCCTGGCCGCGGTCAACAGCGCTGCTCCGTAGTCGCTCGCCCGCAACTGCGGCCGCATAGCGCGCAACGTACTTCCCGCAAAACCGTCCGTGATATACGGCTCAATGCCGCGCCCCGTCTCGATATCGCTCAGGTGGTCTTTCACCGCCAGTAAAAGCAGAACTCCCTGGTTCGTCTTCCTGCTGCCCACGCCCCACTTGCGAAACACGTCCAATGCGAAATCGCGGATCGGCTGGCCGTCCAGCGTGTCAATCGTGACCAGCGCGAATTGCACGTCGAGTTCCTGCTCCACCTTCGTGCAAACCGCCTCCAGTTGCTCCTTGTCCTCCGGGCTCACCACCTGCGCTAAATCGCTGACATACCCGGTCGGCTTGGGCAGCGAGTTGGCATCAATCGCGCCCTGCGCAATTGCAGCCGTCACGCACAAACAGCACGCCAGCGCGGAAACGCGCCCAAACAGCGCCTGTGAGCGGACCTTCATCAAAACGAGGTTAACAGTTACGCGCGCGCAGCGCTTCAGTGGCTCAGCGCTTGATCTACCGCCTTCTGCGCCAGCGGCGCCATCACTTCGTAGCCGGCGTTGTTCGGATGCAGGCCGTCATAGGTCAGCTCGCGCTTGAATAGTCCGCTCGAATCGGCCATGGCCGAGTAGTAGTCGAGATAGACACACCCGCTCCGCGCGCAATAATCCTTCATCCACGCGTTCAGCGCCAGGATCTTCGCGGGCGGACGCTGCTGGGTCTGCAGCTTGAAACAATCGCACACCGGCATGACGGAGGCCAGCACCACGCGGATGCCGTTGGCCTTTGCCAGTTCTGCCATCGATTCGAGATTTCCCTCAATGCCATCGAGCGTCTCCGGGCCGGTATTTCCCGCTAGGTCGTTGGTGCCCGCCAGGATCACCACCGCTCTCGGCTGCAACGCGATCACATCCGGCCGGAAGCGGATGAGCATCTGAGGGGTGGTCTGCCCGCTGATGCCGCGATTCACGTACGGTTGGCCGGGAAAGAATTTGCTGCCCTGCCCACGGCCCCACCCGTCGGTAATCGAATCGCCCAGGAACACGACGCGGCGCTCGCTCGCCATCGGCGGGTTGAGCTTGCCGTTTTCGTCGTGATACCGCGCCAGGTTCGGCCAATCCTGCAGGGCTTTTTCATCGTGCGCCAGTTGAGTCTGAAGCTTCTGCACGTCTGGATTGCCGGCCGCGGACTCTTGCTGAATCTGTTCCGGGTGTGAGCTCGGAGCCTGGGGCGGCACAGCCTGCGCATAGCCGAGCGGCCCAGCGCAAAGCGCAATTCCTACGAATGCGCAAACAAGAACAGCGTTCATGCAAAACCTCCCGTAATGGAGATTACCGCACAGCCCGTTACCGCCGCTTTCACGGCGAAAGGCATGTACGCTAGAAGCATGCCTGACGGAAACGGACAGGACCGCCACGCCGAAGAGCATCAGCGTATCTGGCGCGCCATCCTCGCGAGTCACGAGTTGACGTTGGCGACCCGCGAGCTGGCGCTCAAGACCTATGACCACATGACAGATCTAGAGCGGCAGATCCGTGAGCTTGTGTCCGCCATTCGCGCCCTCGTCGACCGCATCCCTCCTGAAAATCTGCGCTGACCCCCTACGTTCGCCGCCGCTCTTGTTCCAGGCGCTCCGCAAGGAACACTTTCAATAGCGACTGATACGGCACGTCCCGCTTATTCGCAAGAATCTTGAGGTCTTTGATCATCGATACCGGCAGCCGTAGCGAAATAGTGCGCAGTGTCGGCTTTAGATTAGGAAACTTCCGCCGCCGCGCCGCCTCCCAGTCTACAAATTCGCTGGAATCGTGCGTCGCCCAAAACTCGCGCTCACTTTCCTCAGACAGAAACTCAGGAACTCGCTTCTTCGTGCTTGCCATAAAGTTCCTCCTCCTGACGATTCATATCCCGCGCCGAGATCACCCGAATCAGCTTACGCCGAATCGTAAACGACATGAACAAGTGCCGTCCGGTCGCAGTTTGGCCCAGGACGTAATATCTCTTTTCCGCGCCTGAGTGGCGCACATCGCTGCGCAAAACCAGCGGCTCTTGGAAGAACACGTCTTCTGCTTCTTCCGGGCTAACTCGATGCCGTTCCCAATTCTTTTCTACGTTGGCGTCATCCCAATCGAATCCGACACAGCCCTCAAGCGGGTCTTTTCGCTTGGCCACAATTTCAGTATATGCCTGATATATACAATCCGGGTTAGTGGCCAATCCCGGTCCCAAAACATTCCCATCCCAAAATGTCAGTCACAATCGATATTTCCAGTAATTTCATCAACTTACACACATTCCCTTGGTCCCACCGTGCTATCCTGAACATTTAGAAGCCCGATTTCCGAAAACGCCGGTCGCCCGCTGTGGCCTATCCGGCGTTTTTCTTTTTCCGAGCCGCGACCGTCAGGGAGCGGAATTATCTGCCAAGGAGTTACTCGATATGTCCACCAACGCCCAAATCGCCGCCAACCAAACCAATTCCCAACTCTCCACCGGGCCCAAGACCGAGGAAGGCAAGGCCGCCTCTTGCCTCAACAACTTCAAAACCGGCCTCACCGGCAGTTCATTCTCTGTCCTGCCTTGGGAAAACGAAGAAGAATACGACACCTTGCATGCCGCCCTGCGCGCCGGCCTCGAACCCCGCGGCCCCTTCGAGCAATTGCTGGTCGAGAAAATGGCTCAGCACCAGTGGCTCTCCCAGCGCGCGCTCGCCTTACAAGACATGGGCTTCCAGCGCGATATCCCCGCCTGCGACGATGACGATGAGCCCGCGTCTTTCGGCGTGGCGAAGACTCAAGAAAGGCAGCTAGCCCTCTACCTCCGCTACCAGACCACCCATGAGCGCGCTTTCCACAAATACCTCGATCAACTCCACAAACTCCGCGCCGAAGCGAGGAAGAAGGAATTGGCTTCGAATCGCAAGAGCGAAAGCGAAACGAGGAAAGTCGCCAGTCAGGCCGATCAGGCCCGCAAGCAGGAAGCGCATGACGCCCGCGTCCGCCTCGCCAACGCCAAGGCCGCCCACCTCGAATTAGATACGGATATTCGGTCGACCATCGAAGCGCAGCTTCCCGGCCACACCCAAATCCCCTTCGATCGCCTGAAAACGGTCCTCAAACTCTCTCTGGAAGACGTCGCCCGCCACATGGCCGCCGAAAAAGCCGCCGCCTGAACGACCGTGAAGGCCCTAAATTGACCCACGAAAATCGCGTATGTTAGCGTAAATCAATAAGGGAAGAGGAGCGCACAGCCGTTTGGTGGCCGTTGTGCGCGGTCTGAATATGGAGCGCACAGGCTGTCTTCGCTTAGCGCCTTGGTGGCCGTTGTGCGCGGTCTGAAGCCGCAGCGGTCGTAGTGCGCTCGACATCCACGAGTCCGGGCTCACGCTCTCCTTCCCAACTATCGAATTTTCTTCATGCAAACGACTCTACACGCCCTCGTCGGCCTGCTGATCAAGTCAACCCCCACTATTTTCTTCTTCATTCTTTTGACTTTGTATCTCAAGCGCGTCTATTTCAAGCCCCTCGCGAAGGTTTTGGAAGAGCGCAAGAAGGCGACCGAGGGTGTCCGCGAGATCGCCCGCCACGCCTCCGAAGCCGCGGACAAAAAAACTTCCGAATTCGAGCACGCGCTGCAAATCGCCCGCGCCGAACTGCACCAGGAACACGAAGCCTTGCGCCAGAGATGGGCACAGGAGCAAGCCGAAGCCATCGCCCGGACGCGCGCCGAAGCCGACCATCAAATCGAAGACGCCAAACGCCAGATCCGGCAGGAACTCGAGCGCGCGCAGGCGGAAGCCGAAACGCATGTGGGCGAATTGAGCGAACAGATCGTGAATTCTCTGCTTCGACGGAGAGCTGCCTAGTGCAAACCCCACGCTGTGTGCGGGCGCTCAGGGTCTGGTTGCCTGCGGTCAGCCTTCCTCTGCTCAGTGCGCCGCTTGCCTTTGCGCAGGAAACTCCCCAGGAAACCGTCGTTCTCGACGCCGTCACCCGATGGAAGATCATCAATTTCGCTCTCTTCCTGATCGGCCTCGGCTATCTCATCGCGAAATTCGCGCCGCGCTTCTTCAACGCCCGCTCGACCGACATTCAAAAAGCGATTCAGGACGCCACCGGTCTCCGCATTGAAGCGGAGTTCCGATATTCGGAAATCGATCGCAAAATGGCCACTCTCCCCGACGAGATCAAGAGGATGCGCGAGCAGGCCGCCGCGGAAATGGAACGTGCGCACCAGCGTCTCCGCCACGAAACGGATCTCGAGATCGCGCATATTCACCGCAACACCCAAGCCGAGATCGAAGCCCTCCGCGGCGAGGCCGCCGCTCAGCTCCGGCGCCACACCGCCCAACTCGCTCTTGCATCCGCCGAGCAACGCCTGCGCGATCGCTTCTTCACGCAAGATCAGGCTCCCTTCATCGACGACTTCATTCATCTAGTGGAGCGAGGCAAGAATTAAATGCAAGGCGCTCTTGCCTCCCATTACGCCCGCGCCCTCGCGGATGCCGTCTTCGCGACGGATTCAGATCTCCGCCCCGAAGCCGCGGTCGAGCAGCTTCGTGCAGTAGATGAGTTGCTTTCCGGCTCTCAGCAATTGCAGCGCGCCTTGATTTCGCCCGCCGTCAGCCGGTCTCGCAAATTGGTCCTCGCCAAGCGGCTCGCCGAAGAGTTAGGCATTCATCGGAAGATCCGGAATTTCCTGCTAGTGCTCGTCTCTCATCGCCGCACAACGGATCTCAGCACCATCCGCCGCAGCTTCGAAGAGGTGGTGGATGAGAGGCTCGGATGGGTTCCGGCCGTCGTCACCTCCGCCCAGGAGCTCAGCCCTCCGCAGCGCGAGCAGATCGAGCGCGCCTTGGGTACCAAGCTGGGCAAATTCATTCGCGCGCATTATGAAATCGACCAGGGACTCATCGGCGGCGTGCGCGCGCGGGTCGCCTCCCGAGAGTACGACGCCACCATGCGCGGCAAGCTGGAAGGGCTGCGCCGGCGGTTAGCAACTGTCTAAAAGGAACTAAACGTATGTCTCAAATCAGGGCAGATGAAATCTCCCGTGTGCTTCTCTCCGAGATCGAGAATTTCGATGCGGTCGAAAACGTATCGGAGACTGGCTCCGTCATCAGCGTCGGCGACGGCATCGCGCGCATCTACGGTTTGCAGAATGTCATGGCCGGCGAGCTCGTCGAGTTCGGGCCTGATACCGACGGCATCGCTTTGAACCTGGAGGAAGACCAGGTGGGCGTGGTGCTGCTGGGCGATTTCAGCAATGTCAAAGAGGGCGACCAGGTGCGCCGCACCGGCCGCATCATGTCCATCCCGGTAGGCGATGCAATGATCGGCCGCGTTGTCGATGCACTCGGCCGCCCCATCGATGGCAAGGGCGCCATCCAGACCACCGAATTCAATGCGCTCGAACGTTTGGCGCCCGGCGTCGTCGATCGCATGCCCGTCAAGCAGCCCTTGCAAACCGGCATCAAGGCCATCGATGCCATGGTCCCCATCGGCCGCGGCCAGCGCGAGTTGATCATCGGCGACCGCCAAACCGGCAAGACGACCGTCGCGCTCGACACCATCATCAACCAGCGCGGGCAGAATGTGATCTGCGTCTATGTCGCCATCGGCCAAAAGCGCTCTACCGTCGCCCAGGTCGTGAAAACACTCGAAGACCACGGCGCCATGGAATACACCATCGTCGTCGCCGCCACCGCCTCCGACCCCGCGCCCATGCAGTACATCGCCCCCTACGCCGGCTGCGCCATCGCCGAATTTTTCCGCGATTCCGGCCGCCACGCCCTCTGCATCTACGACGATCTTTCGAAGCACGCTGCCGCCTATCGCGAAATCTCTCTGCTGTTGCGCCGCCCACCCGGGCGCGAGGCCTATCCGGGCGACGTCTTCTATCTCCATAGCCGCTTGCTCGAGCGCGCCGCAAAGCTGAATGACGAGAAGGGTGGCGGATCGCTCACCGCATTGCCGTTCATCGAAACACAAGCCGGTGACGTTTCGGCCTACATTCCTACCAACGTCATATCCATCACCGACGGCCAGATCTATCTCGAAACCGATCTCTTCAACTCGAATGTGCGTCCCGCTATCAACGTCGGCTTGTCGGTGAGCCGCGTGGGAGGCAGTGCGCAAATCAAGGCCATGCGCTCCGTAGCCGGTACACTGCGTCTCGATCTGGCGCAATATCGCGAGCTGGCTGCCTTCGCGCAATTCGGTTCCGATCTCGATAAGTCGTCTCAAGCCCAACTGGCGCGCGGCAAGCGTTGGGTTGAGGTGTTGAAGCAAGGTCCCTACTCCCCGGTTCCGGTAGAGAAGCAGGTCGCCATCATCTTCGCTGGCGCCAACGGCTTCCTCGATGACATCCGCGTCGAGGACGTACGGCGCTTCGAAGCCGAGCTCAACCATTTCCTCGAAGACAGCAAGCCCGATCTCCTGCGGACCATCGCGGAAAAGCGCGAGCTGAACGACGACATCAAGGGTCAACTCACGAACGCGCTCAAGGAATTCAAGCAGCAGTTCAAGGCGCCCCGCGAGGAAAAGCAAAAAGAGAACAAGCAAAAAGAGGAGCAGGCGCGACAGAAGAAGCCCGAGCAGAAGGACCAGCGGCAGTCTCCGGGTGGCGCTCAGGCGGCAGGCCAGCAGCCCCCCGGCGGGCAGGCCGAAGAAACGCGCGAAGAGCGCACAGGGCGATCGGGGCCCGTTGTCCGCGATTCGCCAAAGGAAGCCCAGGAGCTGCAGACCAAAGCCTAGCGCATGCCGAGCTTAATCGACATTCGGCGCCGCATTCGCAGCGTCAAGAACATGCAGCAGATCACCAAGGCCATGAAAATGGTCTCGGCGGCCAAGCTGCGGCGTGCTCAGGAGCATGCGCTCGCTTCGCGCCCGTACGCACAAATGCTGCAGCGCGTTCTCTCGAATGTGGCCGCTGCGGCCGCCGGAAATCCGGAGATGGCGGACCTGCCGCTGCTCGCAGTTCGCGAAGAGAAGCGCATCCAGTTAATTGTGGTCTCGAGCGATACCGGCCTCGCGGGTGCATTCAACTCCAATCTCTTTCGTATGTCGCAGCGATTTGTAGACGAGCATCAAGGCGCGGACCTAAGAGTGGAAACCATCGGCCGCAAATCGCGCGACTATTTCAGGAAACGGAATTTCAACGTCACCGGGGATTATGTCGGCATTGTCGACAAGCCTACCTACGACAAGGCCGCGGAGATCGCAGACAAGCTGATCGATCTATACAGCAACGCCGAAATCGACGCGGTCTATATCGCGGTGAACGAATTCAAGAGCGTCATGGCGTCGAACCTGGTGCTGAAGCGCATCCTCCCGGTGGAAGTTCCCGAAAACAAGGAAGACCAGCAGATCGACTACATCTACGAGGAGCCGCCCTATCAGATCCTGCGCGCGCTGCTTCCTAAGTATGTGGAAATGGAAATCTATCGCGCGCTGCTCGAATCCATCTCGGCCTATCATGCCGCGCGCATGACCGCCATGGAGGCCGCCACCTCCAATGCCGGCGATGTAATCGGTGACCTCACGCTGACCATGAACCGCATCCGCCAGGATAAAATCACTCGCGAAATTATTGAAATTGTAAGTGGGGCCGCAGCCCTTCAGTAACTTGGAGTAACTTATGCCAGCACAAGCCGTAGAAGGCCGCGTCGTTCAGGTCGCCGGCCCGACCATCGAAGTCCAGTTCCCCGAAGGCCACGTGCCGAAGATTCTAAACGCCATTCACGTCACCAGCGAAGGTTTCGACGTGCCAGTGAAGATCGACATCACAGCCGAAGTCGCCCAACACATCGGCGAAGGACGCGTGCGCACCATCGCCATGGAGCCGACCGACGGCCTGGTACGCGGCATGAAGGCTATCGACCTGGGTAAGCCGATCACCATTCCGGTCGGAAAACAGACGCTCGGCCGCGTGCTCAACGTTCTCGGCGAGCCGGTCGACAATATGGGCCCGATACAGACGGATCATCATGCACCGATTCATCGCCTGGCGCCCCTATTCGAGGAGCAAGGCACGGAACTCGAGATGTTCGAGACCGGCATCAAGGTCATCGATCTTCTCGAACCCTATCTTCGCGGCGGCAAGATCGGCCTCTTCGGCGGCGCCGGCGTAGGCAAGACCGTCATCATTCAAGAACTCATCAACAATATCGCCATGAAGCACGGCGGCGTTTCCGTCTTTGCCGGCGTCGGTGAGCGCACCCGCGAAGGTAATGACCTTTGGCTCGAAATGCAGGAAGCCGGCATTGT
>DATASJ010000114.1:0-2235 GCA_036269275.1 Bryobacteraceae bacterium | reverse complement strand
TTTGCCGTCGATTAGTATGAAAGAATTGCTCGAAGCCGGCGTTCACTTCGGGCACCAGACCAAGCGCTGGAATCCAAAAATGAAAGAATACATTTTTGGCGAACGTAATGGGATCTACATCATAGATCTTCAGAAGACTCTTAAGCTGTTCAAAGACGCGATGCGTTACGTGGGCGAAATGGCCGCGCAGGGCAAAACCGTTCTTTTCGTGGGCACCAAACGCCAGGCGCAGGAGGCTATCTCCGAGGAAGCGCTGCGCTCCGGTCAATACTTCGTCAACCAGCGCTGGCTGGGCGGATTGCTGACCAACATGGCCACGGTGCAGAAATCCATCAAGCGCCTGAAGGAACTGGACGCCATGGCCACTGAAGGGACCTGGGACGGCCGCGCTAAGAAGGAAGTCATTCGCCTGGAGCGCGAGCGCAAGCACCTAAACCAGAACCTGTCGGGCATCAAGGACATGAACGGGCTGCCGGATCTGCTGTTCGTGATCGATTCGAACAAGGAAGCCATCGCCGTCGAAGAAGCCCGCAAGCTGGGCATCCCGGTAGTGGCCGTGGTCGACACCAATTGCGATCCCAGCAAGGTGGACTACGTGATTCCGGGCAACGACGACGCGCTGCGCGCCATCCGCCTGTTCACCACCAAGATCGCCGACGCCGTGGTTGAAGGGCGCCAGCTCGCCAGCGAACAGGATTTCACCGCCGAGAAGATTATCGGCGACGAAACCCCGATGGAAGATATCCCCGAGTACGCGCAGTTAATGGATCCCAAGTTCTCCGAGCAGCTCATGTCGGAATCCATGCCCGACGAAGATCTGCCGTCGATGTCGCTGCCCCGCAAGGGACCTGCCGCCGCCGAGCTTGTCGACGAAGCGGTTCAGACCAACTGACCGGTAGCCGTGTGACCAGCGGATGGCGCAAGCCGCGCGAACCGCGTGAGGTGTGTTTTGCTTGAGGAAATTATGGATATCAGTGCACAGCTAGTGAAGCAGCTCCGGGAACGCACCGGAGCAGGGATGATGGAATGCAAGAAGGCGCTGGTCGAAGCCAAGGGAGACCTGGGTGAGGCGGAGGTCGTCCTGCGCAAGGCCGGCATCGCCTCCGCTGCCAAGAAGTCTACGCGTTCGACCAAGCAAGGCATGATCGGCAATTACATCCACGCCGGCGCGCAGATCGGCGTCCTGATCGAAGTCAACTGCGAATCCGATTTCGTGGCGCGCACCGATGCCTTTCAGGAACTGGTGAAGGATCTCGCCATGCAAGTTGCCGCCGCCAATCCGGAGTTTGTGCGGCGCGAGGATGTCACTGCCGCCGCCATCGAAAAAGAGAAGGATATCGCGCGCGCCCGGGCGCTCGCCGAGGGCAAGCCCGAGAAAATTCTCGACAAAATCGTAGAAGGCCGCTTGGCCAAGTACTACGAAGAAGTCTGCTTGATGGAACAGCCGTTCATTAAGGAAAACACCACCACCATTGCCGATCTGATCAAGTCCAAGATCGCCAAGCTCGGCGAAAACATCTCGGTAGCGCGTTTTGTCCGCTTCAAAGTGGGCGACACCGTCGCGGCCGAAGAAACTAGCGCAGAGTAGCGCCATGGGCGCACAGGGAACCTCGGCTGTGCGCGATAAACGCATGCCCCGATACCAACGCATTCTGCTAAAACTCAGCGGAGAAGTGATGGCCGGCGAAGGTTCCTTCGGCCTGGACGCCGGCCGCATGCAGGCGCTGGCGGAAGAAGTTGCCCAAGTGGCCAAGGCCGGCGTGCAGATCGGCCTGGTAGTGGGAGGCGGCAATTTCTTTCGCGGCGTGGCGGCCGCGGCCCGCCACATGGACCGCGTCACCGCCGATCACATGGGCATGCTGGCTACCGTGATCAACGCTCTGGCGCTGCAAGATGCGCTCGAAAAACAGGGCATACCCACCCGTGTGATGACGGCCATTACCATGAACGAGGTGGCCGAGCCATATATTCGCCGCCGGGCCATTCGCCACCTGGAAAAAGGCCGCATCGTGATCTTCGCCGCCGGCACCTCCAATCCCTATTTTTCGACCGATACCGCGGCTACGCTGCGCGGCCTGGAGATCCACGCCAATATCGTGGCCAAAGCCACCCGCGTCGACGGTGTCTATGACAAGGACCCGCTGCAAAATCAAGACGCCGTGCGCTTTGAAGAGATCGGCTACTCCGAGGTCCTGGCCAAGAACCTGCGCGTGATGGATGCCTCGGCAGTAGCCA
>DATASJ010000113.1:0-3261 GCA_036269275.1 Bryobacteraceae bacterium | reverse complement strand
TCGGTGTCGGTGGACCAGCAATGGACCATGTTACGGGGACCGACGACATTCAAGAGATTCTGCGGATAGTTGGGATGCGCGGGGTCTTCCATCGCATCGAGGTGATACAAGTAGCCAAAGAATTCGTCGAAGCCGTGAACGCAGGGGAGGAATTCGTTCAAGTCGCCAAGATGGTTCTTGCCGAACTGCCCTGTGGCGTAGCCCATCGACTTTAGGACCGTGGCGGTGGTCACAGCCTCGGCGGGAATGCCGATTTTAGCTCCTGCCTGGCCGACGGTGGTCATTCCGGTGCGGATGGGGAGTTCGCCGGTGATGAAGTTTGCACGGCCGGCTGTGCAACTGGCCTCGGCGTAGTAGTCGGTGAAGATCATACCTTCCTTGGCCATCTTGTCGAGGTTCGGCGTTCTGCCGGCCATCATGCCGCGGTGGTACGCGCCGATGTTCCACATTCCGATGTCGTCGCCCATGATGACGAGGATGTTGGGTTTCTTGGCTTGTGCAGTACCTTTGATCACTCCGGTCGTGAACAAGAAACCTAGGATAGTTACAGACGCCAAGACCCACCTGCGAGCGTCCGCTCTAGCGTGCATACGTGCCTCCTGGAAGAACGTTGATAAAGTCCCGTCGAGTAAATAACGTATCGCGAACCAAGAGTTTGGGCATTTAGCAAAAGTGCTAGAGCGGCCATATTTTTTTACTTAAGGGGCCGGTTTGAGCCGATGCGCGACCTTCATGTTCTATCTGCGCCTAGGCCGGTCATTTGCGTTCGACCCACAGACACAAAAGATGCGGGTAGAAATGCATCCGGACTGCGATTGCGCTTAGGATTAGAGCAGAGGCACAGCGCCAAATGTTCACGCCCCGGGCGATTGGATTTGTCGACAGTCCCTACAGAGATACAGCCGTGATTCCGAAGGGTCTCGGCGTAAAGCACGAGGCGGAAGGCGTCCTGCGTATCTTGCCTGAATTCGAACTCGGGCTAACCGATATCGAGGGCTTCTCGCATCTCATGGTGATCTGGGCCTTCCACCGCTCCGACGGCTTCGACCTGTTAGGCACGCCGCCCTTTGACAACCGGCCGCATGGCGTCTTTGCCACACGATCGCCGCGACGTCCAAACCCGATCGGCCTCACCGTCGTCGAGTTGCTTCGCCGTGAGAACGGACGCTTGCACGTTCGAGGCGTTGACATGCTCGATGGGACGCCCATTCTCGACATCAAGCCTTATCTATCCAGCGTTCCTTCTGAGACGTTGCGTCGCGGATGGCTGGCAGAAGCTGAGGCCCGAAAGGGTTGATGCCGTTGGCTGCCGCATCGAAATTTGAATGCGGAATGATTCCTTCACTCGTTCGACGCTGATTGTGTTTGCGTACAGCCTGCGATCAGCCTCCCGGCTACTTGGCCGGGGCGGCCGCCGCCGCAGGCGTTGCTGACGTAAAGAGCTTCATCGCGTTCTGCACGGTATATTTGAGGCCCCACGCGGTGGGAACGACGACGATGATCCATGCAGCTGCGATGAGCAGCGGCGAGGACTTTTTGACGGAATTGGATTGGGCCATCGATGACTCCTTAGCAGAAAAGGCGCGGAGTGTGAGCACTCCGTCGGGTTGAGTTAGTGGGCAGCGCCTTCGGGCACAAGGACGTTCTGATCCTTCAGCCAGAATCTTTCTGCAACTGGGCGTACCATGAAATTGGCCAGGAAGCCGGCAACCAGCAGACCGCACATGATGTGCAGGATGAGCGGATAGGCGTCTTCCTTTGGCAGCTTATTCGCAATGTAATGGTCGAGAGTGCCGTTGACGATCAGCGGTCCGACGATCCCGGCCGCCGACCAGGCGGTCAGCAGCCGCCCATGAATAGCAGAAACATTGTAGCCGCCGAAGAGATCCTTTAGGTAGGCGGGAATCGTGGCGAAGCCGCCGCCGTACATCGAAATCACCAGCGCGGAGATGCCGACGAAGAGCGGCACGGAATCCAGCTTGTCCTGACGGGTGAAGGGCAGGAAGAAGTAAAGCACGGCGCCGAGCGTGAAGAAGATGAAATAAGTCCCTTTGCGTCCTATGAAGTCCGAGGTAGAGGCCCAGAAAAAGCGCCCGGCCATATTAAAGATGCTCAGCAGGCCGACGAAACCAACCGCTGCCGTTGCGCTCACGCTTCCCTTGAAGAAATCCTGGATCATCGGCGCAGCCTGCTCAAGTATGCCGATGCCTGCGGTCACGTTCACAAAGAGCACGACCCAGAGCAGCCAGAACTGCGGCGTCTTCCACGCTTCGTGGACCGCGACGTTATGGCTCGAAATCAATGCGGAGTGCTTCGTCGATGGAACCCAGCCCTCAGGCTTCCAGCCGTCCCGCGGGACGCGAATCGTAAAGACCCCAAACATCATGAAGATGAAGTACAGGATTCCCATGGTAATCATCGCGTAGGGAATCGAAGGCTGACCCGCGGCCTTGAAGTGGGCCATGAGGTTGCTTGCGAGGGGACCGCCGATCATGGCGCCTCCCCCGAAGCCCATGATGGCCAGCCCGGTGGCAAGGCCCGGCCGGTCGGGGAACCACTTGATCAGCGTCGATACCGGCGAGATGTAGCCCAGACCAAGTCCCATGCCTCCAATGGCGCCGTAGCCCAGATAGATGAGCCAGAGTTGATGGCTGCTGACCCCCAGGGACGCGACGATGAAGCCAAACCCAAAGCAGACAGCCGCATAAAACATCGCGCGCCGGGGGCCGGCCTTCTCCAGCCACGCGCCAAAGAGCGCAGCCGAGATGCCTAGAAACGCAATCGCAATCGAAAAGATGTAACCCACTTCTTTCAGATTCCACGCCGACCCGTCCGCGCCATGCAGGGCAAGCAAAGGATTTTTGAAGACCGAGAAGGCGTAAACCTGGCCGATCGAAAGGTGGATGGCGAGAGCGGCGGGTGGAACCAGCCAGCGGCTGTATCCTGCAGGAGCAATGGAGCGGTCACGATCGAGAAAAGCCAGGGCCATACTTAAAACCTCGGGAGATTCATAAATTCCTGACGTGGTGCAAAAAACTTGGCCGAATCAAAGGCCATATCATCTAGATGCGCGACCCAAGATACATGATTCTCCGTGGGAATGTATCAGCCACCGTCACCGGTATGTTGCCGCAGCGAGTTGTATAGGGTACCTTCGTTTTGCTGGGTCAAAATTCGGAGGTCTGTGCGTGGAAACCATTGAAGGCAATACGAATCTGGATTCGAGTCTGCGGGAGAATCGGGTGTTCCCCCCGCCCGCGC
>DATASJ010000112.1:0-431628 GCA_036269275.1 Bryobacteraceae bacterium | reverse complement strand
CATCTTTACGTGCCCCATGTAGGAGATCGTCCGCGTGCCCTTGGTGGGCTTGAACGAGCAGTCGAAGACTGGCAGGTGCTCTTCCTTGATGTGCTGCGCGCCTTCGATGGTGCCTGTGGCGTCGATGTAGCTGACGATGGCGTCAACCTGGGCGTTGTTGTATCCGAGCTTGAACAGCGCTGCCGGAACCGTGTTGTTCACAATCTTGATCATGCCGCCGCCAACCAGCTTCTTGTACTTCACAAGCGCAAGATCAGGCTCGATGCCGGTGGTATCGCAATCCATCATGAAGCCGATGGTGCCGGTGGGGGCGATGACGGTGGTCTGCGCGTTGCGATAGCCGGTGCGCGCGCCGAGCTCGTAAGCCTGACGCCAGCAGGCTTCGGCGGCTTTGAACATTTCGGCCGGGACACGCTTGCCGTCGATGCCGTTGACCGCGTTCCAGTGCATGCGGATGACATCGAGGAAGGTATCTTCGTTTTCCGGATAACCGGGGCAGGGGCCGACGGCTTCGGCGATGCGCGCGCTGGTGAGATAAGCCTGGCCGCACATGATGGCGGTGATGGCGCCGGCAAAGTCGCGGCCGCGGTCGCTATCGTAGGGGATGCCGAGCGACATCAGCAGCGCGCCCAGGTTGGCGAAGCCAAGGCCGAGCGGGCGGAAATCGTGCGAGTTTTTGGCGATCTTTTCGGTGGGATAGCTGGCGTTGTCGACGATGATCTCCTGCGCGAGAGTTACGGTATCGACCGCATGGCGGAAGGCTTCCACGTCGAAGCTGCCGTCGGGGCCGACGAACTTCATGAGATTGAGGGAAGCCAGGTTGCAGGCCGAATCGTCGAGGAACATGTATTCGGAGCACGGATTCGAAGCGTTGATGCGCGCGGTTTTCTTGGATGTGTGCCAGCGATTGATGGTGGTGTCGAATTGCATGCCGGGATCGCCGCACTGGTGGGTGGCTTCGGCGATTTGGCGCATCAGCTCGCGCGCCTTAAGGCGCTTGACCCGCTGGCCAGCGACTACGCTGCGGGTCCACCAATCGGAATCGTCTACGACGGCCTGCATGAACTCGTCGGTGGCGCGCACCGAGTTATTCGCGTTCTGGAAAAAGACGGAGCTATAGGCGTCGCCGTCGAGCGATGAGTCGTAACCGGCGTCGATCAGGGTGTGCGCCTTCTTCTCTTCCTTGGCCTTGCACCAGATGAAGGCTTCGACGTCGGGGTGGTCGGAGTTGAGGATCACCATCTTGGCGGCGCGGCGGGTTTTGCCGCCGGACTTGATGACGCCGGCGAAGGCATCGAAGCCTTTCATGAAGCTGAGCGGACCGGAAGCACGGCCGCCGCCCCAGAGATGGGCATTCTCTTCGCGAATGGCGGAAAGGTTGGTGCCGGTGCCCGAGCCCCATTTGAAGAGCATGCCTTCGGTCTTGGCGAGATCCAATATGGATTCGAGCGTGTCGCCGACGGAGTTGATGAAGCAGGCCGAACACTGCGGGTGGTTCTCGCCGGGGAGGAGTTTGCGGACTACCTGCTCGGATTCGTCGAAGTAGAAGCCGTAGCCGCGGGATTCGCGCACGCCCACGTTGAACCAGACGGGCGAGTTGAAGCAGGCCTTCTGGGTGAGCATGAGGTGGGCGAGCTCGTGGCGGAAGTTTTCGCAATCTGCGCGAGTTTTGAAGTAGTTGCCGGCGAAGCCCCAGTCGGCGATGCTGTCCACCACGCGGTGGACGAGCTGCGCCACGCTGGTTTCACGCTCGGGGGAGCCGATGCGGCCGTGGAAATACTTGCTGGCGACGATGTTGGTGGCGGTCTGGGACCAGTCCGCGGGGACCTCGACGTCGCGCTGCTCGAAGATGACGGAGCCCAGGTCGTTGCCGATGGTGGCGGTGCGCGATTCCCAGGCGATCTGGTCGTAGGGAGTAGCGCCCTCCTCCAGTTTGGCGGTGAAGAAGCGGGGGAAGGACACGCCGGTCCGTTCCTCTTTCTTGAGGGAGTGATGCAACTCCTTTACTTTAACGGCTAAATTGACGCTGAGCTGTCCCATGGATTGAGCCTTTCTGCTGGGGGTGCTGGCAGCAGCCAGCAAGATTATTCAACACCTATTTGTGCGAGTCGTCAATAGAGATTCTCCAGGTAGAGCACAAGATATTGTGGGAATCGCTGTGGACATCGCTATACAAAGCGGTGCACTCTTCCATTATCTCCTACTGGGACAGATGGTTCTGGGCTCTTGAACGGAAGGCGGGCGAAGATTGGTTCTGGTACGGGAGGTACCCCATGGGTTTAGGTTAGCAAAGTGGGGCGCGGCAGGGCAGCCGTCCAGATAGTGAAGTAGCGTACGAACTAGATGGCACCGTTTGCAACAAAATGCGCCATTTCGTCAAAATTCCAAGCAATTTTACGTAATTCAGCAATATTCACTTGAGTAGTACCCGGGTGGCGTATTAATGAGGCGATTTGTCTTGACATCCAGTTGGCACGCGGGTATATTGCTGTTACGGTTTTAGCCCTAATGCGTAAGATGTTAGTGACGCCGCAACGGAAAGTCTTAGTTGGGATAGCGCTGGGGGCGTCACTTCTAATCAACGGGTTACAGGCAAGATACATATATGTTCTTACACGATCCGCTGACCAGGCAGAGTCGTCCAGAAAGGGACTGCGGCTTACCAGCTTTGAGGTAACGGATCAGGCAGGCTCCAGAACGGCCCTTTCGTTCCGCGGCAACAGTAAACCTACGCTGCTGTATGTCTTTCGCCCGGGCTGCGTCTGGTGTCAAAGAAACGCTCAAGCGGCTGGCGCGTTTTTTAAAGCGGTCTCTAGCCGCTATCGCGTGATCGGATTGTCGCTTGATTCCGATGGCTTGAAAGAATTTGTTGCAGGTCAAGGTATCTCTTTTCCTGTCTACACTGTTCTCTTGGCGGCGGCGCTTAGAACGTACCGCTTAGGCAGCACTCCCGAGACCTTAGTTATATCCACTGCAGGAAAGATTGAAGGCGATTGGAGCGGAGCGTATACGGCGGATACGAAGCGCTCTATGGAAAGCTATTTCGGGGTATCCGTGCAGGATGCCGTGCAATCGACCGATTAAGGAGAGTAGCATCGTGCCCGCGTTTCGCCAACTGATATTAGGTTCAGCAGTGACCGCATGTCTTATGCTGGGTCTCGCGCTTCACATGCAGATCCTGCCTGGATCGGCCCATGAGGCCCAACGGCTGAGAGTTACCGACACTTCCGGTCACTTACTCCCTTCGTTGTTTGTAAACGTGCCGAAGGACCCACATTTTTCGCCAGCGTCTTATTCCACGGTAAGAACATGCAGCGGCAAGGTTTACCACTTCGAAAGCAAATGGGAGACCGCGAAGCGATACTTATCGTTACTGGGCCTAGGCGATACAACGGTGCATGCTCAAGCTACTTATTGCGCCGGCTGCGGCGGAGGGATTACTTCTTGGCCTTGCGCCGATAACTGCGGCGGGACGTACTTTGGTGGCCAGGGTTACGCCTACAAGCCGTACATAGGAATTTGGGTCACCAATGGATTGGACTGTTATAGGGCAAATGATTGGCAGTGTCCCGGGATAGGCCAGACCGCGATGTGCGGATGTAATGGCGAGGACCCACCATAGTAAGGATTGCCACTGCCCAGTACTCAGAGAGATTTTAGGTTGTTGTCGAGGAGGTAATCCATGAGATCAGCTAACAAGCATTTTAAAATCCTGCGTTTCGCTTTAGCTGCGTGCTTAGCGACGAGTTACGCGTTGGCGAGCGATGCCGGATATGTGCTCACGTCGAGCACGCCGTCCACCTGGACGTCGGTGGTTACCGGCGGCAGTTGGAGATGGAGTCACGGCGCATTCATTCTGGTGGACATGGTTGCACCGCTTACGAAGACTTTTACAGTCGTGAATCGTGATGGTTCTATATCGTCTACCTGGAATTTTTCCATTCCCGATACGTCGCAACTGTGGGTATTCGGCTATGACCGGGACCCGGCGGGAGACCTGGTGGCGGCCGGCGAGGCTTATTCCTATGATGGGAGATTAGCCCCGTTCATCGCCATAAAGCCAGCGAAGAGCGGGGAAGTGCAGATCATTCGGACCTATCCCTATTGGCCGGCCCTGCTGGCGGTCGCGCCGGATGGAACGATTTGGACGGCCGGCGACGAAATGAATTACGAACGGACATACGTCGGCGTCAATCGAAACGGAGATGCGATCCGCCACTTTGACCGGACGGGAAAGCTGCTTGGCTCAGGGGTGCCGGGATTGACGGTTCATCCTGTTTGGCGGTCCCACGATGGATATCTGGTTGCGACCAACGAGCGCGTGGGCTGGTACGGGCCGATTAAGGGCGCGGGAACTTATGTCGAATTGCCGACCAGTCACCCGAGCGATTATAAGGTGTATCCGGGGTTGGGGGACAAGAAAGGCGAAGCCGACGGTTTTGCGTTGACGGATTCGGGCAAAGCCTTCGTGACCCATTACGCGCAGGAGAAACAAACGACCTATCTCCTCGATCATGTGTCGGGGCAATGGAACGAAGTCTCGTTTCCGGGCGGAGATCCCAGGATGAGGCTGGAAGGAAGCGAGAAGGAGACGCTCGTTTTCGAAGATCCTAAAGGGCTAGTTTTCTACGATACGCCGCAAAGCCTCGCGAGCCGATAGCGGATCGGCGTGATCGCGCAGAGCATGGCGGATGGCGCGGACGAGCTTTTGATGGGAAGAATTCGCGAGGTTGGCCAAACCTAGTTACTCAAGGCCGGTACGGGCACGAAGCTGGGCGATGTCTTTGTAGAACTGCTTGAGGTCGGCTTGAATCACTCCGAGTTTGTGCTCGATGGCGTCCAAGCGCTTCTCGATCAGATCGAAGCGCTTATTGTTAAGCACCAGCGCCGTGATGGCAACGCCGGCGGTGGAAGCCGCAGTGGCGACCGAGGTGATGATCGCTGCGATTACGCTGTCAGTCACGGTATTTATTGTACTCGCGTTCAGACGGGTTCGAGCAACAGCACGGGGGCGACGGCGAGCGGGGTCGTGCAGCCGCCGGAGGAGGTTGCGAGCGCAGCCGAGACACCCTGGACCTTGCCGTTGAAGACGTGAGGATGAAGGGAGACCTCGGTCTCTCGCATCTGCAACTCGCCGTATTGATAGACGGGAAACGTTTGGCGGCCACAGGAGAAGCGCTCCTGAACGACGTAGGGAGTGCGCAGGGCCAGACGGACGGCGCGATCCCAGGCGGACGAGTTCATCTCGGCGCCCACGAAGACCCGTTGATCGCATTCGTGGTCATTGGGGCGCAGGACCAGTTGTTCCCGACTGCGGCGGATGAATTCGGGCAGATCGACGTTTTGGTCTTTGTACTTGGTTTTCCGCTGGGTGACGAGGCGGGTCCAGGGGACGAAGGCGCGGATGAGCTTGCGGTCGGCGGCTGGGAGGCGCGCGGTGACGGACTCGTCGGTGAGGAGCTCAAACAGAACACGGCGCTGGGCCAATTCCGAACGGAAATCATTTATCACGCAGACGGCGCGGTCGCGGTAGGCAAGCAGGAACGGGTGGGACAGATCGTAATGGACCAGCAGCTCGCGGGTGAGAACGCGGCGGAACACGACATCGATCGGGAAATCGGCGGCGGAAAGTTTGCCGTTCCGGTATTCGAGTTGTTCGGGCGAGACGACGCGCGCGCAGGCTCCGGCCCGCCGGAAGAGCTCGGCCAGCAGGTGACCTTCGGCGCCATTGGGACCGAAGGGCTGGGCGGCTTCCAAAACGGCGATTCTGGGGGCTGCGCGTCCGCCGAACTCCTTCCAGGCCTGGAGCATAGCGGCGGACAAGTGTTTCGCGCCCCCGATCTTGGAGATTTTATAGCGGCCGCGCTTGAAGTCCTTGAGGATTGGGAGGGCGAGGAACAGGTCGGAGAGGGGCTCGGAGTGCGCGAAACCGATGGGCTTGGAGGCATCGAAGCCGCGCAAGCAGAGCGATCCGTTTTGGACATTGGCGTCCATGCGCGAAGTGACGCTGAGCCTGGAATAGCAGCGTGGAACGGCGGCCAGCATTTTCTCGGCGGGAAGCATTTGCAGGCGGCTCAACAGCGGCGGGCATTCGAGCACGAGAGTTTCGAGTTGGTCGAGGATGCAGGCGAGGTGCTCGGCGGCGCGGCTGAGGGATTCGAGCTGACGCGCGGAGATGAACTCGGGACGCAGAACGGGCGCCAGCAGACGCCCGGCGTCGGTGAGCTGCTGCTGTCGCATGCGCTCCTGAAGCTCGTCGGCCCAGGCTAGATCGCGATAGCTATCCTGATCCAGGAAGTTGTGGTAGCGGGCGATCGCGTCGCCTAGCTGCGCCATGGGGTATGCTTTCGTCAATCGCGCAACACGGCCACCGACGCGCCGAAGCGAAGACGGCCTGCACGCTTTTTTTAACCGCGAACAACGGCCACCGAGCAGCCTATTCGCTTTCTTAGTGATTCAGTATGGCACGCGTTATCAAGTTCTGCGACGAAATGGTACTGCAAATGTTCCCAGTACTACTATGCCGCTGTTGTGAGAGAGCTAACAGAAAAATCCTACAACTCAGCCCACGAGGGGAATAGACCATAGATTATGTCCGACATATTGGAAGTGAATCCGAAGGACGCAAAGTTGCGCCTCGGCGAAGAAAATCCGCCGGTTTTGATTGACGTGCGGGAGCCGGAGGAGTTTGCGCTGGCGCACATCGAGGGGTCGCAACTGCTTCCAATGCAGTCGATTCCCGGCGAGCTACAGCGCCTGGAGGCGCTGGCGGACGAGCGCGATTTGCTGGTCCTGTGCCACCACGGCGTGCGCAGCCTGCAGGTGGTGGCGTGGCTGCGGGAGCACGGGATCGAGAACTGTTTCAGCGTGCTGGGCGGGATCGATCAATGGAGCCGGGAGATCGATCCTGGGGTGCCGCGTTATTAACGGCCGCTAACCGGGAGAGTTCATTCTTGACTGGGCGGCAACGGCGGCTTCGCGAAAACGGCGGGCGCGGTCCGTGAGGACGTGATAGTGTCCCGCGGCCAGGGCGTTTGTATCGACCAGTTCGCTGCCCACGCCGACGGCGAAGGAACCGGCCGCGAAGAACTCAGGAAGCGTGTCCAGGTTTACGCCGCCTGTCGGGAAAAGCTCGATGTGGGGGAAGGGAGCTTTTAACGCCTTTATGTAGCGAGGGCCGCCCAGGGCGTGGCAGGGGAACACCTTAATGGCGTCTGCGCCAGCTTCCCAGGCAGTGAGAATTTCCGTCGGCGTGAGCGCGCCGGGGAACGCGGGCCGGCTATACCGGCGAGCCATTTCTACGGTTTTCGGGTTGAAGCTGGGCATGACGAAAAACTGAGCTCCGGCCAGCATGCAGGCGCGGGCGGTTTCGGCGTCCAGCACGGTGCCGGCGCCTAGCAGGACTCGGTCGCCGTGCCGGTCGGCAACACTTTCAATCGCCTTGAGAGCGTTCTCGACCGTCATGGTGATTTCGACGCACTCCAATCCGCCTTCAATCAACGCCTCGACCGCCGCATGCGCCATTTCGGCGTTGCGAGTCCGGACAATGGGGACAACGGCGATTTGCCGAATGCGGCGCAGAATCTCGCTGTGAGTTAGCATGCGGATGGGCCGAGAGTGGGAGCGATCAGGTCTTCTTCTTATTCTTATCCAGCTTGAGGTTCAGCCGGACCTTGGCGTGACTGTCGAACACACTGATGGTTTTGGTCTTGCTGGTCAAGCCGCCGGCCTCAGCGCGGAGCTGCCAGTTTACGTCGGTGCTCAATCCGTAGAAATGATACTTGCCATCCTGCTGTGCGATATAGGAACGCACTTGAAGCGTCTTGGCATCTTTTAAGAGCACGATGGCGCCCGGCACTGGCGAACCGGCAGAACTGAGAACAGTTCCTTCGATGGCGCGCGTGCGGGCTGTTCCGGCCTGGCCGACGACGGGCGGCTGCACCTGGGCGGCGCAGGACGCCGCAATCGCGGAAAGAGCAGCGGCTAGCAGCAGATGTCTGACGGCCAGGCGCATGCATGAACCAAGGGGATGATCCGTTTGGCTGGCGTGGGCAGCGTCAGTGCCAGCTTTCTTCCTCTTCTTCCTCGTCTTCCTCCTCTTCGTCGCCGTCCTCCTCGTCGTAATCGTAGTCTTCGTCGTCTTCGTCTTCCTGGTCTTCCGATTCGAGCTCAACGGGGTTGACACTAGCGACTGTCAAGGAAGCTCCACACTCGTCGCAAGAAAGAACGTCGCCCTCGTCGAGTTCTTCTTCTTCTACATCGATAGGAGCGTCACATTTGGGACAACTGACCATAAACTCTTCCTTTTCTGCGTAATTGCTACAGGCCCAGAATCGGGGGTGCAAATCCTATGGATAGCACGCGAGGCGACTATACGCCCGAATGGATCATCGGGACTGCGGAACTGTTTCACGGCGCAATTGCTGGTAGTGGGCGGCCAACTGATCGGGCCGGAGGGTGACGAGAGTCTTGTCGAAATCCTCGGAGGTCTCAATCATATGTTTGAGATGGAGGGCGGCGAGCCGCATGCAGAGCGGGTCGGTTAGGGTACGTCCGTTCTGGGTGAGCTGCAGCAGATCGGACTGCGGCAAGGCGATCACTTTTTCTTCCGGCTCGGCGCCGGGGGTTGATACCCAAAACTTTACGTCCACGGTGTCGGCATGCCGAATGGAAATAGCCGTTTGCAGCCAGCGAAACTGGACCTGCCACATGCGTCCGAAGGGATCCGGACCGGCCTGAAACAGACGGCACTGGTCAGCCATGAGCCGATGCTAGCATGCGGACGGAGCGCCAGGGGAGGTAACGTCAGCTCGGGGCCAAATATTCCCGATAGTCGTCGGCTAATCGAATACCGAGAGCATGCGAAATGATGCCGAGAGCTTTCCGCAGTCCGGACTCGCCGGGCGTTGATAGGGCATTCTGCACCTCAGCCTGCGTTCCTTCTGGACAGGAGAAGTGGAATGGGTAGGCCCCCACAGCCCATTGCCAATAACTCCGCAAGAAGGGAATGACGACGGAGGCATACGGCGTGTCGCCAATCCAGCGGATAAGCTTTTTTCGGAAGCTGCACATTGTGAGATGAAACGCCGATTCTGGGGGCGCCGCGATTAGCGCGGCGATCCGATACATAATTCCCAACTGGAGTTCGTCCTTTTTTTCCACTCGATGCCCGCTTCGTACAGCGTCCGCGAATTGCAATCGCTATCCGCGATCTGATGTGCGACTTTTACCAAAGCCGTCCAAAACGGATCGGGATTTGAATTCGTTAGCTGCTGAACTCGTGCGCCGAGGGACGAGACTATCTTTTTCGCCTCGTCAGACCCACATCTGACGCGCGTCGCCGCCACGGCGAACATAACGATTACGCCCGAGATCTTTGCTACGTGCACAGCGACGCCCAGCTGTCGTTGGTCAGCAATTTGAGAGTTCCCGTGGGCCATATAAGTGTGCCATGTCTCTTCGACCGCTTCCGCGAACCGCTCGTCGACCACATAGGCCGCGACGCGGTATGGCGACATAACGGCGTTGAGACTCACATCGAACTTTGCAAGGTCTGCGCGGCGCGCCCAGCGCAGCGCCTGATCGTGCAAGCCGAGGCCCTCAGCCAGCAGTGTCAGTTGGGCCGCAGGGACGTGCAGCTTTGCCGGATCGAACAATTGCAAAACGGCCGAGTTCCCACGAAGCATTAAGCCCGGCTCAGGTTTCGCATACGACCATGAGGCCCGGGAACCTTCCCTGGCTTCCTCGCAAAAGAAACCAGCGAAGTTACCGAACAACGTTAAGGTTATTTTCCAATCGTCGTCAGTTTTCGTTTGGCCGAGCAGGATTTCGGCGGCTTGGCTTAGCGATTCGAAAGCTCTTGTACGATCTGCTTGCTGCCACTGCTCGAATGCAAGCTCAGTGTGAATCGATGCAGCCAGAGCTGTCGGCAAATGGTGGTCGCTTCTCTTAGCGATATCTGCCGCTTGGGAGAGTAGGGTAAGGGCTAATGGCGCTCGCAACTTCGCTGCAGCTATGCCTGCAAGAACTGTGGCGCGCGCCCTTTTTTCAACATTGACTTCGGCAGAGGAAGCAGCGCAGCGGGCCAGAAACGCCAACGACTCTTCCCATCGTGCGATGTAATAATATTCGCGGCCAAGAATGTCATTCAGCCAGAACACTGCTTTGGGGTTGCCTCGGCATTCCGTAATTGCTGCCGGATGCCCGCTGCTTGACCGACGATAGGGTTCCGTCGATAGATGGGTGCGAGTTGTACCCTTTCTAAAGCACCCAGAGTAACGGCCGCTAAGCTGAGCTGCATTTGGACTAGCGCTTTGAGGGAAGCTCCGCGCTCATCAACATGGGCGATGGGATCTGCTGGAAATACTCGATCAATGCCAGGCCGGACGTATAGCTGCGGTATTTCTTCCTCGCCGGGATTGTCTTCTAGACTAATCTGGTTGCGGCCGAGATCAAAAGCAGTGGCGATAATCCTTCCCGTGCGCCAGCGCCTGGTAAAAAGCTGTTACGAAGGCTCTTCCGGCTCCCGTCGTGATCGAGCCCTGCATCCCGATCACAGTGTCGATAAAGCGTGCCAGTTCCTTAGCCAATCCAGCGGAGTTACACGCGTTCAACACGACGCATCGAATCGAACCAGAGAGGATCCTGAAAAGTTCAGCCAACGCCTCGGATTCTACTGGCTTGGAATAGCCGACCACGTCTTCGAGGAGAACGCGACCGTCCTGATCACCGTGTCCGGAGATATGAGCGATAGCCGGCTCGTGCTCCAAAAGAGCCGTCTGCAGATCCTGTGCACGGACTGCCCACTTCGCAATTAGCCGGATACGCTGGGGGGACGCACGGGACAGACGGTCTTCGATCTCGCGGTATTCCTCATCGAGCCGTATATCCTCGGTGTCGAGGGGCTTCGCCGCGAGGAAAAGGACGGTGATCATCGCGGGCTTAATGTCAGAATCAGTCAGCACCGTCGCAGCCAAGCGAGTAATGCAGCGCGCTGCAGAGCTGGTTCATCCGGAGAGAGCTGAGTTGAGCGACTCTGCGGCCGAGGCGCTGTTGCAACACGGTGATTGCATTGTGCAGATTGACGGCGCACGGTCCTTTCATGCCATCCCGTTCGTCGAGAACTACTTCCGAGGCCACTCCGCGGATGGTAGAAGAGACTGGGGCAACGGTGGCAGTGGAGAGATGAGGCAGGATGCTGTCGCGAGTTAGCACCACGACAGGGCGTTTCTTATCTGGGGGAGAAAACCGATAGAGGCGCACGTCGCCGCGCGTTATTCTGCCGGCCACGCGGCCTCGCGTTCCCATAGCAGGGATTCTTGCACTGACGCCGGCTGACGCGAATAGGCAGCACGCTCCGTCTCTTCGAGGGCGCGTACTTGCAGTCTGCGGAGATGGGATCGAAGCGCATCCCGAATGAGTTGCGAACGATTTTGCTTGTTTCGGCGGGCGGCTTGATCGGTCGCTCGTAAGAGCGTCTGGTCGAGAACAACCTGGATAGTTTCCATTGTGGGCTCTACTCCGCAGTATAGTCCACAGTAAGGCGGCTTAAAACCCGCTCGATCGCTGGCGGACGAGCGAAAGCAGCTCATTGCGCGTTTCGTGATTGTCGCGGAAGGCGCCTAGCATGGCGCTGGTGATGGCACCCGAGTGCTGCTTTTCGACGCCGCGCATCATCATGCAAAAGTGGTGCGCTTCGCAGATGACCGCCACGCCGCGCGGGTTCACCAGTTCCTGAAGGGTCTGGGCCACCTGCTGCGTGAGGCGCTCCTGGATCTGGAGGCGCCGGGCGAACACATCGACGATGCGGGGAATCTTGCTCAAGCCGATCACTTTATGGTGCGGCAGATAGGCGACGTGCATGCGTCCGAAGAAGGGCAGCATATGGTGCTCGCAGAGGCTGAAGAACTCAATGTCGCGAACGATCACTACTTCGTCGTACTCGACATCGAAGAGGGCGCCGTTGACGATCTGATTCAGGTCCGCCGAATAGCCGCTGGTGAGGTAGCGGAGAGCTTTTTCGCTGCGGTCGGGAGTGCGGACGAGGCCGTCGCGGGCGGGATCTTCGCCGAGCGCCTGGATGATGTCCTTCATGTGCGAGGCGATGGATACCTCCGGCGTTTTCGATTGAATGGAGGTGAGTTTGGCGGCTTTAGGCATGGACAGGGAGCCTTTCGGATTTGAGATCAGGAGAGGACGGCTGGTCGCGCACAGGCAGGAGGACTTCAAATTTGTTCCGGTCTGTTTCCTGCACATGGATGCGGGAGAGGCGGGCCGCGATGGGACCGAGATAGGCATTCCAATGTTGCTCGAGCAGGCGGGCGATGACGAGCGCGATATTTTCCGTGGTGGGCACAAGCCGCGCGAACTCAGGAAGGTCGAGATTGAGATTACGGTTCGCGAAGAGCTGCAAAATTTTCTCTTGGACGAGCTGGTCGAGCTTTGCGAGCGGCAGCAGCCGGCCGCTTACAGCATCGACCGTGCCGGTTGCGGTTACTTCCAGAATGTAGTCGTGCCCGTGCCCAAAGGGGTTGTTGCACTTGCCATAGAGGCGCTCGTTTTCAGCCTCGCCGAGCGCGGGGGAGTGCAAGCGATGGGAGGCCGAAAACCTGTACAGGCGGGTAAGCGTGATCATTGCGCGACATCCACGTAGAGATCAGGGCCTTCGAAGAGGCGGACCTTCGAGAGCTTGGCGCCTGATGCGGAGAGCCGAGGATGGAGACGGCGCCAGATTTCGCGAGCAATGTTTTCGGCCGTGGGGACGATGCGGTCGAACGGGGAAACTTCGTAATTCAGGAAGCGATGATCCATGGGCGCGACGATTTCCTCTTCCAGGATTTCTTTGAGCTGTTTGAGATCCATGACCATGCCGCTGAGGGGATCGGGCTCGCCTTCCAGAGTGACTTCCAGGATATAGTTGTGCCCGTGACCGTTGGGGTTCGCCTCAGCCCCAAAGAGCCGATCGTTTTCCGCATCGCTCAAGGAGGGGATTCGGCAGACGTGAGAAGCGGAAAACTCAGTCTTGCGGGTAACGAACATCCTACTCAATAGGATGCCAGGGCTTGCACGTTGGATACTGGAATTGTCCTGTCCACGTGAAGACCGAAAACGCACTACGTTCCCTGCTGGCCGTGTTGATGCTGGCTTTTATCGGCTTGATCGGCTTGAATTTGCGCGATACCTCAGCCAAAGAGGGGGGGACCGCGCCTGCCTTTTCTATCACTACGGACCAGAAGCGGACCGTGACGCCTAGCTCGTTCGGAGGCAAGGTGCTGGTGCTGAACTTTTGGGCGACCTGGTGCTCTCCGTGCGTGCAGGAGATTCCGTCGCTGAACGAGTTCCAGAAGCACTTTGCGGACTCGGGCGTGGTGGTGGTGGCGGTCAGCGTGGACAAAAACGAGCAGAAGTACCGCAGATTTCTGGAGCGCATTCCGGTGACATTTGAAACGGCCCGCGATCCGAAGGCCGATATTCCGACTGAATACGGAACCTTTCAATTTCCGGAGAGCTACATCATCAAAGATGGGCGGATTGTGCGCAAGTTCGACAACGCCGCGGACTGGACGAGCGACGACATCACGCAATACGTGCAGAGTTTGTTATGAGGAAGGCCGACCTGGAGGCCGGCCGCGGGCCAGGAGGCCCGCCCCACAGCGGAGTTACGGCCAAAGATGAACGCATCGTGCGCGAGGCCGGCCGCGGGCCAGGAGGCCCGCCCCACAGCGACATCCTACGCAAGATAGAAGCAGTGGTTGGCAAGGCGGCGGTTCTCGCAGACCCGAGCGATCTGAAGCTGTATGAATACGACGCGGCGGTAGATAAAGCGCTTCCCGATGTGGTGGTGTTTCCGGGCACCACCGAGGATGTGGTCAGGCTGGTGAAACTCGCGCGGGCGCACAATCTGGCGATCGTGGGCCGGGGAGCGGGAACCGGGCTGAGCGGAGGGGCCATTGCGCGGGCGGGAGGGATGATGATCTCGTTCGCGCGCATGAACCGGATATTGGAGGTGGACATTCCGAACGAACGCGCGGTGGTGCAGCCGGGCGTGGTGAACCTGGATATCACGCTGGCGGTTCAAGGGTCGGGATATTTCTATGCGCCGGACCCTTCGAGCCAGCGCGCGTGCACCATCGGCGGCAACGTGGCGGAAAATGCCGGGGGACCGCACACGCTGGCTTACGGCGTAACGACCAATCATGTGATGAGCCTGGAAGCGGTGCTGCCGGACGGCACAGTGATCGAGGCGGGCGGCAAAGAACCGGATCTGCCCGGATACGACCTGGTGGGGCTGCTCACGGGATCGGAAGGCACCCTGGCGCTGGTCACGAAAATCGGCGTACGGCTGCTGCGGCTGCCAGAGGCGGTGAAAACGATTCTTGCGATCTACAACTCAACCGACGCGGCGGGTGACACGGTAGGCGCTCTGACGGCGCGCGGAATTACGCCGGTGGCGCTCGAGATGCTGGACGGGCCGATGCTGCGCATGGTGGAAGCCGGCACGCATGCGGGTTATCCGCTGGATGCGGCCGCCGTGCTGCTGATCGAAACGGAAGGGCTGACGGAGGCGGTAGAGGAGCAGGCGCAGGAGATTGCGGAGGTGTGTCGCGCGTGTGGGGCGCGCGAGGTAAGGGTGGCCCAATCGAATGCAGAGCGCGAGCTGCTTTGGAAGGGGCGCAAGAATGCGTTCGGCGCGATCGGGCGCGTAAGCCCGACCTATTACGTGCAGGATGGCGTGGTGCCGCGCACGCAGATTGCGCGGACGCTGCGGGCGATCGATGAGATCGGGAAGAAATACGGCATCGCGATCAGCAATGTGTTCCATGCGGGCGATGGGAACATGCATCCGATTTTGCCGTTCGATCCGCGGAAGCCGGGCGATTTGAAGCGCGCGCAAATGGCGGGCGAGGAGATACTCGACTTCTGCATTTCGGTGGGCGGGTCGATTACGGGCGAGCATGGGGTGGGGATGGAGAAGATGGAGATTATGCCGCATCTTTTTTCCGATGAGACCCTGGAGCTGATGAAACGCTTCAAGGCGCTGTTCGATCCGGGATGCGCATTGAATCCGGGGAAGGTGCTGCCGACGGGGAAAGGATGTCTGGAGATACGGCAGAGGCCGGAGTTGGAGTTGTAAACAGCGGCGAGTCAGCCAGATGCTGTGACCTCGGCCGATACAATATCCAGAAGTAGCTAGTCTTTCGGCTTTGGCTTGCTCTCTTTTTCGATACGGTCCCAGGGTACCGTAGGCTTGAGAGTATTCATACTTTGCCTCACCTTGCCATTTTACCGCATTCTAGGGCTTCCAATCTTCCGATAGCGGCCACATTGCGGCGACAGTTCTTTGAATCGCTTGCACTGATGGGAGATCGTAGTCGATAGTATCTCGCTGCGATACGAAATTGTATCTTTCCAGGCACAGCAGCACTGGTTGTGATTCTCGGCTGTGAGCGAGTTGGTCGCTCTAGCGTTATTTAGAACCCTCTGGAGATCCACCATTACAGAACTCCAGTCATTCCCGAGCCGTTGATGCTCTATCTTTCGATTCATTAATCTCAACACAGAGGGAAGCTGGCCCACAATTGCCGAGCAAAACGCCAGAAGCGCCCAGGTCGAGCCGCGGAACTCTGGAAATTCAATAAGACCGCCTCCGGCGATGACAGCCAGCAAAACAACATTTCCAATCTAGTTTGTCGGCGCTCGAAGTGTTCCGCCCTCTCGCGATGATAAAGGATACTCAGCTGGGTGTCGCGAACGGCGTTCCAGAGATCAGCGAAAGCCAGGTCGACAATGTCCGGTGGGAGCTGGGCAGGAGCAGTACCCATACCCGAAGAGCGTACCACCGTTCGTTTGATGAACTTCGTGCTATCGGATCAGACGCGCAGTTCATAACCGAGGGCGCGCATGCCTTCGATGATGCGGCTGCGAATGTCGGTTGCTTCGTCTGCGCTCAGAGTGTGATCGAGCGCGCCGACCTCGAGGTGATAGGAAACGCTTTTTTGTCCGGGCGGCAGTGGCGGGCCGTCGTATTGGCGGATGAATTCGATGGCGGCCAGATGCGGCCCGGCGCATTGCGCGAGTGCAGCCTGGATTCGATCGACGAGCGTGCGTAAGTCGCTCACTACCGAAAGGTCAAAGCCGCTGGTGGGATAGCGGCGAAGCGCGATGTATTTGGGGGCGCGCGCGGAAGCGAGCTGCTGGGCGAGATCGAGATTGACGTCGAAGAACACCGCACGGCCTTCGATGCCTTCCTGCTGCAACAGCAACGGATGCAGCTCGAAGATGCGGCCCAGGAGCGCATCCTGGCAACGAATTTCGGCGGTGCGCGCGGGGTGTTCGTAAGCGCGCGCCTCGGCCGCAGTCAGCCGCGCGCCGGCAAAGACGCATTCGAGAACACGCTTGAGCTCGAAAAAATCCTGCTCGTCTCCGTGCGCATCGTAAATGGCAGCCGCCGCGTGAGTTACTTCGTGCGGCAGGCCCGAAGCTTGCGGATGGATCTCATGGCCGATTTCGAAGATGCGGAATGCGGGATAGTGCCGGACATTGTCGAGGATGTTCTTGAACAATCCGGGCAGCAGGCTGCGGCGAAGATGCGTCAGCTCCGACGCGATGGGGTTCTGGACCGCGAGGTGGGTTGCGATATCCAATGAGAAGCGCCGGGCGTCGGATTCGTTGAGGAAGGAATAGTTATAGGCTTCGGTGAAGCCTTGCGCCGCGAGCTGCGAACGCACGTTGCGAAGGAACATGCGCAGGGGATTGGGCGGAGGGACACGGGCTTCGACGAGCGGCGCGGCGGGCGTGATGGCGTCGTAGCCGATCATGCGGCCGATCTCTTCGACTAAGTCGTCTTTGAGCGATATATCTTTGGTGGCGCGCCAGGTGGGGACGGTAACGGTGAGCATGCCGGGCGCGGATGCGGCGACGGTGAAGCCGAGCGCGCTGAGAATCGCCGAGATTCGCTGGGCAGGGACTTCGATGCCGAGTTTGCGGGTCACGAAATCGATGGGCAGCAGAATCAGCGGAATTGGTTTGGCATGGGAGCGGTTGTCGGCCACTCCGCCGACGGGGCGAGCAGGCGACAGTAACTCAAGCGCGCGGGCGAGGCCGCGGACCGTGTTTTCGGGGTCGAGCGCTTTTTCGAAGCGCACGGAGGCGTCGGTGCGGAGCTTGTGGCGCGCGGAAGTAAGGCGCACGCGAGTGGCGTTGAAGTTGGCGCTTTCGAGAACGACGCGCGTGGTGGATTCGGAGATGGCAGTAGCGGCGCCGCCGATGACGCCGCCGAGCGCGATGGGACCGGAAGCGTCGGCGATGACGAGATCTTCGGCGCTGAGGTGGTAGGTTTCGCCGTTCAACGCGCGCAGGCGCTCGCCTGGACGAGCAAGCCGGACGTAGATGGTATCGCCGGCGAGCTTATCGGCATCGAAGGCGTGCATAGGCTGCGGAAGCTCGGCGAGCACGTAATTCGTCACATCGACGATGTTGTTGATGGAGTTGAGGCCGACGCTTTCCAAGCGCTGCTGCATCCATGGTTGGGCTGGATTGACGGCGAGATTCTCGAGCAGTAAGGCACTGTAACGCGGGCAAAGCGCGTAATCTTCGATGGCGACCCGAACCGGCGATGCACCCGGCGGCAACAGATGCAGCTTGACCGGATCCTGAAGGGTGCGGCCGGTGATGGCGGCGACTTCGCGCGCCATGCCGATGTGGCCCCAGAGGTCGGGGCGATGGGTAAGGCTCTTGTTGTCGATGTCGACGATCCAGTCGGATTGGATCTGCTCGATGCCCTCGCATTCGGCGGTGCGGATAGTGATGAGGCGTTCGAGCTGCGACGGCTCTGAGTCCAGGCCGGGGACAAGTTCAGCGAGCCATCGATAGGAGAACTTCATGGAGTCCGATCAAAACTGTGTCAGGAACCGAAGGTCGCCGCTCTGCAGCAGGCGGATGTCGTCGATTCCGTAGCGCATCATGGCGAGGCGCGTGAGGCCGAGGCCGAAGGCAAAGCCGGACCATTGGCCGGGATCGATGTTGCTGATGCGCAGAACGTTGGGATGCACCAAACCGCAGGGTAGCAACTCGACCCAGCCGCTGTGCTTGCAGACAGAGCAGCCGGCGCCATCGCAGATGAGGCAGCGGATGTCGAGTTCGAAGCCGGGCTCGACGAAGGGGAAGTAGCCGGGGCGAAGGCGAACGGGGAGGTCGGCGCGGCGGAAGATGGAGCCGAGCAGGGTCTGCATGAAATAGATCAGATTCGCGACGGAGACTTCGCGGTCGACCATCATGCCTTCGAGTTGGTAGAAGGTGTGCTCGTGGGAAGCGTCGACTTCTTCGTTGCGGAAGGTGCGGCCGGGGGCGATCATGCGGAGCGGCGGTCCGAGTTTTCGCATGCCGCGCACTTGAACGGGCGAGGTATGGGTGCGCAGGAGGTTGCCGCCGGTGAGCCAGAAGGTGTCCTGCATATCGCGGGCCGGATGAGTGGGAGGAATGTTGAGGGCGTCGAAGTTATGCTCCTCGGTCTCTACTTCAGGTCCGTAGAGAACGGCGAAGCCGAGCGAAGTGAAGAGATCTTCGATTTCGTTCTGCAGCTGGGTGATGGGATGCAAGCTTCCGGGGCGGACGCCGGGCGCGGGGAGCGTGACATCGATCCATTCGTTGGCCAGCCGGCCGGTCAGCTCAGCTTGTTCGAAGCGGCGCTTTTTGTCCTCATACTCGGTTTCGAGATCTTGCTTGACGGAGTTGAGCAGCTTGCCGACGCGGACGCGCTCCTCGGGCGCGAGCTTGCCGAATTCTTTGCTGATCTGCGCAAGAGTGCCTTTACGGCCCAGGGCGCCGACACGCGAGTCTTCGAGTTGTTCCAGAGAAACGGCGGACGCGAAGCCGGCCAAGGTGGCACGGCGCAATTCCTCCAATTTGGCTTCGAGCATCGGCTACTGCAGTTTCGCCCCCAACTCTTCGAGCAGCGAGGCGACCTCGGCGCGGCCCCGCAGGAGAGCCAGATCGAGCGGCGATTGATTGTTATCGGCGCGGAGGTTGACATCGGCGCCGTGCGCCAGCAGGGCGGCCACCATATCGCGATTGCCCGCCTGAGCGGCCGAATGCAGAGCGGCGAAACCGCCTTCCTGGCGCGCATTGACGTGGGCGCCGCGCTTCAAAAGCAGCTCGATCAGTTCCGTTTTGCCGCCGGCGGCCGCGGCGTGCAGCGGCGTGTTCTTCATGCCATTGGTCGAGCGCGCGTTCACGTCTGCGCCGCGGTCGAGCAGGGCATTGGCCAGCTCCGCGTGGCCGAAGAAAGCCGCCAAGTGGAGCGGCGTCCAGCCATCGCTCGAGTGGGCGTGCAAGACATAAGGATCGCGATCCACCTCTTCGAGCACGTCGCTGGCGCGGCCGGCTACGCAGCAGTGGAAAACGTCGAGCTTCGGTCCGAGGCTCAACAGGTACCTCGCGGTGTCCTCTTGGCCGTAATACTTGGCGAGCAGGAATGCGGTTTGTCCAGTCTCGTTCGGAGCGTCGAGCAGCGACGCATCCGCGGCCACGGACGCTTGCACGGCGGTGAGATCGCCGCGTTTCACCTGCTCATGAAAGACTTTCAGATCGGTCATGTTTATGCCGCGGGCACGAAGAGCTGTTCGGTCTTGTTGAGCTCCCAATCGAGGTGGTTGATATAAAACAGCAGGATCTCGCGGCCGTATTGGCCGGAGAACTGCTGGAAGACGCGCTGTTGCCAACCTTCGGTGAGATATTGTTCGGGTTTCAAGTCCTTGTCGAAGAAACCTTCCTCGTTGGGGATACCGAGGAAATTGAGCACGTCGACGATCATGGCGAGATGGGAGAGAAGAAAGACCTGCGAGAGGTCGGTGGCGAATTCTTCTTCGCCCGCTTCGATGCGCGCCCAGAAGCGGGGCTCCGCCTTGCGCAGCGATTCGGCGTTCAGCTTGACCAAGCGCGCGCGCAGCTTGAAGCGTTCATAGACCTGATAAGTTTTCAATTTGCCGATCGAGATACCGCGCACCAGATGATGAAAAACGTCCGGACCCAGGGCGCGGAAGACATCGCACATCCGCATCGTGCCAAGCGTAACATAGCGGGTGGCGCGGGATGGCGGCGCGCAACTCCATGATTTTGAAGGATGTTGAAGGACTGCGATACAATCGGGGAGTTTTGAGGCGGGGCCGCTGAAATCATGAGTAATCTGATTGTGCTCGGCGCGCAATGGGGCGACGAAGGCAAGGGGAAGATAGTCGACCTGCTGTCGGATAAGTTCGATGCGGTGGCGCGCTATCAGGGCGGCCACAACGCCGGGCACACGGTCTACATCGGCGACCGGAAGTTCATCCTGAAGCTGATACCGAGCGGGGTGCTGCGGCCGGGCGTGCTGGCGATCATCGGAAACGGCGTGGTGATCGATCCGGCGGCGCTGCTGGAGGAGATTGCGAGCCTCGAAGCCGCGGGTATCGACGTGAAAGCGCAGCTTCGGATCAGCAATCGGGCGCACGTAATTTTTCCGTTTCATCGCACCATCGAGAAGATTTCGGAAGGACGCGAGAACCGGGTGGCGATCGGCACGACTTCGCGCGGTATCGGGCCTTGCTATGAAGACAAGATCGCGCGCCGGGGCATTCGCATTGCGGATCTGGTGGATGTAGATTTCAAGCAGCTCTATTGCGCGCTGGCTGAGGACAAACAGGTGATCGCGGAGGCGTTCCACATTGCGGAGCGCATCGATTTCGGCGAAATACTCGAGCGCTACCAAGAGTATGCGGAGCAGATCCGGCCGATTGCCTGCGACACGGCGTCGTTGCTAAACGGGATGATTCGCGAAGGCAAGAGCATCTTGTTCGAGGGCGCGCAGGGCACGATGCTGGATATCGATTTCGGCACGTATCCGTTTGTCACGAGCTCCAGTGCGGCGGCGGGCGGGGCGTGCACCGGCACGGGCGTGGCGCCGACCAAGATCGATGGAATCGTAGGCGTGTCCAAGGCGTACATTACGCGGGTAGGGGCGGGCGCGTTTCCCTCCGAGGACCTGACGGAGCGGGGGGAACAGATCCGGCGCGCGGGTAACGAGTACGGGTCGGTGACGGGCCGGCCGCGGCGCTGCGGATGGTTCGACGTGCCGCTGCTGCGCTATACGGCGGAAGTGAACGGCTTCGACAGCCTCATCATTACGAAGCTGGACGTGCTGGACGAGCTGGCGGAAATTCCAGTTTGCGTGGCCTACGAAGTGGACGGAAAAGTGATGACCCAGATGCCCGCGAGCACGCGCGGGATGGAAGCGATCCAACCGATTTTCGAGCACCTGCCCGGGTGGCGGCAGAGCACGCGCGGCATTACACGATTGGACGATCTGCCGGGGGCGGCGCAGCGCTATCTCGACTTCCTGGAAGAAAAAACCGGAGTCGAGGTTGGCTCGGTTTCAAACGGTCCCGAGCGCAACGAGACGATGTTTGTGCGGGGTTCGAAGCTGGAGGGGTTGCTGAGATAGGCGGCGCGCGGATGGATGCAGATGCCGCGCCCTACAAGGGGAAGATGGATCGATATGCCCGAAAATACTTTCGACATCGTTTCTAAGATCGACCTGAACGAAGTCTCGAACGCCATTCAGCAGGCGTCGAAAGAGATTCAGACGCGCTATGACCTGAAAGATAGCAAGTCGTCTCTCGAGCTGAACGAGAAGGAGCATAAGATTCAGTTGGCCAGCTCGGACGAGTTCAAGTTGAAGGCGGTCACCGAAATTCTGAGCCAGAAGCTGGTGAAGCGCAACGTGCCGCTCAAGGGGCTGCAATACGGCACGGTAACGCCGGCGGCGGGGGGAAGCGTGCGGCAAGAGATTTCGCTGCAGCAAGGGATCCCGATCGAGAAGGCTCGGGAGGTGGTGAAGGTCATCAAGGAGAGCAAGGTGAAGGTGCAGGCGAGCATTCAGGGCGATGTGGTGCGGGTGAGCGGAAAAGACCGCGACACGCTGCAGCAGGTGATCGCGCTGCTGAAGGGCAAAGATTTCGGCATCGACATGCAGTTCACCAATTACCGGACGAACTGAGGCTCAGGGCGTTGCATAATGCCGCGGCGGATTGAGAGCCTGTTTCTGGCCGGGCCGGCGGGCAGGCTGGAAGCGCTAGTGGAGGAGCCGGAGCACGAGGCGCCGGTCGAGGCGGCGCTGGTCTGCCATCCGCATCCGCAACACGGCGGCACGATGCACAACAAAGTGGTCTATCGCCTGGCGCGCGGCTTGCGCAAGGCCGGCTGCGTGGTGCTGCGCTTCAACTATCGCGGCGTGAACTTGAGCGAGGGCGAATATGCGCATGAGATCGGCGAGACCGAGGATGCGCGAGTAGCGTTGGGCGAGCTACAGAGCCGTTACCCGGAGTTGCCGGTGATCGCGGGCGGATTTTCGTTCGGGTCACGCGTTGTGCTACGGCTGGCTGCTCAGGAGCATTCGATTCAGCGGGTGATTGCGGCGGGGTTTCCGACGCGCATTGCCGAGCGCGGGTTTCTGGATGCAGTGCGCGCGCCGAAATATTTTGTGCAGAGCACGCATGACCAGTTTGGGCCGCGAGTTGACTTCGCGCCTTTCTACGATTCGGTGCCGGAACCGAAGCATTTGGATTGGGTGGAAGCGGCGGATCATTTCTTCGCGGGCGGGCTGGATGAGTTTGAGAGGGTAGTACAGCGCATCGGCGGCGCCCATTGACAGGAAACAGTATTTCTAGTAGAAATGCAGTGCCAGGAGGGACATTTGGGCACTGCAGCACAGGCACGCGAGATAGATGGCGAGAAGCTGAACGCGCTTCTCGGGCAAGCTGTTCAAGATATGGGCGCAGCACTGCACGCTGCGCTGATTGTGATCGGGGATAAGCTGGGGCTGTATCGAGCCATGGCCGACGGCGAAGCGGTCACGGCGGCGCAGCTTGCAGAAAAAACGGGGACGGCCGAGCGCTACGTTCGCGAGTGGCTGAACGCGAACGCCGCCAGCAGGTACCTGGAGTACCACCCGGATGCGCAAACTTATTCGATGACACCGGAGCAGGCGTTCCTGCTCGGGATGGACGATACGCCGGTGCATTTGCCGGGCTTCTTCCACATGGCGGCCTCGTGCATGAAGGACGAGGAAAAGCTGGTCGAGACGTTTCGCACCGGCAAAGGCTTCGGCTGGCACGAGCACGAGAAGGGTTTATTCGAAGGATGCGAGCGCTTTTTCCGGCCGAATTATCTGGCGAATTTGACGGCGAAATGGATTCCGGCGCTCGAAGGAGTGGAGGAGAAGCTGCGGCGCGGGGCGCGTGTGGCGGATGTCGGCTGCGGCCATGGGGCGTCCACGATTCTCATGGCCAAGGCGTATCCGGCGTCTGAGTTCAAGGGGTTCGATTATCATGATGCGTCGATCGAGCGGGCTCGGGAGAAGGCGGAGGCGGCGGGGGTGGCCGATCGGGTGACGTTCGAGATCGCCCCGGCGAAGAGTTTCCCCGGTTCGGAGTATGATTTCGTGGCATTCTTCGATTGCTTGCACGATATGGGGGACCCGGCGGGTGCGGCGAAGCACGTCCGGCAAGCGCTCGCGCCGGAGGGGACCTGGATGATTGTCGAGCCATTTGCAGGCGACGATGTCAGCGCAAACCTCAATCCAATCGGGCGGATTTACTACTCGGCGTCGGCGGTGATCTGCGTACCGGCATCGTTGTCGCAAGAAGTGGGTTTGGGATTGGGCGCGCAGGCAGGAGAGCCGCGGATTCGCGAGGTGGTGACGCAGGGCGGGTTTACTCGTTTCAGGCGCGCGACGGAGACGCCGTTCAATTTAGTGTTTGAAGCGAGGCCGTAGGAACTAGGCCTGTCTCAACTGGCGTGCCACGATGCGCACGGCGCGCTGGCTGATCAGGTCGGCCACCTTACTGAGCAGCTCGGGCAACGCCTCGGGCTCGATCAGAAAGGGGCGGCGCGGGTCGGGCTGCCGGTTCTGGTAAGTGGTCAGAATGGCGGTGGCGGGCTTGTAGTCCATCAACCGGGCGTGCGCGAGCACCTTCAGACCGGCTTCGGGCGACTCCATCTGCAGGTCGCTCAGCACCAACTCGTACTGCCGCTCGTCCAGCTTTCCCACGGCTTCGGCCGCGGAGGCAGCGGAATCAACGAAGTAGCCGCCGGCCTCGAGCACCGCCTTGAGGGTCAGCCGCGAGGTCAGGTCGTCATCGACCAGCAGCACTCGCGCGAGCTCCAAATCCTTTCCGGCGGCCGGCGGGTCCACTGCTTTCCGGCCGGGTGGTTTCCGTCTTTTCGTCTGCATGCGCGGTTCCAAACAGGAACGAGTACAGTGTAAACGAAAAACATCAAAACGCCCATAGTATGTTTCTAACTTGTTGCGTGAATGTTAGTTAGGGAATACTCGCTCAAAGATTCGGTCTACATTCCGGAGTTGGCGCGCTAGGGAAAATACTTGATCGATCTGCTCTTCTGTGAGGTATTCCGCAATTCGCGCGTCTTCCTGGACCGCGGCGCGGAAATCGCCCTCGCTCTCCCAGGCCTGCATAGCGTGGAACTGCACCAGGCGATAGGCGTCCTCGCGCTGCATGCCCGCGGCGGCCAAATCGAGGAGCAATTGGCCGGAAAAGATGAGCCCGCGGGTGGCTTCGAGATTACGCCACATGCGGGCCGTGTCGACCCGCAGCCCGGCGATGAGCCAAGCGGTCTTTGCCAGCAGGTAATCGATCAGAATGGTCGAATCGGGCAGGATCACGCGCTCGACCGACGAATGTGAGATATCGCGCTCATGCCAGAGGGGCACGTCTTCGAACGCCGCCTGAGCGTTGGCACGCACGACGCGGGCCAGGCCCGAGATCTGTTCGCAGGTGATTGGGTTGCGCTTGTGCGGCATAGCGGACGAGCCTTTCTGCCCGGCGGCAAAGGGCTCTTCGGCTTCCCGAACCTCGGTTCGCTGGAGGTGCCGGATTTCGAGTGCGATTTTATCCAGGCTGGAGGCAATTCCGGCGAGAACGGCGATGTAGTGCGCGTGCAGGTCGCGGGAGAGAACTTGCGAGGTGATGGGCGCGGGCTTCAACCCCAGCCGGTGGCAGATCTTCTCTTCGGCTTCGGGTCCGAGGTGCGCAAAGGTGCCCACCGCTCCGGAGATCTTGCCGACGCGGATCTCCTCGGCGGCGGCGGCGAAACGGGTTCGGTGCCGGTGCAATTCATCCCACCAGAGGGCGGCTTTCAAGCCGAAGGTAATCGGCTCGGCGTGCATGCCGTGGGTGCGCCCGATCTGGACGGTGTGCTTGTGCTCGAAGGCGAGCTTCTTGAGGGCGGATGCGAGTTTGTCCAATCCCGCGGAGATCCATCTCGAGGCATCGCGAAGCTGCAGCGCCTGCGCGGTATCGACGACGTCGTTCGAGGTCAGCCCATAGTGCAGCCAGCGCGAGGCGTCGGGGGCGCCCGCGGCCTTCGTGGTTTCTGCCACCGCGGTGGTGAACGCGATCACATCGTGGCGGACTTCGCGCTCGATCTGCTGAATGCGCGCCAGCTCGAAAGCGGCATGCTTTCGCAGCGCTTGGGCTGCTTCGAGCGGCAGCTCGCCTAATTCGGCCAGGGCTTCGGCGGCCGCCAGTTCGACTTCCAGCCAGCATTCGTATTTATGCTGGTCGTTCCAGATGGCGCCCATTTCGGGCCGTGTGTAGCGCGCAATCATCTCATATTTATTTTGCGGGACGCGTCAACCGGCTGGCGCCATCGGTAGCCGGATACTCAATAGCAAAAGACGGGCGACTGGACGCCGGGCTCGGCCACCACCAGCTCCGTGAACAGGGTTCGGCCGTTCAGAGCCTTCAGCCCCATGGTGCGGACCAGCTCGGGGTGGTTGTTGTGCTCGCTGATGTGGCCGAGGATCAGCCGGTGGACATAGCCGAGATGCGCCTGGATGAATTCACCCGCCAGATCGTTCGAAAGATGCCCTCTGCGGCTCATGACGCGCTGCTTGACAGACCAAGGATAGGGTCCCACCCGCAACATCTCGAGGTCGTGATTGGCCTCGAGCAGCACCACGGTGGCGTCCTGCAGTTTATCGGGAATGTTCTGCGTGATGTAACCCAGGTCGGTCGCGATCGCGATTTTGATGCCCTCCGACGCCAGCGTGTAGCCTACCGGGTCCATCGCATCGTGGGGGATGGTGAAGCTCGCAACATCGAAATCGCCGATAGTGAACGAACAGCCCGCCTGAAATTCCTGAAGCGCCGGTACGCAGCCGTCCCAATCGATGAATCGGGCGGTGCCATGGGTGAGGTAGACGGGCAACGGTCGCTCGGCCGCCTTGCTCAACGCGTTCAGGGCGCAGGTGTGATCGGTATGCTCATGCGTGACCAGGACGGCGTCGAGGGAGCCGATATCTTCGCCGATCGCGGCGAGACGCTTGGCGATTTCGCGCCGGCTCAAGCCCGCATCGATCAGCAGGCGCGTCCGTCCGCTGGCGATAAAGACGGCGTTCCCGGCGCTGCTGCTGGCGAGAATGCAGATCTTGATCATCGCCCCCCTTCTTATCGGTCAGTTATAGCAGATTTATAAATGAATCGCGCACAACGGCCACCAAACGGCCTGTGCGCTCCCGATGGAACATTTCTTGAGGAAATTGTTCTTTGGGCGCGAATTCTTACAATAAAGGTTCATGACCGCCCGTGTCTACGTCTCAATGAAGCCGACCGTGCTCGATCCGCAGGGGCAGACCATCTGCGCCGCGTTGAACGGCCTGGGCCACAAGGAAATCGCCAGCGTCCGGCAGGGAAAGTACTTCGAGATCACAATTGGCGAGGGCACTGCGCGCGATTCTGCCGTTAAGGATCTAGACGAGATCGCGCGCGACGTTCTCTCGAATCCCGTGATCGAGGATTACCGCGTCGAGATCGTAGACTGAAATTACCTTCGCTCGTTCAATATGTGCGGAATTGTGGGTTATGTCGGCAGCCGCGATGCGGTGCCTCTGATTGTGGACGGTCTGCGCCGCCTGGAATATCGCGGCTATGACTCGGCCGGCGTTGCCGTGCTGTCTGAAGACAAGTGCCTGGACGTGCGGCGCGCTTCGGGCAAGCTGCGCAATCTGGAGGAAGCGATTCGCAGCAAGCCGCTTTCGGGCTCGTATGGCATCGGGCACACACGCTGGGCGACGCACGGGCGGCCTACGGAAGAAAACGCGCACCCGCATCGCGATTGCAAAGGCGAGATCGTGGTGGTTCACAACGGCATCGTCGAAAACTATCTGGCGCTGCGCCAACAGCTCACCGCGGAGGGCCACGTTTTCATCACCGAGACCGACACGGAAATCGTGGCGCACCTGATCGAAAAGTACTTCGAGGGGAACCTGGAAAATGCAGTACGCGCGGCGCTGAAAGAGATCTCGGGAGTGTTTGCGCTGAGCGTGATCTCGAGCGCCGATCCCGGCAAAATCGTGGCCGCGCGCTCGGGACCGCCGGTGGTCATCGGGCTAGGGCAGGACGAGTTTTTCGTGGCTTCGGATGTGCCCGCCATTCTGAGCCACACGCGCGACATGTATTTCCTGAACGATGGCGACGTCGCGATCCTGACGGCGCAAGGCGTATGCCTCACCGACTTCAACGGGAAGACGGTTCACCGCCAGGTTTCCCACGTGCTGTGGGATCCGATCATGGCGGAAAAAGGCGGCTACAAGCATTTCATGCTCAAGGAAATCTTCGAGCAGCCGCGCGCGATCAAGGACACGCTGCTGGGGCGGGTGGGACTCGAAAGCGGACGCGTCTTCTTGGACGAAGTGGATATTTCGGAGGCTGAGTTTCGCGAATTCCAACAGGTCAAAATTGTCGCCTGCGGGACGAGCTGGCATGCGGGGCTGGCCGGCAAATATTTTATAGAGCGCCTGGCGCGGCTGCCGGTCGAAGTCGATTACGGCAGCGAATTCCGCTATCGCGACCCCATTATCCAGCCGGGCACGCTCACGATTGTGATCTCGCAATCGGGCGAGACGGCGGACACGATTGCGGCGCAGCGCGAGGCCAAGCAGAAGGGCTCGAAGACGCTCGCCATTTGCAACGTGGTGGGCTCCATGATTACGCGCGAGGCGGCGGGGACGCTGCTGACGCACGCGGGCCCGGAGATCGGCGTCGCCTCGACCAAAGCCTTTACGTCGCAATTGACCGCACTGCTGATACTTGCGATGTATCTCGGCCAGGCGCGCAAGACGCTGTGCCCCCAGGCGTCCTCCGCGCTCGTCCAGGAGCTGTCGCAAATTCCCGGCAAGCTCGAGCACGTGCTGAACGAATCTGCGATTTACGACGACTTGGCGCGCCGCCTCTTTCGGGCCCAGGATTTTCTCTATCTCGGCCGGGGCATTCATTTTCCCATCGCGCTCGAAGGCGCGCTCAAGCTGAAAGAGATCTCCTACATTCACGCCGAAGGCTATCCGGCGGGCGAGATGAAGCACGGGCCGAACGCGCTGATCGACGAGAACCTGCCGGTGGTGGTGCTGGCCACGCGCGATCCGCAATCGGAAGAGAGCCAGGTGCACTACGAAAAAACTCTCTCGAACATTCAAGAGGTGAAAGCGCGCAGCGGGGTGGTGGTCGCGATTGCCTGCCAGGGCGACGAGGAAGTTGCCAAGATGGCAGACCACCTGATCAGCATTCCGGTCACGCGCGAGCTGCTGCTGCCGCTGCTCGAGATGATCCCGCTGCAGCTTTTGGCCTATCACATCGCCGTCCGCCGCGGCTGCGATGTCGATCAGCCGCGCAACTTGGCCAAGAGCGTCACGGTGGAGTGAGCGACGCCGATCCGCTCAGCCGCTGACGTAGTCCGCCCAAGGCCAACCGGAGGCCGGATGCGAAGAATTGCTGGCATCGACCAGAGGGTGGATGTAAGACGTAGCATATTGGTCAGAATGCGAGCGCTGATTGTCGATGATGAACCCGTCGCGCGCAAAGTGCTTCGCGAAGAACTGGAGCTGCTGCACTCCGTGGAAGTGGTTGGGGAGGCAGACAACGGCGAAGCCGCGCTCAAAAAGATCTCCTCGCTGAAGCCCGACCTGGTGTTTCTCGATATCCAAATGCCGGTGATGGGCGGGTTTGAACTGCTGGACCGTTTGAATGGCGGATATCTGCCGGCCATCATTATGGTGACTGCCTACGATCAGCATGCAATCCGGGCGTTTGAAGCAGGGGCGGTGGATTATCTGCTGAAACCGATTGGCCACGAGCGGCTGACGCAAGCGGTGGAGCGGGCGAAAAGGATCGCCCGGGACCCACTTCAGGCGGCGGAGAGTCTAGCTCAGCTACAGGAGTTCGCCCCGGCAGCGCCCGCCCCGGCACAAAGATTCCGCAAGCTGGTGGGCAAGCTCAACGAAGAATTTTTTCTGCTGAGCCCGGAAGAGGTGCTGGCGTTTCAGGCGGAGGGAGATGTGACTTGGATCATCACCTCAAAGCAACGTTATCTGGCCACGCAGAACCTGAGAGCGATCGAGAAACGGTTGCAAAACAGCGCGTTTCGAAGGATCCACCGGAATGCATTGGTCAACGTTGAGCAAATTCGAAAGATGAGCATGATTACCAGCCAGCGCTGGCTCGTGACCCTCAACAACGGCCAGACACTGGTGGTGAGCAAACGGCAAGCCAAGAATGTGCGGGACGTGCTCAACTGGTGAGCTCAGCCGCCGGCCGCTCATTGCGAGAACCAGCCCGTTCACGGAGCGGCTCAGATGGATCGTTAGATTTTGCTCGGGGTTTCCGCGCCACGGACTCACAATCGTGGAATGACAAAGGCGGTCACCGGCATCGTCGCGTGCCTTGGCATTTTTTTAGGTTGGGGCGTTCTCAGCTACGGTCAATCGATTAGTAGCTCGGGAACCGTTCGCGGATCGGTTCTCGATCCATCGGGGGCGGCCGTTAAAGGCGCGACAGTAGAGATTCACAATCCTGTTTCCGGGTACAATCCCGCCGTACAAACCGACGGCCAGGGGAATTTTCAGTTCAGCAACGTTCCATATAACAACTATCACCTCACTGCCTCGGCGCCGAACTTTCAAACGACTTTCCAAGATATCGACGTACGCTCCCCCGTTCCGCTCGAGTTGAAAATCAACTTAAAGCTCGGCACTTCGACAACCACCGTGAACGTGGAGGCCGGCGCGGATTTGGTCGAGACCGAGCCTACTACGCACACCGACATCGATCGAGCACTGTTCAATAAGCTTCCGCTCGAGAGCCAATCGTCCTCGCTCAGTTCGCTCGTGACGCTGGCGTCCCCAGGAGTTGCTGCCGATTCGAACGGCTTGTTTCACGGGCTTGGCGACCATGCGTCGAACTCGTTCTCGATTGACGGGCAGCCGATTACCGATCAGCAGAGCAAGGTCTTCTCCAATCAGCTTCCGGTGGATGCGGTGCAGTCGATGGAGGTGATCGAAGGCGCGCCTCCGGCCGAGTACGGCGACAAAGACAGCCTCATTATCGTCGTGAACACGCGCTCGGGCCTCGGCGTCACGCAGCCGCATGGGGACATCACCGCCTCCTACGGCACGTTTGGAACTTCAAACGGAGGATTCGATCTGGCATATGGACAGCAGAGATGGGGCAACTTTATTTCCGTGAACGGATTGAACACCGGCCGTTTTCTCGATGGACCGGAGTTTCAGGTGTATCACGATCACGGCAATGAAGAGAATCTGTTCGATCGGGTCGATTTCAAGCTGTCGGATGCGGATACCATCAACCTCAATTTTCAGTACACCCGCTCCTGGTTCCAGACGCCGAATTCCTACGACGCCCAGACGGCGGATGCATGGTCGGGGCTGGTGGTGAATAACGGCGGCCTCGGTCCGAACGGCCTGCCGGTCGGCGCCACAGATCAACGTTCAAAAATCAGAACGTTCAACCTTGCGCCCACCTGGACACGCCTGATCAACCCGCACACGGTGCTCACATTCGGCGGTTTCGCACGCCAGGATCAATACAACTATTATCCAAGCGACAATCCTTACGCCGACCTGGAACCGGATCTTCAACTTCAGACCATCGGACAGAATCGCAGGCTCACGGATCTCGGGCTTCGCTCCGATCTGTCGTATGTAAAGGGCATTCATAACCTGAAGGTGGGAATCACGTATCAGGACACGATCCTCACCGAAGACGATGTGATCGGAATCGTGGATCCGACGGCGAACGCACCGTGTTTGAATGCCGACGGCTCTTTCTACACCAGCCCATTGCTGACAGATCCGGCAGCCTGCACCGGGCCGCTTATGCCGAACCCCGGGTTCATACCCCTTCTCGGTTGTTACGACCTGACCCGAACAGTGCCCTTGCCGGCGTCCGATGGCTGCCCGAACTCGACCGCCGGCCGCTATACCTATTTGGGCCACGCCGACATCCGGGAACTGGCGATGTATCTGGAAGACACCATTAGCGTCCGGAACTGGACCTTCAATCTCGGAATTCGGGGAGACATCTACGACGGCATCACGAAAATAACCGCTGCCGAGCCGCGCCTCGGAATCGCGTACAACATCAAACCGACGAACACCGTGCTGCGCGTTTCTTACGCCCGCACGATGGAGACGCCCTTCAACGAAAACCTGGTGCTATCGAGCGAGGGATGCAACAACGCCGTGGTCAGCGCGCTCATGGCTTCGACGATCACCCCGTGCGTGTCGAACACGCCGCTGCTCCCCGGCTTGCGCAATGAATTCCACGCCGGCCTCTCGCAGGCGTTTGGCAAGTATTTCGTCCTGGATGGCGAGTACATTTGGAAGTACACGCAACGGGCCTACGACTTCAGCGTGCTGGGCGACTCGCCGATCACGTTTCCTATCGAGTGGGCACGCTCGAAAATTCCGGGCTTTGCCATCCGCGGCACGGTGCCGAACTTTCACGGCTTGACGGCCTTCGTAGTGATGTCCCACGTGGCCGCGCGGTTCTTCGAACCGCAGGTCAGCGGCGTCGGGTCCGCGCCGGTTGGCAACGAAGTTTTCCGTATCGATCATGACGAGGTTTTCAACGCGACGACTCACTTGCAATACCAGCCCTGGAAGAACGGGCCGTGGTTTAGCTTCAACTGGCGTTATGACAGCGGCCTGGTGGCCGGTCCCGTGCCGTGCGCGGGCGGCAATTGCGCCAACGGGCCATTGGGCAGCGATACCGTTGTCGATGCGTCGATCATCACACCGGATCAGCAATTCCAGGCCGGTCTTTTCTGCGGCAGCGTGCATGCGACTCCAACCACGCCGATCAGTCCCGGCAGTATCTGCGCGGCGTCTCAATACGGGTCGACTCTCATTAAGATACCGGCACCTGGCACGGAAGACGACGACCATAACCCGCCCCGCATCGGACAACGCAATCTCTTCGATGCCGCCGTGGGAGACGATAACTTATTCCACGCGGACAGATATAAATGGAGCGCGCGGCTGGAGGTGATTAATCTCACCAACGAGTATGCTCTTTACAATTTCATCTCGACCTTCAGCGGAACGCACTACGTTACGCCGCGCACGGTAACTGGCACGATCGGTTTTCATTTTTGATTCCTGCGCAGAGCAGCTGGTCACGCGGGTGGCGTGGCGACGCCGCCCGCTCGAGTCTTCCGCATCCAAATGCCCCAGGTGACCGGTCCGGCTTGCTCATTGGGGATTGGGTGTCCCGCCACTTTGAGCGCCAGCTTCATCTGGCCGTGATGGTAGCCCTCATGCCAGATCATGTGCTGGAGCATGAGGATCGGATGATCGTAGTGCAGATTCATGGCCAAGCCTGATTCCAGCCTGCTCTTGACGGCGTCGCGCAATGCGCTGGCGCTGCCGGTAAGCATCTCGGCAATGCGATTCGGGTCATGCTCGGGCAACCACTCTTGATCGGGCACGTTTCTGGCGAACTCCGGGGCATCCTCGGAGACAAAGACGAGCCGCACGTAGTGAATGTGCGTGAATAGCTCTGCGACGGAAGGACTATCTTCCGTCACGCGGGCCTCCAAGCCGCCCTTCGGGAGCACACGAAGCAAATTGAGCAGAATCGTGTTGTTCCGGTCCCAGGAGTCGAGCAGAGGCTGAAGCAGGTCTTGGCTTGGCGATTCCGGCATCTCCCCAATTATGCTGGAGACCCGCCGGGCGCGTCGATGAGATCGCCAGGGGCGAAACGCTTCTATGGAGCGTCCAAAGGAGGGCGATACGCTTCTATGTGATGGCCAAAGGACAAGCTCCTGAACAGAAGCGGTCCGAGGTTCTGCAGGGCACGCTCGACCTGATGATCCTGAAAACTCTGGCCGTCATGGGTCCGCTGCACGGTTACGGCATCGCGCGTAGAATCGAGCAGCTTAGCCAGGATGTCCTGCAGTTGAACGAGGGCACGGTTTACACATCGCTCTTACGCCTGCAACAGCAGGGCTGGATTTCCTCGAGCTGGGGCGCTTCCGAAAACAATCGCAGAGCGAAGTTTTATTCGATCACGAAGGCCGGGGGCAGGCAGCTTGTGGAAGAGACGAAGAACTGGGAGCGGATCTCGGGCGTTATCGGGAGGGTGTTGCGAGCCGAGAGCAGTAAATGAATCGACCTGCGCACCTCTTAAAAGAGCAGTTTGTCCGGATACTGGGCTCGTTGCGGCGCCGTAGGTTCGAAGACGACTTCGATGAGGAACTGGAAGCGCATCTCGCATTATTTAGCGAGCGTTTTGCGGGGCAGGGTTTGAGCCCGAACGAAGCGCGGCACGCGGCCAGGAAACAATTTGGAGGAGTCACGCAAAGGAAGGGCGAGCTGCGCGATCGAAGCCGGTTCCGCCCGCCGAAGCTGTGCTCGACGACAGCGCCTACGTGCTTCGGCAGTTACGCAAGTCGCCGGTGTTTGCGAGAGCGGCGGTCTTGACGTGGGCGATCGGCATCGGAGCGAATACGGCAATCTTCAGTTTGGTGGACCAGCTTATTTTGCCTCTGCTGCCGGTTCGAGATCCGCAGCAAGTAGCCGCGCTGTCCGAGTGGGCCAGTTTTACGGCGATAGCCAGGAACCCGGGGACGATCACGCCCATGTCTTACCCGATGTACCAGGACGTTCGCGACCATAACCAGGTCTTCAGCCAGACGATGTGCCAGCGGCGGCAAGATTTTACAGTCAACCTGTCTTCGGAAAGCGAGGTGGTCAGTGGCGAGTGGGTCTCCGGGAATTACCTTTCGCTGCTGGGCATCGAACCGGCGCTGGGGCGGCTTTTAGAGGCAAAAGATACGCTCTACTCGGGCGGCAATCCTTTTGTGGTCCTTGGCTATTCGTACTGGGTGAATCATTTCGGAGCGGATCGCCGCGTCATCGGACGCACGATTCGGGTCAAGGATTATCCGTTAACGATCGTGGGGGTGATTCGGTCCGGCTTCGATGGCCTGGAGCCAGGCTTGCGGGCAAACATCTTTGTTCCGATTACGATGGCTCCGCTGGTGGTCAAAGACTATGAGTTCGGCCGCCGATTTTTCGACCGGCGGCTGCGCTGGGTGACGCCCTATGGGCGACTGAGGCCGGGCGTGACGATTGCGCAGGCAAGAGCGGGATTGCAGCCACTGTTTCATCAAATCCTGGAGATGGAAGTACGCCAAGCCCATTCAAGGAATGAAGACGCGCGAGCAGCAAGTGGACGAATCGCTCGCCACAGAGCGCATGATTGCGTCGCTCGCCGGCTACATTCCGGCGCGCCGGGCAGCGTCTTGCGATCCGATGAGCGTGTTGCAGTACGAGTAGCAAAGGCTGCCGCTGTGCTGGGTGGCTACATGGGTCAATGCGCGGCGGCAGGATCGCCTGTCGGCGGCGGCGCGTGATCCACGGCAGCAGGAGGCCCCAGCAGCTCCATCAGAAGCGGTTTCAGGGCGTCCGCCCAGACTTGATATCCCTTGACAGCCGGGTGAAGTTTGTCCGTGGCGTTCATCATGCCCTCGAATAATCTTCCTTCGCTGTCGGCGAGTTTGCCGTTGATATTGAGATATCGGACCGTCTGCCCGTCGGCTAGTTTCGACAGGCGGTTGTCGATGCGATCGATGATGGGCATCAGCGCCAGATTGTCGTTTCTCGGGAAGATGCCCATCAGTATGATCGTCGCCGCAGGCGCCTTGCTCCGGATCGCGCGCACAATCGCCTGAAGACCCTGCGTCACGTCCGCTGCCTTGGCATCGACGCTGGCGGGCGCGGAAACGTCGCCAAGGTTGTTTGTGCCCGCCAGGAGAATGACGACTTTAGGGTTGACGCCGTCCAACTCGCCGTTGTCTAAACGCCAGAGGATATTCTGCGTTCGATCCGCGCCCCATCCGAAATCGGCTGCGTTCCAGCCGAAGAAATTTTGTTTCCAATTGGCGAGCAGATCGGGGTAGTCGGCCGCGCCCCATCTTCGGGTAATGGAGTCGCCCTCGAAGTAGACGTCGATTCCGCCCTGTTTGGCTTTCTTGAGCAGTTGCGCATGAGCAACGAGGGAATTGGGATCTGTTCGAAACACCGGCCGATCGGCCGGCAGTTGCCAGGCGACGGGGTGATAGTCGAAGAATTTGTCCGCCCACGGAATGAAATATTTCCAGTTCGGGGCGTCGGTGTGTCCGGCGTCATGTTGGCGCCAGGCGAGCTGGCCGCTGAGGAGCCCTGTATTGACCGGCGGCAGTTGCGCATTGCGATAGCCGCCGCGGATAGGAAGTCCATTCGCACCCAACAGGCGGTAGACCGCGCTGGCATCCACGGCCGCCATGAAGCTGCCCCGATGGTCCAGCCATTTTGCGTCGCCCATTTCGGGCAGTCCGTAACTGATGAACACCGGACGCGGCGCGCACAGCGCAATCAACTCGTTCGAATCTACCGGCAGGTTGGCGGCATTCCTGTTTCCAAAGGAGGATTGCGCCGCTCCGTACTTCAGGAAGTTGCCGGCCATCCAATGGTAGCCGCCGGAGCCGGTGAGGTTTTCCACCTGTTCTCCAAAATTGCGGCGGTGCGGTTTGACTCCCCCTTCGCCGGAAGAACCGACGAGCGCGACCGCAAACCGGGTATCGAAGGCCATGGTCACGAGTGCAGCCTTCCCATAACGCGAGACGCCTTCGATGCCGACGTGGGTTGCGTCCACGCTGCTATCCGTCTGCAGGTAATCGAGCGCGCGCGAGGCGCCCCAGCCCCAGGCCCGCAGCGCGCCCCAATCGGCGGGTTTACGCGGTTGACCCTTATTGGTGAGGCCGATGATTCCTTTTGTCAGGCCAGCGCCATTGTCCGCTTGAATGGTGTTGGTATCGAGCAGCGCGTAGCCCCAGCCTCCGGCGATCAACTGTTCCGCCGGGGGCGGATCGGTGCCCAGCATCTTCTGGAACTCCGGGTGGCTGGCGAGGAACTGACGAAGCAGCGCGCTGCTGAACAGGATCATCACCGGGACGGGACGGTTGGCGTTCGCGGGCGTCGCCAGCGTCATTTTGATATCGACGTCGATGGCGGGGTAGGCCGAGTTGTCCACGTGCCCGAGCAGGTCTTTCTCGATGACAGGGAAAACGCCGGTTTTCGCATGGGTTGTACTGAGGACGGTCCAGGCGACTTTAGGCACGCCGGCGGGAATACGGCCCACGACCTCACGTTCGAAGCCGGCGACAATCTCCGGACGGCGCTGCTGCCACCACTGTTGCGGGGAGGTAACCTTTTGCCCGTCTTGCAGGGTGAGCGGGTCGGGAAGATCGCCATACGGATTTGCTTTGGCTTCGTCATAGTTGGCGTGATTCGGATCCTGCTCATTGCCGCTCGGGCCCGGACGGAGCGCTTTGATGCCCAACTGATCGAGCATGTTCTGATGATCCTGCTCGGTAGTCCAGTTTGAGGGCGGCGCTTGCCGGGGGCCGCGCCGCAAATTAGAATGCTCGCGGCGGCGCAGGCCGCCAATCCCCAAGACAGCCGTTTCGATGGCGTGACCATACCGATTGCAGCGCTGGCGCCGCTACGTTTCGGAGAGTTGGACGTCGAAACCATGCGTGAGATCCTGCGAAAGTTGCTTCAGTAGTTCCCATCCCTTCCATCTTTGCGTCACCAGCAACTGGATAGCAGCGGGAACCGGGAACACAACGGCAGGGACGATCCATAGGTAGACGCCACTCAGGATCGGGGTCGGTAGTTGGCTGACTGCAAGGACGGCCATGGTAAGCGCCGCAAAGGAAGCCCACGGTGGACGCGGCGGGAGCGAAAGGGTTGCGAAGAACAACAGTACTGCGGCGGCGGTCAGTAGCGCGACAAGGCGTTCATTCCGTACCCACGCCGAGAGCAGGCCTGGAAGCAAGCCGAGCAATAAGATTGCGAACCTAGCGCAAAAGACCGGGAGAACGCCAGAAATTCCATTGGCGATTGTTTGCACAACCGTCAACACGATTGCGCAAACAAAAGATAAGGTAACACTTAACCATCCAGTAAGTAACAACAAATTCCGAAAGGATAGTGCAGGGCTCAACCCGGGACGGGGTACGAGGGACGCCATTCGGGTGAGATGAGAGAATTCCAACGAGTGTCTCAAGGCGTCTGGAAACACGTTCACAATCAGAAGAACTAAAGGACAGGTAGCGAGAAGCCACAGATTCGGGCCGATGGGGGTTAGTGAGAAAGCCCAGAAGGTTGAGACTGGATGGCGATTGCGGATAGAAGATACGCGCCATAAGACGCCAGATACCAGCAGCGCCCAGGCGAGAGCCCCGAGAAACAGGCAGGCAGTTATATAGATGGGCAATGCAAGGGCGAGGAGCACGGCCGAGAGCGCCTGCAACACGAACATGATCCGCAGGTTGAAGCGGCGCGAGGTTTGCGTCCTACCTGGTTGACTGAGGACGCCGGTAATGTAGCTGGCCTGCATGCGGAGCGCCAGCCATCGCCATATTCGTCTAAAGCCCACCAGTGAACATGCGGCAATTGCGAGAGCTAAAGCCGCGCGATCGGAAACCTGCATCAGGCGCATAGGATTCCGCAGATGCGATCCCATTAACTCCAGTAAGACTCGCGAGGCGGCAAATAACCCCAGGGGCGCGGCGGCAATGACGGCGGACAAGATGAAGATCGGCCGCTTGGCCAATCGGCGCTCCGCGGCAAATAGACCCGCAGCCGCAAACCGCCACCCCTGGTAAAGGGCGAGCGGTACGCCTAACCACGCTGCGGCGAGCACGCCAAACCATTCCGAGAGCAGACCGCGGTCAGGCCATAGCGCGGCCGCACTGGCGGTTGTAACCCCATACATCAGCGACACCAGCTTTGGACCGAACATTGACGCGACAGTAGCAGCGGCAAGACCGCCAGTTGCCGTCAGAAGGAAGACAACCGCCAGGCGTTGGAACAGTTCGCGGTAATGGTCCTCAAGCGACATGCGGAGCATGTCCCGCTCTTCTTTTTCCTTCGACTGTGCAACCGAAGTGTCCATCTCGAGGAAGGATCGGTCGATCAGATCGGGGACGTCAGGCAACTCTTTGCCTTCAAGGAGGGTTTGGATATATGTCGCTACAATCTTTGCGTGCGGCGATCCGGCGGCAATGGCAATAATCAACTGAGGGGACGCAAAATCGCCGAGGTCCATCAGCGCGCGCATTGCCGCTTTGCGAAGCGGCTCGGATGGGCTCTCCAGGAATGCTACAAACTGCGAAGCGTATACCTGCGCGCAGACTGTGCCCAGAGCCATGCAGAGCCCGCATTTGACAGGTTCCGGAGTGTCGCGGCGCGCCAACAGCTCTCCCAATCTGGGAAGAATGCCTCTGCCGCGCGCTTGAAGTAACTGGATGAAACCCGCCGAGAGGTCGGTTTCATCCAACTCACCAAATTGGTCTCGCCAGACGCGGGCCGGGTCGGCCGTCCTGTCAGTGTCGAGTTTTTGGACCGCTACTTCTATGAGCAGGGTTTCTACTTCGGGCGATCGACCGGCCGGCGGATCCAGACGTTCGCGCAGTGGAGAGCCGGATCCACCTTCCACAAACACCGGGAAGGCCGCTGCGGTACATGCTACCGGCAGATGGTTGAGGAGTTTCAATACATCCGCGGTTCGCATAGGATCGCGAATCGACTTAAGCGCGAGAGCCGCGACCTGCAAGGCGTCCGGAAACTCTTGCCCCAATCCGGATGACGCTACCTCCAGAGCGTCTATCTGGCTGCTAGTTAAACCGTCCCGAGCGGCCAGAACTGTCTCATGCACCCAATCGCAGATCAGTTGTTTAGCCGCGGCGTTGGTTTCCCGGGTAAGAACCCAGGCAGCCGTTCCGGATACTTTTTGAGAACGATCGTCCAAGGCGGCGCGCAATGCCGCCAGGCAGTCCGGGTCGTCAAACACGGCGAGCCCGTACAGCGCGGCCTCTCGCACATCATCGTCCGTATCGGCTGCGGCTCTGAAGATTAAACGCCGTGCCTGAGGCTCGTCCGACTCGGCCACGACCTCGACCACGCGACGACGCCCAGCCGGTCCCGAACGTCGATAGATATCATCCAGCAGCGCTGCAATCCGGTCCAAGGGTCTCGATCGAAGGGCGGTGACGGCTTCCTTTCTGACAAAATCCTCAACACCCGGCAGGCCCTCGCCGACTAAGTCCCCGAGTACGCGGTCCATGTCGGCGGAGCGAAAACTCACCAATGACGCAATGGCGCATCTTTGTACAACAGGGGCATGGGACTGCAGTTTTTTGATAAGGGCACCGATGACCTCCTGGCTTTCGTGTCCCACCAGGCTGAGTAAAGCCGCGCACTGCACGGCCGGCGCAGGATGGGACAACGCACGGATGAGGCCCGGCACGACTTCGCTTGCCTCGCGCCTGGCGAGCGCGGCCGTTAGGAACCAAGCCCTCCGCTCGGCGGGGTCATTAGAGGGGTAGTAGACTTCGCTAGTACCCGGCCATTCGCGGACGAAATGCTCAATTTTCGACTCTGACCAAGTCGATTCCGTAAGCGTCTTACAGTAATCGGGGAGAGAGTCTAGCAGGGCGCTGGAAATCTCGGGGCCCGGGCGCTTGGTCAGCAGGTGAAGGGCTGTTATGGAGACTTTGAGTTCAGAATGCCGGAGTGCGTTCAGCAAGACTATATCGGCCTCTTTGTCCTCATGGTCAGCGAGACGCCAAAGTATGGCGTCCTGAACATCAACCGTCTTTTCCTGAGACCATGCGGCGATCAGAGCTCGTATGGCTGTCTTATCGCCGTACGATGCAAGCGCCTCTACGGCGGCTTCGCGTACCTTCGCCGCCTTGTGGTTGAGGGCTTTGATGAGAAGCGACTCAAGGGCGGGATCCGATAGGGACGCGATTGCCTCAATCGAAACCTGAGCCGCCTCCGCATCGTCGCCCAACGCCACGCGGTGTAGAATCGGCAATGCCGCCGGATCGAAGAAGCTGATTTTATGCGTCAGCACTCGGGTCTGAACCGAGAGCGAACTTCGGCCGAAAGCTTCCCATCCGGCGAGCCGAACCTCCTGCTTGGGGGACTGCAGCGCGCACTCCAGCGCTTCATGCCGGATAATTTCGATCGGATCGTGCAAGAGGCTGAGGATTTGGCCGGAAAAATCGCCTTGCGTGTGACGCTGTGCCGCGAGAAGGGCTTCCACGCGAACCTTCGGATTGGCATCTGAAAGGCAAGCGGCGATCGCGCGCTGGGCTTCGTCACCTGGCCAGTATGCGAGACTTCGCAGCGCCTCGATCTTGATTTCTGGTTCATCCCAGGTAGCCCGGCGCAGGACAGCGATAACCTGATCTCCGTTCGAGGACGATAAAGCACGTATGGCGCTGATCCTGGTTGCGCTATCCGGTTCGCGTTCGAGCGCATCGAGCAGCAGAGCCTGGATGGCTGCTTCAGGGCGGGTGTCAAGCTGGACCGGTGCATCGGATTTAAAAGGGCTTCGAACGAGGCCCGGTTCGGCAGCCGCGGCTACAATGGGCTGCACCTGGGGAGCGGCGATGGTTTTCCGAGATTCTGAAACATTCTCTTGGCGCGAGGCTTCTCCGGGGATCGGATATGGGGTATTTTCCAATAAATTTACGGGCGCGGGGGCGAGCACACCGGTATTGAAATTGATGATCCCGCGAGGGCTAGAGTCCGACTTAGCCCGACGCCTGCTCTCCGCCAGACAGCGGATGGCGGCCGATCGAAATTCGGCGCTCCCGCCCGGTATTGCTTCCAACAGCATGCCGTCTGTTTGAGGACAGGAACTCCGGCTGAGCACGTTGATGAGTTCTTCCCGGATGCGGCCTGTGTGCGTCGCCAAAGCCCCGATCAGGAACCGGACAGTCTCCGGGCGGTCGTCGGCGATGAGCGCTTGTACGGCGTGCTTGCTGACGATGGCGTGTTCCACAAGCAGCGTCAACCCCGAAGCTCCCTCTAAGCGAGCCAACTCCTGAGCTGCCCAGAGACTGGTCTCGTCATCTCCTGAAGCAACTGCTTTGTCGAGTGCGGCTGCCAAAGCGGAGAAATCGACCTTCGGCTCCGACATCCGCGCGAGAGACTTGAGAGAACCGAGGGCCGCATCCCGAATACTTAGTAACGGATCGCGGAGACACCGTTCGAGAGCCGGAAATGCTCGAGGGTCCGAAACATTGTTGAGCGCGCCGATTACCCTCACACGCTGGACCGCGGACCCGGATGCGAGCACGGTAAAAAGGCGCCCCACGTTCGCACGGGAGCAAGCCCGGATCGCTTCCGTAATGGCGGCGTCCTCGCGAGCATAGCTATCACCAGCAGGCGATGTCGCGGGCAACGGTGAAACGTCAGGACGCTCATCCAGACGCAGGAGGAAGTTCAAGGCGCTGGGATCTGCAATCGCGGCGAGCGTTTTGGCGGCCCAGATCCGAGTGGTCGAGCGATCGGAACTGAGTTGGCCGATCGCTTCCCAAAGGCCGATTTCACCCAACAAGGCCAGGGCCCCGCTGGCCTGAGACGCGACTGTTTCATCGGAGTCAGCCAACCCGACGCGAGCCAAAAGCCCGATCGCCTTGCGCGAAGAGGAAAGAGCCAGAAGCGCACATACGCGCCGGCGCAAAATAGAATTGGAATCCGCCAGCAGGCAGCCGAGGAAGACGGCAGCCAGATCGTGCCCCATTACAAGGAACTCTTGAAGGCTAGCGATCACTTCGCGGTCGGCAGCCTCGCCGCGCACCAGGTTCGCTTTGATCTGGTCCAGCATCCGGATGGAGAGAGAGCCTTCGGGAAATCGATTGTCGCCCACGTAAACCGCTATAGCGCAAGCGAGGCGGCGCGGTTCGGGAGCGCCGGAGAGCAGCATTCCTACGAATCGATCGCGTTCGACGCTAGATAACAATCCGCCATAAAGCGAAAGCGTCTGCCATCGAGTGGCATCAGAGACGAAACGGGGAAGCCAGGAGGGTTCCTCGCTCGCGGCGTGTAGATCGAAGGCCGTCAAGTACTCCTGCAAAAGGCGATGAGCGAACGCCAGCGGGTCGGGGGTTCGTTCTAGGAGGCCTGCATCTCTGGTCAAGCCGATGAGCTGCTCGGCGGACAAGCCGATATCGGATGAAGCTGTCGACGGATCAGCCAACCACAGCTTCAGGGTTTGCTGCATCTCTCTGCGCGAAGCAGTGCGGCGAAGATCCATGTCGCGCGCGAGCCGCCCAAGCGCAGCGACGCAGCCATCGACAATCTGCTCATTGGAGCAGTTCGCCGGCCGGGTCCATTCCCGCAATGCGCCGTGCGGCTTCGATAATTCTCTGCGCAGGGATTCTTGGACGGTCACCCGCAGAATGCCCGATCTGGTGCGCTCTTCGGTGCCGATGGAAATCAGTTGTTTTAGCCAGAATGGATTCCTGCCAAGACCGGCGGGATCGAGAAAGCCACTCTCCTGAAGGCGAAGTTCGATATCTCGCGGCGCGTCTCGGACGTCTTTGCCATAGATCTCGATGAACGCAGCGATGGAATCGTCACTCAGCTCGAGCACAGAGTAGTTCTCGTAATCCGACAGCGCGTGCTGGGGGTCCTGTCGAGTCCGGCACGTAACAACTACGGAAATATGCTCCAGGGCTCCGGAGGTCGTTACGGAAGAGAGGGCAGCAAGCATGGAGTCGCGCCGGCTTCCCGTCAGTTCGTCGAGCGCATCGACGAGCAGGACAATCCGGCGGTCTTCGAGCAATCGACGAATGCATTCCGGTTCCGAGAGAACTTGGCGGGTTTTGCCATGAGACCAACTACTCACTGCGTCTGCGATGAGCGCCGGTAAGGTGTCGTCGGAACGCGGTCCACCGGCTCGAACCAGAATCGGGATGGGCCCTCTCATTCCGAAATGTCGCGCCGCATAGGCGGCGAGATCATAAGTAAGCCGCTCCAGCGCGGTCGATTTGCCCGAGCCAGGTTCGCCGAGGATCAGAATGCGCCGTCTGCGGAGATCGGGTTTGGTAAGCGCGCCGAGCAGCACTTCCACGAGGTCGCGCCTTTCACCGCGGTCCCATATCTCGGCGGCTGCTATGTAGCGCGGCCCTCGTCCAAGTTGCAGTGCGGCGAAGTGTGAGATCCAACGGCGAAGTACTTCTGCGCGCTTTACATCGGTCAGATAGCAGTAGCGGTGATAGAGAAAGTAGCCGGGGATTTTGACGCCGTGCTCGAAAAGCGCTGTCACGCAGAGGATCAGAAAGAGCACGCCCCCGAGCGCAGCGAGTTCTTTCGGGCCGGACAGATGGAACCGGGCATCCAGCGCGGACGAAAGTAAGTTGGCTACGACGCTGGCCACTCCAACGGTTAGGGTGAGGATGAGTAATCGTTTGTACAACCGAAGTCCGCCGTTTTCACCCGGTGCGCCAGGTGCTTTCATAAAGTATTTCATTGCGGTGGATGAAGAGCTTGCGCGACAACGCTCCGGTATCCTGCTTGGAGGATCTAATCCTCGCCCGCTCAAAGCGCCTGGAACGCCACGTTCCCGCCGCACACGAGCACGCTGACCCGCTCCGCGGGCGCGGGCACATAGGCACCGCTCAACAGCGCGGCGAAGGCAGCGGCTCCACCGGGTTCGGCAGCTACACACAGAGATTGCCACAAGGCGGCCTGCGCTTCTCGGATGGCTTGGTCGGCGACCAGCACCACGCGCTCGACGAATTGCTGGGCGATGGGAAACATCAGCTCGCCCACCCGGCGCGGCGCGAGCGAGTCGGCCGCAATGCCTCCCGCTTCCGCGTCTACCGGCTGCCCGGCTTCGAGCGCCTGGAACAAGGTGGGCGAAGCAGAGGGCTCGACGCCGACGATTCTTATTTTGCGGCGATACCAGGCCGCGATTCCCCCGATCAGTCCGCCGCCGCCAACGGCGACCAGCAATGTGCCGGTCTCCGGGAGCTGCGCTTCGACCTCCAAGCCTAGCGTTCCCTGGCCCAGCAGCGTTTCCACCTGATCGAACGCGTGAATGGCCATTGCACCGCTTCCGGCGGCCCAGATCTCGCTGGCGGCCAGCGCATCCGCATAGCGCTCGCCCGCGATTGTGACGTCCGCACCGTATTCGCGTAACTTCGCCAGCTTGGCCGCGGAGGTGACTGCCGGCACGAAAATCTTTGCGGGTACGCGCAACCGGTTTGCGGCGTATGCGACCGCTACCCCGTGGTTGCCACCCGAGGCGGCCATTACGCCGGCCAGTGGAATCTTGCGGGTGAGTAAGTTCGTGAATGCGCCGCGCGCTTTAAAGGAACCCGAATGCTGGAAGAGCTCCAGCTTGAGGCTCAAGGGCCCTCGCGCGAGGCCGAAGTCCGCACGGTCTATTTCGATGACGGGCGTTTTGCGGATATAGGAACGAATGATCCCGTGCGTACGCGCTATGTTTTCCGGGTTGACCGTTAGGGACATCGATAGATCGATTGTCCCAACCGAGCAACGCGCTAGCGCCTGAGCGATGCCACTTCTGGTTGGTCGATAAAACGCAGCAGCGCATCCACACGGTTCCGCTGTTCCGCCGTGCGCGCATACTGCTGCGCTTCGTCCGCATAGGTTCTGGCGTCCTGCAAGCGCCGTAGCTCGAAGTCGCAATACGCCATGGAAAAATACACTTCGAAGGCGAGCCTCGGCTCAAGCGATTTCAAGCGCGCGAAGGTCGCGAGCGCCAAATCGAACTGCTTCGCTTTCGCCGCCGTGAAGCCAAGATCGATACGCGCCGGTTCATAGTCGGGATTCAACGCCAGCACGCGCTGGAGCATCGGAATCACCTGGCTCGCCGGCGCCCCCGAGTCTTGCTGCAGACGCGCGGAATTGTAGATCGCCACGGGATCGTTCGACTGGCGTTCCACGGCATTGCCGAAGTGTACCCGCGCGGCGTCCGTCTGATTCTTGCGTAACGCCAAATAGCCTAGCGACTCCTCGAAGCCGGCCTCCTCCGGGTGCGCGCTTGCGAGCTCACGCACTTTGGCCTCCGCTTCCGGGGCCGCCTCCGCATTGGAGGAAAGCAGGTCGGCAACCGATAGGTCCAGCTCCGCCTTCGGCAAGGGTGCAACGGCCGCTTGCGCCAGCGTGCTTTCTACGCGGATGTCGTATAGCAGCGCGGGCATGGTCCTGCGCGCGAGATACCCGGTCAGGTCGGCGTCGATGCCGGACAGCTCTTTGCCGTAGACCAGCCGCAGCGCCTCGCGCGCCGGCCGGCCCGACGACACCATAGAAACGAACGCGTTGAAACGCTTTGAGTAGGGTTCGGAGACCGCCAGCATGTGCGTCAGCGCCCAGCTCTCGGCGTAGAAGATCTGCATCTTGCCGGGGTCGTTGTAATAGGGCGAATCGCTTTCCACGGCAAACAACGCGGGCAAATCCAGGCGGCGTTGCGAGGCGAGCGTGGCGAGCCGGCCCGGCTGCAGCAGCCCGATCAAGCATTGTTCGCCGCGCGGAGCAAGCGTCGAGTACAACTCGGCCAAACCTTCGTTCAGCCAGATCGGCAGCTTGAGTCCGGCATGGTCCATGACAAAGTGCGTGTACTCATGAACCGCCACTTCGTAATGGCCGGCATTCAGGCTGCGCATGACGATGTAATTGCCGCGTCGGCCGCGTTGATACATCGCGAACGCGCCAGGCTTCACTAGATAGGCCTTGTACTCGCTTTCGGAGCCCAGGTCGAGGATCGTGATCGATTCGTTTTCTCCCGATTGGCTAAAGCCCGCCTGCTGGAAAAACGTTCGAGCCTGTTCGAAGATCCGCAGCGCCTGCATGGCCTGCGGCCGGTCCAGTTGCGTGTATAACTCGAAATGCGGCACGGTAACTCTGATCCAATGCTCGGCGGAATATATATGTCCTTGGAGGGCTAATAGGGCTATTAGCGTAGGAGTGAGTCGCACCGGAATCTCCACTTGCTCTCATCGGCGACCCCAGAGTTTCCTTAGATTGTTGCGAAAGATTCTCTGGATTTTTCAGAAAAATCCTGCGAGAATTACTTCGACATCCCACCCTATTGTGATAGTAACCAATGGAGGTAGGGCAGCCTTGAGCATACGAAGATTCGTTGCAATACTGTTCGTGAGCTTGGCTGTCGCGACCGCGTTACGGTTTGCTGCCCGCCCTCGTCTTCAAAAAGACGACACTGCGCGTCTGGCGCCTCGCGTCGTTGCGCCCGATTCCGGCAGATTGCCGCGCAAGATCTATCCGTATTCAGTGATCCCTGGAGGGGCATATTCTGGCGACGAACTCGCCTTAGCGCGCCGCGTGGACCGCGTGGTCGCCGCCCACTACTCCGATTTCGAAACCGGAGCTGTCGCCGTTCGCGCACTGCGACAGGACACTTATCTTTACGTCTCGTATAGAAAGGCCGATCGGGTCTATTGGACGGCCAACAAACGCCGTATCCCGAAGGGAGAGACTGTGCTCAGCGATGGCAAGCACCTGGCGCGCACGAGGTGCGGAAACCGGCTCTCCGAGACGCCGCAACTGCCTGTCGCCGCCGGCCTGCAACCCACCGAGACGGCGTTGAACGGCCCGGAGGCACCCGGCGGCATCGAGCTCCCGCAGGGTCCGCTGTTTGCACCGCAGTATGATGCGCCGTCCATGCCGCTGGTGGATGCGCGCGAACGGTTCTTTGCATTTCCAAACGGCGTCACGGGCGCAAGCCCGCTCGAAGCGTTCCCGGGGTTCGGTCCGCACTCGCCCATGATGGCGGTTGCCGATCTCCCGTTCGGCGTTTCCGGCGTTGCCAGCGCGACTGGTCCGGGCGGTTCGAGTCCCGGAGGCTCAACCCCAGGTGGCTCAACCCCGGGCGGTTCCAGCCCCGGAGGCTCCACTCCGGGCAGTCCAGGTGGTTCAACACCGGGCGGTTCAACACCGGGCGGTCCTTCTTCCGGGGGTCCAACCGGCGGCGGCCCAGTTCCCGGTGCTGCCGTTCCCGAACCGGCAAGCATCGCGTTGCTGATAGCTGGAACTTCGTTTCTCGTCCTTCTGCGCCGGCGCGTTCGCCGCGGGCACTCCCCTACGAACTGATACTTAGCGAACCGGATCGCCGCAGGGGCCACGTCTTGTCGCGCACAACGGGCACCAGGCGCCCTGTGCGCTGCACGGTTTCCGTCTCGCCGATGCAATTTCCGGCCGTTTCGCATGGTGCTATATAATTACGGGTCAGCGAAATATGCCGGAGTCCTCGAGTTATGTCCTGAAGAAAGGCGAGTTTTATCATCGCAAGACTTTTGGGCGGGAGACAATCAATCGGGGCGCGGTCCTGCTCGAATGCGATTGGGATGGAGGCACGTTCGAAAGCGGAATTATGATGGGCGGCCTGTTCCGCTCCGGGCGCTTCGTCGGCGGCACGTTTTGGGGCGGAGTGTTTTGGGATGGCGAATGGGTGGATGGCATCTGGGAAAACGGATTTGACCGTACGGGCCGATATCGCCCGCGCACAGATCACCCGCCGCATCAATAACGCCGGATGCCGAATGGAATGCGCCGCTTGATCATTGCGAGTCCCCACCGCTATCCGGATTTGGCTCGGCTGTGGCATCGGGTGGTTTCGCAACGGATTGCGCCGGCTCTTGAGCGCGCCGGCGTTGCGGTAGAGATCGTGATTTTCCGCGACACCCGGCCGGAAGACTTTTTACCCGAACATTATCCGAGCGCCACGCTCGATTTTCCGCGGCCGGGAGCCCGTGATTTTGTCGAATTTTACGATGCCGCTTTTGACCGCGGGAGCGATCTTGTTTTCTTCATCGATGCCGACGTGTTCTTGCTGGATGGAGAATGGGCCGCCTCCTTCTTGCCGGCGCTGGACGATCCGGCGATTGCGGCCGTCTCGTTTCTGCAGCGAGGGGCGCTGCCTGGAGTCTATGCGCTGCTGTGCAGGGCGGAAGATTATCGCCTGCTCGCAGCGCCGGCGCTGGCGGCCACTTATGAAAATCTCGCCGACTGGCCGAACGCCCTCAATCGAGGACCGGGAGAAAATGCCGCGCTCGCACTCGCGCGGTTGGGAAAGACGATTCTCAATGCGCAATCGTCGGCCGATGGGAAAGTTGCGGATTTCCATGGAACCACAGTGATCCGAGCGTCTCGCGAAATGTTTGCCGCCGAGATTGGAGAAGCGGAATTCGCATCGTTAGTGTCACGCAAGCGCTATTTCCTGATGGGCGCCTACGATAACGCCCTGCTTGCGAATACGTACGAGAGGCTCTTTCAGGAGGCATTCGCGGCGGGGCGCAATGGCGAATCGCTTGGGGGGAGCTTTACGGTTCCGGCGCTGCGACGGGCCCTGGGAACCGTGAAGGACGAGGCGAGGCGTGCGAGACTGGCGGAGTATTTTCAGAGGTCGAACCGGGCGATGCAACGCCTCACAGCGCTAGAAGGCATAGAGTGTGTTTTTCCCGATGTGTTGCCCTCGGGTTGGCCGCAGTCGATTACGCAATGACCTCCGGCAACGAACTAACGGTATTCACCGCGACGGTCTATCCGGATGTGGCGCGAATCTGGTACGCGTGCGTGCGACGCGCGTTTCCGGCGCAGGCCACCCGGTTCGAGATCTTCTACGATTCGGACGGAGCGGGGCTGCCGGCCGGCTGCTTTGACGGCGCAACCATTGTGCGGCGGACAGCCGAGCGCCGCGATCACCATGACGCCTACAATGACGCGGTGAAGCGCGCCGAAACACCGTATCTGGCGATCATCGATACCGATGTATTCTGGACCAGCGGTGAACTTTGGCCGGAAGTGCGGCGCCGCTTGGAGCGCCCTGAAGTGGCGGCTGTTTCGTGCGTTTCCCGATCGCGGCGAAAGAGTCACGGCACTTACGCCGTGGTTTTGAAACCCGAAATTTATCGGCGGGTGCTGGAGAAATTGCCGGAAGGATTCTATCCCGGCGCCGAGTTCCTGGACCCCAAACTTCCCATGACGCAATGGCGCTGGTTTGATACGGGAGACATCCTGACGCAAGCGGTGATGGATGCTGGGTATGAGGTGGAACTGCTGCATTTAGACAAATCCAGGGAAGTGGTGCGCTTTTACGGCGTAACGCTTTCGCGTCGCGGCGGCCGGAATTTCGGGGCGGCGGCTCTGACCGAAATGGCGGGCAAGGACAAATATTTCTGGCGCGGTTACGTTTCCAACCTGGTTCTTCAACGCGTTTACCGGCGCGTGTTCCGGGAGGGCCCCGCATATGACTTCCCATTCCGGCCCCTGCCGCTGGTTCTTCGTTCCCTTCGAACCACGCCGTCGATGCTCGCGTGGCGGTATGGATTCTTGCGCCATATCTTGCGAGGCGGGCAGCAAGTAGAAAAATTTTTGCGCGAGGCTCCGGTTTTATGAGTTCCTGCGCAACTGCAACGCCGGTCAACCCGGTAGTCCGGGCTTTGAACCTGGTGTGGCTGTATGCGAAACGGCCGTTCCTGCTGCGCCGCGTCCGCCGGTACACGCTCGAAGAGGTGGACGGCGTACCGATCGTCGTCTGGCCCGATGTGCTGAACCCAGTGGTGTTTCGCAGTGGAGAGATGTTCGCGCGAGCGATCGCGTCGGAAGCGTTTGCCGCGCCGCGGGCGGGAGCCAGTCAGCCGCGCGCTCTCGATCTGGGGACCGGATCAGGCATTTGCGCGATTTTCGCCGCTCGCCGCGGGTTTCGGGTGACCGCCGTGGATCTCAATCCCGAAGCGGTGCGCTGTGCACGAGTGAATACCCTGCTCAATCGGCTGGACGAACGCGTGGAGGTGTTGCAGGGGAACCTGTTCGAACGGTTGGCGGGGCGGCGCTTCGAACTAATATTCTTCAATCCGCCGTTCTACCGGGGCGAGCCCAAGAGCCTGTTCGATATGGCGTGGCGGGCTACCGACGTGTTCGAACGTTTCGCCGGCGGACTGGAGAATGCGCTGGCGCTTGGAGGCCGCGCGCTGGTTTTGCTCTCGACGGACGGAGATGGGAAGGGCATGTTGGCTGCACTCGAGCGCAACGGCTTTCGAGTGGCTCCCGCGCTGCGCCGCAACTACGGAAATGAGATCATGACCATCTACGCCGTGGAACGGCAGGAGGGCGCATGAAACGCGGAAAGGTGATTCTGGTCAATCCGCGCATGTGCCGTCCGAGCAGCGTCCGGCTTCCGTTGTCATTGCTCGCGCTGGGAGCAGTGTTGGAGAATCGCTGGGAATGGGAGATCGTGGACGGCAACCTGGATCCGGATCCGGTGGGAACGATCCTGGCGTCCATGCGAAACGGCGACACCGCGCTGGTGGGAATGACGGTCATGCCGGGGCCGCAGGTGGCTCCTGCGATTGAGATCGCGGCGGCGATTCGCGCCGTGCATCCGGCCACGCCGATCGCCTGGGGCGGATACTTCCCGACGTTGTACGCGGGTGCCGCGATCAACGCGCCGTATGTCGATTACGTGATCCGCGGCCAGGGTGAAGAGGCAATGCTGGAGGTGCTGGAACGGCTGCCGGACAACTCGGCCATGGGCGACGTGGCGGGCTTGACCTGGAAGAGGGGCGGCGAGATCGTAAACAACCCGGAGCGCAAGTTCCGGCCGGCCCAGGAGTATCCTCCTTATCCATACGAGCGCGTGGGCGACGTGAATCGGTATATGCGGCGCAGTTTCATGGGATCGCGGACCGCCGTTCACCAGGCGTCGCTCGGCTGCCGCTATCACTGCACATTTTGCGGCGTGGTTTCCATGTTCAACGGCTACACGTCTCCCGAGCCCGCTCAGCGCCTGGAATCCGCTCTGACGCTGTTGCGCGACCGCTATGGAGCCAACGCGATCCAATTCTACGACCACAATTTTTTCGATAACGAGAGCTCTTCCATCCCGGCGCTCGAGGTGCTCGAGAAAGTGCAGATGCCGTGGTGGTGCTATGCGCGCGCCGACACACTGGCCAAATTTTCCGCCGGTACGTGGAATTTGCTGAGCAAGAGCCGCTTGACGATGGCCTATATCGGCGCGGAGGCCGCAAGCGATGCGACGTTAAAGCGCATGCGTAAAGGTTCCCGCGTGGAACACACGTTGGAGGTGGCGCGCCGCTGCCGCGAGTACGGAATTATTCCCGAGTTTTCGTTCGTGCTCGGCGGACCGGAAGACCCGGAGGGCGAGATCGAGAACACCCTACAATTCATCAAGCGTGTCAAGAAGCTCAATTCGGAGTGCGAAGTAATTCTTTACTTTTACAGCCCCACTCCGCAGCGTGAACGGCGCGTGCAACGATCCGATCCCAAACCCAGCGCGCTTCCGGTGCTGAATTCCTATGGACCCAATGGCCCCGATCTTCCGTCCACCCCGGAGGAATGGTGCCAACCCAAGTGGCTCAATTACGTGTGTCATCAGGACGCGCCGTGGCTATCGCCGGGCATGCGCCAAAGGGTTAAGGACTTCGCGAAAGTGCTCTACTGCCGATATCCGACGGCGCAGGATTACTCCACTCCGGCATGGGGCAAGAGCGTGCTGCGAGGCATGGCCTCCTGGCGCTACGCAACCGGACGGTATGGCAACGCGTGGGAACTCGATTGGGCGCGAAAGCTGATCCCGCTTCGGCAGCCGCAGCGCGACAGCCTGTAAGTTCGGCGTAGGCCGAGTAAGTCACGAGCGGCAGCGAGTAAGTCCCACGACGCAGCGAGTAAGTTAGAGATCTCCGCGGCGGAGGCCGCCTCGCATGTCGAACCCGGCCGCGCAGAGGACCTCGCCCAGCACTACGATCTTCCCATTTTCGACCGACCAGCCGTGTTGTTGGGCAATGGTCTTGAAATAAGTCTGATCTTGTCCGTGCTCCGGTATCCAAGTCGGCGTCGCGAATGCGCCACGAAGACAGCACGCCGGAGTAGCGTAGCTGAAACTGTCCCAGCCGTCGGGCTTGCGAATGCCGCAACGAACCATTCCGGCGTCCGGATGCGCGATGAAGGCAGATACTAATCGCTCCAGGTAGTGCGGATACATAATGTCGTCGTCGTCGAAAAAGCAGACGAAATCCCCGGTGGCGCGCGTGATCCCGCTATTTCGGGCATAAGCGGCTCCGCGCTCCGCCGCGTCGGCGAAGACTCGGATACGCGCATCCGCGAAGTAGTAATTACTATCGCCGGCATTGTCTACCAGGATCAGCTCCCAATGCGGATATGTTTGAGCGCGCAGGCTGTCCACGGCTGTGAGCAGCGTGTGCAGCCGATAGTAAGTAGGCATGACTACGCTGATGAGCGGGCGAGCGGAATTGTAAATCACCGGTGAAAACGCGTCCAGGCTTAGAAATACCGCCACGCCGGTATATACTCCCGGTCCTTTTGCAATGGAGCAACTAAACCAGCGCCGGTCGCCGTTGTCGTGGAACTCCGGTGTGCCGTTGTGGCCGTGCACCAGAATACGAGCGTCCGGGAACTGCTCTGCGAGATCGTCCCGATGCTCGCTGCGATATTTTTCAATGTCACCCTTGGATGCCTCCTCCGAAACAGTTCGCCGGTGTTCGAGAGATTCAAAAAACAAGGCTTGGTTGGCGGCGGCCCATACCTCCTTGACCTGGGAGTGCTCGTGATGGAGATGGAGAATGCGGTCAGGGAGGCGGCCGATATCGGTATAGTGCTCCAGCCGTTCCCAAAATTCGCGGTCCTCCCAGCCCCAGCCCCGGAAGCGTTCATCGTGGCCGCCGATGCGCTCGTACAAGCCCGCTTCGACTGCAATAGAAAGCCCCATGGGGTTCACGAAAACCGCTCCGTTCAGACCGGCTGAGGCGGGAAGTTGGGGCCATCCGGCGGCAACACGCGCCGTCGATTCGCGATCCAGAAACAGCGCTTCGCAATAGGGGCGCACCGCGGCGCTGCCGCCGCGCAGAAGCTCGAGCAGACGGCCGAGAGAATGGCGCTGCAGCAGCACATCGGCATCGAGGAACAGCAAATATTCGGCCGCCGCGCAAACCAACTTGGCGCCGATGTTGAATGCCCAGCCGCGGTTGTAGGGCCCGGCGTTATAAGCGAACTGATATCGATCCGCGAGTCCGGTAATTTCCGGGCTCACCTGGGGCGCATAATCCTGCTCGATGAGAATGGTTTGAAATTCACTGCACGGGAGATCTTGTCTCTTCAACGTTTCGAGGCAGAGCCTGAGATTGCGCTGGCGATCGAGCTCCGCCTGGTTGGCGCGAATTCCGACAATCACCGCCAGCGGGAGCATTCAGAAATCGCCGTTGCGCAGGCCGCCCTGCGGATCTGCGTTGGCGCGGCAGAGCGCCCTCGGGAGGATTACAACGGTCCCGTTCTCGATCGATAGGTCGTTCTCGACGACGATGCGGCTGAAATAGCGCTGGTCCTGCGCGCCGCCCTGTCCTTCCCACGTGGGCGTTGCGAGTTCGCGCCGAAGGCAGCATTCGGGCGTAGCGTAGGAGAAGTTCGTGGTCCCGTCGCTGACCAGCATGCCGCCGCGGACCATCTTCACCAGAGGATTGCGCGTAAACGCGTCCACATAGGATGCGAGGTAATCGGGGAACATCTCGTCGTCGTCATCGAAGAAGCAGATGAAGTCGCCAGCGGCATGGCGCACGCCCTGATTCCTCGCATGGCTGGAACTCGGTCCAACTTTATGCGTGAGCACGCGAATGCGCGGATCTCCAAAGCAGTATCCTCCGTCGCCGGCGTTATCCACAATGATCAATTCCCAGTTGGCGTAAGTTTGCGAGCGAACTGTTTCCACGGTCTGAAGAATGGTGTGGGAACGCCGGTAAGTGGGCATGACGATACTCACCTTGGGGCGGTCCGCATCTATTCCGGCGATGGTTCGATCCAACTCACGAGCATCCACCGGCGACATGAACACCCAGATCTCGTCGCGCTCAGCCTCTCCTCCCATGACAAGAAAGCGCTCGCGAAGGCGCCATCCGCACAGGCAGCGACCGGAGAAAAACGCCTCGCCTACAAGATCGCGACGGGACTCGGCGTCGGCGGGATAGCTGCGGCAAAAATCGACGATAATCGCTTTGCGGGCGACGCGGCAAGCCTCCCGAAGAGTTCCCGAGGCGATGGTGGGATCGAGATGCTCCAACACATGACGCAACACCACCACGTCGATTCCGGCGCTGGCGATAGGAAGCGCTGCACCATCCGCGCGTATCGCATCTACAGCAGGAAAGAGCTTGCGCGCGGCCGAGATCATTCCGCGGTCCAAGTCCACTCCAACGCGGAGCGTGGCTTTGCTACCCGCTTCGAGATGCGTCCAAAGCGCGCCGGGGCCGCAACCTACATCCAACACGCTTCGACCCAATCGCGAGACGGTTCCCGCCAGGTGCCATCTCGTACTCCGGCGTGCCGCGCCGAGCCGTTCCGCGTTAACAATACGCTCAAAATGAGACGGCGCCTCCGGAGTTTGCGCGCAGACTGCCTCCGCAGCCTTCTCATGCGCGTAAAGATCGAGTTGTCCGATGGGTTCAGGCGCCGGACCCGCGCGGCCTTCGCGAATGGCGTCGTACAGAGCGCGGTTTGCGAACGCCCAGGGGTCCTCTTCCGGCGGACGGGGATGATGAAGATGCAGGACGCACCCGGCCAGGCGCTTCACTCGCGCCGTTTGCCCAAGCCTCTCGGAAAACTCTCGATCCTCGCGGCCCCAGCCGCGGAAGCGCTCGTCGTGGCCGCCAACCTGATGATAGAGATTCGATCGGACCCATAGGCATCCGCCACGCGCCGTTTCGAACAGGCAGCCTTCGAAATCGTAAACGTTCAGCGCAGCGTCGGGATTCCGAAGCCGCTCATAGATGACGCGCTCCGACGATTCGCGGTCGAGAAATACGACCTCGCGAAAAGGCTGGAACGTATTGCGGCCCCCGGCGAGCGTCTCCAGACCGGCGGCGAGCGAACCGGGCGGCAGCAGGATATCCGCATCCAGCAGGCACAGCGGTTCATCGCCTTGCGTGAAACGAGCGCCTATATTAAACGCCCACCCCCGGTTGTACGGCCCCGGATTGAAGGCGAACACATAACGGTCCACTAGCGGCGAGAGTTCCGCTCGCGCGTACGGCTCGCAATCCTGCTCGACCAGAATGATGCGGTAGCGCCAACGCTCGAGCGATTGCAGATTCAAAGCCCAGAGGCAAGCCTTCGCGTTGCGGAGCCGCTCCGGTTCGTCCGGCCGGACGCGCACGCCTACGATCACGGTCACTTCGCGGCGCTCGGCGTCAGACTCTTGCAGCAAGCGGCGCAGCGAATCATCGATTGACTCGCGCGGCACATCGTCTACCTGCAGGCTTAATACGGATCGCGTGGTGTACCAGTGATGGTAAACAAGATCCTCGTACAGCGAGCCCAAATAGACCGGTTCCGAAACGCTACCGCGGCAGCGCTCGCCGGTACGGGCCAATCCGGAGATCTCATGGCCGCGCCGTTTCACCTCCAGGCTGATTCGTTCGCCGACATCGAGGCGCGCCGGCCCGGACTTCTCATTGAGGAAGGTGAGCCGCCATTGGTCGAGCGTCTCCGCCGCTATCATGAGGCACGAGGGATGAATATAACCGCGGTGATGAAGAATGCCGGCGACTTTGACGCGGCCATCGATGCGCGATTGTAATTCGGGCAGCCACCGTTGGCTAACCGGAAATGCATCGCTATCGAGCGTGACGAGATAGGGCGAGCGGACGGATCGGCGCGCCCATTCGAGCGCTGGTCCGTGGCCGATGTTGAAATCGCCAGGGAGCAGATCGATGTCCCCGCGTTTCGCCAGCATCGACAGCCACTCACCCGACCCATCCGTCGATCCGTTGTCCACCACCACCAGGCGCGCGGGGTGCGCCGCGCTGTGTTGCAGCGTCCGCAGCGTCGAAATGCGCACCATATCGAGCGCATTGTGAACCACCATCAGAATGCTGAACTGCGGGACGCGGCCCTCGCTCACAGCCGCTCCAGTTCCAGGAGATAATGATCGGCTAGCCACGGCAGCGGCGGCACGGTCTCAAGCCGCCGTTCCCAGCGATAGAGAGCCGCGATGATGCGCGGGTAGCGGTGCGAAATCGATTCCAGGCACGGCGGAAGCAGAATTCCAATGGCGTTTACCCGCTTTACGCGAAAGCTATGCGAAAGGGCGCGCGCCAACGCGGAAGAGCTGGGATAGCGCAGCGGAATGCCCCGCCATTGGGGGTTGCGCCGCCAGCGCCGGAACGCTTTCGCAGGCTGCAGACGTAAACCGAACCACAGCCATTCCCAAAGCGCGAGGGGGCCCATCACGCACAAAAGAACCGGCGAACCAGGCTTTAAACGCCGCGCCAGGGGGGCTGCGATGGATTCAAGATCATGCACGCAATTCAGGCCGCCGAAATCGGACAGCGCGCCGTCGAAGCATTCTTCCGGTAATGCGTCCAGGTCTTCCCAGGCGACTTTGGATGTCTCTACGAGCTTTGAAACTCCGCGGGCGGCGACCTTTTCGGAGGTAACGCGCAGCATCTCCGCGGAAATGTCGGTTGCGAGTACATGAACGCCGCGCATGGCCAAGTGCACGGCATCTTCCCCAGTGCCGCAGTTCAGTTCGAGAATCGAACTGCCGGGGGGGAACGCAGCGTCCGTCCGGCGCCACACCGCCCGGCGCATGAGTGATGCGACGCGGACGGAGGTGAACGTTTCGTCGTATGTGCCGGCGATGGCGTCGAACGCAAACCGCTTACTCATATTCGCCATTGCGGAAACGTTTATGCCACCGGGAAACTTCAGCAAAGAAATCGCGTTCGCACGAGGCTTCCTGCAAATCGATGCGGAGCTTAATGGAGACATTGTCAACGTCTTCCACAAAGCGCAGCAGGCGCGCGATCATCGATGCTCCCCACTGCACGTCCTGATAGAATCCCGAACATTGAAAACCACAACGCCAAACAGGATGGTAGCCGCTGAAGTTCACTTCGATCACAACCCACTGACCTGACGGTGTAAGTGCGATGTCCCATGCCAACAGCGAGCCTCCGACGACGGCGTCGGGCAACTTGCGTAAGAGCCGCTTAACGAAGCGGTTCGGCGCATCACGCTCGCCTGAGATATTTCCGGACCCGAAACGATGAAATGTCATGTCCGGCACGACCTGTTCTTCGATGCTATGGACACGGTATTCCTTCTTTATCGGAATGCGCTGCTGGATAAGCCATTGTTCGTCCCAGAGGCGCGCGGGCAGCGCTGAATCGGCATCGGACTTGAGAGAAGCGAGCGCTTCCTGCGTGCGATCCGTCAGCCCGCGTTCACCTGAGGTATCGCCCAGCGCTCGTTTAATGACATACCCGGCCGGAAAAGCTTCTTCCGTGGCGCAAAGGAAATCGCCCCTTGCGTGGGAAACGAATAGACGCAGACCGCGCGTCACCGGGACGCTATTGGGGTCGTAGTGATGCAGCAATGCGGCCTGTACCAGTTTGTGCTCGAGACGCCAACGGAAGACGCGGTGCTCGTCAAAGCCGAGCTTGGCCAATAACTGGCGGACAATGAGCGCCCGATAGGTGCTGCGCATGCCGTCGGCGAATCGCATCGCCTCCGAGAGCGCAAGTTCGATCACAGGCTGCTTGATGGAACGCCGCCGCGAGGCCGGGAAATTGTCAATCTCCGCCGCAATCGAGCGAACTTCGCGAACTTCGTCCGCGTCCCATCCCGCGCTCGCCAGGCCGACGGGAATCCCTGCCGCGAAGGTCATTGCCCTAACGACTGCGCCCGCTCCGCTACCAAAATCGCGAAGCGGCTCGGCTCGCGCTTCCGCTTCCAACGCGCTATCCAGGGACGCATTGCCCATTTCCAGCCATACCAGGGGCGGACGATCTTCCAGCTCAAGCCCAATTCGCGGCCGAGAGCCTTGAGCATGTCCCATGTCAAGTACTCGATGCTCGGGATACTGTCAGACCGAGTTCCATAAGTCGTCGCGAACAATTCGTGGCGCTCTTTCGCCATGCGGGCGCCGCTCTCATTCCGCTTATAGATCGGCGATTCTAAAACCACGATTTGCCCACCCGCATCGAGCACCCGCAATGCCTCTCTCAGCGTTCGCGCATAGTCGGTGCTGTAGTGCAGGCTGGCGTTGTAGACGACCACGTCCACCGACCGATCAGGGAAGGGAAGGCGATCGAACTCGGCCTGAACGCAGGGCCATTCCGGATCGTAATGACGAGCTGCGCCAAGGCCGTCCTGCTCGTCGGTTGTGATGTCCATGGCGCATGGATGGTGGCCCAACCGGGCCAAATGGTGGCTGAACCAGCCGCACCCGGCTCCCAAATCCAGCACCTTCGAACCGGGCAATAACGACGGCGCGACCAACCGGTCGAACGCCTTTACGGTGCATTTGCGTATGTGCCACTGCGGGGCCATCGGATGCGAGGGGTCGCATTCGGGAAGCCGTTGGAAATAGGCCGGCGGCTGTGCCCCGCGCCCTTCGGCAAGCCGGATATGCGTGTATTCCCGGAGGAATTGCGAAAAATATTCGCGGCGCTTGGGGGCGAGGAGACTCAGGACGCCATCGCGGCGCTCATAAACGACCGCGCAGTTCGGACAACGGATGCCAGCGCCATCCGTCGCGGGCGAATCCAGCGGCGCGTGGCAAGCCGGACAGGCGAACTGCCAGCACGAAGTGTTCCGGGACACTGAGGAAAGCGCCGCTTTCAAACGCTACCTTCCGAACGGGAGTTGTAACCTGCCATCGCGGCCCGCGCGCTCACCGCCTCCGCACGAAGCTGTGCGGCCAGCGATTGATCCGTGGCATCCAACCGCGCTGCGGCCACTTCTTTCTTGAGCCACTTGTCGGCGTTTTCGTAAAAGGCGCGGGGCGGGCGCTTGGCGAGCAGGTAGTCCCGGTCGGTCGCCGCGGCCCAGTCGCCCTGTAGCGTGATCAGGTCCGAGATTTTGCGGTAGTAACCCGTGTTCATGATTGGATACGAAACGGTGGTCAGAAAGATGTCGGGGTTGCATCGCTTCACAAGCTCCACCGTCGCCTCCATATCTTCGATCGTTTCGCCTTCATACCCCCACATGAGGAACATTCCCACCTGGATGCCGTAGCGGTGCGCGGCATGAGAAGCCCACTCCACCTGTTCGACCTTGACACCCCGCTCCATGCGATCGAGAATCCGCTGGCTGCCGCTCTCCGAGCCGATCCAGATGCGATAGCATCCCATTTCCGCGAGAGTTTGGAGGATTTCTTCTTTCATCATTCGATCCGCGCGCGAGATGGTTTCGAAGGGCACGTGCAGATTGCGCCGTTTCAACTCGGCGGCATATTGGAAGAGCCAGCCGTGATGAATGGTGAACACGTCGTCGGCGTACCACACCTGGTCCGGCCGCCAGGCGGCCATGATGTGCTCGAGTTCGTTTGCGCAATCCAAGTAATTCCGCCGGCGGTGCGTGAATCCGAAAACCGCATGAGAACACCAATTGCAGCGGTAGGGGCAGCCGCGGGCCGTGATGAGATTGACGCTTCCCATGCCATGGTGTTTGCGCCACACCTCGACATAACGCTGCTGGTCGATGCTCTCCCGATCGGGCCATGGGATGGAATCGATATCTTTGATCTGCGCCCGCTCGGGGTTCGTCACCACTTGGCCCGTTTCATCCTGAAAGACCGTGCCCGCGACTCCCTGTAAGCGGTGAGCACCATGCCCGGCGAGCGCCGGAAGCAGCTCTGCCATGGTCGCCTCGCCCTCGCCGATCACTACCACATGCGCGCCGTGCTCAATATATTGACCCGGATAGTTGGCGCACTCAGGGCCGCCCAGCACCACGGTCCAGCCGTTGGCGCGGGCTTCGCGCACGATGCTGAGCACCGATGCGCGCGTGACCAGGTTGGTATAGATTCCCACCACGCCGCGGCCCGCCCGAAATCGCGCGAACAGATCGTCCCGGCTCGAAAATGTGGAATCGAAGATCTCGGTGGAAAACCCGGCCTTCTTGAGGAACGCGGAGAGATACAGCAGACCGAGGGTCGCGTACGGCTTCATGATCTGAAGTTCCTTCTCATCTTCGAAAAGGAAATAGCCGTGAGTGAGCAGAACGTCGCTCATATCAATTCCAAAGCTTGCTCAGGTCAGGCGCCGAGACGCTGGGGTAATGCTTTTGCACAAACGTCGGATTACTGCTCCGATAACTCGATTCCGTTTTGCCGAGCTCGGTCCATTCCCGGTCTATTTCTTCGAGATCCTCTTTGGAGCCTCCGCGCTTCATTGCCTCGAACTGCCGATGAATCAGTTTGTACAGCTTACGGTAAAACGGCGTCGTATAAGTGCCTTCGAACATCATGGCAAGGTCATTGCTGTCCTGCCAATGGTCCTTTTCGCCGAGCTGCGCGCCCACCATTTGGTGAAACTTCGTTCCCGGAAGAGGGTTGCTGACGCTAACGCCGATATCGTCGGGACGCGTGTCCCGAATCAATGCGGCGGTGGCGAGAATGTCGTCGAAAGTTTCACCCGGATATCCGAACTGCAGGAAATAACAGGCCCGGATTCCGAACCCGCGCAGCCGTTCCCGAGCCGTCACCACCTGCTCAACGAGAATGCCCTTATCCATCGCATTGAGAATCTTCTGGCTGCCGCTTTCGGCGCCAATCCACACCTCGACGCAGCCGGCCTGGGCGAGAGCCTCTACTGCCTGTTCGGTCATGAGGTCGGCGCGCGACTGAATCATAAAGGGCACGGACGCGCCTCGCCGTTGCACCTCCTGTGCGAATTCCGCCACCCACTTCGTCTGGAGGCCAAAGATGTCGTCGGCAAACCAGATGTGATCGGGCTTGATTTCCGACTTCAACAACGCCATTTCCCGAGCGACGTTCGCCGGCGAGCGCATGGCGTAACGCTGGCCCCAGATCGGTTTTGCGCACCAGTTGCAATGGAACGGGCAGCCGCGGGTGCTGACCATGTTGACGCTGAAATAACCGTGCACTTTCCGCCACGCCTGGCGATAGCGGTCGGCATCGAGCAGGTCCCAGGCCGGAAAAGGAAAGACATCGGGATGCCGCTCCGGCACGCGGGCGGCGTTGCGGCGCACGCCCCCTGGGAACGACTCATTCAAGACACAAACTCCGGCGATGCTTTCGAGCGCACCGGAAGCGCGGCCAGTGAGAGTATCGATAAGTTCGCCCAGAGCATGTTCGGGCTCGCCGATGATTCCAAAATGCGCCCCGTGCCGCAGGTAAATTTCCGGGTGGTCGCTGACATCGGATCCGGCCGCAATGACCGTACAACCGCGATCGCGAGCAAACTGGGCCATACGGCAGGCCTCCTCGCGGCTGTGCAGCAGGCACATCTTATTGAGGAAGTTAAACTGGTCTTCGCATAGCACCAGAAAACGCGGCTTTACCGAGCCCATCACCGCTTCCAATTCATTTACTCCGCCGGCGAACATCGCGTCGAACAGTGCAACCGTGTATCCCTTTTCCCGCAGGAAACTGGCGGCGTACAGAGTGCCGAGCGGAGGATAAGGGCGCATTTTCTCAGTTTGCTTGGGATCGTTCTTTATAAAAAACGAATGTACAAGCAAGACGTCCATGCCGGTATCAGGAGTACTTTTCACGTTCGCGCCCGAACATCCTTAATCGAATATGAATTCTAAACGATAATGTCACAAATCGGCAAGACGATTCGAGATTATCTGCCAATCGGGTCAATGTCATGTGGCGGCGGCGATTAGCTCCAGCGCGCGGTGGATGTCGTCCGCCGAGTCTAGTCGATAACAGGGCTCCCGGAGCAGGCGTGTGACGCGCGCCTGGTAGTTCCGGGTGTCTACCTCGTTGCCTGCCGCTCCCCGGCTCCAGAGCCGAAGAGCCTGGGATTCCGGAATGGCTTTGAGAGAAGTGGTTTCTTCCGCCTGCCGCTCGAGGTAAACAATGATGCCGCAGCGCATGCAGGGCAAGGGGACTGCGGCCGAAATTCGAGCCAAATCGACTTCGACTTTCACTTCGCCGCCCAAAGATACCGTGGGTCCCGCGGCAATCTCCGGAAACAGCGCCTGGGCAGAAGGTCGTAGATAGACCCAACGAGGAATGCCCCACCATGTGACTTCGTCGGGTGCGATCCAGACAGTACTGTCGGCAATCACCTGAAAGCCGCGCAGTGCCGCGGCATAGGTCAACACCGTCTTGCCCGATCCGCGCGGGCCTCGCACCAGCACCGCCACACCGTTTATCGCAATGCAAGCGGCGTGAACACCCAAGAATCCTCGCCCAGGCAGCGCAGCCGAAAGTGCGAAGTGCAGCGCGTGCAAGCGAAAAAAGCTGCGGTCCGCCACCAGATTGCCGGGAAAACAGCCGCGTGCGAGGCCGCTGGCGGTATCTACCGATAGGACGACCCGATCGCCTGTTCGCAACTCCGCCTTCTCGCCGGACAGCCGATAATTCGGCTCGGCAGCCGAGGGCTCTGCGCCTTGAGCGAAGTCGAAACGCAGATCCACGGGCGCCGTTTCATCGCCGCCGCCGAACAGATCGTAAGCCTCGCACACCGCCGCCGCAAGCTCCGGCGCGTTCGTCGACACTCGGAGATTCAATCCCATCGGACGAAACCATTGCTCCATTCAAGTGGGCTCCGTCCAGCCATTCCAGTGCGGTCCCATCCAGCCACGCGTTTGCAATTCCGCCAGAATGCCGGCATCGATGCGCCGCAACTGCTGCCAGTTCACATGCCCGCCTCCATACACGTTGAGGTAAGGCACTGGCCCGTCATTCGCGTTCGCAACTCCCAGGATCAGCTTGCCGTCATTCATGTGTTCCTGCATGCCGTAGCGCTCGAAATCCCAAGGACTACGATTCGGTTTCAGCATGGCGGCCAGGTAATCCCGTTTCCAGATGGCGGCTTGCAGGGACGATCGATACGCCGCGTCCTGACGGCTCACGATAATTTGAGTTTCTCCATTTAGGTCATACGGGTGATGCGGGGAATGGTAGCGATCTGTCGACAGATCGATCTTGGCCACGTTGTCGCGCTCCAAGTAACTCTCCAGCCGCTCGATTAAATCGATATTTACCGGCTTGTGGACGAAATAATCGATTTGCAACAGGATAAAATGCTGCTCGCGCAAACCGTCGATCCATTGTTTGAGGCTGTCGCTCCATTTCGGTGTGGGATACGACTCGCCAAAGTGCCGTCCACGGCGTCCTGGCGACCACTCCGGCACCTCATTCCCGAACTGCCGCGGGTCACCGAGCGAATGAAAAAGAAAATTTGAGGGCAGCGGCGCGGACGGCGCGGTATAGCCGAGAATGGTAACTTCCTGCCACGGCGACCAATGCCGGTTAAAAAGATACGCGAAGGCGGGAATGATCGGGTTATACCAATCCGAAGTTGTGACGAAAACTCTCACGGACTTGATCCCTAGAAACAACCGCATCCTCGGCAGGAGCCACCCAGCCGTTCCAGTCCGGCGTAATCATCCCTCCTCGCACCATTTCCGAACGTATTCCCTCGTCTAACTGCATGAGTTGCTGCCAGTTCAATTTGCCCGAATAGTAGACGTTCAAGTAGGGCACCGGCCCATGCATCGGCTGATCAATTCCCAGGATGAGCTTGCCGTCATTCATGCAATCCTGCATTCCGAGCATCTCAAACGCCCAAGGACTGCGGCCCGGGCGCAGTAACTGCCGAAAATAATCTGTTCGCCAGATGGACGGCAGCAAGGAAGATCGAAAAGGTGCATCCTGATTGCTGGCCACAATCTTCATACCGGCTTCGGCAGCGAATAGAGTATGCGGAAAGAAGGCTCGGTCGCGCGAAAGGTCGATCTTCGCAACATCTCCCCGCTCAAAGTAGCGGCGCAAGAACGCGATCTTCTCCAGTTCCACAGGGCGATGAATGAAGTAATCGATTTGCAAGAGAATAAAGTGGTCCTCGCGGATGCCCTCGAAGAATGGGATTAAGCTATCTGTCCATTTGGGCGTGGGATACAGTTCGTTGAAATGCTTGCCGCGCCGGCCGGGCGCCCACTCGGGAATCTCATTGCCGAAATCCGCGCCCTCGCCGAGCGACACAACTTCGAAATTGGTTGGCAGCGGGTCGCGCGGAGGCGTGTAACAGAGCAGAGATACCTCCTGGCGGTCGCACCAATGCCGGTTGAACAGGTAAGCAAAGCCGCGGGCGAGAGGATTGTAATAATCGGACGTGGTTACCAGGATTTTCATATGGGAGAAGGCCCTAAAAGCGTTTCATAGAGACGGCAACGGGCGATTCTGGCGTATCAGGAACTGCTGGTAAAACCTATGAATATGGCACATCTGCGGCGCTTCCGCGCGGGCTTCCAGGCTGTGCGTGCGAGCCACGAACAGTACATGCGAGCCTAGATCCAGAGACCGCTCGACGGTCAATTCGCGCACCGACAAAGCGTCCGCCGGTACGGGAATTTGAAATGACTTCGAGGCGCCGTACGGTACAGGCAGGCTGGATGGGTCGAGGAGCGCCTGCCGGTGGTTGTTTCCCATCGAGTAAATCAACGGCTTGTGAACCAGCGGCACGGCACTTATGGCGATTTGGCCGCTGCTGCGCCAGATAGGAATCGCCGGGCTCGTCGCGTGCATCCCGAGAACGTAGGCGCCGATTGAAAGCGGGCCCAGCAGATCCATGGGGAACATGTTACATTGCGCCAGGTTGCCGTATGAGACGAGAAACACCGGGCGCGGCACGTGGTGCAGAATCCACATGCTAAACAACTCGGATGGGATCATCTGAAGATTCCGCGGGTCCTTGGTCCGCCACATTTTCCACCGTTCGTGTAGATATGTGGTTTCACGCCGCAGCGCGGGCGCGCAGAAATTTCGTCCTCCTGAGGTGTGGAAAAGACAAATGCGCGCGCCATTTACTGGAAGTGACCGGCTCAACCGTAACTTAACGTCGCCCAAGACCTTTTCGCCCTCGCGCCGTTCGCGGATGACTAACTGGGCATGGATGCCGTTCAAGACGCCGGCATCCGAGGTCTTCGCCCCCACTGCAATCGCCAGCGGCTTCAACGCGACAATGGCATGATTTCCTGTAATGTCGACGCTGCCGGCCTCAGTCTCGATAGTGACCCGGAGCTCAGCTTGCGGTTCACGATGCCCCACGCAGACCCAACCGGGCAGTCCATTGGTCGAGAGAAGCAGCTCCAGCAGCCGCTCGCCAATCCGCTTCTTTTTCACGGGCTGCGCGTTCATTCCGCTTCAGCTACTCACTTGAAGGAATTGCAGCACTTTTCGGGCGTCTTTCCACGCCTGCCGCAGATAACGATAGCGCCACCACAACGCCCGCGGGCCGCCGCGCATGGCTTGAGCTACTAACAGCCGGGTACGGAGCGCGAAGCAATATCGCGGGCCATCGCGGAAAAGCCGGTCGTGCAAGTATTTCAAGGCCAGGTTGCCCGTGTAGCCGCGCCAGAAATATTTTCCCTGGATCGCGCCCAAAATACCCGCGCCCACCCAATCGGCGGGACGCCGGAATACCGTAATGTTGCGGAACATCACAACTTCGCCGCTGTGATCCAGGCGCAGAAGTTTCACGTCGTAGCCGGCTTTACGGACGGCTTCGGTCACCAGGTCGCCTGTGTCGAACCAGCGCCATTGCGTCGCCGGAACGCTGATATCCATGAATTCATTTGCTGGCAGAAAGCCGCCCGGTATCGTTTTGAGAACCTCGCGATAGATGCCGCTCTTCATCACCACCGAAAAAGTTCCATGGCTTTGTCGATGGCTTCGGGTGATGCAAGAGACGGAGGCCACCTCGGGCTTCTGCAATTCGCTTTTGACAAAGGGCCAGATGCGGTCTGAGACCCAATACACATCGCTATCGATGAACGCGAGATACGGCGTCTCGACTCGCGCGAGGGCGTCGTTATAGGCTTCCTGGAAATCCCGCCGCGAGGGTCCCTGCCGGATCACTTCGACTCCTGGAAGATATTGCAAGTCGGGAGGCTCGCTATCGGAATCGATGAAAATCTCGAGCTTCGCTTCCTCTGCCGGAAATACGCGTGAAACGCACGCATGCCAAATCCTGGCGATATCGAAATACACCGTACAGGTAAAGACCGTTACCAGTGGCTTCGAATTGGGGGCGGGCAACACTCGATTGTATAGCAGCCCGCATTAAAGCGGAAAATCGGACCGGCGCCCGATATGCTAAGGGCAAACATATAAAATTACACTGCAACATTAATACTTTATTGACCCAGGTTGAGTTTCGGAGTAAACTCCCTGTAACCCAAATAGAAGGATTGGGTAGAGCTATTCGCATCAATTCCGGTTACTCACAATGAGACGTATTCAAGAAAAATGGGAAGGACTTAGGACGGCGCTCACCTGTGCCGCTGCCGTTGCTGTAATCAGCGTAATCTTCTCCTTACACAGCACTCAAAGCCCGAGTGTTGTTCACGCCCAGCCGCCGCCGCCGGGCTTCTGCAGCGCGACCACGCAGCCCAACATCGGTGCGATCGCGAATGGCATCAGCAACAACGGCAAGGGGCCGTTTGTTACCGACTTCAATACGCTTTCCAACGCTGCGTGGTGTACCTTCATGTGGCTCAATTGGCCGCAGAAATCCAATGCCAAAATTGGCGAGTGCCTGAACCCGGCTGGGGGAGACACCTGCCAGGTTCGTTGGGAGCAGTGGCTGCCCAGCACCAGCGTGTATTGCTCCGATGGCGCCACGCCCAATCCCAAAACCGGGTGTACGAATAATCCGAAGTCTGCCATTCGGCTGCTTAGGGCGGGCGCGAATCCGGGCCCGCGAGCGAGCGAGGATGTCGGTCCAGGCGCCACGTCTCTCGGTCCGTCTCAGCCTACCGGCTTCGTGCTGCCCGACCAGAACAACAGCGCCACCAACGAAAGCGTCATTTTTTTCGAATCGGTCGAAGAGCCGAGCCTGGTCAATTTCCTCATCAAGAACAAGCTCTACAACCTGGACGGACAGCAGGCGCTATACAACTCGCTGAACTTGAAAGGCGCGGGCGGCACCGCGGGATTGCCTCCTCCCTCGGGCCTTCCACCCAACCAGAAAGCGACCCCGCTGGACGCGCCGCCGACGGCATTTGAGTTGAAACCTTCCTGGTACATCTTCAACGGCAGCCAACTGCAGCAGTACGGAATGGTGAATGCGCAGGGGTCTCCTCCCAGCTACCTGCCGCTACCCGTGAGTTGCCCCACGGCTCCGTGCCCCATCGGTCTTACCGGTTTCCACATCCTCTGGAAAGTGTTCCCCAAATCCCCCTGGTTCTGGGCGACGTTCGAGTTTAAGAATAATGCCCAGCCGCCGGTCAGCAATTTGACCATTGCGCCCCTATTGACGACGCGGCTGCCGAATGCCAATCTGCCGGCCGGCGCTACCAATGTCTCGAAAGGGCCGTACGTTCCTTACGATTCTCAAACCGCAACCGATCCCATGTCTGTGGCGGCAAACGCGGCCAACCAGCAGTTCCGAAAAATGTTGCAGAACACGTTCCTTGCGAATTATGTCCTGGTTGGCGTGCAGGTCGCTTCAACCACCGACGGCACGCCGAACGGCCCCACCTCTTACCTGGCCAACGATCACCTGGAGACTGACTTCGGCGCTGTCAAGATAGGCGATTCCACCGGCGTTGTGCAATCGGTGAATCGAAGCTCTTCGTGCATCACCTGTCACTACAATGCTTCTATAGGCAGCACAAATACGACGTCTTGTAAGTACGACACTTCCGGTAACTATCAAAGCGGCTCCGCCTATTTCCGGCGCGTGCCGATCTATTTGCGCAACAAAGATGCCCGCCCGCCTTTCACGAACAACAACGGCGCAGGCGCCTGCGCAGCGTATAGCGATGCGTACGGCAATCCCGCCGGCTACGTCGGGCCTTTCCAGCCGTCGGTATACAGTCATCAGTGTGAGAGCAAGGGATCTTTTGTCTCCGGCGATTTCGTGTGGTCGATTCAAGAGGCGAGCTGGGCATCGAAAACTAAGGGCTGCCCCGCAACGCGTCCGCCGGCGCAATGAGCTTCGCTCGCCGGGAATCTTTTCACGAAGGGATGGCCGAAGCCGCCGCCATCCCTTCCTAGGACCCGAATGAGCTCGTCGCGAAACGCCAGGATCGGGGCCGCGTACGACTTCATCGCCTCCGATTACGACGCGCTCATGCGGCCGGACATGCGGATGCGCGAAGCATTGTGGCGGCACTATGCGCGGATCTTCCGCCCTGGCGACTCGGTCCTCGATTTCGGCTGCGGTACCGGCATGGACGCAATCTACTTGGCGCGGCGCGGCGTCCGCGTAACGGGGATCGATGCGTCGTCCGGGATGATCTCTCAGTTTCTGAGAAAAGCCGATCGCGAGCGGCTGGCGATCGAGGCTCAAATCGGCACGCTGCCGGATCTGCAAGCCTTTGCATCCGGTAGTTTCGCGGGAGTTGTTTCCGCATTCGCTGCGCTGAACACCGTGCCGGACCTCTCTGCGTTCGGGCAGGAAGCGTTCCGGTTGTTACAGCCCGGCGGCAGGCTCGTCGGCCATTTCCTGGCGCGTCCGGGAGTGTGGGAAATACTCGAATACGTTGCCGAAGGCCGCTGGTCTGAGGCGCGCGCGAGCCGCGATTGCCGGGAGAAGACGATAGCCGTCTGCGGCGAGCCGGTCGCCCATATGCTTTTGCCCCCGCGCGAAACATACCATCGGTTCTTCCACGACCGTTTCAAGCTTCGCCGCTTGTGCAGTTTCGGTTTTCTATGGCCGCAGAGATGGGACCGTTTGGTTCCCGTGGGCATGGCGCGCTTTGGGATGCGCCTGGAAGCAGCCAGTGGGCGATTCCGGCCGTTCTCGGATTGGGGCCGTTTCTTTATACTCGATCTGGAGCGGCGCGGTTGATCTCTGCGTTATCGCCGTTTTCGACGCGGGAACGTGTGCTGGTGCAGCTTCAGATTGACTCGTCTGCCGCGGAAAGTTACGCCCTCCATGCGCAGCCGGAGCCGTTGCTCCGCGGCCGCTTCGAGCCGTAGCTTGATCTCGCCGCCCGCGCCCACTACGCGTTGCCAGGGAAGTCGATTGGTTGGCTCGCTGTGAAGAAAGCGGGCCACCGCGCGGTGATACCGAGGATAACCGGCGGCCGCTGCCACTTGCCCATAGGTCGCCACGCTGCCTTTGGGAATGGACAGGATCACCCGCCGAAAAGCAGCGTTCCGCGATTGTTCAGCATTAGAATCGCTGACGTTCATAATAGACGTTCATAATAATCGTGCAGGGTTTTTCTACTCAAGCCTGCTTCGCTTATTTGTCTCATGCCATATTGCTCGCTTTTGTTTCTTCTGCTAGCCGGGTTGCCCTTGGCGACGCGCGCGGAGGTGCGCGTTTGGGAAGGAACGCTCGCCCTGCCCACATATGAGGAGGGGCTGCCCGACCCGAATCCGCCGTTCGATCTGTTTCAAACCGCGTTCTTCAATTATCCGTACACTTTGCGCGAAAACGTCACCGCCCAACGAGTGGATCACACCTGGCGCGCCCTCTATCTGGAGAACGAGTATTTGAAGTGCAGCGTGCTGCCCGATCTCGGCGGTCATCTGTATACGTGCATCGACAAGCTCAGCGGCCAGCCCATGTTCTACGCGAATCCGTCGATCAAAAAGGCGCAGATCGGCTATCGCGGCGCATGGGCGGCGTTCGGCATCGAGTTCAATTTTCCTGTTTCTCACAATTGGGTCTCGATGTCGCCGGTCGACTTCGCATATGCCAAACACGGCGATGGAAGCGCTTCGATCACGGTAGGCAATATCGATCGAGTCTACGGGATGCAGTGGAGTGTCGAACTTGTGCTGCGGCCGCGCTCGACGGTGCTTGAAGAGCGAGTCATTCTCAGCAACCGCAGCGATGTCAGGCACCGATTCTACTGGTGGAACAACGCCGCCGTTCAGGTGTGGGACGATTCGCAAATTCAGTATCCGATGCGCTATGCCGCCAGCCACGGCTTCACGGAAGTGCAGCCGTGGCCCGTCTACAAGGGAACAGACCTGAGTATCATCCGGAATCAAACCGCCGGGCCGGTCTCGCTGTTCGTGCACGGGAGCCGCGAGCCCTTCATGGCCGTCTGGAATCGGCATACCAATACCGGCATTGTTCACTTTGCCGATTACGCGGCTTTACCAGGAAAGAAAATCTGGTCGTGGGGCTCCGATGCCGATGGCTTGGACTGGCGCAAAGCACTTTCGGACAACGACAGCGCCTACGTAGAAGTGCAAGCCGGCTTGTTCCGCAACCAAGAGACGTATGCGTTTCTCGAGCCTCGGCAAAGCATTCGATTCTCCGAATATTGGATGCCGGCCCGCGATTTGGGTGGCATCGCGCGGGCTAATTTGTTTGGCGTGGTGAACCTGACGACCAGCGGCAACGAGTTGCTCGCCGCTTTCGATTCGAATCAGCAGGTGCAGCATGCTTCCCTTCGGCTGCTGGACGGCAGCCGCGTTTTGAGCGAAGAGACAACGGACCTTTCTCCGGAGCACACGTGGAAAAAGCAACTTCGGATCGTCGACCCGCAGCATCGCTACACATTCGAAGTGAAAGACGGCTCCGGTGCGCTGCTGCTCCAGCATACGCAAGGCGAGTACGACTGGACTCCCGCGAACGAGATTCAGGTTGGCCCGCAGGCTTCCTATCAGATGGCGGTTCTGGCGAGACGGAGCGAAGGTGACTGGCTTCAGGTCGGCAGGGATGAAGAACTGAACGGCAAGACTCTGGCGGCGTGGAACACCTATGAAACAGCGCTTCCCGATTATCCGGGCAGCTTCGGATTGAATAAAGCGGCGGGCCGCGTTGCAGCTTGTCTTTTGCGCTACGAAGATGCGATCCGGCGCTTGTTGCCGCTCTCGCAGTACGACCCGACAGACCCCGAGATCGCGTACTATCTCGCGGTCGCGTACGATGGCGCGGGGGACGAGCGGAAAGCACAGGCGGCTTACGAGAGCGCTTACCGCATCCCGAGTTTTCGTGCCGCAGCCGCGCTACGCCTGGCCGAAATGGAAGGCCGCCAAGGCCGGCTAGGCGATGCAGAGCAGTATCTCGAGCAAAGCGCAAGAGCTGCGCCGGAAGATCTTCGCGCGGCGGAGGAATTGGTTGCCGTGCGGCATGCCTCGGGTGAGAACGAAGCGGCCCGGTCGCTGGGCGAGCAATGGCTGGTGCGCCAACCGCTGAGCGCGTTCTTGCGCGAGGAGCTGGGCGAATCGGACCTGGCGCATCTGGGAGCCGATCCGGACCGGGTACTCAATATCGCCGCGGAATACATGCGCCTCGGTTTGTACCAAGCCGCGCTGCGGGTGCTCTCGCGCGATTATCCCGCTTCTTCTTCGGATCAAAGCGAACCGGGCGCCGTGCTGCCGCAAAAGCATGTATTGGTCGCGTATTTCCGCGCGTATTGCAAAGAGAAACTGGACCAGGCCGCCGCCCAGGACTACCGCGCCGCTTCACTGCTCTCAACCCGCTACGTCTTTCCCAACGGCACCGAAGCGTTCGACGTGTTGAAGGCGGCCATTCGCGCGAATCCTTCCGATGGGACCGCGCATTATCTTCTGGGCACGTTCTTGTTCGCGCGAGGATTGACGGACGGCGCGCTGACTGAATGGGATGCTGCTTCGAAGCTTGCGCCCACCATACCCGTGCTGGATGCCGATAGGGGCGAAGCTCTGCTGCGCGTACGGAAGGATCCCGAAGCAGCAGCCGCTGCCTTCCGCGACGGTATCAGCGTGGATCCAACGAACGCTGCGCTGTATGCCGGCATTGATCAGGCGCTCAGTCTGCTGCAGCGCCCCGCTGAAGATCGTGTTCAGGCGCTTGAACGCTATCCCGATCCGGCGCATATGCCTGCTGCGCTGGTCTACGAGTTGGCCCTCAACCTTGCGGAAGAAAACAATTTCGCCGGCGCGGCCGATTTATTCCGGAATCGCTTTTTTCCGCGCGAAGAAGGAGGCACGACTGTCCGGCAGGTCTGGATGGAAGTGCGTTTGCAGCAGGCGCTCTCACTCGATGCGGCTGGCGATTGCGACTCGGCGGCAAGCGCAGCCTCAAATCTCGGCGCAGCCCTGCCGGAGTTTGCCTTTACACGCGACGGCCTAGCCGGCCTAGTCGATTCCGCGCGGATGCAGTACCTGCTAGGCGCTCTATTCTTGCGGTGCGGGCGGCCGCAAGAAGCGGGGGCCCATTTCGAACGCGCAGCCCGGCAAACCGGCCCGGGTGAAATCTTTTGGGCCTATGAAGCCGGCAAGAAACTCGATCTTGGGCGGGCTCGAGATTGGGAAGCAAAGCTCGAAGGCGCTCTCGCTCTCGCTAAGGCGAACGCCGAGACCAGTTCATACGCCAGCTTCTGGCTTTACACCGAGGGTCTAATCGAGCGAGCGCTAGGACGCGAGCAAGGAGCCGATACGGCATTCGAGCAGGCTCTGGTGATGCCCGATCGCCTGATGGCGCATCACCTGACTCGGCTCGCCCGCGCGCATTTGACACCGAAGTGAGGCGCATTCATTGCGCGCTCGATAAACGCATAGGGCAAGGCCGATAAAATCAATGTGTGAGTCAGGCCTGGACGCGGAGCAGCGCTCTTTTGTTCGCGGCGGCGCTCACGCTGTTCGCCCAAAATTCCAGCGATGTAGGCCATGTCGCGGCTTCCGATCTGGCAAGTGGCAGGTACACCGAGGCGAAAGAACTGCTCGACAGCGCTTTAAAGAAATCGCCACGGGATGCGAGGCTTTGGACCTTGAATGGGTTGGCGTTGGTGCGTTTAGGAAAACAAGACGACGCCCTCGCGTCGTACGAAAGAGCCTTGCAAATATCGCCAGACTACCTGCCCGCGCTCGAAAGTGCGGCGGAGATCGAATATGAGAGTGGCGATGCGGGCGCTGCTGAATTGCTGCGGCGCATACTCAGAATTCGTCCGGGAGACAGAACCAGCCACTCCATGCTAGCCGCCATCGCTTTCAAGCAAGGCGAATGCGAGACCGCCGCCAAGGAGTTCGCGCAAAGCGAGGAAAGCGCGTCCGAGGCAAGCGAGTCAGAAAGACTTGGAGCCTGCCTGGTGAGGCGGAAACGAGCCGCGGACGCCGTCCCGGTCTTTCGGCGGATAAGTGAACTTCAGCCGGAAGATGCGCACGCCCTCTATAACTTGGCGGTAGTGCAGTTTCTGGCGGGCCGCTATAACGAAGCTATTACAACCCTGCGCCCCATACTTACTAAGCCGACGCCGGACGCGGACGCGCTCGAGCTCGCAGGGGAAGCTTATGAAGCCACCTCCGACGCGCCGCATGCGATGAAGGCGTTGCTCCAGGCAATCAACAGCAATCCGGATATGTCGAGATACTATGTCGAATTTGCAAATCTTTGCTTAGCTCACGGCGCATCCCAGTCGGGTATAACCGTACTGAACTCCGGTTTGCGGCGCCTGCCGAATTCCGCTCCGCTCTATCTCGCCCGAGGGCTGCTTTTCAGCGAGCTGGCACTATATGACAGAGGCAAGGCGGATTTCGACACCGCGGAAGTTCTTGATCCGAACGTCGAGTTCGGGTCCGCCATTCGAGGATTAGCGGAGCTGCAGCAAAATAACCTGGGGGATGCGGAACGAATCGTGCGAGAGCGCCTCCGAGCACATGAAAAAGATGCGTTTCTGTATTACCTGCTGGCTGAGATTCTGATAAAGAAAGGAGCGTCGCCCGGAAGTACGGAGTTTGACGAAGCGCTCAATTCCGCAAAGAAAGCCGTAGACCTTGAGCCCAGTCTCGCGTTGGCGAACGACGTGCTTGCGCGTTTGTACTTAGAGCAAGGTAAAACGAAGGAAGCTATCGAGCAGAGCAGGCAAGCTTTACGCAGCAATCCGAAAGATACCACCGCACTCTATCGTCTCATCCTGGCCCTGAGAAAAGCGAATAAGACGGAAGAAGTTCCGGCGCTTATGAAGCAGCTTGTCGCCTTGAGAGGTCAAGCGCAAAAGGACGAGGGAACCGAACGCAAGTATACTGCAGTCGAACAAGTTGCGGGTCAGGCAAGCCTTTCGAATAAATAGCGCCTGATGTTACTTCGTGCTTTTCTATTAACCTTCTTTCTTCTTTGTGGCGTCGCAGCACTCTGCCTCACGGAAACAAATGAGGTCAAGCCAGTGACTTACGTCGATGTTACTGCCGCAAGCGGCGTTCGCTTCCGGAACAATAATTCCGCAACGCCGGACAAATACTTGATCGAGACGATGACAGGCGGCGTGGCGGTCTTCGACTACGATAACGATGGCTGGCCAGACATTTTTCTAGTGAATGGCGCTCGCATTCACAGCGGCCAGCAGGATGATGAGCAGCCCGGCAAGTCCTCGCCCGAATACTGGAACCGGCTCTATCACAATAACCACGACGGCACTTTTACCGACGTGACCGAGAAGGCAGGCGTTCGAGGGAGCGGTTACGGGATGGGCGCCGCGGTCGGTGACTTTGATAACGACGGGTTCGAGGATCTCTTAGTGACGAACTTCGGAAGCGTCATCCTCTATCACAATAACGGCAACGGAACTTTTACCGATGTCACTGCCCGGTCAGGTCTGCGCACTGAAGGCTGGATGTCGAGCGCCGGCTTTTTCGATTACGATAACGACGGCAAGCTGGATCTATTCATCTGCCGTTATCTGGATTGGAATTTTTCCAAGAATATTTACTGCGGCTCACGGCTGGAAGGCGGCCGCTCTTACTGCCATCCGGATAATTTCAAGCCCATTTCCGATTACCTCTTTCACAACAACGGAGACGGGACGTTTACGGATGTCAGCAGTAAGAGCCACATTGCTGCAACTCCGGGAAAAAGCTTGGGCGTCGCTTTTGCAGATTTCAATAACGACGGAAGGCTCGATATCAGCGTGGCGAACGATTCCTTCCAGCAGTTTTTGTTCCTCAACAACGGAGATGGAACGTTTACAGAAAATGGGTTGGCCGCAGGCGTGGGCTATACGGACGAAGGCAAAGTCTTCGCGGGGATGGGCACCGATGCGGCCGATGTAGACGACGATGGAAAGCCCGACATCGTCACCACCGCGCTTTCAAACGAGACCTACGCGTACTTTCATAATAACGGGGACGGCACGTTCAACTACGACACGAATATCTCGCGCCTCGGCCAGATTACCAAACTGTATGGTGGCTGGGGAATGCGAATTCTCGACTATGACAATGACGGCTATAAGGACTTATTTTTTGCCAATAGTCATGTACTGGACAACGTGGAGAAGACGCAGCCTCACCTTGAATATTTGCAGCCGCTCCTCTTGTTGCGACAAATAAAGGGTAAATTCGTAGATGTATCCAAGCGGTCGGGCCAGGTTTTCGTCGAAAAGTGGGCGAGCCGGGGAGCGGCCTTTGGCGATTTAGATAACGACGGCGATATGGATGCCGTGGTTGTAACTTGCAATGGACCAGCTTATGTGCTTCGAAACGACGGTGGAAACCTAAATGGGTGGATCGGGCTCGATTTGCGCGGCACGCGAAGTAATCGCGATGGAATTGGCGCGAAGGTGAAGCTTACCACCGGCTCGGGACGGGTTCAATATGGAATGGTAACGACCACCGCAAGTTACCAATCTGCTCAAGACCGGCGACTATATTTCGGAATCGGCCAGGAAAAGGCCATCAGCAAAATCGAGATCGCGTGGCCGAGCGGCGTCAAACAAATCATAGCGAGCCCGCCTATAAGAAGAATCATGACAATTACGGAGAGGTAAATACTTGTTTCCGTATGACTGTTATTTTAGGTACCTGATCTTCTTGACGTTTTGCTTCTTGAAACTTGACCATTTCGGCCCTGGATTCGTCCAATCTGCCCAGAGATTTGAGCAGCAGGCCTAGTCGATAATGCGGCTGAGACAGTCTGGGATCCAGGGTTATGGCCTGCCGAAGAACCTGCTCAGCGCGCTGCGGGTCGTTATGAGCGGCCAGCAACTCCCCGAGCGCAGCTAATTCATGTGCTTCCGGGCACTTCTGGGACCCTTCCTCGAGCACCGACAACGCTTCCTTTTCGTCACCCTGCTTGTTAAGAAAATTGGCTAAGCTGAGAAAAGCCCACGAGTATGGATGGCCTTGCGACTTACTAGCGGCCAACGCTTTGCGATAAAGCGGAAGAGCGGTCTGGTCATATCCCAGCGCTTCGGCGGACAATCCCAAATAGGTCATTGCTTGATAGTCATCAGGCCGTAGCTTCAGGGCTTCGCGGAGCCACGCGGCAGCCTGGTTGGGAATGTCGGCTTCGTAGAAAAGACGACCAAGGAAGTATCTGGACTTCTCATCTTGCGGATTCAGGTCAACCGCTTTCAGCCAAGCGCGATAGGCACCCTCGTAATCCTTTAGTTCCAGATCGGCCATACCCAGGCCGCGATAGGCCTCGGCATACAACGAGTCCAACTCAATCGCACGGGTAAAGGACGCTTTGGCCCCGGCAAAGTCGTCTTTCGTGAACTGCTGGGAAGCCAGGTTATAGAAGTCTTGCGGCTTTTGCGCTTGAACCTGAGCGCTCAGAATCCCTACTGTCAGGAGGAAACAGAGCAGAGGAACGAGCAACCGCAACGCCCTTAAAGGCAGCGTATTGCTCAAACCACATGGCCCCACAAAAGACTAATAGCAGATCCCCGGCGTCGGCGCCTGCTAAAAGTTCAGCCGTAAAGTGAATTGAACAATTCGTTGGGCATCGAGAGTGCTGAACACTTTCCCGAAGTTAGGGTCGTAAGGGCCGACGTCTGCCGCATCCGGAATGGCAAAAATGTGTCGGTTGAACGCATTTAGCAGCTCGCCCTTCATTTGGAGGCTAGCCGATTCAAATAAGTGGAAGTTTCTAATGATACTTATATCTTCGTTATAGAAATTGGGCCCAAATGCGTCGGGATTGTTTCTGGGGTAATCTCCCAGAATGTAAGCACCGCCTCTTGCCTGTTGGACCGTGATGCTGCTGCCCGGCGCAATGGGCTCCGTATTCGGATCGGCAAACGCACACCCGGCCTCTCCAAGATATTGGCAGACTGGATTGAAATAGCTTGCGCCCGGCGCGAAGGGATTGAAGGTGCCGTTCAACGCCGAAGCGCTGAGCGGTGGCGCCGACGCCCGGTTGAAGCGTATGCAGTTCTGCCAGTCCGGAATGCCATTGGCGCAACCAAAGCTGACGGGAGTGCCGGATTGATAGCGCAGAACCGCGCCTATTTCCCAACCGCCTAACAGAGCGCCTCCGATTCCACTCTGCAAAAACGGCTTCCCTTTACCGAATGGAAGTTGATAGAGAATCGCTCCGGTAAAGGTGTACGGCACATCCTGGCTGCTGAGCGCTTTCTCTTGTCCCAGCGCATCCGGGTTCTGAACCTGGGAAATGCCTCCCGTTGCGGTATCCGGTAAAAGACTGTCCGCATCGGTCAGCGTTTTCTCCCAGGTAAAGGAAAGCTGCATGCTGAGCCCGGCGCTCATGCGGCGCTCTAAGGTGGCCTGCAAAGACTCGAAGCTCGATTGCCCGATGTTTTGCAATACGTCGCTATATATGTAGTTATATTGCGGATAGGGCCGGAGGGCCTGCGCGACATTGACTCCCGATCCCCAGTCGGTGTAAATAGCCGGGTAGGGTGGGGCCACTCCCAGCGTGTTACTAGCAAGCGGTTGATTCAGCGCCTGCCCTAAGGCCAGATCCTGGATCGGTATGTTATTCAGGTTCTGAATATTCGATCGCAGATTCTGTGAGCGCAGCCCGGCATAGCCGAGCGTCGCGATCGTATCTTTTGAAATTTGCCCTTGTATCTGAAAACTCCAGCTCTGGATAATCGCAGGTTGGCCGAAACTAGGTTCAATGTAATTCGGGTCGCCAGTATTTACAACGGATGGATTGAGAAACGGGGGCGGCGCAAAAGCTGGGAAGCCATTGTCCCATTGGAACGCCGGGTTGAATCCGTTTGAGCTGTTGAAAGTGGGCGTGGCCGAATATCCCTGTACCTGGCTGCCTCCAAAATCCGTATATTGCAGCGGTGAGTAGATGATTCCATAGCCGCCGCGAATCACCAGCCGGCCGCCGCCCGGATTATAGGCGAATCCCAAGCGCGGGCCGACATCATGATATACCGTGTTCGCCCACCGGGCGTTGCAATGGCAGGTGTTCCCAAATACCAGAGCGCCCGGCAGGTTATTTGCCGCCGGATTCGGAGCGTTCGGGTCGAAGTCGGAAGTATCGTTATGCGACTCCACGCGAGGGACATCCACATCCCAGCGCAGGCCAAGATTCAACGTCAACTGGGGATTCACCTTCCAGTCGTCTTGGACGAATGTGCCGTAGTATTGGAAGGTCCACCTGGGCACGTGCCCTTGAATGAATGCATTGCCATTGTCCGCATCGCCCAGCAGGAAGCTCGCGATCCCGTTCCCGCTCTGGCCGCTGAGCGCCTGATCCGCCGCTGTCTCCGCTCGCGCAAAGTTATAGACGCCGGTATCCGTGTCGTTCGCGTAAGTGCCGTACAACTGATTGCGGAAATCGAAGCCCATCGTGAGACTGTGATTTCCCCTTACCCAGGTGACGTTATCGTTGAAACGTTCGCCATTATCAACATTGGCATCGTCATTGGCGCGGCCGATCGCAGGAACGTTTTCACCCATGTTCACAATCGGAAACTCGGTCCCGGTAAGCCCCGATATCCCTAGCTTCGCGTCCCAGTTGAAGTTTCCTTTGATCGCTTCCAGGGCGCCGGTGGTGTAATTCTGGCTGTTCGTGCGGTTATATCCCAGATTCAAATGGTTCAGGAGCGTAGGCGAGAATATATAGTCCCATCCGAAACGGCCATAATGCGTGACAAAGTTCTGGTTCCAGCCATTCGAATCTATGGGCGGGGGCAGGGTGTAAGTTCCGCTACTATACCGCGCGTTGTCGCGCGTATCATACATTGCGAAGATTTTGCTCTTGTCCGAAATGGTCTGGTCGATTCGAAGCGTGTAAGTCGTGTTTTGAAGCGGAGTGCTGCTGGAAAGCGCGTAATTCGTCCCATTCGCCTGCGTCGCGATGTTGGGAAGTGGCAGGTAGCTGAGGAAATTTGTGGAGACCTTCGAAATCATAGAGGTCGGAATTGCATTTTTTCCCGTCTCCGCCAGAAAAGATGTGCGGCACGGTAGCCCTCCCGCCCCGATTCGGGTGGAGGTGGGGTCGAAGATCTCTCCCTGGTAAATGGGCGATCCATCACACGGGTTGGTGCCAAGCACCACAGCGGTATTTAGTTGCGCCGAGAAGTCGCCGCCGCGCTCAGCCGCCGTCGGCAGAGTGCTCGAGTTAGTCCCGCCGATGTGCTGGTTGTACTGCTCCCAGTTAAAGAAAAAGAAGGTGCGGTTTTTCCCGTTATAAATCTTCGGAATCCAAACCGGACCACCAAGATTTCCGCCGTAGTCGTTCTTAGTATCAACCGGACGGGCATATTGAGAGGTGCATGCCGTATCTCCAGGCGCACACTGGGCTGCATAGCCATTGTTGAACCAGGAATTCGCATTTAAATCCCGGTTCTGCAGAATGTCGTAGGCCGTGCCATGAAATGAATTTGTGCCGGACTTAGTCGCGAACACCTCGATCGCCGCCGTCGTGCGCCCATATTCTGCGGGAAGCGTCGATGTAAGTACTCGGAACTCGGAAATGGCCTCCACCGAGGGCGCGGCTTCATCGAACGATGAGCCGTTTTCCGTCCTCAAGATACTTGCCCCATCCAGCAAAACGTCGTTACCGAAATTCTGCCCGCCGCCTATCTTCGAGATAAAAACTCCGTTGGTGCTGTTGGCGGTTCCCGGGCCCGCCGTTCCCGGCGCCAGAAACGTAAACGCCTCCGGCGAACGAAGCGCGCCCACTCCGCCCAGAGCCAAAGGCAGCTCGTCTTCCTGTTGCGATGTAATCACCGTCCCGATATCCGAGCTTGCGGTTTCGATTCGTGTGGCATCGGCTTCCACCGTCACGGTTTGCTCTGTCTTCCCCACGCTGAGCGTGATCGAAATCGTATTCGTGGTACTGACCTGAACGTTCACTCCGGTTTGCGTGGTAGAACTAAACCCCGGGTGCGAAGCTGTAACATCCCACCGTCCAATCGGAATGGACGGGAAGCGAAATGCGCCGTTCGAGCCCGTGGTCGTGGTTAGGGTTTGGCCCGTCCCTTCCGCCTTCGCTGCAATCTGCGCACCTTCTATCGCGCCGCCGGTGGAATCAACGACGGTACCCGCCAAAATGCCTTCGTTGGTTTGTGCAAGCAGTGGGATTCCCGAACAGAAAAATATCAACGCAATCGTAGCCCGCAGAACATCCGCACCAATTTTTTTCGTCATAGAAGATCCCGGTCAACGGGTGTATTCTGCAACCCGTGGCCGGATTATATCAGCAACAAAACAAAGGGGATGCGGCCTTTTTGCCTCGCAATACTACGTATCGATGTAAGCGTTACCAAGTGCTCCAGGTAGCGTCTATGAATATCCTCACAAGGCGCTTCAAACGCGGATTCATCTCGATTGTGGTTGGCTTTGCTGGCGGCATTTTCGCCTTCACGAGCAGCGTGAGCGGCCAGGCAGCGGATGCCGGCACGGTGGCGAAGAAAGCTGCGGACCGGATGCAAGCCGGCAATTTTCAATCGGCCAGGGAAGCTCTTCGCGAAGGCCTGCGTCAATACCCGGCGAGCATTGAGCTTTGGAACCTATTGGGTATTGCGGAAGGCGAATCCAACCGCGCAGACGCTGCCAAAGAGGCGTTTCTACACGGCCTGAAACTCGCGCCCGATTCGATTTCTTTGAACGAGAACATGGGATTCCTGTTTTACAGAGAAGCTGATTATCGAGCTGCCGTGAGTTATCTCGAGCGCGCAGTGGCCTTGGGCAGCGAAAAGCCCGGAGTTCGTTTCAGTCTGGCCGCTTCCTGGCTGCGAGCCGGCGCGCCAGGCAAAGCCCTTGCGGAACTTAAAGTGCTTGAGCCGTCCCTCGGGAATCGCAGTGACTATTGGGTGGAACGCGGAACTGCGGAACTCTCGCAAGATGCCGCCGCCGCGGGCGCGAGTTTTTCACGCGCGCTCCAAATGACGCCCGGTAGCGTCCCGGCCCTGAACGGAGCCGCTTATGCAGCGGAAAAGCAAGGTCTGGATGAAAAGGCGCTGGCTTTTCTCATTCAAGCCCGGAACGCTGCGCCGGACGACGTGCCAACACTCACACACTTCGGCGCACTTTGCATACGCCGCGACCTGGGACTGGATGCACTGGCTGCTCTAACTAAAGCCCACCAGCTTCAGCCAGCGAGCAATGCCGCTCTCTATCTTCTGGCTCGTGCTAATATCTCGCTCGAAAATTGGCAGCAGGCGTTCGACTTATTCGCCGAGTTCGCCAGGCGTGTTCCGAGGTTTGGGCCCACTTACTTTGCGATGGGCTGGCTGGATATTAAACTGGATCGCGTGGAACAAGCTCGGGCAGATCTTCAGAAGTCCCTCGCGCTCGATCCGAATTTAAAGGACGCGCGCTATGAACTGGCTCAGCTCGATTTAGACGATGGGCAGCTCAACGCGAGTGAACGGCTTTTGGAGGAGGTGCTCAAACAGGATCCGCATCATGCCAAGGCCAACATGGCGATGGGCGATTTGCTGATGCGCAAAGGAAAGCTCGCAGAAGCCGAGACCTATCTCGAGACGGCCATCCACGAAGACCCGAAGTTGGCGCCGGCGCATTACAAATTGTCGATGGTCTTTTTTCGGAAGCATGAAATGGAGCAGGCCGAAAAAGAAAAGACGCTGGCAGGCGCCCTGGATGCGCAGGCGTCTCGCGCCAGCAGAACCCAATTGAGGCTGGAACTGCCGGAAAGCGATGTTAGCCAATAGGAACGCTATGAGATTACGATTATCGCTCCCAATCGCCCTCGCCCTGACAAGTTCCATGATTGCGCCGGCGCAAGATACCGTTCAGATTCAGATCGGCGCGGATCACCCTGCCAGTTACAAAGTGCCTCCTACCATTTTCGGCAGCTTCTTAGAGCCAATCGGTAACTCGACGTACAACGGGTTATGGGCCGAAATTCTTCAGAACCCGAGTTTCGAAGAGAATCTGTGGAATGCGTCGAACATTGGTCGCATGGTCGAAGACGAGCCTGCCTTGAGCCGCGCCTCGCAATTAGGTTTACCGCTGCCGTGGGAGCCTCTCGATGGAACGGAGGGCAACCGTTATGAGCCGCGTTGGGGAGACGCCGCGAATTCCTGGCGTTCGCTCGAGATTTTGGGCGTTCCCGGACGGGATACCGGCGTCAGGCAGAAAGTGTTCTTGCCCGTCCATCGAGAATTGCAATACAGCGGCAGCCTGTATGTGAAGCACCTCGGCGGGCCAGCCGGTATCGAAATCTCGATTCGCCGGCGAGACCATCCGGACCAGGTGTTGGGTTCCGCGAAAGTAGACGCACCGGCGGCCGATTGGCGGAAGTACACCTTTGCACTCGAACTCCCGCGCGGGCAATTGAGGCCGCTTGAGGCAGCCGATTTCGTCATCAAAGTGGAAGGCGGCGAGCGCGCCCTTGTCGATCAGGCCAGCCTCATGCCTGCCGACGCTGTGGACGGATTAGATCCCGACATGCTCGCCATGGCCAAGGCGATGAAGACGCCGCTGGTGAGGTTCGGCGGAAACTTCACCTCGGCCTATCATTGGCGCGACGGCATCGGTCCGCGCGATAAGCGGATCAGCATGTTGAATATCGCGTGGGGCATTCCTGAGTACAACCAGTTCGGAACCGATGAATTTCTGCAGTTTTGCCGCTTGATTGGCGCACAGCCGCAGATTGCCTTAAATCTCGGCAGCGGAACGCCGCAAGAAGCGGCGGAGTGGGTTCGGTATGTCGATCGGCATTGGAGCCAGCATCAAGGTCTACTTTGGGAACTAGGAAACGAGCTATGGGGAAATTGGAATTTAGGTTATCCCACTTTGGAAGAATTGCCCCGGCGAACCCTCGAATTTAGCCAGGCTATCCGGGCGGTCGATCCGCCAGCGCGGCTTATAGCGACGGGACAGGACCCCGATGTTTATCAGAAATGGAACGCCGTGCAATTGACTAACCCGCCGGGCACATTTGATTTCTTATCCACTCACTTTGTCGTAACAACGGACCGCTTAGAGGAGCAGAACAGCACGCCTGATTCAATCGCCCAGGCGACCTTTGCGCTGCCCGTCGAACTAGGGCGCCGCTTGCGAGCCATGCAATCTCAGATCGACAACACAGATTTTCGGGATAAGGCCCACATTGCATTCACCGAGTGGCTGTTTGTATGTTGCGATGGCAGCGGGACGGCGGACGCTCCGCGCTATGACAACATGGGCGGCGCTATCGGGACCGCCGGCTTTTTCAACATGCTGCTTGAAAATGCCGATATCGTGCCCATATCCGACATGACCGGTATCATTGAATTCGCGGGTATCTGGAAGAAGCGCGGGCGCGTGTATGGGACGCCTGCGTACTATACGTTCCGTTTGTATTCCACCGCAGAAGCCGATGTGCCGGTCGCGGTTCAGAATGATTCCGGCCATTACGACGTGCACCGCGGAGTTACTCGATTACCGGAAATTCCGAATGTCCCGTATCTGGACGTGGTAGCCGCGCTCAACAACGCCGGCGATCGGCTAACTATCTTTTGTGTGAACCGCCACCTGACGGAAGACATTCCTGCGGTAATCTCCGTCGCCGGGTTTCGCCCACAAACGGGCGGAACTGTGGAATCGATTTACGCTTCCAGCATCTACGAAGCGAACGATGAAGTGCGGCCGGACCTAATAAAGCCGGTAGAATCCACCGTCGCGGTGGCGCACTCTCAAGTGCACTACACATTCCGGCACGAAAGCGTAACCCGAATCGAACTGCGCAGAGAGTAGCCGGGCAGCTCGCCGGTCAACCTGCCGCTTTCTGGCCATAGTAGGCGCCGGGTCCATGCTTCCGCAAAAAGTGCTTGTCGCGCAGCGTTTCCGAAATGCCCTTCAAGTCGGACCTGAGCGTCAACGTGAGATACGCCATGTGCGCCAGTTCCTCCACCACCACGGCGGTATGGGCCGCCTGGCTTGCCGACCGCCCCCAACAAAACGGCGCGTGACCGGAGACCAGCACGGCCGGCGTCGCCAGCGGATCCAGGACTTGAAACCGCCTCACGATCGCCTGGCCCGTGTTCCATTCGTATTCGGATTCAATTTCGCAGGCTTGCATTTCCCCGGTCGCCGGAATGGCTCCACGAAAATAATCCGCGTGGGTAGTGCCGAGACAAGGAATCTCCATATCCGCTTGCGCCCATGCGGTCGCGTAGCGAGAGTGTGTGTGAACCACTCCATTCACGCCCTCAAACGCCCGGTAGAGCGCCAGATGGGTCGCCAGATCGGAGGATGGCCTCAGTTCTCCTTCCACGCGCTTGCCCTCCAGATCCACCACGACCAGGTCGCTGGGCTTCATCGTGTCGTACGGCACGCCGCTCGGCTTGATCGCCACCAGGCCAGAGGCGCGATCTAGCCCGCTGGCGTTTCCAAACGTGAACACAACCAGGTTCTGCTTGACCAACTCTTGATTCGCTTCCAATACTTCTTCGCGTAGAGATTTCAAATTCATTGCACCTGCCTCGCTCGAGCGGCGATCGTACGAATCTCCGGAAGCACATCGCCGATAATGACCGGAGCGGAGTTCTTGGTTCCCAGGGCGTAGTAAAGCCGCCTGTAAAGCGGATAGAGCTGGTCATAAATCGCTGCGCTTTGACGCTCGGGAGTGAAGATACGGTGCGGCGGACACAGCGCCTCCTGTGCCGCATCGATGGACGGGAAGGTCTTCGCCGCCAAAAATGCAAAGATTGCCGATCCCAGGCTCGTCACATTCCCCTGCGGCACCAGGATCGGTTTATTCAGCGCATTCGCATACACCTGATTCAGTACATCGTTGCGCTGCGGGATGCCGCCGCCATTGATGATGCGGTGCACGGCGGCTCCATGCTGCTCCATGCGCTCCAGAATGACACGCGTGTGTAAAGCCGTCCCTTCGATGGCCGCGAACAACTCGTCGGCCGCAGTGGTCGTGAGATTCCATCCCAAAGTGACGCCGCCCAGTTCCGGATTCACCAGCACCGTGCGGTCGCCGTTGTCCCAGGTCAGCCGCAACAGGCCGGTCTGGCCGGCCCGATAAGACGCCAACTCTTCAGAGAGCACCGCGGCTGAAGAACCCGCGCGTCGCGCAATGGCTTCGAACATGTCCCCCACCGCCGAAAGGCCTGCTTCGATTCCGGTCAGGTGGGGCTCGACCGACCCGGGCACCACGCCGCAAACCCCGGGCACCAGCGTCGTCCGTTCACTCAGCCCGATGATGCACGTGGAAGTACCGATTACGTTCACCGCATCTCCCAGCTTGATGCCGGCTCCTACCGCGTCCCAATGTGCGTCGAAGGCGCCGACCGGAATGAGGACACCCGGCGCGAGGCCGAGCCTTTCGGCCCACTCCTCGCATAATGTTCCAGCCAACTGTTCGGAGGTGCCGTATCGCCCCGCGAGCTTCGCTCGAACTTCCGCTAGCAGCGGATCGACGGAAACCAGAAAATCTTCCGGCGGCAGGCCGCCCAGGGATTTGTTCCACATCCACTTATGGCCCATGGCGCAGATGCTGCGTGGTGCTTGGGCTGCATCGCGAATCCCGCAGAGTACCGTCGCGACGTAGTCGCAATGTTCGAACGCGGAGACCAGATACTCGCGCCTGCCGGCATTGTGCCGCAGCCAGTGCAGCAGTTTGGAGAATCCCCATTCGGATGAGTAAACGCCGCCGCACCACTCGATGGCCTCTAGTTTCTGCTGGTGCGCTTTTTCGGTAATCTCGGCCGCTTCCCGCGAGGAGCGGTGGTCGGCCCACAAATAATAGTCGTCCAGCGGTTCCAGATTTTCGCCCACCGGGATCACCGTGGAGCCGGTCGTGTCGAGCGCCATCGCCTTCACCTCCGGACCCTTCACGGCCGCGGCCTCCAGCGCTTGCCGGGTTGCCGCCTCCAGCGCAGTCATATGGTCCGCATGGCTTTGCGTTGCGTAATCGGGATCGTTCCGTTTGCGATGCACCGGATATTCGGCAACGCCCGTGCCCAGGCGTCCGCTCTCGTCGTCGAATATCGACACGCGTACGCTCAGCGTGCCGAAATCTACGCCCGCCACCTTTGTGCTCATCGCGCGCGCGACCCTTTCATAGAGAATCCGGCGAAGTAGACAGGCCGCCAGCCAAGCGATGCTTGGTCAACGCAGGGAAACAATTCCGTTGCCCTCGCCAAGCTATCGCGCAGTGCGTTGGCGGGCTGTTGCTTAGGAGGATTTAAGATAGCGGAGACCATCGCGCAGTGTGCCACTCTGGATAAGAATACGTATGCCCCGAGTTGTTTCTCGTTTTCATGTCTCGTTGCCGCTGCTGGCTTTCGTACTATCTTTGTCTGCGCAAGAGCATGTGCAGCCGCCGCCCGCGGCCGCGCTCGATATCCAAGCGCGGAAGCCGGTCGCGAAAGTCAGCCCATCGCTCTACGGCCTCATGACCGAAGAGATCAACTATTCCTACGATGGGGGACTCTATGCGGAGATGGTGCGCAACCGAACGTTCCAGGACAGCCATTGGGATCTGCCCGCGTGGTCCCTGGTGCAGAGCGGAAATTCGATCGCCTCCGTCGAGCTGGACAAATCGACCGGTCCAAGCACAGCCTTGCCCCTCAGCTTGAAGCTCACCGTCAAAGCGGCCGATTCCACGAATCAGGCGGGAATCAAAAACTCCGGCTTCTGGGGTTTCGCCGTACGCCCGGAAACCATGTATCGCGGCTCTTTCTACGCCAAGGCCGCTAACGCGTCCACGGGTCCGGTCACCGTGAGTCTGCTCGACGACAACACGGGCGCGGCGGTTGCAACCGCTGCCGTGCCGTCCTTGAGTGCCGACTGGCAGCGCTACACGGTGGCGCTCAAAACCGGTCGCGTCCGGACTTCCGCCGCCAATCATCTTGTGTTAACGGTCGCGCGCCCTGGCACCGTCTGGTTTGATCTGGTATCCCTCTTCCCGCCAACTTACAAGGACCGGGCGAACGGAAATCGTATCGACCTGATGGAGAAATTAGCCGCGATGAAGCCCGCCTTCCTGCGCTTCCCGGGCGGCAACTATCTCGAAGGCGACCATATCTCGGAGCGCTACGAGTGGAAAAAGACCATAGGTCCGCTGGTGGACCGACCAACCCATCCGAGTCCCTGGCACTATCATTCCTCAGATGGCATGGGCCTTTTGGAGTTCCTCGAATGGTGTGAAGACCTGCACATGCAGCCGGTTTTGGCGGTTTATGCGGGTTACTCGATGATGCAAGAGCACGTCGCTCCGGGATCTGACTTAGAGCCGTATATACAGGATGCTTTGGACGAGATTGAGTATGTTACCGGCGACACAAGCACGAAATGGGGTGCAGTTAGAACCCGCGATGGTCATCCCGAACCATTTCTCTTGAACTTTGTGGAAATTGGAAACGAAGACTTTTTCGACAAATCGGGCAGCTACGACGGCCGTTACGCGCAGTTTTACGCGGCCATCAAAAAGAAGTATCCGCAGCTCCAACTGATCGCGACCACGCCGGTAAAAAGCATCAAGCCGGACGTGATTGACGACCATTTCTACAGACGGCCGGAGGAATTCTTCGACGATACGCACCACTACGACCAAACGGATCGAAATGGGCCGAAGATCTTCGTAGGCGAATGGGCCACCAGAGAAGGCACTCCGACGCCGGATTTTGGAGCAGCCTTGGGCGATGCAGCCTGGATGACCGGCATGGAGCGAAACAGCGACATCGTCATCATGGCGAGCTACGCGCCGCTCTTTGTGAACGTGAATCCTGGCGGTATGCAGTGGGAAACGGATCTGATCGGTTACAATACTCTGACCAGTTACGGCTCGCCGAGTTACTACGCCCAAGTCATGTTTAGTAACCACATTGGCGATGAGATTGTCGAGTCGAACCTCGAAGGCGGCGGTCCACGGCTTTTTTACTCTGTGACGCGCGATGCCGCAAAAGGCTTGCTCTATGTCAAACTGGTGAACGCTTCCTCTCTCGCGCAGGCGATCGACATCAAACTAAATGGCGCAAGCGAAGTTAAGAGTGCCGGCACACTCATCAGTCTGAGCGCCAAAACTCCCGACGAAACGAACAGCATCGCCGAACCGACGAAGATCGTTCCAGTTCGGAGCCCGCTCAGCAATATGGGCCCTGGCTTTCGCCATACGTTGCCGCCTTACTCCATCCACATACTGGAAATAGCTTTGAAGTAGGGAGGTACTTACTAACTGCAGTACTAGTGAATCCCGACTGCACCTCGGACCGAATCCACCAGCTTCGCGGGATCATAGGCAATGCCCTGCCTGAACACATACTTCACTTTTTCGACGTCGGCAATGTGAGTGGAAGGATCGCCTTTCACCACGACCAGGTCTGCCTGTTTGCCGGGCGCGATGGAGCCAATACGGTCCTGCCGGCCCAGGTAGATCGCCCCGTTTTGCGTGTAGATGTGGATGGCTTCCTCGGGTTTAAAGCCTGCCTCTACCAGTAGCTCGAGATTGCGCTCGTCGCCGAAACCGGGCAGCGCGCCGCCATTGCCGGTTGGATCGCAGCCCGCGATAAGCAGGCCCCCGGCAGCAGCGAATTCACGCTCGAAGTCCATCTCTTTCTTGAGCCACGCGTCGGTGCGCGGGCCGGGATTCGCCAGCGTGCGGTCTTTTGCCGCCAGATAGCTCTCCGCGGCTTGCGGCGACATAGCGTCCAGCATGCGCGCTTCGAGCGGGGGCCGGCCCGGCAGCAGCGCGTCGAAGACCGCAAGAGTAGAAGTGACTGCGACCTTGTGCTCGATCAAAGCGTGGATCATCTTCTGCGCTTCCGCGCCCTTCAGGTCCAGGGCCAGGATGGCGGCGGTGCTTTGACGCTGGTCGGGGCAGACGTCGCGCTGCTTGCCGGGCGTGAATTCAGTATCGACTAGTAGCCCGTGCTCCAGATCGTCAATGCCCAACTCGGCCGCTTCGGTGAAACCGACCGAGCAGAGATGGCCGGTGATTTTGATTCCGCGCTCGTGCGCCGCTTTGACAGCTTCGGCCAACGCGTCGTGCGAGATATTCATGTACGCCTTGAAGGACGTCACGCCTTCCTGTGCCCAATACTCGACTAGGCGCCGGGCCTGCGCGGGCGACGCGACCACCGGCATCTGAATGGCGTAGCCGTTCGGACCCTGGATATAGGGCCCGGTCACGTCGATCGACGGGCCCGGAACGCTGCCGTCTTCGATGGCTTTCTTGATGTTGAGGTCGGTGTAGGGTTCAAGCGAACCGGCCGTCCGGATCGTAGTAACGCCCGACGCCAGATATAGCCGCGGAGCGCTGAAAACCTGTTCGGCATACAGCGGCATACCGGGCGTTGCCGGGTAGAAAGACGGATAGAAAAGATGTTCGTGCATGCCCACGAGCCCGGGATAGACCGTGTCGCCGCTCAGGTCGAGCCGACGCGCTCCGGCCGGAATCTGCACCGCTTCGGCATCTCCGGCTGCGGCTATGTTGCCATGATCGACGATCACGGTCTGATTGGCGCGCGCCCCGGCGCCGGTGCCGTCGATCACACGCACGTGCGTCAGCGCGACCACGGGATCGTCCAAGGCGATGAACTCCCGGACGTGCTGAGGAGTGGGGCCCTGCGCCGGAAGAAGGGTAGCAAGAGCGGCAAGCGCCATCAATCGAGCATTCAAGTGCATCGCGCTTGATTGTGCCACAACCTGACCGGCCGGTTGTTTACTATTTGGTCATGCCTGATGCTGGCCTGAACTCGCTTTTGGATCAGCTCGCTCCCCTTCGGCGCAAGAACGCTCGCTTTCTGCTTGCGCTCGGCGTGATCATTGCTGCCACAATCTTTGCTGCCGCCGCCCAGTTCCTGTTCAACCCTCCGGCCACGCTGATATTTGCGGCTGCTGTCGTCGGCAGCACGGCACTATTGGGATTTACGGCAGGATTGCTCGGCGCGGTGCTAGCCGTTCTGGCACTCGATTTTCTCTTCATCCCGCCCACCTTTATATTCAAACTCGACACACTTACTCTGCGCGCTGCAATCGAGCTCTCTGCGCTGGCCCTTGCCACTTACTTCAGCGAGCGGCGCATCTCCGGCCGCATCCGAAGCAAGAAGAAGTTACCGCTCGGCATCCGCGGCGAGTTAGACGGCATCAAAGATGGCGAAGTCTACGGCTGGGCCATGGACTGCGACAATCCGTCCTCCCCGCTGTTAGTGACTATCTCGGCGAATGGGCGGCCGGTCGCGGAAATCGCCGCCGTGCATTATCGTTCGGATCTGGAGAGCGGGCTGCAATCGTCGGGAAGCTATGGATTCTATGCGGACTTGAGCGAACGGGTTTCGGCCGGCGAGGCGCTGGTTGAAGCTCGAGCCTCCAATGGGCAGCCGCTGGTAAATTCTCCGCAAACGATGACTATTCCTGCGCGTGCTCGCGTGAACGGCCCCGCTATCTTGTTTATGCACATCCCCAAGACGGCGGGAATTGCCTTTCGCGAAGCCATCGCGGCGAACTATCGCGAATCGGCCGTCGCCTATTTATATGGCACCCCGCCTGGTTTTCTGACTGCAGATCTCCAGCGGCTGCCTCTTGAGCAGCGGCGCGGCCTAAAATTCGTGATGGGCCATTTTCAATACGGCATTCACCATTACCTGCCGCAGGAAACGCTTTACATTACGATTGTGCGCGAGCCCGCCGCGCGGATGCTATCGCACTACGCGTTCCTGCGGCACACCCAGCCGCTGCTGCTGCAAGACAAGGACCGCACCCTGGGCTTGGAAGAGTTGCTAGCGAAGAAGCCCCACGTACACTTCGATAATCCCCTGGTCCGGTACTTCGGCGGCGTGGACGAACGCGAATTTCCAGCCGGCTCGGTAGACCAGCAACTATACGAAAAGGCGCTCTACTATCTTCGAACCGGATTCGCCTTTGTCGGCCACCAGGAGTTCGCCGCCAACGCATACGCGTGGTTATCGCAACGATTCGGCTGGACCGCAAGAGACGGCTTGCAGATCGTCAACGCGGCCTCCACGCGCCTGGAGGATGCGCGGATAGCAAGCATCCGCAAAGTCATCGAAAGCTGCAACCGCTGGGATTACTTGCTCTACCAGGAACTCCTGCAACTCTTCCCGTACGCCGGTTCGTAGCCGCCCGGCACGCTGATCGAACGGCCAGCAGCCGGGCGCGACTCTATTTCGCGTTCCTGCTCTCGCGCGCCGCGGCTCGCTTCTGGTCGTCCGCGCGCTCGCGCTCTTCCTGCTGGCGCGCGCGTTGCTCCCGTTCGGTCACGAGTTGCTCGTAAGCGGGAACTTGCTGAGGCGTGAGAATCGACTTCACCCTGGCAATCTGCTCGTTCTTGATCTTGAGCATCGCTGGATGAGAGGCGTCGCGAATGGCTTTGTACTTGGCCTTGGTGTCGTCCAGAATCGTTTCGAGCTGGCTCACTTGAGCGGGTGTCAACTTCAGGCGCGATTCCATCTCCGAGATGTAGTGATGGCGAAAGTCTTCCGCCGTTTTGGCGCTGACCGAACTGGCCGCATAAAAGCGCTCGCCCAGAGCGCCCACCAGAATGCCGCAGCCGAATAGCAAAACTGCCAACAGCGCTGCCGTCCACTGATTACGCCTCATACGTCGCTCCCGCGCTTATCGATGCGAGAAGCCGGAGACCTCGGTCGCGCCCGGCGAGCTGCGGATCGCCTCCGTGTAATAGGTGCTCTCCGCCGTGTGGTCGGCCAGGAGTGCGTCGGCGTAAGTAGAGGCGGCCAGATGGCTTTGCGAACTCGAAAAGAAGTTGAGAACCAGCAGAACTACGAACAGAGCGGCGGAAGCCGTCATCACCGCGCGAGCTTCCCGTTGAAAGACAAACCAGAAACTGCGGCGCGCCTCGATTCCCTGCCAAACCCTCGGCATGAATTGCGCGCTGGGCTCTATCTCAGGACAGGCGTTGCGATACGTTTCGAGCAGCGCGTCCAGTCCGGAATCTTCGTCGATCATACTTCCTCAACCCCTATTGGCTTGTTCATAACTTACCATCTGCGGCAGCAGCTTTATAAGCCTTTAGCACCCGCTGCCGTGCACGAAACAAGCGAACTTTCAAGGCGTTCTCGTTCACGCCATAGATCTGCTCTAATTCTTTCAGCGACAGGCCTTCCACCTCCTTCAGCGTCAAAAGAAGCCTGTCTTCCTCCGAGACGTGCCGGAACAGCGCGTCCACGAACTCGCGAACCTTCGTTTTCTGCCGGTCCTCGTTCTGCTGGCGCCCTCCGGCAGCAGAATCGGCCATTAGCACCTGCTGCTCGCTCAGATCCGCCATGCGCGATTCGCCCCGCCGCTTAGCGCGGCGCAAGTAATCGTAACAGGCGTTCACGGTCAGCCGATAAAGCCACGGCTCAAAGACCTCTGCCGTTCGAAGCTGATCCAGCGAATAGTAAAGCCGGACGAACACCTCCTGCGCCACATCCTCGACGTCCTCCGGACGCCCGATGAGACGCGAAATCGTGCCCAGGATCCGTTTGCGATAAGCGAGAACTATCTGGTTGAACGCAGGGGCATCACCCGCGCGCGCTCTTTCAATGAGTTCCTGCTCGACAAGCATACCGGCTCGGCTGCCGGACCCTGTCGGCCCCAACAAAAACTAGGCGTTCCGGCAACTTGTTAGGTTACAAGGCTTTGAGCAAAACTCCAAGCCGCTCCCCGGCTAGCGAGTCCCCCGCCGCGGCAATCGCCCGTTTCCACAATTCCAGCTCCCGAATGGTAGAGAGTAAGGCGCAACGCCGCTCATAAAGACGCTCCAGTTCTTCCCCTCTCAACACTGGAACTCTCTTATTCCGGCAAGAGCATCGACCGTGCGGCATAGCCATGTTGTACATCCATTCCCTGTATTCGGCAATCGATCCTGAACCCAAGAAAGTACTGGTCTAAGAAGTCTCTTGACGTCGATTGCAATTTGTGATATTAAGTTAGCAGATCGCTATTGTATGAAGGTCGCGCAGAAAATTCGCTACCTCCGCCTGGTCGAGGGTCAGCTCCGCGGTTTAGGACGCGAGATGACTCAGAAGGAGATCGTAGAGGCCATTCGCCGCGAATGGAACGGCTCCATTAGCCAGCCCTACTTGTCGCAACTGGAGGGTGGGCAACGAAAGCATCTCACCAACACCACACGCTTGCTGTTGGCCAAGTTCTTCCGGGTACATCCGGGCTACCTGGTGGATGACCCAGAGGGTTTCCAAACCGAGCTCATCACCAACCTCCAGCAGCAGGAGGACAAGCTGGATCTGTGGTTGATTCAAGGAGCGGAGAAATTTCGCCGCGACCCGCCTCTGGCCGAGGCTTTGTTGAAGCTGGCGCGCCATCACGACACGCGACGGTGCGTACTGCTGTTAGGCGCCGTGTTGGAGACGCCGGAACTGGTTGCTCGACTGTGGGACGTCTTACATCCCGGGGAGGAGTCGGAACATGAGCTGGCCTGACATTTTTCTGCTTTGCTTTGCCGTCGGCAGCCTTTGGGCGCTGGCCACGCTGCTGCTGGGCGGCCTCCATCTGGGCCATTCCGGCGGAGGGCACGCCTGGGCCCACGGACATGGCGGCCATCTGGGACATACCGGGACAGCCCACGGACACCTTGGGACAGGCTCGGGACAGGGAGGACACCCTGTCGGTGCCGGAAAATGTGCGAAGTCGGTTACAGGTGGGGTGAGCGGGTTTGAAATGAGCTGGTTCGGCAGCATGGCGAACCCCAGTTGCGCGGCGGTGTTTCTGGCTTGGTTCGGAGGCATCGGATACCTCTTGACCCGGCACTCGGGGCTCGCGTTCTGGCTGGATTTCGTTTTGGCGGCGGCATTGGGGCTCATAGGCGCATGGATCTTAGCGGCTTTCTTACGTTTCCTCCAATCCAGGGAGCAGCCGTTGGATCCGGCCGACTACCAAATGGTGGGCGTGCTCGGCAACGTGTCGAGCACGATTCGTCCCGATGGCGTCGGCGAAGTAATTTACGTCCGCGATGGAGCCCGGCGCTCAGTTTGCGCTCGCAGCGAAGACGGACGCGAGATTGGGCGCGACGAAGAAGTCGTTGTGACGCGCTACGAAAAGGGGATTGCGTACGTACGCACTTGGGAGGCAATGACCCAGATGGGCGATGTGGCTAAAAGCCCGCAAGCGTTGCACAAGGAGATTAAACATGTCGAGTGAAGTTTTTTATATTGCCGCGGCGGTGGTGCTCACGCTGCTGGTATTGATGATGACCATGGCGACGCTCTATCGCAAAGCCGGCCCGCACGAGGCCCTTATCGTTTATGGGTTGCGTGGCACCCGCATCGTGAAGGGCAGAGGGACCGTGATTGTGCCGATGGTCGAGAATTTCCGGCAGCTCTCGCTCCAGCTCATGTCCTTCGATGTCGCTCCGCAGCAGGATCTTTACACCAAGCAGGGTGTCGCAGTGACGGTGGAAGCCGTGGCGCAGATCAAGGTGAAGAGCGACCCGGAGTCCATTCAGACGGCGGCCGAACAGTTTCTCACCAAGACCGATGCCGCCCGGGAAGGGCTCATTCGGCTCGTGATGGAGGGCCACCTGCGCGGAATCATCGGCCAGCTCTCGGTAGAGCAAATCGTGAAGGAGCCGGAGATGGTGGGCGACCGCATGCGAGGCACTTGCGCCGACGACATGAGCAAAATGGGGCTGGAGGTGGTGTCGTTCACCATCAAGGAGGTTCGCGACAAGAACGAGTACATCACCAACATGGGGCGGCCGGACATTGCGCGGATCAAGCGCGACGCCGACGTGGCCGCTGCCGAGGCCGAACGCGATACCGCGATCCGGCGTGCCGATGCAGTGCGAGCTTCGGCGGTGGCCAAAGCGGAGGCCGATCGAGCCCGGGTGCTGGCCGAAGCGCTTTCGCTTGCCGCACAAGCCGAGGCGCAGCGCGATCTCGAAATCAAAAAGGCGCAATATGTCGAGACCATCAAACGCCAGCAGGCCCAAGCCGACAAAGCCTACGACATCCAGTCGAACATGATGCAACAGCAGGTAGTCGCCGAGGCCGTGAAGGTCCGGCAGGTGGAAAAAGAAGGAGAAGTCAAGGTGCAGGAAGCCGAGATCCTGCGGCATGAGAAAGAGCTGATTGCGAATGTCCTGAAGAACGCCGAGATCGACAAAAAGCGGATCGAGATGCTGGCCGAGGCGGCGCGGCAGAAGATGACGATTGAAGCCGAAGGCGCGGCTGCGGCGACGCGCATGCAGGGCGAGGCGGACGCCGACATCATTTTGAGAAAAGGCGAAGCGGAAGCCAAGGCCATGAACGTTAAGGCCGAAGCGTACCAGGAGTGGAACCAGGCCGCAGTAGTGGACAAGCTGATCACGGGCTTGCCGGAGGTCGTGCGCGCCATGGCTGCGCCGTTGTCGAACGTCGACAAAATCACCATTGTCTCGACGGGCGACGGAGACGCCGCCGGCATGCACAAGATTACCGGCGATCTTACCAAGATTGCGGCGCAGATACCGGCCCTGTTCGAGACCCTCTCGGGCATGCAAATGTCGGATCTGTTAGGCAAAGTGCGAGGAATCAAGGACCATTCGAATGGCGACGTAACGCCAAATGGCCCCGGGAAGTAAGTCAAGCGAAGGAGGACTTATGCCTTTATTGGATCGAGTAACTACACTTATCAAAGCAAATCTGAACGACTTGGTAGACCGGGCCGAAGACCCGGAGAAGTTGCTGAAGCAACTGCTGCTGGACATGCAAAATCAGTTCATGCAGGTGAAGACGCAGGTCGCCATCGCCATCGCGGACCAGCACTTGCTCGAGAAGAAGCAGCAGGAGAATATGGAATCGCAGAAAGAATGGCTGCGCAAGGCCGAGCTGGCCGTACAGAAAAACGAAGAGGACTTGGCCCGCATCGCGCTGGAGCGTTCGCTCACCTACGAGAACGCGGCCACGAACTTCGCCCAGCAGATAGAGGACCAATCTCACCAGGTGCAAAGCTTGCGCGACGCGCTACACCGGCTGGAACAGAAGATCACGGAAACCAAGGCGAAAACGGAGATACTGATCGCCCAGCACCGCCGCGCACGATTGGCAGTGCGCTCGGGAACCACTTCTATGAAGGAGCTCGATAGCGATGCCGCCTTCGATCGGCTGAAATGGAAGGTCTCTGAGGCAGAAGCGTTGGGACAAGGTCAGCTTGCAGCCGGCCAGCCGAACGCAGATCAGCGGTTCTCCGCGCTCGAAAAATCGGACCAGGTGGATCGCTTATTAGCTGATTTGAAAGCGCGCGTCGGTCCGGCGCAGTAAGCGGGCGGCTACCCTGTCAGTAGCGAATGTCCCTTTTTAGCCGCCGCAAGAAACAACGCCTTTCAGAAGCGATCCGTCCCGGCAACTATCCACCGTTGCCCATGCCGTACGTAGACGGCATGATTACGGATGAAGAGCGCAGGGCGCTGGCCTGCTTCGCGAAGAATATCTGGGATCATGGCGCCCCACGCAACGCAGTCATCGTCGACGGCGGATGCTATGTCGGCGCTTCCACGGTTGCGCTTGCCGAAGGTCTGCGGCACTCCAGCTTGCCGGAACCGAAACGGCGCGGCCGCATCTGCTCTTACGACTTGTTCCGGACTACGCCCGCCATGAGCGAGCATTACTTGAAGGGTTCGGGTCTGAAGCCCGGCGATAGCTTCCAACCGATTTTTGAGAAAAATACATCTCCTTATGCCACCTACATCGAGCTGCACGCCGGAGACATCCGCCAGGCTTCTATGCCTGCTCAACCGGTTGCCATTCTGTTCCTCGATATCTTGTGGTCCTGGGATTGCACGAACTTTGTCGGCAGTAACCTATATCCACACCTCGAACCTGGCCGTTCGCTGCTGATTCATCAGGATTTCGTTTATCCTTTTTATCCTTGGGTAATCCTGAGCATGGGGCAACTTACAGCCTTCTTCGATTTCGCCTATAACGTACGGCATTCGTCCGTAGTCTTCGATGTTCTGCGAAAGGTTCGGGAACGCGATATCGAAGACCCCCGGAACATTTCCTTGCCAACCGCCTTGCAAATTTATGACAAATTTATCGGCCAGTTAGAAGGATGGGCTCAAGGCGCAGTCGCCCTTGGCAAGGCGCTGTATCTTGCGTCCCTAAATCGAATCGAGGAGGCGCGCCGTTCAGTGGACGAAATTGCCGCCAAATTCGCGGATGAGCCGCTAGTAACTCAATATCTGGATGCGATCCGTGGGTATTGCGATCGTGCGGTTGCTAACGGCAAGCCGGTTCCACTCGATCAAGCGGTCGGCATTTAACGAACGCCAACCTTAGTGAAGCTTCTCTTGCCTTTCCAACATTGCAATGAACTGTTCAATTTTCCGGGCGCGGGTCTCCGCCTTCTTTGCCGTTTGAATGCGCCAGAGCACCGCGTACCGGTTCGCCCGGTCGAGAGTCTCGAAAAACGTCTTGGCCTGCGGGTTGGCGGCTAAGGCCCTTTGAAAATCCTCCGGCACGATTGCACCGGCTGGCGAATCGTAGGCTGCTTCCCAGCGCCCATTCCTTTTCGCATTCTCGATAGCTTCGATGCCGGCAGGCTGCATCCGTCCGCTCGCGAGCAGCGCCAACCCGTTCTCCCGGTTAATCTTCGACCAGACACTCCTGGCTGAACGCGGCACAAACTTCTGCAGCCACGCTTGCTCGCTTTCCGGCCTCTTCTGCCCGTCAATCCATCCGTAGCAAAGCGCCACATCCAACGCTTGTTTGTAGGACAGCGATGGCGCTTTCGAGTTCTTCTTCGCGATTCGAAGCCACAACCCGATGCTCTTCCGATGATTCGTCTCCAGCCACGCCGCCCAGTCCTGCTCAGATCGGAAGAGCTTAACGGGAGAGCCGTCCGGACTGTTTGTCGGCATGCTTGCGTTGCCATTCTCCCGCATCATTTGGCAGCGAAACGAAACCGAAGGGGTTCTGTCCCATGTAGGGAGGAGTGATTCGAGTGGCTAAGCACGAGAAATTGATTCTGGTCGCCGGAGCGACCGGAAAGCAAGGCGGCGCGGCCTTGCGCCATCTGCGCGAAAAAGGATTCGCCGTGCGCGCCATCACGCGCGATCCGGATCAAGCGAAGGCGCGAGCACTGGCCGGCCGTGGTGTGGAGGTCCTGAAAGGCGATCTGGACGACGTAGCCTCGATTGCGCGCGCGCTCGACGGAGTCTACGGTGTGTTCTCGGTCCAGAACTCTAGGGCTGGTGCGGAAGCGGAAATCCGGCAGGGCATCAATCTGGTCGAAGCGGCCAGGCGAGCCGTAGTGGATCATTTCGTTTACAGCTCTGTCGGCAGCGCCGACCAGCAAACCGGAATTCCGCATTTTGACAGCAAGTTTCAGATTGAAGAGCGCATTCGCGCCACGGGGATTCCATATACGATCCTGCGGCCGGTGTTCTTCATGGAAAACTGGCTCGCCATGCGCGATGCCATCGAGCAAGGCGCTATAGCGCTCCCGCTCAAACCCGAGACGCGGTTACAAATGATTGCTGTCGATGACATCGGCGCGTTCGTCGCGCTGGCGTTCGAGCATCCCGGTAAATGGCGTGGACAGGCGATCGATATCGCGGGCGACGAGCACTCCATGTTCGACACGGCGCGCGTGCTGAGCGGCGCGGCCGGGCGCGAAGTCAGCTATCAGCAGATCTCGTGGGATCAGTTCGAGCAAGGAGCCGGTCACGAGATTACCGTGATGTACCGTTGGTTCGAAGCCACGGGGTATCACGCCGATATTTCCGTACTGCGCCAGTCGTGGCCGAACTTGTTAACGCTCGAGCGCTGGTCGCTGACGCACTGGGCGCGGGCAACGGCAGCAACATCGTAATCGCGCGCTATTCGAACATGTTTCCAAAGTTCCCCCAGAGCGCCACGCCTCCCAGCAGCCCATCTTCGTTCGGGACTCTGGTCACGTGCTTCGGGAGCGCGAAATCGATCCTGGTCGCATTGCCACCGCCAATATACAGGTGATCGAAGTTGAACAGCGCCTCGAGTTGCCCGATCGCCTTCTCCACTAATTTATTCCATCGCTTGCGGCCGTGCTTTTGCAAGCCGCGTATGCCTAGATAGTCCTCATACGTCTTGTTCTTGCGCCAGGGATGATGGGCCAGTTCGAGCCCTGGGACTAAATGCCCGTCCGTAAACAACGACGATCCGAATCCTGTGCCTAGCGTGATCACAAGCTCGACACCTTTTCCGCTGATCGCCGCAAAACCCTGCACGGCCGAATCGTTCGCTACTCGTACCGGCTTTCTCCACCGCCGCTTCAGGACTTTAGCGAGATCGAATCCGACCCAATTCCGATCCAGGTTATGCGCTGTCAGCGTTGCGCCATGCTTCACGACACCCGGAAATCCGACCGAGACTCGATCGAAGTGGCCGAGCCGCTTTGCTATTTCTTCCATAACCGCCAGCATTGCCTCCGGCGTGGCGGGTTGCGGTGTGTTCTCACGTTCTCGCTGGCTGATGGGCCTTCCGCGAGGATCGAGCAACAGGGCCTTGATGCCGGTGCCGCCGATATCGACCGCGAGCGTCGTCACGTCGTCAACGTGCGTTTTCATACCCACACTTTATCCAATTGATGGAATGGCTTACGCTCGGAAACGGAATTTTTGCCAAGCCCTCCGGGACGCGGTAGTTTTTGCATCCTCAGCGAGCGGAGCAACGTCAGTAAAGTGTTGATTGCTCACGAGTGCTCGCACTTTGGCACCCAGGATGCATATCAAACAGCGAGCCCGAAGGGCCGCTTTAATAAATCGCGAACCATACGCGATAGCGGAAAGGAATTAGTTGGAGGATTTAGTAATGAGTCGTAAACTTCGTTCATTTTACATAGGCGCCCTGGCAGTTACAGGACTTGGGTTAATTGGAACCTCGTTTGTTCCCAAAGCGCACGCGGATGCGTGGGACAAAATGACCATCGTCACCATCAACGAGCCGATCATCGCCGGCAATAAAGTGTTAGACCCCGGTACGTACGTTTGGAAATTGATGGACTCTCAAGCGGATCGGCATATTGTCCAAATCTTCGACAAGGATCAGCGGCATTTGGAGGAGACCATCCTTGCCATCCCGAACTATCGTTTGGAGCCAACAGGAAAGACGCAGTTTGCGTTTTGGGAAACCCCGGCGGGCGTTCCCAAAGCAGTCCGTGCGTGGTTCTATCCTGGCGATAACTTCGGTCAGGAGTTTGCGTATCCGAAGAAATTGGTGGCGCAGTTAGCGTCGGCTGCTCCGGTTCCGATCCCAACCAATTATCGGGAGCCCGAGCCTGCTCCGGCTCCGGCACCTGAAGCCCAACCGGCGCCTGAGCCCGAAGCGCAGCCTGCTCCGGCTCCGGAACCGCAACCCCAACCTCAAACTCAAGCCGAACCGGCAAATCCGCCTACTCAGCCTGCGGCTCTGCCTCATACTGCCAGCTTCAATCCGCTAATCGGCTTGGCGGGTTTGACCTTCCTGAGTCTTGCCGGCCTGCTTTCGCTGGCGACTCGGCGCGCCTAAGTAGCTGGCGGGCATTCGGCGGATATTGACGCCTGGTGGGGCAAATCCATCAGGCGTCATTTTATTGGCTAGTATAGAGATCGGCAAGCCATGCGCAACGGTCTTTTCAGTTCGGCAATTCTGCTCCTGATCAGCGCGGTGGGCGGAGCACAGCAGAATGCATACACCATATCCGACAACGTCAATCTGGTTGTACTCGACGTGAGTGTCAGAAACTCGGCCGGAAGCTATGTCACTGGCCTGAAGAAAAGCAATTTTCAGGTGTTTGAAGACCATACGTCCAGGCAGATCTCTCAGTTTGCGAGCATCGATACTCCGGTTACTGTTGGCTTAGTCGTCGACAATAGCGGCAGTATGTTACACAAGCGAACCGAAGTCATCATGGCGGGATTAGCGTTCGCACGACAGAGTAACTCAAAAGACGATTTCTTTGTGGTCAATTTCAATAATTCGATTATCCGAGGGCTTCCAGAGAAAACGTTATTCACCGACAACCTGCAAGCATTACGAAATGCCTTGTTCTTAGGCCAGCCAAAGGGGCAAACCGCGCTTTATGATGCCGTTGCCTACTCTCTCAAACACCTCGAGTTCAGCCGGCAAGAACGGCGCGCGCTCATCGTGGTCAGCGACGGCGGTGATAACGTGAGTCACATCCGCTTGCCGGAGTTGATGCGCCTCATTGAAGCCTCGCGCGCTACTGTTTATACGGTAGGGATCTTCGATCCGGAGACGAAAGACCTGAATCCGGGCGTTTTGCGCCGCTTTGCTGGTGTAAGTGGCGGCGAATATTTTGAGCCGGCTCTCGACCAGGTACTGCCGGTTTTCGATAAGATCTCCCACGACATTCGAAGCCGTTACACTCTGGCTTTCGAGCCTGACGAAACAAATGATAAACACACGCTTCGAACTGTCAAGGTGACGGCGCGGGAAAGCGGCCAAAAGCTTTCGGTCCGTACGCGGACTACTTACACGATTAAACCCTTCTCGGAGCTACTCGCTAGACAATGACGGACGCAGGAGGCCCAGTCATCGTCAGGCACGCCGCCCCACCCTCATTCGCAAAGCCGGGCCTGCACAGTCACAATGCCAGGCGACGGCGTAGCCAATTGACCCGCAAACCGGACTTTCTCCGCGGATTGCGCGGCTTGCTCCTGATACTGGGGCTTTGCGGCGTCGGCTATTACGCCTACGCCCTATCAGATCAGTACATCTATGAAGCGTATGAGAACTGGGCCTTTGACCAGCAGATCGCAGGCCGCCAGGGCGTCACCTTTTCGGATTACCTCAGAGACGAAACACCCTTTGGATTTCTCGCCGGTTCGGCGCGTGCGAAGCCGGCTACCGTGACGCCCGCGCCCGCGAAACTGGCCGAGCAGCCACTCGACCGGCCTGCAGAAGGCTCAATGCTAGGTCGAGTGGAGATCGGACGCCTCAATCTCTCTGCCATAGTGCGGGAGGGTGTCGATACGAAAACTCTGAGCACCGCCGTCGGCCATGTACCGTCGACTGCCCTACCGGGCCAAGTTGGCAACTTCGCGATAGCCGCGCATCGCGATACTCTCTTCCGGGCGCTAAAAGATATAAAGCAAGACGACCTGGTGACGTTTCAATCTGCTTCCGGTACTTACTCCTACAAAGTAGTAGCCACTAAGATCGTCAAACCATCCGATGTAAGTGTTCTGCGCTCCGACGGTGGCGGAATTATCCCGGCGGAGGATGCAACCGGCCGCCGGCTGCTTACCATGATCACTTGTTATCCGTTCTATTATGTGGGTTCTGCGCCGAAGCGCTTCATCGTGGAAGCGGAGCTTGTTCCCAATGTCAAAGCGCCCCCAACCTCCTGATATACTGCGCTTGTAGCCCTTGGGAGGTCGTCTAATGGTAAGACTGCAGACTCTGGATCTGCGTATCGGGGTTCGAGTCCCTGCCTCCCAGCCATGACCTTGCTCACGGAAGTCACGCAAAACGGGCGTGGTATGAAGCGTCCCGCCTAAGGCTTAGCGAATTACTTGCTCACGGAAGTCACGCAAAACGGGCGCGGTATGAAGCGTCCCGCCTAAGGCTTAGCGAATCACTTTGCTGTCTGGCGGCCCGCATCCGCGCCCTTTGCGCTAATAAGTTGACTTAGACGACGCGCTATCTTACAGCAGCGACTGCATCATGCTTCCAGGCATAGAGCGGATATTTGTCGGTTAGCACCGCGACTCCCCGCCGCGCTTCTGCAATTGCGCGCTCCGACTTGACGTCATTCAATACGTGAGCAATCAGCCTGCCGACCTCCGTCATGTCAGTTTCGCGGAAACCGCGCGTTGTCACAGCCGGACTGCCTAATCGAATCCCGCTGGGGTTCAAGGGTGGATTCGTGTCGAAAGGAATGGCGTTCTTGTTCGCCGTGATATAGGCATCGTCCAACGCCTTTTCGGCTTCTTTGCCCTTTACGCCCTTGGCGAAGACGTCAATCAGGAACATGTGCGAATCCGTCCCGCCGCTCACCACGCGGTAGCTCTCGGACTGCAGAGATTTTGCCAGCGCTCGTGCATTGGCCAGCACCTGCGCTTGATAGGACCGGAACTCTTCTGTCAGCGCCTCAAGGAAACAGACAGCCTTGGCCGCGATGATGTGCACCAGCGGACCGCCTTGCGCTCCCGGGAAGACCGCTCTATCGATCTCCTTCCCGAACTTCTCCTTCGCGAGAATCATGCCCGAGCGCGGCCCGCGCAATGTCTTATGGGTGGTCGATGTCACGATATCGGCGTGCTGGCAAGGGTTCGGATAGAGGCCGGCGGCAATCAGGCCCGAATAATGCGCCATATCAACCAGAAACACAGCGCCAACGGAATCGGCAATCTCGCGGAAACGCGCGAAATCTATCACTCGCGAATAGGCGCTAGCGCCCGCAATGATCATCTTCGGCTTGTGCTCTTCGGCGAGCCTCGCCAGTTCGTCGTAATCGATCAGCTCATCCTCGCGACGAACGCCATAGGCGACCACGCGGTAGAGCTTGCCCGAAAAATTCAAGGGATGACCATGGGTCAGGTGACCGCCGTGGGCCAGGTTCATTCCGAGAATCGTGTCGCCCGGCTGCAGGACGGCGGCATAGGCCGCGGCGTTGGCCTGCGAACCCGAATGCGGCTGCACGTTGACGTACTCGGCTCCGAAGAGCTTCAGCGCCCGCTCGCGCGCCAGATTTTCGACCATGTCGGTGAACTCGCAACCGCCGTAATAACGCTTGCCGGGATAGCCTTCAGCGTATTTATTCGTGAAGACGCTGCCCGCCGCTTCGAGCACCGCCTCCGAAGTGAAGTTTTCGCTCGCGATCAGTTCCAGCCGTGTGTTCTGCCGGTCGACTTCATGCTGTATGGCCGCATAAATCTGCGCATCCACTTCGGCCAGCGGCCGCGCCATCCGTTGCTGTTGGTCCATGTCAATCTCTCTCGTTCTGCTCTAATGTCTATTACACTCTAATGCGTTGGAGCACTCTGTTTATACCCACTCTGCGGGAAGTACCCGCGGAGGCCGAAGTGGTCAGCCATCAACTCCTGCTGCGCGCCGGCTATATCCGGCAGCTCGCGGCCGGCATCTATAACTATCTGCTGCTCGCGCAGCGCTCGCTGCAGAAAATTCAGCAGATCGTGCGCGAAGAGATGAACGCGATTGGCGGCCAGGAGATGCTCCTTTCCACGCTCAATCCCGCCGAACTGTGGCAGGAGTCCGGCCGCTGGGACGTGATGGGCGAAAACTTGTTCCGCCTCAAAGACCGCTTCAGCCGCGATCTCGTCCTCGCCATGACGCACGAAGAGGTCATCACCTCCATCGCGCGCGGCGAGCTGCGCAGCTACAAGCAGCTCCCCCAAATTTGGTATCAGATCCAGACCAAGTTTCGCGACGAACCGAGGCCGAAATCCGGCCTGCTGCGAGTCCGCCAGTTCCTCATGAAGGACGCCTACAGCTTCGATCTCGATGAAGCCGGGCTCGACGTCGCCTATCAAAAACATTACCAGGCCTACTGCAACATATTCGACCGCTGCGGCCTCGAGTACACAGTCGTCGAGGCTCATTCGGGCGCCATGGGCGGCAGCGAATCGCACGAGTTCTCGGTGCGCTCTGATTCGGGCGAAGACTTGATCGTCCGTTGCCCGAACGGCGACTACGCGGCGAACCTGGAAAAAGCGATTTCGGGCGCGAGCGCACCGGCCGCGCCGGATCCCGAAGGCGATTTCTCGCCTGAAGAGTTCCACACACCCGGCCAGAAGACCATCGCCGATCTGGCAGCGTTTACTCGTCTGCCCGAGTCGTCCCAGATGAAGAGCCTGGTGATGGTGGCCGACGGCGCGCCGTTGCTGATCATGCTGCGCGGCGATCATCAGTTGAGCGAAACCAAGCTCGGAGGCGTCCTGGGGGCGACCGAGATTCGGCCCGCGCACGCGCAAGAAATCGTGGCATGGTTCGGCGCCAGCGCAGGATCTCTCGGGCCGCTAGGCGTCAAGAACATGCGCGTGCTGGCCGACGATTCGCTCAAAGGCCGCCGCAACCTGATCACTGGCGCGAATCGCGACGATTACCACTGCCGCCACGTCACCCCGGGCGAAGATTTCCACCCCGAATTTTTCGATCTCCGCCAGGTCACCGCCGGCGACACCTGTCCGAAGTGCGGCGCGGTGCTTGAGGTTTTTAAGTCGATCGAGCTCGGCCACATCTTCCGGCTCGGCGACAAGTACTCCCATTCCATGGGCCTGCGCGTGCTGGGCGAAGACGGCCGCGAAATCACCCCCATCATGGGCTGTTATGGCATCGGCATTGAGCGCATTTTGACCTGCGCGATTGAGCTTTATCACGATAAGGACGGCATGTCTCTTCCTGCTTCGATTGCTCCCTTCCGCGTAGTGATCACACCGGTCAACTACGCCGAGGCCCTACAAAAAGAAGCCGCCGATTTGCTGTATGCAGAATGCGCGCAGGCCGGAATCGATGCGCTGCTCGACGACCGCGATGAGCGGCCGGGTGTGAAGTTCAAGGACGCCGACCTGATCGGCATCCCATATCGAATCACTATCGGTAAGAAGCTGACCCAAGGGAAGATCGAATTTCTGGAGCGCCGCACGAAAGCTTCCGAAGAGGTGCTGCTGGCGGGGGCGATTATGCACTTAAAGAAGAAGTTACGGCTGCCGTTGTTGTAACCGCTCCCTCACGGTCGCGTCGGAAATAGCGCGGCTCGGAAGAGCGTTCAGAGGATCTTCTTGCCCATGGCCGACATGACCAGCTCGACTCCGAGCAGCGCAGTGCGATTTGCTTCATCGAGCACGGGATTGACTTCCACGATCTCCATGGAGACCATTCGGCTGCAGTCGCAGATGGTTTCCATCGCCAGATGCGCCTCGCGATATGTCATGCCTCCGCGGACGGGAGTTCCGACGCCCGGCGCTTCGTCCGGATCCACGGAGTCCATGTCAAGCGAGAGGTGGAATCCCGCCGTGCCGTCGTTCGCGACGGCGATAGCCTGCTCCATCACGTGGCGCAAGCCGCGCTCGTCGATATCGCGCATGGTGAAGGCCGTGACGCCCGACTGGCGGACGACCTCGCGTTCTTTGATATCGACATCGCGAATGCCGATCAGCACCACGTTGCGCCCGTCCACTTTGGGCGCGTAATCGAAGATCTCCGTCAGCTCGCGAGGGCCGCGGCCGACGCAGCAGGCGAGCGGCATGCCATGTACGTTTCCGCTGGGGCTCGATTCCGGCGTATTCATGTCGGCGTGAGCGTCAATCCAGATCAAGCCGATCTTTTCAGCGCGCCGTCGAACGGCGTGCGACACGCCCGAAACGGTTCCGATGGCGACCGAATGATCGCCGCCAAGCACGAGCGGGAACTTGTCCGCTGCGACCACCCCCTCTACCATGGCAGCCAGCTTGGCGCAGGTTTTGGCGATCTGCGACAAGTACTTTGCGTTCTCAGGCCCGGAGGGCGTACTCTCCTGTTGCGCGACCGCCACGTTGCCCAGATCCTCAGGCTCATAGCCCAGCGCTTGCAGCCTCAGATTCAAGCCAGCGAGCCGCAGAGCCGAGGGTCCCATATCGACGCCGCGCCGGCCGGCGCCGAGATCGAGCGGCGCGCCGATAACGGAGATGTGCGACTGCCGCATGCTTGCCTACGGCCGAGTGCGGTACAGCATGCGCGGATAGGGAACGGTTTCGCGCACGTGTTCCAGCCCGCACATCCAAGCGACAAAGCGCTCCACACCCATGCCAAAGCCTCCATGGGGCACGCTTCCAAAGCGCCGCAGATCCAGATACCACTCGAAATCCTGCCGCGGGAGATGGTGTTCCGTCAAGCGCCGTTCGAGCAGCGCCAAATCGTGAATGCGCTGGCCGCCGCCGACGATTTCGCCGTAGCCTTCGGGCGCAATGATATCGACGCCCAGCGCCACGTCGGGGTTTTGCTCGTCAGGTTGAAAATAGAAGCCCTTGATGCTGGTCGGATAACGATCCACGATGAGCGGGCGATCGAAACCCTCGGTCAACAGCGTCTCATCGGTGTTGCCGAAATCGCCGCCCCACTGGATTTCGCTGCCCTTCGATTGCAGCAGCTTCACTGCTTCGCCATAGCTCATGCGGGAAAATGGCGAGTGGACGCTTTCGAGCTTTGAGGTGTCGCGCTCCAGAACCTTGAGCTCTTCCTTGCGGTTCTCCAGTACGTGGGCGGTGACGGAGACGATCAGATCCTCGGCTACACGCTTGACCTCTTCGAGATCGGCGTAGGCCATTTCCGGCTCGACCATCCAGAATTCCGTGAGATGCCGGCGGGTTTTCGATTTTTCCGCTCGGAAGGTCGGCCCGAAGCAATAGACTTTCCCGAACGCCATCGCGTTGGCTTCGTTATAAAGCTGACCGGACTGCGTGAGATAGACCTTTTCATCTTCGAAATAATCCACTTCGAAGAGCGTAGTGGTGCCTTCGCAGGCCGCGGGAGTAAAGATCGGCGTGTCCACCAGCGTGAAGCCGTGCGAGTCGAAGTAGCCGCGAATGGCTTTGATCACTTCGTGGCGCACTCGAATCGCGGCATGCTGGCGCCGGCTGCGAAGCCAGAGATGGCGATGGTCCATCAAGAACTCGACGCCGTGGTCTTTGGGGGTGATGGGATAGGGATGCTCTTCGCCGACGCGCTGAATGACCTGCGCATCTACCACGTCGAGCTCGTAGCCGCCGGCGGCGCGCGGCTCGGCGCGTATCGTTCCTGTGACGGTGAACGAACTCTCCTGGGTCAGATTCTTCAGCATCTCGAAGACCGGCTCCGGAAGATTGCTCTTTACGGCCACGCATTGCATCAAGCCGCTGCCGTCGCGAATAATCGGGAAAACAATTTTGCCGGATTTGCGGAGGTTGTAAAGCCAGCCGCGAATTTCGACGCGCTCGCCTACATGCTTATGGGCGTCGGCAATGTCAATCATCGAGTTATTGCTCATACGTGTTCATTTGCAGCAAGCCATCAATAGACTGTTTGGCTTCTTCGACCAGGTGAGCCATACCGTCGGGCTCCTTCAGTTCGAGCATCAACGGGTATTGATTTGAGCGCGACTGCAGCAGCTTCATAGCGCTTTTCCAATGGATGGTTCCTTTGCCCGGAAACAGGTGCGAATCATCGCGCCCATCGTTGTCGTGGATATGCGTGGAGCGAATGCGTTCTTTCATTAAGTCGAACTCGGCCTCGACGCCACGGCCCATATGCGCGTGGCCGATATCGAAGCAATAGTTCAGGTTCAAGTGCGTTTGCGTGAGGAACTCATTCAGGCGCTGCGCTGAGGACAGTTCGTTGGGGGTGTTTTCGAGCAGTATCGCCACGCCTCGCTGGGCGGCGAATACGTGAATTTCATCTAACGAGGAGAAGGCGGCATCGAACTTACGCTCGTCGAATTCCTCGCCGAAAACGCCTATGTGTTGAATCAGGTAGCGGAACGGAACGACCTCGGCGATTTCGATGGCACGCTTGATTTCATCGACGGAGGCCATGCGCTTGGCCTTGGCCGATTGGGTGATGTTGATCACTGCCTGCGGGCCCGAGCGGCCCCACACATCGTCGCTGTACATGGGCGCATGGAGGGAGTGCATTTGGAGGCGCGAGTCGCGGAACCAGTGCCCGAGTTCCGTGATTTGGGCGCGATCGTGATAGTCGATGTGTTGGCGCGCGCAGAAGATTTCGACGGCCGGAAAGCCAGCGTCAAAAACCCGCTCCAGCCACACCGTAGTAAGGCGATGGCGGACGAAAAGATGCGTTGAAAGTACAGGTTCCATCCAATCTCTCTAATAAAGACACCGCTACGGCGCCGCCAGCGGCTGGCGCGCGGACCAGCTAACGACCCACCCTAATATCCAGCTACCTTGCCGTGCTGGCGAGACTCGGTTCCGCCTTCCAGCACGCCATTGTTGACGACAATCGCCTCCACGCGCGCTATGCCGCCGGTGGGTTCCAGTTGATAGCCCATCTGTTCCAGAGCCTTTTCGGTTTCCGGAGAGAAGCCGTTCTGCAGATACAGCGCCTCCGGTTTCCACTGCTCATGAAAGCGAGGCAGATCGACTGCGTCTTGCGGATTCATATGAAAATCGAGCACGTCCAAGATCACTTCCGTGACCCCGGTGGTGATGCGCGCGCCTCCGGGCGCGCCGACTACCATGAAGAGCTTGCCGTCTTTCGTAATGATGGTGGGCGTCATGGAAGAAAGCGGCCGCTTGCCGGGCTCAATGGCATTCGCGTCGCTTCCCACCATGCCAAACATGTTCGGCGCGCCGGGTTTCGCAACGAAATCGTCCATCTCGTCATTCAATAAGAACCCGAGGCCCGGCACGGTAATTCCGCTGCCATAGCCGTCGTTGAGGGTGTAGGTTACCGCGACCGCATTGCCTTTCGCGTCAACCACGTTGTAATGCGTCGTCTCGGTATTTTCGCGGCCGAAGATCGCGGCGTTCATGGCACGGGGCAGGCCGGGGCCGATTCCGTCGCTCGGCGTGGCGCGCTGAGGATCGATGGTGGAGCGGCGCCAGGCGAGATACTTGGGATCGAGCAGCATCTTCACGGGCACCGTGTAGAAATCCGGGTCACCCATATATTGGCTGCGATCGGCGTAAAAACGGCGCATGGCCTCGGCTTCAAAGTGCATCGCTTTTGCAGAATCGGCGCCATCGCTTTCGTAGTTTGTGCCGGCGAGCATACCCATGATCTGAAGCAAGCCGATGCCCCCCGCGCTGGGAGGAGGCGAGGTGATGATTTCGAAGCCTTTATATTCGCCGGTCAGAGGCGACCGTTCAATCGCTTTGTAGTTTTCGAGATCCTGGAGCGTGATGAGGCCCCCGTGCGCGGCCATGGCGCCGGCAAGCCGTTTCGCCGTTTCGCCCTGATAGAACTCTCTCGCGCCGCCCTTTTCGATACGCTCCAGGGTCGCGGCCAAGTCCGGTTGCTGGAGAGCGTCGCCGGGCTGGTAGGGACGGCCGTCGCGCAGGAAGATGCGTCTCGATTCCGGATCGAGCTGAAGATTGTTATGCGGCGCGTTCAGAGAGGAGGCGAACGGCGCGCTGACCGGGAAGCCGTCGCGCGCGAGCTTCACCGCGGGGGCGACGAGTTCCGCCCAGGGTTTGCTGCCGAATTTCTTGTGTGCGGCTGCGAAACCCGCGACGGAGCCGGGAACACCGGAGGAACGCCAGCCGACGATGCTGTCGCGGGTGGGATTGCCTTCGGAATCGAGGTACATGTCGCGAGAGGCTTTCTGCGGAGCGCATTCGCGGAAATCGAGGAAGTCCGTTGTGCCGTCGGCGAGACGGACCAGCATAAATCCGCCGCCACCCAGGTTGCCCGCGTAGGGGTGGGTGACCGCCAGCGCGAAACCCACGGCGACCGCTGCATCTACGGCGTTACCGCCGTCCTTCAGTATGGCCAGACCGACGTCGGCCGCGATGGGTTCTTGAGCCACCACCATGGCGTGCTTGGCGCGTACCGGCTCATTTGCCGTCAAGTGGGCGGCGACAAGGCACACCCAGAGCACGCTGAGGCAACGGCGTTGCATACGCAATGCCAAGTCTAACAACATCCCTGGGGGAGCCAGCGGAAGAGAAGCGTAGCTATGCGGCGCTGAGCTTGCGAAGCCGCAGCGTGATCCGGCTCTTGTAGCGAGCCGCTGTGTTCTTCTTGATGATGCCCCACTTGGCTGCGCGATCGACGAGCGAGAACGTGGCGGGGACCATTTTGGCGGCGCCCGGTGCGTCTTTCTGATCCATCAAGCGCCGCATGGTGCGAATTTGATGCCGCAGACGCGTTTTGCGCATGCGGTTGATGGCGGTGCGACGCTCTGTCATGCGAACGCGCTTCAACGCCGAAACAGTATTTGCCATGAACCTACAGACCTAATCCTAATCTCTTTCGAAAGATACACATATAGGATAGCTGACGGCGGGTCGGGGAGGCAAGCGGCGGGCGGTTCCGGGCGGAACCACTTCTCGGGGATCTTTCTACTTTTGCCCGACGAAAGGGGTACCCGCTAACGACACATGCTGGAACTTCTTCGGGCCGAACAACGTTGATCACTAGTGATTCGGGCGAGAAGTGACATCATATCCCAAGGAGGTTCACTTGAAGAAGACACTCTGTTTACTGTTCGTGGCATGGGCGGGTGCGGCGGTTGGCGCTTATGCACAAGAGACGCCGTCAAAGACGGCGCCGGCGAATCCGATCTCAACTAGCGAGAAAGGAGCCTACGGGTACATCAGCGGCATAGTGGTGGCTGCGGCCGAGAAGATGCCCGAAGAAAATTACTCTTTCAAACCGACACCGGACGTGCGCAGTTTTGGGCAATTGGTGGGGCATGTTGCGGACGCCCAATACGATACGTGTGCGACGGCGATGGGCGAGCAGCCGCAGATGAAGAACTTCGAGAAGACAAAGACCTCGAAGGCGGACCTGCTGGCGGCGCTGAAGGGCTCGGTTTCATATTGCGAAAAGGCCTATGCGGGAATGACGGACGCGCAGGGCGCGCAGATGACAAAAATGGACAATTACGCCATGGCGAAGCTAACGCTGCTTTCCTTAAATACGGCGCATATCTATGAACATTACGGGAACATGGTGACCTATATGCGGCTGAAAGGACTGGTGCCGCCAAGCAGTGAGAAACAGCCCAGCCAAGGGCAGAAGTAAGTACTTTGGTGCAGCCACAAAGAGGCCGCCCTTTGCTTCGGTGGCCGTTATCACCGGCGGCGCGCAGGGAATTGGCCGCCAGACTTCGGAGCTATTGGCTGGGCGAGGCTACCGGGTTGCGATCATCGACCTGCAGGAGGCGGTAGAGACTCTCGGCGCCATTCGATCCGCGGGTGGCGAGGCGCTGGGCCAAACCGGCGATATTGCGGACGAAGGGGCCGTGGGACGATTCGTCGAGCAGGTGTTCGAGGCTTATGGGCGCGCGGATGTGCTGGTCAATAATGCCGGAATCAGCCTGATCTCGCCCGCGGAAGCAACCGCCGCGAGGGATTATCGCCGCGTCCTGGAGGTAAACCTGGTCGCACCCTTCCTGCTGGCGAAGGCGTTCGGAGAGAAGATGCTCCAGGCGGGCAGCGGGTCGATCATCAATGTCGCTTCGGTAGCGGGGCTGTTAGGCATTGCGGATCGCGCAGCCTACAATGCATCGAAGCATGGATTGATTGGCCTCACGCGGACGCTCGCCGCCGAATGGGGAGGCCGGGGAGTGCGCGTTAATGCTGTTTGCCCGGGTTGGGTAAAGACCGAGATGGATGCGGCGGATCAGGCTCGCGGCACTTACTGCGATGCGGACATTACCGGGCGCGTGCCGATGGCGCGCTTTGCGACACCTGACGACGTGGCGCGGGCGATCGCGTTTCTTGCCGACGGCGAGGAGAGCGGATTTATCAACGGGCAAGCGGTCGCGGTGGACGGAGGGTGGACAGCGGACGGGAGTTGGGAATCGCTGCGCTTGGGGAAGCGGTGAGCTTCGCTCTTACTCGTCGCGTAGGGCGGCTAACGGATCGATCTTGACGGCGCGGCGCGCGGGGATCAGACACGCGAACAGCACGACGGCCGCCATCAGCAGAGCCACTCCTGCGAGGATGGCCGGGTCCGCGGGTGTGACACCGAAGAGAAGACTCTTCATAAAGCGAGTGAGCGAGAGAGCGCCCAGAATGCCCGCGCCCAGTCCGAAGCAGGCCAGACCCACGGCTTCACGCACGATCAGAGCGAGGACGTCGGCGCGTTGCGCGCCCATGGCAATGCGGATGCCAATTTCGTGCGTCCGCCGACTGGCGCCGTAAGACATCACGCCGTAGATGCCGACGGCAGCCAGAAGCGTGGCCAGCGCGGCGAATAGGGCGAGCAGGAACATGTTGAAGCGGCGCTCTGCGAAGGATAGGCGCAGCAAGTCTTCCGTGCTCTGAATGCGATTCAAGGGGATCTGGTTATCGAGAGACCAGATCCGGCGTTTCGCATAGGGGACGAGCCTGCCGGAAGCATCCGGCAGCCGGAGCGCCACCGACATCCAGCGCCTCCAGGGTTCGTTCGACTGCGCGAAGGGCGTAAAAACAGCGGGATAGGCGGGCTCGGCGAGCGAGAACTGCTTGACGTCGCCGACCACGCCGACGATGGTCATCCATCGGGGCGGGCCGGTGTCGCGCACCCACCGGATGCGATGTCCGATGGGGTTTTGGCGGGCGAAATATTCCCGCGCCAGCGCTTGATTGATGACGGCCACCAGAGGTTGGTTCTCGCGGTCCATTTCGCTGAGGGTGCGCCCGGCGCGCACGAAAATCTGCATCACGCGGAAGTAATCGCCCATAACGCAAAAGGAGTCGACCTCGGGCTCGTCTCCGGCGGGAACCGGCGGCCGGCCTTCGAAGGCAACGTTGTGCGTGACTTCGCTGTCGGTAAGAGGGAAGTCGCTGATGAGGGCGGCTTGCGCGCCGGGAAGGGAGTTGAGTTTGGCGAGCAGCTCGCGGCGAAAAGAAGTTTGGGGTGGGATCTGGGCATAGCGCGCGGCCGGCAACTGAATGTAAATCGAGAGCAGATTGGTGGGGTTGAAGCCGGGATCGACCGAACGCAGTCGCGCGAAGCCTTTGATGAGCAAGCCCGCGCCGGCTAACAGCACCAAGGCCAAAGCCATTTCGGTTGTGACCAGCAGTTTGCGAACGCGAAAGCTGGCGGGGCCAGCGCTGGCCGTGCGCGCTTCCTGTTTCAAGGCAGCGGCAACATTGGGACGAGCGGCGGCCCACGCGGGAGCGAGACCGAAGACCAAGCCGGTCAGTAGGGATACGCCGGCCGTGAAGGCCAGGACCAGCGGGTCGATTGATATGCCGTTCAAGTGCGCGAGAGCTGCTGGTTTGATGGCCACCAGCAGACGAGTGCCGGCTTGCGCCAGCAGCAGGCCCGCTACGCCGCCCAGCACGGCCAGCAAAACGCTTTCGGTGAGCGTGTGGCGCATCAAGCGGCGCGAACTGCCTCCGAGCGCTGCGCGAATCGTCATTTCACGGAGGCGCGCCAGGCCGCGGGCCATCAGCAGGCCGGCGAAGTTCACGCAAGCGATCAACAGGACGACGATCACGGCGCCGAACAGCAGCCACAAGGCCGGCCGGATGTTGCCGGTCACCCACTGTTGGAGCGGCACGGGCACGGTGTGGCGCCCTTTTTCCTCTTCCGGATAAGCCGCAGCGAGTCGCTTGTCGATCAGCGCCATGCCGGCGGCGGCCTGGGCGGGCGTGACGCCGGGTTTCAGCCGCCAGTAGGAACGCAAGAAGTGGACGCCGCGATACTTGGCCGCTTCCGGATAGACAACCCGGAGCGACACAAACAGGTCGAGGTTGAATTCGGGCAGCGCGAAGTTAGCCGGCAACACTCCGACGACCGTGTACCGATTGCCGCTGAGCGGGATGGTTTTGCCGAGAATGCTTGCATCGGCGGAAAGATAGGTTTTCCAGAACGAGTAGGAGAGGACGACCGCGCGCGGGCCGCCGAAGCGATCTTCGTCCGGCGAAAGCGTGTGCCCCAGCATCGGCCGCACGCCGAGCGTTTGGAAGAGTTCCGCGTCGGCGAATCCGGCCTGTATGCCGAGGGGCTCGTCGCCGCCGGTGTAATCCATCGGCTGGTAATTGACGGCGCCTCCGGCTGAAAAGAAGCCGCTACTTTGGGCGCGGATGTCATCGACGTCGAGCAGCGATTCGTTCTGACGCCAGGTCACCAATTCCTGCGGCTTGGCATAGGGCAGAGGGCGCAGAAGCACGGCGTTGACCACCGTGAAAATGGCGGTGTTGGCCCCTATGCCGAGTGCGAGCGTCAGGATCGCAACGGCAGTGAAGCCGGGATTCTTCCGAAGAGTGCGGAGAGCGTAGCGAATAACTTGCTGACGCGCGCGGCTGGGAAAGGTTGCAGCCGGGGCCGCGAGTCAGCGGGCCTGTTTGAGATGCGTATCGAAGAAGTCCGCCATGGCTTCGAGCATGGTCTTGCGCAGCGGTCCATAGACGCCATGGGTCTTAAAAGGATAAAGCTGAAGGAAGTACTGCTTGCCGGCTTCTTCGAGTGCGTTCACCATCTGCATGGTGTTTTGGAACAGAACGTTGTCGTCCTCAATGTTATGCACGATCAGGAGCTTGCCTTCCAGGCGGCCGGCGTTTTGCACGTTCGAGGAGGCGTCGTATCCGCTCTTGTTCTCATCCGGCAAGCCCATGTAACGTTCGGTGTAGATGGTGTCGTAGTTGCGCCAATCGGTCACCGGCGCACCGGCGACTCCGACCTTGAAGACGTCCGGAGCGAGTAACAGCGAATGGATGGTCATGTAGCCGCCGTAACTCCAGCCGGTGATGCCGATGCGCTTGGGATCGACGAAGCCCAAAGCGATGAGATGTTCGACCCCGAGGCGCTGGTCGGCGACCTCTTGTTTGCCGAGTTCGCGATAAATCGGCTCCTCGAAGGCATGGCCGCGGCCGTTCGAGCCGCGATTGTCGAGCTGCCAAACGACGTAGCCGCGATGCGCGTACAGTTGAGATTCGAGGTCATACCACTCGTTGCGAACGGTCTCGACGCCCGGGCCGCCGTAGACTTCGACAATCGCTGGATATTTGGTTCCGGGCTGGAATCCGGCGGGCTTGACGAGACGCGCGTAGAGCGTGGGTCCGTGAGGCGCGGGAACCTCGACGATTTCCGTGGGAAGAATATCGAACTCGTCGAGCACGGCGCTATCGGCGGGTTGAAGAACGGCGATTTGCTCGCCTGCGGCGCTGCGGACCGTGCCTTCAGCCGGGCGCTTGAGGTTTGAAAAAGAGTCTAAATAAAAACTGCCGTTGGCGTTCGCATGAATGTAGTGCGTACCGTCTTGCCTGGTGAGGCGGGTGCGCTCGCCGCCGGTCAAGGCGACCGTGTAGAGTTGCCACTCAAGCGGGCTGGGTTCGCAGGAGGTGTAGTAGATGCGCTGGTTTTCTTCATCGACGGCCGCGATGGTGGTGACCTCCCAATCGCCACCGGTGAGCTGGCCGAGCAGTTCGCCCTGGTTGCTGTAGCGATAAATGTGACGGAAACCGGAGCGCTCGCTGGTCCACAAAAATTCGGGGCGGGATTTGAGCAGAAACAGATTGTCGGCTACATTGAGCCAGGTTTTGGATTGCTCGTGGAGGACGGTGCGGACGGCGCCCGTGGCGGGATTGCAGAAGAGCAGGTCGAGTTTGTCTTGGCGGCGGCTGAAGCGCTCGACCGCGATTTGGGAAGAGTCGGGCAGCCAAGCGACGCGGGCCAGCAGGGAGTCTGTGGTGTCGCCCAGGTTCATCCAGTGGGTGTCGCCGCCCTGAGCAGACACGACACCGAGACGTACGTTCGCGTTGGGAGTGCCGGCTTGGGGATAACGCTCGGGTTCGGCGAGGGCGCGTTCGCCGAGCAGATCGGTTTGGGGATAAACGAATTCGTGCCTGACATCGAATTGAAGATAGGCGATCTGCCGCGAATCCGGCGACCAATAAGTAGCGGTGTGAATGTCCAGCTCTTCCGGATAGACCCAATCGAGCTCGCCATTGAGCAAGGTGGGAGTTCCGCCGGAGGTCAGTTGGCGAGTTTGTTTCGAAGCGAGATCGATGAGATAAAGGTTTGAGTTGGAGCGATAGAGAACCGACTGGCCGTCAGGCGACAGCTTCGGGTCTTCTTCATCGATTTCCGTTTTGGTGACCTGGTCATATTCGCCGTTGGGGTGAACGATGAAGATGTCGCCGCCCGCCGAGGCAAGAAGGTCCTTGCTGTTTGGGAACCACTGATAGGAGGCGGAGGATACGCGGCGATTCTGCCAGCCGAACTCCTGGGGTTTGGCGGGTTGCTTTACTTGCTTTTCGAGCGTTTCGGATTTGAACCATTCGTGCGAGTTGCGATCGGCGAGGGTGAATAGAAAGACGCTGCCCTTTTTTTGATAGAGGAAAGCCTTGCCGTCGGGCGACCAGGTGGGAGTGATGGGCGTGGCGGGATGGCGCGCGACGATGTCGTCGATGGTGACTGGCTTCTTGGCAGTGGTTTGGCCGACGAGGAAGGCTGCGGAAGCGGCAGCCAGGGCAAGGTAGGGGAGAGCGGCGCTCTTACTGGGCACAATTGCCAGTGTGCCAGATCGCCCCTTGCGCCCCCTGGCAGATGGGTCTGCGGAGGCGAAAACGGGGTGCCTTTCACCGCGAAAATGTTCGTCGAATAATGCCCCGCTTGTCCATAGAACTTGGCATTAATGTCCTATATAAGGATCTATATCAACGATATATCAGCCTACTTATTAACAACTAGCATGTTTTCTGTTGTAATTGCCTTGCCTTCTATTTATACTGGCGGAGTATTGCGCTCAGCCAGAAAGGAGGTGAATAAACCATGGTGAAATTTGTGGTGCGTGAGGTGGAGACCCTCAAGACGACTAGCGCTGCCTACCTACCTGGGTGTGGCGGCTAAGCAACCCGAGCCGCATCGCGGAAGGAAAGCGCCTCCCAAAATGGCGGCTTTGAACAGTTCGGCCAAAGCCCGAAATTCAGTGCTGTCCCCGGGGATCGGGGCCGACGACCCCCGGGGAATAACGATCTATGCCCGCATATACGCACGACGCCGTGGTGGTGGTTCGGCCCTTCAGCCGGCAGGCAGAGGGGGACGACGTAGTCATCGGACGAGTGGAGACCGGCGTATTTTTGGCCGTGCCTCCGGGCGCCGTGGAGGTACTGGATTCTCTCGCGGAAGGCAAGAGCATCGGAGAGGCTGCGGACCTCTACCGGCAGAAACACGGCGCCGTGCCGGATTTGGATGACTTCTTACGCATTCTGGAGGTAAAGGGGATTATTGAAAGCCCCGGGGCTGCCGGCCAGCAGAGCGATGGAATCCACGCCCAAGCGCCGGAGCACCGGCGGGTACGGTATCATTTCGCTGATTTTCCCCAATCTATTGCACGCCGTATCTTCAGCCGTCCGGTCCTGTATGGCAGCGTTGTCCTGATTGCGGTGGCGCTCGGTGCCTACATCAAGGATCCGGCTGTCATGCCCAAATTGAGCGATCTCTATGTGAGTGACCATCGCACGCTCATTTGGGGCATCTGGCTGCTCATTAGCTATGGAAGCATCGCGGTGCACGAGCTTTCGCATCTGATTGCCGCACGCGCGATGGGAGTGAGTTCCCGGCTAGGATTCGGCAATCGTCTTTGGGATTTGGTAGCGGAAGCCGACCTGACCGGCCTATGGTCGCTCCCCAAGCGCCAGCGGTACCTGCCGCTCCTGGCCGGCTCCTGGCTGGACGTGGTGCTGGCGGCGGTGTGTTTTCTGGTTCTTTTTGCGCACGGGCAGCAATGGATTCCGATCGCGCCCATCCCGTTGCAGATTCTAAAGCTAATGCTGCTGACCTATTTAACGCGTGTGATGTGGCAAGGGTTCCTTTTCGTGCGGACGGATTATTACTACGTCATCTCGACATTCTTCAACTGCAGAAGCCTGCTCAGCGACACGGAAGCCTTTCTCCGCAACCAGGTGGCGCGGATTGTCCCCTGGATACGCAAAGTGGATCAGACGGCAATTCCTGCCGCAGAACGCAGGGTTATCCCGATTTATGCGGCCGTCTGGGTGGGGGGCAGAATTATGGCTCTGATGTGGCTGTTTTCAGTCACCATTCCGCTAGGGAGAAAGTACATCGGAAATATGGGCCATGCGCTGATGAACGGCTTTTCCGCGAATCCCGGTAATTTCGTCGATTCTTTGCTGATGATGTGCGTTTTCATATTGCCCATCGTGATTGGACTGGTTCTTTGGATCATGGGCCTAATCCGGGGTGCGATCAAGAATGTGGCGCTGCCTCAAAGGAGTTGATATGACGTCCGTTGTCCCGATTCGAAATGAGCCTGAGTTTGCGAGCGCCGCTTCGCCGCCTCGGGTGCTGATTATCGAAGCACCGGCAGGCGCCGCGCGGCGCCGCTGGATGGAGCAACGCCTCGCAGAAAGAGCGCAGTCCGGTGCGCGTACTTGGATCGCTTGCTGCGACTTCGATTCCGGTGGGCCATGGGCCGGCGCCAATACGTTCTTCTGGTCAATTTTCGAGGAGATACAAGCGCAAAAGCCCGATCTGACCGAGCGGCACGCCGCCGAGTTGGTGCAGGTCTTGCCGCAATTGAAAAGCCTATTGGAGGTTGGTGCCCGTAATTTGACCGATACGGCGCAGGGCCAGGAAAGGGTGCGAAATTACGCAGCCGATCGGGCGTTTCGGTTCGTACACGGACTGATCGATCTGCTGGATAGCTGGAAGAGCGCTATGTGTCCGGACATTCCGTGGGCGATCGCTTGCGACGACTTCGACAAGGCAGGCCGGATCGGCGGTTATTTCTTCCGAGAGCTGTTACGGCGGCGCGGGGAGCGCCTGCGCTTGAGCTTGCTTGCCGGCGTGGGGCCCGGCGAAGCGGAAGGAGTGCGGGCCTCATTCCACGCTGCTGTAGGAACCAGAACCGCGAAGCCGAATCTTCCCGGCGAGGCGCCGCGGGCAATCGATCGCGAGGCGGCGGCGAGAGAGGCAACTGAAATCGAGGAGAAGATCGGAGACGATTTCCTCAAGAAGCAGGTGCAGGTATCCGATCTGATCCGGCTGTGGAGATGCGCTAACCGGCCCGACAAGCTTTTCCGCTGGAAGGGCTTTGCCATGACGCTGTATTTACACCAAGGCCTCTACCAGGATGCGCTACGGGTGGGAGAAGGCCTACTGGACTTGCTGCCTGATCAGGGCCGCAATGATCCGAAGCTGCGATTGTGGACCATCATGAAGTTCCTGAACGGCTACATGGGAATGCAGGATGCGCCGGCGGGGATTCGTTTCGCCGAGAGCGTGGCCCTGAAAGAGCTCGAGGACGGCCAGGCTACGCAGGAGCATATTCAGCTTTGTTTTCTGATCGCGATGCTGTATGCGCGCTACCAGAAGCCGCGCGATTACGGCAAGGGAGAAGGGTATCTGGACCGCGGTATTGCCCTGATTAAGCAGTCCGATTTACCGGAAGAAGACCGCCATTTCGAGTATGTCTTCAATCGGAACGGGGTCGCCATGATACGTAATTTTCAAGGCAGCTTTCAGGCGGCAATCGACCTCTGCCGGGCGGGAATCGAACGGCTGAATATGCATCTCGGCAGCGACAAACACCGGCTGCACCGATCGGTGCTGGTTTATAACATCGCACAGGTATATTTTGTGACCGGCGCTTATGCCGAGGCGATCGAGAACTTTACGGCCGTGATGGCAATGGACCCGAACTACTCGGAGTATTACAACGAGCGCGGCAACATATTCCTTCGGGTGGGACGGTTGGAGGAAGCGCGGGCCGATTACCTGCGAGCGATTGAACTCAGCGCACCTTATTACGAAGTATTTACAAATCTGGGGCAGTGCTATCGCCGGATGGGCGCCATGCCGGAGGCGATTGAAGCTTACTCGCGAGCGCTTGACCTGGAGCCAAACCAGGCGCTGGCGCTGGCGGGACGCGCCAAAGCCCACGAAGAATTGGGCGATCGGGAGGCGGCGATAGCGGACTACAGCGCTGCGCTGGCGCGCGATCCGAAACAATGGGAGGCATTCGCCAGCCGCGGCGTTTTGCGTTACGAAGCGGGCGATCTCGACGCCGCGTTGCGAGACTTTGACCGCGCGGCCGAGCTGGCGCCGGACCAAGCCGGCCTTTATCAAAACCGTTCCATCGTGCTGCAGGATCTGGGCCGGCCGAAGGAAGCGGTGCGCGATCTTGAAACGGCTTTGCGGCTCAGCGCTTCCGAGGAACAGCGCCAGACGGTGCAGGAGCGTTTAGAAACAGCCCTAAGCGCCGCCTATTGAGGAACTCGCGCAAAACGGTCGCGGCGCCAAGCGCCCCGCCCCAAGCTCCACCGAGGTCCTTTGCAGTCTGGCGGCGCGCATCCGCGCCCTTTGCGCTCCTAAGCATGCTAGTTTGTGAGAGGCTGATCGGCTAGTCGTGATCGCTGCGGCCGCCAGGCATGGAAGGACTGCTCAGAGACTTCAGGTACGCGTTGCGGGTGCAGAGAAAAACTGCCAGCTTCAGCGCGATCGCGATCCTGACCTTGGCGCTGGGCATCGGCGCGAGCGCTGCGGTATTCAGTGTTATCGATGCAATTCTGCTGAAGCCGCTGCCTTACAAAGATGCGGCCAGGATCGTGATGCCGTGGCGGATTGCACCCATTGCCGCGGCTTTCGATAACGGGCAATTCCCGTGGAGCAAGCGAGATTTTCTTCTCTTCTCACAGGAGACGAAAGCGTTCGAGTATGTAGGTGCGTTCCAGGGTGACTCGTTCAACCTCACCGGCGCGGGCGATCCCATTCGACTGGATGGCATTCGGGCATCGGCAGGCTTTTTCCCGTCGCTGGGTGTCACGCCAGACCTGGGCCGGACCTTTACGAAAGAAGAGGATCGACCGGGCCAGGAGTATGAGGTCGTGCTCAGCCATCGGCTCTGGCGCGACCGTTTTGGCGGCGATCCGGGCGCCGTTGGACGGCAGATGGAACTGAACGGCTACTCGTACACGATCGTCGGAGTCATGCCGCCGGGTTTTGTTTTTCCGCGCGCCGAGGAGATGCCTGCAAGCCTGGATTTTCCGCGCGAGGCACAACTGTGGGTGCCGCTTGCCATTCCTCCTGCACCGCACGGGCCCGAGGATCTCGCGGTCATCGGCAGGCTGCGGCCAGACATTTCGATCCAGCAGTCGCAGGCGGAATTGGACGTGTTCGCAAAACGCCTGGAGAGCCTGCGCCCGGAAGCAAAAGGCTGGTACAACTGCCGCGTGGTTCCCTTGTCCCGGCAAATTGCCGGCGATACGCGGCGTCCGTTGCTGCTGATTTTCGGGGCGGTGGGAGTGGTGCTGCTGATTGCGTGCTCGAATGTAGCCAGCCTGCTGCTGACCCGGTCCATCCGCCGCAGAACGGAACTGGTCGTGCGGGCGGCGCTCGGCGCGGGCAATACACGGATTGTGCGGCAATTGCTGACGGAGAGCGTTGTGCTGGCGCTCGCAGGCGCGCTGGTGGGAATCGTGCTGGCGTTCGGGGGAGTTTACCTGGTGAAGGCATTTGGGCCAGCAAATATCCCGCGCCTGCAGGAGGCAAGCGTCGACCTTCCGGTGTTTGGGTTCGCGGCGGCTATCGCTTTGGTGACCGGGTTGCTGTTCGGGTGGGCGCCGGCCTTCAGCGCCGCGCGCGAGAATTTGGCGACCGTCCTCAGAGAAGGGGGACAGCGGGGCGGCGGCAGTTTGTCAGGTTCCAGAATGCGCAATGGCCTGCTGGTTCTAGAGGTGGCGTTGGCGCTACTGTTGACGATCGCGGCGGGACTGCTGGTGCGAAGTTTCTACCGGATATTGGGAGCCGATGGTGGGTTCAACCCGGAACACGTTCTCACGTTCGAGCTATCGCTGCCCTCCTCGAAGTACCCGGACCCGGATCACATGGTGCGGCTTTACCGCGACATTCTGTTGAGGCTCGAGGATTTGCCCGGCGTGTCCTCGGCCGGCCTGGTTTCGGCGGTGCCGATGGGCGGCGCGCCGGATAGCAGCGTGATTCGCATTCCGGAGCACCCGGCAACCAACGATAAGGAGAGGGCTTACGCGAACTACTTGTTTGCGTCCCGCGGCTATTTCGAAGCGGTGGGAACGCCGCTGCTACGCGGGCGTGAGTTTCTGGAGAGCGACACTCTCGCATCCACGCCCGTGACGGTGATCAACAGCTCCATGGCTAAGAAATTCTGGCCCGGCGAGGATCCGCTCGGCAAGCAGGTGGGAGTCTTCAATCCGCGCTGGCCTGCCAGAACAATCGTTGGAATAGTCGCCGATATTAAACACATCTCGCTGCGTGAAGATGCGAGTCCGGAGATGTACGTCCCGTATACGCAGGATGAGATTAAAGTCTGGCCTTCGATGCAGACCATGCAAATGGCGGTTCGCACTAAGGTCGACCCGAACTCGATGACCGGAAGCGTTCGGGAATCAATCCGAGCGGTGGACCCCGGTTTGCCAATGGCGAGAGTGGTGGCTCTCACCCGCCTGGTAGACGATTCCATGACGCAGCCGCGATTCGCCATGGTCCTGCTGGGATCGTTCGCGGGGTTGGCTGTCGTGCTGGCCTGTATTGGGATGTACGGCGTCATTTCATACGGTGTGGCGCAGCGCACGCGCGAGATCGGCATTCGCATGGCCATCGGCGCGCAGCGGCAGGATGTGTTTCGAATGGTAATCTGGCAAGGCGTACGGTTAGCGGGAGCCGGTATTGCGATCGGCTTGCTTGGCGCGCTTGCGCTGACACGCCTGATGACAAGCTTCCTCTACGGCGTGCGGCCCACCGATCCGCTGACATTCGCCACGGTGTCGCTGATGCTGGCGGCGGTCGCGCTGGCAGCCTGTTATGTTCCGGCGCGGCGCGCGACGCGTGTCGATCCGATGATCTCCTTGCGTTACGAATGAGGCGAGAGGCGCGGCCTTTACACTAAAGCCGTGCTGGTCATTCTGTTACTTGCGGCAGCGGCCTTCGCGGCTGGCGCAATCAATTCGGTTGCGGGCGGAGGAAGTTTCCTGACGTTTCCCTCGCTGGTGTTTGCCGGCGTTCCGGCGGTAGTGGCGAATGCGTCGAGTACGGTAGCGCTGTTCCCGGGATCCCTGGCGAGCGCGATCTCTTATCGCGAGGACATTCGCGCCCTTGAGGAGAAACGCCTGAAATCCTGGTGGATCATCAGCCTGCTCGGCGGAGCCATCGGGGCGGTGCTGCTGCTGGTCACATCGGACAAAACGTTCCGCCAGATTGCGCCCTGGCTGCTGCTGTTTGCGACGCTCCTGTTTGCCTTCGGGTCGCGAGTCAGTGTCGCGTTGCGCGGCAAGCTGGGTTCGAACAATGCCTGGATGCTGGCGCTTCTGTTCCCGATCTCGATTTACGGCGGCTATTTCGGCGGCGGCATGGGGATCATGATTCTGGCGGCCTTCCGGCTGTACGGGCTGACCGACATTCACGGAATGAACGGAGTGAAGACAGTGCTGGGAGGCTCGCTCAATGCGATTGCAGCCATCGTCTTTGTCGTGGCGCACCAGGTGGACTGGCGGCCGACGCTGCTGATGCTGGCAGCGGCGGTGGCGGGCGGATATGTGGGGCCGATACTGGCGCGGCGGACGGCACCGGTAGTGATTCGCGGAATCGTGATCGCAGTGGGAGCGGTGATGACCGTCTACTTCTTCAGGATTGCGCCGTAGGAGCGCAAAGGGCGCGGCTGCTGCCAGACAACAAAGGAACCCGCTAGATCAGTGGGTGGCGCGCAAGGCGCACAGCCGTTTGGGGCCTTGTGCGCGATTTCATTGAGGACCGCGACCGTTTTGCGCGTGTTCTTCAATAACTAAAAAGTAATTCCGACGAGCACATCCACCTGGTTCGCGCTCATCACTTGGAACCCATAGGTACCGACGGCGGGAGGAGAGGGCCAATGAGTGTATCGAATTTCCGGCCATACGTGAATAACCGGCAGCTTCACGGCGAATCCACCTCCCACCGTGACTCCGGCCGTGTTCGGGCTGTTCGTCGGTGCGCCGGACTCAGGAAAAATGACTGTTCCGGTGACGCTGAAAAACTGGGTCTGGGTTTGGCCGGACACATGGCGGTAGGTTACGCCTCCATCAATAAATGGCCGAACAAATCTGGCGCCGGGCTCCCATTTCGCGAGGAAGGGAACTTGCCAGTCGTCGACTCTTGACCTGTCCGTGCCTTCCAGGGGAGGATACGGAGGGCCTCCGAACTGATAAGTAATAAATGTCGCGCCAAGCCCGCTTCGCCGGTACAAGGCGTCCACTTCGAAGGCGAGGTGAAAGGGCAAATGGACCTCCGCGGTGGGACCTACAACATATCGGCGGAAGTAAGTTCCCGCAGGATTGCCCGGGAAGGTGTTTGTAACCGGGATACCGCCCTTGACCCCAAAGGAAAAAATCTGCGCATACATCGGCGTAGATGGCGCCAACAGCAAAATGAGGAATATCTCTTTCATCAGAAACGCCGTTCCTACTAACTAGAGTAGTCAGCCACACTAATTGGAGTAGTCATCCCCGCAATTTCTGAATTTCCCGCTCAATCGCATCCCGCACCGCTTCCCGAGCCGCTTCATCCTTATAAGGTTGCCGGGGCCAGAAGAACCCCTTCAGCCCATCCCGGCGCCTTCGCGGAACCACATGGATATGCAGGTGCGGCACCGTTTGACTTACGCGATTATTGATGGCGATAAATGTCCCTTCGGCATCCACTGCATTCTCCACCGCCCGCGCCAGCAACTGAGTTGCGGCCAACATCGGTCCGGTTAGGCTGGTGGGCAAATCCGTCAAAGTTCCATAGTGGTCCCGTGGACACAGCAGCACATGGCCGGGGAAGAGCGGATGGCTATCGAGAAATGCGATCAAGTTCTCATCGCCATAGACCACTTGCGCCGGCACGGTGCGCGCCACGATGTCGCAAAACACGCAATCCCCGTTCACGGCCACTATGTTAGTCTAGCTTTCTCCAACGCCTCCGCTGAGGGAGCGGGCTGGATCGCGCTGACTCTGTCCACCTCAATCACCAGCTCGCCTTCCTTGTCTATTTCAAATGCAGGTGCGAATTTCGCGCCCCAAACGATCTCGTCGTAGCGGTAGGAGTAACGCGTGTGAACGGTCTGGCTGAACGTGTCATCGAAGCCGCTCAGCAGAATCATGAACTCCGCTTGCAGCCGCTCCAGGTCAGCCGCCGTCTTCCCGTACAAAGGGCTCTTCTCATCGATCGGATGCACAATCGTCCACGTCAGGGCAAGAAACCAAACCTGGCTTCTTTCAAGCTCCAGCGGAGTAAAGCGCCGTTGCGGCCGGTTGTCGACCAGCTCGACGGTCATCAGAAGCACGCGCGCCTCCAAATTGATCAGATTGTTCGACCTTCTATTTACAACCCGGCACTGCAGGCTGACGGCGTCGATGTAGGGCGCCACAAGTGCTCGCTTACTGAACCCGACGCGCGCCGATGGCCGCGAAAACCGGCCGAAGAGCAAGCCCGTTGCAATCGCAAAAACCATCAAGCCGATCAGCGCCTCTAACGCCGCAATGGAGTTCGCGGGAGCGCCGCTCGGCCACATGTTTCCATACCCCACCGTGCTCAGTGTGTGTGCGCTAAAGAAAACGATATTCAGGAAGCGCAACGCCGTGGTGGGAGCCTCGGTGCCTTTGATATTCTCCATTCCAACTGCCGTGTATAGACCCGCGAAAATAAGATTGAGAACCACGTAGGCGACTGCCACGAGACCAATGAAAGCCGGCCAAGAAATACTGATTAGAAACAGGTATGGGTTGGTGTCGCGCCACGTTCCGCCCGTGCGCCGTGCGTTGAATTTCCCGTCCTGGTTGACGACCCGCTTCAGCGCGCCTGTGTACTGCTGTGTGAGTCCGGGATCGAATGTCGGCTTGTCCATACCAGGAGATGATACGCTCCTCAGAGCGCACAGGGCGACGGATGCCCATTGTGAGCGTTGTTGGAGAGATGCTCCGCTCGCGCTCGAAGCTTCAGCGCTTCCGATCCTTGGCGTGAAACTCCATGTACGCGAGCAGGCCAAAGCCGGCCGCGATGGCCAGCCGCACGCCGATCAGCCAAGCTTTGTCCCTCGTCAGAATGTGGTCGATCGCCAGCAGCGCGAATCCGACAGCAAGCGCGCTATACCACCAGGCCATCCAGCGGATGCGCTTCGGTTGCATGTCTAAGAACCGTTGTAGCCTAGCCGGGCATCACACTGCAGGTTCGCGGCGCGCTTCCCGCCCGTGGCGCTATCGATTACTCGTAGCGCAAAGCATCCGTCGGATTCAGTTGCGAGGCGCGCCTCGCCGGCAGAAGCCCGAAACCCACTCCTACCGCGAACGAAACCGCAAACGCGACGACGATGGAAAACGCTGAAATGGGTACTCGCACCTGGCTCGTGAAAAGCCGCACCCCGATCGGCAGCGACAAGCCAAGCACGATCCCAACCAGGCCGCCCGACAGGCTGATCAGCACGGATTCCACCAGGAATTGCAGCATGACATCGCGCCGGGACGCGCCCACCGCCATTCGTACTCCGATCTCCCGCGTCCGTTCCGTCACCGTCACCAGCATGATGTTCATGATGCCGATGCCGGATATCAACAGCGCGATCGCCGATACGATGACCAGCACAATCGTAAGCACATTCGAAATGGAGTTTGCGGTATCGAGAATAGCCGTCAGATCCTGCACGTTGTACGTGGCGCCATGGCGATGCCGCGTTTCGAGGATATCGTTCACCTGTTCGCGTACCGCCGGAACGTCTGCCGCGTTGCGCACCTCTACATACACCGGATCGATGCGCTCGTATTCCATGAAATACTTCATGACTGTGATCGGAATCAGGATGGTCTCATCCGTAATTTCGCCTTGGCCGAACGTACTCGTCTTCTCGCGGAACGTTCCAATCACGCTGAACTGAAGCTGGTTGATTTTGATCGTTTGTCCCAGCGCCGCGTCCTGGCTGCCGAACATTCGAATCGCCAGCTTATCGGTCAGGAGAGCGACCCGCTCACGCAGCGCGATGTCGCTTTCATCGAAAGTGCGCCCACGCAGCACCACCAGATTCCGCACGCGTGCATATTCGGCGTCCACGCCATCCACCGTGACTTGCCGGATTTTTCCGTTCACGACAATCTGGTCATGCGAGTTCATCACCGCCGCCGCCGCGATGATGCTGCTGCCTAGCGTGTCGCGAATCGCCTGAACATCCGCCAGCTTTACGAAATCCGCCTGCACCTTGGCGACATTTTCGCCGCCTACTTCATACGACGCATACACCAGGTTCGAGCCGATGCCCCGAATTTGATCCAGGATAAGGTCTTTGCTCGCCAGCGAAATCGTGACCACCAGAATCACCGAAGCGTTCCCGATGATCAGCCCCAGTGCAGTAAGAAAGGTGCGAAGCCGGTTCGCGTGCAAGGCCTGCGCGCTGAAATTAACGGCCTCGGTGAGGTTCATTCGAGCGAAAGCTTACGCGCCGCCTACTTCCTTCAGCAAGCGAACAGCTTTATCGCGCGGCGGGTCGTCCACGGTGATGGGCGCATTCACATACTTCTGCAACAGTGTTTTCGCTTCATCCAAATTGCGCTTTTGTTTAATCAGCACGTCTGCGCGCGCATACCAGAGTTTCGGCGCGTTTGGATTTATTTTCTCGGCCTGCTGGAATACGGCGTCGCTGTCGCCCGTTCGCCCCCGATTGGCTAGAAACCGCGCGAGCGCGATCAGATGTCCCATCTCGTGCGGCGCAATCGCAACCGCCTGGCGCAGGTGCTGCTCGGCGGTCTGATATTGCTGATTTTTTTGGGCGAGCTTCGCTTCGGCAAAGTAGCCTTCGGACGGGTCCACCGCCGTCATCCTGCTCGCCACCGCGCCCGCCTTGTCATAGCCGCCGCCGAGAAAACCGGGTGCGCTCAAGTAGTAATCGAAGAGATCGCTGAGCGCGTCCCGATTCGTCCCGTCCAGCTCCACGGCGCGTTCGAACGCCGTCCGTGCCTTCAAGGCAAATCCAGGCGCCATTAGCGGATTCGAAGTCTCTGCGCGCCTGCCGTAAGCGCGCCCCAGCCAATCCAGGTACTCGCTGTTCCCCGGCTCCGCAGCAGCCGCTTTCTCCAAGTAAGCGCTGGCTTTCTTGAAGTCGCCAAGCATGAAATAGTTGCGGCCCAGCAGAAATGTGGCCGGCCCGTCGGTCGCCTGCTTGTCGAGCAACGCCAACGAACTTTCGAAGTTTGTTCGCTTGTACAGCTCTTCGGCTTTAGTGAGGTCCCGCGCCCTCGCCAGCGGTACGGATGCCGCCAGCCATCCCAGCAACACCGGCAAAGCCCAACCTCGCAACGAAAACATCCCCTTTTGATACGGCATTGTAACGCGAATAAGTCAGATCAATCAATCAGATGTGGCTGCGGGCCACGAAGTTGCGCTGGCTTGGCCGGTGCCCCCGTTTCTCGCCCGGTTTCACGAATCCAGAGCAGCCGGGGCGCGCCGCACGAAGGATATAGTAGTCGGTAGCTGAAACATCATTCAGGAGAATCTAAAATTATGCTCGCCCAGTTGCGACGTTCGCTTCTTTTCCTCAGTTTCGTTGTACTCGTGGCTGGCAGTGCCTGGGCCCAGACCACCACTTTGGAAGGCGACGTGAAGGGTCAAGACGGCCAACCGCTGAAAGGCGCCCTCATTGTGCTGGACCGCACCGACATCAAAGGGCATTACCAGGTCAAGTCGGATAAAAAAGGCCACTGGCTGTACACCGGGCTGCCCTATGGCACCTACGACGTCACCTGCAACGTGAATGGTCAGGTGATGGACAAAGTCAGCCACGTGCAATCCAAGTACGGCGAATCCACCACCGTCGATTTCGATTTGCAAAAGACTGCGGCGGCTCACCAGGCGCAACAACAAGCGGCGCAGCAAGCCGCTGCCACCGGACAGGCCTCGCCCGATGTTGAACGCGGCATGAGCAAGGAGCAAAAAGAGCAGTACGAGGCGCAGTTGAAGCAACGGTCGGAGGCCATGAAGAAAAACAAGGCCTTGAACGACGCCTACAATGCCGGTCAGGATGCGCTCAAGCAAGGCGACGCCGAACAGGACAAAGCCAAGAAAGGGGCCGATTATCAGGCCGCGATCGACAAATTCAACCAGGCGAGCCAAATGGATGCCAACCAGATCGCTATTTGGGACAGTTTAGGCGAAGCCTATAGCGGTCTTGCCAAGACTCAAACGGGCGACGATCAGACCAAGTCCTACGACGCGGCCATCGATGCCTATAAGAAGAGCTTGGCCATCAAGCCCGACGACGCGGCAGTTTACAACCAGATGGGGAACATTTACGGCGCCGAAAAGAAGATTCCCGAGGCCACCGAGGCGCTCAACAAGGCGGCCGACCTGAACCCGACCCCGCAAGGCAAAGCCAAGGCCTTTTTCAATATGGGCGCGAACATGGTGAACAGCGGCAAGCCCGAGCAGGCCGCCGACTTCTTCAAGAAAGCCACTGACGCAGATCCGACTTACGCCGAGGCATGGTATCAATACGGCAGTATTCTCATGATGGCCGGCAAGGTGGACCCGAAAACCGGCCAGCAAACCTACCCGCCCGAGACCGCGCCGGCGCTGAAGAAATATCTCGAGCTTCAGCCGAGTGGGCCGCATGCGCAGGAAGCGTCGGCGATGCTCGAAGCCTTGGGCGAAAAGGTCGAGACCCATTACACTGCTCCAGGCGCGAAAAAGAAAAAGCAGTAAAGTGGTAACAGGGGGCGCTCCCCGCGAGTGCTCCCCGCTTTCTCTTCATGTTTCGCGCGCTCATCGAACTCTTAGTCACCATCTTGATTGTGTTGGTCGCCCGTGCTGTTCTTACCAGCGTCTTAAGAGGCATTGCGAACGCATCCGCCAGCGCGTTCCGCAGCGGAAATCCGCAATTCACCGCTCAGCGGCCTGGTAACTCTCCGCCCGCTTCCACCACAGCTACTGGTGAGTTGCACAAAGATCCGGTCTGCGGTACTTACGTCGCCGAATCCACGCCCTTCCGCCAGAGCATTTCGGGCCAGATCTTCTATTACTGTTCAAATGCCTGCCAGGAGAAGCACTCGCTCGTAGCGCGCTAAAGGCGCCTCCTGAAAAAACCGCTGGACCGGCGCTAATGCACGGCAGGAATTATGAACGTGCCGCCACGTACGTCCTTCACATTCGAGCAGGCCCTCGGAGTGGGGTTGCAGTTTTTCGTCAAGCAAACTCGATCTTACTCAGATATCTGCCGCCGCTGGGTTGAATGACCGTGCCCTGGTCCCTCACCTAATTATCCCGGGGCCGTCACTTACTTTTGCTCGGGCGCCGCGGGTGTTAGATGGTCGAAATTGACAATCGCATTGAAAACCAGCGCGTAACTGCCAATAGTCTCACCGCGATAAATAGGATTGTTCGCAAAGAGCAATACATTCCCTCGGCCGAGATGTGCATCCACCACCACGGCGCGCTCGGCAATCGCCTCTCCGCTTTCGAGCAGCCCGGACAGCAAAAGATCTTTCTGCTCCGAAAACCGCAGAATCACGCGTGGCCGATACTCGGCCGGAATTAAGTACACGTTATTGCGTGCTTGCTCGTCATTCAGCGGGGTCGGCTCCCACGGCTTCGGAGACGGCAGCGGCGGCGCTTGCTCAATCGGCCGGCCCTCCGGCACATCTTCGTCCTCTGGACCTCCCCGGCCGGTCGGCCGCTTGTATTCCTTCTCGGTCAAGATCTGGCGTGGAGTCACCAGATTGCTGACCGTGAACGCCAACCCGTCGTCGCTATAAACCGCCAGGTTGCTCCCATACCCATAACCGGCGGCCGACTTCTTATCGGCCAGCACCGCGTTCAAGACGCTGCCGACGACTTTCACGTTCTTCCGCGGCGCAACGAACACTCCCGGAGCCAATCCCTCGTCGATTGCAAATTGCGCCGTGTCTTCGGACGTGATGAGCAGGCCGCCTTCCTCTACGAACGACTTGAGATGCGCCACTCCTGACAACCCCAGGCCCGGGCGTATATCCTCAGTAGCGTCGATCTTGCCCAGGTTCGGTGTCAATGCGCTCGTCTGCCAGGGCAGCGCGTTGCCCCACATCGGCATGCCTTCTACGATCGCCTGTGTCGAAGTATGTCCCGCCGGCGCGAAGACGATTACGTCGTACTTCGCCCGCAACTCCGGTTCGCGCGCTACCGCCTGCGTGCTGATGTATTCGTACGGCACGTGCAGCTTATCGAACGCCATGCGCCACCAGCCTTCGGTTTGCGTATAGAGCCAGGTATGGATGAACGCAATGCGCGGCGCTGCGGCCGCATGCGTGTGGATATTAGGCGCGGTCGCCATGCTGTACGCATCCAAATCGAATTGCTGAAGCGCCGCCTTCAATCGTGCATTCTCTACTTGGCTGATCAGCAGAGATCCCGCTTGGAACTTCCGTCCCCCGTCCTCGAATGCCTCCTCCGCCACGGAAATTCTGGAGCCTTTCAGTGCGTAGACCAGCGCCGCCATACTGATTTGGCCTGAATTGTTGACCGCATAAGTAGGACCGCTGCCGGTCAGCTTGCCGCTCATCTGGTTCAGGTCCGAAATCGGCTCCATCTTCGCCGTGAGGATCGTTCGGTCCGTTACCCGCACCGCCCGCGCGTTGAACAGATCGCCAAATGACCAACCGGTATCGTCGTAGGGATGCTTTTGCGGATCTTCCGGCGACCAGAATTGTCGATCCAATAACGCGTCGGCTACCCGCGAGAACGGCTGGTCCATGCGGATCACATAGCTGCCAGCCGCAAATGTCTCCGAACTTGGCCCCGCCTTCGGCTTTTCATCCGCTCCATGCGGCGCATGCGCCGGCGGCGCAACGGTCACCTTCGCCGCTTCGTTCAGACGTTGAATCTCGATATGCTGCGCCGCTAATACCTTGAGAAGCTGAAGTTGCCGGTTCAAAGCGCCCTCGTCCGCGGGCAGAACATATGCCACCGGCCCGGCGTCCTGGGGCTTCAGGATGGAACGCTTGCTTTTCTCGTAATAGTCGCTCAGAAAGTGCTTGCCATTATGCGCGAAATAGGAAAGCGTGGAGAGCAGCGCCGTTTCCTCGTAGTTATTGTTGTCGCGCTGGGACCAGACCACCGTTGGATACGGCGGATTCTGGCGATACCAAGTCCTTGCATATTCATCCGGCGAAAGGATCCGCTTTTCTGTGTCCGCCCCTCCGTTTCCGAACGTCTCATACAACCGGCTGATCCCATTGTGCAGTCCAGCCAGAAACATCAGGTAACCGGGGCTCCATGTGTCGAAATTGCCGTGAGTAAATGCGCCCGGCATGCCGAACGACTGCATCTGTTGCACGTTGTGCCAGGCCAGCATCGCCCACTCGTCCGCCAGCATCGGATCAATCCAGGAGTTGTAAGGCCCATCTCCCACCGTATTGTCATATAGAAACGGGACAGACTCGTGTAAGTCGTGGAGCACTTGCGCGTGCCAGGCCAAATAAGTATTGAGCACATTTTTAGTAAGCTCGAGCGTCATGCCCATGGCGTCGCGGTTGTTATCATGCGCAACATAGTGGCCCCAATAGATAAGTCGAGGCCAATTTCCCCCCGGATGCGCCTTGTGCCACTTATAAATGTCCACCATTCGGTCGCGCCCATCCACTTCGACTACCGGAGTAATGAGCGTGACCATATGAGTTCGGACGAACTGAATGTAAGGTGAGTTGTCGACAACTAGCCGATATGCCAATTCCATCAGCGCAGTCGGAGCCCCCGTTTCCGGCGAATGGATCGTTCCCGTGATGTAGTAAACCGGAAAAGACTGCGAGACCAGATCCGACGCGGTCTTGTCGTTCATGCCGATCGTGCGCGGGTCCGCGAGCTTGGCCAGCCGTGCATCGTTCTCTTTCACGCGCGCCAGCAGCGACTCATCCGCCACCGCCGCCGCAATCATCTCCCGTCCTTCTTCCGTGTGGCCGATCGTGATCACCTTCACGCGTGGGCTGCTTGCGGCCAGCATTCGGAAATACCGATATACGTCCTCGGCGTACGGCAGCATGTCCGGTGCTCCCGCGACATCGCCCAGCACTTTGCTCGGCGTCGGCACCGAACTTGACGCCGGCAAGTAGTCCGTCAACGGCGAATTCAGAGCTGGTGCGGTGGTGTATTTCCTTATGCGCTGCGTGTAGTCTTGATCCAGCGGCTGCTTTGGATCGCGCGCGAACTCTTCATTGCCGATATTCTGAGCACGAACTTGAAAACCGGACGCGGCAAACACCAGGACGAGGAACAGCGATCGCATTCGTTTCATCACTGTTCATTTTGCACGACGCTCCCCGATGCGCTCTCGTTCATAAACGTCTGATACGGGTCTCAGGCAGCGTAACGATAAAAGTGGCGCCTTTCCCGGGCTGCGACTGTACGGAAATTCGCCCTCCATATCGTTCGACGACGCGCTGGCAAATCGCCAGCCCGATGCCGGTACCTGGGATGCCTTTGCCATGCAGCCTCTTGAAGGCCACGAATATCGTCGCGTGATACTGGGGATCAATGCCAATCCCGTTATCGGCCACCGTGAGCCGCAGCCACCCGTCCCTGATTTCCGTCGAGATATCGATCCGCGGCGGCTGCTCGCTCCGGTACTTAATCGCGTTCCCGATCAGGTTCTGAAACAATACTAGAAAATGCGCCTCGTGCGCGCTCAACACCGGCATGCGGCCGGCTGTCACAATTGCCCGGCTATCATCAATGGCGACTTTGAGATTGTGGAGAACTTTTTCTAATACGATGTTCAAGTCGACCGCTTCGAACGGCTGCTCCGGTGCGGTGCCGATCTCGGTGTACGCCAGCAGATCGTCCAGCAGTTCACGCATCCGCCTGGTGCCTCCCACAATGTTTTCGACGAAAGTTGCAACTTCACCGCCGGACCCGCTGGAATACCTTCGGACGAGCAATTGTGTATACACCGCAATCATTCGCAACGGCTCCTGCAAGTCGTGGCTCGCAATGAAGGCGAAGCGCTGCAGATCCTCGTTTGACCGCGCTAAGCTCTCGTTCGACCGCTGAAGGTCGAACAAAGCTCTTGTCAGCTCGCCATCCCGTGACTGGATGCCCTCCAGCATCTGATTGAAGGCGTCCACTAGAATCCCAAGTTCGTCGTTCGATTGCTTCTGCGCGCGAACGCCATAATCTCTCGTCTCTGAAACCGAGGTCGCCGCCTGCGCGAGCTGCGAGATCGGCGCCGCCACGATTGTGCGCAGCCTCGAGGAGAGGAAGAACGCGATAGCGCCCGACGCCAGCAGAAAGACCAGAACAGTCGCGCTATCGATCTTCATGCGTTCGCCAATCTCGCCCAGATCGTAAACTAAAACCAGCCGTCCGATGCGCCCTCCTTTGAGGGTGACGCTCTGTACGAGCGTGAGGGATCCACCGCGAGACGCGATTCCGTCTTGCGCGCCCGCGCCCGGACATCCCGCTGCGATGCCCGATCGGTCATATTGAGCAAGCAGGGTTCCGTTTGCTCGATAGATGCACGCGCTCACAACGTGCGGCTTCGCCCGCAATGCTCCTAACGTCTCTGCCGCCGAGCGCGGGTCGTCGAATGCAAGTGCCGCAGTGCTGTTATCGGCGATGATTCGCGCCAACGCGGAAAGGTCGCGCTTCAAATATTCCCGAAACAACATCGAATTCGAAATGACAATAGCGAAGCCCGCCAGCACCAGTGCCGCCGAGCTGGTCAGCATGACGATCACCATCAGCTTCTGCTCGATGCGAAGGTTGCGAAATTTCGTCATGGCCGGCCGCCAACCGGCAACGAAGCGCTTATTTCTCAACGGACCTCGCTACGCTCAGAAGCTTTGAGCTGATCTTCAGGCCGGCATTGGCTACCGCGCCCTGATTGATATCGAAGCGCACCCGCCGGTTCTCGATGACAAACGCAATCATTCCGCCGTCGCGCAGAAATGCGTCGCCTTCGCCTACCGTCAGAACCCCGCGGCTGAATCCTGCCAACGCCTGCGGATAATCTCTTTCCGATTTGCTGACAAACAGCACCTGGCAGGCTTTCGGCGCGTTCGAGCGATTCCTGAGCACAGTCAGCTTCCGCTGGTTCACGCTTTCTCCCGCTGTTATCCGATCCAGCGCGGGCCCGAACGGATCGACCCCCAGAATGCAGATGCCGAACGAATTCGAATCGGGCAGCTCTGCCGGCGGCCATTCTACAAATTTTGTGAAGTTCAGCAGGAAGGCTGCCTTGACGCGATACTCCAAAGATTGCTGCCCTGTGTCCGGCGAAGAATCCTGGCCTTGCAACCCGAACGTCGCGAGCGCGCATAGGAGAATCGCGGCCCGCGAATGCCTGTAGAGCCTCGCCGCGCGGCGTGTGTACCCGGTCGCCGCTAGAATATCGCTCTCCTGAGCATCGCCCGCGGGTGTTGGCGATTGTTTTGCCGCGAAATGCGGTACAGAACCGCCGCGTTCACTTCATCCACCTTATCTCCGCGTATGCGCTTCGCCGGATGCCGACTAACGTTCCAGGGTCGCCGCCGAACTCGAAATGATACGGCTGAAGTAGGTTCTGGCCCCCCAGGGACAACTCCAATTCTCGTTTGACGCGCCATGCCAACCGCGCATCGCCCGTCGAATAGCCTCGTACTCCCTCTCCAGGCAGCGCGCTCACAAAGCGATACGTGAGATCGAACTGGACACTCCTCGGCAGATCCAAGGCGGATTCGACAATCCCTTCATTCTTGGGGCTCGAGCCTTCGATACCGGGCGCTGTCCCGACGTCCCCGCTGTGCGGCGCCTTCATCAGATCCATGTTCAGGAACGAATACGATCCCCGCAAACGCCAGAAGTCCTTCGGCCTCCACTCGGGAACTATCTCGAATCCTTTGGTAGTGCCCAGCAGTCCATTGCGGAACTGAGCGGGAAGTAAGTAATGTATCGGCGCCGGTGTGGTTTCAAGATAGGGCTCTCCGATAATGTCTTCACTGAACAGACCGTGGTAGTGGTTGTAAAACGTCGATATCCCGAAAGCTAGATTGTGCTTTATGAATCGCCGGTAGCCGGCTTCGTAAGAATTGAGTTGTTCCGGGGCAAAGTTGGGATTAGCATTGAAGCGCGCGAAGTACGGCACCCCGCCGGGCGTGGTCGCGATGTAGCCGAGCAGAAAAAAATCTTCTTCTACATCCGACGGCGTTCTCACAGCGTGCGTAAAAGACGTCCAGAAGGTTTGTTTTTCCGTAGGTGTCCAAGCCAATCTGGCGCTCGGCTGCAATTCGAGACCCGTGAAGTTGGTGCGCAGGAATTTCGTCCCTAACGTCAATGACAAGCGGTCCGGCACGATGCCGATCTCGTCCTGAATGAACGCCGAGAAGAGCTGGTCCGTTCGCTTGGCCGGAACGAAGGTCAGGCCGGAGACAACCTCGATATCGTCGCCCCTGCTGAGCCGCGCGCCCAAGCCCCAGGTGATCTCCTGGCGGGCCGGTAGCCGGAAACGATCCAGAAAATCCAGGTCGAACGTGTTGCGAAGCTCCCCGAGATTCGGTTCATGCCGATTGGTCCGGTCGTAGTACACCTGCAACTGCAGGTCGTCTCCCTCGCTCAAAATTCTTTTCCAGCGCGCCACGACGTTCCCTCCGGAGAGATCCGCATTCGCGTCTACGTTGACCGAATAAGGCGGCGCGTAGCTGGTCGCCGTTACGCGCTCCCCGGCTTCTTCGTCGTAAATATCGCCCTGCACAGTAAAAGAATCGCGGCTGCTCTTTGTCCAGTCCACCCGAAATCCGCCTTGGCCGGCCCGCCAATCGTCGAAGTTGTCATGATCCGGGTGATACTCCGGGCCCCGCGTGAACGCCTTCGCGTAAAGGCGATAAGTAATGCCGTCTCCGTTACCGCCGCCGTAACGAAAATTCGCGAAACCTTGCTCTACATTTCCGCCGCCGCCAGATGCGAGCATCCCCTGAGTATCTTTGGAGCTCTTGGTGATGACGTTGATCACGCCATCCACCGCGTTCGGCCCCCAGATCACTCCACCCGGCCCGCGAATCACTTCGATCCGGTCAATATCGTCCATCAGCGTGTCTTGCACTTCCCAGTAAGTGCCGTCGAACAGTGTCGTGTACACCGTCCGCCCATCGATCAGCACAAGCACCGATCGCGAGAGCCGACTTCCGAAGCCTCGAATCCCAATCGCCCACTTGTTCGCATCGATGCGCGCCACTTCGACCCCGGGCGCCAATCGCAAAGCCTCGGGTATGCAAGTTGCTCCTGAGCGCCGGATATCCTCGCCGGTGATGACGTAGATCGCCATTGGCGTACGAAATGCCAACTGCGGCTCTTTGGAGGGCGTCGTCACCTCTATCTGCGAGAGCTGCTCCAGGCTCAAATTCTTAAGCGCCTCGGGGCTCGTTTGGTCCGGCGAGCCCTGGTCGTAACCCGCGCCGCTCATCGGCCCTCCGAGCGCCCCCCACAGAAGCCAAGCTGAAACGCATAGCCGGAGGAGTCCGCGGCCCGTGTTAGGAACTTGCTCCGGTAATCTGCGGCGCGCAGTTTCCTGGCGACCGCTGCCCGCTCGCCCGCTCACAAACATGAAACCGCGCCCGCACCAACGCGCTAGTGCAATCACGTTATCTGGTCATCTTACATGCAATGACCGTCTCAATCGTTGTGAACGCCGCTTACCCGCATCAACTTCGCCACTTCGCGCGTCAGGGAATCCTCGCTTAGGAGCAGAGTTTCGATTACGCCTCTGCGGTCCTCCGGGGTCCGGTTCTGGTTCAGCTTGAATTTGCCTTGTAGATTCGTTATCGGAATCTCAAAGCCGGCAATCGCCCGGAGCATATGCCCGATCCACGGCTGTTCCGGATCGAATTCCCACCCCTGCGGCGCCGGCCTTTCGTGCTCTTGCACAAGTTTTGCGAGAAGTTCGATCAGCTCGGCGTCCCCAAGCAGCCTGGGCGTGCCATATGCATGAACCACTGCATAATTCCAGGTTGGAACGTTCCGCTGATTCGCATACCACGTCGGCGAGATGTAGGCGTGCGGCCCCTGGAAAATAACCAGTGCCTCGCTTCCCGATTGCAGATGCTCGTATTGCGGATTTTTCTTCGCAAGGTGAGCGCGCAATGCGCCATACGGCCCGGCGTTCCGCTCCAGCACGAACGGAAGATGGGAGGCGATCATCGACCCGTTCTCTTGCGTAACCAGCGTCGCGAAATTGAAGCGCTGCATGTGATCCTGCAGCACTCCTACATCTTCCTCCCTAAACTGTTCAGGGATGTACATAGCAGTTAACCGCTAGTCTCGCAGACGGCTTCGGCGAAGAGAAGGGCTACGCCAACGCCGGCCGTCCCGGGGCGCCTTCTTGGGGCCCCTTGTCTCTTAAGTTGAAAGCAGGGCGTGGAGATCTTCTAGGCGAATCGGCTTCGCCAAATAACCGTCCATATCGGCGGCCAAACATCGTTCGCGGTCGCCCTTCATAGCGTGCGCGGTCATGGCGATGATCGGTGTGCGCCGTCCACGTTCTCTTTCATTCGCACGAATCGCCGCTGTGGCTTGGAATCCATTTAAAACCGGCATCTCAATGTCCATGAGAATGATGTCGAATCCGCTGCTGGCAACGGCGTTAATGGCCTCTTGTCCATTGTTGGCGATGGTAACGACGTGTCCTCGTTTTTCTAATAGCTTGGTCGCCAGCCGCTGATTCACCAGGTTGTCCTCTGCCAGTAAAATCCTGCGGCGTGCTTCGCGGAGCGTGTGCCGCGTGACCAGCGTTGCCCCCGGGTCGGCGTGCGTTCCGGCTTGCATGACGCTCAGGACGCACTGGCAAAGCTCCAGCGGTTGGAACGGCCGCGGCAGATAGCCCTGAACCTGGAGGCGCTTACAAAGAAGCCCGTCACCGCGTTGCCCGTGCGCTCCCAGCAGAATCACTTTAATCTCTTCCGGACCTCTCGTATTCCGGATTTCGCTTGCGAATTCGAAACCGTCCATGGGCGGGATTTGCAGATCGGTTATTACCAATTGGTAAGCCTCTCCGGCGCTGCTCGCGCGCTCCAGCTCGCTGAGAGCCCCGGCGGCGCTATTTACGGATTGAACCTTGAGCCCCCAATTGCGCAAAGTGAGCAATAGGTCGTCATTCGGAGCGGGCGCGTAATCGCGCACCAACAGCACTGTCCAAAGAGAAGAAGGGCGCTCAGCCTTAACCGGCTCAGGCTGGCTTGCGAGCGGGAATGCTGCGGTGAAGTGGAAATGGCTACCGCGGCCCAATTCGCTTTCGACCCAGATCCGGCCTCCGAACATCTGCACTAACCGGGCGCAAATAGTTAGACCCAGGCCTGTGCCGCCGAACTGACGGGTAATCGAGCTTTCGGCCTGGCTAAAAGCACGGAAGATCTTTTTCTGCTGCTCCGGCGACATCCCGATCCCCGAGTCGGACACACAGAAATGCAGTTCCACACTCGAATCGGTCCGGCTTTCGACCCCGATCTGCACAATAATTTCGCCTTGGGCAGTAAACTTGACCGCATTGCCTATCAAGTTGAGTAACACCTGCCGCAAGCGGCCGGGATCGCCCACCAGCTCCAGCGGCGCGTCTTCCGAAATGCGAGGAACAAGCTTCAGGTTCTTTCGATGCGCCGAGATAGAGAGGTTCTTCAACGTCTCCTCGACTGCGTGCGCCAGATGGAATGGGATTGGATCGAGCGACATTTTCCCTGCCTCGATCTTCGAGAAATCCAGGATGTCGTTGATCACTGTCATCAGCCCATCGGCAGAAGCTTTGACCATCTCGAGGTTTTCCCGCTGTTCGGAAGTCAGCGGGCTGTCCAGAACGAGCTCAGTCATCCCGATAATTCCGTTCATCGGAGTTCGGATTTCGTGGCTCATATTGGCCAGGAATTCGCTCTTGGCGCTGCTGGCGGCGGCCGCGGCCTGCGACGCCTTAATTAATTCCTCCTCGGTGCGCTTTCGTTCGCTAATATCTTCGCCAATCGAAACTGTCCCGCTGAATTCGCCAGACGAGTTGTAGAGGATGGTGTTGTACCAGCTAATGAAGTGCTTCTCGTTGGATTTCGAGAATACGAAGTTTTCGTGCCGCACACGGAGCACGGTTTGCCCAGCCTCTCGCAATAACGGCGTTCGATCGTCCGGACAACTGAGCGAAACGAAAGGTGGCCCCCAGTTCCTGCCGATCACTTCGGCCTGCGTGCGGCCGAGGGCAGCAAGGGCCGCGTCGTTGCAGAACGTCACCCGTGCATCTTGATCCAATCCAATCACCAGCAGCGGCAGGTTTTCGAGCGTTTCACGAAACACGCGTTCCGACTTGAGTAACGCCCGGTGTCCCCGGTTTACACGCTGCCGCAGCACTAGAACTGCGGCTAACGCAACAAACGCGATCAATCCGGTGAAGGTCAGAACATAGAGAACATGCCGGCTATTCCACCAGGAGGGTGCGCGAACCAGCCGAACGTCGTCGGCCTTTCGCAGAAGAAGCTGGAAGGAAGCGGAGTCTTCCGAAGATACCTGCACGCTGCAGATTCCCGTAACATCGAGCACGCTACCCGGCTCGAGCCCTAGTGCGCTGGCAGAGGTCTGCCCCTGCAGTGCAAGCTTGGCGGTAAAGGCAGTGCTTCCCTCGCGCAGCAGCAGCACCAGTTCACGCTCCGTCCGCATGCGATCGAGCAACTCGCCCCGAAGCGTGACCAGCGTCCCGTCATGCGGCGCTTCCTCGAAACCCTCCCTTTCGAGTAGAATCTGACTCGCTGGAACGCGCACCGGCGCCGTCACACTGGCGCCCGGCAACTCGCGAAAAATCGCGTCCTCCAGTACAGGCGAGAACGCCCCCGGGGTTGCGAACCCCACTACCTCCAGGAGCGTACCGGGCCGGACGGATGTTTTCTGCGCCGTGCAGATAGCGAGTCCCCGTCCGTTTTCTTGAATGTAGATCTCCTTCCCTGGCTCGTGGTACGTGACTATACCGCGCACTCTCACACGGTGGCTTGGAATACGCGTTTGTCCAAAGCGAAACAGTTCGTTGAGCGTCCAGTAAGGGGCCGTAAAAGCATCGGCCGGGGCCGGCTTTTCTACTTGGATGTCGTGTAGTTCGGGCACGAACAGACGGACCCCTATAAGCTGGCCGCTGTCGTTGAAATTGGTCCCGCACACACCGCGGATCAACACTTCTGCGTCTACTAACTTTTTGAAATCGCCGCTGAAATTGAGAACCCGGACCTTCAATAGGCCGCTTGCGGTCTCTAAGCGCATCGCCAACACGGATCGGCCCCATACGTTCTTCACTTCCGCGGAGCGCACGATGCCTCGAACCGCGATTCGCTGGCTATCCTGCCGTCCATCCATGACTTGAGCTACTTCGAAAACACGTGCCTCGGGAAGTACGCCCGTCCCGAGAATCTGAATGGAATGTGCAATCACCACGGGCGCGAAGAGCCCCGGCCCGCTCGTACCCGCAACTTCGACGCGATCGCCCGGTCTTACACTCGGCCCCCGATCGCTCCTGTCGACCGAAATCCCGGCCGTACCATCTTGAAGGAAAAACGAATCCTTCCAGCCCGACAGTGCGGTAACCACGCCGCGCAGCCGAACTGGCCTCTGTTGTTGAGCGTCCTGCGGCGGCAGGGAGCGAACTGCCCGCGCGTTCGTGATCGTCGGAAAGGCGCCAACTTCGGCGTTGGCGGCCATCGTTCCAAGCGGTCGGGCGCTCACCGCAGCGAAGCAAAGGACGGCAGCAAACACGACCCTTACCGCTAAGAAAAAGGGACAGCCATAGACGGCTTCTCTGTTCAACTCGTTAGCTCCTGATTGTCTATGGTTATCTATCGGCGCAACCGCCGTCCGGCCTTAGTGCCGATAATTCCTATGGCAGTGAGCCCGCCCCCCTCCGAGGAGGAACCGCCGAAGTAGTATCGGCTCTCTTGCCAGCTCTCGACCTTGGATCGGGATTCACCCGCTGGCATTCTGTTCGCACTTGCATTTTAGGGATGCGGATCGCGGCGGAATTGCGGCTGGCCGAAGCGCTCGAAGCGGATCTGTATTACGCGCTCCTGCTGCAGGACGCCGGCGAATACAGCAACACGCGCGTCTCGCTCTGGCTCCAGACTGTCGCTCTTACTACCGGCATTCGCTTCTAGTGCCGCTTCATCGTTAGCTCGAACGAGTAGCCGCTCTTGAACGAATGGTGAGAATCCGCTTGTCAGGTCTTGAGCGAACCCCAGTATCCGAATGGCATTTCGCCTTAATAGCTCCTCAATCACTAAAAAGGCACATCACACTGCTCAATGTGCGCCACCTTTGGCGGCCATCCTAAACGTCGGCTGAGCCCGACGAAATCTACGTCCGCCGTTACGATCGTGTAGCCCTTGTCTTTCGCCCTTTGCCAGATCTGTTCGTCCGATGCTTGCTTAAGCCCGACATTTCGCATATGCATCAATCCTGGAAACAGAGAAGCCAGTCGATCGACAAGCCGCGAAGAGAGATTCTCATCTAGCAATAAAATCAACCCGAGCTCGCCTTGCGCCCAGCTTCGGCCGCGAACTGGTAGACAGCCGGAAAGTCCAACTTCTCCAAGTCGGGATGTTCCTCGAGAATCTGCTCCTCAGTCATACCCGCACCGAGCCAACCGAGCACATCCCAAACTGTGATCCTTAGCCCTCGGACGCAGGGCTTTCCACCACGTTTACCCGGCTCGATTGTGATCCTGGTCGTAGTCGCCGCCATCGCCGCTCCGCCACTTAGTATGCCATCCAGTCACCGCCTGGGCGCCGCGGGATTACTGACGCGCGCTAAATATTCGCGCGCTTGCTCGTTGCTCACCATGAGATTCTTAAAAAGGTATTCGAACTCGAAACGCGCGTCGTGGAAGTCGTCGAGACACTGTTCGTCGGACTTTCCATGGATGCCCGCGCTCGCTACTGCGTACAACTTGTTCAGCGGATTATGCCCACCGGGCCGAAGATGGGGAGGCAAGATCTTCGAGGCATATTCGATCTTGGTATCCACGTGATGGCTGTCTTTGATTTCTTCGATTCGCTGTCGCTCCTCTGTTTCAAATTCGGCGAGCCGCGCGGCCTCGCCGATCAGGTCTAGGAGCATATTCACCTTGTTTTCTATGACTCGCCGAAAGTATGCCAGAGCGCCGATGCCGAATGCAAAATTTCCGTTAACCAACGCCTTCTTATAGAGGCCGGCGTCATCTTGTCCTAACGCGTTAGCAAGCGCCGCAGAGGGCTCTATAGAAAGCGGCGGGTACTGGCCCACTTTATAGAAGATTGAAATCGAGTTCTTGTCCTCGGTCCAGAGGAACCAATAATGGATGGTATTCCCGCGGCAGTTCCGACACGTGTACTGCGCACCGTTGAAGATGTCGCGGCTGAAGTACACGTCGGTTTTCCGGCACTCCCATATAGTTTCCTGTTCGCAGTTCTGGCCGTCACAGTACATTTTTACGAGCGCTGGCAGCTGTCCGTATCGTGGATTCCCGTGTGCATAAATCCCCTAAGACAAGGAGCAGCAAATGGCCACCGACGCCCAAATTTTCCGCGAAGCAACAGAACTCCCGTACTCGACCAGCCCCAAATCCGAGTCCGGCAAAGCCGCATGCTGCCAAAACAACTTTCGCTACGGCCTTACTGGCAATTCATTCGTTGTTCTTGACTCCGACGACCAGGATGAATACGATCGCGTCCTCTCCGACCTCCGTTTCGAGCACCACCCTCCACCATGACCGAATCCATCTTGGTGGAAAGGATGGCGCATTCCTATTAGCTGTCCAAACGCGCCCGAAATCCGCCCCCAATCCGCCGAAACTCGCAGACAGGAATTGCATAAGCTCGCCCTCATGCTCGCCGAGGCGAAGGTGGACCACCAAGTTTTGCAGAATCTCAACACGCAATCTTGGCGTCGCCAGCCACGCCCAGGACGCTCATAACGAGCGCACAGGACGTTTGGCGCCGGTCGCGCGCGGTCAGAACGCCGCCTGACCTCTGCACGCGCTCGTTGGCCACACCCGAAGTGTGCCCACGTTCCCGTTTACCATTAGGAGCGTGGACCCGCTCGTCCTCAAGACTCTCCTGCACGAAGTCGCCGAGCTCACCGGCGAGCACGCCATCCTCGTCGGCGTCTCTTCCGGTCTCGCCATCGTCATCGGCATCTCGCTCGGCATCGCCGGCACCCGCCACGTCGCGCTTCGCCAAATCTCGGTCACCGTCGCCAGCGTTCTTCAAACCATTCCCAGCCTCGCGCTCTTCGGTTTTCTGCTGCCCGTGCCGCTCATCGGCGGCATCGGCCGCCACACCGCCATCATTAGCCTGGTGCTCTATTCGCTGCTGCCCATCTTGCGCAACACCATCGTCGGCATCACCACCGTCGATCGCCCGGTGCGCGAAGCCGCCATTGCCATGGGCATGACCGATTCGCAATTGCTCCGCCTGGTCGAGCTTCCCCTCGCCGCTCCCACCATCATCGCGGGCGTTCGCATCGCGCTCGTCACCAACATCGGCACCGCCGTCATCGCCGCTGTCATCGGAGGCGGAGGCCTCGGCGTCTTGATCTTCCGCGGCGTTGCATCTGCCGATACCCTACAGATCCTGGCGGGCGCCATCCCCGCCGCCGCACTCGCGCTCCTTGCCGATGCCGGCATGAGCATCGTCGAACGGAAAATGGCCACCCGATGATGCGCCGCATTGCCGCCCTCTCCTGTCTTGTCCTGCTGTGCTCCTGCTCGCGCACCAACGCCATCGTTGTCGGATCCAAAAACTTCACCGAGCAGCTCATTCTCGCCGAAATCGCCGCCCAGCAAATCGAGCGCAAGCTCCACGTGCAAGTCGAACGCAAGCTCGACCTCGGCGGCACGCTGCTCACGCACGAAGCCATCCTCCACGGCGACATCGACATCTATCCCGAATACACCGGCACGGCCAGCAGCGTCATCTTGAAGCAGTCCATCCCGGACGACACCGTTCGCGCCTACATGGCCGTCAAAGACGAGTACCTCAGGCGCTTCCACCTGGTCTGGCTCCCGCCTCTCGGCTTCAACGACACCTTTGCCATGGTTGTCCGCGCCGGCGACGCCAAGCGTCTCAGCGCGCCCGACTTGTCATCCGCAAACTCGCGCTCCTGGCGATTGGGAATCGGCTTCGAGTTCCTCACGCGCCCCGACGGCCTCCAGCGCTTAAACAAGGTCTACTCTATTCGCGTGGATGGAACGCCCAAAAGCATGGATCTGGGCCTCCTCTACCGAGCCCTCCGCCAGAACAACGTAGACATGGCCGCCGGAAACTCCACCGACGCCCAGCTCACCGACGCTAACTTCGTCGCGCTGAAAGACGACAGGCAAGCCTTCCCGCCTTACACCGCCTGCTATCTCGCTCGCGAGCGCCTTCTCGAACAGCGGCCGAACGTAAGATGGGCGCTCACCCTGCTGCAGAACCGCATCGGCGACGATACCATGCGCAGCCTCAACCGCCGCGTCGACATCGAGCATCAGCCCGTCGAAAAGGTCGCGCGGGATTTCCTTCAAACTCAGTGGTGACAGAAAAATGATCAATAAACTCGTCATCGAAAACTTGAAGCACCGTTGGGTGCGCACCTTTCTCTGTGCGCTCGTCGTCGGTGTTCAGGTCATGTCGATTCTGACGCTCATGGGCCTCAGCCGCGGCATGCTGCAAGACTCGGCCGACCGTGCGAAAGGCACCGGCGCAGACATCTTCCTGAAGCCCGACACGCAAGGAACGTTCTCGTTCTCGTCCGGCCAAATCGACCAGAAGTTTGTGCCGTTCGTGGCTAAGCAGCCGCACGTCACTGAGGCAGTCGGTGTCCTGATCACGCCCGTGGAATTGATCACCACTATGAATGGAGTCGATATACCGCAATTTGAAAAAATGAGCAGCGGTTTCCGGTTCCTCAAAGGCGGCCCGCCCCAGGCGCCCGACGACCTGATCGTCGACAGCTATTACGCCGAACAAAACAAGCTGCGCGTCGGCAATACCGCAAAGCTTCTCAATCACAATTGGCGCATCTGCGGCATCGTGCAGGGCGGCGTCCTCGGTCATCTCATCGTGCAGTTGCCCACCCTTCAGCGCCTCACCGGAAACGCCAACCCTCCGCGCGTCTCCCAAGTACTGGTAAAGCTCGATGACCCGCGCCTCACCAATCAGGTCGTAAATCAACTGAACAACTTGTTGAAAGGCAATCTGCGCGCCATTTCGCTCCAAGATCTCGAATCTCAGTTCAGCGTCAGCAATATCCCGCAGCTCCGCGCCTTCATCGGCGTCATTACGGTTCTCGCCGTTGTGGTCGGGTTCTTGGTCGTCTTTCTCTCCATGTACACCGCCGTCATCGAGCGCACCCGTGAAATCGGCATCTTGAAAGCCCTCGGCGCAAAGCCGCTCACCATCCTCGACATTCTCGTGCGCGAAGCCGTCGTGCTGGCGCTTGTGGGCTGCCTCATCGGCATCATTCTTTCCTTCGGCAGCAAGGCGCTGATCACCGGACTGATGCCCGCTTCGCTTCGCGTAATCGATGTTCCCGATTGGTGGCCCATCGCCGCGGCCATCGCCCTCGGAGGTGCTCTCCTTGGCGCCATCTACCCCGGCCTCAAAGCCGCCCGCCAGGATGCCATCGAGGCGCTTGCCTATGAGTAGCCCCATGCCCGCTGCCACCCCCGAGATCATCCGCGTACGCGATCTGCGCAAGATCTATCACGTCGGCGACGTCGATGTCCCTGCCCTGCGCGGTGTCGATCTTGACGTGGCCCGCGGCGAGTTTCTGGCCGTCATCGGACCCTCCGGCTCCGGCAAATCGACTTTGTTCCACATACTCGGCGGCCTCGCCCCTCCGACCTCCGGCGAGATCTGGATCGACGGCGTCGATCTCCGCAAAATGACCGAGAACCAGCGCACCGAAATGCGCCAGAAGAAAATCGGGTTCGTCTTCCAGAAATACAATCTGCTGCCCACGCTCACCGCCCGCGCCAACATCGCCATCGCGCAATCTCTCGCAGGCGTCCATTCTCCGCCGCCCGGCTTCGACAACATTTTGGAACTGCTCGGCATTAAACATCGCCTCGATCACCGGCCGCGCGCTCTATCGGGCGGCGAGCAGCAGCGCGTTGCCATCGCCCGCGCGCTGGTCAATCAGCCTGCAATCCTGTTAGCCGACGAACCGACCGGCAATCTCGATACTCAAAACTCAAATGCCGTGCTGGATATTCTCCGCGATCTCAACAAGCGCACCGGTCAAACCATTCTGATGATCACCCACAATCCCGAAGCCGCCGCTTTCGCCGACCGCACCGTCGCCATGCGCGATGGCAGAATGGTTGCCCCGAACGTCTGCGCGCCTTAACTCATGCCGATCCCGCACTCGCCGCGCGGCCGCGTCGCGCACGTCCTGCCCTGGGCAAACATCGGCGGCACGGAGCTGCAAACTCTTCGCCTGGCCCAAGCTGCCCGCCGGCTCGGCTACTCGAACACGATTTATGTTCCCGCCGAGGCCGGTAAAGTCCGCGCGCTCTTCGCAGACGATCACTTCCAGGTTCTCGAATACCAGCAGATTCAACCCAGCTACACCAAACCCGCGCCTTTTTGGAAGAGCTCGCGCCATCTTGCGTCCAGCTTCCGCGAGCACAAGATTCAGATCGTCCACTGCTCCGACATCCTCGCCGCGCACTTCACCGGTTTTGCCGGCCGCATGGCCGGGGCCAGAGTCGTCACGCACGTCCGCAATCACTACCCCTCCATCGGACGCCGCGAAAAGAGTCTTCTGCTGCCCGTCGAGCTCTTCGTCTTCGTCTCGAAGAACACCCGCGACAACTTCGACATGAAGCGTGGCCGCCAGCGCTCCGAAATCCTTTACGACGTCCCCGGCGTTATCTACGAACCCGTCGAAGATCGCGCCGCTGCCCGCGCAAGCTTCGGCCTGCCGCCGCACGGCCACATCTTCGGAATGGCCGCGCGTGTCTCGCCCCAGAAAGATTTCCCGACGCTCATTGAAGCGGCTCGAATCGTCTCCGGCAAGCTGCCAGACTGCTCTTTCCTCATCGCCGGCGACCATCAACTCGAGGCGCCCCATCGCGCCCACTACGAAAGCTTGCTGCCCTTGCTCGACGAAACCGGCATGCGCGGCCGCTTCTTTTTTGCAGGGTTCCAAGCCGAGATGAGCCCGTTCTACGGAGCCATCGATACTTTTGCCCTGTCCTCCAATTGGGAAGGCCTCCCCACCGTGGTGCTGGAAGCCATCATGTATGGCAGGCCGGTAGTCAGCACCGAAGTGGGCGGAATCGCCGAAGCGATCCAAGATGGGGTGAACGGCTTTCTTGTCCCCCCAAAATCACCCGAGATCCTCGCCAACCGGCTCGTCCAGATCGCAACCGATCCCGTTCTCTCTCGCCGCATGACCGAAGCCGCCGAGCGCACTCTCACCGAGACCTTCGGCCAGGAGCGCTTTCTCAAACAAGTGGACGAACTCTACTCTAAATTACTGCCGCGGCGCTGACTCCATCCAGAAATGCATCCCCTTGAAGTCAAACGTCGCCGTCGCGCGGCTCAGTACACCCATGCCCACGGTCGCATCGAACTGAACCGCCGGAAAATTCGCATCTTTCGCCCCAAAGTACAGCGGCCCATCTTGCAACAACGGAATGCCCCGGAATGTCACCGCGCCATCGTCGGCCCGCGCCAGCTTGATACCGTCTTGCGTATACGGGAACTGCTCTTTTAGTTTCGACTTGCTTTGTTTCTTCAGCCCGAGCTTCTCGACCGAGCCCGGGTAGATCAAGATCGTTCCCGTGAACAGCGTGTCGAGCTGCGCGTCCACGGGCTGGCCGTTCACCGCAAAGCCCGCGGCCGTAAGAGTGACCGGTCCCCAACTTCCAACGTGCTTGATCGTCAGGTCGCTGCACTCACCTGGACAAGGCTGCGCGTCCGCTTGCGGCTCGGAGATGCGCAGTATATGATTTCTCGCGTCGATCTGCACCAACCGATTCTTGAATGCGCCATAGGTGAGCGCGCCGTCGCCCGGCGGCGGTTCAATCTTCTGCCCCGGTTTATCAGGCTGCGGAGCGGTGTCCAAAACCATGAATGGAAAATCGCCCAGCGGCAATTCGCCCAAGCGCGCGCCCGGCACAATCGTCTGCTGCACCTGGTCGATATCCGCGCCGGCACTGCCCTTCAGCGCCTGCAGATCGAGCCCGAGCGTCTGCGCGGCTTTGGTATCCAGATACGCATTCGCCTCACCCAAATCGATGAGCAGCCGCAGCGTCTTGCCGCTCCCCGCTGTCAGCTCCACGCAGGGTAGCCCCGAGCAATCGAGCAGCGGCGCCTCTACCATTCGGGGCGGCGCAGCGCGGAATTGCGCGAAGCTCGGTACCACGGCCAGGCAAACTGTTAAAACGAGACGCGCGCAGGTCACACCTATATTGTGCGAGAGCCCGCCGCGCGGATATGATCGAAAATAGGAAATAGAGGAGCAACAACGTGTCGGCTACAACTCTGGTATCGCTTGAGGAATATTTGGAGACCTGCTATCGGCCCGATTGCGATTACCTCGAAGGCGAACTGCTGGAGCGAAACGTGGGTGAATTCGACCATGCCCGGTTGCAAGCGTTGCTGAGCAGTTATCTTTGCGGCAGTGAGAAGCAATGGGGCATCATCGTGGTCATCGAACAGCGCACGCAAGTCAAGGCGAGGCGTTTCCGCATACCCGACATCAGTGTCCTGCTCGGCCCGCCCTCCAGTGGAATCGTCACCGAGCCACCGTTCCTCTGCGTCGAAATTCTCTCCCCCCGCGATCGCATTCGGGAAATGCAGGAGCGCATCGACGATTACCTCAATTTCGGCGTCCGCTATGTCTGGGTCATCGACCCCAAAACGCGCCGCGCCTACGTGTACACTGCAGACGGCGTGTACGAAGCCAAGGACGGTGTCCTCCGGACCGATACTCCGAAAATCTGCGTGCCTTTAGGCGACCTCGACTGAGCAGCTTGCGGATCTCGACGAGACAGAAAGATGCCGGCACAGGATATTTCACAGCCTCAGAGTGCAATCTCTGCCATTAGCGATACCACCCGTATCTCCCGCAGCCCTGCTGTGATTGCGGAGGAGGTAGACGGCGAGGTTGTAATGATGAACGGGACGCGGGACCGCTACTTCAACCTCGACGAGATGGGGCGCGATATCTGGCGCCGCATGGAACAGCCATGTACTTTCCGTGAACTGATCGATGGACTCGCTGACGCCTACGATGCTGACCGCAAAACCATCGCGGGCGACGTTAGCGCTTTTCTGCGCAGGTTAATCGCAGAACAGATCATTCTGATAGCGTGAGGGCGCGCAGCCCATGTATACTACGGTCGGAAGGAAATTGAATGGATAAGAGCGTGTCAAACGAAAAGCGTCCTTGGCGCACCCCGGAGATTGTAGAAGTGGGAGCTATCGTCGAAGTCACCGAGGGCGAAGACCGAAACGTGCACGATAACCCCGGCAGCACTCCCATCTCGTATGATCCCAAGGGCCCTCACCATGATCCAGGAGGTGAGCTAGACCTCGAAAACTAGCGGACGTTTATCGTCCCTTATGGGTTCGGGTTTTCTGCCGGCATCCACGGTACGGCACGCAGAAGTGGATCGGTTGCGCGTCATCCTCGACCTTCGAACCAACAGCTACAAGGTGCTGGACGACGCTGCGAGCGCTTTGTGGGCTGTACTGCTAGGCGAAGCAGATGCACTTAGTTCGCTCGAATCCCTTTCCCGGCGCTACGCAGTTGACGAAGCGCACTTGCAGAAGGAACTGATGGCCTTCGCTCAGCGGTGTGTCGAAGAAGGCCTGCTGGTGACGATGGATTCCCCTTCGCCCCCCGCTTATCCGTCGACTCAACTCTCCCGCGCGCACAGGATCCGGCCGGCCACACTGCGCGCTCTTGCCTGTCTGATGTCCACCAAACGCGCACTGGCGCGAGAAGGCTTTGCAAAGACGTACGACCGTTATGCAGGGTTTTCCGCTGCGTCATCCAAGCCGGATCTCGATCGTTTGCTCCGGGCATTCAGCCGCGCCGAGCATTTTTTCATCGCACGGCGTGCTCCCCGCGACTGTTTGCTGCGCTCCCTCTCTCTGTTTCGATTCCTGCAATCCGCCAATGTGTGTGTTCAGCATGTCATCGGCGTCCGCCGGTTCCCGTTCGGCGCGCATGCCTGGGTAGAATATAACGGCGCGCCCATTCTGGACGATGATGCTCGACAATATACCCCGCTGGCGCGGATTGGAAGCCAGCTCGGCCGGGGCGCGAATCATCAGTGAACGGCTTTTGTGGACGCCTGACAGCACTCGGCGCCCTTGAGTTCGCCCCCGAATGCTCTCCGCCGGACGAGTGTCTCGGCTGTCAGGTTCTCGTCAGCGGGTATATCGCTGACCGCGATGACCTGAGACACGTTTTCAGTTCGGATGCGGCCTTTCAACCGAGTAACGCCGAACTGCTGGCCCACGCGTTCCGAAAATGGGGACCCCAACTGCCGGCGCACGTCATCGGCGAATACGCCGCGGTCGTCTGGGACGTGCGTGCCAACACCGCTCTGCTGACGCATGATTCGCTCAGTTTGGCGCAGCTATTCTACGCGCCGCGGTCCGAAGGTCTGGCATTCGCCACTCACGTTGCCGACCTGGTGGATGACGCGGCAGCCGGCCAGTTGGATGACGAATATCTGGCTGACTTTCTGGCCCGTGGATTCATTACCGGTGAGCGGACCCCCTACCGCTCCATTCGCCGCATCCTTCCTGGCCAAAGCCTGTGGTGGTCCGAAGGCCGGCTGCGCCCGGTGCGTTCATGGAACCTGGCCGATGTTCCTTCCCGCCGGTACGGCAATGACGCGGAGTACGAGGAGCAGTTCCGGGCGTTGCTCGGAGCCGGTGTGCGCGCCTCTCTTGCCGGGCCCGGCCCGACGTTCATATCGCTGTCCGGCGGGCTGGATTCATCGAGTATCGCCTGCGCGGCGGCTGGCGCATCCGATCTGGCTGCCTATTCCGTGATCTGTCCTGATTGGCCGGATACAGACGAGCAGCCGTGGATGCAGGCGGTCGTTGAACATTGCCACATGGCGTGGCACAAGGTGGACGTCGATGAGATCTTGCCGTTCTCAACGCTGCCTGCCGGCTTCCACGGAGAGCCGTCGCAGATCGCCATGAATGAGAAGCAGCTTCGCTTTCAGGACGATCTGCTCCGCTCGATGGACTCGACCGTCATGCTGACCGGGAATGGCGGCAACACCCTGCTCGGCGCGAATCCGGGCGAGATTCCGGTCCACCTGGTCGATGCGCTCTTCGACGGGAAACCGATCGCCGCTTTTCGCGCCCTAAGAGGCTGGCGTGACAAATCCAACGAACGGCGCTCCTATTCATACTGGCTATCTCGCGCCCTGATGGTGCCCGCTCTCGAGCATCTTCGCGGGCGCAAGGTAAGCGGAGCCGACCGGCGACTCTCATTCCCTCCCTGGCTCAAACGCGATTACGCGCAGAAGATGCATTTGGAGGAGCGTGCACGGTCCCGCATAGCACCCGCATGCCGGAACCCCGGGCGGCAGCAGTTATGGGACTCGCTCTGGACGCTGGCTCTCGCCATGACTTCTATCCAGCAGCGCCGGATGAGCTTCGATATTCGTGCTCCCCTCATGTATCGGCCCTTGGTCGAGTTTATGTCCGGTATCCCGTGGGAACAGAAGTTACGGCCGCGATGTGACCGCTACTTGCAACGGCGGGCGCTAAAGGGCGTGTTACCGGAGTTGGTGCGCAGGCGCGCGACCAAGGGCAGCGGGAATCCCGCCCTGGTAGAAGGTCTGCGGCGGTCGAGCGATTGGTTCGATTACCTCTGCGACAAGCCGCTGATGGCCGAGCGCGGCATTGTCGAGGCGGCACAATGGCGCGACGCGGTTCGACAGGCGAGCGTCGGTCAAACAAACGACGACAGGTTCTTCCTCGGCGGCGTGGCTGTAGAGTCCTGGCTTAAGCAGTTGAAGGCGCGTGCGTCGAGCGCTCGCCGCAATGGACTGACCGGAACGCGATGGCCCGGAGTGGTTCCGGTGCTAGGCTAGCTACTGACCCATGGAAGCCACGAACGCAGTAGCGGAATTGCCGATGCGTTGGCGGGCTGCGGAGCCCGTCAAGCGCCTCCCGTATCGCAAGTTCTTGCCGCTCCTGAAGACGGCCGTGGCCGCGGAACCGGATCGTATCGACCTGAAACTGCAGTTTGCGACCGCCCTGTTCTATAGCCACAAGATGCAAGAAATAGTCGAGTGGCTGACTCCATTGGCATCCGCTCAGGAAACGCATCCGCAACTTCTCTACTACCTTGGGCGCGCGGCGTTGTCCACTAAAGATCATCGGCTTGCGCTTCAGTGTCTTGAGTTCGCGGCTGCCAACGGATCTGTCCACGCCTTCGGCTCCCTTGCCGAAGTTCTGCGTTATTTCCGGAAGCCGGATCAGGCTCTGGAAGCAGCTCTTCAAGGTCTGGATCACTTGCCTTCCGACTACAAGGCGCTGGGGATCGCGGTCCAGACACTGATCGAGCAGGGAGCCACCCAGCGCCTGTGGAATCTATGTATCAATCTTCAAGACCGCGGCGCGTGGGGAACTTATGTCCCGTCCGCCATGGCGCACTCAGCCTCGACGCCCGAGCAGTTCAGTGAAGTCGCCGCGCTGGTAGATCGCCCCCGCTGGTTTTCTGCGACTCAACTGGAGGCGCCTGAGGACTTCAATCAACGGCTTGCAGCAGAACTCCTCCTGCAGAAAGGCCGTTTGCCACTGCCATCCACATTGGCGACCCTGGGCACCGGCAACCGCATCGACCAATTGGAACTGGCGGGAGGCGCGGTAACGCAGGATCTGCTCAGCAGAATCCGCTCGGCTGTTGAGTGTTACGCCGCAGAACGGCAGCGCTTCGCGGACCATCCCGTCATCGCGCATCAACCTGCCTGCATCACTTTGAAAAGCTGGGCCCTGGATGTTAATCACGACGGGCACGAGGCTTGGCACATTCACCCAAGCGGATGGATCAGCGGCGTCTACTACGTGAAGGTGCCTGAGGTCAAAGCGAGTTCCGGCGGCTATCCCGGGGCTATCGGGTTTGGACCCTACCCGTTTGGCCTCGAGAGAGAGATTCCGTCCTGGCCGCGTTGGCACGTGATGCCCAAGGCTGGATTGCTGGTGCTCTTCCCGTCCTACTATGCGCACCGGACGTGGCCGACCGGAGTGAACGATCCCAGAATTTGTGTGGCGTTCGATGTGGTGCCGTCTGCACCATCGCCCTAGCTTGGGCTATCCGTCAGCATGGTCTGCAAGCGCGGGCTAAGTTGCCGTGCATGGCCGAACCACTGCTGCAGCCGATCCAGATAGATGTAGACCACCGGTGTCGTGTAGAGCGTCAGAAGCTGGCTTACGATCAACCCGCCCACTATCGTGATGCCCAACGGCCGCCGCATCTCCGAGCCAACTCCGGTCCCCAGGGCCAGCGGCAACCCGCCCAACATCGCCGCCATGGTGGTCATGATAATCGGCCGGAAACGCAGCAGGCAGGCCTCATAGATGGCATGCTTCGAATCGATGCCTTGCTTGCGCTCCGTCTCCAGCGCAAAATCGATCATCATGATTGCGTTCTTCTTGACAATGCCGATCAGCAGAATGATCCCGATCAGGGCGATTACTGTCAGATCCGTCTGGCATAGAATCAGCGCTAGCAGCGCCCCCACGCCCGCCGAAGGCAGGGTAGACAAAATCGTGATCGGGTGAATGTAGCTCTCATACAGCATGCCGAGCACGATATAAACCGTAATCAGCGCCGCCAGGATCAGCAGCGGCTCGCTCTTGAGCGATTGCTGAAACGCCTGCGCCGTCCCCGCAAACGCCCCGCGCACATTTGCCGGCATTCCAATCTCCTGTTCGGCGCGCTGCACGATCGTGACCGCATCGCCCAACGCCGCGCCCGGAGCGAGCGCGAACGAAAGCGTGATGGAAGGAAACTGCCCCTGATGATTCACCGTAAGCGAGGTCAATGCCGTCTTGAAATGCGTGAACGTGGAAATCGGAACCGGCGTACCGTTGTTAGAGCGCACATAGATCGAATCGAGAGCAGTGGGGTCTTGCTGAAACTGGGGCAGCACTTCGAGCACCACATGATACTGATTCATGCCCGTATACATCGTCGAGACTTCCCGCTGTCCGAACGCGCTGTAGAGCGTCGTATCGATCGCCGCCGGGTTGACGCCCAGCCGCGAGGCCGTGCTGCGATCGATAATCAGTTGCGTCTCGAGCCCGTGTATTTGCTGGTCCGTATTCACATCAAGCAGCGCGGGAATGGACTTCAGCTTGTCCATCAGCTTGGGCGCCCATTCGTTCAGGTCCTGCAAGCTGTCGGATTGCAAAGTGTATTGAAATTGAGAATTGCTGCCGCGTCCGCCTACCCGGATGTCCTGCGCGGCTTGCAAGTAAAGCGTTGCGCCGGGAATCCGCGACAGCTTCGCGCGCAGGCGGTTAATCACCTGGTCTGCCGAGGCCTTGCGCTGGTCGAGCGGCTTCAGTTGCGCCCACATGGAAGCGACGTTCAACGTTCCGCCTCCGGTGAACCCTTCCACATCCGCCATGGCCGGATCGGCTTCGACGATTCTCAGAAAGTCGTGCAGCTTCTCGCGCATGGCCGCAAACGAAATATCCTGGTCCGCCACAATTGCGCCGCTGATGCGTCCCGTGTCCTGCTGCGGGAAGAAGCCCTTCGGCACGATGATGTACAGATACACGTTGATTGCCACTGTCACCAGCGTGATCACCAGCGTGAGCTGCGGGTGCCGGAGCACCGCCGCCAAGCTCCTCGCGTACGCCCGGTGCACGGTGTCGAACGCGTACTCGCACGCGCGGTATACCCAGTTATGCCGCGCATTCTGCTGCGGCCGCAGGAACTTTGCGGACATCATCGGCGTGGTTGTCAGCGAAACCACCAGGGAAATGCAGATGGCAATCGTCAGCGTGATGGCAAATTCGCGGAACAGCCGCCCGACGATGCCGCCCATCAGCAGGATCGGGATGAATACCGCAACCAGCGACGTGCTCATCGAAAGCACGGTAAAGCCGATCTCTTTCGCTCCCTGCAAGGCGGCTTTCACCGGCTCCCAGCCCTGTTCCAGATAGCGTGTGATGTTCTCGATGACCACAATCGCGTCGTCCACTACGAACCCCGTCGATACGGTCAGCGCCATCAGCGACAAATTGTCCAGCGTGTAGCCGAGCAGGTACATCGCCCCGAACGTACCCAATAAAGAGAGCGGAACGGCGATGCCGGGGATAAGCGTCGCCCAGGTGTTCCGCAGAAAGAAGAAGACGACTAGAATAACCAAGAAAACCGAGATCAACAGCGACAACTCCACATCGTGAATCGACGCGCGAATGGTCGTGGTGCGGTCCTGCGCGACATGCAGCTCGACCGATGGCGGAATCGATGCTCTCAACTGCGGCAGCACCGCCAGTATGCGATCCACCGTATCGATGATGTTGGCCGCCGCTTGCTTGTAGGCCGCGATAATGATCGCGGGTTTCCCGTTGTCCAGGCCGTCGTTCCGCGTATTCTCTACCGAGTCGATTACGTTGCCGAGGTCTCGCAAGCGCACCGGCGCGCCATTGTGATAGCTCACGATCAGCGGTGCATACTGCGAGGCGCGAAACAACTGGTCCGTGGCGTTGATCTGCCAGCGCCTCTCGTTGTTCGCCAGCGCGCCTTTTGCCTGGTGCGCGTTCGCGTTCTGCAGCGCGGCGGCCACGTCCGTCAGCCCGAGATTGAATGTGTTCAGGATCGTCGGGTTGACCTGAACCCGTACTGCCGGCCGTGAGCTGCCCCAGGCCTCCACTTCGCCCACGCCCTCCACCTGCGAAATCTTCTGCGTAAGAATCGAATCCGCAATGTCGTACATGTGCCCGCGATCGTACGTGTCCGACGTCATCGCCAGCATCAGGATCGGCGATTCGGCGGGATTCGCTTTCCAGTAGCCGGGATTACTTGGCAGGTCGGCGGGAAGCTGGCTGCGAGCCGCGTTGATGGCCGCCTGCACGTCCCGGCCGGCAGCGTCGATATTGCGGTCGAGATCGAACTGCAGAACGATGCCCGTGCTGCTCAACTGGCTGAACGACGTCATTTCCGTCACTCCGGCAATGCGCCCAAATTGCCGCTCGAGTGGCGTGGCGACCGCGGAGGCCATGGTCTCCGGGCTTGCGCCTGGAAGGTACGCATGCGCAAAGATGGTCGGGAACTCGACTTGCGGCAAAGGCGCCACCGGCAGTAGGCGAAACGCAAGCGCGCCCGATAAGGCCAGAGCCGCTGTCAAAAGCGACGTCGCCACCGGACGCTTGATGAACGGAGCCGATAAATTCACAAGTTACTCCGCCGCCACCGGCTGCGTATACCGCTGCCGTGCCGCTCTCGCTTCGCGCGAATGCGTCACGCGCTTTGCGAGCCTGTCGAAGAAAAGATAAACCACCGGCGTTGTATAAAGCGTCAGCACCTGGCTGACGATTAAGCCGCCGACAATCGTAATTCCCAGCGGCCGCCGCAGCTCCGAACCAACCCCGCTTCCCATCGCGAGCGGCAACCCCGCAAACAGCGCCGCCATGGTGGTCATCATGATCGGCCGGAAGCGCAGCAGGCAAGCCTGATAAATCGCGTCCAGCGGTGTCTTGCCGTCGTGCCGCTCCGCATCGAGCGCGAAGTCGATCATCATGATCGCGTTCTTCTTGACGATACCGATCAGCAGAATGATTCCGATCAACGCCACTACGTTGAAATCGTCATGGCAGAGGAAAATGGCAAGTATCGCGCCCACGCCCGCCGACGGCAGCGTCGAGAGAATCGTGATCGGGTGAATATAGCTCTCGTACAACACCCCCAGCACGATGTACACGACGGCAAGCGCGGCCAGAATTAGCAGCGGCTCATTCGAGAGCGAGTTCTGGAACGCCGCAGCCGTGCCTTGGAAACTGGAATGAATGCTCAGCGGGAGACCGATCTGTTGCTCCGCCTGCCGAATGGCCGTCACCGCCCTGCCCAGCGATTCGCCCGCCGGCAAATTGAACGACACCGTTACCACCGGAAACTGGCCCTGGTGATTCACCGTCAGCGGCGTGGTGGACTGCTCGAAATGGGTGAACGCGCTCAGCGGAACTTCTGCGCCGTTCGAAGAATGAACGTAGATGTTATCGAGCGCCGCCGGATTGCGGCGATACTCCGGCGCCACTTCCAACACCACATGATACTGATTCAATTGCGTGAACATGGTGGAGACGAGCCGCTGCCCAAAGGCATCGTAGAGCGTATCGTCCACCTGCTGCATGCCGATGCCCAGCCGGGAAGCCGTATCGCGGTCGATCACCAGCACGGTCTGCAACCCGCCGTTCTGTTGATCTGTCGCGACGTCCCTCAGCGCCGGCAGAGTTTTCAATTTGTCCACTAACCGTGTCGTCCAGGTATTCAGCTCATCCGCGTTAGCGTCTTCGAGCGTGTATTGAAACTGCGTGCGGCTGACGCGGTCTTCCACTGTCAAATCCTGCACCGGTTGCAGGAACAGCGTAATGCCATCCACCTGCGCGAGCTTCGCTTGCAAGCGGCGGATGATCTCGTTCGCGCTGGCGCGTCTCTCGTCGAGAGGCTTCAAATTGATCTGAATGCGGCCGCTGTTCAGCGTCGTGTTAATGCCGTCGATGCCGATGAATGACGACAAGCTTTCTACCGACGGGTCCTCGAGGATCACGCGCGCCAGCGCCTGCTGCCGCTCCGCCATTGCCGTGAACGAGACCGTCTGCGGCGCTTGCGAGACGCCCAGGATCACGCCCGTATCTTGCACCGGGAAGAATCCTTTCGGCACCAGAATGTACAGCACCACCGTGCCGATCAGCGTCGCCAGCGTCACCATCAACGTGAGCGGCTGGTGCTTCAGCACCCACTCGAGCGTAGTCCCGTAGCGCCAGATCACCCAATTGAACACGCGTTCGGATTCGCGATAGAACCAGGTCTGCTCGTGTTCCGGCTTATTGCGCAAGATCTTCGCGCACATCATGGGCGTCAGCGTCAGCGATACCACCGCCGAAACCAGAATCGTGATCGCCAGCGTGATTGCGAATTCCCGAAACAGCCTGCCGACGATATCGCCCATGAACAGCAGCGGAATTAAGACGGCGATCAGCGAAACCGTCAGCGATACGATCGTGAAACCGATCTGCTCGGATCCATGCAACGCCGCCTGCAGAGGTGAATAGCCTTGCTCCAGATAGCGCGAGATGTTCTCGATCATGACAATCGCGTCATCCACTACGAAGCCGGTCGAAATCGTGAGCGCCATCAGCGTCAGGTTGTTCAGGCTGTAGCCGAGCAGATACATGACGCCGAATGTGCCCACGATCGAGAGCGGAACGGCAACGCTCGGAATGACGGTGGCCGCCAGGTTGCGCAGGAAGAGAAAGATCACCATCACCACCAGCGCCACCGTCAGCATCAGCTCGAACTGAACGTCTTCGACGGAGGCGCGAATGGTCGTCGTGCGGTCGGTGAGCACGGCCACATCGACCGCCGACGGAATCGAAACGCGCAGTTGCGGCAGCAGCGCTTTGATGCGGTCCACGACGGAGATAATGTTTGCGCCCGGCTGCCGCTGAATGTTCACAATCACTGCCGGCACGGTGTTCTTCCATGCGGCTTCGTGCGTATTCTCAGGGCCGTCGATGATGGTTGCCACATCCTCCAGCCGCACCGGCGCGCCATTCTTGTACGCGACGATCACGGGCTTGTAACCCGCGCTCGAAAGAATCTGATCGTTTGCGCCGATGGTGTAGGCTTGCCGCAGCCCATCGAAGTTTCCCTTGGCTTCGTTGATATTGGTCTGATTCAGCGCCGTGCGAACATCTTCCAGGCTCAAACCGTAAGCAGCCAGCGCAGTGGGGTTCGCGCGGATGCGCACCGCCGGCTTCTCCCCGCCGCTGATGGTCACCAGGCCAACACCAGGAAGCTGCGAGATCTTTTGCGAGAGCGTGGTGTCCGCCAAATCTTCAACCTTGGTGAGCGGAACCGTCTCGGAAGTAAGCGCCAGCGTGAGGATCGGCGCATCGGCCGGGTTCACTTTGCTATAGATCGGCGGGTTCGGCAGATCCGGCGGCAGATAGGTTCCTGCCGCATTGATGGAGGCCTGCACCTGCTGCTCGGCGACATCGATGTTCAGATCGAGATCGAACTGAAGCGTGATTATGGAGCTGCCGAACGAGCTCGTGGAAGTCATCTGCTTCAATCCCGGAACCTGCCCGAAAGTGCGCTCGAGCGGCGCGGTGACGGACGACGCCATCACTTCCGGGCTCGCGCCGGGATAAAACGTCAGGCACTGAATGGTGGGGTAATCGACTTCGGGTAAGGCGGAAACAGGCAGTTGCTTATACGCGATGGCGCCTGCGATCAGGATGCCCGCCATCAGCAATGACGTCGCAACCGGCCGCAGAATGAACGGCCGAGATGGACTCATTCCTGCTGGCTCCGCGTGTTTTTGGCGCGCGCCGGCGCCGGCCGCACCGTGACCTTCATGCCGTCAATCAACTTCTCGGCGCCATCGACCACTACGCGATCCCCCGGCGCAACTCCCTCGTCGATCGAAATGTCGTTGCCCACCGCCAGGCCGGTCTTGACCGGCCGCACCGCCACCGTGTCGTCGTCTTTCACCAGGTACACGAATGTCCCCGTAGGGCCGCGTTGAATCGCCACCGCCGGCACAATGATCGCGTTGCGCTTGGTGTCCAGCCACAGCCTGATGTTGACGAACTGGTTAGGAAACAGCGCGTAATCGGAGTTCGGAAATACCGCCTTCAGGCGCGAAGTGCCGGTGGTTGTATCGATCTCGTTATCCACTGTCAGCAGCGTTCCTTCGGCAAGCTTGTTCCTCGCATCGCGGTCATACGCCTCCGCGCGCATAGTCGCGTTTTGGCGCAGCTTCGTCAGCACCGGCGGGAGTTGATCCTCCGGGATGCTGAACAGCACCGCTATCGGCTGGAGCTGCGTGATGACTGCAAGCCCGTTGGCGTCCGTCGCGTGAATCATGTTGCCTTCATCCACCAACCGCAAGCCGATGCGTCCGCTGATGGGCGCGGTAATCTTCGTGTACGTCAGGTTCAGCTTTGCGTTATCGATGGCCGCCTGCGCCGCCGCAATCGCCGCTTGATCCGCTTCGATGGACCCGCGAACCTGGTCGGCCGTCGCAAGCTGAGTGTCAAGCTGCTGCTTCGCGATGATCTGGTCCTTATAAAGCTGCTGGTCGCGGACGTAGTTGATCTGCGCATCCTGCAACGCCGCCCGGTCCTTCGCCAGAGTGCCCTTCGCTTGATCCCAATTTCCCTTGGCTTGGTCGAGCGCGACTTGATACGGCCGCGGATCGATCTGCGCCAGTACCTCGCCTTTGCGAACGTTTTGCCCTTCCTTGAAGTTCACGCTGATCAGTTGGCCGTCTACCCGGGTCTTCACCGTGACCGTATTGAACGCCGTCACCGTGCCCAGGCCTTGCAGATAGACCGGCATGTCGCCTCGCCTGGCCGCTGCGGCGGAGATATAGATGCTGGCCGGCTTCATCATGCCCTTGGCCGTTGCCGACAGCGCCTGTTTCTTGCCGTTCTCATATTGGTAGAGTTTGTAGCAGCCGAAACCGATCAGCGCGAACACCAGCAGCCACACCCACCAGCGATTCTTGGAGCTGGCGCTGGCGTCCAGATTGACCGGCGGTTCGGTTGGAGTCGGCTCAAGCGCCGCAGGTGGCTTCATACGAGGGCCTTCGAAGAAGACACTACAAGGTTATTAGACGCCGCAGTCTGCATTTCGTTGTGTCGCAAGTAAAATGACGTGTACACGCGGATGGTGAAAATTTTCCCGGCCAAGCAGGAAATGACCCGCGCCGCCGCCGAACATGCGGCCGAGTCGCTGGGAGCGCTCCTGAAACAGCAAAACCTCGTTCGGCTGCTCGCCGCCACCGGCGCCTCCCAGATCGAGTTTCTGGAAGATTTGACCGCCAAGCACGCGATCGACTGGGCTCGTATCGAGCTGTTTCACCTGGACGAATACGTCGGCCTCGGCCTCGAACACCCGGCCAGCTTTGCGCGCTATATCCGGCAGCGCATCATCGACCGGACTGGAATCACTCATTATCATCTGCTGGATGGAACGCTCCCGCCGCGCGAAATGTTGACCGCGATAAATCGGAATATCGCTCAAACACGCATCGATCTTGCGTTTGTGGGCATCGGTGAAAACGGCCATCTCGCCTTCAACGACCCGCCAGCCGATTTCGAAACCGAAGAGCCATACCTGCTGGTCAATCTCGACCAGGCGTGCCGCGAACAGCAGGTGGGCGAAGGCTGGTTTGCGTCGCTCGACGAAGTGCCGCGCCAGGCGATTAGCGTTTCCGTCCACCAGTTGCTCAAGACGAGAGAGATCTTGTGCATCGTGCCGGACCAGCGAAAAGCAGCGGCGGTGAAAGCATGCCTAGAAGGTCCTTTGTCGCCGTGGGCTCCTGCTTCGGCCTTGCGAGCGCACCCAAACACGACTATTTTCCTCGACGACGGCTCCGCCTCGCTGCTCAGCCGCGACGCGGACAACCCGATAAGCTGAAGTTAGTAACCCGAGCCTGCATGAAAGAGACCCAGCAGATTCTTGACTTGTGGTCCGTCGCCGAGCGCGCGGGCGAATCTGCGGTGCTCGCTACCGTCGTCAAGACGCACGGCTCTTCGTATCGCCTGCCCGGTGCTCGCTTGCTGCTCACTCGAACCGGCCAGCGCGCAGGATCCATCAGTGGCGGGTGCCTTGAAGACGATCTGATCAAGAAAGCCTGGTGGCTGACCGAATCCGGTCCCGTGATTCGCAGGTACGATACCACGCCCGAAGGAGAGATCGCATCCGGCTACGGTCTCGGTTGCAATGGCGTCGTCTACGTGCTGCTCGAACGTGTGGTGCCAGGCCGCGCCGAAATTCTCGATCTGCTGCGCGAGGTGCGAGCCACTCGGCGCGCCAAAACAGTCGCCCACGTGCTGGAGCCCGCCGCTCGCGCAGGCGAAAGGCTCGTCCTTGATGACCCCGGTGCAGGCGTTTTGCAGGATCTCGAAGCATTTATTGAAATCCTGGCGCCTCCGGTACACCTGCTGATCTTCGGCGCCGGAGACGATGCCGTGCCGCTTGCCGATACCGCCAAATATTTGGGCTGGCGCGTTTCGGTCTTTGATGGCCGCGCACACTATGCGCGCCGCGAGAGGTTTCCTGACGTCGATGAGCTGATTGCGCGCCCGCCCGCCAAATCCGCCGCTGCCGTTTCGATCGACCCCTGGACCGTAGCCGTGCTGATGAGCCACAGCTACAGCCAGGATTTGGAAGCTGTTCGCGAACTCTCCTCGAAACCGCTTCGATATCTCGGAATTCTGGGCCCGCGTAAGCGTTCGATGCAGCTTCTTGCCGATACCGGACTCGACCCGCTGCGCCTTATGCCTGCGCTCCACAGTCCCATGGGACTCGATATCGGCGCCGACGGGCCACACCAGGTGGCGCTCGCCGTGGCCGCGGAGATTCAGGCCGCGCTGAACGGCCGCCCAGGCGGTCTGCTGCGCGAAGGCCGCGGTTCCATTCATGCACCCGGCGAAGCGAGCGGCCCCGCGGCAGACTGGGTGCAGTCAATTGTCTGCGCCTGACTTCTGAGGCTTGACTCGGAGTCGTTTACTCGTGACGAAGCGCTTGCATCGGATCCACCGAAGCGGCCTTTCGCGCCGGCAGCCAGCTCGCGGCGAACGCCACCATCACAAGCACAGCCAAAGCCGCCCCAAGCGTCGCCGGATCGCTCGCCCGGAGGCCGTATAGGAAATGCCGGAGCAGATCTCCCATGATCAAAGAGATGGCAGACGCGAGGGCAACCCCAATGATCGCGAGCCCGCAAGCTTGGCCAGAGATCATGCGCAAAATCTGTCCGCGCCTGGCGCCCAGAGCCATTCGGATGCCGATCTCGTTGGTGCGCCGGGAGACTGTGAACGCCGTTGTCCCGTAAATGCCGATCCCCGCCAGCAGCAGAGCGAGCAGCCCGAAACTACTGGTGAGTGCCGCGAATAATCTTTCCTGCGCCAGGCTGTTTTCGATCTGCTGGCCCTGCGTTCGCAAATCCGTAATTGGAAGTTGGCTGTTGACGAGGCGAACCGCGCGCTGGATCGCGCCGCGAAGGCTGCCCGGCGAGGCCGTGGTTCTGAGCGCGAAGGCGACGTGATTCGAAGCCGCCCGTTGGTCGTACAGCAGATAGTACGCCGGCGGCGGATCCATCCACAAATCCTTGAATTTCGTGTCGGCGCAGATACCCACCACTCGGATGTGTTCGTCGTTGAATGTCTTGCCGATCGGATCCTCGCCCGCGAAGAGCTCGCGCGCCAGCCGCAAATTGATAATCGCCGCGCGTGCCTTCGAATGTACGTCTTCGCTGCCGAAACTGCGGCCGGCGACGATCGGGATGCCCATCGCATCGAAATAGTTGCTGGCGACGACGTTCTGCCAGGCCTTCCTCCCGGCCGGCTTCTCGTCGTTCCGGTCGAAATTGGTGGTTGATGTACTCCCGGCCAGCAGCGCGAATTCCGAGAAAGTAGCCATCTGTACTCCCGGAACCGCCGCCATCCCATCCTGTAACCGCCGAAACACGCCGGCCCGGCTTTGCTCCGTCTTGTATTCGGTCTGCGGCAAAGTGACGTCGAACAAAATCAGGTGTTCCGGCCGGAATCCCAGTTGACTGCCGGCGAGGTTGCGCAACGTCCTGAGAAACAGTCCTGCCCCGATCAGCAACACGGCCGAGAGACAAACTTGCGCGACCACCAACGTTTTCCCGAACAGAGAAATCGCTCTCGTGGGCGTCGAGCGGCTCGCCTGCTGCAGCCCGGCTTGCAAATCGGTAAGTGTCGCCTGCCACGCCGGCGCGCCTCCGAAAAGCAATCCTGTAAGTAGCGAGATACCGAAAGTAAAGGCCATTACCTGCCAATCGAAACTTACTCTTTCATCCCGCTGCAACATATGCGGGACTAAGTTGCGCCCGACATAACCGAGAAACAACCCCGCAACTCCGCCCAGCAGCGCCGCCGTTATGCTTTCGGTGAGCACCTGTTGCAGGATCCGTGCGCGTCCCGCCCCCAAAGCGATCCGCAGGCCCAGCTCTCGCTTGCGCGCGCTCGCCCGCGCAAGCAGCAGGTTAGCCAGGTTGGCGCAGGCCAACAGGAGTTCGAGCGCGACCACCAGCATCAGCACGGAGGCGGTTTGCGAAAACTCGTTTTCAAGAGGCTGCAGTCCGCGGTTGCCGGCTGAGATCTTCACTTTCAATCTGTCGACCCCGGAGTGATGGTTCCCGAGCGTGGCCTGCACGGTGTGCGCGAAGGCTGGAGCAAGCGACGCGAGCGCACGCTCGTCGCTCACGCCGGGTTTAAGACGTCCCATGATCGCTAGCCACCATCGTTCCCCGTCCGTCAGTTGACTGCCGCTCATCCCGGCGGCCACCAGCGGGTCCGAAAATGGATCCACGGCCGCGTCCATGCTCAACGGCAGGTAAATCTCCGGCCTCGCCCCCGGCCCTGGGCCGTCGAAACTCGCTGCCACCACTCCGACAATCGTCACCGGAATCCGGTTCACCTCGATGGTCCTTCCAACCGCCGCCGGCGACCGGCCAAACCGTTGCGCCCAATAAGCATCGCTGATATCCGCCACAGCTTCGCCGCCCGGGCGCTCATCGTCGGAGGGCAGAAGCGTCCGTCCCACAGCCGCGCCGGCTCTGAACACCTGAAAGAAAGTGCCCGCTACGAGCAGAACCGGCACGCGTTCGGCATTCCCGTTGACGTTCGCGACCAATTGACGTGGTTCCGCATCGAATGCGGTCAGGCCTTCAAAGGCCTGCGCGTGTTCTTTCAGCGCCTGGTAAATCGGAAACGAGAACGACGTGCTGGCCGTTGCGCCGGTATTCGTTTGCACCAGGTCCCCCGACAGCGAATACATGGGCTGACTTTCCGGAAACTGCCATTGCAACAGCCGTAGCCGCTCCGGGTGAGGCGCCGTTAGCGGATCGAGCAGCACCGCCTTAGTCGTCGAGAAGATAGCCGTGTTCGCGCCGATGCCCAAGCCTAGTGAGCAAATTGCGATTGCTGCGAAAACCGGGCTCCTGGCTAAAGTACGCAGCGCGTAGCGTACGTCGTACCAAAGATACATCCAACTTCACCGTAATGTAATACATCCGCGTATGCCAAGCACTTCCTCATAACCGCCGCCCGCGAGCGTCAAGACACCACGGCCCGCTCCCGCCCCGTCAAGCGCCGCAGCACCTGCATCGCCTTCCGAATGTCTGCCGAGCGCTGCGGCTCACCCACGTTCTCGCGCTCGATGGCCAATACGCCCCGGTACCCAATCTCTTTCAGCTTCGCGATAAATGCCGGGACATCCACGCTTCCTTCGCCCAGTGGCCGCTCTTTGCCCAGCGCGGCCGGGCGGTCCATCGGCGGCCAGTCGCCATCTTTGCAGTGCACCGAAATCACGTGCTTCGCCAGTACCTTGAGCGCTTCGACTGGATCGCCCGTGCCGTAGAGAATCATGTTAGCCGGATCGAAGTTGATTTTGAGATTAGGCCGGTCCACATCCGCCAGGAACTGAAGTAGAACCTTGGCCGGCTCCTGCCCTGTTTCGAGCGTGAAAGATTGGCCGTTGCGGCCGCAATAGTCGCAGAGTTCCCTCGCGACATCGCGAATTTCCGGGTAGATGGCGTCTCCTGGCTCATGGGGCACGAATCCGATGTGGCAGGCGACACTGTCGATCGCGAGCGCGCGCGCAACGTCGGACACGGCCTTCGTCCTCGCGATGCGCTCGGCGCGCGTATCTGCGGGCGCCAGCCCGACCGTGCGCGCCACCGCTGGAATGTCGGTGTAATCTTCGCCGGCATAGCTGCACACCGCTGTAACTGCTGTGAAGTGCTCCGCCGTCAAAGCTTCATCCCATCGTTCCGCCGCATGCTCCAGCGGCAGCTCGCCGGGAAATCCCAATTGGCCGGCGCGCAAACCGAACTGCTTCACCTCGTGCAATGTTCTTCGGGCGTTCTCGCCCGCCCAGAACATCAAGCCGATCTCCAGGTCGTCTAAACCAAGCATCTGCGTTGCCCGCCTCCCCGTTTCTCGACCGTATTGTACGTGCTCGCCCCGCTAGCATGGAAACAGGTAATAACGATGGGAAATGTTTTTCAGCTCGTAGGACCGCACCGGGTGGTTCAGTTATTCGGTGTAAAGCTCGTCGGCGTCAACGCGGAGAACGGCGAGAAATTGCTGTTCTCCCTCGTATTCGTTGTCTTCGTAATGCTGCTGGGCCGCTTTCTTCGCTGGCTTGCGCATCGCAACGCCTGGGACCACGCCGGCAAACGCTTCGCATTCTGGACCCACCAGGGCATCTCCATCGCCGTAACGGTGTTCCTGGTCGTCGGCCTCGTCTCTCTCTGGTTCGACAACCCGGCGACGCTCACCACGGCAGCCGGAATGGTCACCGCGGGCCTGGCGTTTGCGCTGCAGAGAGTGGTCACCGCCTTCGCCGGCTATCTGGTCATCTTGCGCGGGAAGACATTTACGGTGGGCGACCGCATCACCATGGGCGGCATTCGCGGCGACGTGATCGCTCTCACTTTCCTGCAGACCGTGATCATGGAGATGGGCGCACCGGCCGAAGGGGACGCAACCGATCCCGTGTGGGTGCAGGCGCGCCAATACACGGGCCGCATCGTCCGCGTGACGAACGCCGTCATCTTCGATAAACCCGTCTACAATTACACCCGCGAGTTTCCCTATATCTGGGAAGAGATGCGCATTCCGGTTCCGTTCAACGCCGACCGCCAGCGCGCCGAGCAGATTCTGCTGGATGCCGCGCGCAAGCACACCGTGAAGATCGCCGAGATCGGAGAAGATGCCCTGCGCGCCCTGGAGCAGCGCTACGTGCTCAAGCGCTCTGAGCTCGAACCGCAGATGTATTGGCGGATAACGGACAACTGGATCGAAATGACCGTGCGCTTCATCGTGCCGGATTCCGGCATCCGAACGATTAAAAGCGCCATGAGCCGCGACATCCTGGAAGAGTTCGATCGCGCCGGCGTCTCCATCGCATCCGGAACCTATGAAGTAGTGGGCATGCCGCCCATCAAGGTGCAAATGGTTTCTTCGAATGGCAGCGCAGCACCGGCCGCGGCGGCCCGTGAAAAAGTCGGTGCGCAGATCTAAGTTCGGGGTCTACCTTCGCGCAGTCTGTTCGGGCTTTTCGCCGGCTGCACGGATCGGCTGGTAATCGGTGTACGTCTCGTCTTCTGACGATTCGCGCGGGAAGAAATGCAGAACTCTGGCGTTCGACCTCATCGAAAAATGCGCCGCTTGCCAGGTCCTGCCATCCCCCACCGGCTGGTTTTCGAGCTCGAACTGCGTACCGGGTTCCACTTCCGCGAGGAATCCTTCAATAGCAACCGGATGAATGACCTGGGCCGTAACCTTCACCCAATGGAACGTTGTGTCGTCGATCCACAGCTCCCCGTGCATCCCCGTCAGCACCTGCGTCTCCATGCTCGGCGGCTTATAGCCGGGCCTTGGCGTCGCCTTCAACACGTATACGCTGTAGCCGCGCACCTTGCGCATCCCAACCATCTTGAAGTTGAACGCCTGCGTGAGTTGTTCCATCATGGCGTTGTCGCGCCGGCGCTCCTTCTCGAACGTCTGGATTCGTTGTTGCCGCTCCGCGGGCGATTCTGCACGCCGATGCGCAATCACTTGCTGCTCTTTTCTCGCTTGTTGCGCTTCCTGTGCCGGCGTTAGCGGCTGGCCGTTCGCTTCGATGAGCCGGTAGTACGGGGTCCCCTCAATCGTCGTCACTCGAAACGTCTTCGAGCCTTTGCCGGTTCGATCGGTCTCGATCCAGTTGAAGCCGGCAGCCGCCTTGAAATCGGCTTGGTTTACGAGAACGGATTTGTCAATAATTTGCTGAACGCTCAGTTGCTGCCCAAAAAGACTGGGGCAGGCGAATAAAACGATCCAGCAAACGCCCACGCCTGCTCTATGCCACTTCCCCGTGAGCGGCTTGATCAAGGTGAGCCTCCTTCACTATCTTAGACGTGCGCGCGCCACAAGCGGTTTGGATAGTAGATCCACGGGCGCATACTGATCCATCGAGCGTGGAATCAGGGCAGCTTCCGGGAACCAAAGCTTGTTCGGGTAGGGCCTGTTCACCACCACGATCGGCAGTTTAGGGTTGAAAATCGAAGCCCAGGCCGAAAGAAAAGAGGTAGTTCGAATGAGCGCGCTACAGCGCGAAAGCAGCAGGCAATCCAGCAGCGCTTCTTCTCCCTTTTGGTAGTTGGAAACGCCGAGATCTGCCTTATAGTTTCCAGCAAGGCTACTCTGAGAACCGACGACCGGCAAATCGGGAAACGAATCGCGGATATACTCCCGGAACGCCGGCTCATCGCTTGCAACAAACAATCCATTTACTTCGCGGTTCGCGTTCAGGTAATTCAAAACTGTTTGTCGCATGGCCTCCCAACTTACGCGCGGCGCTTCCTCGGTCTTATCGGTTCCGCGAAAATGCACGCCAAGCATCTTCTTGCCTTCAAAGTGCTGGCCGCAAAACCGGTCCAGTTTACTCAGAATCTCCTGCTGGAGCGGCAGATGGCGCTTCATCAGCTCGTTCGCCCCTTCTATGGTTTCCCGTTTCAAGTATCTCGCGGGCATGCATAGTTCAGTCCATTGAGAAATGCGGAAATCCACCGGCTGTTTCGCATCGGCAACCTGGAAGAAATACGAAAGCCAGTTAGGGGAGCGCGCCGGATCGCGATACTGCGCGCCGGTTGCTGAAAGCTGAGTCGCGAGGCCGCGCTGTTTTGAGTATTCGAGCACGGAAACGCACCAGGTAAGTTGCGCAAAAAAGCCTATAAACGGATTGTGAATTTCAAATGTTAGAGTTCGGCCCCGGAGTAGAGGCGCCAAAGTAAGTTTTACACGCTGATAAGCTAGATACCGCCAGGTCATTTCTCTATCGGCTCACTCCTGCTTATAAGAGTCCGGATTAGTGCGCCCGCCGGGCTGAAGGAAGTAATGAACGGCCGGAGTGACCACCAGCGACAGTACCATAGAGGCTAAAATTCCACCGATCACGGCAATAGCCAGCGGTTGGAGCATCTGAGAGCCCGCGCCGATGGCGAGCGACAGCGGAAGCATGCCGGCCACGGTTGCGAGCGCGGTCATCGTGATAGGCCGCAATCGCCTCTCGCCGGCTTCCATCAGCGCTTGGCGCGGCGGCGCGCCCCCCGCGCGAAACTTCTGGTCCGCGTCCAGCAGCAAGATGCCGTTCTTCGCCACGATGCCGATCACCATAATCAAACCCATGAAGGAAGAAATGTTGAAGGTGGTTTGCGTGATCAGCAGGGCGAAGAAGACTCCGGAGGTTGAGAGCAGCGCCGAAGCGAGAATGGCCGCCGGCGCGCCAAATTCCCCGAATTCAACCAGCAGCACAAGGAACACCAGCACAATCGCGGCGCCGAGCACGAAAAGCAGATCGTGGAACGACCGCTGCTGCTCTTCATACAGCCCGCCATATTGGATTCGAATCGACGAAGGCACGTGTAGGCGCTCAATTGCTCGTTGAACCCGCGCCACACCCGTGCCTAGGCTGATTCCTTCCAGGCGCGCCGTCACCGCTATATCCCGCTGCAGATTCTCGCGCCGAAACTCGATCTGCCCCGGATCTCTTTCTATCGTTGCCAGCGTGCCCAGTGTCGCGATTTTCCCCGTTCCGCTGATCAGTGGCGTGTCGCGCATGGTCTCGAGCGAGGTTCTGGTTTCCGCCGGAAAGGTGACCCGCAGCGTGTACGGCCGGTTGTTCACCACCACCGGAACCGGCGAAGGTTCGCCTTGGAAGATGGCGCTGGCGTCGATCTCGATTTCTTGCGGCGTGAAGCCGGCGCGCGCCGCCACGGTCTGATCCACGTGGAAGGTGATCGCTGGGCCGCTGATTGTGTCCTCAATGCCGTTCTTCACGTCCTTCACACCCGGGATGGCCTTGATCGCATCGCCCACCTTCGGCCCCCAGAGCTCCAGGAGCGGCAGATTCGGCGAAAAGAGCTTGATTTCGACCGGATCGGGCGAGCTGGTAAGGTCGCCGATCATGTCTTGCAAGATTTGCGTGAAGTCGGTATCGAGCTGCGGGAATTGCTTGTTTACCTTTTCGCGCACGCCCGCGATCACCTCTTCCACGCTTCGGCTGCGCCGCGATTTCAATTTCACCGAGATGTCGCCGGTGTTCGCCTCCGTCACGGCCGCGAGCCCAAGTTGCAGCCCTGTGCGGCGCGATGTGTTTTCCACCTCGGGTATCGAGTGCAGGATCTTTTCGACACCCACGAGTACCCGATCCGTGTCCGCGAGCGACGATCCCGCCGGCATTAAGTAGTCAAGCACAAAGCCGCCTTCATCCATGGCCGGCAGCAGATCGCTGCCCAGCGCGCGGTAGCAGAAGAACGAAACGACGACGAGCAGAGCGCAGCAGCAGGCCAAAATCGCGGGATGGGCGACCGCGGCATGGAGCGTGCGCCCGTACAGCCGCGTCACGCGTCCCATTATGCCGGTTCGCGCCGCTTCCCCTTGCCCTGACTGAGCGCCGCGCGAGCGCAGCAGCAGATGGCTCAGCGCCGGCGTCCAGGTGAGTGCCAGCGCTAGGGACGTGAGAAGCGCGACCGCCACCGTCACCGCAAGAGCGCGAAAGAACGTACCCGTTACGCCGGTAATGGTGATCAGCGGCAGAAACACCACGATGGGAGTTATGGTCGAGCCGAGAAGCGGCACTCGAATCTCGCGCAATGCGCTGCGGATGGCTTTCGAACGCCCCTGCCCGGCGTCACGGTGCAGTACGATGTTCTCGACCACCACAATCGCATCGTCGATCACCAGGCCGACCGCTGCCGCAAGGCCGCCCAGGGTCATCAAGTTGAAGCTCTGCCCCATTGCTCGCAAAGCTATGAATGTGACCGCAATCGTTACCGGAATCACTAGGCCGGCCACGATAGACGTTCCCCAATCCCGCAAGAAAAGCACCAGAATGACCGCCGCCAGCACCAGTCCGATCAGAATCGCGTCCCGCACGCTCTTTATCGAATCGCTCACCAGCTCCGACTGGTCGTAAAACGGCTCCAGAATCACGCCGCCGGGCAGCACGTGACGCAGGTCTTCGATCTTCCCATGAACTTCGTTTGCGACCGCGACCGTGTTGCTGTCCGGCTGGCGGTAAATGTTCAACAGCACCGCCGGCTTCCCGTTGGCGGTGACCAGCGTGTAAACCGGCTTCACCGATTCGCTCACCGAGCCTAGATCGCTGATCTTGATCGGCACTCCCGCTGGCGTGGTCTTGAGGACGATGCCGCCGATTTCTTTCGGGGTGTGCGCCTGCCCGCTAACCAAGCCCAGCACGAGCTGGTGATTCTGCTGCAACAGGCCAGGGGAATCGATCAAATTGTTACGCGAAATCGCATCCAGCAGATTCGGAATCGTCACCTGGGTTTCCACCAGTTTCTCCGGATCGGGCTCGATCTGAAACTCCGGCTCTTGTCCGCCTTGCACGACTACGGTCGAAACACCGCTGAGCCGATTGAGCTGCGGTTTCGCCGTATACGTCGCGAGCTCCCACAGTACCGTTTGCGGAACGGTCTCGGACCGCATGCTGTAGCCCATAATCGGGAACGCGGCAAAAGTCAGGCGATTGGCAGTAACGGTTGCCGTCGAGGGCAGCGTCGTCTGAACGCGCGCGATCGCCGCATTCACGTACTGGAGCGTTTGAAACATGTCGACGCTCCAGTTGAAAAACAGATCGATCTCAGCCGAGCCCCGGCTCGTGATCGATACCACGCGGTCTAGGCCCGGTACGGAGTTCACCACCTCTTCTAGCGGTCGCGTCACCGTCACCTGCATCTGGTCGATAGGCATAACGCCGTTATCGACGCCAATCACGATGCGCGGAAAGTTCGTCGAGGGAAACACGGCCACCGGAATGTTGAACGCGAGATATGCGCCGAAGCAGGCGAGCGCAATGCTAATAAATAAGATGGCCTTCAGATAGCGCGCCGTCCAATGCTCTGCTTCCTCCAGGGTCGATACCGGCGGTGGCATGTGCGTGAGCTGGCTCATTGCGCGTCCGTATCGCCGCCGGGCGCCTCCCCAGGCTTGGCGATCTCAATCTTGGCCTTATCGTCCAGCCCCAGCGCCCCCTGCGTAATCACCTGCTCGCCCGGTTTCACGCCGCTCAGAATTTGAGCTATATCGCCGCTGCGAACGCCCACTTCCACCTTGCGCTCGTGCGCCAGCGAGTCCGCGCCCGCCACCATGATCTTTTCTCCGCCTTCGTCGGAATTGAGAAGAGCGGCTGCCGGAACCACGATCGCGTTACGCACTTCGCCCGCGTCGATAGAAACCTTCACCGTAACGCCGGGCTTCAATTTCTCGCCCGCGTTCGGCGCCTGCACCCAAACCTCGACCGTTGTGGTGCTCGGATCCACAGCCGGACTCACCACCGTCACTCTCCCATCCAGATCGGCGCCCGGACCCGAAATCGTTGCCGCTTTGCCAATTTGAGTCAGGGCCGCTTCGTGCACCGGAACGTTGGCGCGCGCCACCACCTGGGAAATGTCAACGATCGAGATCAGCGCCGCGCTGCTGCTCGCCGTCTCGCCCACGTTCAAAGGACGGTCTGAAATGATGCCGTTCATCGGGCTGCGCACCTCGGCATACGACAACTGCGCCGCTGCACTCTGGTAATGAGCCTTGGCGGCATCCATCTGCGCCTGCGCGCTCGCAAGCTGTTCCGTGCGCCCCACCGTCTCGAGCGATCGCAGATGCTGCTGCGCGGTCTCGAATTGGCTCTGCGCCTGCACCATGGCCACCTGCGCATCGTCTACCAGTTTCCGCGCCAGCGCTCCCTCGTGCAAAAGCGCTTGCCGGCTTTCGTAGACTTTTTTTGCCGCCTCCAGCGCCTGGCGCGCCGACTCCACATCCGTCTTCGCTTTCGTCAGATCTTCGGGCATGGTCGCGTTGGAGGTGTTTTGATAATTGGCTTGCGCCTGCCGGTATAGTTCTCTGCTTTCTTCGGCCGCGGCGATCAGGTCCCGGTCCTCCAACACCGCCACTAACTGCCCTTGCCGGACATGATCGCCTCGCTGCGCCAGAAAACGCGCCACCGGCGCGCTGATCTTCGGCATAATGTTCGCTTGCTTCACGGGATACAAAATGGCCTCGGCCGCGATCGTCGAATGAATCGTGTCGAGTTTCGCCGCCGCCACCTGCACCGGCGTCGCGGGCTCCGCTTCATCCGCGGCGGTTCGATTCGAATTGCCGGAGCAGCCTGCCAACAGGGCCGCGCACAACAGCGTCGCATGCAAGTGAATCTTCATCGCTTAGTAAGTCCCCGTCAACGTTTGCAGGTTCGCCAGCGCCGTGCGATAGCGCAGCAACCCATCGTCGTATGCGCCGCGAGCCTGCGCCACAGTCGTTTGTGCGTCCACCACTTCCAACGCGGTCGCTTCTCCGGCCTGATAGCGAAGCAGCGTCAGACGAAGGCTTTCCGCCGAGAGTTCGGCCGAAGAGCGCAGCGACTCCACTTCTGATAACGCCGTTTGCGCCTCGCGATACGACGCCGCAAGCTCCGCATCCAGTTGCTTCCGGGCCATCGTCAAATCCAGCTCCGCCTGGCGCGCTCGCAAAGCGGCTTGCTTTACCTTGCTGTGAATGGCGCCCCAGCTCCACAGCGGAATGTTCAGCGTCGCCTGCGCCACGTACCCCAGGTTCTGCCGCTGCATCACCTCGAAATGCGGCAGCGTGCTGCGCCCGGTGTCCTGCGCGTTCGTCGAGGTTGCGGCGAATTGATTAGCGTCAATCCCGTAGAACACATCCAAACCGAACGAGGGCAAATACGCATAGCGCGCCACGTTCACTCCCAACCGCGCCTCGGTGACGCCCGCTTGAGCCGCCCGGACATCGGCATTGTTAGCCGCCGCCTGTGCGGTCGTTTCGGATAACGGCGGCAGCGCGACGACATTCGACAGATCGTCCACAATCGAGTACTCCAGTTCCAGCCTAGGAAAGATAAGGACCGCCAGCGCGATCTTGGCCTTCTCTACCGCCAGCCTCGCATCCTGTACCTCGCGCTCCCGTTGCCGCGCTTGTAGCTGCGCCTTGATCACGTCCACGTGAGCCGCTTCGCCGCCGCGCTCCTGTTTTCCGGTGATGTCCAGAAAATGTTGCGCCTCCGAGAGGCTGACCTGCGCATCCGTGAGCTTCCGCTGCGCCGAGGCAATCGTATAGTAATCCTGAATGACCGTCGCATTCAAGCCTCGTGCCGCCACCTCGGCCTTGGCTCGCGCCACCGCTTCGGCCGCTGCGGCCAACCGAATCTCTCCGCGCCGCACCAGCGACAGCACCTCTTCGTGCGCCTGTAACTGTTCGTTGTAAATGTGCACGCCGTCGTTGGCGACAAACACGCCCGAGGGCGTGCCGTTTCCTTCGGTGTAGATGAATTGATTCAATCCATTGACCGACGGGAGCGCCGCCGCTTTTGCCTGCACCCGATCCTCTCTCGCCAGTTCCGCCGCGATGTTCGCCGCTTCGATCTGTGCCCCGTATTTGCGCGCGCGCCCAAGCGCATCCTGCAGGTCGATGGTCAGGGCGCCGGGTTGTGATATCGCCGCTTCCTGCGCCCACTCTAAGTGCCCAGCCGAAAGCAGCAAACAGGCAATCGTCGCCGTTCTATACAAGCTGTGTGAGCCTCCGCCCATCAGCCTATCGTGTCTTCCCGTGTGTCAGTTTGAAATCCGGATCCGCCAATGGCAACTACCTGGCAGACAATTCGCGCGCTCCGCATTATGACCTCCAATTACTGGCATGAAGCCTTGCCTAAATGCAGGTTTTCCCGTATCTTGAGGGCATGGAAGTTCACTTCACGCCCGAACAGGAAACGCAACTGGCGAAAGTTGCCAGCACCGCAGGGACCAATCCGGAGGCGCTTGTAAAAAGAGCCGCCTTGCGCTTGCTCGAAGATGATGCGCGTTTCATCGAAGCGGTCTTGCATGGAGAGGCGGCGTTAGAACGCGGCGATTATCTCACGCATGAACACATGGCCGATCGTTTGCGGCGCTTTCTACAGGACCGGCACGACTAACTCACGCTCACCCAAGCCGCCCGCGCCGAGTCGTGCTCTGCACAATTGTTTGCCTGCTAAGCTCTTTAGCTTCGGGAGTGTGCGCTCCAGTTTGAGTCAGGAGGACTCGTGAGATTTATTTTCGGCGTCATCATAGGCATTCTTCTGGTATTCGCCTCGGTCTATTTCTATTTCCGGTTCGGCTACGCGCCTGTCGCGACCGCCGCGTCCCCGATCCCCTTCGAGCGCAAGTTGGCGCACATGGGTCTCGACGCGCGCATCGATAAAGAAGCTCCGAAGACGCCGCCCTTCCAGGCCACCGACGCCGACCTTCAAAACGCCGCTCATCTTTATCGCGATCACTGCGCGATGTGCCACGGCGGCTGGGGTACGCCCAAGACTGCAACCGCCAAGGGCATGTTCCCGAGCCCTCCGCAGCTTCTAAAGGGCACCGGCGTCACCGACGATCCAGCCGGCGAGACCTATTGGAAGGTCACCAACGGCATCCGCCTGACCGGCATGCCGGCTTACAAAGATTCGCTATCCGACAAAGAGATCTGGCAAGTCAGTCTGATGCTCGCCGGCGCCGACAAGCTTCCCGCCGACGTGCTCTCGATCCTGCAACAACCATTGCCGGCCCAGTAACTCCCATATAGCCCTGCGCGCAACCTCAGTTCCGAGAGGAAGTAAGAAGATCTGCCACTTCCTCGAAGGAACTTCCTGTGATCATTACCCGCACGCCGCTGCGCATCTCCCTCGGAGGGGGCGGAACGGACCTGCCAAGCTTCTACGAGCAAGCCGGGGGCTTCATTATCGCCGCCGCGATCTCACGGTATATCTACATTGGCATCAACCGGATGTTTGAGCCCGGCTATTTCCTCAAATACTCCGACGTCGAAAATGTCCTAGCTTTGCATGAGGTCAAGCATCCCATTTTCCGGGAGGTGCTCAGCCGGCACGACGGGCAGGGGCACATTGAAATAGCAAGCCTCGCCGACGTCCCGGCCGGTACCGGGCTCGGTTCGTCTGGCGCGTTCACCGTCGGCCTGTTGAAGGCCATGTATGAGCATAAGCGGCAGCACCCCTCGGCCGAGGCCCTCGCGCAAGAAGCCTGCGATATCGAAATCAACGTTCTTCGCCGTGCGGTCGGCAAACAAGACCAGTACATCGCTGCCATCGGCGGCCTGACCTGCTTCGATTTCCGGCCGGATGGATCGGTGGACATCAAACCCCTCGTTCTTTCTACCGGCACTCTGATCGATCTCGAGTCCAATCTGCTCATGTTCTTTACCGGCTATTCGCGGGATGCCGACCGAGTGTTGAGCGACCAACGCGAACGGTCGAAATGTGCCGAGACTTCGATGATGCAGAACCTGCTGTTTGTGAAACAACTGGGGTTAGCTGCCAAGGACGCGCTCGAATCCGGAGATACCAGGCAGTATGCCGCCTTGATGCGCGAGCATTGGGCGCATAAACAGGCGCGTTCCTGCGGCATCACCAGCGGGCCTATCAACGATCTGCACGCGCTCGGCATGGCCAACGGCGCGCTCGGCGGAAAACTCGTCGGCGCCGGAGGCGGAGGATATTTGCTCTTCTACGCCGAGGATCCGGTACGTCTCAGGCGCGCCATGGGCCGCGCCGGCCTGAACGAACTTCGATTTCGCTTCGACCATGACGGAGCAGTGGTGATGGCGAGGGACTAACATGCCGCCCGAAGCTTTCTTTGATAAAGACTCGCTCGACAAAAACTTGGCCAGTCTTCAGCAACACATCGCCCGTGCCCCCGCACTGCATCCCGGTAAGTTACGTTCCCAAACAGGCATTCTCGGCGGCGGTCTATCGGGCCTTACCGTCGCGGCGCATCTCGAAGTCGATTGTGAGGTCTTGGAAGCCGACCCGTTTCCCGGCGGCCACTGTGGGAGCGTGATCGAGCAAGGATTCACCTTCGATGCCGGCGGCCCTCACATCATCTTTTCCCGCAATGCCAAGACCCTCGACTTCATGCTGTCGCTGCTCGGGCGCAACATCAGCCGCGGCCGTAGGAACAACAAGATCTTCTACAACGGCCGCTACGTCAAATATCCCTTCGAAAACGGGCTCTTCGACTTGGCGCCACAGGACCGGTTCGAGTGCCTGCGCGATTACGTTTCGAATGCTCACCCGCCGCCGGCCAACTTCCGGCAGTGGATGTACCACACGTTCGGCACTGCCATAACCGAGAAATACCTGCTGCCGTATAACGAGAAAATCTGGAAAGTTCCGGCTGAGCAGATGAGCCTGGATTGGGTGGAAGGACGCATACCCAGGCCGCCGCTCGAAGACGTTATCAAGGCCGCCGTTGGCGTCGAAACCGAAGGTTATCAGCACCAACTCTTCTTCTATTACCCCACCCGGGGCGGCATCCGGAGCCTACCCGACGCAATGGCGCGGCGTGTTCCCAGGCTCACTACGAATTTCCGTGTTCGCAACGTCCGCCGAGCCGGCGATGCATGGGCTGTGACCGACGGCGAGCGCGAGTACCGCTACCGCCACTTGGTCTCCACGCTTCCCATCAACGAGATGGCCCACAAATTCGAGGGCGTGCCGGACGATATCAAACGATGCGGGGACTCGCTGCGATTCAACTCGCTTATAACCATTACCGTCGGTCTCGCAAGCGAACGCCTTCCGGATTACAGCGCCATCTATATCCCCAGTCCGGAGCTGCCGTTCCACCGGGTATCGTTTCCCGCCATCTTCAGCCCGCAGAATGCACCCGTGGGCAAGTCGCTGATTCAGGCCGAAATCACCTGCATGCCCGGCCACGGCATGTGGGAAGCGGACGATTCGGACATTCTCAACCGCGTCGTCGCTGGCCTTGGCGCCATGGACCTCGTACGCCCCGAAGAGATCTGTTATGCCAAGGTCATCCGCACCAAGTACGGCTATGTCGTTCAGGACTTCACGTACCGCCAGCATTTGCAGAAACTAAAAGCCTATTTCGAACAGCAGGGGATTACACTCTGCGGCCGCAATGCGCAATTCGAGTACATCAACATGGACCAATGCATTGAGGGCGCTCAAAAAGTCGCCGCGCGGCTGAACGCCGCCGCCTGCTCGACCGTAGCGGAGCAACTATGCCCGCAATAACGGTCGCGATGATTACGCTGAACGAAGAAGCAGCGGTCGCCAAAGTGATCGCCGATATCCAACTGGCCGTCGCGGGTCTGGATGCCGAAATCCTGGTGGTCGATAGCAGTCGGGACAGCACGCCCGAAATTGCTGCCGCCCTGGGCGCCCGTGTGCTACGGCAATTTCCTCCCCAGGGCTATGGACGCGCCATGATGCGTGCCCTGACGGATGCGCAAGGAACAGTCGTCATTACGCTCGATTGCGACGATACGTACCCCGCCGATCGCATTTCCGAATTCGCGGCAGCCGTGCTCTCGGGCGAAGCCGACCTCGTGAATGCATCGCGCTTGGGGACCCGGCCGGAATCCATGCCGTTTGCGAATTATCTCGCCAACCGCTTCTTTGCCCTTCTGGCCTGGATGGTTCTCGGCGTGAAGACGAGCGATGTTCATTCAGGCATGCGGGCCTATCGCCGCAGCATGCTCCAGCACGTGACATTCGACGCCGTCGGCCCGGCCTTGCCGGTCGAGCTGCTCCTCAAGCCTGCGCTTCTCGGGTACCGCATCGCCGAAGCCTTCATTCCGTACCGCGAGCGAATCGGCGTGACCACCCTCCGGCGCTGGGAATCCACCGTTTGGACGTTGAAGCGAATCCTTCGCCTGCTGCCGTTGCGATTCCAGTCTCACTGCCGCGAACAAACCGTAGGCGAAACCGGGTGAGCTTGCTTGACGAATCCGTGATCGCCGCCGCGCTGCTCGTTTTTGGAGCTGTGCAGGCATTCTTCACGGACTGGACTCTCGTCGAGCTGGTGCTCGTAGTCGCTTTCGCGTCCGCATCCAAACGCCTGTTCCTATTTCCCGCGCTCGATCGCCTGGAAGCATGGGGAGCCCGCATCGCTTCCCATCGAGCTGCTTGCATCGCCCTTGCCTTCCTCGCTCCCATGCTCCTCCGCGTGGCCGCATTGCCGTGGAACCCGATTCCGCAGCCATGGGTTCCCGACGAGTTCAGTCATTTGCTTCTGGCCGACACGCTCTCGCACGCCCGCTTCGCGAATCCGGCCCACCCGCTGTGGCAGCACTTCGAAACCATTCACGTCTTCTTTCAACCTGTCTACGCATCTCCTTACTTCCCGGCGCTGGGAATTGCCATGGCCGCCGGCAAATTGCTCGGCCATTACTGGATCGGCATCTTACTGTCGTCCGGGCTTATGTGCGCCGCGCTGCTCTGGATGCTGTACGCGATCCTGCCCGCGCGCTGGGCGCTCCTCGGCGGCATTCTGGCCATCCTCAAATGGGGAGTTGCCTCCTACTGGGTGAATAGTTACTGGGGAGGCGCCGTAACGGCGGCTGCTGGAGCACTCGTTCTGGGAGCATGCGTCAGATTGCGGCGCGTCCCCTCGGCCGCACGCTTGCCGGCGTCTCTTGTCGCTTGGAACAGCGTGGCGCTCGGCGTAGGGCTGGTGGCGCTCGCCTATTCGCGTCCGCTCGAAGGCTTCGTGTTCGCTGTTCCGGTTCTGGTTGCTCTTGGCTGGCCTTACGCCCGAAGCCGCCGCGTCCGTGACGTTCTGCGCGTTGCCCTTCCCACCGCATCGGTCGGCATGGCGGGGCTACTCGGGCTGGCATGCTATTGCCGGGCTATCACCGGAAGCCCGTTTGTGGTGCCCTACGCAGTCAATCAGCGACTCTATGGCTGGCCGCTCACGCTCCCTTGGCAGCGCTCGCAGCCCGTCGTCTACCGTCACACCGACCTGCGGCTTTATTACGAATGGGAGCAGTGCGTCCAGCATCGCAAGAGCGACCCGAAAGACACGATTGCATTCGGCTCCATCAAATTAGCGCCCCTGTGGCGTTTCTATTTTGGCCCAGCGCTCACGGTGCCGCTGTTCGGGATTCGCAAATGGTGGCGCAATCGTCGCATCCGCGTCCCGCTGGTCTGCGCTGCCGTCTCGCTCGCTCTTGCCCTGGTCATCGCCGCGTATCCGCACTACATCGCGGCCGTAACCGGCTGCTTCCTCGCGATTATCGTTCAGGGCATTCGTCATCTCAGGGTCTCGAAACAGAAATCCGGAATCGCGCTCTCGCGTGCCCTGGTCTCTGCCTGTGTTCTGATGCTTCCGGTTCGCATCTTTTGCGATTCCACCGGTTTTCTGTCCGCAAATCCGGGAGTTCACACCTGGTCGGCCCAGGGCAGCGGTCAGGGCGCATGGCGAGCCAATATTCTGCGCGCACTCGCATCCAAGCCCGGCCGCCATGTCGTGTTCGTGCAATACAACCGGCTCGCCTACCTGACCACCGAATGGGTCTACAACGAAGCCGATATCGACGCCGCCCGTGTGGTTTGGGCGCAAGATATGGGCGACGCGCGAAACCAGGAAGTCCTCCGTTACTACCGAGACCGTCGCGCCTGGATCGTCAAGCCCGACGATGCTCCCGGAAAGCTATCCCCGTACGATCCGGCCCTTGCGCGTGCCGAGACCGCGAGCACCGCAGACCAGGCGCCGTGCGCCGTTCACATACATGCGCACTATCTCGAATCGAAGATATTTCGCGCGCCGAAACCGGATCCATCAAGTTCGCAAATTTTCTAACACCTCGCATGCCACCCTATAGCAACCAAGTCGTATCTGAATCGCGCAGCACCGCCGGCGAAAATGGAGCCTCTCCGATAAGCCAGCGGTGGTTCATTGTCGGGGGCGCCGGATTCATCGGCAGCCATTTCACCGATGCGCTCCTCGCAATCCCCACCGTCGCCGCAGTCACAATTTTTGACAACTTCAGTTCGGGACGTGAGTGGCACTATCAGCGCCACTGCGATAACCCGGCTCTCAAAGTCGTTCGCGGCGACGTGAACGATAGCGATCTTTTGACCACCGCCATGGCCGGGCACGATGTGGTCATTCACCTGGCATCCAACCCGGACATCGCGAGAGCGGTCAAGGATCCCGACATCGATTTCCGCGCAGGAACCGTTCTCACCCGGCAGGTTCTCGAAGCCATGCGCGTGACCGGCGTTCGCCACATTCTCTATGCGTCCGGCAGCGGCGTCTATGGCGACGCAGGCGCGCTCGAATTCAGTGAAGACCACGGCCCGCTGCTGCCCATCTCGACCTACGGCGCGAGCAAGCTTGCCGGAGAGGCGCTGATCGCCTCCTACTGCTACATGTTCGGCCTGAAGGGCTGTGCGTTTCGCTTCGGAAACGTCGTGGGGCCCCGGCAAACGCACGGTGTCGGTTTCGATTTCGTCCGCCAGTTGCTCGACCACCCCGGTGAGCTTCGCATCCTCGGCGACGGCTCTCAAAGTAAGTCGTACATACACGTTGAGGATGTCGTGAGGGCGGTGCTGCTGGCCCATCGCCGAACCCGGCAGCCGTTCGCCGTCTACAATGTCGCTACCGGCGACTACATCACCGTAACGGAGATCGCTGAAATCGCGGCCCAGACGGTGGGAAGTAATGGGAAAACGAAATTCGCCTACACCGGTGGAGACCGCGGCTGGAAGGGCGACGTTCCGGTCGTCCGGCTGAACACGGCGCGCATTCGCTCTCTCGGTTGGGAATGCCGGCGCAACACCGCAGACGCGATTCGCGCGTCGTTGACCGCTTTGCTGCCTCAAGCGGTGAAGGAGCGCACAGGGCGGTTGGTGCCCGTCGTGCGCGATAGAAGTCAGGAAGAACTCGCGTGCACGCGCTACACCGACTCAAAGTGAAAGTCTTCGCAGACGGGGCCGATCTGCACTCCATGCTGCAGCTTGCTCGCTGCCCGCAAATAAAAGGCTTTACCACCAATCCGAGCCTGCTCAAACGAGCGGGCATTTCAGATTATGAAGCCTTCGGCCGCGAAGTCCTCGCCCGCATACCGGATCTGCCGGTCTCCTTCGAAGTTCTCTCGGACGGCTTCGAAGAGATGGAGCAGGAAGCGTTACAGATCGCCGGCTGGGGAAGCAATGTCTACGTCAAAATTCCCGTCACGAACAGCCGCGGCGAAAGTACGTGCGGCGTGCTGCGGTCGCTCGCAGCCCAAGCAGTCAAGGTGAACGTCACCGCGCTTCTGACCGTCCCGCAAGTGTACGCGGCCGTCGAAGCGCTGGCGCGTAGCCCCGCCGCATGTATCTCGGTCTTTGCCGGCCGCATCGCCGACACCGGCCGCGACCCGATACCGGTCCTGTCGAGGGCGCTTGAGATCATAGCGCCGTACCCGCGACTGGAACTGATCTGGGCGAGCCCGCGCGAAGTTTTGAACATTGTGCAGGCGGATGCCATCGGGTGCCACATCATCACCGTCACCAATGAGCTGCTCAAGAAAGTCGAGCTGTTCGGCAAAGACCTCGACGAGTACTCGCTCGAGACCGTGCGCATGTTTTCTGCCGATGCGCAGTCAGCGGGATTGAAGCTCAACTCCGGGCAACGTGAGCTGCCGTCCCAGCCAGCCATGATCGCTCTCTAAGGAGCCCCCAGTTTCTCCAGCCCCAAAATCCAGGCCTTCGGTGTCGTCCCGAGCGACTTTCGAAACGCCTCCACGAACGCGCTCGGTTGCCGATAACCCACCGTAAACGCCGCCTGCTTAACCGGGCATCCGTCCACCAGCAGTTGAACCGCTTTCATCAATCGGGCTTGTCGTCGCCACAGCTCAAACGGCGTGCCGACCTCTCTGCGGAACAGTCTTTCCATCGTTCGGACGCTCACTCCAATGTCCGTACATAAGCCCGCGAGCGTCTGCCGTTGCGCCGGATCTTGCAGCACCGCTTCCGCCGCCGCCCGCGCTCGAGCCTCTTTGGGCATCGTGATCTGGGTCGGCAACGTGGACGCGCTCTCGATCTGCGCCACCGTCACCGCGCGCAGCGCCCGCTCCAACCGGTTCTTCCATCGCAGCCTTCCCAGCCTCACAATCTCCACGATCAGCTCTCTTAATAACGGCGTCGCCTGCAAGACGGCGCAGCGGTTCGGCAGCGCCCTGACCAACCCCGGCCGCAGATAAAGCGTTCGCATCGACACTTCTCCGGGCATATAAATTCGGTGCCGGATTCGCGCCGGTACCCAGAGCGCAAAATGCGGCGGGACCAACCACCGGCTCTGGCCCGAAGAGACTTCCATCGCGCCCCGTATCGCATAGATCAGTTGATCCGCTCCATGCGCGTGTTCCGGCACGTGAAACCCCGGCGAGTATTCATAGGCTAGCGTCGCAACCGAAACGCCGTGCTTCGGATCGTACTTTGTCAGAATCCCGCTCTGTCGCAATTACGCTATATTGTGGCGCACTAGCGGCCTTGCGTCTAGCGCCGAATCGGATCATCATACTCTCATGGCTTCCCGGCTTGGAAAGTACAACATCATCGGATTCGTCACCATCGTCGATGTAGCGCGCGCCAAAGAGTTCTATCGCGACACGCTTGGGTTGCGGCTGGTCAGTGAAGAGCCTCCCTATGCCTTGGTCTTCGACGCGCATGGGATCATGCTGCGCTTGGGCATGGGAAAAGAACGCCCGCCGGTTCCCGGCACGGTATTAGGCTGGCAGGTTCCGGACATCGGCGAGGCGGTAACCGAATTAGAACAGGCCGGAGTCCGTTTCGAACGCTACGATTTCCTGACACAGGACGCACAGGGAATCTGGACGGCGCCCACCGGCGCGCGCGTCGCATGGTTCAAAGATCCCGACGGAAATGTTCTCAGTCTCTCGGAGCATCCGGAGGCATAACACTGACCGCGCCGTCACCTTTCCACCCCAGCTTCTGAAACCCACGAAGCTGTCTCGGCACGATAATTCTTGTAAGTGTTCTTATTCAAGAACATCTTGCCAGTGTCGCTGCATACCCATGTTACTTCCGACGCTACGGGTAGTGTCTCGACGTTAGCACCAACTGGAACATTATCGAAGGCAACATGCTCGATCGCGGAAGACAGCGGAAAATCGGGTGGAAAACCGGTCGAGCTTTCCTCGAGCTGCAGAGCCCGTCCGTCGTCTTTTGAAATCCAAACCTTACCGTCGAGAGCAGGCCAAAAACCTTGCTCCCCCAGATACCAATGTGTAATCGAATCAGCGGGAGCATGATACGCGTAGACGGCGACGGCCTGGCCGTTAAGCGTCTGCTCGCCCTCCTCGACCAGTTGAATGTTGCGGTTCGAAAATACTGCGTGGACCTTGCGGCAGTAACCCGATCTCCATTTCATGCCGGGAAGCGTCTCATACGGCCGATTCCAGGGCTTGCTGTTTAGTAAGATCTTCGTCCTGACGTCGTGGTGGCCATCGAACCGAATCTCGGTTTGTATCTGGTCCAACTGTGTCCATTGTGGTGGCTCTTCCGTGCTAGTCCATCTTGTGGTGTATTCATCGGCGATGAAGCTTGGAATCTGCGCCAGATAGGCTTTCACCTTCTGGCGAACCTCCGCGAATGGATCCGGCGGGGCTGATTGCTCTTCCGCCGGCGCCGCCGGACTCTCGGCCAGCAGATTTCCTGGGAACCGCCGAATAGGCGACGCGTGCGCCGATGCCAGCTCCGAAGCGGACGGTTTTCGGAACGTCCGTATATCGGTCAGCTCGGCGTAAAGCGCCAGATTGAGCGAAGGGTCCAACGTTTGTTTCGTGCTCTGGTAGCTGAGGTCCACCCAATCTCCGACCTCGCGGCCGCTCGCGAGCTCCGCCATGCTTCCTGGGATTCGGGCTTGAATCTCACGGTTGTCTGGAAGCCGCACGACAACTGCCGTCCGGGAAACGTACTCAAGCATTCCGGTCACCTGAGTCGACGGCAATTCAGACGCTGCCGGCGTGAGCGCCGCCGCGGTCGACAGAGCTAACACGCGCAGCAACATATCCTTCTCCGCTTTCTTACTATAGAGCTAAAATCGGGGCCGCGCGATAACCTCAAAGGAGTGCCGCCTTTACGACAAGCCGTGCGCCTCACAGCCAAACGACTTGGCAAGGCTGGGATCGACTTTATCATCACCCTGGCCTTTTACCTCCTCTTCTACTTCACCGGACACGCCATCCTCGCCACGCTGTGCTTCCTGGCTCTGATTCCGCCCGCCATCATTCTCCTCATTCGCGGCGTTCGCTACGTCAAGCAGCACTCCCTCTGGAGCGTCCGTAATCGCCTGCTTTTTGTTTATGGCCTCTTCGGCTTCGTGCCCTTGATGCTCCTTTTCCTGCTGGTGGTTCTCAGCGCTTGGGCTTTAATGAGCGAGCTTGCGATTTACCTCGCCAGTTCGGCGCTCGATCGCCGCCTCGAAGCCGTCCGCGATGCCGCCGAGTTCTTGCATACCGTGCCGGTCGCGCTGCGCCCCGAGGCCGCCGCGCATCTGCTGGGCGCCCACTCGCAGGACTTCCCAGACGTCGTCATTTATCTCAAGGACGAAACCGGCGAGCATCGATTTCCATCCGACAGTACGCCCCTCGAAGTGCCGCCTGGCTGGAACACCGTCAACGGTCTCTTGTTCAACAAGGGTCGCTTCTACGCTTGGGCGCACCTGGTGGAGAGTCAAACTCGACAGATCACTTTGCTTGCCCCGTTATCGGATCAGACCATCTCGAACCTGGTACCGCATCTGGGGGTGATTGCTCTCGTCGAACCCGGTGACCGCAACAAACGCAGACCGCCCATCTCAGCCGGCGGCATGCGCATCAATGTAGACGACAACTCCAAAGACGAAGACCTGACCTTCACGACAACTGAGAACTCGGTAGGGTCAAAAATGAACCGCCTCCCTCCCGCCGTGAATCGCTTTGACATCCCGGTAGCTTGGCCTTCCACGCGTCCGCACTATCACCTCGATCGTCCTGGCGAAACGCATCCCGGCGTTTTGTGGGTCCAATCGCGCCCGTCCGCCGTGTTTCGAAGCTTCTTCTCGGGCTCCGAAATGCTGCGCGGCGTTCTGGTCGACGTGCTCATTACGATTGCGGTCTTGTTTCTGCTGGTCGAACTCGTCGCCCTGCTCATCGGCATCTCTTTGTCACACCGCATCACGGCCGCCGTCAGCCAGCTTTATGAGGGTACGCGCCGCATCATCTACGGCGATTTCCACCATCGCATTCCCGTGCGCGCGCACGACCAGCTCGGCGAGTTGGCCGAATCGTTCAATCAGATGACCGGCAATCTCGAACGGCTGATGGTCATCGAAAAGGAGAAGGAGCGCCTGGAGACGGAACTCGAGATCGCGCGCGAAGTGCAGGCCCAGCTCTATCCGAAGGAAGAGCCGCCGCGCGGCGGCCTGCAAGTCAGCGCGCGCTGCGATCCGGCCCGCATGGTTTCGGGCGATTATTACGATTACCAGGCGCTCGTCCAGGGGAAAATGGTGTTCGCCATCGGCGACATCGCCGGCAAGGGAATCTCGGCGGCGCTGCTCATGGCCACCATGCAAGCCGCCTTGCGCGCCCAGGTCAGTCAGTCCCAGCCGCCACGTGATACCGGCGATATCTCCGAGCTCGATCCCGCAAACCTCGTCTCCAAGCTCAACCAGCAGATCTACGCGCACACCTCGCCCGAGAAATACGCCACCTTCTTCTTCGCTTTGTACGATGAGGGCAGCCGCACCTTGACCTACACCAACGCCGGCCATCTTTCTCCGCTGTTATTTCGCGATGGAACCGTCGCGCCGCTCGATTCCAACGGCACCGTCGTCGGCGCCTTCCCTTTCTCCAAGTATGGCGAGAGTTCGCTCACCTTTCAACCAGGCGACCTGCTCGTCTGTTACACAGACGGAATCACCGAGCCCGAGAATGCCTATGGCGAGATGTTCGGCGAAGAGCGCTTGATCGATCTCGTTCACAGGAATCTTCAGGCCAATGACCATGAAATCATCCGGGTCATTTTCGAGGCCGTCCGCGGCTGGACGGGAACCCCCGAACTGCACGACGATATGACGCTCCTCCTTGCGCGACAGGTGCAGCCCGTGTGAAGATCCTCACCGCTGCGGAAATGCGCGAAGTCGATCGCCTGACTATCGAGCGCGGGATTCCCGGTCTCATCCTGATGGAGAATGCCGGTAGCCGCGTGGTCGATTTCCTGCGCGAGACCTTCTCTCCGCTCGAACAGCAGCGCGTGGTGGTCATCTGCGGCAAGGGGAATAATGGCGGCGACGGTTTCGTCATCGCGCGCCAGTTATTCACGCGGCAGCTCTGCCTCCAGCTTACCGTCGTGGAGCTCTTCGATCCCGAAGCTCTAATCGGGGACGCGGCCGCGAACCGGCGCATGCTCGATGTCTGCGGCTGCCGCGTCGTCCGCGCGTTGCCAAGCGACGCCAATCTCGCCACGCTCGTCATCGATGCCGTGCTGGGAACCGGCCTCACCGGGCCGGCGAAGGGTCAGTCGCTCGATGCCATCCGCATGATCAACAGTGGCTTTCCGCTCGCGAAGAAAATTGCCGTCGATATCCCGTCGGGTTTGCCCTCCGATGAACAAACCGGCTCGGTCGGAGAGTTCGTCCGAGCCGATTACACCGTCACCTTTACGGCTGCGAAACGAAGCCAATGCCTGTCGCCGGGCTATCAGAACGCCGGCCAGCTCACCGTAGTCCCGATTGGCAGCCCTACCGATCTTTACGAGACGAACCCAAATTGCAAGTTGAGTCTCACTACTCCAGCCGATATTCGCCATTTATTCGCAAAACGCCCTTGCGATTCCAATAAGGGAATGTACGGCCATGTGCTGGTCGTCGGGGGTTCGTTTGGTAAAAGCGGCGCGCCCGCCATGGTCGGATTGGGTTCGTATCGCAGCGGAGCCGGTCTGGTCACGGTTGCAGTGCCCAAGAGCACCCTGCCAATGATTGCTGCAGTCCGCCCCGAACTGATGACTGAACCGCTGGGCGAAACCGAATCGGGCCGGCTCTGTTTGGCCGACGCCGGCCAGATCCTCAATCTGCTGAAGAAGATGACCGTTCTGGCTCTCGGCCCCGGATTGGGTACCGAAGAGGAGACATTTCGTTTGGTAAAACGGCTCTATCAGGAGACCGAAGCGCCGGCAGTGGTGGACGCCGACGCGCTCAATGCCCTTGCGGGCGAGCTTCCCGCCACTACCAAGACCCGCATCCTGACCCCGCACCCGGGCGAGATGGGACGCCTCATTGGTAAATCGGCCAAAGAGGTTCAGGCCGATAGGCTCGGAGTCGCCCGGCAGCTTGCCAGCCAAAGCGGGGCGGCGATTGTCCTGAAGGGCGACCGCACGGTCATCGCTTTTCCGGATGGCGAAACTTGGGTGAATCCGACGGGCTCGCCCGCCATGGCGACCGGAGGCACGGGGGACGTTCTCACTGGAATGGTCGCTGGACTGCTGGCCCAGCATCCCAAAGATTGGAAGCGGGCCGTGGTTGCCGCAGTTTGGCTGCATGGCCGCTGCGGCGAATTGGCGGGGACGCATTGGGGCGAAGAAGCGGCGCTGGCGACCGATCTCCTGGACTTTTTGCCCGAGGCCATGAATGAAGTCCGTTCGGCGGTTTGAGAGCGCAAAGGGCGCGGATGCGGGGCGCCAGGCAGCGAAAGAATCCGCTGACTCCTTGGGCGGCCCGCCTGAGACCGCGCCCGTTTTGCGCGAGTTCTTTAACACTTATTCGGAGGAAGAGACTCGGGCTCTGGGCCACGACCTCGCTGGCAGGTTGCCTGAACACGGCGTCGTGCTCCTGACGGGAGAGCTGGGCGCGGGCAAGACAACGCTCGCCAAGGGCATCGCGGAAGGCCGCGGCGCGGCGCGTGCCGAGGACGTTTCCAGCCCCACCTTTACCCTCATTCACGAATATGGCGATCCCGTAAGTGTTTACCACATAGACTTATACCGGCTCGATACGCTCGAGGAAGCACGGCGGCTCGGGTTAGAAGATATATATGATGCGCGGGCGCTGGTGCTGATCGAGTGGGGCGAGCGGTTTCCCGATTTGCTGCCGCCACGGCGCGTAGAAATTTCGATACGCGCCACGGGCGAGCAAGCGCGCATCGTAGAAATAACAACGCGCTCGCCCAGACAAACACCCTAGTAACCGGATCGGTGGCTGTTTGTCTTCTAAGCGTATGGATACTTTGAAGGCAGAATTGGCGGAATTTCAAACCGCTCGGGACCTGAAAACGATATTGGCGGCGGAGGGCCCGTGCTTGAGCGCATACCTCACGCTGAGCACTGCGCCTCCCAACCAAAGCGCAAAAGCGAACGCTTTGGAATGGAAGGAAACGCTTCGCGCTCTCGAGCCGAAACTGACGCGAAACGGTGCAGCGGCGCGGGAGCTGGTGGAAAGCATTCGGGATTGGGACGGTATCTTGCAGGGTCGCGAGGCGCAAGGACGCTCGATTGCGGTCTTGCGGTCGCCGGAGGTGTTTCGGGTCACTTGGATCGAAGAAGCCGTGAAGAGCCGGGCAGAGATTGGTCCCCACTTCTATATTCGGCCGCTGTTGCCCGATCTCACGCGCGACAAGGCTTTCTACATTCTTGCGTTGAGCCAGAAAGACGTTCGCTTGCTGCGATGCACGGCGCGCACCTCCGAAGAGGTCCCGTTTCCGCAGCACGTCGCGGCCAGCTTCGACGCTTACATGAACACTGAGAAGCCCGATCATTTGACGGAAGGCCGGTCGTCACCCGGTCCGGGCGCCGGCTCCTCGAAAGGTGTGATGTTCACGGTCAGTTCCGAGCGCGAAGACAAAGCGGAGTATCTGGCGCACTTCTACCGTCAGATCGATCGTGGAGTTGAGGAGGTCTTGCGCGGCAAGAACGAGCCCGTAGTGCTGGCCGGCGTTGAGTATGAGCTCGCCTTATATCGGTCGTTGAATTCGAATCTCCACCTGGCGCGGGAAAGCGTGCAGGGGGCGCCGAACAGCCTCAAATCCGGCGAGATGCACGCACGAGCGCTGGATGCGATGTCGCGCTGCTACGAAAAGAAGGTGGACGAAGCGCTGGCGCAGTATAACCACAAAGTGGGCGCGGGCGCCTCGAACCGGTTGAAGGATGTCGTCACGGCGGCACACGACGGCCGTGTGCTCACGTTGCTGGTTTCGGACTCGCTTGAAACAACCGGCGTTTTCGACGAATCCACCCACACCGTGAAGGGCCGTGAAACGGGCGGCTCAGAAGACGAAGACCTGATCAACGATGCTGCCGTGCAGACTATTCTGCATGCTGGCCAGGTCTTCGTGGTTTCGAATAGCAAAATGCCGAACGGCGCTCCGCTAGCAGCGATCTTTCGCTTTTAGCTTTTGAACCAGGACCAGTAGTCCGCTGAACCCAAGCAGCGCAAGTGCAGAGCTTGCCGGCTCGGGTACGGTGCTGCCGCTGCCGGGTTGTACCGCGGCTTCGAAATCGGTCAGAGCCAAATTGGCGACGAACTGATCGGCATAGCTGGTCGGGTGCAGACCGTCAAAAGAGAACAGGTAGCCGTTCAGCGCCGCGCCTGGCGGTTCGCTGCCGGTGTTCGTGAGCCCGTATTTGCCCGGATCTTGGAGCATGTTGTTGAACAGAGTCTCAATATTGACGCCGACCAGCACGATGCCTGGGTCGCTCTTGTCCAGATTTTGAATGTCTTTGGCCCATTCGGTGTCGAAGGCAGCGCTGGCGGCGTTCAGGGCGGCGCTCTCTCCGCTGGCTACGCCTCGGGGAGTGTTTCCGAGCAGAGGCAGGTTGAACCAGAGGAAATATTTCCCGCCGTCGGCGGCGAGGGTGGAGATATTCGCCTCGAGATTGTCCGCTGCCGTTATCGGATTGTTGCCGGCAATGACGTCGTTGGCGCCGGCCCAGAAGCTATACAGCGAGGTGGAGGGAACGCCGGTCTTGCCGGCGAGATAGATTGCGAGCTGATCGGAAACGTAGCCGATTCCGTTTGAGCCGGTCAGGGCGCCTCCGACTGCGTAATTCGTGCCGCCGCCCGGAGCCAGCGCAGGCTGCGGATCGGGGAGTCCCGCTTGCGCGGCGAACTGGTCTATCCAAAGGCCGGATGGACCACCGGGAGCTGGGGGATTCGTAAATTCGCCGACCTGGAACGGAAGGCCGGGTATGGTTCTGTACGCATAACCCGCTCCAGGCTGGGCGCCGAGCGTGGCGATCGAGGCGTTACCGGTATCCGTGAGGCTGTCGCCGAACGCTACGATCTGATTGACTGGGCCGATGGGATCGCCAAGCGCTGCGAAGAACGGCAGCATCGAGGCGAGGGTAGAGAATGCAAGGACACGTCTGCGCATATGCAATGGATAGAGCGAGCGCGCTGAGTGGTACAGAGAAATCGTTACAATTCAAAAGAGCGAGTACTAGAGGACAGCGATGGCACCAGCTTTGAATACTGAACAACAAACGGATCTGCTGAAGCGAGGATTCTCGCGGCGCAGCTTCGGACGAATCGCAACCATGTTGACGGCGGGCGCTGCGCTGCCGTTCTACAACGAGCAGGCTCTGGCGCAAATGTCCAAGACAGGGCCCATTCCGCCGGATGCGGTGAAGATTGATGCTAACGAGAATCCTTTAGGGCCGTGTCCGGAGGCGGTGGACGCAATCTATAAAGCCATCAAGCAGGGCGGCCGGTACATGTGGGATGCAACTGACAAGCTGGCGCAAAGCATGGCGGGAACGCTGGACGTGAAGTACAGCCCCGACGACAAGCAGAGCTACATCCAGATCTACGCCGGCTCGAGCGCGCCGCTGCATCAGGCGGTGCTCGCGTTCTGTTCAAAAGACCGGGCGTTCGTGAAAGGCGATCCAGGCTATGAGGCCGGCGAGATTGCGGCCAAATACATGGGAGCGCCAGTGGTGAAAGTGCCGCTCAAGAGCGGAAGCTACGGCCACGATGTGAAGGCCATGCTGGCCGCGGCGCCGAATGGCGGATTGTATTATGTTTGCAATCCAAACAACCCAACGGGCACCCTGACCAGCCGTTCCGATATCGAGTACCTGGTCGCGAACAAGCCACAAGGCTCCATCGTGATGGTCGACGAGGCTTATATTCACTTCACGACCAAGGCGATTCCTTGTACGGATATGGTGGCGCGCGATCAGGACGTGGTGATCTTGCGAACCTTCTCGAAGATCTACGGCATGGCGGGACTGCGCGCGGGCGCAGCGATTGGACGGCCCGATCTGCTGGCGCGCGTGAGACAGTGGAGCGCCGGGGCGATGCCCATTACCGCGATGTATGGGGCGTCCGCCAGTTTGCAGGCGAAGCGCTTGGTTGAGCAACGCCGGCAATATATGACCGGCATCCGCGACGCGACGTGCAGGTGGCTGGCGGCGAAGAACGTCGAGTTTATTCCGTCAGAAGCCAACCACTTCATGATTAACGTAAAGCGCTCGGGTAAGGACTTTCGCAAGGACATGGCCCAGCAGAAGGTGTACGTGGGGCGTTCGTGGCCGGTCTGGCCGGAGTGGAGTCGCGTCACGGTGGGAACCGAAGAGGAGATGGCGAAGTTCAGAGAGGCGTTCGAGAGGTGTTACAACGCGTGAGCGCTTCAATCTTCACTGATTCTTCAGCCAATCGGGGGAGAGCAGCGCACGAACGTCGGGCTTAGTAAGGTCGGATTTCAGGATGACGCGGGCGGGAAGTTCGAGCCGTTTCAGAGGCGTGCGGCCGTTGAGTTTGTCGTGAAGCGACTTCACTGCTTCGTAACCTAGCTGGAATGGGTTTTGCACCAGCATGGCATTGATCGTGCCGTCCTCGAGAGCTTCGACGTGGGTCTTGCTGAAGTCGAAGGTGACCAGCTTGAGCTTGCCCGCGAGGCCGCGATTGCGAATAGCTTGAATGCTGCCAAGCGAGGCCGCTTCGCTGGAGGCAAAGAGGCCGGCGAGGTCGGGATGCGCGGTGAGAATGTCCTCGGCGGCGGCGCGAGAGCGCGCGGGGTCGGCCATGCCGAATTGCCGGGCGACGACCTGGATGCGAGGGAACTCCTTGGCCATAGTTTCATCGAATCCGCGTTCACGCAGAACGGTGGAGGTGCCGCCCGGCTTCTGCATCACCATCGCGACCGCGCCATGATTGCCAAGTAAGGAGGCGAGAGTTCGAGCGGCGGTGCAGCCGGCGGAATGGTTGTCGGTCGCGATGAAGCTCACGTAGTTATCGATATCTACGGCGGAGTCGAAAATGGTCACGGGAATTCCGGCCCGGATGGCGCGCTCGATCGGCGCGACCAGGGCGCGATCATCGGTGGCCGAGATGGCAAGCGCGGCGACCTGGCGGGTAATCATGGAATCGACAATTTCGATCTGGCGCGCGTAGTCGGTTTCGTTTTGCGGGCCGTTCCAGAGAATATCGAGGTGGAAATCACGAGCCGCTTGTTCGACGCCGGCGTGAACGGAAAGAAAGAACAGATGCGAGGTGGCTTTAGGTATGACGCCGATGGTCATTTGACCGGAGCGGCGGCAACTGGCGACCGCGCCGAGCGCGCCCACGGCGAGAAGTCGGCGGCGCGTGTACATCAGTAGACATGGTAGAACGCGAGGCTCAAACGAGTTGCGGCGAATCCATGCGAGCGAGGACGAAAAGCGTAGCGTCGTCGTTCTTCTGGCAGTGCAGCCGGAAAGCGGCGAGATCATCGCGGCAGGCGGCGAGCATATCCGAAGGACAGGCGGCATGATGCTGGCCGATCAGCCGGCGGAGGCGATCGGCTCCGTATTCGGCGTTCGATGCGTCGGTGGCTTCCGAGACTCCGTCGGAGTAAATGATCATGCGCTCACCGGGAGCGAGCGATAACTGCGTCAAAAGAAACTCTTCCTTGCCGAACATGCCGACCGGGAGGCTCGATCCTCCAAGCGGCTCAACCGTGCCGCTGCGCGCGATGAGCGGAGCGGGATGTCCGGCGTTGGAGATTTCGATTTCTCCATTGGGAAGAGCGCGTCCGCAAACCAGGGTGGCGTACTGGTTGGGCAATGTGCTTTCAGAGAAGATGCGGCTGGCGTGCTGGAGCATGGAGGCAAGCGAGAATCCCATGGGGATGAGAGTTCGGAACATCGCATGCAGGTGCGCCATGAGCATAGAAGCGGCGACACCCTTGCCTGAGACATCGCCGACCATGAAATACAGGCCGGATCCGTTGGCTTCTACTACATCGCAGTAATCGCCGCTGACCATACCGGCCGGCTCGTAGTGGTAGCAAATGTGCCAACCATGGCGCTCGAGATTTTGCGGCGGCAGCAAGCCTTTTTGAACGCGCGCGGCAAGCTGCAGATCCTGCTCGAGCGCATCGCGTTCCCGTTTAGTCAGGTGGTCCAGACAGAAGCGGACCAGCGGGTCGCAAATGAGGCGGTCACATTCGATGGTGTCGTGACAGGCTTCGCACAGGCCGTAGGATCCGTCTTTCATCCGGCCCAGTGCGCTATCGACTTCGTCGAGCAGAGCGTGCAGATGCGCCGGATGGCCGTGTGAGGTTAGCGCATCCTGTAATCGGTCGCGCCGGGTCAGCAGTTGCTGGCGCATAAATTGGTTGATGGCGGTTGCCATAGTGCCTCCCGCGTACGGGTACCTAGAGTTACGTTTTGGATGCCGCAGCGTGGCGGAAAGTTGAGAGCAAATCAGTTTAATATGGGGAACGAGTGAAGAACTTGTGGAGCCTGGGCGGGCTCTCGTGGCGCGAGTTGGTGAAGCGCACATGGCATGAGGTCTGGGAGGACGAAGTATTCGGGCAGGCCGGGCGGCTCGCATTCTATCATTTCCTGGCGGTATTTCCGTGCCTGCTATTGCTGTTTTTTGTGCTCTCGCACTTCCCGGCAGCGGAAGCCCGATTGCGCACCACCCTGGCGGAGAGCCTGCAGCGGTTGCTGCCGCAGCAGTCCTCGGCTTTGATGGAATCTATGATCGGCCAGTTGAAGCAGACGGCCCACACCGGGATGGCCGCCTGGGCGGCCGGCGCCGGCGCTGCCTGGGCGGCGGTGAATGGAACATGGGCCGTTATATCGGGACTGAATATCGCGTATGAAGTCAAAGAGGAACGCCCGTTATGGAAAGTGCTCGCGATTGCTATCGCGCTGACGGTTTCGCTTGCCATTCTGTTTCTCTTGGCTCTGACCCTAGTGGTCTATGGGAGCTGGTGGCTGCCGGAAGCGGGAGCCCGGATCGTGCAGTGGCCGATCCTGGCAGGTTTGCTGATGGCGTCGTTTGCCTTGCTATATCGCTTCGGACCTAATCTTTACGATCGTCAATGGCGGTGGAGCACTCCCGGAGCAGCGGCGGCGCTGGTTCTGTGGTTGACGGCGGCAGGGTTGATGCGGCTCTACTCGGAGCATTTCCACTCGTACGCGGTTATTTATAAGCAGTTGAATGGGGCGGCGACACTGCTGCTGTGGTTCTATTTCACCTCGGCCGCGGTGCTGATCGGTGGCGAGATGAATTCGGAGATCGAAAAGGCGGCGCGGGAGAGAAGCGGCGAGCCGCAGCCGCGCGCGCGCGAGGGCAGCTAGTGGCCTGCTGCGCAACAGGGCCACTAGTGCTGGCCGAGGTACTTGTCGAACCATTCAAGCGACCGGCGAAGCACATCCAGGCGGTCTTTGGGATCGTGGAATGCATGACCCTCGCCGGCGTACACGACCAGCTCGGTCGGGACGTTGAGGTCTTTCAGGGCGTGCCAAAATTCGAACGACTGCGGGGCGGGGCATTCGCCATCGCGCTCGCCCACAACTACCAGCGTGGGCGTTTTCACCTGTTTGATATAGGTGATGGGCGAACTCTTGGCATACACCGCGGGATTGTCGTACACGGACGTGCCGAAGAACGGCGTCATCCATTGATCGATTGAGTTTTCCCCGTAATAGCTCAGCCAATCGGCAATGCCGGCTCCGGCAACGGCGGCGCGAAAACGGTTGGTCTGCGTAACCGTCCACATGGTCATGTAACCGCCGTAGCTCCAGCCTGTGACGCCGATGCGATCATTATCGACCGGGGCTTGTTTCACGACCGCATCCACGCCGGTGAGGACATCGCGAAGATCGCCGCCGCCGAAATCTTTGACGTTGGCTTGCGTGAAAGTCTCGCCTTCGCCATAGCTGCCACGGGGATTCGGGAAGAACACGAAATATCCGAGGCTGGCCATCACGGACATATCGAAGCGCGGCGACGGCCAGGAAGGTGTTTTCACACTCGAGGGGCCGCCATGAATCTCGACCACCATTGGATAGCGCTTGCCCGGATCGAAATTATCGGGATAGAGAAGCCAGCCCTGAGCGTGAAAATCCCGGTTCTTCCACCCGATGTTTTCGGCTTTTCCCCAATGCGGCTGCTGGCTGGAGTTCGAGTGAGTGAGGGGGCGCCAATCGCCAATGGGGCCGCCCCAAATTTCCGGCGGCTGCTGCCAAGAAGAACGGATGACCGCGCTTGTCCGGCCGTCGCCGGCGAGAGCGAAATTGGGAAAGTTGCCATCCTGATGGAGGCCTTCGTTGCCTTTCCAAAGCGTTTCCGCAGTAGCGCTGGCGATCGCCAGCGTGGAAATCGCGCTGGCGCCGTCCACGTACTCGGTAAAGACGATTTCGTCGGCGCTTCGCCAGCTCAGGCCGCTGGGGGAGGACTTGCGGTTGGGCGTGAGATTGCGGGGCGCGCCGCCGCTCGCGTTGAGGAGAAAAATGTCGCCGCCATTGAAGCCTTGATCGCTCATCAGGCCGCCGATGAAGGCGATGTGCGCGCCATCGGGCGACCAGCGCGGAACTGCGAGTTGGCGTTCCTTGGGCGGGGAATAGAGGACGTTCATTTGGCCGGAAGCGGCGTCGATGAGGTAAAGCTGAGCGATCCACCAGTTGTTGTCGGCCGGCCCGGGCGCGGCGAGTGCGGCAAAGCGTTTAGCGTCGGGAGACCAGTCGTACTCATAAATGTTGAGATCGGCGCGAGTGATTTGCTGCAGGCCGGCGCCGTCGGCGTTGAGAGTGGCGAGGCGCTGGTTGTGAATCTCGCTTCCGATGGATCCGGTTTGAGCTGGCACGGCTTCGAGTGGACCGCCGCCGCCCCCATTTTCGGCGTAAAGAAATGCGAGGCGCTTGCCGTTGGGAGACCAGCGGATATCGGTCGCGTAGCCATCGAGGTTGGTCAGACGGCGGGCTTGGGCGTCGGGCGACGATGCGGATGAGACTGAGAAGACGAAGATCTGATGCTGGGTGGACTTTGCGGCCAAAAACGCGAGTTGAGTGCTGTCGGGAGACCAAGTGACGCCGCTCGGGTGAGATGCTTCGTTACTCGGCAGGATGCGGCGAGCGCGCGCGGAGGGATTTTTCCACTCGAGCAGATAGAGGGCGCCTTTTTCGGACTCGTGCGCCGCCGGTTCGATCCAAGTAATCCATTTGCCGTCGGGCGAGATCGTGACGTCGGAGAAGGTGCGGACCTGTTCGAGTTGATGCAGGACTTGATCGATTTGGGAGTTCTGGGCGGAAAGGCTGATCGTCGCGGAAATGAATAAGATTGCAGTTTTAAGATATGGGTTCGACATGGAATCCGACGGTTTTATGGTCGCACGGTAGCTTCATGCAGCGGAAAAGTCTTTCGAGCATGCCGTCGATTGTGAGGTGTGATATGTCAATGCCATTCTGGGGGCAAAAAGTGAAGGGTATCCAATTATCTGTTGTGTATGTGGCGGCGGTTCTGCTGGCATTACCGCTGGCCGCGCAGAGTGGGCCGGACTCGAACTGGAGATCGATTCTGGCGGATCGCCTGCCGCTGTTCGGGCATCGCAACTGGATTGTGATCGCCGATTCGGCTTATCCGGCGCAGGCGTCGAGCGGGATCGAAACCGTCGTTTCGAATGCGGCTCCCTTCGAGGTCTTGAGAATCGTGCTGACGGCGCTCGATCGGTCGAAGCACGTGCGGCCGATCGTTCATCTTGACCAGGAATTGCAAGCGGTCGATGAGAGCGACGCCTCGGGTATCTCGGCGTATCGCGAACAGCTCGCGGCGTACCTGGGAGGCAGGATTGTTCAACGGGAGCCGCACGGACAGATCATCGCGAAGTTAGGAGAGGTCAGCCAGAGCTTTCGCGTGCTGATCATCAAGACCAATTCGACGCTTCCTTATACTTCCGTTTTCCTGGAACTGGGCCCCGCATACTGGAGTGACGATGCCGAGCGGCGGCTCAGGCAAAGCTTGGGCGAGCATTCGCCCAAGTGACCTCGCAACTCAATGGGCGTGGGGCCGGAAGATAAGATCAAACCAGAGGTTCCATGTCTTGCCGCCGTCGCTCGAGGTGACGGCTGTTTCGCGAACGCCTCCGCTTACCGGTTTCCATGTGCCGCGCACGAGCCGCTGTTTTCCGTCGACTTGGCGGTCTGAGCCAGAAAGCACCATTGCGCCCGCTTCGAGGGTGCCTTCGATGACGAGCAAGCGGCCGCGATTGGTGACCCAAGTCTGGTGCCACACCCTTCGCGATACATCGTAGACGCTGAAACTTTCGCCGTGCGAGCCGTTCGCGCCCTGGTAGTCTTCGAGCAAAACGCAGCCATCGAGGATGCGATCCACTCGCGCGTGCGCGAGCGCGGTGTGCGGATTATCGATGTCGAATGCGTCCCAATCGCCGATCCAGAAATCGAACTGCCGGTACTCCGGGGCTACACAGGCGGGAGGGTTCGCGGACGCTGCGGAGGAGCTTGCGATTGCTGCAACGCCCGCGAAGAGTGCAACTAGCGAGAGAACGGCGAGCTTCATTCGCCGCTATTTTACCGGCGCGGATGCAAAGCGGCCGAAAGCGAGCCGGCGCATGAGCTGGTGGCGCACGATCTCGGGTACTTCGGCTCCCGTTTGCGCTTCCCAAGAGGCGGCATCGGGCGCGTCCCCATCGCAATCGGGGATCGCGAGAAACGCGGGGGTCTCGCTAGTACAGACGCCGTTCGAGACGACACAGGCCTGGCCCGTGATTTCGCCTCGATCGTCAATGTCACCGGTGGAGATGAGCGCCAGTGGCGAGCCGGAAGGAATCAACTTGTTGAGATCGGTCATGACGCCGTCTTGCCAGATGAAAGCATGGGAGGAGGGGAAGGAGACGCCGACTATCTGGCCTCGATCGTTGATGCCGGTGGCTTCACTCACGTTGTCACCGGGAAGCGTGCCGAGGTCGTGGATGACGTGCTCTTTCGTCCAAAGCACGGCGTGAAAATTCGCGGTCAGGACGCCGCCGCTCACATCGCCGGGGAGATCCGAAAAGCCGGCAATTTCGCCCTGATTGTTGATTGCTACCGGCGTGTTCCAGCCTGCGCCGCCGAGCGTCGGCAGATTGGTGACGCGGCCATCGTCCCACAGCACGGCATGGCTGGCGCTAAACGCACCCACCGCCACGTCGCATGTGCCCGAGATGCCGACCACTTGGCCCTTCTCATTGATGGCGGTTGCAGCGCTATCGGGATCGCCGTGCAGTGGATGAAGCTCCTGAATCTGGCCTTTGGCGGGTCCCCAGATGACCGCTTCGAATTGCAGGACCTGCGGCGAGACGCAGGTTGAGTCATGCACAGTATTCTCGGCCCAGCCGACAACCTGTCCGAGATTGTTGACGGCGGCGGCAAAGCCGTTATCGCCGCCGAGCGTTGGAAGCGCCGTCATTTCGCCCCACTGCCACACGAACCCGAGACAGATATGACCGGTGATGGTGGGGAAAAACGCGGAGCAGCTCCACTGCTCGCCAAGGGGGTCCAGGGCGGCAGTCTCGGAGATGCCTACAATCTCGCCGAAATCATTACGATTGGGGAACACTACATTACTGTTTGGGCCTCCGAGCGTGCCGAGGTCGGATTTAAGTCCGAACAGCCAGGCGGTCGCGTGCGCGGTGGTGTCACCCGGCAGGTTGGCGGAGCCGATCGCCAGGCCGCGGTTATCGATGGTGTTGCCGGCGCTAACTGTTCCGCCCAGCGTGCCGAGGTTGAAGACGCGATAGTGGGCCGGTTTATTGGGTTCTTGCGCAGAGAGCCGAACCGCGAGAGCCAGCCAGCCAAATAAGATTACCGAGGTGATGCAGGTCAATATCTTGGATCGCATGGTGTCACGATAGGTCGGCGGCGCGAACAACATTGGACATTTGCGGACCTGGAACGAGTTGGCCAACGAGCTTGCGCCCATGAAGGCTTCCTGTTTTGAGCGGTTTGGATTGAGGTCCGAAAACGTCCATCGGCGTCGCTGGGATCAACTATGATTCGAAATGGATCTCGATTGGCAAGTTTGCGCGCGCGCCAGGCTCACGCGCGACCCGCGCTTTGACGGCAAGTTCTTTATCGGCGTGCTGACCACTCGAATCTATTGCCGTTCCATTTGTCCCGCGCGGGCTTCGAAAGAGGAAAACATCCGTTATTTTCCAACTGCCGCGGCGGCGGCGGAGGCCGGGTTTCGCCCCTGTTTACGGTGCCGGCCGGAATGTTCACCGGGAACGCCGGCCGGGGCGGGAACCTCGAACACCGTTTCGCGCGCGCTCCGGTTGATCGGCGAGAGCGGCCTGGAGGATGGAGGGGTGGAAGCGCTGGCAGACCATCTGGGAATCGGGTCACGCCATCTCCGACGGCTGTTCTTGAAGCATCTGGGCGCGACGCCGACGGCGGTGGCGCAAACACGGCGCCTGCACTTCGCGAAAAAGCTGATCGACGAAACAAGTCTTCCGATGACCCACGTGGCGGTGGCGGCAGGTTTCGGGTGTGTGCGTCGATTCAATGCCGCCATTCGAACGACCTATCATCGAACGCCGACACAAATCCGCCAGCTTGCGCGACAGCCCGCGATACAACCGGAGAATCAGTACCTGTTTCGGCTGCGATACCGGCCGCCGTTTGATTGGCGAGGCATGCTGGCGTTTATGGCGCCGCGCGCCACGCCGGGGGTCGAAGCAGTGGGCGATGGCTGTTACCGCCGCTCGATTTCTCTGAAGGGGAGCAACGGGTTCTTCGAAGTGTCGCTCGACGAGGCCAGCTATTCTCTTGCCGTGCGCGTTCAGTTTCCAGATCCGGGCGCGCTATTCTTCATCATTGAGCGCATACGGGCCATGTTCGACCTGAATGCGGATTGGCCGGCCATTGTGCGAGGCTTGCGAACCGATCCCATCCTGCGCGACCGGATCGAATCCGGGCCCGGCCTTCGAGTAGCGGGCTGCTGGAACGGTTTCGAGCTGGCGACGCGAGCCATTCTGGGCCAGCAAATTACGGTCAAGGGCGCAACCGAATTGGCGGGCCGGATGGTGAGGGCATTCGGACAGCCGTTTCCGTCAGCGGATCGGCTCACGCATCTGTTTCCCTCGCCCCGGGTTCTCGCCGACGCCGATGTGGCGAGCATCGGTTTACCGCGCGCCCGCGCCGAGACGATTCGGGCGTTGGCGCGAGCGGTGTGCGATGGGCAGATCAGCTTTGAACGGATCGTGGATGCGGGCACATTTCTAGGCCGGCTATGCGAAATTCCCGGTATTGGCAAATGGACGGCACAATATGTGGCCATGCGGGCGCTGGGCGAACCGGATGCGTTTCCCTCCGGCGACGTCGGCCTGCTGCGCGCTTTGGGGCTGAAAAATGGGCGGGAGCTGGAGCCCCGAGCCGAGGCGTGGCGGCCGTGGCGGGCGTACGCGGCCATGTATCTGTGGAGATCCGCTAAGGCTTCGAACCTTTGACAGCGCACAACGGGCAACAATCGCCCTGTGCGCAACGGCGAAGAGCGAGCCGGCGTCTAACTAATCAACGTGCGACCTGCTCACTTGATCTCTTTGTCAATCTTTGCACTCGTAACGAGTGCCGCTTTCGCCTTCGCGGACTTGCACAACAGCGACCCATCGGAATGGACGGGCCCTGAAGTTTACCAGATTCTCAACAACTCGCCTTGGTCGAAGACGCTAAAGGTAGAGGTGGCAACGCCCTCGGATACCTTTCAGAATCAGAATACTGGCAATACGAATAGCAATGCCGGAACGATGCCTCCGGGGGCGGGTGGCATGGGCCGAAGGGGAATGGGCGGCGGCGGACGGGCGCAAACGACTTACACCTCAGGAGGGAACAAGAGCGCGAGCGCCGCGAAATCCGGGCCGACAGAAGTGACCATTCAGTGGCAAAGCGCGCTGGTGGTGCGAATGGCGGCTGCGAAGAAGGCTGGAGATACGGTAGATGCGGCGTCGTTCAAGCCCTTGGACGAATATGTCATCGCCGTGATCGGGTTGCCGATTACGGCTGTCGGTGGACCTGCCGCCTCGGCCGACAACAACAATACGCTGACTTCCGAACAAGAACAACGCGTCGAAGAACACGTGAAGAGCTCCGCGTCCCTACTGCGCCCCGGGCATGAGGCTCTGGCGCCGGTCAAGATCGAATTGGATCAAGGCAAGGACGGCCGAATGCTGCTTTACTTCCCGAAATCGGATCCGATCACGGTCAACGATAAGACCGCGGAATTCCGCCTGGCAATCGATCATGGCGAGCTTCGGAAGAAGTTTCCGCTGAAGGAGATGGAGTACCGGGGCAAGTTAGAACTTTAGCCGGCGCCGTACTCTTCTGAATCGTCGATATATTGCCGGTCCAGCACGCCATTCACTGAGTTGTGCTCCAGTAGCCGGTCCGGGCTCGGGTGATTGCGCCGGGAGCATTCTTCACCTTGATCTCGATCTTGTGGAAGGTCGACGTTTGTTCGACTGCTGGAGTGAACGACAGCAGGTAGCGATTGTGGATGTCTTTGCTCAGCAGCATCAGATCGCGCTCCAGGCCAGCCTTGGTTTCGAAGCCGAACCGTTTACCACCCGTCGTCTCTGTCAGGGCGCTCATCGTATTGCGCTTAGCCAAGCGAGCTAGCTCAATCATGGCTTGCAGGTAGTCGCCGGTAGGCTCGTATTCGTCTGGTTGCATGGTGAACGGGGTGATTAATTTCGAGTAGTTCATCGAATAAACCGTCGTACCGGTTCTCTGCAGCTTCTGCACGATCGTGTCCAGCTTTGCTTTACTGCCGCGGTCTTTCGCTTCGCCGATGATCAGGATGTTGCGACGATGGCCTCCGGGTTGCGCTGCAAGCATGTCGAGAGCGCAGTCGACTGCGTCAAGCATATGCCCAGTCGTTGCGTCCGCGGCCTTGAGGCGGGAAAAGGCCTCGGTAATTGCATCGGCATCAGCGGTGAAGTCCTCCACGACTTTTACCTCAGCATCGTAGGCGACCAGGGCTGCAGCGCCGTTGGCTCCGACCACCGCGAGCGGGATCATCGAGCCGATCTTCCTGATCTTCGCGATCGCCGCAAGTGACATATTGCTGGTCTGCACAATAGCGATAAAAGAAATCGGTGAGATACCAGATTCGAGGACGTCCACTTTCACTGGCCGGGGGCGCCCGTTGTCCAGCAGCACGAAGTCAGTCGCGGAAATATCCTCGACTGGGTTGCCGCTGGCATCCGTAACGCTTACGGGGATGGTCACAAGAGGAACCGTTGTGCGGATGGTCGTTTCCTGCGACAGTACCGGAATCGCAATTAGGAGCTGGGTCAGTAACCTGTACATCGGCGGAAATTCCAACCATAACAGGACGGTCCGGTTGGGGATTGTGCAGTCCGCCGCGGACGATGATGCACCCAAAATCCAAAATCAGAAAAGCCAAAAGCGTGGATTCACTTGCGTGGCGGGTGGAGAGTCCTTTCCCGTCGAGAGATCATCTAAGAGGAACTTGGATGAGGGGGAGCCGTGGATAAACCAAGCCAGTCGGAGCGCCTGAAGACGCTGCTGCCGGAAATTTGGGGGCTGATGAAGCCGCGCTGGCGGTTGCTGCTGGCTGGCGGCGCGCTCATGATCGTCAACCGGGTTTGCGGGCTAGCGCTGCCGGTCAGCTCCAAATTCCTGATCGACAACGTGATGCGCAGAGGCCAGATGGACATGCTGCTGCCGATTGTGCTGGGCGTCATTCTGGCTACTGCTATCCAGGGGGTCACGTCGTTTTCGCTCACTCAGCTTCTGTCGAAAGCGGGGCAGCGCCTGATCTACGAAATGCGCGTGAAGGTACAGGAACATATCGGCCGCTTGCCGGTAGCCTTTTACGATGCAAACAAGAGCGGAACGCTGGTGTCGCGCATCATGAGCGACGTGGAGGGTGTTCGTAACCTCATCGGAACGGGACTGGTGGAGTTGACCGGCGGTCTGGTGACGGCCGCGATTTCCACCACGCTGCTGTTTCGTACCAGCGCGACGATGACATCTTTCGTGTTGATTATCCTGCTGGTGTTCGGGCTGGTGTTGCGGCGCGCCTTCAAAACCGTTCGGCCTATTTTCCGCGAGCGCAACAAGATCAACGCGGAAGTCACCGGCCGGCTGACCGAAACGCTCGGGGGCGTGCGGGTGATCAAGGGATATCACGCGGAAAAACGGGAAGCCGGAGTGTTCGCGTCCGGGGCGCAGCGACTGCTCACGAACGTATTTCAGTCGCTGACCACGATTTCACTGATGACGTTGGCGTCGACGGTGCTGCTGGGGTTGGTGGGAGCGCTGATCATGTTTTTGGGCGCGCGGCAGGTGGCTGCTCACCGCATGGATATCGGCGATTTTGTCATGTACACTTCGCTGCTGGCGTTCATGGTGGCGCCGGTGGTGCAGATCGTAAACATCGGGACGCAGATATCGGAAGCACTGGCGGGGCTGGAGCGCACGCGGCAAATTCTACGCGAGCGGCCGGAGGACGAAGACCCGCTGCGCTCGGTCGAGCTGCCCGAGATCGACGGGCTGGTGCAGTTCGAGCAAGTTTCCTTTGCCTACGAAGCAGGCAAACCCGTGTTGCACGATATTTCGTTCGACGCGCGGCCGGGTACGGTGACGGCGCTCGTCGGCTCGTCGGGTTCCGGCAAGTCGACCATGATCGGCCTGATTACTGCCTTCCACTCGCCGAGCGCAGGACGGGTAGTTGTCGACGGGTTCGATCTTTCGACCGTGGCGCTGGCGAGTTACCGGCTGCAGCTTGGGGTGGTGTTGCAGGACTCGTTCCTGTTCGATGGAACGATCCGCGACAACGTTGCCTTCTCGCGTCCCGCGGCAACGGAACAGCAGGTTTTGGAGGCCTGCCGGATTGCGCGGGTGGATGAATTTGCGGAGAAGTTTCCGGAGGGCTACGAGACGGTGGTGGGCGAGCGCGGGGTGAAGCTGAGCGGCGGACAAAAGCAGCGAGTTTCCATCGCCCGGGCGATCCTGGCCGATCCTCGTATTCTCATCCTGGACGAAGCGACTTCGAGTCTCGATTCGGAATCAGAAGAGTTGATCCAGACCGGCCTGTCGTATTTGATGCAGGGACGGACGACCTTTGTGATCGCGCACCGGCTTTCGACTATTCGGCGCGCGAACCAGATATTGGTGGTCGAGGACGGCCGCATTATCGAACGCGGCAACCACGCACAACTTTATGCGGCGGGCGGGCGTTATTACGATCTCTACACACGGCAGCACGGGCTGGAGTCGAATTTGTTCCTCGCACCGGGCGAAGGCGACAAGGTGGAAACGGTCGCGGGTTGAGCTTTATAGTTCCGGCGTCCGGCTTGTTATGATCGTAGTCCCCGGAATCTGGAGGAGTTGATTTTGCCACGCCAGCTAGTGCTGATACATGGATATTCGGACAAGGGAGAAGCGTTTTTCCCTATGCGCGATGCGCTGAGACAGAGAGGGATTGAGCTCACCGATATCAACATCTGCACATACATCACGCTGAACAACGAGATCACTATCAAAGACATTGCCGAAGGGTTGGAGCGGGCCTTTCTAACTCATCCGGTTCTGAAGAACGATCCAGGCTTCGAATTCGATGCCATCGTGCATTCGACGGGCATGCTGGTGATTCGTTCGTGGCTGACGAATTACGGGATTCGATCCAGTCAGAACGAGCGGCTGAAGCGATTGAAGCATTTGATCGGAGTGGCGCCGGCGACCTGGGGGTCGCCGCAAGCGCACAAGGGGCGCACGTGGCTGGGCGCTCTGGTGAAGGGCGACAAGAATCCGTTCGGGCCGGATTTTTTGAACGCCGGCCACCGTGTGCTGGAAGGCCTGGAATTAGGCAGCAGCTTCACATGGGAGCTCGCGCACCTGGATCTGCTGGGAAAGGAACCCTATTACGATAAAGGGCCGAACACACCGTTTGTGGCGGTGTTCATCGGAAATGAGCCGTACACGGGGCTGGACAGTGTAGCCAACGATCCTGGCACAGATGGGACCGTGCGCTGGTCCGGCTGCGGATTGAATACGCGCAAAATCCGCATCGACCTTACGCGCACGCCAACGGACCCGGACGGCAATGCAGTTCCAACCGACGCAAACGGAGTGGCCAGGCAGCGCGTGTGGATTTCGGATTTCGCGCTCAGCCGGCTGGATATTCCGATGATTGCTGTTGACGGCCGGAATCACGGAACGATCATTCACGACCCAGAGGACGGCATGGTCGATTTGATAGCCGACTTCCTGAGAGTGGGTGAGCCTGGCGGCGAGACATACGACGCATGGCTAAAACGCGCCGCCCAGTACGGCGAGAAAGGCCTGCGGAAGATGATGGAAAGTCCCGATGCCGGCTTTTTTGGACGGCTGTTCTGGCGCGCCGGGGAAAAGTTGGAAGGCTGGCAGCAATTTGTAGTACACGCGCGCGACGAGCGAGGCGATCCTGTAACGGATTACATCATTGAAATCATTCACGACGGTCAGGCGTTCAAGGCGATGTACACAGATGTGCATGCGTACGGCCCCGACCCGAGCTATCGCTGTATCCATATTCATCTACCGAAGGGAGTGACTGATCCGGCGCTGAAGCTGAAGGCGCGAATTCATGCCTCGACCGGGACGGAACTCATGGCGTACCAGGGATACAGCGAGCAGAAGCAAGAGCTAACCGCCAGTTCGGAGCCCATTGAGCTGGATCTCGATTTGGGCGGAGACGGGTCGCTGTTTTTCCCGTTTACAACGACGCTGATCGAGATTATCCTCAATCGAGAGCCGCTGCCTTTTAATCGAATGGCAAAAATTCTGACCTGGGTACCGCAACCCTAGTGATCTGGGGGAAGACGTTCGCCGGGGTGATAGTGTGCACCGGATTGGTGTGTTCCGCACTTCCGGAAGGACCGGTGGGCACGCTGGTGGAGTCAATTTTTGCGCCAGTAGCCCCAGGCAAGTCGCCGGGCGTTGCGGTTCTGATCCGGAAAAATGGCCGGACGCTTTTTCAGCACGGCTACGGTGTTCGCGATCTGCGTACCGGCGCCAGGATTGACGAGCATACCGATTTTCGGCTCGCGTCGGTAACCAAGCAGTTCACGGCGACGGCTACGATGCTGCTGGTGCGGGATGGAAAGCTGCGTTACGACGAGAGCCTGACCGATTTATTTCCCGGCTTTCCGGTCTATGGCCGGAGCATCACAATCCGGCACTTGTTGACGCATACGTCGGGTTTACCGGATTACGAAGATCTGATGGCCGAGGTGGAGAAGAAGCGAGGAGCGGTCTGGACGGCGAGGCATCAGATTCAGGACACGGAGGTGTTAGCGCTGCTGAAACAACAGTCAAGCGGCAAATTCCCGCCGGGTACAAGCTGGGCGTACAGCAATTCGGGGTACGTGCTGCTCGGGCTGATTGACGCAAAGGTCTCGGGAGAGCCGTTTAGCCAGGTTTTGAAAGAGCGGATCTTCGGACCGCTGCGCATGAGTAACACGCTTGCGTACGTGAGTGGAAAAAATACGGTCCCCGATCGCGCGTACGGGCATGAGAAGCAAGGCAACGAGTTCGCAGAGACCGATCAAAGTCCGACCTCAGCGACTTTGGGCGATGGCGGCGTCTATTCGAATCTGTTGGACCTCGGCAAATGGGATGCGGCGATCGAGAAGGATACATTGCTCAATGAGAGCGAAATGAACGCGGCGCTGACGCCGGTGACGCTCGCCGATGGATCTGAACCGCACTGGCCGGCGCAGCCCGGCGACGACAATTTGGATCCGGGCGCTCCGGTCCGGTATGGTTTCGGATGGTTTCTCGATCCCTATGAGGGCCGGGCGCGGATGTGGCACACCGGCACCACAGTGGGATTCCGCAACGCGATTGAGCGATTTACGGGGGAACGGTTGACGATCGTCGTTTTGTGCAACCGGTCGGACCTGGACGCCAATAAGCTGGCGCTCGAGGCGGCCGCGAAGCTGAGGCGGCAATGAAAGTGGTTGTTTCTATGTTGCGCGGCGTTAATCTTGGACCTCACAGAAGGATGAAGATGGATGCGCTACGAGCCGTGTACGAATCGATCGGCTTGCGCGATCCACAAACCTATGTACAGAGCGGCAACGTCGTTTTCAAGGCTCGCGAGCAGAACCTGGGAGCGCTCGCGAAAGAGATTGAAGACGCCATCGAACGCGCGTTCGGCTTCGGCGCAGACGTGATTTTGCGCACGCCGCCGGAACTGAGAGAGGTGCTTGCGAAAAATCCATTCGCGACGCGCCGCGGGATCGACCCGGCCAAGCTGCTGGTGACATTTCTAGCCAGCGATCCCGGCGAGGAAGCACGCGAAAAAATTCGGCAGATCCAGGCCGAGCCCGAGGAGTTGTGGATTGAGGGCCGCGAACTATTCATCTATTTCGCAAACGGCCTGGCGCGGCCGAAGCTTTCGATACCTCTGATTGAGCGTACGCTCAAGACCTCCGGAACGGGCAGGAACTGGAACAGCGTCCGGAAGCTTCTGGAGATGGCGGAGAAGATGGAATCGTAAGGGCAGCGCTTGTGCCAACGGGCGGGTTGTGCAAACCTAGCACTCGTTGGAGGTGGCGAGATGCCGTGCGATCCGGAAGACCTGAAAAAAGTTCCGCTCTTTTCCTTGTTGGACGAAGAAGAGACCGCGGTGCTGGCGGCACAAGTAGAGTTGAAGCGATTCGCCCCGCGCCAGCGAATCTACAAGATGAGCGACGCGGGAGGGCGCGCGTACGTGCTGGTGTCCGGGAAGGTGCGGCTTACGACGGTGGATGAAGACGGGCAGGAAGTGATTGTCGACGAGCCCGGAACCGGCGAGTTTTTCGGCTTCGCTTCCATGCTGGACGGTACGCCGCACCAGACCAGCGCGACGGCGATCGAGGAGGCGGTCTGCGTAGAGGTGGACCGCCACGATATGGCCGAACTGCTGCAACGCAAGCCGCTGGCGGGGATGGACATGCTGACGGTGCTGGGACGCCACTTCCATGCCGCACACAAGCTGGTGCGGGTTCGGTCATTGCGGAACCCAAACGACGTGATCGAAGAAAAAGCGACGCCAGGCGAGCGGGTCGCCGATTCCGTGGCGCAGTTCGGCGGGTCCTGGACGTTTATCATCACGTTCTTGGTGGTGCTGGCGGTGTACACGTGCGTGCAAGTAGCGCTGGGCAGGTTGGCGTGGGACCCGTATCCATTTATTCTGCTGAACCTGTTTCTGTCCATGCTGGCGGCCATTCAGGCGCCGGTGATCATGATGAGCCAGAACCGGCAGGACAAAAAGGACCGGCTGCGGGGCGAATTGGATTTCGACGTGAACCGGCGGGCGGAAGCGGAGATTCAAGGATTAGCGCGGAAACTGAATCTGATTGGCGAAAAGGTGGAAGACGTGGAAGAGCTATTGCGCGAGAGATTGCAGGCAAAGGTCTAGCGCGTTGCAACGGGTTCAGGTTATCAGTACACTGTCATAAACCTTCGAAGGGGGCCTGCATGAACGGACTTTTTGGTTCCGCGATTCTGGACACAGCCATCGGTCTGGTCTTCATCTACTTGCTGCTGGCGATTTTCTGCACCACGGTGAACGAGTGGATCTCCGGGATCTTGAGTAGCCGCGCGAAGTATCTCGAGCAGGGAATCAAGCAACTCCTGCAGGATCCGAGTGGGGCGGCAAGCTTGCTGCAAAGCTTCTACGCGCATCCGGTGATTGCGTCGCTCATGGACGGACAAAGCCATCCGTCGTATATCCCTGCCAGATCGTTCTCGCGGGTTCTGATCGACTTGGTCACGCCGAAAGTTTCCGGCACTCTGGATTTCAAGGCACTCCAGGACGGGATCAACGATCTGCCTGCCGGCCGTGTGAAAACAACGCTGCTGGCTCTCATTCAGGACGCCGATAAAGATCTGGCGACGGCGAAGCGAAACATCGAGGCTTGGTACAACGACGCGATGGAGCGGGTATCCGGATGGTTCAAGCGCCACACGCAGGTGGTGATCATTGCGGTGGCGCTGCTGATCACGGTCGCGACGAATGCCGACACGCTCTATATGGCGCAGCGGCTGTGGGCAGATCCTGGAATGCGCAGCAAGTTGGTGGAACAGGCGAGTACAGAGGTGAAGACGCTGAACCCGAACGGCGCGACGCCTCCGACGACGGCGGAAATTTCGACGGAAGAGAGCCAACTGGTGGGCAGCGTGATCGGCTGGGGGCATCACCCGGGCGACACGCGGACCTGGCTCGAAGCCATCTTGGGCTGGATCATTACCATGGTGGCGGTCTCCATGGGAGCGCCTTTCTGGTTCGATGCGCTGAATAAGTTCATGAACATCCGGACCTCAGGCAAGTCGCCGAACGAAGAGGCGAAAGTGCCGGAGAAGCCGACAATGCCGCCGGTAAATCCGTAATAGGGTTCCGATCTTCCATGGCGCTCGTGGTGGAGCTTTTGCGTAGTTCTCTTCCGCTGCTGTTTGCGATGCTGGCGAACGTACCTGCGATCGCGCAGAGCCCGGAGCCCCCACAGGCCGCGATCTCGAATGGAGTACTGCACGTGGGGTTCTATTTGCCCGATGCGAAGAAGGGCTTTTATCGCGGCACCCGGTTCGACTGGTCGGGAGTGATCCGCAGCCTGGAGTACCACGGCCATAATTACTACGGGCCGTGGTTTACTGCAACCGATCCGAAGGTGATCGACTTTGTGTTTGAGGGCGACAACATCATCGCGGGCCCGTGCAGCGCGATCACGGGTCCGGTTGAAGAATTTTCCACGCAGGAAAAGGCTCTGGGCTTTGACGAGGCGAAACCGGGCGGTACCTTTATCAAGCTTGGCGTTGGGGTACTTAGAAGGCCTGACGCCGAAGATTACAACCCGTATAGGTTATATGAGATTGTAAATGGCGGGAAATGGAGTATCCGGACCAATAGCGACTCGATAGAGTTCATGCAGGAACTAAGTGACCCGGCGTCCGGATATGCGTATCGTTACACGAAGACGGTAAGCCTGACGAGAGGCAAGCCGGAGATGGCGTTGGAGCACAAGCTCGAGAATACGGGCCGGAGAAAAATAGAAAGCAGCGTGTACGATCACAACTTCCTAGTTTTGGACAAACAACCGACCGGGCCGGATTACATGGTCAGAGTGCCGTTTGCGATTCACGCGCAACGCGCGGAGCACGCGGACCTTGCGCGGATCGAGGGGAATCAGTTCACGTATCGGAAGAAGCTCGAAGGGCGCGAAACGGTATCGGCCGAGTTCTCGGGTTTCGGCAAGACGGCGGCAGATTACAGGATCAGTATTGAGAACCGCAAAGCCGCGGCGGGCATGCAGGTTACCGGAGACCGGCCGCTTAGTAAGGAGAATCTTTGGTCCATTCGTTCGGTGCTTGCAGTGGAACCTTTTATCGATATCTCGATTGAACCCGGTAAGACATTTACCTGGAGATACGAATACACTTACTATTCGCTGAAATAACCAGATGCAAGCGCTTTATATCACCGCGCCGGGAGCAACGGTGCTGCGCGATCTCGCGCCACCGAAAGCGAGGCCTGGGGAGATTTTGCTCAAGCCGCGCTTGATCGGCCTCTGCGGGACAGATCTCAGCACGTTTCGCGGCAAGAACCCGCTGGTGAGTTATCCGCGCATCCCCGGCCACGAGATCGCGGCGACGATTGTCGAATCGGGTTCCGATGTTCCCGGCGAGTTCCGGCCCGGGCTGAACGTCACACTGTATCCGAACACTTCCTGTGGCGCCTGTGCCTCCTGTAAGCGGGGCCGAACCAACGCTTGCAAGTTCAACCAGACGCTCGGGGTGCAGCGCGACGGCGCCATGGCCGGTCTCTTCGCCGTGGCGTGGCAAAAAATCGTGGAAGCGCCGCGCCTCTCGCTGCGTCAATTGGCTCTCGTTGAGCCGCTGGCGGTTGGCTTCCATGCGATCGAGCGAGGGCGAGTTACTCAGGCAGACACAATTGCCATCCTCGGCTGCGGCACGGTCGGACTGGGCGCACTGGCGGCCGCGGTTTCGCGCAAGGCCACCACGATTGCGGTCGATCTGGATGACCGCAAACTCGCTCTGGCAAAGCGAATTGGCGCGCAACACGTGATCCATTCGGGTCATGCGTCTTTGCACGGCGAACTGCAAGCTATTACGGGCGGCTTTGGACCCGATGTTATCGTCGAAGCCGTCGGTACTGCCGCTACGTATCGTAGTGCCGTTGAGGAAGTGGCGCACACGGGACGGGTGGTTTATATAGGTTGGGCAAAGGAGGCTGTCAACTTCGAAACCAGCCTCTTCGTCCATAAGGAGTTAGACATCCTGGGCTCACGCAACTACCTGAATGAATTCCCGGGGGTGATCGAGGTTCTTGCGAAGGGCGATTTCCCCGTGGACGCGGCCATCTCGGCAACCGTTCCGCTGACATCCGCTGGAGACGCGCTCCGGGAATGGAGTGAATCGCCTCAAAGCTTCACAAAGATTCTGGTCGACATGGATGCAACCGGCCGTTGAATGAATTGCATCCGCCGCGGCGGTTAAGAAATCGTTTATTGAGAAAAGGCCGGCTGGCTGAGAACCGTAAAAGTTAGGGTGTCGATTGTTCCATAGATTGACGGCTAGCTGCGGCCTGTTGCCCCTCGTGTCGATGTTCGGGATTTTGTTGGGCCCGTCAAGCCTGCGCGCGCAAACGGGGTGGATGGCTTCTGCCGCGCCACAGCCTCCCGGCCCGAGCTCGCCCGCCACCACCACCGCCACGAGTTCCGCGACGCAATCGCCGGCTGCAGCCGAGGCGCAACGACGAAGGTTGAAAGCCGCGGCGGAAGTACGCGCGCAGGAACATCAGCGCATCCTGGGCGTGATGCCGAATTTCAACACGTCGAACGTTCAGGATGCGGAACCGCTGACGGCCCGACAAAAATTTGAGTTGGCGGCCAAGGGGGCTTTCGATCCATTTACGTTCGCGGTTGCCGGATTGGACGCCGGGTTGAGCCAGGCTGAAAACGATTTCCCGGAGTATCGGCAAGGCGCGCTGGGATATGCGAAGCGGTTCGGAGCATCCTACGCCGACAGCTTTGACAGTACGATGATCGGCAACGCCCTTTTTCCAGTGCTTCTCAAGCAAGATCCGCGCTATTTCAGAAAGGGGACAGGCAGCTTCGCCAGCCGTTTTTGGTATGCGGTGACATCGACCGTGAGGTGCAAGAATGACGGCGGGAAGTGGGCTCCGAATTATTCGAATGTGCTGGGGAACATCGCTGCGGGCGGAATCTCGAACCTGTATTATCCATCCGCAGATCGCGGGGCCGGTCTCACGTTTCAGCGGGCGGCTACGGTGACGGCTGAGGGAGCTCTGGGAGCCGTTTTCATTGAGTTCTGGCCGGATATTTCACGCAAGTTGTTCACCAAACATGCTGCGGAAAGCTCGCGCTGAGAGCTTCCTTCGCGTATACTCTCCCACGATGGCAAGCTTCAGTGCCCAATGCACGTTATTCCGCGATCTTCACGCCAGCGGTTGCTTTGTGATTCCGAATCCGTGGAACGCCGGCACGGCCAAATATCTGCGGCGGCTGGGATTCCGGGCATTGGCGACCACCAGCGCCGGCGCCGCGTTTGCACGCGGGTTGCCGGATGGGGCCGTGAGCCTGAATGAGATGCTGGGTCACATCTCGGAAATGGTGCAGGCGACCGAGTTGCCCGTGAATGCCGATTTCGGGGCAGGGTTTGGCGATGAGCCGGAACAAGTGGCTCAGAACGTGAAGGCCTGTGTGCAAACGGGAGTTGCCGGTCTGTCGATTGAGGATGCGACGGGCTCCGATGCCACGCCTCTCTACGAATTCTCCGTGGCGGTGGATCGGATCAAAGCTGCGCGCGCCGCTATCGACGAATCCGGAAGCGGTGCCCTCCTCACGGCACGAGCGGAGTGTTATCTAACGGGCCATCCCAAACCATTCGCGGAATCGATCCGTCGGCTCCAGGCGTATGCGGACGCGGGTGCGGATGTCCTATACGCGCCGGGAGTGACGAAGCGCGAAGAAATGCGGAAGATTGTCGCTGCGGCCGCACCGAAGCCGGTGAATATACTCATGAGTTCCGATTTAGGGATGAACGTGTCCGATCTGGCGGAGATGGGCGTGCGGCGAATTAGCGTGGGTTCCGCTCTTGCGCGCACAGCGTGGTCCGGGTTCATCCGCGCGGCCAAGGAAATCGCGGAGCAAGGCAGCTTCGGAGCGTTTGCGGGGCTGACTCCGCACGCAGAATTGGATCGATTCTTCCGTGAGGAGTCAATGGAGGCGGGCAAGCGGTAGCGGTTCGGCAAAGTGCGGCTATGTCCGCGGTATGCCCGCTCCAGCGCGTCGATATCCAGTTTTTCATCTGAACTCCGCTAGAAAGCGATCACAGAGCGAGCGTATCGCGTCAGTCAGCTCTGTGAGCGTTCGCGGCTTTGAGATGCAATCGTCTGCCCCAAACGCTATGGCTTTCTTTCGGTCAGCCTCGCGCAGCGAAGAGGTGAATATTACGACGGGAATGGAACGAAGAGATTCCGTCCCACGGATCTCGCTCAATACCTCGAGTCCATCTTTCTTCGGCAGAGACATATCGAGCAGGATCAGGTGCGGGCGCGGCGCGGTCTCATGGCCATGGGTCCTGCGTAGGAAGCGAAGAGCCTGCTCGCCATCCGCCACCCGGTGTAGATCGGCGGGGACTCCGCACTCGTCGACCGCGATTTTGATGATGTAGGATTCCGTGTCGTCGTCTTCGACGGACAAGACAACCGGACGCGCCATCTGAAGAGTTGGAGTAGACGACATTGTTTTACGAGCCTCGGAGGGTTGAACGGAGCATGGCTGAATAAAGGTATGTGGCCGCGGGCCGACCCATAAAGCGCACCGCGCGAGCCGCACCTAGCATCCATTTTGCCGGACAGGTCTGGTATCGTTTGGGCGTGAAGCTTGTGGCAGCCATTCTGTTGGCGATCTGTTGGCCGGTTGCCGGCCTCGCATCCAATCCGGAATGGACGCTGGTCCGGAGCGCGCAGTTCGAGGTGTATTCGCAAAGCGGCGAACGCGACGGACGGTCTGCTCTCCTCTGGTTTGAGCAGTTGCATGCTTTCTTCGCTCAGGCGGGCTTGCGAACGGTGGGAGAGCGGGAGAGCGACAGGCCGGTGCGAGTGATCGGTTTCCGATCGGCAAAGGAATATGCGGCATTCCGATTGCGGCCAACGGCAGATGCGTATTTTGTCGGCGGAGAAGCCGCGGATTACATTGTGATGCCGGGGCTGGGCGCGGAGGAGTTTGGAATCGCCTCGCATGAATACGCCCATCTTGTCTTGCATTCCCTGGGAGTGCAACTTCCGCCGTGGTTGGCGGAAGGCCTCGCGGAGGTCTTCTCGACGCTTCGCATTGGGGAGCAAGGCTGCCTGATTGGCGGTGACCTGCCAGGGCGGACGCTCGTGTTGCAGCAGAGGCGATGGTGGCCGCTGGCGGACTTGCTTGCGCTGCCGGCGGATTCGCCGCTGCGAGCGAGTCGAAAGGAAGGAGATATCTTCTACGCCGAGAGCTGGGCGTTGACGAACATGTTGGTTTTCTCGCCAGCCTATGCAGGGAAATTCAATGGAGTGTTCAATGCGATGGCGTCCGGGCCGTCCAATGTGGAAACAATTGAGCACATTTTGAGGAAGCCGATCGGCGCAATCATGGCGGACCTGCGCACTTGGGCGCAGAGACCGAGAACTGCCGCGACGTTTCCCGCTATCCGGAGCGTTCATCGGGATTTCGAGGTTTCCCGGTTGACGCGGTTGGAATCGGACCTGATGTTGGCTGATTTGCTGCTTGCGACTGGCGATTGGGAGCGCGCGGAGGCGGCATACAGAAGCGTGGCGAACGAGCGGCGGAATGACTCAGCGATAGCGATGGCGCTGGGCACGATTGCCCTTCGACGCGGCGATACGGATGAGGCGCGGGAACAATGGAAGCGCGCCATGGACCTGGGAGTTCAGGATGCCCGATTGTGCTACCAATACGCGATTCTGGCGGAGGATGCGAGCGTGTCGCCGGACGAAATTGACGCGGCGCTCCGGCGAGCGATTAAACTAAAGCCGGATTTCGATGACGCCCGTTACAAGCTGGCACTGCTGGAGAGCAATCGTGGACACTATGAAGCGGCGCTCGAACAGCTTCGTTCGATGCTCACGGTGGCCGCGGCGAGAAGATACGCGTATTGGACGGCCATGGCGTCTGCATTGACCGAGACAGACCAACGTGATGAGGCAAAGAAGGCCGCTGCCAAGGCGATGATGTACGCAGTAAGCGGCGAGGAGCGCACGGCTGCTTCGCGGTTGGCGTATGCCGCCGATACGGATTTAACCGTGCAGGTGTCCCACGATGCAAGTGGGAACTTGCGGATGATCACAGCACGGAAACCGCATGGGAGCAACGATTGGAATCCTTTTATCGAGCCGGGCGACCACATTCGTTCCGTAGAAGGGCGCATACAGAAAGTAGAATGCGTGGCGGGCAGGATCACGGGATTCAGCATAGAGATCGGGTCTACCGCAGTCGAGCTCGAACTGCCTGATCCGGCACGCGTCCTCATCGACGGCGGCGCGCCGGAGTTCGTGTGCGGCGCAGAAGACGGAAGGAAGGTTGCGATTCAGTACGCTGCTTTCGATGGGCATGCGGCGGCAGACGGCGTGCTGCGCGGGATGAAGTTTAAATAAAGGCGCGGAAGTGGGGCTATCTTCAATTCATGATTACCGAATCCACCATTGAATACGCGGAAGCGCGGAGCGCCATCGACGCGATCTGTGGCGAAGTGCTCAGGCGCGGAAAGGCCGGCGTGATCGCGGTTTGCGACGCCCATGGGGACCTGATCGCCTTGGCTAGGATGGACGGAGCGCCGCTGTCCTCTATCACGATTGCCATGAACAAGGCGTACAGCGCTGCGCGTGAGCGGAAGCCCAGCAAGGAGATTGGAAACGCGGCCCGCAACCCGGAGAAAGGTTTCGACATTGGCTACTTCGGGGATGCGAGGTTCACGGGCTGGGGTGGCGGCGTGCCTGTTTGGAGAGACGGCAGGGTGGTTGGAGCGATCGCCGTCAGTGGCCTGCCGCAGACGGAAGATATCGAGCTGGCGGAACTAGGGGTGACAATTATTTCAGGCCAGCGGTTGCCGTCCTGAAGTTATTCGGGATTGGAAAGTGAGAAGTTCATGACTGAGCGAGAGATAGAAATTATTACGCCTGACGGAAAGTCAGATGCTGTCTTATACGCGGCAGAAGACGGCCGCCGCTTACCAGGAGTTTTCTTTTTTACCGATATAGGAGGCATTCGGCGATCGCAACGAGAAATGGCCGCGCGGTTGGCTGCCGAAGGGTACATTGTGCTGATGCCGAATCTCTTCTACCGTTCAGGCCGCCCGCCGCTATTTGACTTTCCTCTGAATTTCGAAGAGGAGCAAACGACGCGACGCATTGGCGAGCTCTCTGCTTCCTTACCACCGAAGGCCTTCGAACGTGACGCGGCCACTTATGTAGATTTCCTTTCCTCGCAGCCGTCGGTTGGGCCGGGGCCGATGGGCGTGGTCGGTTATTGCTTCTCGGGCGGCCTGGCGATGCGAATTGCGGCGGGCAAGCCGGAGCGAATCGCGGCCGCAGCCTCATTTCACGGAGGAAAGCTCGTTACGGACGATCCGGCCAGTCCGCATCTGCTATTGCCCCGCATCAAGGCCCAGCTTTACTTCGGCCATGCCGTTCGGGACCGAAGCATGCCCCAAGAAGCCATCGACAGGCTTAATGATGCACTGGCGGCCTGGGGCGGCCAATATGAATCCGAAGTGTACGATCGGGCCTTACACGGTTGGACGGTGCCTGATAATCCGTCCTATGACCACCCGCAAGCCGAACGCGCCTTCGAAAAGCTAAAGCAGTTATTCAAGAGAGCGCTGAAAGATGCACGCGAGCTCAAAACTCATAGCGCGCCGCAATCTGCATAATTCTCGGATTAGTGAGCAGCCCGCTATAGTTTCCGAAGCTGGTGGAGCTGCCTAAAGTAAGCGCGGAGGAAAGCAGACTGGACTGAACGTCGAAGCGCACGGAGTTAGTAACGTTGAAGACCTCCCAGCGGAACTGGAGGCTTTGTTTTTCGCTCCATGGCATAGCCCAGCGCTTGGCCAGCCCCATGTCAATACCGAAGTAACCTTGACCGCGGATTTGATTACGGCCTCCGGACTGGCCGGGCAGCGTGTAAGTGAAATCGCTGATGGCGGCAGGTCCGGCTTGAAAGATATTGATAGCGCCGGCGTCAGGGCCGCTTTGGACGGTATACTTGCCGGTTACGGGCTGAGTCACGAGCGTGGCGTTGCCCTCCTGCTGGAAGTTAGTGGGATAGTTGCTGTAGCCGTTATCGACATTGACTGGGAAACCGCTGGTGATTCGGAACAGCCCAGAAAGTTGCCAGCCGCCAATAATGGCATCAATCCAACGGGGAGCACCGCCAGCCACCAGCTTGCCGCGGCCAAACGGGAGCTGGTAGATCCAGTTCGCGTTCAATTGATTGCGTACGTCGAAGGAGGAGACGGCGCGCTCTTGTTTGGGGTCCCAGGTGTTGATGATGACGTTGTTGAGGCTACTGGTAGCGCTGGCCGGGCCGACACGCTCGGCGTCAGAGGCGAGATCGATGGATTTCGAGAGAGTATAGTTTACGTCGAATTGCAGGCCATGGGCGTTCCCGCGCCGCAGAGTAACTTGCATCGCGTGATAATTTGCGTTGGCTAACGAGCGCCAGGCGAACAGCGATGAAAATTGCGGAGTGTAGTAAGTATACTGGCCGGTGTTGGGAAAATAGACGCGGTTCGGGTTATGGGCGTCTGGAATTCCATATTCATCGAGCTCGTAAAGCGCTAGCGATTCGTTGAGGCTGGTGGAGCAGAAAAGGTCGAAAGCGGCGACCACCGGGCTCTTGGTCGAGGTCATGTTAGGCCCGGTGCAGGCGCCAATGCTGTAAGCTCCACCTGGGGCGAGCGGTTGAATGGTGTCGGTCCAAAACTGCTGAACATTCTTGGGCAGGCTGGCAGGATTGAAGGTGGCGGTGGGAGTGGTATTTCCGGCTGCGAGCGCGGGGCGATAAATGTTGGCGAGGGCCGTCGCGGCGGTAAAGTAATCGATGCCCGATTTCGCGTCGTAGATATCGAGGGGCTCCGCGAGATCCTCTTGCGCGAGCTCGCGGTGGGAGAGGCGGCCGACGTAGGCGACATCCAACGAGAACTTAGAGGGCAACTGCCGGCTGATGGCGAAATCGAGCGTGTAGGCATACGGCGTTTTCAAGCCTTGATCGATGCCCCAGGTGATGGCGCCCAAGCCGGTGGGATAGGTTTGCGGGAAATTAGCGGCCGGGGCGGGAATGAAGATGGTTGAACCGGTGTAATCCGTAGTCGGGATGCTATTGAGGCTCGTGAGGCGCGGAGCGGTGACGGAAGTTTCGACGGCGGAGGGATTGGTGAGCTCAGTAAATAGGCCGAAGGCGCCGTTCTGGTCGAAGGTGTCGACGATACTTTCGCCGACGCGGTCATAGACGACGCTGAAGCCAGCGCGGATGCTGGTGTGATCCGGGCCTCCGAATAGCGTTTTCAGCCAACCGGAATCGGCGCTGGGCGAGTAAGCAATGGAGGCGCGCGGACCAAAGTCATGATAGTCCCAGTTGTAATAACCGGGCTTACCGTTCACGGGACCGGACCAGTTGTAAGAGATGAGCGGTAGGGCGCTGGAGGGGATATCTTCGCGCATGGCGTTCGCGCGGTCAGTTAGCCAGTTGCCCAGGTTTTGAGTAGGAGTTACTTCGAGGCCGTTGGTTTCCCATGGCGGCGAGAAGAGCGAATAACGAAGCCCCAGTATGACCGTGAGATTGGGTTTGACTTTCCATATATCCTGTATGTACGGTTCGTAGGCGTCCTCGGCGAAGTTGCGCGAGACCGGAGTCCCCTGTGCCAAAGGCTGGCCGTTGCGCTGGTAGTTGTAATTCGCGTTGATAAGCGTGACCATGCCGAGCAGCGTGGTCATAGGGTAATCGTAGGATGTGTTGAACGTCTGCTCGACCGCGGGATAGCCGTTGGCGGCGGGGTCGAGCGGAACGCCCTTATTAGCGAAACCGGAATCGGCGAGCCATTCAGGATTGGCGAAAGCGTTGCTGAAGGAGTTATTCGAGTTCGTCTCGTGATCGCGCAGGAGAGAGATCTGAAACCCGAATTGCAGTGTGTGCTTTCCGTGGATGGAGGTGAGATCGTCGTTAAAGTTATGAATGGGCCGTTGGAAGGCCGAGCCATAAGTGACGCCTTGATCGAAACTTTCGAGATAGATCCAGGGCTGAGTGGAATCGCCCCCGGTGCCGATACTCTCGCGAATGAAGCCGTAGCGAAAGTCGTTGAGGAGTGTCGGCGTGAGTGAAGCTTCGTAGTTGGCGATGATGCCCTTGTTGTAGTTGACCGTAGTTGTTTCGGGCGCGGTGCCGGGTAGAAAGGGCGCACCCGCGTCGGCTTCATTAGAAAGCGCCCCACTAAATGAGAGCCGGTGCTTTCCATCTTGTGTGATGTTGTAGTCCAGCTTGGCGATGTACCAATTCTTGTCGGTGGTGGTAGGCGCGCGAAAGCGGTAGCCTGCGGTATTCAGCAAATCCCCGGTGGTGTAGTCGTTTGGCAGCGGATAGACGGTGTTCAGGTAATTGACAACCACCGGGTCGGGGCCGTGGGGCCCGAGACTGCCGCTATCCATGGCCGTGATCTGCTGAGGGCTCAAGGCCATAACTCCGGATGCGTAGGAATATTGCTTGCCGCTCAGTCCGGTGACGGTGCCGCCGGGACAAGCGGTGGGGTCCTGACATACGTATTGAATAATTCCATCCCGTAGAGTGGCGGTCGGGACGGTGCGCAACGCGCTGACGGCTTCGGCATCCCGGTAACCTTCGTAATTGATGAAATAAAAGAGCCTATCTTTCTTGATGGGCCCGCCGAGGGAGGCTCCAAAGATGTTGCGGTTCAGTTGAGGCGGCTTGTTCGGCTCTCCGGATTCCAACTGCGCGGCCTTAACGAAATAGTCATTCGCGCTGAAGAAAGAGTTACGGTTATATTCATAGAGCGAACCGTGGAGGCTATCGGTTCCGCTCTTAGTGATCAGCGAAACCTGGGCGCCTCCCGCGCCGCCTTCTTCCGCTCCGTAATTAGACGTTGTGACGCGGAACTCTTCGACCGAATCCAAGGTGACGGGCAGGACCGATTGGAATGCGTAACCGCCCTTTTCATTGACCGAAATTCCGTCGAGCGTGATATTGCTTTGATCGCTACGCGCGCCATTCACAGAGCCGCTTCGCGTATCGGTATCGAGATCGATGTCGGGGCGATTGCCGGTGTACACGACGCCGGTCTGGAGACTGAGGAGGTCGGGTACATTGCGGCTCTCGAGCGGCAGTTCCTTGATCTGGTTCTCGCCGAAGGCGTTCCCGATGGAGGCATCGGTAGTGTCGATAGCCACTGCCTGCGAGTTGACCTCGATCTGCTGGCTGAGGGAGCCGATTTGTAGCGTGACATTACTGGTGGAGGGAAAATCGACCAGCAGACGAATGTTGTTCTGCTCGTATTTGCGAAAGCCTTCTTTTTCGACGGTCATAGTGTAAGTGCCGGGTGGAAGAGAGGCGAACGTATATCCGCCTGAGGTATTGGTTTCCGTCTCACGTTGAAGTGACTGCGCGGTATTTTTCAAGGAGAGACGCGCCCCGGCGACTGCAGCTTTGGAAGGGTCGAGCACGACTCCGGAAAGCGAAGAAGTACCTGTTTGCGCAAGAGCCATTGGAGCGAGGGCAACAGCGACGGCGCACAGCGGCGCCATGATTCTCTGGAAGCGAACCATGTTTCCACCCCTTGGAAGGTCTAGAGTATGCGAGCGATTTGTACAACTATACAATTTTGCGCGGGCGCCGCGCCAGAGAAATATGCAAGGTTAGCTGCAGGGAGCTTAAGGCAGCGGGTCGACTACAAAACGCGATCAGCGGCTACTATCTCTGATCGCGCGCCGCTGGCTTGAGCATCGTCCGGATCACTTTCCCATTCGAAGCATAATTATCGTGGGCACCCGTCGGCCCTTCAAAGAGCCACAACCAATGGATTGCGTTGCGCACCAAGTGATTCTCGACCTCGATCTCGTATCCGGTATCGTGTTCGAGGTCAGGAACCGTCCAGGTAAGCAGATCGCTTGGGTCGCTCCAGGCGACAATTTTCGCCGCTGGCGCGGCACTCCGGGTCAAATCCATCTGCGAAGCCAGATAATCGTGCCGAAGTTTGCCCCAGTTTCGGAGATGCGTCTTTACGTCCAGGTTCGCCAGTTCTAAGAGGCGAAGTTGATTTGCAAAAAAATAGACGATAGTTGTGTGACTAAGAACGTGATCGAATTGCGATCGCCAATTCCGGACTTCCGGGTTAGCCGATGCGGCCGGCCCTACATCTAGCGCGGAGAAGATAAGGTAACTTCCGAGGCTATGCGTAACGATTACAAACTCCTGATTAGGCTGCGGCTGAAGGGATGCGTTGCGAGATCCGTTAGGCGCAACGGCGACCGACTGCAAGACGAGCTCGCGAATACCTTCCAACAAAAGAGGCTGCAGATTTCCGACCGCCAGGAACGCGTCGGCGAAGCCCCAATCCAGCAGATTGTTCTTGACGGTTCGATTGATCAAGGCGGCTCTCCGCGGCGAAGCTTTGAGAGCTTTCGTTTCGTCGGTGGTGAGCCAGGGATACAATCGATATCGCTGCGGGTTATTCGGATCCCGCGTCGATTCGGAACATAGATCGAGATAGGGGACGTTAGGACCAACCAGCGCCGCGTCGTTCTTTACGATTTGGCGGCACTTCAAAGCGAAGACCAGGGGCCACCAGTTTATTTCGTCGACGTAGACCTTCCGGCCTTCTCGCGTCTCAAGGTTCCAATGATCGACATAAGGCGCAGAGGCCTTCCACTCTTGGTCGTCGTTCCAGACTCGATCTCCTAAATAGGTAACGGCGGGAGGCGGCGAAGCGGGGGCGAAGCTACCTTTATCGGCGTAATCCGTCTTCTCCAATTCACCTTGGGTCGTGGTGCAATGCAGGAAGTTGCAGATGCTCACTCTGAGAGCGTACGAGTCATGGTCCGGACCGTTGGCGCCGATGCCATGGACATAAAAGATGTGGAGCTGCGTTTGTGCTGCGTGTTGCAGCGCATCCGCCATGGATGAGACGGGCAGAGCAACCGGCGCGGTGCCAGCACTTTGAGCTGTTGACGCGTGGGCGCCGCACATCAGAGCGGCGAGTGCGAAAAGCGTTTTCAACCTACGCGGCAATTGCGGGCCTGGCATCAATGCGGCCTTGAACCGGCAGGTGTTGATGGCATAAGAATCGCCTTACGACCGCGGCCTTGTCGCGTCTTCGATGCGTTCGTCAAGGCCGGTTCAAACTCGAAGGAATGGATAATCATCTGGTCGCCGACCCCACTCAACGGCGCATTGCCATTCAACAGCCAGAGATTGATGTGGACGCGCTCGTCGCCGGGCGTCGGGATGTAGCCACCCGTATAGGTCCACTCGTAAATAAGGTCCGTCTCCGATGGAAAGCTCGACCAACCATTCCAAGCGCTAAACGTTACGTGGTCAGCTTCCCATTCTATCTGTGTTGTGAACTGGGCAGTAGCCGGCTGTAGATATTGCACGATATTGCCGGGCACGGTGTAAGGCTGCACCACAAACTGCGCATTATACGGACTCGCAATCAGGCCGCCTGATCCGCTGTACTCGTCGTCCAGTTCCTGGCCCGAATCGGCGTACAGGAAGAGCGGAGCCGCCACAGTATTCTGATCGAGCTGATCCAGGCGCGAGCTGACATGCACCGTGTAAGTGCCGTACCCGAGCGACTGAGTCAAATAAACTTCGCTGCACTGCCACTCACCATTAATCTGCTTGATACTCAAAATCAGGTCGTTCGCGGTAGCACTTACTACGGAAGGATCGTTTGACCAGAAATTCGGCCCTGGATTGAACACGTCGCTCGGGCCGGTGCCGGTCAACTTGATGCCCCAGGTGTAACCGCTAAAATTCAGACTGGCTGGTCCCGGCGGATATTCTGTCGAAGCCAGTACGCCGGGATCCAGGGCCGGGTTGGTGACCTCGATAGCCGCCGGCGTGTAGTTGGCTGGATTAACGAGCAAGACTACGAGCCTGCTCCAGGGATAAGTCGAACTTGTCCACGACCCATCGGCGCCGATGTCGGTAAAAGGTGCATCCACCAGAGGTTGAACGTACCACTGATTCGTAAGTGCGTAGATGACAACCTTGGTCGTGTTTGGGTCGACATTATAGGCATACCCGGATAATTGGCTCGCTCCTGGAGCGGGAGTATTAAGAGTAACTGCCGGTTGCGGCCCAGTGTTGTTAGTTACGCCGCTCCCGCCGCCAAACCAGGAAAAGGTCAAGCCCGAAGCCGTGTTGACCGCCCACACCGCCGTGGCACTTCCGGCAAACGCCTTGCTAAAGCCGCCGAGGATCGGATTGAAGCTCTGCGTGCCGGAATTCCATTGATAAGCAATCTGCCCGGCGTTGACGCCCCAAACCGAGCCGTCAAACGCCGCCGAGATCTCCGCCAGCGCCGCACCCGGAATGAGCGTCCAAGTTTCTGTGTTGGTGTTGTAGCGGTAAACCTCCTGCTGCGCGTTAATTCCCCAGACATTCGCAGCGTTCCCAACCGAGATCTGAACTAAGGTCCCGGGAATGTTATCCCAGGATTGCTTCTTAGTGTTGAAGCGATAGACCTGCTGCTGGGCGTTTATGCCCCAGGCCGCGCCGTCCGCGCCGACTGAAAGACTCTGCAGCTCGCCTGGTAAATTAATCCAAGTCGAGTTACTCGAATCATAGGTAAATATGAGGCCCGCTGCGTTGATGCCCCACACCGATCTATCGGCTCCGACCTGAATGAAATGCAAGTTGCCGGGGATATTATTCCAGGTTCCTGCCGCGGCCTCGTATTGAAAGATATTGCCGGAGCCATCCACACCCCAGACATCCGCATGAGCGCCCACTGAAATCTGGGTCAATGGAGGCGAGCCCGAAACAGGCTGGAAATTCTGCGTCCCGGTGTTGAAGTACTCTACCGTGTTGCCGCTCAATCCCCAGGCGCTGCCGTCCACGCCTATCGATAGCTGGCTTAACGACCCAGCAGTCATGGAGAGCATCTGAAAAGGCCGGGTCTTCACCCCTACCAGATCGAATATCTGCTGTGAACTGTTTATGCCCCAAACGGCCCCGTTCCCGCCGGCTGCAAGGCTGCTGAAACTGCCGGGGATCTGAACCCAAAGCTGCGACACCGCAATCCACTGAAAAATGTTTCCGGCCGCGTCGAGCCCGAAAACCGATCCTCCATAGCCGATTGCTACCTGCGCGATACCCCCCGGTGTTGCGTCCATTCTGTCGTTCAGAACGTTGTAGTGATACGCCAGTCCGCTTTTGACTGCCCACATATCCCCGTCCACGCCCACCGAAATCTTGCTGAATCCGCTCGTGCCTGCAAGGTATTCAAAGCTGTAGGTTCCCGGGTTGTACCAGAAGATACCACCGCCTTCATTCACGCCATACACGGCCCCATCCGACCCCACTGCAACCTGCGAGAGTGTTCCAGGGACTTGGCCGAAGAACCCCGTTTGCGCGTTGTAATGATAGATGTTCGATCGCGCATTCACGCCCCACACGTCGCCGTCGGCGCCCACCGCTATCTGCACCAGCGACCCGGGGATTTCAATCCACTCCGAATGGACGGAATCCCAGCGATAAATCTGCTCCTGCGCGTTGATTCCCCATACCGCGCTGCTCGATCCCACTGCGATCTGCTGCAAGGCACCCGCGACATAGGTCCAGCTCTCGGTCAGGTAATTGTAGGTAAAAATCTGTTGCGAGCTATTTAGGCCCCACACGCTGCCGTCAGCGCCCACAGCGATTTGGCTTAGTGCCCCAGCGACATTAAAAAAGGAATTACCTACGAAAGTGGTTATAGATGCGGGCCCGCTTCCTGACTGCGCATTCCACACATAAATCTGCACTTCATCGCCGCTATCGAGCGTCCAGCCATTCGAGCCCCAAGCGCCGGAAAACCCGCCGAGGACGATACTCGAATCGCTCCACGATTCAACCGCTAGAGTAACTACATTATTGATAGGCGAGGAGCCCTGACAAGTAAACACAAAAAGAGTCGGACACGGCCCAGAGTAGCCCGCGCCCCAAGCCTTGGTCAGATCAAAAAAGGCGATATACATGGAATCGCCGGTGTAAGGACTTTGAGCGCCAAAGCCGCTGCCTGAGATCACTATGGTCTGAGTCTGTTGAGTGGAAATCGAAGCGACGCTTCTTATCGACTGTCCAAAGGAACTGCAGGCAAATGCCGTCAGCAGAGTTATCAGCGCAAACCAACGTTGCATGGCATGCTACCCCTTTTACTGAGCCCCGTATGACGCGTATTCTATAGCATTTCAACCTAGCGAGGCATCCGCGCAAACGGGCCCGGTTGCCGCTCAGTAATATGTTGAGTAGCCAACCGCTATGAAAGTCGCCGGTCTTATCCTTGTGATGTCTTATTGCATGCCGGCTCAAATTCACCAGCACGCTCCGCCCGCCGCCCAGCCGTCCGTTGATCTCGCCAAGCTTCCGCCCCCGCAAGTTTTAGAAGGCATCGGCCATAGTCATTTGGTAATCACTACAAAATCGTTGCAGGTGCAGCAGTGGTTCGATCAAGGCCTCGCGCTGCTGCACTGCTTCTGGGATTACGAGGCGCTTCGCGCCTTCGAAGAGGCAGTGCGGCTCGATGCCGATTGCGCCATGTGCCATTGGGGGGTTTCGCAAGCTCTCAACTTCCGTGGGGGCAGGGAAGAACAGACGAAGGCCGAGCTTTTCAAAGCCAAAGATCTCGCCGCGAAAGCTTCCGATTGGGAACAGCGGCTGATCCGCGCGTTTGCAGAATCAGAGGAAAAGAAAGGTGACGAGGGTAGACAGGCGTTCGACAAGGAAATGGCCGTTCTGGTTGACAGCCTTCCCGATGAACTGGAGATACGGCTGATGATGGCCTGGCACGCGAACCGCGGATACCAGAAAGGTGATCCGAGTTCCGGCGCTATTTACTCGCAAGCCATGCTGCGCAGTATTCTGCGGGAGCATCCCGACAATGCCGCCGCCAATCACTATTGGATTCACGCTCTGGAGGCGAGTTCTCATCCTGAACGGGCTTTGGAAAGCGCCGGGAAGCTGGCGGCGCTCGCACCTGCGTCCGGTCACATGGTGCACATGCCCGGCCACATCTACTATCGCGTTGGCGATTACGAGCGCGCCCGCCAGAGTTTCCTCGCCGCAAAGCGCGTGGACGAAGACTACATGGCCCGCCAGCACGTCTCCTTCGAGAACGATTGGAATTATGCGCATAACCTCAGCTATCTCGTCGCCGCTTGCGCCGAGGAAGGCCGCTACACCGAAGCGCGGGAGCACGCCCGCTCCTTGGTTGGCCTCGCCAACGATCCTGATCAATCGGGCAATCCCTGGTTCTACGTTCTGCAAATAGGCAGCACGGAAGCCCGGCTTGCCATCCGTTTCGCCGATTGGGACCGGACGATTGCGAATCCTATGCGGTTCGGCGTTTCCGACGACCGGGTCAGCGTCTGGGCGCGCGGCTACCGCGATGGACTGATCGCCTACGCGCGCGGCATGAAAGCTGCCGATGGCCGCCAGTTTGCGGCCGCAGAAATCGAATCCACTTCGTTGCAAGCTCTGCTCTGGCGCTTATCTCAGGAAGAGCTAGACGACAAGAACAAACCGGATCGCGACCAAGTGCTGAAGATTCTCGGGACTGCATCGCTCGAACTGCGTGGCAATATAGCCAGCGGCCAGGGCGATCTCGCCGCGGCTCGCAAGCTGCTAGAGAGCGCCGATCAGCATGAGCTCGACATTGGTTATTACGAGCCGCCCCAGTATTCACGCCCGGCGCTCGAAGTGCTTGGCGCCGCGTGTCTTCGCGCCGGTAAGTTCAGCGAAGCCCGAGAGGCCTACCAGAAGGCGCTTGCGAGGCGGCCGCACTCCGGTTTCGCGCTTTATGGAATCGCGCTTGCTTGGGACGAACAGGGTGACAAACAGCACGCCGCAAAGGCGTATCGCGAGTTTCTCGACGCCTGGTCGCATGCCGATCCCGATCTGCCGCAAATCAAACTCGCTAAAGAGTATCTATCTGCGAATCCGGCGGCGGAGTAAGTCGAGATAGGTGCTTTGTTCGCCTGGGAGCGCCTATGGCTCCGATCGCGGTGAAGCGGCGGTGCAACAGATTTTCGAGGAACACAATGACAAACAATTGTACCGGCGTTTTTTTGAGTTTGTTATTGCTCGGCTCAACGAGCAGGCTCATTGGCGCCGGGGAGAACCCGGTTGTCGCCGAGATATCGCCAACTTTGCTGGTATTTGCCACCAGTTCCGGCAATGTTATCGCTTCCGTCGGCGCCGACGGCGTTCTTTTGGTGGGAACACCTTCGGCGGATAGTACCGCAGCAATCGCAGAACTGCTGGCAAGACGTACTCACTCTCCGGTTCGCTACGTGGTGATTGCGCCCGAAGATCTAGCCCACTCGGAGGGCGATGCAGGTTGGGGCCGTCGCGGCGCGTTCGTCGCCATGCAGGAGAACGCACTCGAACGGCTGGGCGGGCACGCCATGGGACCGCCCAAACCGCTACCCGCACCGCTCGTGAAACTCGGAGTGGACCGCCCCCGCATTGCGTTTTCAGAAGTTCTAACGTTCGATTTGAATGGAGAAGCTATTCACGTTGTGCACCAAGCCGCGGCCTACAGCAATGCGGATGCGATCGTGCACTTCCACGTTGCCAACTTGGTCTATCTGGGCGAAGTTTTTCCAGGCGACGGATACCCTGAAATCGACTCCGCGCAGGGCGGCGACCTGGACGGCTTGATAAAAATGCTGAGCGCATGGGGCGGCGGCTCCCGGAAAGTGGTTCCCGCGAGAGGGAAAGTGACGAACAGCGCAGCTATCCAACAGTTTCGGGACATGATTGTCACCGTTCGAGCCCGAGTGCAGCAAATGGTGAACGCGGGACGAAGCGAGGACGAAGTGCAGGCCGCGCATCCGTCGGCGGAGTTCGACGCGATGTGGGGACACGGTCGCGTGAGCGCCAGCCAATTCGTGGGCGAACTATACAGCGGTGTGAAGCATTAGGTATATATTCGATGCCTGATTCTCTCAGCCTCTGTATGGTTGTGAAGAACGAAGAGCGCAGCCTCCCGCGCTGCCTGGATTCCGTACGCGGCTTAGCCGGCGAGTTCATTGTGGTGGATACCGGGTCCACGGACGCGACGCCGCGCATTGCGTCGGCTTACGGAGCGGAAGTGATTGCGTTCGATTTTTCCAGGCCCGACTTCGCCGCTGCCCGCAATTGCGGGCTGACGAAAGCCCACGGCCGATGGATATTGGTGCTCGATGCCGACGAGGCGTTGGACGGCGGCAGCGCGCGTATGGTCCGTCAGCTCGTGGCACTGGACGAAAACACGGGATATTTGCTCGAGCGGCACAACCATTCGGCAGAATCTGAAGAATCGAATCGCGACTATGTTGTGCGGCTCTTTCCGAACCGTCCGAACTATCGGTATCGCGGACGAGTGCATGAAACGATTGATGCATCCATCCTTGCAGGAGGCGGGCGCCTGCAGAAAACCAGCATCCGCATCGACCACAACTTTTCTTCCGACGCCGAAGCGCGGCGCCGCAAGAACCACTGGTACATCGAGATCCTGAAGGAAGAAATTGCCGCGGACCCGAGCGACGACACGCGCCTCGATTTCCTGGCTGCCGAATATCACCAGTTGGAAATGTTCGACGAAGCCACCGAAGTTGCCGAGCGCATCGTGCGGAGGCGGCCGCTCGACCCCAGGGCTCATCTGTTCCTGGGTGTCTATCATTTGCTGTACAAACCTGATCTGACGCGGGCGCGGGCCGATTTCAACCAGGCGCTGAAGCTCCGTCCGGGGTATCCGGAAGCCGAATCTTTCCTGAGACGCCTGGAGGAGCGAGAACGAGCGGGAGATGTGCCGGAGTAACGCTACATCGTGGACCCTCCTTATGAAATGTCGATCCCTGAGTTTGAGAGCGCGCCGTGACAGCCGTGGCTGAGGCGCACAACAGCGCGGGCCCCAGCACAACCCAAAACTCACTCTTCGGAATGGTAGTCTCCTCGCGTCCCGATAGCGATCAGCGAAGTGGGCGGCCAGGGCAAGTAAGGATCAACGCGTTTCCAGAGCGGCACGAGCAGATCGAATAACCACAATTGCACACGGCTGACGCGGCGGCGGCGAAGAATGCGTCCGTTTAGAAACCAACCAGGATAGGTGACGCGATTGAATTCTATGATTCGCTCGACGTGAAATCCCGCTAGTCTCATTTGTGATTCCAAGGCCGCCTTCGAATACCTGCGATAGTGGCCGAGCGTTTCGTCCATGGTTCCATAGACATTCTCGCCTTGGGGAACCAGTACAATCGCGCGGCCGCCGGGCGCGAGCGCCGAATGCAGGTTGCGCAACCCTCTCAGGTCGTCCTCAATATGCTCCAGCACATTGATGCAGATAGCCGCGTCCATGCTGCCGCTGAAACGGTCGAAATCTTCGCTGTTTCCAAGGTTGCAGGCGACTACCGACACATTTGTTCTGAGCCGCAACTGGCTTCTTAGCTGCACCAAATGGTACGGGTCTATATCGCTCACCACGTAGCAAGGCTGATTCGCGCACAACAGCCGCGTCAGGTTGCCGATACCCGCTCCGATCTCCAGAACGCGGTCGCCCAAGAACGGCTTCAGCGTGCCGGCCATCCAGCGGTTGAAGCGAGGCGCATGCTCCATTGCGCCAAGCATCGCAGCGGCCTTGTCCACGTACAGATCGCGGAAGATCCACGATCGACAGATTGCGCCCAAGATGCCAAGCGCGTCTTTTGCCCGGATTTTCTTCCCTTCGGCGCGCGTTCTGGGGCGATAGGTAATCGGCACCTCGCAGAACCGGGCGCGCCGCTTCGCAAATTTAATCGTAAGCTCCGCTTCAATTCCGAACTTCTCGCTGCGGAGTGGGATGCTCTGAGCAATGACGGTACGAAATGCTTTGAAGCACGTGAGGGCGTCGGTCAACCGCAAATCAGCTGCCATGCCACACAGACTTGTCAGCACACGATTGGCAGTCGAATGCCAGAATCGGGAGACGTGATGCGCTCCGGCTGCCGAAAAGCGCGATCCGAAGACGATATCGGCCTCGTCAGCCAATAGCGGCTCCAACAGCTTGGAATATTCGCCAGGATCGTATTCGAAATCAGCGTCCTGAATGATGCAAAACTCGCCCGAGGCGGCGGCGAGCGCGGTTCGGATGGCTGCGCCTTTGCCGCGGTTTCGAATGTGCCGTAACAGGCGAATTGCGTGATGTCCGCCGTCGACCTCGACATATTGGTGGATCACGGCCGCGGAATTGTCGCGCGAGCCATCGTCAACCAGGATGATCTCCCGGCAAATATTTCTTTCAACGAGGTACGAAGCCGGTGCCGTCAGAATGCGATCCAGAACGCCCGCGATCAAGCCTGCTTCGTTGTAGACGGGCACGATTATCGACAGCGTTACGGGCGGCATGCAACGGGCATCACTGCACATTTTCAGGTGGCGCCGTGCTCACAGCATACGGACGCAGGCGCGGCGGTATCGCATCCGGCTCCCAGAGCCATGCTTTGCGGCTGCGGTAATAATCGAGCAGCTTTCGATTCTTGTCTTCGCCCAGATCGCGCGCCCACACCGTCTTCGAGGCATCGATGTCGGCGCTGTTGTGAATCCACTGGCCGGAAGCGCGCTCTTCTGCAGTGCTCCAGGGGCTGCGGCGCACGAACACGACTTGCTTTCCAGGCTCATTATTTAATTCTTCGGCAACGGCGCGGTGGCTTCGTTCCTCGGCGGAATTTAGAAAATCCCGGCCTCCGTAGGGACGGACGGCGTTCAGCGACGCCTCGCCAAGCGCATGCATGCCGTACCAGAAGAGAAAATGAGCGCTACCCATCAATAAGATGACGAACAGCAGCGCAGGGCGAAATTGTTTCAAACGTTTCAGGCATAGGATGGCGGCCAGTATCACGATCGGAACGAATAGGCAGAACGCGGAGGGATGGGCCAGCAGCTCTATGGCGAGCCCAAGTCCTAACAGCGCGAGATTGAGGGAAAATGCGGCGCGGCGCGGGTTCTGTTTCAGACGCGGCAGCGCGCCGAGAATCAGGCAGCCGGCTAACGCCGCAATAAATCCGCCCCAATAGCTGTTCGTCCAACGGCAAAGCGGACCGAAAAAGCAAGCCACCAGCACACCACCAAACAATGCCCAACCGGGCGTAATCCAGACCCGCAACATCCAATAACTGAGCGCTGCCAATACTCCCGCACCCAGCAAAATGCCGGCCCAATCGCTGTGAAACAGAAGCTGCCCCGCGGCGGGCAGCAGTCCGTCGCCAATGGGCAGGGTGGATCGATAAACAGGTGTTTGTACAACGAGCGGCGTCTCGAAAAACTCATGGAAGCGATGCGGAGGATTCCCCAAGCGGCCGTGCAGGAGCGTGTCGGATGCCAGTAGCGAGCTGAACTCGGGGGACGTAGTAGCAACCGGCGGCGGAACTCGTGGCAGTAGCGCCAGACGCAACGCAGCGGGCAGAATAAAGAGCACCAGCATGCACCACGCGGTTCGCCGTGCAAAATTCATCAGCCAACTCCCCATCCATGCGTATCCGAAAATCGCGAGCAGGGCGAGGAGAGTGAGTCCGAGCTCGATCAGGTCGCTCACGCCGAAGCCGAGCGGGTTACGCAGAGGCACAAACGAGTGGAAGATGTTGAATAGGTACATCGCTATCGGGGCGCGTCTTGAAAGGGTGATTGCTGTTGCAGCGGCCTTGGCTCTTCATAGCGGCTCAGCTTGGGAGGCCGCGCATCCGGCTCAAGCAACCATACGCTGCGCTTTGGGTAATAACCTACCAGCTTTTTGTCCCGCTCCGGTCCGAGATCGCGCGCCCAGACGACCTCTGACGCATCGATATCGGCGGCGTTGTACACCCATTCATGCTGAAAGAGGTGATTCGGCCAGTAAGAGACAAACACCAGTTTTTGGCCGGCGGTTTTCGCCAGCTCGCGTTCGACACTCTCCCTTTCTCCGGAATCCCAATGGTTGATGGAATCCCAACTCTCGAAGCGTTTCAAGGCAATGGAGACATCCTCATTATCGAAGACGTGCAGCGTGTACCAGAAGAGAAACTGTGCTGCACAAAAGGCTAGAATGACGATGGCGGCGCGCCGGCCGGCCGGGTGGCCCCGGATGACCACGCGACTCAGCGTTTGAAGCCCCGCGACGCTCATAAGAACGAACAGGCACGCTACGCCTGCCACATAGCGCGGATACAGATAGGGAAAGAAATTGGCCCCGAGCGCGAAGACGGCGCAAGCCGTCACGATGTAAGCGCGTCGGTACCCGCGGGCGGCGACCAAGAAAAACGCCAGCGCTATATACAGTGAGGGGAACAGGTAGAAGCGATAGAACCGCACGCGATATTCAAGCCTCAGCAAAAACTTCCTGAACGTGTCTGCTTCCTCGCCGTGGGAGGCGCGCTGCGATTTGTACTCGAGCTCCTGTTGCGGCGTGAGTTCCCGATGCGGAATCGGATTCGGTTCGAACGTCAGGCCCGCTGGGACGCCATATTCGTATTGGCTAAGAACGTAGGGCAGCGTGGCGAAACTTCCCGTGACGGCTTTGTTCTGCAGCGCGGTCAAGACGAGCCCGGGAAGAGCAAGCAGTACGGCGACAGCGGCCAGCGGAACCAGCTTGTGCAGCTCAGAAGCTCTGCGCCGCCATGGCCAAAAATACAGAGCCGCCGCTATGACGAGCAGAACGCACTCGTATGGGCGAGTGACCATTTGCAAGGCGACACCTATGCCGAGCAGCGCAGCATTCCGCTTGTGGAAACTGCTCTCGATGCGCGCCAAGCTGCCGAACACGAGGCATCCCGCAATGGCTGATAACGTGCCACCCGAATATATATTGGTCCATTCGTTCAGCGGTCCTAACATGCATACCGCTAGCAATCCGCCAACCAGGGCCCAAAGCGGCGATGTCCAGGCCCGCAACATCCAATAGCAGAGCGCGGCGAATGCGCCGGTGGCGATCAGGACCCCAGCCCACGGGGTGCGAAACAGCAGGCGTCCGAAGGCCAGCAGGATACCTTGCCCCGGTGGATAGATCGAGCTGTAGGTGGGCTGCTGGAGAACGAAGGTGGTCTCGAAAAAGTCGTGCCAGGGATGCGTCGGGTTCGCGAAGCGGCCATGCAGCAGGGTGTCAGCGACCAACAAATGCCCAAAGTCATCGCGGATATTCGGCTGCGGTACAGGATGATGCGGAAGCAGCAGCAACCGAAGCACAATCGGTAGCGCCGCGAGTACTGCCATGCTGAGGCGCTCGCTGGCGGCAAGTTTGCGAGCCCAGCGCTCCACCCATGGCCCCGCGAACAGCAAGGCCGCAAGCAGCGCGGCGATTACGAGTTCCAGCGCGTCGGCCGAACCAAAGCTAAACGGGAAATCGAAGGGGCTGACAACGCCGGGCAACCGCACTCACTATATTCGCAAGACGGTCGTACCAGGCCGGCGGGAAAGCCCCTCCTCTTTTTTCTCTAGAACTGATAACGCAGCGAAAGCTGCAAGTTACGAGGATTCGTCGTTGATTTCTGAGTGACTTCTCCGAATTGGGGCGAAGTGGGATTGTAGTTCGGTCCACCGGTCTGATCCGTGGCCGCCCAGTTCGGGTGGTTGATAAAGTTGTAAGCCTCGCAGCGGAATTCGAACCAACTCTTCTCGGAAACGGGGAACTTTTTGAACAGGGCGAGATTCCAATTCTGGAATCCTGGACCGTAGATATTGTCCCGAATGCCCGTCTGGAGATTGAAGGTGCCAGTGGGCGGCGGCGCAACGTCCGCCGTGAAATACTTCGGCGAACTGGCATTTCCAGTGGGGCCGGCGAAGGCGCCTGTAATCGTCGGAGTTCCACTCTGAACCCAGAATTGGCCGTCCGGCGCTCCGCATCCGAAACTGCCGAACTCGCCGACTCCGGCGTAGTCGTTGTTAGTGCCTATGCTGCACGGATTTCCGGTTTGAAATTGCATGTCGCCGCTAAGTTCCCAGCCGCCGAGCAACTTACCGGTCAAGTGCTGCTGCGACTTGAAGAAAGGCAGATCGTAGAGGAAGTTGATGATCAGCACATTTCGGGTATCGTATTCCGACGGTCCCCACAGATTGCTCGTGTTGTAAGTGTCCGGCACTATGTCACGGTAGTTCGAGCTATTGTCCATGCTCTTTGAAAGCGTGTAAGAGACGCCGAACATCGAACCGGCGGTAAAGCGGCGATTCCAGGAAATCTGGAGCGAGTTATACATGGAATTCACCACGCTCTCTTCTTCCTGAATCTCGGCGAATCCCTTATACGGCCGCAACGCATTGACATTCACGCCTGGATTGGCCTGAACCGTTCCGGCCTGGGGCTGATTGATGTCATATACATCCCATCCATGCAAGCCCCGGTGCGCGACATAGGCGACCGAGAGCGCCGAGTTCCAGAACAACTCGCGCTCGACAGTAAAGTTCCAGTTCCAAGCTTCGGGAGGCTTGAGATTTGGATTCAGTGTCGTGATGGTCAATGGCGCGGCGATACCGGTGGTCAAAGAAGCTCCGGGATTATCCACCCTGACGTTTTGGACCGTGACGAATGGCTGGAACGGAGAGTTGCCGCCGGGAAAAATGTTGTCGAGCAAGCCCATTCGGGTGATGAATCGACCAGCACCCGCGCGAATCACGGTCTTCGGAGACACCTGATAAGCGATACCCACTCGCGGCTGGAACTGATTCGTCGGGTGCACATACCACTTCGACAAACTCGGATCAAAAAGGCTATTACAGGAAGCTCCGTCGCAGATGGGCGAGCCGTCGGCCAGGACACGGCCTTGCGCAGAACTCGGGAACTGGCTGAAACCAGGGATAACAACCCCGTCATAGGGGTTACCGGTGCCAAGAATTACGTTGCCCGTTTTAGGGCTGACCTGAGGCGCCGTTGCCGGATTATACAAATTGCCATTAAAATAGTCGGCATTTCCCCAAAGCGGATAGAAGTTAATGATAGTTGTTTCACGAACGCCGTAGTCAATGTGAAACTTGGGAGTTACTTTCCACGAATCCTGCGCGAAAGATTCATACATCTGGCCGCGCCAGATCGTATAGGCGCGCGGTCCAATTTCCGTATAGCTGTCGGCATATCCAAGCGCAAGATTGGCAAGACCTACTCCGGACGTGGCGCCAGTTCCGGCGTCGCTGAATGTAAAAGTGCCGTTTTGATTGTTGCTTCCACCGGGCACGGTGCTGACGTTGATCTGATCTCCGTCGTTCTCCCCGGAATATTCAAAGTAGAAACCGAACTTGAACGTGTGATTGCCCCAGACTTTCGTCAAGCTGTCGGAGGCCGTGTAGATAGGTCCGGACGAATGCGACGGATATGGGCCGCCCGCAAGGCCGTAAAAGTTCGGAACGTTCACGGTTGGAATCTTTTCCGGGATGTCCTTGCCGCCGAAAATGTACGGATACGTGATGGGCGGGTTGAAATCCTGGCGGTTGAATCCGATCAGAGAAGTGTCGACTGGAATGTGAACGTCGTCGACGCTCACGGTAGCTCGCGCCTCGTTGATAAGCGTTGGGCTGATGGTCCAAGTCCACGCCAAGGTATTCGTCTGGTTGGGGCGGATAAAGTATTTGCCCGTCTCGCCTGAGCCTTGGTCAAAAGGCTGGAATTCGAAGTATGAGTAATCGGTGCGGCGATACTCAACATGATTGTTATCGGTCGGCAATATGTCGACGTTGACGGTCCCCTTGCGCTGGTTGTAAGGGTGTGCGGCCTCCGCGATCCAGTTATCGTTGCCGCTGAGAAAACCAGGCGTGGGAGCGGGATAGGCATCCATGATCGCGATCCCGTTCGGACTGAGATCGCTCGCCGGAATGATGTTGCCCGGAATCTGCTGGCAGGTAGAAGCTCCTAACTTGGGGCATGTGCCGGGAAAATACAACTGATGGCTGCCGCTGTACCACGGGTTCGGGCCCAGTAATTCGCTGAAGTTTCCTTGCCGCATGAGGTTCGTGGGCACGGCCTGGAGCTGAGTATCGGTGGCACGATCTCTGATCCAGTCTTCGGCAACAAACCAGAAAAGCTTCTGGCGGAATTTGTCCCACTTGCCTGGAATCGCGACCGGCCCGCCAACGGAAAATCCAAAGTTGTTATAACGGAAGGGTGAAGCGAAGTTAGTCAAGGTACTCAGATTCCGAGTCCAGGTATTCGCGTTCAGATCCGAGTTGCGAAAGTATTCATAGAGGCTGCCGTGAAAATCCGTTGTGCCGCTCTTGGTGACAATGCGTATCTGTCCGCCCGCGGCGCGGCCATATTCGGCGGCATAATCGGCTGTTAGCACCTGAATCTCTTCGGTTGCATCCACATTCGGCACGCCGATGCCGGTGCCATTGGCGCGCGTACGCACGGCCGGGGCGCCGTCCATGGTGATGAGCGTGTCCTGCGAGCGCGCTCCGTTGATCTCGTAACCGCCGTTGCTCAAATTGAAGTTAAAATCACCAAGCGTGTTACCGGCCTGACCACCGCTGCGTACACCCGGTAGAAGTTGGGCCATGAAAATCGGGTTCCGGCCATTCAGCTCCTGGTCTTGCACCTGGCGCCCTGTGACCTCGGACTGGACGGCTCCGGATTCCGTTTGCAGCACTTCCGCGGTAGCCGATACCTCAACCGTCTCCGTGGGTTGACCCACGGTGAGATGCGCATCCAGCGAAAGCGTAGTGTTGGCATCCAGCTTGTTATGGGTGCTCTCGAATTTCTTGAACCCGCCCGCTTCTGCCAGCATCGTGTATTCGGCCGGCAGCAGGTTTGGAACCGTGTAGTGGCCCTGCGCATCTGAAGTGACCGTGTGCTCTTCGCCCGTGCCTTCGTTTCTGATGGTTACTTTTGCGCTCGGCACAGTCGCACCGGAGGGATCCCTGACGAATCCGGTGATTGTGCCCACGTCCGACTGCGCGAAGGCTGGAATGGACAACGCAGTGTAGACAGCGAATAGAGTGCAAAGACAAAACGCCTTTGCGGGTATGCAGTTCTTCATGGACGCTCCCCCAAAAAAGACAACCTCCGACCTCTAGCTAAGGCCAGTCTCGCCTGTGCCGCATCGGGACACAGTTCACCAAAACAAGAAGAGTATATCTGTGGCGAAGGAGCAGTGCAATCGTTTGCATAAACTTTTTTCGGGCATGATTGCTTGCTGGTTCGCAATCGCACATTCGGTGAAATAGTTTTGAAACGAAGGAGGCTTACAGTCCCGGGTTTGGGATCAGAGTGTGCGGAGGCGAGACTCCGCGCGGAACAGACGTCCGCTGGTTCCGCCCGAAGTCTCCAGGAGGAATTCTAACTTAATTCGCTTCGCCGGTACGCACAGGCAGCGACGTCACGCGAACGTCCGCAACAGCCTGGTGCCGGATCTTCTTGGGAATGTCGAACGTGAATGCTCGTCCGGCAACCCCAGCGTTGTACTTACAAACGAAATACGTACCGGCCACATCCACCAACTCCAGATAACTGCGGCCAGGCTCTGCTTGAGCCCGGACGTCGAGAGGTAGTGTCGCTTGTAGCTTGCCATTGCCATATACATAGACAACACTCACGCCGTTGACTGCGGCAGGCGTAATGATCCGGTAGTCCCCGGGGCTCAATGTCACGTTGCCAAGGTGAGCGACCACGGGCAACGTGAAAGTCCCCTGGGCGGCAAGCGCCAGCGACGCGCTCACAGCTATTGCAATTCCAAGGCCAACGGCACGGAAAACACCATTCTTGATGAGGCGCACAACTCGAACTCCTTTCGACGTAGTAAGAGGAACCGCTTTGTTTCGGGATTCGTACAAACACTTAGACGGATGCTTCGCTCGCGAGCACCCTCAGGAGAAGATCAGGAAATGATCACACTGCAACTGGATCTTTCGAAAGCAGCTTCACCGGAAGATCAAATGCATGGGCAGCGAAATGGGGCCGAAGCGCGGACCTGCGCGTCTAAGAAAGCTGGGGCGTCATGGGGATGAGATTGCTGGATTCGGAACAATTGCCGAGCCATAAATTTCGCTTCGGCACATTCGAAGTCGACCTGCAGGAGCGTGAATTGTATAACCGTGGAATCAGGATCGGTCTGCAGCAAAAACCGTTCCGAATACTGGAGCTTCTGCTACGGAAAAGGGGAGCACTGGTCACGCGGGAAGAGCTTGCCCAACACCTGTGGCCCAATCTGCACGTGAGTTTTGACCGGGGGCTGAATACGGCGGTCAACGTCCTTCGACGAGCGCTGGGAGATTCGCCCAGTAACTGCCGCTACATCGAAACGCGCTCCGGCCTCGGGTACCGTTTCATTGCGCACGTGGAAGAAATCGGCCCGGAGCGGCCCGCCGAACGCCGCAACCGCGCTGTGGATTCTATCGCCTTGCTGCCTCTCAGCCAAAACCATCTAACAAACGGGGAAGCGTACCAAGACTACCTCAAAGGGCGCTATTTCTACAGCAAGATGAGCGAGGAGGATCTACGCAAGAGCATCGCCCACTTTGAATCGGCGCTTAAGCAGGATCCGAAGTACGCCCCGCCATACGCGGGCCTCGCCAATGCGCACAGCATGTTGGCATTGTGGGGCGTGCTTCCCGCGGCTGCGGCGAGAAACCGCATTAGAGAATTGACGGGCGCAGCGTTACAACTCGACCCGGAGCTTGCCGAGGCACACGCAGCCCTCGCCGGTTTGAAGAAACTTTTCGATCGGGACTGGGCAGGCGCGGAGCGCGCATACCTCGCGGCTCTGGAATTGAATCCAAACTGCGGGGACGCACGCCACTGTTACGCTGCTTTGCTTTGCGCTCTGGGCAGGATGGAGGAAGCGGTAGACCAGGTGCGGCGCGCCCAGGAGTTGGATCCACTTTCAATACTTATCAGCACCGAAGCCGCGTGGACGCTCTACATGTGCCGGGATTTTCAGGGCGCGGTGGAGCAGTCCTGGAAAACCCTGGCGTTGGAGCCAAGGTGCGCGCCCGCTCAACACACGCTCGGATTAGCATGTGAGCAACTCGGTATGCACGAAGAAGCCGTCACAGAGTTTGAAAACGCGTGCACCTGCTCGGGCCGTCACCCGGCCACCATGGCCGCGCTTGCGCACGCGCACGCCTCGTCGGGGAATCGTGAGGAAGCTCTTCGGAACTTGCGCGCACTCGAGGAAATATCCGGGCGGCGCCACGTCTCTCCCTACTGGATGAGCATCGTATATGCCGGACTTGGCGCAAACGATTTAGCGTTCGAATGGATCGAGAAGGCCATCGATGGGCGCGACGTCTGGACGTTGTGGATGAAGGTTGAGCCGCGTTTCGACCCTCTTCGCTCCGATCCGCGCTTCGACCGCGAGCTGCTCCGCTTGGGACTCCCCTCGGACCAGCGAAGCTAATTCACATCGATACTTTCCGGCACGTACCAGCTCACGTCGCGGGCGGTTTCTTCGACTCTATGCTCCACTCCGAGCACCAGCGCGAATAGGGCCATCCGCACGGGAATGCCATTGTCCGCTTGCCGGAAAATGGCAAGCTGAGGGTTGGAGTTCAAGTCGTCGTGCAGCTCCATGGCGCCGGTGCGGCTGTCGCGGGGCAGCGGATGCATCAACACCGTGCCAGGCTTGCAGAAGCTTGCGTAAATAGCGGCTGTTATCGAGTAACTGCCCCGGAATTTCTCGGCCTCCGCTTCGCTCGTGAACCGCTCCTGCTGTAAGCGAGTCGTGTAGATAACGTCAACGTCGGAGATTCCTTCGTGCAAGTTAGTCGTGGCGCGTACCTTATGACCCCGCTCCCGCGCTGTTTCTACTAAGTCCATGGGAAGCTGGAGCTCCAGGGGCGCCACCAAAGTGAAATGAACGTCTTCGAGTAATGAAAGCAGCTTGACCAGGGAATGAACGGTGCGGCCGAATTTCAGATCTCCCACCATCGCAATTTTCAAACTGCGCAATTCGCTCAAATCCCGTTTGAGTTCTTTGCGAATGGTATACAGGTCCAGCAATGCCTGGGTGGGGTGTTCGCCGGCGCCGTCGCCGCCGCTAATCACCGGAATGCGAGTGGCTGCGGCGAATTCTCGAACCGACCCTATGGTCGGATGCCGCATGACGATCACATCCACATAGCCGCTTACTACTCGACTGGTGTCGTAGAGTGACTCGCCTTTCGCCATGGACGAGAATTGGAAACCGGTAGTATCTCGAACGCTGCCACCCAAGCGGTCGAAGGCTGCGCCGAAGCTGATGCGCGAACGCGTGCTCGGCTCGAAAAAAAGATTCCCAAGGATTGCTCCTTCGAGGACTCTGGTCATCTTGCGCCGCGCAGCGTACGGCTCCATGCGCTCAGAGACCGTGAATAGGGTCTGGAGATCACGTACACTGAACTGGTCGATCGAGAGAATGTGACTGCCCTTGAAAAGCATCTCTGGTCTCAAGTGATTCTCTCACTCGCGCTCTTGTCGGCCGCGAAAGTGCGCGGTGTCAGTTGTGGAGTGAGACCGAGGAAAGAGCGATGGTGATCGCGCTCGCGGGACGGCGCATGGATGCACCGGACGCGAAAGCTTCCAGATTTCCGCCTCAAAACGAAGCGCTCGTTGCAGCCCGGCTCCGCCGATTTTTTGAGGGGCAGCAAGCGGCCGCGCTCGTCTGCTCGGCGGCTTGCGGGGCTGATCTGTTGGCGCTTGAGGCTGCGGGCGCGCTGAATCTGCGCTGTCGCATCGTACTGCCCTTCCCACCTTCGCGTTTTCGCGAAAGGTCGGTCGCAGATCGCCCGGGCGACTGGGGGCAGCGTTATGACCGCCTGCTCGCTGAGGTTATCGACGTGATCGTTCTCGATTATCCGGAGCATGACCCGTCAACTTACGCACGCACGAACGGCGCCATACTCGACAACGCCGCTGCCCTCAGCGCTGAGCTGCATCAACCGGCCGGCGCCGCAGTGGTCTGGGACGGGCAGTCGCGTGGCCCGGACGATGTCACGGCACAGTTTCTCATCGAAGCTCGCGCGCGCTTCGGTCGTGTGGCCGAAATCCTGACCCTGCCGTAACGTCTTCGGCCAACACCCTGCTGTAAGCTCACAGAAAAATGATCCTTCCGAACCGGTTCATTCTATATCGAGGTGCTGCCTCGTGTTTGGCGCTCCTCTCTTCCCTCCTCTGGGCTCAGCCGTCGAAAACTCCAGCGGCGCGGCGGCCCGATACCTCCGCGGCGATGGAGCGGACATTGTCAGAGTTGCGAAACAGCCCTCCTGAGCTCTATGCGTTTCTGTTCCGCATGCCTAAGGGAGCCGACCTCCATAATCACTTGGCGGGCGCTGTTTACGCGGAGAGCTTTATCCAAGATGCCGCCGCCGAAGCGCTATGCATTGACGACCACACGCGGTCTTTCGCCCCTCCCGCCGCTCCGCCGCCGCCTCACTGTACGGAAGGCCAAACCCCAGCCGGACGCGCGCTCGAAGACAATCAGCTTTTTGGCTCATTGGTCGACAGCCTATCGATGCGTGCTTTCGTGGCGGGGCGCGAATCCGCACACGATCACTTCTTTGCCGCTTTCGACAAGTTCGACGCCGTTTCGCACGAGGAATCCGGCCCCCATGCGGCCGAGGTCACGCGCCGCGCAGCCGAGCAGAACGAGTCTTACCTGGAACTCATGGCCGTCAGCGGCGGTGGGTCCGTCTCCGCGCTCGGTAAGCAGGTTGGATTGAAAGGTGGCTTCGACGTTGCCGCATCGAAGCTCCGCCAGGCTGGGCTTGCTGGGCTCGTTCAGGAGTTGAAGGCGCGCGTGGATCAGATGGAGCAGCAGCGGCGTGCTTCGCTCCAATGTCCGGCTGCCGATTCGCCCGCTTGCCATGTAACTGTCCGTTATATTTACCAAGTTCTTCGGGCTTATCCTCAAGATCAAGTCTTTGCGCAGGTGCTGGCAGGTTTTATGCTCGCCTCGATGGACCCTCAGGTGGTCGCGATCAACCTTGTGCAACCCGAAGACTATCTCACCCCCATGCGCGACTACCACGACCATATGCAGATGGTCGATTACGCGAAGCGGCTCTACCCGAACGTCCATGTCACGCTGCACGCAGGCGAGCTTACATCCGGATTGGTTCCACCGGAAGGACTGCGCTTTCACATCCGGGAAGCGATAAACATCGGGCACGCCGAACGCGTAGGCCACGGCGTCAGCGTGATGTACGAGAACGACGCCATGGGGCTGCTTGAGACGATGAGGCAACGCCATGTGGCCGTTGAAATCAATCTAACGAGCAACGATCTGATCCTGGGTGTGAAAGGCAAAGATCACCCGTTTCCGGTGTATCGCAAATATGGCGTTCCCGTGGTGCTGTCAACCGATGACGAAGGCGTGTCCCGCACCCACTTAACGGAAGAATATCTGCGCGCCACACTCACTTACCATCTCAGTTACGCCGATTTGAAGCAAATAGTTCGTAACAGTCTCGAATATGCCTTTCTCCCGGGTGCGAGTTACTGGAAAAGCGCCGAGTACCGGGCTCCAGTTGCGGTTTGTGCCGGCAGCGCTCAAAGCGGGGCCTGCCAGGAGTTTCTAAACAGCAGCGAGAGGGCGCGCCTGCAACTCGATCTGGAACAGCGGTTTCAAAGGTTCGAAACCGGTGTAATGAACCCGCCGCGGGCCGCAACCCGTAACGCAACCCCTTAAGATTGGGCTATGGCTGTGATTCAGAAGGAGGGTCGCGAGAGTTTCATCTACCGTGAGCGCCACTCTCTCGCGCACGTTCTCGCGCAAGCGGTGCAACAGCAGTTTCCGGGTACGAAATTGGCCTTCGGGCCGCCGATCGACGACGGTTTTTATTACGATTTTCTTCTGCCCAGGCCCATCAGCGAAGAGGATTTTCCGGCGCTAGAGAAGCAGATGCGGCGCATCATCGCCGAAGGCCAGGAATTCGTGCGGGAAGACCTGCCGGCCGAACAAGCCTTGGCGCGGCTCGAAGAGATGGATCAGCCGTTTAAGCTGGAGTACGCTCGCGAGCTCATGGCCGCTCGCAATCTCGATTCGCTCAGCTTCTATACGAATGGTCCGTTTGTCGATCTCTGCGAAGGGCCGCATGTCGAGAACACGCGCCGGCTTCCGCCCGACGCCTTTACTCTGCACAATATAGCGGGCGCTTATTGGCGTGGCGATGAGCACAACCCGATGCTCACTCGTATCTATGGCTACGCGTTTCCCACCGCCGCGGAACTCAAGCAACATATCGCCGCCGTCGCGCTGGCCAAGGAGCGCGATCATCGCAAGCTGGGCGCCGAATTAGGCATCTTCGCGGTTTCCGATCAAATCGGCAAGGGTCTGCCGCTGTGGCTTCCCAACGGAACGGCTATCCGGCAGCAGCTCGAAAAACTCGCCTACGAAATGGAATTCAAGCGCGGGTACAAGCATGTCGCCACTCCTCATATCGCTCATCGCAGCCTGTATGTGACTTCGGGCCATATCCCGCTCTACGAGAACGCAATGTTTCCTCCCATGGTGCTGGCCGATGAGGCAGGCCAAGATGCGCCGGAAGAAATGTTCTATCTGAAGCCGATGCATTGCCCGCATCACCATATGATCTTTGCCGCCCAGCCGCGTTCCTACCGCGATTTGCCGCTGCGGTTGTCCGAGTACGCTGAGGTTTACCGTTTTGAGCGCGCCGGCCAGTTGCAGGGCCTTACGCGCGTCCGCGGCATGTGCATGAACGACGCGCATCTCTATGTCACGCCTGAGCAGCTCAAGGACGAGCTCAAGGCTGTAATGGAGCTGCATCGCGCCTATTACGACTTATTCGGTTTCACGAATTACTATCTTCGTCTCAGCCTTTGGGATCCTGACGATCCGAAGCGCCGCTCGAAGTATGTCGATGACCCGGAAGCTTGGGCGTTTAGCGAAGCTATCTTGAAGGAAGCCGTCGACGAGCTTGGGTTGAGTTACACCATCGAAAAAGGCGAAGCCGCATTCTACGGGCCTAAGGTGGATTTCCAATTCCGCTCTGTGATCGGCCGCGAATTTACGCTCTCGACGAACCAGCTCGATTTCGCCGTGCCAGCGCGTTTTAACTTGCATTACACAGATCGCGACGGCTCGCTCAAAACACCGTATGTCATTCATCGCGCCCCGCTCGGAACGCACGAACGCTTTATCGCGTTTTTGCTAGAGCACTACGGCGGCGCTTTCCCCACCTGGCTCGCGCCCGTACAGGTTCGCATCGTTCCAATCAGCGACAAGTTTCTCGCTTACGCGCAGTCCATCGAAGATAAGCTCCGCGATTTACTCGTTCGGACTGAGGTGGACGCAAGTTCCGACACCACGGGTAAGAAGATACGCAGCGCCGCCATATCTAAAACGCCTATTGTTCTGGTAATTGGCGGCCGCGAACAGGAGCAAGGCACTGTTACCGTCCGCCGCTACGGAATTGAGAAACAAGAGAGCATGCCCGTAAACGCTTTTATAGAAATGCTCACAGGGGAAATTGCCAGCCGAGGCCGCGTGGGGCCGGCGTAAGTGATTTGCAACCACCCGGATTAATTACGGGACGCGACCCTGGTGTAAAGCTGGAACGGCGCCCAGAAATACGGTTTGCCATTGCCAGACTGCAATGCGGCGAGCTTCGCGTCGCGCAGGGCGTTCGCGTACGGCTCGCCCGCTTGCACGCGACCATAGAATCGATCCATCAATTCCGCCGTTGTCCGGTCGTTGACATCCCACAGACTAGTCACTACGTTGCGTGCCCCAGCTTGAAAGAACGCCCAAGCAAAGCCGACTAATCCCTCCCCGGAAAACGGTCGCGCGCCTACCCCGCGGCACGCCGAAATCGTTACCAGGTCCGCTGTGATGGGAATATCCATCACGTCGCGCGCGTAGAGCTTATAACCATTCGCTTGCGGCGACAAAATGATCGCGGAATCTAGCGGACTCTGTTCGTTCGCTTCGCCGTGAGCGGCAAAATGGATGCTCGAGAACCTGTTCGGCCCTGCGTTACGGTAGCAGTCCACGGTTGCCGCCGGCCCACGGTAGACGGTTGTTCCGGCGGCCGGGAAATGATGCTCAACATCTTCCAGTTCCAGCGCTGACTGTGGCAATTTGGGATAGCCGGGCGCCGGCTCAGCATCTCCCATCAATAGAAGCGACGGTTGCAGTCCGGCCCGCGGCTTCGTGTTACGGCCTAGAATGCTAAGCGACGGCGCTACCGAAATCACCACGTCCTGAATCCAATAATGCGGCTCGGGTTTGTCGGCCAGAAGCATTTCGAAATTCAGGTTATGCAGCGCGCCATCGGGCACGATAACTACCCGCGCGCCGCGCGGAAGCCACGGCTCTGCCGGTGCGATCAGCGCTTGATACAGCCGTTTCCCAACCGGATTCGAGCCGGCCAGCGGATCGCGTTTTTCATCCACCAATAAGGACAGATACGATGCCACGTCTTGCGCAATGCCGTGCTGGTCGGGCAACTGGATGGTATTTACAGCATTCGCCGTGAGCACCCATAAATAGGACTGCGCCGGGGCCAGCCAATAAAAAAGAAAAACGCTGTTTGTCAGCCCGGCCTCGTGCTGCACCTGCTGAACGAGGCGGCCCGATCGCACCACCCTGTCCGTTCCTGCAACGTTTTGCGTAAGGACGCCGGCGCGGCTCGAATCTGCCACCTCAATGGCGCGTTCTACTTCGCCCTGCGACATCAGGACCGTGACGTATTCCTGGTAGAAGCGGATGAGGTTGGATAGGAACATTACCTCGTAATCGCGCTTGAGCTGGTCCGCGCGATTCTGCTCGATGATGCTCAGCGCTTGCTCGAAATGGGCCCGCGCGTCGGCCACATCGCCGGTCTTCGCGTACGCCGAACCGAGCCCGGCGTGAGCTTCCCAGAGCACAGACGGCGTGCGGCTGTCCGCGGCGATGGCCTGGCGATAGCTCGCCAGCGCATCATCGTAGCGGCCGCGGTGCGTGGCGATGGCGGCACTCGTGAGGGCCAACTCCGCAAGCTGCGGGAGGTCCGCTTTGTTGCAGGCCTGCAGCGCCATTTCGTTATAGCGTTGCGCTTCATCCAGGGCGCCCGTCGATTCCAGTGCTTGCGCCAGGCTATTCGCGCTCAGGGTAAATTGCACGGACGCCTCGCGTGCCTTCACGCTGCGCAAGGCCTTCCGGAAGCATTCAATGGCGCGCGCGGAATCCTGCTTTAACAGGTAACTCGCCCCGAGATCGATGTAGGCATTGCTCAGCGTCGTGCGAGCGCCGGCTTTTTCCTCCGCCGCAACCACGTCCACTTGGATCTTCAGGGCTCGATCCACGTCTCCCATTTCTCGAAAACAATCCGCCTCGTTTTGGTCGGCGTTTCTGAGCTCCTCGGCGAAGCCCATACGCTTGGCCAACTCGGCCGCGCGTTCCAAGTAGGGAATGGCATCTCCGTAAAAATCGCGATAATAGCGCATGAAACCTAAGTTCAGCCACGCCTCCGTCTCCTGAAAGGGCAAGTGCCGCTCGATCGCAATCTGCACTGCCTTGTGAAGCGCTGCGTCACTAGGATCGCTCGACGTCACGCGCGAACCGCGTAAGTTTTCCGCGTCTGCCTCCAGATCCCAAGCGCCGATTTGGTGGGCCTGCTGGGCGGCCGCCTGCAGTTCGCTATCGGCCGCTGCAGTCTTCTGGTCGCGATAGAGGCCGTAGGATCGCAGAATCCGATAACGAATGAATGATTCGCGATACTTCGCAGGTGGTTCTTTCGATAAAAGCCGGTTCGCCTCGCTCGTGTCCCCGTTACGGAGATCTATGTCCGCGAGCAGCAGGCGAAACTTCCAAAACCATTCCGAGCCAGGTTGGGCTTGGAATTCGCTGTATCCCAGACTCGCTTTCCGTTGCGCGGCTGGGTATGCGCCTTGCCGAAAAAGCTGGGTCGCAGAATCGAACAGAACCGCCGGAGTGGCGTGCCTGGAGCATCCTGCTGCAGCCAGGCACAACACAACTGCTGCGTGCCAGCTAGCTGCCGCCCATCGTTTTTTGGGGAGGCGAGGTTTGTCCGTTCGAATCGGCCTGGCCCATGGTTCCTGTGCCGGTGGTCGAAGTTGAAGTCGTATCCCCAGAGGTCGAATCGTCCGCTCGGAATCGGGCGCGCGCGTCTTCCTCCGCTCGACTCTGGCCCTCATCACGTGATCCTAACTCAAAGCGAAGCAACGTGAAGCGCCGGAATCCTTCTTCTATGACAATTTCTCCAAAATACAGGGAACCAAGACCCTCGATGGTCAGCTTGTTCCTGTCGATATTGGTATGAAGGGCAGGGCCGTCTGCCCACCGCAGGCCCGTCACCACGGTAGCCAGAGTGGAACCCGGCATCTCATGGAGGATCTGATTCGAACAACGCTCGCGAAATCCTTCGTCGTCCAGAGCGCAGTCCAGCTTCCGTTTCGTGCAATTCTCGGTGAACAGCTGCGTGTCGATATCGACGTTCAGCTCTCGCCCGTCGACGAAAACACCGCGCATCACAGCATTCAGGGTCTTGTAGGCGTTCGGACGCTGGCGGTCGGAGATGCTCCCTAGCATCACCTCCGCGTGCTCGATAGAAAACGTGCGGCTGGATCGGCCGAATAAATTGAACCAGGAATTTTGCTGCGGTACGTCGAGCTTGAATCCGGTCACAGTCACCTGCACCCCCGTTCGCGCGGGAAGGCCGTTCTTGCCGTGATGAGCGGAGGTAAATCGGCCGGTCTCTTCGAATGGGACAAAGTCGCCACAGACGTGCGTCGCCGCGGACTGGTAGGAGATGATGCCCGCTGCTCCCGGCCCAACCCGCGCCTGGGCACGGCCGCCAGTAATCGCCAAGGTACTGCTAGCTACTGAATCGAGAAAGTACTCTTTTGGCTGTCGTATGTGTGCAGCCAAGCCAAGAGCTTCCGCGTGGAACAAAAATCGCGGCTCTGTGTAACTTCGATCGCCGTTCATGGTACTCGTCCTCCATCTTGAATAACGAAGTTGTAACTTTGAACCTGATTCTGCGGCTCGGTGGCCGGGCGCAAAATCATGACGTAGCGGCCTGCCGGAAAATCCTTTGTGGGCAACAAAAGATCCAGCGCGAAGGAAGCAACTTGCCGTGTTCCGCAGTTTATTTTGAGAATCGACGCCCCGCCTTCGCGTTGAAACTCACACGTATAAGAACCATACGCATGACGATCGTCAACATCAAAACTCACATTGAACTTGGGCAGCCGTGGATCAATCGGAACCACCTTGGCGGCTTCCCGCGCCAAGGGAGCGATTAATTCACTCGACAGCACCTGAGGCTGCTCAAGCGTGGGAATCAACACGCCATTTTGATAAACCACCACCGCGGCAAGCGCCAGCGCCGCAAAACTTGGAATAAGCACCGGCACGCGGAACCACGCTGCCCAGCCCTGTCGTCGGCTGCTTTGCCGGGATGTCTCCGAGATTTTGTCCTCTTCCCGAAAAACCTGTTTCACGTTCTCAATCGCGATGGCGCCCTGTCTCACCTGTTCGCCACAAGTCGGGCAGTCGAACAGGTGCGCTTCGAAATTTGCCCGTTCGACGGGTGTAAATTCATCGAGCAAATATCTTTCGACAGCGTTGGTCTGCTCAGCCACTCGGTGTTCCATAGGTCACTTAGCCATTGGTGAAAGTCGGGTCGTTTCCGTATCAGGCTCCCGTCGATTTTGCCATTCGGCCCGGCTCGTCCCGCTTGGCAAGCGCGGCGCGAAAACGCGCCAGAGCGCGATGGATGCGTACCCGCAAATAATCGCGATTCATTCCCAATTCCTTCGCCACTTCGTCCTTGTCTCGCTCATCCAGAAACACGCGCCGCAAAACCAGGCGGTCTGCATCGGAAAGTTTCGCCAAAACTTCCCGTACCAACTCCTTCCGCTCTGCGGTGACGAACTGCGATTCGGGACTCGCCAAACTGCCGGCTTGCTCGGGCGCATTCTCAGGTATTTGCTTGAACCGGCTCTCGGTCCGAAACATCTCCGAGAGTATGTTGTCGCAAACGCGGTTGACAAAAGCCCCCAAACGTTCGGGATGCTCGATGGAGCCCTTCGTCCGCAGCCGGTTCAGCACCCGAACAAAAGTCTCCTGGCGTGCATCCTCCGCCATTTGTGGAGACCGGAGGCGGCCTCTCAGCTTGATCAGAAGCAGGTCGCCGAAGTAGCGCGTAAAGTGGCCCTCCACCTCGCGGTCGCCTCTGCTTAGCCGGTCAATGTATTCACGGTCGAAGACCTGCCGCTCCAATTGCCCCCCACTTTGGTAGCTCCGATAATATAACGGCAGTCGGACCGTCGTAGGGGACGATCTCTTGGCGCCTACTCCTGCGGTTTCGGACGGCATTGGGCTTTACCGTAACCGGGGCTGCGCGCGAGCGTGCCCTGGAGGAGCGGCACACCCGTTTCGCGGCGCGGTCACGTCGTTTACTGACGCTCGCCGCCAAAGCGTATCAGCTCACGGAAGAATTTTTTCTAGTTGTCGGTTGTGCGGCGCGCGCGCCGACGTACCCACCTCGGGCCGGGGACTAGGTTGTACCAGTACAAACCGTGAAATACTGTTGCTCTCTTAACCGATATGATTCTTAGGCGGGAATCGCCGGGAAGCAAGGAACATGAGCTGCAGATACCAGGTCCGCATTTTTGAAAGCGCAGGGAAAGACGGAGCCACCAGTGTGGGAACCATTATGGCGCCAGTCGCTCAAACATTTAGCGTTTACGTCTACTCAGCCGAAGAGGCGGAGAAGTCCATCCGCAAAGACATCGCTAAGGGCAAACTCGCCCGCGGCAGAGTGTATCAGATCTTGCCGTTGATAGGCAATGCCGAACTGACCCGTTCGTTGGCGGTGGCGTTGGATGGCTCTTTTCAACGGGTCTTCCTCGATCCCGAGGCCGGCCCCTACAGCGAGTTCCGCCGTGTCCGCCTGCCGCAATCCACAGCCGCAAGCCAGCCTGACGGCGTGGCTAGCACGCTATCTGTGAGTTGCTAGCGGCCCACCGCGTCTGCTCCTCAAAAAGGTACGTCATCGTCGGTCACGCCCAGCCCGCCGAAGGAGTCCTCGTCGCCGCTGGGTGGACCCGCCTTGCCGCGGCTCGGACCGCCCCCGGCTCGGGCGCCTGCTGCGTGCCCCGCGCCTTCGTAGCTGCCTCCGCTTTCCCCGCGGCCGCCTAACAGAATCACTTCTTCCGCCACCACCTCGGTCGCGTATACCTTCTTGCCGTCCTTATCGTCGTAGCTGCGCGTCTGCAAGCGGCCTTCCACATACACTTGCTTTCCCTTGGTCAGGTAATTGGCCACGTTCTCCTGCCGCCAAAGCACCACGTTTGTCCAATTGGTCTCTTCTTTCCATTCGTTGCTCTGCTGATCTTTCCAACTCCGCGTAGTGGCGACCGCGAACCGCGTCACGGCCGCCCCCGACGCCGTGAATTTTGTCTCGGCGTCGCGCCCCAAATTTCCAATCAAGATTACTTTGTTTACGCTGCGGGAAGCCATAATTCCTCGAACAGTACTATAACGCGGGACGAGACCTGTACCGGTGAGATTTTCTAATGCGCGCCGGTACCATCTGTCATCTGACTGGCGGAGAGTACCGGCTCCTCCCGTGAAATTTCGTATGGCCGCTTCGTTTTTGGAGCATAATAATTAAACCAGCGGGCCGCCCGCCAAGCCCGCAGCCGACTTCAGTTGGGGGATTGATGGCTTCGCGATTTCTTCGATCGTGTTCGCCTGGCAAAGGCAATCGTCGTATCCTTCGCCTTCCGGGGGGTGTGACCGCACCGGCCCTGGCGGTTCTTTGCTGTCTGGCGCTCGCCCCTGTCGCCAGGTCCCAGTTCCTCCTCAAGCCGAGCGAGCCCGGTGAGCAGGTCCGGATCATGCCCTCCGATCTCACCATTCTCGAATCCGCCGAAGAGCGGAGAGATTTGCCCTGCACCGTCACGCAGCATAAACCGGAACTCGGTTTCGACCTGCGCTTTCACGGCGGCTACGAAGTCACCATGCCCCTGCGCGAGCTGGCAGGCTCCGGTGAAGTGCTGACCATCTTATTTCGTGTCGCGGCGCAAGACGATCCCGCCCATCGCGCATACTTCGTCCAGCACTATCGGGTACCCGCGATTGACGACGACGCCAAGGGCGACGCGCTCTTGCAAGGTGTCGTCGATATGGGCGAGGGCAAGTATCACGTCGCGTGGCTAATGCGCGACCGCCAGGAGCGGATCTGCTCCTCGGATTGGGATATCGAGGCCGCCCTGCCGCCCAAGGACAAGCCGATGCCGTTGTTTCTCGGCCCGCGCGAAGTCGCCGAAACGCTAGCCGAGCCATTTGTCAACGAAGGTTCCCATTCCGCCAGCGAACCTGCTGACAACTTGGATGTAAAGTTGCTCGTGAACTTCGCTCCCCAGAACGCACTCTCTTCCGCGCTCCAAAGAAGCGACACGGACGCTTTGGTCAGCATCCTGAAAGCCATTCAACGCGACCCCCGCGTGGCCCGCGTCTCGCTCGTCGCGTTCAATATGGAGGAAAGCCGCATCATTTATCGCCAGGACGCAGCCGATCAGATCGATTTCCCGGCGCTCGGCAAGGCATTGAAAACTATGAAGCTCGGTACAGTGAATGTCGCCCGCCTCGGCGAGCGCCATGGTCAGACCCAATTCCTCGAAGATCTGATCGAGAAAGAAGTGGGAACCGCGAGTCATCCCGATGCCGTCATCTTCGCCGGACCTAAGGCCATGCTCGACGCCGATGTACCCCAAGACGACCTCCGGCGCATCGGAGATATTGAGTGCCCGGTGTTCTACATGAACTATAATTTGAATCCGCAGGCGGTCCCTTGGAAAGACTCCATCAGCCACGCCATTCGCGCTTTCAAAGGCACCGAATACACCATTTCGCGGCCGCGCGACCTGTGGGTTTCCACCACCGAGATGGTGAACCGGATTGTTCGCAACAAGCGCCAGCATGCGCTTGCGACCGCTTCTGCGGGTGGGGTTCAGTGAAAACCGGGGCAGGGGCAGCGCGCGGCTATCCTCGTACGAGGTAAGCTGTAGAGATCAGGGGAGAGTTCATATGGGATTCAGGATGCTCCGCTTCGGCATTCCAGTCTCCGGCTTGCTATTGAGTTGCGCGCTCGCGGGCTACGGTCAAACCCGCTTGTCCGATTACAAGAACAACCTTGCGCCGAATGTTCGGTCGCCACAGCACGCCGTCGATCGCATGCTGGAAATTGCCCGCCTCAAACCGGGCGAGACGCTCTACGACCTGGGCTGCGGCGAAGGCCAGATTCTCATCACGGCTGCGCAGCGCTATAAGGTCAAAGCCGTCGGCATCGAAATCTCGCGCGACCTCGCCGAGACCGCTTCCGAAAAGGTTCGCAAAGCGAGGCTGCAAAGCCAGGTAACCATCGTGCACGGCGATTTTATGCAGACGGACCTCAGCAAGGCCGACGTCGTTACACTCTATCTGGCGCCGCTCGCCAATGAAAGCCTGCGCCCCAATCTCGAGCGCTACCTGCGCCCGCACACCCGTGTCGTTTCCTACGACTACCCGATTCCGGAATGGAAGCCGATCGATACTTCCGAATCCCAGGGCCGCAGCGGCGCCGTGCATACCGTATACCTCTACGAGGTTCCTGACTCCATCGTGAAGAAGTAGGCCTGGTTGACTCCGGCCTTCGACGTTCTGGGTATTGGCCTCAACGCAACCGATACCCTTCTGCTCGTAGAGCAATTCCCGCAATACGCCGGTAAAGTTCCGTTCGTCCGCGAGTTGCTCAGCCCCGGCGGCCAGGTGGCGACCGCTATCGTGGCCTGCGCTCAACTGGGCCTGCGCGCGAAATACATCGGCACCGTTGGCGACGATCATCGCGGCCGCATCCAGTGCGAAAGCCTGGAAGGAACCGGCGTCGATGCAAGCGGCCTCATCGTGCGCTCCGGCTGTCCGAACCAGACCGCTTACATCGTCATCGACCAACGCACCGGTGAGCGCACCGTCCTTTGGCAACGCGCCGAGTGCCTGCGCCTTACTCCCGGCGAGCTTCGCCCCGAAGACATCGCAAACGCGCGTTTGCTGCACCTGGACGGGTATGACATCGAAGCCGCCGCTTATGCCGCCTCGCTCGCCCGCGCGCGCAGCGTGCCTGTCTCGCTGGATGTGGATACCGTCTATCCTGGTTTTGATTCTGTGCTGCAAAACGTCGATTACTTGGTTGCGGGCTCCGGTTGGCCTGCCAAATGGACCGGCGAAGCGGATCCGTTCCGCGCGTTGAGCATATTGCGCCGCGAATATGGCTTGCGGGTAGCTGCTATGACGCTCGGAAACCGTGGCGCTCTTGCGCTCTGCGATACAGGCTGGGCCTATTCGGCCGCTTTCGAAGTTCCGTGCGCAGATACTACGGGGGCGGGCGACGTATTCCACGGAGCGTTTTGCTATGCCATGCTTGCCGGCATGCCGATGGAAGCTGCGCTTGAATTCTCGAACGCCGCAGCGGCAGTGAATTGCACCGCCATCGGCGCTCGCGGCCGCATCCCCACGCTCGCGGAAGTGCGCGCGGTGCTGGCAAAAGCGTCGCACGGCCAGGCGAAGCGTCTCTGCGCGCCCGAAATCAGCGAGCGCCTCAGCCGCGAGGCATCCGCCAAAGCGGCCCCGGCTGCGCTCTAGAACCCATGATTCCTCTTCGCGCGCTGCTCTATCGCAACAGTACCCCGGTGATGACTCTGCTCATCATCGCGGTCAACGTGCTCTGTTTTTTCTTCGAGATCTCGCTGCCGCCGGACACGCGCGAGCTGTTCATCGAGCATTACGGCCTGGTTCCCGATCAATTGCATCTCAGCGCCCTGGTTACCTCCATGTTCCTGCACGGCGGCTGGCTCCATCTGATCGGCAACATGTGGTTCTTCTGGGTCTTCGGCTCTCACATCGAGGATGCTGTCGGTTCTGCCAAGTTTCTCCTTTTCTATCTGCTGTCCGGCATAGCCGCCGCCGTCGTGCAGTTCTTCACCAGCTTCGGCAGCCCCATCCCGACCATCGGAGCAAGCGGCGCCATCGCCGGTATCATGGGCGCGTTCGTCATGCTTTATCCCCGCGTGCGCGTCGTTACCCTGGTCTTCATCATCGTCTTCATCACCACCCTCGAATTACCGGCTGCATTGATGCTGCTCTATTGGTTCGCCATACAACTGCTGAGCGGTTTGAGCTCTTTCGGCAGCATCTCGTCCAACAGCGGTGGCGTTGCCTGGTTCGCCCACGTGGGAGGGTTCTTGTTCGGCCTGCTGCTGATTCGCCTCTTCGTTCCTAATCGAACCCGCTATTCACAATGGGTCCGCTGATGCACGACCAGCGGGATCCGAACGAAGCCTTCGAAAACCTGCGGCCCTTGGACGTGCTCGCCATTGCCGCACACCCCGACGATGTGGAACAGACCTGCGGCGGCACGCTCCTCCGCATGGCCGAGATCGGCTACCGTGCCGGCGTTCTCGATCTCACCGCGGGGGACATGGGCAGCCGCGGCACCCCGGAGTTGCGCATCCAGGAATCCCGCGCCGCCGCTCAGCATCTGCAGCTCGCCTGGCGCGAAAACCTCCGTTGGCCCGATGCGCGTCTCGAAAACAATGTGGGCGCCCGCATGACGCTCTCCGGTGTCATTCGCCGCCTTCGTCCGCGCACCGTCATTCTTCCCTATTGGGCCGGCCGCCATCCCGATCACTACCGCGCCTCCGAGATCGGCTACGAAGCCTGTTTTCTGGCCGGCCTGCGACGTCTGGAAGAAGATGTTCCGCCGCACCGCCCGTTCAAGATCTTGTATTCGTCTCTCTACGCGAACGTCGCCCCGTCGTTCGTGGTCGATATCTCCCGCCAATTCGACCGCCGCATGTCCGCCCTGTTCCGCTACACCTCTCAATACGGCGACGCGCAAACAGCTTCCGATCTTTTTCCTTCGCACAAGGAGATCGAAGAGCGCCTCGCCGCCATCGCGCGCTTCTACGGCAATCTGATCGGCGTCCGCTACGGCGAGCCCTTCGTGGTCAAAGAAGCGATGCAGGTCGATGATGTGGTCAATATGCCGGTGCGGAGTATCTGAGTTCTCAGCGTGATTCTACCCTCTCGGTCACGCTGAACGGTGCAGCCACCACGAAGATGATTGCTGTTCCCGCTCGCAGCGCCACCCTACGCTTGGAGGCCATGAATCCCTCGGTCCTATCGCGATTTGGGTCTCCTGAAATGAGCCCGGCTCCCTCAGCCGCGCCCGCCACTGCGCCGACCACGGCCCCGACCGCTGCGCCGGTAGCTCTTTTCGCGGCATTCACAACGTTGCTGTGAGCGCCTTTCTGTTCCCATGTCTCTGTACTAATCCGCAGCAGCCCGTTGTCTCTGGTTTCTATACTGCTGATGGTCAGGCTCAGGTCCGCTCTGCCGTGCAACAGCGGCGCTTTGCGAGCATTGACAACCCGCCCGAGCACGGTTGCTCCGGACTCGGCGACGACAACGCCGTTGATAAGAATCGGCGACGCGAGCGTTGCACGAAAAGCATTGCCTGTCCGAGTGCGGTCAGTTGCTAAAGTCTCCGCGAGCCGAACCGAAAACCGGGTGCCCGGCTGAACCGTGATTATCTTCGGCTTCGCTTCGGGCGCCTCCGGCGGTCGCGCCGGCTGCGGCTCCGCAACAGGAACTGGTGACCTTGCCGATTCCTCCACTCGTCCCCAAGGCGCAGCGGTGCTCTTGCTCGGTGAGTCTCCCGGGTAGACTATCGTCGCCGCGTCGTCGCGCCCTCGTGCCGGCCCTGCCGAATCCACGTTGGTGCGGGCCCTTGGGGGAGGCATCCCCGCCGCGACTTCCTGCCCGGGTGTGATAACCGCCTCTTTAAACGAACTTTGATTCGGTCGAGGAGCGCCCAACGCGCTCGGCGTCGTCGCCGTTTGGGGCTGCTTCACCAGCGTCTTGGCTGGCGCGGCGTCGCTAATCTCGTGTGCCCGCGAGGACCACAGCGCCGCTCCCATGACAATCACCAACCCGGCGAAAAAGGCGGCGGCTACTTTGGCGGCGGTGGACCAATCTGTGAGACCCCACCCGCCAATCTTTACTTCTGTTCCGCCGCGATTCTCATTCACAACTTGTTAGACGGGGTCTCGGGCGGTATGCTTCAAGAAGCGCATTCCTGTCCAGCGGCAAATGTACTGCCCTGTGCGCATTTGATAGACTTGCGGCCGGCACGGGTAACCTCACCCCGCCTACGCCAGTCTACTTCCCCAGGTCGCGCGTATGCGGGCCGTTTCAGAAATTGAGCCTTTTGCGGGAACATGGAAGAGCTACCACCGCGCTATGCATGTCGCTGCCAACATTCTGGTCGTGGGAACCCTGGTCTTCGTGGCTCACGCCTTCACCGGATTGTTCAGCCGCACCCGCGTGCCCGACGTCCTGTTGCTGACCCTGATCGGAATCCTGCTCGGGCCAGTGCTCCACGTGGTCACGCCCGCAAATTTTGGCGCGATCGGCCCCGTTTTCGCCACCGTCACCCTGATCATCCTGCTCTTTGAAGCCGGACTCAGCCTCGACCTAGATGTGATGCGCGGCGCCATTCGTGCCACCTGTACCCTCACGCTCGTCAATTTCTTCCTAACCATGGTCGTGATCGGCATTACGGCTCGCTATCTCCTCGGTCTCGACCTGCAACTGGCGCTCATGCTGGGTGCTATTGTGGGGTCCACTTCGCCCGCCGTCATCGTCCCCCTGATCAAGCGTTTGGATCTCATACCGTCTTCCAAGACGATTTTGTTCCTCGAATCCGCTGTGAGCGATGTCCTCAGCATCGTCGTGGCCATCGGTTTCATGGACGGTTACCAGCTCGGCAAACTGCAGCTCGGTCCTATGCTTGGCCAGCTCATTGCGACTCTCATCACTGCAGCTATTGCCGGCGCCGCGGGCGCCTTTATCTGGTCCACCCTGCTGCACCGCATCCGGGGATTGGAAAACTCCATCTTCACCACCCCGGCCTTCGTCTTCGTCCTGTTCGGCGTAGTTGAACTCTTGCACTTCAGCGGCTACGTCGCGGCGGTCGTCTTCGGAGCGGTTCTCGGCAACATCGAAGTTTTCCACGGTATGGCGTGGATGCGCCGCTATGTGCCCAGCGAAGCCATCACCCTGAATGAGACCGAACGAGTCTTCCTCGCCGAAGTGGTCTTCCTGCTCAAAACATTTTTCTTCGTATATGTCGGCGTCTCCATCCGGTTCACCAACTATCGAATCGCCTATATCGGCCTTGCGCTCACTGCCCTGATCTTCCTTATCCGCATCCCGGCCGTGTACATCGGTCTCAATCGCAACACTCCGGTACGCGACGCCTCCGTGGCCGCGATCATGAGCCCGAAAGGTCTCGCCGCCGTCGTCCTCGCCTCCATTCCCTTGGAGCGGCAATTGCCCGGGGGAGAAACTTTGCAAGCCGTGACTTACGGAGTTGTCTTTCTCAGCATCGTCTTTACTTCTTTACTTAGTTTTCTTCTGGAAAGAACCGCGATGGCCAAGATTTATGCCTTGATCTTCCGCCGCTTCGGTAAGCAAACTCCCGTTTCGGTTGCCGTCTCAGCAGGCGAGCTTTAGTGCCAGAGCGGTGCCGCCACCGGCCTTTTTCTCCGCGCTGCGGCAAAAAGTACCGGGACTAAGTACCGTCTCGTGCGCCATAAGTACTACTAAACCTGGCGCTTACGGTTTGGCAAGACTCGTGCAACTCCATCGGCATGAAGGCACTCGTGTCTACTCTCGTGGCTTGTCTGCCGCTCGCTCTTTGGGCGCAGGAGGCTAACCCGACTCAATCTGCCGGCACGCAAAACGCTACCGGCCCCAACCCGATTTTCCGGGTACAGGTCGTATCCCGATCCGTCGCAGCAATCAGCTATCGCGACCGCAGCGGCTGGACCAAAGTCGATTTCCAGGGCACCTCGCTCGCTCCCCAGTCCAAGGGAACCGCGGATGTGAATAGCCGGCTCGGGCACATGGAGGTCAAGTTCAACGTTAAGAATCTCCCCTCCGCCACCAGCTTCGGGCCGCTATTTCTTACCTATGTCTTGTGGGCCATCACTCCGGATGGCCACGCCGCCAATCTGGGCGAAGTCGTCGTCGATTCCAACGGAAACTACAACGGCGATGTCACGACAGACCTGCAGGCATTCGGCCTGATCATCACTGCGGAACCTTATTTCGCCGTTGCTCAGCCCAGCGACGTAGTCGTCATGGAAAATATTGTCCGCAACGACACGCTAGGCAAGATCGAAACCGTAGACGCCAAGTATGAACTGCTGCCGCGCGGACAATACACCTATCATGTCCCCGAAGCGCAGATTCATCCGGTTGACCTGAACTCCAGCAAGAAAAGCCCCCTCGAGCTTTATGAAGCCCAAAACGCAGTCAACATCGCGCAGTACGCCAGAGCGGAACAATTCGCCGGCGATGTGTATCAGAACGCTTCTACCCTGCTAAGTCAGGCCGAAGACTATCTGGCGCGCAAGCAGTGGAAACCGGCTGACATGACCGCCAAGGAAGCCACTCAGAAGGCGGAGGACGCCCGAGTGATTTCGCTGCGGCGCCAGGAGCAGGCTGCATTACAGCAAGAGCGCGAAGATGCCGCCGCCCGCCAGGCAGCCGCCCAACAACAAGCCGAGCAGGCGCGCCTGCAGGCGGATGCCGATGCCCGGGCCAAGCAGCAGGCCGAGCAGCAGGCTGAGCAGGAAGCTCAGCAGCGCGCTGCGGCCGAACAGGCGAAAGCGGAGGCAGATGCCGCGCGCGCCCAAGCCGACGCGGCGAATCAAAGAGCGCAACAATCGGCTGAAGAGGCAAATAGGCTGCGTGATCAGGCCGTCCAAGAACGCAATGCCTTGCGCGAACAACTCCTCCAGCAGTTCAACGCCGTCCTGCCCACGCGCGAAACCCCGCGCGGCTTGGTAGTGAATATGAGCGATGTCCTGTTCGATTTCGGCAAGTACACTCTGAAAGAAAACGCTAAGCTCGCCCTCGCCAAAATTTCCGGGATTGTCATCTCGCACCCCGGCTTAAATCTGGTGGTGGAAGGCTACACCGATAGCATCGGCAGTGACGAGTACAACCAGCATCTCTCGGAAGAACGCGCCGATACGGTGCGCGATTTTCTTCTTTCGCAGGGCGTTAACCCCCAAAACATGACCGCAGCCGGTTATGGCAAAGCGTACCCGGTGGCGTCCAACGATACCAACGCCGGCCGCGCGCTCAACCGCCGCGTCGAGCTTGTTGTCTCAGGTGAAGTCATCGGCGTAAAAATCGGCGTGGCTCCCGGCCAGTCTGGAGCTATGCAAACTCCGGCCGCCGGTACGCCTCCGCCCCAGCAGTAAGTAAGTGCCAGGTATCATTCGGCGCCGCTTCGCAATTCCGGGGCGGCGCTTCCTACGTTTGTTTCATCTTGCTCCCGCCTTTACCTGATCGCCCGAGCCGGTAACCGTATAATCTTTCCCGTTGCTCGATTCCTCTTGCTCAAAGTGAATCTTGTTCTTTCCGCTAAAGGTATACGTTGTTCGATAATAAGTTGTCTTTCCGCCCTGGTCCCACGTATACGTGAACGTCCACTTATCACCCCTAACTTCTAATTCCTGGCGGCCTGTCGCCCGGGCATCCGGCGTAACATTCTGGGTGTGAAATTGTCCAGGCTTGCCGGTTCCTACGAATATCAATAAGTTTCCTTGTTGCCCATTGATCGTCTGTTGACAGCCAAAGTACTTACCGATCTGCGCGCACCGATTCACTAACTCCTCGGGCTTTGCTCCGGCTGCCAGGTTTGCGCGCGTGACGTGCCACGTGCCCTGATACAACCAGAGAGGGGCAAACGTTGCGTCCGCCGCCCATACGGCGTCGCCCATTGCGGCTATCATTAACAGTAAAATTAATCGCAAGGAAACCTCCCATCGCTATCATGTCACCGCATGCTCAAACCGCCCGGTCCGAGACTGCCCGTATCGCCGATCAACTCCGGCGCATGTACGACGGCCCCGCCTGGCATGGCCCTGCGCTCAAGCAACTCCTGGCCGGGGTAACGGAACAACAGGCTGCCGTACGGCCCATTCCAAACGCGCACACCATCTGGGAGATCGTCTTGCACACCACCGCCTGGCTGCGCATCGCTCGCGAACGTCTCTCCGCCACGCTGACCCGCGATCATACTGCTGAGGAAAACTGGCCGGCCGCAACCGGCTCATGGCCGGAGGCCCTTGCTACTCTCGAACGGGAGCACCACGAACTTGACAGCGCCATTCTCGCTCTGCGTGAAGAACGCCTCAGCGCCCCTGCGCCCGCATCTGAGCCGCAGACCTTCTACATTCTCTTGCATGGAGTTATTCAGCACATCGCCTATCACGCCGGTCAAATCGCTCTACTAAAAAAATACTGACTCATGTTCATATCACGGTCATCTCGTCTCGTACCAGCTTTATTCCTTTTCCTGGCGCCTGCTTTTGGCCAGCAAGCCCCGCCGGCCGGGCTGACGACAGTTATGCCTACCATTACGTCGGTCCCGGCCGAGGCGCAGCCATCCGCGAATTTCGACGCCAAAAAAGCGACTGACGCCTATATGGCGCTGATTCCAGCTAGCTCCCGAGCTAGATCGGATGCCTACTTCGAAGGCGGATACTGGCTCATACTTTGGGATTTTCTTTATGGCGCCGCGGTCTCTCTTCTACTCCTGAATCTCCGTTGGTCGGCGGCCATGCGCGATTTCGCCGAACGGATCACCCGCTTCCGCTTCCTGCAGGCATTCATTTACTGGATTGAATATCTCATCCTTACTTTCGTACTCACTTTTCCTATCACGCTTTACGAGGGTTACATACGCGAACACAAGTATGGGCTGGCAACCCAGACTCTCGGGCCTTGGTTAGGCGACCAATTCAAGGGCTTGTTAATAGGCTTTATTTTAGGCGGCATTATAGTTTCCGTTTTGTTTGCGATTGTGCGGCGGCTGCGGCGCACTTGGTGGATCTGGGGCGCGGTCGCGACCATGCTGTTCTTCATATTCGTGGTGCTGATCAGCCCTGTGTATATCCAGCCGATCTTCAACAAAGTCACTCGCCTGAACGATCCGAAAATTACGCAGCCTATCTTGGCTATGGCGCGTGCAAACGGAATTTCGACCAAAGACGTTTACGAGATCGATGCTTCCCGCCAATCCACTCGCATGAGCGCAAATGTCAGCGGCTTCGGCAATACCATGCGCATCACGCTCAACGATAATCTCCTGCGCCGCGGCTCGCCGGAAGAGATTCAAGCCGTTATGGGCCATGAAATGGGGCACTATGTGCTGAATCATATCTACAAAGACATAATATTCTCGCTAATCGTCGTTGTTTGTGGCTTTGCCTATCTGCGCTGGGGCCTTGATTGGTCGCTTGCACGCTGGGGAGAAAAGTGGCGCATTCGAGACATCGCGGATCCCGCGATACTGCCTCTTGTCGTCCTGCTCGCCTCCATTTACTTCTTGGTTCTCACGCCTATCAACAACACGCAAACACGAACCGAAGAACGCGAAGCCGATATGTACGGGATCAACGCCAGCCGGCAGCCGGACGGGTTCGCGCAGGCGGCCATTCACCTTGGCGAATACCGGAAAATGAAGCCCGGCCCTATTGAGGAATGGATTTTCTTCGATCACCCCAGCGGGTACGACCGCATCTACGCCGCCATGCGCTGGAAGGCTGAAAACCTCAAACTCGCCGATCCCGGCTACCACTAACCTAGGAAAGCTCAGAAGCGCACAGACATGAACTTACCGCAACGGCCTTCCCTCCCGGTAGCCGAACTCCAGCCAGTGTTTTGCTGCGTCTACCTTCGCGCGTGCAACATCCGGATTAGCCCGCAGATAAGCTTTAGGATCGAACCCGGGCGGCGTCTTAGTCGGGCGCTCTGCCTGCCCTAGTAAATGCCGGGCCGGAGCCGTATACGCGATATGCGCTGCCGGTACTTCCACGCCATTCACTCGATTCGGGGCGCGCTGGCCCGTCGATATGTCCACGATGTTATCCCGAAACTGTACCGGTCCCAGAAACTCTACCGTTCCCATCGGCGTGTAGTAGGCGCAGTTATCGAAATAATAATGCGTAACTTGACTATATCTAGTCCGTTTCGTATCCTTCTGTGCTGCGCCGCCATGCAAGAGATTCGCCGCCCAGATGAGCGCCTGCCCTTTCTTCGCATGAAAGTAGACCGGCTTCAGATCCAACGCCTCCACAATCGCCTCCCATGCCGTTTCGTATCTCGGATAGTGCCCGTACATGTTCTGCGATTGCGTGGATGGGTTCACGCCGATATGCTCGTTCGTGAAAATAGGCAGCGCATGCGAGCCCGGGTAATAAACCAGCGGCCCGTTGTCGCCATCGATATCTTCTAGCGCCACCCAAACTCCGCACATAAATCTCTCAGGCGACGAACTGAAATGCACGCTGTCGGTGTGAAAATGCTGCTGCGTGCCCACCGGGAAATTCAGCGTCTGGAACGGGAACGCACGCCTGCCGTAAAGGTCGGAGAGCAACTTCAACAGCGCTGGATTACAAGCAAGTTGCTTCACTTCCGCGACGGTGTCCCACGCGTCCTGCACCCGCAATCCCGGTATTGCTCCTTCGCGCCACGCTTTCCAGTCGTATCGCGAATCGAGCGCCCGTATGATCTTCTGTGCGATCGCATCGAAATGCGGATCGGGAAAATCGATCACCACAAAGCCGTCCCTCCGCAGCGTGCGCGCAATCTCTACGGTCTGCGGCGAAACATCTTTCGTTTTGAAAATCGCTTCGAAAAGTGGCGACTCCACATCGGGAACGCCCGGCAGTACATGGACAACGGAACTCATCCTCAGCGGCTCTCCTGTATCGTTTTGAGGCTATTTTCCCATGCATTACGAGCGCACGGGCGGTGGGCGCCCGTTGTGCGCGCTTAAAGATGACGACGCACCGGGTGATCGGCGCCCGTTGTACGCGGTCAAAATCTACTATGCCGAATGGCGTATGGGCAGCTAGTCCGTTTGGCAGTCGCCAAATCCTCGCCCAGCAATCATAGTCGATATAGAAGTCAGGCGCCTCCTCCTCCTCCTCTTTCCAGAATGAGCGCCTGATCGCATGCCTATGAACCCACATCCGCTGTCTCCGCCCGCCGCTGACGTACCCGATCATCCGGACCCCCAACCGCCTTCGCGCAATCCGCCGCGCCGGCGCCACCGTTGGATCGCTTGGGTGGTCGCGCTCTGTATCCTCGCGGGTGGCGCTTATTTTTTGTCTCGCCAGTCTTCCTCATCCCAGCAACAGCAGCAGGCCAAGGGTAAGAAAGGCAAGGGCGGCTACGGCGGCGCCATCCCCGTTTCCGCCGTCACTGTCGCGAAAGGCAATATGGGCGAGTACATCGAAGCGCTCGGCACCGTCACCCCGGTCTATACCATCACGGTCGCCAGCCGCGTCGTCGGCACCCTGACCGAAGTGCGCTACAAGGAGGGCCAGATCGTGCATAAGGGCGATGTGCTCGCCGTCATTGACCCGCGCCCCTACACGGCGGTTTACGTCCAGGCGCAAGGGCAGCTTCAGCGCGACCAGGCGTTGCTTGAAAACGCGCGCGTCGATCTGAACCGTTACAAGTCTGCCTATGAGCAACACGCGATTCCGGAGCAGCAGTTCGCGACACAAGTCGCCACCGTGCACCAGGACGAAGGAACAGTCAAGCTCGACGAAGGTAATCTCGACGCCGCAAAGGTCAACGTCGACTACACGCAGATCACTTCGCCGATTAATGGCCGCGTCGGCCTCCGTACCGTCGATCCCGGCAACATCGTGCCGGCTAACGGCACCACCGGCATTGCCACTATTACTCAGCTTCAGCCCATCACCGTTATCTTCACCATGGCCGAAGACTACATCTCGGACGTTGCTAGTCAAATGCGCGCCGGCCACAAACTGCGCGTCGACGCCTTGAGCCGGGACGACCAGAGCGAATTGGCGCAAGGCTCCGTTCTCACGCTCGATAACCAGATCGACACCAGCACCGGAACAGTTCGGGTGCGTGCCATCTTCGCCAATAAAGACAATAAGCTCTTCCCTAACGAGTTCGTCAACGCCAAGCTGCTCGTGCGCACGCTGATGGGCGTCAACATCGTCCCCGCAGCCGCCATCCAGCGCAATAACGAGATCTCTTTTGTCTATGTTGTCAATGCGAATAAGGCCGTTCAGACGCGCAATGTAAACGTCGCCACTTCTGACGGCACCAATACTGCGGTCACCGGCGTCAGTCCGGGCGAAACGGTGGTCACCGATGGGTTCGACAAGCTGCAGGACGGCTCGAAAGTTGTCATTCGCAAGCCAGCCAATCAGAAAGCGCCCGGGACTCCACCTCAGCTAAAGCAACAACAACAAAACAATCAGACCACCACGCAGGGCAATGCCAACCGGCAGCAGCTCGATACTCCTCAACCGAATTCGCAATCAGGTAGCAAGAAATGAATCCATCCCGTCCGTTTATTCTGCGGCCGGTCGCGACTTCGCTGCTGATGGCCGCCATCCTGCTGGTCGGCATCGTCGCCTACAAGCAGTTGCCGGTCTCGGCGCTCCCGGAAGTTGACTATCCGACCATGCAGGTGGTGACTTTCTACCCGGGCGCCAGTCCGTCCGTCACCGCATCTGCCATTACAGCCCCGCTCGAACGCCAACTCGGCGAGGTCCCCGGCCTGAATCAGATGCTCTCCACCAGCTCGCAGGGCGCTTCGGTCATCACGCTGCAATTCGTCTTGAGCCTCAACATCGACGTTGCCGAACAGGAAGTGCAGGAGGCAATCAACGCCGCGCAAACTTACCTGCCCACCGACCTGCCCATGCCGCCGATCTACAGCAAAACCAATCCGGCGGACGCGCCCATCATGACGCTCGCGTTGACCTCGAATTCCATGGCTCTGCAAGACGTGCAGGACTACGCCGACACCCGACTGGCTCAGAAGATTTCGCAGCTCTCCGGCGTCGGCGCTGTCACCATCAGCGGCGGCCAGAAAAAAGCGGTTCGAATCCTGGTGAACCCGACCCAACTCGCCTCCTACGGTCTGAATCTCGAAGACCTGCACACGGCCATCACCGCCACCAGCCTGGATACCGCTAAGGGCAGTTTCGATGGGCCGCATCAGGATTATCAGATCAATGACAATGACCAGCTTCTGTCCGCACAGGATTATGAGCAAGTCATCGTCACCTACAAGAACAACGCGCCGGTCATGCTCAAAGACGTCGCTAAAGTCGTCGATGGCGTAGAAAACGTCTCGCAAGCCGCCTGGATGAACGAAACGCCCGCCGTCATCGTCAACATTCAGCGTCAGCCCGGGGCCAACATCATTCAGGTGGTCGATCGCGTTAAAACGCTGCTTCCCAAGCTGCGCGCCACGATTCCTTCCTCCATCAATGTCGCCACTCTCACCGACCGCACCATCACCGTGCGCGCTTCCGTCTCCGACGTCGAATACGAGTTGATGATCTGCATCGCGCTGGTCGTCCTGGTGATCTTCCTTTTCCTGCGTAATCTCGCCGCCACCTTCATTCCCAGCGTCGCTGTTCCGCTGTCTCTGGTCGGCACCTTTGCCGTCATGTACCTGCTCGGCTATAGCCTGAACAATCTCACGCTTATGGCGCTCACCATCTCGACCGGCTTCGTTGTGGACGACGCCATCGTCATGATCGAAAACATCATGCGTTATGTCGAGGAAGGCGAAGCTCCTCTCGAAGCGGCCCTGAAGGGCGCGGAACAGATCGGCTTAACCATCATGTCGCTGACCATTTCGCTGATCGCAGTGCTGATTCCGCTGCTCTTCATGGGCGATATCACCGGCCGGCTCTTTCGCGAATTCGCGGTCACTCTCGCCGTCACCATCATCGTCTCGGCTTTCGTCTCCTTGACGCTCACTCCCATGCTCTGCGCCAAGCTTCTGCGCCACAGATCGGACGCGCAGCAGGGCCGCTTTTATAAAGCCTCCGAGCGCGTCTTCGAGCGCACCATAGAGTTCTATGGAAGAACTCTCAAAGTTGTCCTGGAGCATCGCACTCTCACTCTGCTCGTGGCGGCGGCCACGCTTGTGCTGACCGTCTTTCTCTACATCGTTATTCCGAAGGGCTTCTTCCCGGTTCAGGACACGGGCGAAATCCAGGGCGTTTCGGAAGCCGACCAGACCGTCTCATTCGCCGAGATGTCCACGCTCCAGCAGCGGCTGGCGTCCGTCATCCTTAAAGATCCCGCCGTCGAGAGCCTTTCTTCCTTCATCGGCGTCGACGGTACCAACACCACCGCCAACTCCGGACGCGTCCAGATCAATTTGAAACCGCTCGAGCAGCGCGGCCTCAACGCTTCCGACATCATTCGCCGCCTGCAAAGCAAGCTCGCCGACGTGGATGGAATCACTCTCTATATGCAGCCCGTGCAGGATCTCACGGTCGAAGACATCGTCAGCCGAACCGAATATCAATACAGCATTGAGGATCCCGATCCGAATGAGCTCGCGAGTTACACCGCGCGCTTCGTCAATAGGCTGAAAGATCTTCCAGACCTGGCCGATGTCGCGAGCGATCTCCAAACTCACGGTCTCGGCTCCAGCCTCAATATCGATCGCCAGACCGCCATGCGCGTGGGCATTACCGCGTCGTCGGTCGACCAGGCTCTCTACGACGCCTTCGGCCAGCGCCAGGTCTCGACTCTCTTCACTCAGTTGAATCAGTATCACGTGATCCTCGAAGTGCAGCCCCAGTTCCGCGTTACTCCCCACAACCTGCATGACATTTACATCAAGTCGACGGTGGGAACGCCCGTGCCGCTGAGCGCCATCACCAGCACCTCGAACACGTCGATGCCCATCCTCATTAGCCACATCGGCCAGTTTCCCGCCACCACCGTATCGTTCAACCTGGCGCCGAATACCGCGCTTGGCGCCGCCGTGAAGGCGATTCAGAAAGTCGAAAAAGAAATGCCGCCGCCTGCCGCAATGGAGACTTCCTTCCAGGGCACGGCGCAAGCCTTCATCGCATCGCTTACCAATGAGCCGCTGCTCATTTTGGCCGCCCTAGTCACCGTCTATATCGTGCTGGGCGTGCTCTACGAGAGCTACATTCACCCGGTCACGATTCTCTCTACGCTTCCCTCGGCCGGCGTGGGCGCGCTGCTTGCCTTGATGGTTTGCCGTCAGGAGTTGACGGTGGTCGCCATCATCGGCATTGTCTTGCTCATCGGCATCGTCAAAAAGAACGCCATCATGATGATCGATTTCGCTCTCGAAGCCGAGCGCAAGGAGGGCAAGAGCCCCTACGATTCCATCTTCCAGGCCTCCCTGCTGCGCTTCCGCCCCATCATGATGACCACCATGGCCGCCCTGCTCGGCGCCGTGCCCTTGGCTTTCGGAAGAGGCGTCGGCTCGGAGTTGCGCCGTCCGCTCGGCATCACCATCATCGGCGGTCTGCTTTTGAGTCAGCTTTTGACTCTCTACACTACTCCCGTTATCTATCTCTTCTTTGACGAGTTCGCCTCCAAGTTTGCCGCGTTCCGGCAGCGCCATTGGGGCAAGAAAACAGGCTCCGAAATGCATCCTGCCCCCGCGAGTGGAGATTAGCCGTGAGCCTTTCAGCGCCCTTCATCAAGCGTCCTGTCGCAACCGCGCTGCTCACTGTCGCAGTGGGCTTAGCCGGCGCAGTCGCCTTTCGCCTGTTGCCCGTCTCCCCGCTTCCCCAAGTCGACTTCCCCACCATCTCCGTCTCCGCATCGCTTCCCGGCGGCAGTCCCTCCATCATGGCGTCCTCTGTCGCCACGCCGCTCGAAAGGCAGTTCGGCCGCATCGCCGCCGTTACCGAAATGACCTCCTCTAGCTCTCTAGGGAGCACCAGCATCACGCTTCAATTCGATCTCAACCGCAACATCGATGCCGCGGCCCGCGATGTCGAATCTGCCATTAACGCCGCGCGCACTTACTTGCCCGCAAACCTGCCCGCCAACCCAACCTATCGCAAGGTGAATCCGGCCGAATCGCCCATCATGATCGTGGCCCTCACCTCAAATACCATTCCGCCTTCGGGCCTCTATGATGCCGCCTCCACGGTTCTCTTGCAGCGCATTTCTCAAATCCGCGGCGTGGGCCAGGTGATTGCCGGCGGCAGTTCCGCTCCGGCCGTCCGCATCGACGTCAATCCGACCCAGATCAACCACTACGGCCTCAGTCTTGAAAATGTCAGAACCGCCATCGCGGCCCAAACTTCCAACCTCGCCAAGGGCTGGTTCTCCGATTCCCACAAGACTTGGATGATCGATGACAACGATCAGCTTATGCATGCCGTCGATTACCAGCCGCTGCTCGTCGCCTATCGAAACAATGCAACCATCAAGCTGACCGACGTCGCCAAAGTCACCGATTCGGTTCAGACTGTCCGCTCGCTCGGTCTCGCCAACGGCAAGCGCGCGGCACTGCTGATCATCTTTCGCCAGCCCGGCGCCAACATCATCGACACCGTGGATGGCATTAAAGCCGCGCTTCCTCAGCTTCACGCCTCGATCAACCCGAGCATCGAAATGACGGTCACGCTCGATCAAACCGTCACCATTCGCGCCTCGGTGAAAGATGTCGAGCGGACCCTGTTGATCTCTATCGGCCTGGTGGTCGCCGTCGTGTTCCTGTTCTTGCGTGATGTTCGGTCCACGCTCATTCCCAGCGTCGCCGTCCCGGTTTCCCTCATCGGTACCTGCGGAATTATGTATCTGCTTGGCTACAGCGTAGACAATCTCTCGCTGATGGCCTTGACCATCTCGACCGGTTTCGTCGTGGATGACGCCATCGTCGTGCTCGAGAACATCACGCGCTATCGCGAACAGGGTATGAATGCGATGGAAGCGGCATACAAAGGCGCCGCTGAAATCGGCTCTACCGTTTTCTCCATCAGCGTCTCCCTGGTTGCCGTGTTCATTCCCATCCTCATGATGGGCGGCATCGTCGGCCGGCTCTTTCGCGAATTTGCGGTTACGCTCGCCACCACCATCCTGGTCTCGATGGTCATCTCCTTGACCACCACGCCTACTATGGCTTCACGCCTGCTGGGCGACGAGCAGAAACACGGCCGCCTCTACAACTACAGCGAAAAGTTTTTCGCTTTCATCCTCAAAATGTACGAGCACAGCCTCGCCTGGGTGCTCGATAATTCCGCGCTGGTCCTGCTCATTGCCATCGGCACGCTCGCCCTGAATATCTATCTCTACATCATCGTTCCCAAGGGCTTCTTTCCGCAGCAGGACACCGGCCGCATGAATGGCAGCTTCATCGCCGACCAGGACACCTCTTTTCAATCGATGCAGAACAAAATTACTGCGCTCGCCCACATCGTGCAACAGGATCCCGCGGTCGCAACCGTGCAAGCTTTCACCGGCGGAGGTGGCGGCACTACCACCAACACCGGCCGTTCCTTCATCACCCTCAAGCCGCTGAACGTGCGCAAAGTTTCTGCCGACCAGATCATTAACCGCCTGCGTTCCAAGCTCGGCGTGGTTCCAGGCGTCACGCTTTTTCTGCAAGCTTCTCAGGATGTCCGCGTAGGCGGCCGGCAGAGCGCCGCGCAATATCAATACACCATGCAGACCGACAATCTCGACGATCTCATGCGTTGGGCGCCGAAACTACTAAATGCGTTGAAGAGTGTGCATGAGCTCACCGACGTTAACAGCGATCAGCAGAACTCCGGCCTTTCAGCCAATCTGGTCATCGATCGCGATACCGCTTCCCGTGTCGGCATCACGCCGCAAGCTCTTGACAACATCCTCTACGACGCCTTCGGCGAGCGAGAAATTGCCAAAACCTACACTTCCATGAACCAGTACTACATCATCATGGAGGTCGACCCGTTCTTCTGGCAAACCCCCACCGGCCTCAAAGATATCTACGTTCCCTCTACCGCCGGTACTCCGGTTCCGCTCTCCGTCTTTACCCACTACCAGGCGCAAACCGCCGCGCTGACCGTGAATCATTCGGGCGTCTTTCCTTCGGTCACTCTCTCGTTTAATCTCGCCCCCGGCGTTGCGCTCGGGCAGGCGGTCAACGCTATCAATCAAGCGAAAAGCACCATCGGCATGCCCACCACCATCAACACGAGCTTCAGCGGCACCGCACAAGCCTTCCAATCCTCGCTCGCGAATGAGCCGCTGCTGATCGCGGCCGCGCTCGGCGCCGTCTACATCGTCCTCGGCATTCTCTACGAAAGTTACATCCATCCGATCACCATTCTTTCCACCCTCCCCTCCGCCGGCGTGGGCGCCATTCTCGCCCTTCTGTTCACTCACACCGAGTTGAGCGTCATCGCCCTCATCGGCATCATCCTGCTCATAGGCATCGTCAAGAAAAACGCCATTATGATGATCGATTTCGCCCTCGAAGTCGAGCGCCGGGACCGAAAGACTCCCAAGGAATCCATCTTCGAGGCCTGTCTGCTGCGCTTCCGCCCCATCATGATGACCACCATGGCCGCCCTCCTCGGAGGCCTGCCGTTGGCCCTCGGGACAGGCACCGGCTCCGAGCTCCGGCGTCCGCTCGGTATCACCATCGTCGGCGGCTTGATCGTCAGCCAGGCGCTGACACTCTACACGACGCCCGTCATTTATCTCTATATGGACCGCCTCAGCTTGTGGCTGCAGGGTTTCCGTCAGGGGCGATTGCCCGATGCTCCGGCCGAAGCCGTCGGTCCGGCGCACTAGGATCATCGATGCAAACGCATTACACCATCACCACGGAGCCGCATCCTGCCGAGCGCGCCGTTACGCTCTTGCTGAATGGCAAGTTCTCCGAGGACGCGATTCCCGAGCTCGAGCACTCCATCTCCGAAGCCCGCGGCGCCCAGCAACGCATTTTTATCGATCTGAGCGAAGTCACATTGGTCGATCGTAAAGCCGTGCAGTACATCTCTGAACAAGCGAGCAGCGATATCAAACTTGTGAACTGTCCTATTTATCTCCGCCGTTGGATCAAGCAGGTGAGCGATGAAGGTTAGGCTTATTCGCGTGCACCGGTTACCCATTAGGCCCATCGCGGTAATCGCTGCGCTTGCCTTTCTCTCGGCCTGCAACCCGGGCCCGAAATACTCCCGGCCTCCCGCGCCCGCTCCCACCGCATACAAGGAAGCTCCTCCACAGTTCAAAGAAGGAGCCGGCTGGGTCGTCGCTCAGCCCGGCGACGACAAGATCCGCCCCAAGTGGTGGGAGATGTATAACGACCCGCAACTGAACGCGCTCGAACAGCAGGTCGCCATCTCGAACCAAACTGTGATCCAGGCCGAAGCGAATTTCCGTGCCGCACGCTCGCTCGTTGTCGAGGCGCGCTCGCAACTATTCCCCACCATCGGCGGCACCGGATCCTATACCAGGGAACATTTCTCGAGCAACACCAGAGCCGCCACCGTTACCCCGACCGGCACAACCGCCGGTACCTCGGCTACCATCAACCAATACTCGGTTGCTGCCGATGTGTCCTATACTCTCGACCTCTGGCATCGCGTCCGCAATCAGATTGCCGCGAACTCCGCTTCCGCCCAAGCCAGCGCCGCCGATGTCGCCACTGCTTTGTTGACCACCCAGGCCGAGCTCGCCCAGGACTATTTCGAAGTTCGCGCCCTCGATGCCCAGGAAGGCATTCTCCAAGACACGCTGAAGAACTACGGCGACGCTCTGAAGCTGACCACCATCCTCTTTAAGACCGGCATCGATTCCGACCAGGACGTGAGCCAGGCGCAGACCCAGCTCGACACCGCCACCGCTCAGGCCACCGATCTCGGCGTCGCTCGTGCCCAGTACGAACACGCTATCGCGACCCTGATCGGCAAGCCCGCAGCTACTTTCGAATTGCCCGTCGCGCCCTTCGTTCCCAAGCCGCCGCCGGTGCCTGTCGGAGTGCCGTCCGAGTTGTTGCAGCGGCGCCCCGATATTGCTGCCGCTGAAAGAATGGTCGCTTCCTCTAACGCGCTGATCGGTTACGCGCGAGGCGCTTACTATCCTTCCTTAAGCCTCAGCGCCAGCGGCGGCTTCTTAAGCTCAGCTATTTCGAATTGGTTTACCTGGCCAAGCCGGGTGTGGTCTCTGGGACCGAGCGTCTCCGACACGCTGCTCGATTTCGGCGCCCGGCGTGGCGCCGTCGAGCAAGCCGAAGCGACCTATGATGCCGATGTCGCTAGCTACCGGCAAACTGTTCTCAGCGACTTCCAAACGGTCGAAGACAATCTCGCCTCCTTGCGCATCCTGGCGACGGAGGTCGAGCAATATGGAACTGCCGTGCAGGCCTCCGCCCACTATCTCGCGCTCGCGCTGACCCGCTATCGAACCGGCGTGGATAGCTATCTCAACGTCATCACCGCGCAAAATACGTTGCTCAGCAATCGCGAAAGCCAGGTGCAAGTGCAGTTGCGGCAGATGACCTCGAGCGTTGCGCTCATCATGGCGCTCGGCGGGGGCTGGGATGCCTCCCAGCTTCCAGAATACGAGCAGTTCCTGAAACACCCGCCCAAGTGGTCGCCCGCGGGCGCGCCGCCAGGCGTGCAGCCCACCACCGTTGCCGCGCCCAACCCGCCGGCAGTGCCTGCCCTCCCGTTGCCTGGAGCTGCTCCTAGCCCGTTCGAACCTCCTTCAGGCTCTAAGAATCCGCCCCAAACGAAGTGATCTTATGCCAATCAATGATTCCACGCTGCGCGAACAGCTCGTCACCGCCATGAGCGGCCGTGAATCGCAGGTCGATTTCGATTCCGCGGTAAAAGACTTTCCTCCTAAGCTGCGCGGCGCCAAGCCCGCTGGTGCGCCGCACTCCGCCTGGCAATTGCTCGAACATATGCGCATCGCCCAGCACGATATTCTCGAATTCTCGCGCAATCCCAACCACAAATCTCCAAAGTGGCCCGAAGGCTACTGGCCGTCCACCGATTCCCCACCCGACGGGGCTGCCTGGGATTTGACTGTGGAAGCCTTCAAACACGACGCTCGCGAGCTCGATAAGCTCGTCGAGAACACCAAACACGATCTCTTCAAACCCTTCGTGCATGCTGATGGCCAGACACTGCTTCGAGAGGCCCTGTTGGTCGCCACGCATAACTCCTATCACCTGGGCCAGCTCGTGTTTCTGAAGAAGATGCTTACCGCGAAGACCTAACCCGCGGCCTCCCTCTGACCCGTTCCCGTATACTCCTGGTTACGTAATGGGTGATTTACTGCGGCAATCGCTTTGACATATACTCGTGCTCATGATTCGTACCGCCGTCGGGCTATTTGTGTGCGCTCTTATCGCAAAGCCCCAGGATGTTACATCCATTATTCAAAAAGTAACCGCGCGGTACAAAACTTTGGAGGGATATAGCCTGGATGGCAGCTACGAAACAATCAGCGGACTCAACACTGGCCACGGTTATCTGAATCAAACAAGCGGTAAGTTCCGAATCGAAGCGGTTCAGAAGTCCCGCAAGCTACACGTTGAGTATGACGGGCCCGGCGGTGCGATGACCATAATTTCAAATGGTTCGACTACCTGGACCTATCTGCCTCGCGAAAAGGCCTATGCCAAAGTAGACGCGGTAGCAAGTGATGCCGATCCGGAGGAAGAGCAAGCCGGCGCCGATAACTCCGCCATGAGTATGTACCAACTCGTGGTTCGAACCTATGCCGGGCTCGACAAGCTCGGTCCCCAAACCGAACTTGGCCGGGACCAGGAAGTAAAAACGGCTGACGGGAAAATTCGGTGCTGGGTCCTCGTGACCAAGGATGGAAATCGGACCGAAAAGAATTGGGTGGATCAGCAACGGTATCTGGTTCTGCGGTCGGACATTGAAATTCCGACGCTCAGCACGCCCGCGCGCATTGCTTTCTCCCTCAAGCGATTCGACACTGGCGCGCCCGGCGAAGACGAATTTACGTTTGATCCGCCAAATAACGTGCGGCTCGTGGATGAGCTCGCTCTTCCAGGAAGACCTGCCTTCGTTGGCAAGCCGGCGGCGGATTTCGTATTGAGAAATCTGGATGGCGAAACAATGCGCCTCAGCGACCTTCGAGGCAAAATCGTGGTCCTCGATTTCTGGGCCACTTGGTGCCCTCCGTGCCGCCACGAGTTGCCAACCATTAACAAGCTTGCCGAACAACTGCGCGATAAGGATGTCGTGTTCTTAGGAATCAATGACGAAGGCGCGGCGACGGTCAAGAGCTTCAACAAGAAGCACGAGTATACGTTCACAACGCTCGAAGACACGAACCGCAAGGTGCACCGCGCCTATCAAGCCAGCGCAATCCCATCGGTCTTTGTCATCGGAAGAGATGGCGTGATCCGGAAACACTTCGTTGGCAGCCGCGAAGAACCGGAGCTTTTGGCCGCGATAAGCGCGGCCGGCGCGCGGTAGGCGCCTGTTCTATAATCAAAGCCTAGGTCTCATGTTTTTCCTTGCCCACGGCATTCTTATTAGCGTGGCCACAAACGGCCCCGCCTGAGACCTCACGCATTCACGAATTTTGAGGCCACCGGGCGGGGAGATCCAGCCGGGTGGCCTTTTGCTTTTTAGACCGATCCCAGAGAACACAGAACTTCAAACTTCGGACTTCTTATGAAGATCTTTACCTTCGATACCACGCTGCGCGATGGCACTCAGGCCGAGTCCGTCTCTTTCTCCGTAGAGGACAAGCTTCTGATAGCCGCGAAGCTCGACGAGCTTGGCCTTGATTACATTGAAGGCGGCTGGCCCGGCTCGAATCCCAAGGACAAGGAGTTTTTTGAGCGCGCAAAAACTCTGAACCTGAAGCACGCTAAGCTGACGGCCTTCGGAGCGACCCGCTTCGCCAAGAACTCAGTCGAAGACGACGATAACGTTGCGCGGCTCCTCGCCGCCGGCACGCCCGTCGTTTCCATCTTCGGAAAAACTTGGGATTTCCACGTCCGGCGCGCACTCGGTATTACGGAAGAGGAAAACTTGCGGCTGATCTCCGACACGGTCGCGTACCTGAAGGCCCACGGCCGCGAGGTCGTCTACGACGCCGAGCACTTCTTCGATGGCTACACCGCGAATCCAAGCTTCGCGCTTCGAACCCTCGAGGCTGCCAAGTCCTCGGGCGCTGACGTGCTCTGCCTGTGTGACACCAATGGGGGAACGCTGCCCCCGCGCATCGTCGAAATCCTCGCCCAGGTCCGCGCCCGTTTCGACGGCGTGCTCGGGATCCATTGCCATAACGACTCCGATGTCGCGGTCGCAAACACGCTGCTCGCGGTTGAAGGCGGCGTCACGCACGTGCAAGGCTGTATCAACGGTTACGGCGAGCGCTGCGGTAACGCCAACCTCTGCTCCATCCTTCCGAACCTCGAACTCAAGCTAGGTCACACCACCATCGGCCCCGAAAATCTGAAAAACCTCACGCAAGTAGCGCGCTTTGTTGCGGAACTTGCAAACCTGCCGCTGCGCCGCGATCAGGCCTTCGTCGGCAGCAGCGCCTTTGCGCACAAAGGCGGCGTCCACGTCAGCGCAGTCTTGAAGGATCCCGCTACCTACGAACATGTGCAGCCGGAAATGGTCGGCAACCGGCAGCGCGTTCTGCTCAGCGACCTCTCGGGCCGCGGCAACATCGCGTTCAAGCTGAACCAGCTTGGCCTGAAAGACCACCTCACCGATGCTGCGCGGCATGAGCTTCTTGAACGCATCAAGCACATGGAGCACCAGGGTTACGACTTCGAAACCGCGGAAGGGACCTTCGAGCTGCTCGTCCGCGAGACCGCCAGTCCCGACTTTCACCCCTTCGATGTCGTCAGCTATCAGGTCTCAACCAAACTTCAAACGCGCTCCGGCAAGAAAGAGGCTTCCCCCGAGAAGACTCTTACTACCGCAAGCGTCACGTTGCGCGTCGACGAGAACGTCCACTCCTCAACCGCCACCGGCGATGGCCCGGTGCACGCTCTCGACGTGTGCTTGCGTCAATGCCTCGCCTCGGTCTACCCCGCCATCACCGGCGTCCGCCTCACGGACTATAAAGTTCGCGTGCTCGGAAAGGGCGGTACGGAATCGAAGGTGCGCGTGCTCGTCGAGTGGAGCGACCATCACCGTACTTGGGCCACCGTAGGCGTTTCGACTAATGTGATCGACGCCAGTTGGCGCGCGCTGGTTGACGCCTTGCGGTTGGAGCTGATGCGCCTCCGCGAGACCGATTCCCGCGTGGGAGATAATAACCGCGATTTCAGTTGGGCGGTATAGCTTACCCTGGCGACAACGTCAGAACCGCTGCGCCGCTGTCCTCCTTTGTTAGCTGACGTCGTTTCAGATCACCCGCTTTGTCATCGATAATTTTAAATTGCCCCGTGAAGTGGAATTTGCTCCCCACGCCTGCTTCGCTTTCCACCCAGATCTTCCCGCCAAACAGGTGGACGAGACGAGTGCAAATCGAGAGTCCCAGGCCCGTGCCGCCGTACCTGCGCGTAGTCGAACCATCCACCTGCTGAAAGGATTCGAAGATTCGCTCCTGTGCTTCGCGCGGAATGCCGATACCCGTGTCGCTTACGGTGAACTCGAATTCCACGTTCGAGGCAGTGCGCTGCCGGACTGCCACCGTCAAAGTGATCGCGCCCTGTTCGGTGAACTTCAGCGCATTGCTGAGCAGATTCAACAGTACTTGATGCAGGCGATGAGGATCGCCGGAGACCCCATCGGGCGCGCTCTGTTCCACGCGTAAAGAGGTCGCAATCCCTTTCCGTCCCGCTTCGGCCTCTATGACCTGGAGTGCGCGTTCGGCGCAGGTGTGGACGGAGAAAGGAATATCTTCCAGCGTCATCCGTCCCGCCTCGATCTTCTCGAAATCCAGGATGTCGTTAAGAATCCGCAGCAGCGAAAGCGAGGAAAACTGAATCGTCTTCAAATAATCTTCCTGCTCGCTGTCGATCGAGGTTGTCATCAGGAGATCTGTGAAGCCTAGAATCGCATTCATTGGCGTGCGGATCTCGTGGCTCATGTTGGCGACGAACTCGCTTTTGGCTCGGCTTGCCATTTCAGCCGCTTCCTTCAAGAGCGCTTCTTGCTCCAGTTTCTGGCGAATCACACGCGTCTGGTTCTGCACTCGCCGCCGCAGCACCATCACCCACGCCATCACCAATGCAATGCCGGCAGCTAATATACCCATCACGCTGATGGCATGCCGCGCCGTCCACCACGGCGGCGTCTTCAACACGCGCACATCGCTCTGCGACCGTGCTACCAGCCTGAAAGCGCTGACATGTCCCAGCGTGTCCACTTCATTCACGCAAATCCCGGTTACTTCCACCAGGGTATCCTCCGCCGGCAACTCCTGAGAGGACGAAGGGAGTGAAATGGAAAACACCGCTTGTTTCTGCTGTACGACCAGGGTCTCGTGCCTTCTCAGGGAGGAGCGGCCTACCACCGATCCCCGCACTGCCACCAACTCGGAGTCGTAGAGCCCGCTATTGGCCTGCTCAACCGTAATCGTTTCAGCTCTGGGAGCCGGCCCGCTCCCGGTTTTCCGTGACACCGCGTCTTCCAATTGCACATGCGCATCGGCCAGTGCCACGAATCCCAGAGTCTCGATTCGATCGCCTGGCTGCAAAGCAATGCTCTGCCTGGATTCGATAAACAGGCTGCCCGAACCGTCCTTCATATAAAACCCACGCCCTGGCAACGGCGCCGTCACTACTCCGGCCAACTTCACACGGTGTCCCGTCGAGTTATGAAATCCGTATCTTTGTAGCTGCCCAATGGGAGTCGTAGTTTCGTTGAACGGATACGGTTCGGCGGCTTCGATTACGGTTACATCGGCCAGGCTCGGCACGTACAACTGCACGCCAATCAACTGATCTTTCAAGCTGAACTCCGCGCCGCAAGCGCCGTGCACGCGTATGCGCGCATCTACTAAGCCAGCCGGAACGGCTCCGCCCCGCCACGGAATTTCCGCGTCGATACGCCCGCCCGGAACCGCCAAATCCATCCAGAGTACGCTTTCATTACCCATCCGATGCAAGTACTCTGCCTGGCGCACAATGCCTTCCACCTCTACCCAGACACTGTCTTCGGCCGTGCTTGCCATCTCTTCGAACGAAACGCGCTTGGGTACCGGCAGAGGCGCATGGCCTACCACCGTCCATCTCGGATTGCCGATATCGGGCGCGAAATCCGAACACGTAGTCACCCCTTGCAAGTCGACCACGCTGCCTGTTTCCGGCTGCGGCAGCCCGGGAGACCACTTCACCCAAACTGCCCCGGTCGCATCCTGCAAGAACATGTCCGGGGAGACCGAATCGAAATACGTCACCACAGCCCGCAGGTGAACCGGATAGCCTCGCTTGGCCTGTTCTGGCTTGAGGCTCCGCACCTTCCCGATCGAGGTGAGAGTCGGCAAACTGGAAGACTCCGCTGCGCACGCCACCGCGCCCGCGAGAAACACCACGCCGCACAAGATCTGTACCGTGCCTCGGAGTACGCGCATAGCTTTCCTTCTCTACTCATCGGCCAAGCTCGACAGGCACATTAGGCTGCCAAGCCGGGACCGTAGATCCTTATACCGGCCGTGCTGCCGCCCTGTTATGTTCGAAGCGCGATTTTCACCGGGTAGCTGCGGTCAACACCACTCCAAAGTGGCCCAAAAGTGCCCCGGCAGGCACCTGAATCGTGCCGTTACTGACGGCGTACCCCGTTCCCGTTAATCGATCCGTCAACTGCGTACCGTCGGGAATGCTCAATTGGTAGGCGGCGACGGAAGCCGCGTGGCCGACACTATCGTTATTCAGAATCACAATCGCCCAACTGTTTGCGTCCCATCGCCCATAACTGTACAGCTTATTAGTGTCGTCGATTAAAAGGGTCTTGAACGATCCATCAGTGAACGCGCTGACCTGCTTGCGCACTTTGATCAAACTCTGGTACAGCGTCAACAGATTCTGATTCCAGCTACTGCTGTTCCAGTTGAACGTCCGGCGATTATCCGGATCGTTATTGCCTGTTAGCCCTACTTCGTCGCCATAATAGATGGACGGCGCGCCTACATAGGTCATTTGAAGTATGATGGCGAGCTTCATCTTCCATTCATCGCCGCCCGCGCGCCAAAGAAAACGCGCTGTGTCGTGCGTGCTCAACGAATTCATCATCGCGAGCTGCGTAGGCCTGGGATAGTCTGCTTGGGTGCCTCTCAGCCACTGGTCGATACTGGTCACGGTCGGGCAGCCCGTGCTCACACCATGCACGTCCTGGCAAGTTATCCATTCGGATACTGGCGTGTTGAATCCGTTATAATTCATCACCGCATCCCATTCCTTGCCGTTCATCCAGGCATTCGCGTTCCCCCACTGCTCCCCGAGCATCAGCGCTTCCGAGTTGACACCCTTCAAATACGGGCGAATCTCCTGCCAAATGGCGTGATCGTCGGGACCCCAGCAGTCGGCAGTGATGCTCACCAGATTGTCCGCCGTGTCATAACGCCAGCCATCCGCGCTGTAAGGAGCCTTCAAATAGCTCTGCATCACGGAGTCCGCCCGCCGATACAAATCGTCCCGCAAACTGGCAGAGCCGTAGTTTAGCTTCGGCATGCTGGTAACGCCGTCCCAATCGCAATAGGTTCCGGGCCAATTTGGAAACACGTAGCGGTCTGAAAAGGCGCTGGTCTGACTCGCGGCTGCCGCCACGAACCAACTGTCAAACGTGCTCGTGTGGTTGAACACTCCGTCTAGCAATACCGACATCCGCGTGTTGCTGCTCGTGTGAGCCGTGTTGATCAGCGTTTGCAAATCTGCATTCGATCCAAAGTGAGGATCGACTTGGGTGTAATCCTGTGTGTCGTATTTATGGATGCTCGGCGACTGAAAGATCGGGTTCAGATACAGCGCTGTCACTCCCAGCGTGCCCTTCAGGTACGAATCGATCTTGGCTGTAATCCCTGCCAGATCGCCGCCGAAAAAATCGTCCGCGGAACTGGGATTCTGCGGCAATTCCGACCAGGACGTGTGCTGATACGCGCAGCTTCCGAAATATAAGTAGCTGCCTGCCGGACATTGGCCGTTCACCGGCGCCACGGGTGTGCTCGAGATAAATTGCAGGTTGTTACTCGCGTCGCCGTCGTTGAAGCGGTCCGGGAAGATCTGGTAATAAACCGCCGTCTTTGCCCATTGCGGCGTGTGAAAGCCGGGAACGATCCAAAAGTCTTGAACCGACGGCTCGGCAGCGGTGATGCCCCCAGCATTCAGCCATGCGGTCGCGGTTCCGTCATTGATTTGAAACCGGTAATACTTCAGTGATGCGGAAGCCGGCACGGTGGCTTGCCAGAAATCGAATCTACCGGTCACGTCGCGGTTCGCCGTGCTCATCGGGATCCAGTGAAAGGAGTTATCTGCCGAATCGAAATACTTGATGTTGGCGCTGGTGATATCTCCTTTGAACACCCGCAATGTCAGCACCACCGCCGTCGTCCCCGTCGGTTCGGTCGGATTCATGTAGAGAGGACCCTGGTCGGAAAACAATCCGTCCCATTCGACGTTGTTGTCCTGGCTGGCCGCTGCCAAGCTCTGCTGCACGATGCCTAAAATCGCTAACAACAAAATCGCTTGCTTGCAGATTCCGACGAACTTGCGCACAAAAGTTCCCTCCACTCGAATTTCACTGCACGCATGGGGCCGTCGAAGCCGCATCGCGACTCACAACTTCGCCCATCGTAGAATCGGTAGAGCGCGCAGGACGTTTGACGTCCATTCTGCGCGGTTCAAACTACCTATGAAGGCTGTCGTTGCCGATCCCATCGGCGGTCCTGAAAACCTCAAGTACATCGACCTTCCGAAGCCCGAACCGGGCGACGGCGAAGCGCTCGTCAAAATCGCCGCCAGCGGCGTCAACTTCATCGATCTATACTTTCGAACTGGCCTGTACAAAGCTCCCGAAACCCCGGTTCGCCTGGGCAGCGAGGCCGCCGGCACGATTGAAGCCGTCGGCAGCGGCGTCACTTTTCGCGTGGGCCAGCGCATCGCCTACACCATGGCGCGCGGCTCTTATGCCGAGTACGCCGTCGTTCCCCAATCGCAGCTAGTCGAATTGCCGGACGCCGTCACCTTCGAACAAGGAGCGGCGGCCATTCTCCAAGGCATGACCGCGCACTATCTCACCCGCTCCACCTTCGTGCTCGAACCCCATCACCGCTGCCTCATTCACGCAGCCGCAGGCGGTACCGGCTTGCTGCTTGTCCAGATGGCGAAAATCTCCGGCGCAACCGTCATCGGCACCGTCTCTACCGAAGAGAAGGCAGAACTCGCCCGGCAGGCAGGCGCCGATCACATCATTCTTTACACCAAGTCCGACTTCGTCGCTGCCGTGAAGCAAATCACTGGCGGCGCCGGCCTCGACGTCGTCTACGACTCGGTGGGCAAGACAACTTTCCTCCAGAGTCTCGATTGCCTCAAACCTCGCGGCATGATGGTCAGCTTCGGAAACGCCAGCGGACCTGTCGATCCCATACAGCCGCTGCTACTCACCCAAAAAGGTTCGCTGTTCCTCACGCGCCCCAGTCTCGCGCAATATATCAGCGATCCGGCCGAGCTGCGCTGGCGCTCCTCCGATATCTTTAACTGGATCGCCGCCGGCCGCCTCCACGTCCGCATCCACCGCATTTACCCGCTTTCCGACGCCGCGCAAGCTCAACGGGATCTCGAAGCCCGGAAAACCAGCGGCAAGCTTCTGCTCCGCCCCTGACCTGACATGGACGGTCACGACGAGTTCTCGATCCGGCGTCAGCGCCTGATGGAACGCTTACGTGAGGCGCGAGTCCCTGCCTTCCTCACCGCGGCGCTGCCGAATGTCCGTTATCTGAGCGGCTTTACCGGCAGCAACGGAGCCCTGCTGGTCACTGCCGACCGCGCCCTGCTGTTCACCGATCCCCGCTACCAGACCCAGGCGCCCCAGGAATCCGACTGCGAGGTCAAGATCGCCAAAACCCCGCTGACGAAGGAAATCTCCCGCTGGAGCAAGCGCCTTCGCCTGAAGTCAATCGCCTTCGAGCAGCATCGCATCAGCTTCGGCGATTTTCAGCTCCTCAAGGAATCCGCCGGGGCCGTTCGTTGGAAGCCCGCCGGCGGCGCCGTCGAAGAACTTCGCGTGCTCAAGTCGCCTGCCGAGGTCGCCACCATCCGAGCCTCGGTGCAGGTGAACTCCGCCGCTCTCGAACAAGCCCTCCGCCGCTTCCATCCCTCTATGACGGAGGTGGATCTGGCCGCCGAAATCGAGTACCGCATGCGTCGGCTGGGCGCCGACGGGCCCGCTTTCGAAACCATCGTTGCCTCCGGTGAACGCACCGCGCTGCCCCACGCGCGCCCCACCGACCACCCCATTCGCCCCGATCGATTATTATTAGTGGATATGGGCGCGATTGTCGCTGGCTACGCCAGTGACATGACCCGAACCCTCGCAGTCGGCAAGCTCAGCGCGAAATTGCGCCGGATGTACCGGGCAGTGCTCGAAAGCCAGCTTGCAGCAGTCGATGCAGTAAAGCCGGGGATCTCCTGCGGCACGGTAGATCGCGCCGCTCGTGAGGTCTTGCGCGGCTATGGTCTGGATGCGCTGTTCATCCATTCCACCGGACACGGCCTCGGACTTGAGATTCACGAACGCCCACGTGTGGGCCGCAAAGAAAGGACGAAATTGCAGCCCGGTATGGTCATTACCATTGAACCCGGCGCTTACCAGGAAGGCCTGGGCGGCATTCGGATTGAGGACACAGTCGTGGTAACCAGCCACGGCTGCCAGATTCTAACTCCTACAAGGAAAGAACTAGTCGTGTTATAGTCGGGCGGACGTTCGCTCCGCCGCGAGCTGAAAATGACCATCGACGAAATCAAGGAACTGATTCGCGTTGTGCAGGATACGGGAATTGCCGAGTTAGAAGTGCGCCAGGCCGATTCGAGCGTTCGTATTCGCAGCGCCGCCGCGCCCGCCAACCAGGAACTCGTCGTTCCCACCGTCCTTCCGCTTTCGCTCGCAACCGCCGCCGCACCGGCCGCTCCCGCGCCAGCCACCGTTCCGGCTCCGGAAGCGCTCGCAACTCCTCAAGCCAGCGCCTCCAAAGAAGCCGAGAACGACTACGTTCAGAAATCGCCCATCGTCGGCACCTTTTACGACGCGCCCTCCCCGGGTGAGCCCCCCTTCGTCAAGGTAGGCGATAAGGTCCCACTTAAAAAGGTCCTTTGCATTATCGAATCTATGAAACTGATGAACGAAATCGAGGCGGATGTGGCCGGCGAAATCATCGCCAGACACGTCGAGAACGGCCGCCCCGTGGAATATGGCGAATCGCTTTTCACCATTCGCCCGGTCTGAGACTATGAAATCGCCTATGTTTCGTAAGATTTTGATCGCAAACCGTGGCGAAATTGCGCTGCGCGTCATCTGCGCCTGCAAAGATCTCGGCATCAAAACCGTCGCCGTTTATTCGGAAGCCGACCGCCACAGCCTCCACGTCCGCTTCGCCGACGAGGCCATTTGCATCGGCCCGGCCAAGAGCTCGCGCAGTTATCTCGACATCGCCTCCGTCATCAGCGCCGCCGAAATCACCAATGTCGACGCCGTGCATCCCGGCTACGGCTTCTTGAGCGAAAACGCCGATTTCGCCGAAGTCTGTGAGCTGTCCGGTATCAAATTCATCGGACCCAAGCCCGAAGTGATTCGCCAGATGGGCTTGAAACAGCGCGCGCGCGCCATCTTGGAAGAAGCCGGCGTTCCCATCCTGCCCGGTTCGGCCGGCGTTCTCGCCAGTGCCGAGGAAGCGCTGGCGCTTGCAACCCAAATCGGTTACCCCATCATGTTGAAAGCCGCTGCCGGAGGCGGAGGCCGCGGCATGCGTGTCGTGCGCTCGGAATCCGACCTGCCCGCGCTGCTCGCCCAGGCTCAGGCCGAAGCCGCCGCCGCGTTCTCTTGCGGCGATGTGTACATGGAGAAGCTTATCGAAGCGCCGCGCCATATCGAATTCCAGATCCTCGCCGATGAGCACGGCAATGTCGAAGTTCTCGGCGAGCGCGAATGCTCCATTCAGCGCCGCCACCAGAAGGTGCTCGAAGAATCGCCTTCGCCGTCCGTCTCACCCCAACTCCGCCATCGCCTCTCAGAGCGCCTGCGCGTGGCAATGCGCTCCATCGGCTACACCAACGCGGGCACAGTCGAGTTCCTGATGGATGAAGACAAGAACCTCTACTTCATCGAAGTGAACGCCCGTATCCAGGTGGAGCATCCGGTCACCGAATTCGTCACCGGTATCGATCTGGTCAAGGCGCAAATCCGTATCGCGGCCGGCGAATGCCTGACCAATATCGTAAGCTCGCCGGTCATCCTCCACGGCCATGCCATCGAGTGCCGGATTAATGCCGAACATCCCGAAACCTTTGCGCCCTCTTCCGGCCGCATCACCGGACTCAATCTTCCCGGCGGCATCGGCGTGCGCGTCGATACGGCCGCTTATACCGATAGCGTCATCCCGCCTTACTACGATTCGCTCGTCGCCAAGCTGATCACCCACGGCGCGGACAGAAACGAAGCCATTCAGCGCATGCGCCGCGCGCTCGACATGTTTGTCATCGAAGGCATCTACACCAGCATCCCGCTGCACGAGCAGATCCTCGCCGACGAAGATTTCGTCGCCGGTAACTTCGACACCAGCTTTCTCGCCCGTCTGCATCAAAAAAAAACGGAAGCGATTGAAGAGCTTCAATTCGCGCATTCCGCCGCCGGAATTGGTTAATGCCGCCGTGCACCGCAGGCAGAATCCGGCGGCGAGCCAATCGAACTAGGCGTTAACCGTTTCGCGGACCCCGGTCCGCTCGCAGCGCCATCTCGGCGGAAGCAATCGCAAATTCTTATCCGCATCGGCACTAGAGCCGCAACAATCGTCACGATGCGAAGTTGTAGGCCGGGTTCCGTGCTCGTCTTCGACGAGTGTGATAGTTTCTCTTCAGTATCAAGATGCTTCGCTTTGGGTTTCATCGCGGCGATGCTATTCGAAGTCGCCAGAAATCGATGTTTGGGAAACGCATCTCGGGGAGGCTATGCATGAGTCACCGCAACCTGGTACGTTGCGTGTTAGTGGGAGTCTGTTTGCTCTTGTTTTCTCCGCTCGGGCGCGCTCAGTTTCGTGCTTCCATCCGCGGAACCGTGACCGATGCGCAGGGCAAAGAGGTTGCCGGCGCAACCGTAACTCTCGAGAACACGGGCACCAATCAAAAGATGGTGTCGACGTCCGACAGCAACGGCATTTACCAATTCAACGCGCTGGCGGCCGCCCCCTACCGGCTTACTGCCGAGGCGCAAGGATTTCAGACCAAAGTGCTGGAACACGTAGAAATCATCCCGGAACAGCCGAATACGGTGGATCTGCAAATGGACGTCGGGCAAGTTCAGCAGACCGTAACGGTCTCGGAAACGACGGAAGGGCTGGATACGGAAACCGCTACCCTGAGCGGAACCATCAGCAGCAACCAGATCCAGCACATGCCCTCGTTCGGGCGAGACGTCATGCAGCTCATTCAGTTAGCGCCGGGTATGACGGGCGACGGTGCTCAGGGTGCCGGCGGCGGCGGTGAAAATCTTCCCGGAACCCAGGGCCCTGGCGCAACCGGCGGAACCGGAGGTATTTTTCAGACCGAAAATGGCCCGCAAGCTTTGGCCGCTGGCCAGCAGTATGAGAACAACGGCATTTCAGTCGACGGGATCAGCACCGCCAGCGCCGTCTGGGGCGGCACCACCATCATTACGCCCTCGGAGGACTCTGTCGAAAGCGTCAAAGTCGTCTCCAACAGCTACGATGCCGAAAATGCGCGCTTCAGCGGCGCGCAAATCCAGGTCACTTCGAAGAGCGGCACCAACGAATTTCACGGCAGTTTCTTTTTCACAGGTCATCGACCGGGCCTGAACGCCTATCAGCGCTTCAACGGCGAGGGCAATCCGGTGTTGAAAGACGAAAACCGGTTCAATCAACTGGGCGGCGGCATCGGCGGCCCAATCTGGAAGAACAAGGTCTTCTTCTATTTCAACATCGAGACAATCGACGAACCCACCTCCGGCGTCACCTCCAGCGGATGGTACGACACCCCGGCGTTCGACGCCTTAGCCCGCTCCGGGAGCATCGCCTCGACGTATCTGTCCTTTCCCGGCAACGGCGTCATCAACTCAGGCATCAATCCCTCAACCTGCGCAAATATCGGCCTGAAAGAAGGCGTGAACTGTAGAACGATTCCGGGCCAGGGTCTGAACCTCGGCTCGCCTTTGACAACACCCTTAGGGACGCAAGACCCCTCGTGGACCAGTCCCACGAACCCCGGCGTGGGTGGCGGGCTGAGCAACGTGGCTGACATCGCGAATTACACAACCGTAACCCCGACCACCACTTCGAAATACCAATACAACGGTCGTCTCGATGCAGATGTCACGAGTCGCGATCACCTCGCCTTCGCCATCTATTGGGTTCCACAAGATAGCACTACCGTGAACCCTCCGGATCGCGGCTACAACTTGTTCAATCACAACCAAATCAACGAAGCCTACTCCGTAGTCTGGAATCACACGATTACCTCGAGTCTCCTCAACGAATTCCGCACGAATCTTGCCGGTTGGAACTGGAATGAGATCACGTCCAACCCGCAGCAGCCGGTTGGTCTTCCCGAGGATTACATCGAAATGGTTGGCAACATCACGGTGCAGTCTTTTGGAGCCTCGATCGGCAGCATCTTGAATCAGCGGACGGGCACCATCAAGGATGTCGCGACCAAGGTTGCCGGGCGGCACACCATCAAGTTTGGCGCTGATATTACTCGCCTCTTTTACCTCAACGAGTGTACGGGCTGCGCCGTGCCCAGTTACCGCTTCTTCAATATATGGGACTTCCTCAATGACGCGCCCCACCAGGAAAATGGAAACTTTAATCCTCATAACGGCGATCCGACCATCGAGAAACAGTCCGACCGCGAAAATCTGTTGGGCTTTTTTGTCCAGGACGACTTCAAAGTCCGAAGGAATCTAACTCTCAACCTGGGACTTCGGTGGTCTTACTTCGGCGCGCTCTCCGACATCCAACACAACATGTACGCGGCGTTCCCGGGTTCCGGGTCGAGTTACCTGACCGGTTTAAGCGTTCAACCTGCCAATTCCTGGAACCCACAGAAGGATAACTTCGGACCCGAGTTCGGTTTTGCCTGGAGTCCCTCTCTCTTCCACGACAAACTCGTGGTCCGCGGCGGTTATGGCTTGAACTATAACCAGTTTGAAATAGCTCTTTCCGCAAACATCCAGCAAAACCCCGGGCTGGTGGTAGCCCCAACCTTCTTGATGTCCACGCCCGAATCGCCAAATCCTGGCATCGTCTACGCTACTTCGTCGAATGTCCACTTGCTTACCGGCTACCCCGCTAACCCGAACGCGATTGTGGCATTCGGCGCGAATGGTTTGCCGACAACCGGCCAAGTTAATGTCGAAATTTTTCCCAGGGATCTTCCCACCACGCGCGTTCATCATTACTCCCTCGATTTGCAATATGAACTGGGTCAAAACTGGATCGCGATGTTAGGGTATGAGGGCACCTTGTCGCGTGACATTCTTTTCCACGAAAACCCCAATGCTGCGCCTGCCGCTTTCGGTTATCCTTTGAATCCCCAGATCGGCGGCGGGGACTATTGGAGTTTGTTGGGCCGCGGCAACTACAACGCCATGATTGCCGACATAAAGCACCAGTTTTCGCATCAATTCATGGCCGAGTCTACTTTCACGTGGTCCAAGTGCATGGACACCAGCTCCGGCCCCTATTTTGAGCAGCCTTACCCATACGATATCGGCCTGAATTACGGACGCTGTGACTACAACATAGGTAAGGCGTTCAAGCTTTTTGGCACATGGCAGCCGGTGTTGTTCCGCGGCAATAGGAATTGGCTGGAAAAGGTTGTTGGCGGCTGGTCGCTCAGCGGGATTTTAAATATTCACTCGGGGTTCCCTTGGAGTCCTGAGGCGAGCGTTGTCGGCGGAAGCCTCTATTGCGGAACCTGTGGCTACACGACGCTCTTTCCTGCCGCGTATCTAGGCGGCGCGGGTACCAGCACCAGCAACGATCAGTTCAAGACCGGCTCGAACTATCCCAATGGGGGTTTGGCATACTTCGCAGTTCCGGCTTACACTCCTTACAGCGGCACCGCTTATGGGTCCGCGCTGCCTCAAGCGCCCGGCGTTCATCGCAACTCACTCAACGGTCCGGATTTCAGGGGCGTGGACTTATCCCTGTCCAAGGGCTTTGGCCTCCCGAAGGCGCCGCTACTCGGCGAGAACGCCAGGATTGAGTTCCGGGTTGATGCGTACAACATATTCAACATTCTGAACTTCAACCCGGCCGACATATCGAACAACATCGCCAACTCGAACTTCGGCGCAGATACTGGCGCTCTTGCCGCGCGCGTGATCACGATGGGAGCCCGGTTCGTGTTTTAGAGCCTGCTGGCCACGAACCCGGATTTTGTTCCGGCGGCCTCCGAATCTCCCGTTTCGCCGCTCACTCGCGAAAGTTTAGGCCGGCGGTCGAGAAACTGCGGCGCCTCTAGAGACTAGACTTTCAGCGGGATTCCGCGTACAAGTCAGGCAAATCCATATGCCGTTCAACGCCCCGAAGCCTCCTGCAGGCCGCCAGCCGCCTCACCCGGTCTCCACCCCACAACCCAAGGCCGCGCCGCCTGTGTTCACCCCCAGGGTCGTCCAGCGAACCACCGCAGCGCCCATATACAAACCGGTCGCCGCTCCGCAGGCTGCCCCTCCCGTTTATCGGCCTGTTGCCGTGCAGCGTCTTGTCGCGCCACGTCCAGTCCTCCGAATCCCCACTCAGGCAAACGGCTCTGTCATTAACTTAATGCCCCAGGCCGGAATAAACGCTCTCACCACCAACCTCGGTTATGACTACACCGAAGCCGCCGCCCTGCTCCACACGGATGAGACTGAGGAACTCGACACACTTTGGTCGGCGAATTATCAGGTCACCGCCAACACCTCGAAAGCGCAAAAAAGACGTCGCGCCACCGCTGCTGCCGCAACCGTGCGTGCCCGCCTCGATGGAATGCTTGGCGCTCCCAAAGTGACCTATAGTGCCAATTTCAAAACCAATCATCTGAGTGATGCCGACGTCGAGCGTGGTACCGCCAAGGCTCGCGGTGAAGCGAGGCAGCCTATTCCTCCGCACAACACCGTGTTGAAGGAGTCCTTCCTGAGGGGTTTGTTGCTCGCCGATGCAGGTGGCAAGGCGGATGGCACGTATTGGCTCCGCTTTCAGTCGCCTCATCCAGCGGCCGGCAAGGTCTCTCTCGCAACCAGGGATGGCGGAGCCATGAGAGCCGAGGACCCCGGTCTCTACTTCGTCGCAGTCCGGTATACCCTCACCACGGCGGCCGCCGGCCGGCGCCCCAAAACCATTTACGCGTTTCACATGGAAACCGACGACGACTAGGCGCACCAATCCGGCCGTCAAGAACTCCCGCCGCGCAATTGTGTCGAGCGCTTACTGCCACCACTACAGCTTTCGATGGCTTGGGACGATAGCTCTCTTGATGACACCCGCAAGCGAACGCGCCGCCAGTCTATCGACAGGCCGCCGCCTCGCAATTACCCTCTGCTTAATCCTGCTGCTTGGTAGCTTGGCAACCCGCGTCTGTCTCGCGGATATGAACCCGGCGAAACCGATGCAACCGAAACCCTACGTCCCTAGAACTCCGAAGATCATACGGCTTTCGCACGTTCCGGCGAGTCACGGAATCGCCGGCCCTGCGGCCGCCCGCCCGCGGGGCGCCAGCGCAAAACACACCTCCATTGCGGCGCGCGAGGCGTGGCAAAAACGGCTCTCCAATCGCTTTAGCCAAGCGTCCCAAGCCGGAACCGTCTCCACTTTGCTTCCCCAAAACTGACCGGCTAGCGTCTCCAGTAACCGCTCCCAGCTACCACTACTCGCCCTTACCCTGAATCGCGCTAGCGGTGCTAAGGTCCATCGCCTCCCCTAGAAAAAGACCAAGGGTCGCCGAAGAGATAGCTAGGTCTCAGCCCGGTGGCAACCCCGGGGATACGGCCCACCTCTTATATGGCAAATTGCGACGTCGATCAACTCATCAATCAAGAAGCTGTCAGAAGTTTTTGCGAGTTCCGGCCCACCATACAGTGCCAGTCGCTCGGCTTGATTGACCGGCCCTGCACCGAGACCGAAATGTTGCAGTATCTGCTCGAAGCGGAATCATCACGCCAGAGTCTGCAGCGCTACGCGACCGAATTGAACCAGTTGGTCGATCAATCGGTAAAGGCCACCCGCGAAGCGGAAGTGGCCACCCGGCAGAAGAGCGACTTCCTGGCCACCATGAGCCACGAAATCCGCACGCCTCTGAATGGAATCATCGGCATGACTTCTGTGCTTCTGACCCGCAACCTCGATTCCTCCGAGCGCGATTGCGTCGAAACCATACGCAGCTCCGGCGAAGCGCTGCTCGCCATCATTGATGACATTCTCGATTTCTCCAAGATCGAAGCGGGCCATCTGCAAATCGAGTGTGAGGAATTCGACCTGCATAAGGCCGTCGCGGAAGCGATCCGGATTGTGCAGAATGCGGCCTCGCGCAAATCCATTCGCCTGCTCGCTTCCGTTGATTCCTCAGTGCCCATGCTGGTTGGCGGAGACATCGTTCGGCTTCGCCAGATACTTCTCAACCTGCTCAGTAACGCGATCAAGTTTACCTCCGCCGGAACGGTCGAAGTCACGGTCGGGCTCGCGTCGTCGACTCACGAAGGATACGAGCTTCGCTTCTCGGTCGCCGATCAAGGCATCGGCATGACGAGCGAGCAACAAGCGAAACTATTTCAACCCTTCAGCCAGGCTGAGGCTTCCACCGCGCGCAAGTTCGGCGGTACGGGCTTAGGCCTCGCCATCTCGAAACGCCTCACGGAGCTGATGGGTGGACGCATTGGCGTCGAAAGCCGGGTTGGCTCGGGCTCCACGTTCTGGTTCACCGTCAAGCTTCGTTCCATCCATCGCGCACGGCCGGCCCAGCTCGCCGAGGCCGCAATGCCCAAGATCGAATCCGACTCGCAGCATGTCCGCCTTCTTCTCGTAGAAGACAATTCCATCAATCAGAAGGTCGCGCTGGCCATGTTGAAGAACCTCGGCTACCACGCCGATATCGCGTGCAATGGCGTCCAGGCCGTGAAGGCGGTTGTTTCCGAGCGCTACGATCTGGTGCTGATGGACTGCCTCATGCCCGAAATGGACGGCTTTGAGGCCACCCGTTCCATCCGCGGCCGCGGCGAGCACTGGGCAAATCTGCCCATCATCGCCATGACCGCCAACGCCTTCGCCGAAGACCGCGCTGCCTGCCTCGCCGCCGGCATGACCGACTATCTCTCCAAGCCCGTCCGTGAAGCCGAGCTCCGCAAGAAACTCGAGCGCTGGCTTCCTGTTCGGCAATCAGCCGCGCTTTGCTGTTAAACCAGCGCGGCGGCTTCGCCCCTGGCCGCAGCAACGCGCCGCTCTTTACTGTTTCTTAGTAGGAATACTCTGAATAGACAATTTTCGGAGAACCGTCTAAGATCAACCTACTCGAAAGCGGAAGACTTCTTCTCACTGGAATCGAATGCCGCGCCCTTGCTCTCGCAGGTGCAGGGGCTGAATTCCAAAACCAACTGGGAGAATCTCGTGGGCAATTATGGGACCTGTCTAAATTACTTTACCTGGTACGTTCAGAATTACGGATCGCGGCGCGATCCGCGCGAACCCTTGTTCCGGCTCGCCATGTACCGGCGCAGCGACTCGAAATCCCAAGCGGCGCAAAATGCCAGCACCGCCGCCGCAGTCGGGGGCACGATCGTGGGAGGCGGCACCGGCTCGGTGGTGGCGGACGGCGAAATTTACGGAGATCCGAATTGATATGCCTGACCAGCACGGCATCTCCGGGCCTATAAATCCTGGACCCAGTCCGATTCGCAAGGCTGTCTTCAAGATCGTCTATCGGATAGGCGTCTGGGCTACCGCCGTTGGCGCGCTTGAGTTCGGTGTGCTCACCCTCGCCGAGATCTGGTATGGGGACTGGTTCAAGATAACCTTCCCGCCTATCCCGATCGCCTGCATACTCTGCTGCATCACCTGGCGCAGAGTAACACGTCCACCCAGAATACATACCTGACCCACGGCCGTCCGCCTGCTACAATCGATCCCGTGTCTGCTCCTCACACGCAAACGCTCGCGCCCATGCAGTTGAAGCAGCTTATCCGTGAAATCCCCGACTTTCCCAAACCCGGCATCAAGTTCTACGACATCACCACGCTCTTAAAGGACAAGCGCGGCTTCGGCGAAACCATCGAGGCCCTACAAGCCCATTACCACCGTGCGGCCATCGATGTCGTTGTCGGAATTGAAGCCCGCGGCTACTTCTTCGCGCCCGCCATGGCCCACGCGCTCCACGCTGGCTTCGTGCCGGTTCGCAAGCCCAAGAAGCTGCCCCACACCGTTCGCAGCATCGAATACCAGCTCGAATATGGCACCGACCAGCTCGAAATGCACGCCGATGCCATCGAGCCTGGCCAAAGCGTGCTCATCATCGACGACGTGCTCGCCACCGGCGGAACGGCCTCGGCCGTCGCCCGCCTGGTCGAGCAGGTCGGGGGAAAAGTCGCAGGGCTCGGATTTGTAATTGAACTCACATTTTTGCATGGCCGAGACAAGCTTGGCGGCTACGACGTGTTCTCGCTTCTACAGTACTAGCCGTGCATGTCACGGTCCCCTCGTTCGCCAAACTGAACCTCGACCTGCGCGTTCTCGGCAAGCGTCCCGACGGCTATCACGAACTCCGGACCATTTTTCAGACCGTCAGCCTGAAAGACACCCTCAGCATCGACTTCGATTTTGCGAGACGAACCCAAATTGACCTGAGCAGTTCGGTCGATATAGCAGATAACCTGGTAGTTCGTTCGGCAAAATCGGTCCTGCAGGCCCTCAAGGTTCACGCTCGGGTTCGTTTCGTACTCGACAAACGGATTCCCATTGGCGCCGGCCTGGGCGGCGGCTCCAGCAACGCCGCGGCCGTGTTGCTGGCGCTGCCCGCGTTAGCTGGCAAACACATCAGCCAGCCCGACCTATTTCGTTTGGCAGAATCGCTGGGCAGCGACGTCCCATTTTTCCTCTACGGCGGCACCGCCCTCGGTCTGGGCCGCGGCACGGAGCTTTACCCGCTGCCCGATCTGCCCGCGTCCCCCGCTTTGATCGTCTCGAGCGGGATCCACGTTTCGACGCGAGAGGCGTATGCCGCTCTGGGTCGGAACGTTACGGATCCGTTGACTTCGGCCCCCGAGTCCCCTATTCTGAGAGAGTTTCAGACGATCGCGTGGACTCTTGACGGTTCGAGTCTGGACCGGCTTCCGCTGACAAACGATTTCGAAAAGGCAGTCTTCCAGATGCACGCCACCCTTCCGTCCCTGGCGCGAAAACTGCGCCGTCTGGGCGCCCGGCCGGTGCGGATGACCGGCAGCGGTTCGGGGCTATTCGGTATCTTTCGAACCAGCCAGGCGAGCCAGGCTGCAGCCTCGGAGTTCCGCTCGGGAACCGCATTTCCGGTTCGTTTCGTGCCGCGCCGGCAGTACAACACCGCGTGGCGCCGCGCGCTAGGCCGACTGACCGGGGCTTCTCTGATGAGTGGAGGATAGTGCACAATGTCTAGCCCGAAACCGATTCGAGCTTTGTACACCGACTTTAAGGTCTTTAGCGGGACCGCCAACCGCGCGCTCACCCAAGAGATCTGCGACGCCCTGGGCTGCCCATTGGGCGACGCCATGATCAAGTGCTTTGCCGATGGGGAAACGCACCTCCAGATCCAAGAGAACGTGCGCGGCACGGATGTCTTCCTGGTGCAGCCGACCTGCACGCCGGTGGACCACCACCTGGTGGAATTATTGCTTATGATTGATGCGTTTAAGCGGGCCAGTGCGGAACGGATCACGGCAGTGTTACCCTATTATGGGTATGCGAGGCAGGATCGGAAAGACCGGCCGCGTATGCCGATATCCGCGAAACTGGTAGCCAGTCTGCTGGAAACAGCCGGGGCGAACCGGGTTTTGGCGCTCGATCTGCACGCCGCTCAGATTCAGGGTTTTTTCGATATTCCTGTCGATCACCTGTTTGCCGCGCCGGTTATGGTCGAGTATTTCAAGGACCGTTATGATCGGGGCGCGCTGGCTGTGGTCTCGCCGGATGCGGGCGGTGTGGAACGCGCGCGTGCCTTTGCCAAGCGCATGAATGCGCCGCTGGCGATTATTGACAAACGCCGCACGGACGCCAACGTGGCCGAGGTGATGAACATTATCGGCGACGTGCGCGGCAAGCATTGTTTGATGGTGGACGATTTGGTAGATACTGCGGGCACGCTGGTGCAGGGCGTGGATGCGCTGCTCGAACAGGGCGCGCAACGCGTCGCGGCTTTTGCCACTCACGCGGTCTTATCCGGACCGGCGGTGGAGCGCATCAGTGCGTCTCCGCTCGAGGAACTGGTGGTGACAAACTCGATTCCGCTCTCCGGGCAGGCGGCCAAGTGCCCGAAGATCCGGAGGCTTTCCGTCGCGCCGCTGCTTGCGCGCGCGATCCAATCGATCCACCAGGGCGGCTCGATTAGCACGTTATTTATTTCATAGGGATTTGGAAATGGATGCCGAGATTTCGATAGCAGGTGAACGATGCGAAAGGACATGACGATTGCCGCGGAAGCGCGGGATTCACGTGGCAAGAATGAAGCGCGCCGGCTGCGCGCCAAGGGCTCTATGCCGGCTGTGGTTTATGGAGGCACGGATGGGCCGACGCCGGTTGCCGTGAGCCCGAAAGAACTTACTAAGATCCTCCACAGTAAGACCGGTCATAACACCATTTTCAATCTGAGTCTCGCCGGCGGAGAAGCGACCCCGGTGATGATCGTCGATTGGCAGTTCGATCCTATCAGGGATTCACTCCTGCACGCCGATATGAAGCGGATTGACCTCAACCAGCGGATCGCCGTCAAGGTTCCGGTGGTGACGCAGGGCGAGCCGAAGGGCGTGAAGATCCAGGGCGGAATTCACGAAATTATCACTCGCGAGATCGAAATCGAGTGCCTGCCGAACGAAATCCCCGAGCAGTTCACAGTTAACGTCGCGGAGTTGATGATCGGCCAGAATGTGCGCGCCGGCGACATTGCGCTGAGCGGTTCCATGAAGCTGCTCAGCCCGCCGGATTCTGTCATCTCTCACGTGGTGGCGCTGAGAGCGGAAGAGGCGCCTGCGGCCGAAGCCGCCGGCGAAACTGCGCCTGCTGCGGCCGAGCCCGAAGTGATCAAGAAGGGCAAGAAAGAGGAAGAGGCTGCCGCCGAGCCTGCTCCCAAGAAGAAGTAGGCTGGTTCGAAGCGCTGAAGGAGCATGTCTCAAGGCCCGGTGCTGGTGCAGGATCAGGAAGGCGAGCTTCCGCCTGTTCGCTGGTCGGGCCCGCGCAATTATTGTGTAGTGGGGTTGGGGAATCCTGGGGTGAGATATCAGGATACGCCGCACAACCTGGGCTTCCGTGTTATCGAAGAGCTGGCCAAGCGCCACTTCATTCGAATTTCCCGGAATGAAGGAATCGCGCTGACTGGTAACGGCAAGATCCGGGACAACGATGTTCTGCTGGTAAAGCCGCAGACATTCATGAACAATTCGGGTGCGGGGATACATGGTGTTTTGAAGTCCCGCCGGATGACGAATAAAGACCTGATCGTGGTCTATGACGAACTGGATCTTCCCTGGACCGCGCTGCGGATCAAGAAGAACGGTTCGGCGGCTGGGCACAACGGTGTCAAGTCGATCATCGCCGCTCTGAAGACGGATGTCTTTCTCCGGGTGCGGGTGGGCATACGCCCGAATCATCCGGTGGAAGATGCGGCGGCTTATGTTCTCGCTCCTTTCGAGCGGGAATTGAAAGAGGACGTGAGCGAGGTGGTGACCTATACCGCGGACGCCATCGAGTTCATCGTTGCCGAGGGCGCCATTAGGGCCATGGCGAAATTCAATCGCCGCGCTCGAGGCATACAAGAAGAGGAACAATGAGAATTTACGAAGAGTTGTTCATCGTTCGTCCGGATGCCACCGAGGAAGAAGTGGATCCGTTTATCGAACAGTTGAAAAATGTCGTCACGCAAGCGGATGGCAGGATTGAAAAAGCGGAGAAGTGGGGCGTCCGCAAGCTCGCCTACCGCGTACTGAAGTACAACGAGGGGCAATATATTCTGTTGCAGTTTGCCGCCAAGCCGGACGTGGTGAAAGAGATCGAGCGCCGCTTGCGCGTTGCCGACCTGGTGCTGAAGCACCTGACCGTCCGCATCGATGAGAAACTGAAGCGCATCGAGAAGCGCAAGAAAGCTCGCGAGAAGCGCTCGGCGCGGAAACCTGCGCAGGCCCCTTCGGCTCCGGCCGTCGCTTCGCCGTTGCTGCCTGCCGAAGCGCCTCCGCCCGTGCCCGGCGCTCCGGGTTCGGCGGTTCCCGCAGCGCCTCAGGCCAGACCGGAAGGAGACTAGCAGATCATGCCAGAACAGAGAAGCGGCCGCCCGATCGCGGCTTCGCAACGGCCCACGGGGGGCGACAAGGCCATCGCCACGGGCAAGAAACAATACTTCCGGCGCAAGAAAGTCTGCCGGTTCTGTGTCGATAAAGTCGACGACATCAACTACAAGGATGCGCGCCTGCTCTCGAGCTTTATCTCCGAGCGCGGAAAGATTACGCCGCGCCGCATTTCGGGAGTTTGTACGCCGCATCAGAAGCGCTTGAGCGAAGCGATCAAGCAAGCGCGCAACATCGCGCTGCTGCCGTTCGCGGCGCGCATGTAGGAGGCACAGGATCCATTATGGAAGTCATTTTAAGAGAAGACGTCGACAAAGTGGGCGCGCGCGGATCGGTGGTGAAAGTCGCCGATGGCTACGCGCGCAACTTCCTGTTGCCGAAACGCCTCGCGGTCCCCGCAACCGGCGCCAATAAGAAGATTGTCGAGCAGGAGCGGGAAGCTTACCTGCGGCGCGAAGCCAAGGTGAAGAGCGAATCGGAAGATCTCGCCAAGCTGATGAGCAACGTGACGCTGACCATTCGGCAGCGCGCGGGGGAAAACAACCAGCTCTTCGGCTCGGTAACGGCGAAGGATATTGCCGATGGACTCGAAGCGCAGAAGTATCATGTGGACCGGCGCAAGATTCAGCTCGATGAGCCGATTCGCACGCTGGGCGAGCACAAGGTCGCGTTGCGGTTGCATCGCGACGTTACGGCCGAGATCACGGTCATCGTCGAAGCCGAGCAGTAAAGCGCACCGGCCGGTTTGCTGGCCGTTGTGCGCGGGGAGGAAAGTTCGGCTCAATGTTTCTCGATCCCGACAAGCTGGGCGAGGCTGCGCCCGCTGAGATTCTCGAGGCTGCGGCTAAAGGGCACCTTGGCATAGATCATAGATTTCTGCATGCGCTTCTCGATCGCCCGGCGGAAGCGCTGCCGGACGTGCTGGCTTTTGCCCAGCGGGACCGCACCGAGGATGTTGTCGACCTCGCGCCCGAGTTAATCGCGCTGCTGCGCTCATGGAAGACCTCCGAAGGGGTTCCATTTCTGGTTCGCTATATCAAAGAAGATCCTCAGGACGTTCCCGATGAGGCGATCGAAGCCCTAGTTGAAATCGGACAACCGGCCCTGGAGCCTCTTCTCGCACTGTACGGCGAACTGGACGAATCCGAGAGCGGGGAAGTCGCTTTCATTCTTGCGAATTTACGAGCACGCGACGAACGGGTTCTGAAAATCCTGCTCGATCGCCTCGAGTACGACCTGTCGGACACGGTTCTGCTGCTCGGCATTTATGGCGATCCGGCCGGTCGTCCGGCTTTGGAAAAAGCGGCGGCGGAGCTGGGCGATACCGATCAGGAGATTAGAAAAGAGATCGCCGACGCGCTCGAGTCGTTGTCCGAAGAGCCGCCGGATGCTGCTGCAGAAGCGGAGCCGACGGAGCCCTTCGACATCTGGCTCTTGTATCCCAAACGAGCGGGTCTGCCATTGGATCTGCTGGACGAAGATGCTCGCACGGAGTTGGTGCACCATCCGCTTCCGGCGGTGCGCGCCGCCGCAGCCAATTCGTTCTTCAATCAGGAACTCACGGAAATCCAGCAACGAAACCTGCTGCAGCTTGCAACCCACGACGGGTCGGTGACGGTGCGCGCGCGGGCGTGGGAAGCTCTAACCAGTGCGGTCGAAGATACGGAGGTTCTGGACGCCATGCTCGGCGCGCTGCGCAACCCCGGGCTGCTTCTCGAAGAGCGCGCCGGGTTGTTGGTCGGACTTGCGCCGGAGGCGGATCGCAACGAAGTGCGCAACGCGATTGTTCAGCTCTACGGCGAGCCGGAGTGGCGCGCCAAGGCGCTGGAGGCGATGTGGCGCTCCTTGCATCCCAGCTTTCGCGGATATTTTGCGAACCATCTGGACGATCCGGATCTGGAGACTCGCCGCGGCGCGCTTTGGGGCGTGGGCTATTACGGGTTAAAGAGCGAGCTCGACCGCGTGCGGCGGCTTTTTGAGGACGAAGATCTGCGCTCCGATGCGCTGTTTGCGTATGCGCTTGCCATGCCGGCAGAGGTTTCGCGCGGCCGCATGAAAGGTCTGCTCGCGCGGATCGAGAGAGACGCGCATGGCCTCTCCGAGATTGAAGAAGAGCTGGTCAAAACCGCGCTGGACGAGCGATTGATGCTCGCCGGCAAGGAACCCGTGTTCGCGCAGCAAGAAGATTAAGCGGGGCGAAAAAAAGCCGGCCCGCGTGCTGCTTGTCGCGGGTCGGCTTGTACTTCTATTTCGGCTTTGAAGCGGCGCTTAAGGGTTCACCTTTTGCGTCAGAACCGCCGACGAGCTGGCGTCGTCGGCGCTGCCGAGATAGAGCGCCGTGATCGAGTGTGAACCAACACTGAGCGTCGAAGTTGTGAACGTCGCCTTATTAGTTGACGTATTTACTGCTCCTGTGCCTATTGTCGTCGCGCCGTTCATGAACGTTACCGTTCCGCTCACCGATCCACCATGCGCGGAAACGATGGTCGCCGTAAATGTGACGGCGTTGCCGGACGCCGAAGGGTTCAGCGAAGAAGCAAGCGACGTGGTAGATGTGGTCCTCTGTACCGTTTCGGTGAGATTCGGCGAAGTGCTCGCCAAATCGTTAGCGCTGCCGCTATAAGTTGCGGTAATCGTGTGAGCGCCCGTATGCAGCGCGCTGGTTGCATAAGTGGCCTGTCCGCTGGTCAGCGTGACAGTTGCCAAAGCAGTAGTCCCGTTCTTGAATGTAACCGTTCCCGCAGCAGTGCCGCCGAAATTCGCCGTCACTTTGGCGGTAAACGTGACACTCTGTCCATAATAGGGCGACGTCAGCGAGGAAGTAAGAGTGGTTCCCGTCGGCGACTTGATCGTAAAGGAGACGGTATGAGCGGCTTCGGTATTTCCCGCCTTATCCTTGCTGTAAAAGTGAAGCGTATGGGCGCCGGTTGCCGAAACCGTAACCGGAGCGCTGTAAGTAGCATAACTTCCTCCGTCCAAGCTGTAATAAGTAGCCGCAACGCCGCTACCGGCATCCGTGGCGGAAAGCGCAATTTTGACGCTCGAGATATAAACACCGCTGCTCAAGGTCCCGCTGAGCGTATCGGCGGTAGCTGGAGCAATAGTGTCGTAACATAGCGGCCCATACGTCACGTCGCCGGTGGACTGGCCCATGTTGTTCCATCCTCGAACATTCACCGTGTGGCAGCCCTGGCTGACGCCGCTGCCGGTGAAGTCCAGATATCCGGTTCTAGCGTTGGGAAATTGCGGTCCACTGTAGAAAGAATTGCCCGCTCCAGGCGCAGCCTCGCCGGTTGGGTCGCTCGGGATCGAATCCCAACCCTGCGTGAAGCCGGCTATGCCGGTTCCCGGGTACGTGTAACTCAGGTCGTTCACGGTCCATGTAACAGTCTGATCTGTGTTGTACCACTTATTAACTGCCGGTCCCGAAAACGTCACAGAAGGCGCGGTATAAGCAGCCGCGTTGCGCCAGTTGATCGCCCAGGCAAGCTGCAGCATGTTGGCCGAGCCCCAACCGGTCACTTGGTCGTAACCCGTTCCCGCGCAGTAGTAACCAAGACTGTACGCCGCTGTTATATCGTTGTCGTTGCAACCGGAAATAATGTCATAAAACGGTCTGTGCGGCGCGCCATATAGCCCGTCATCATAAATGTAATAATGCGGATCGCCCATGGGGGCGCAAGCACTCGAGCCTGCCCCGCAGACGTTCCCGAGCGTTAGCAGATAGGCGTTTTCCTGCGCAAAGAAGCCTGCCAATTCCGGTGCGACGATACTGGTTCCGCCGTTGCCGGACAATGCGCCGCCAAAGTAGAAGTTTTGAGGCGTGTTGTACCAGTCGGCGTTGAGCGCGATATCGGGAACAGACCGGCTGCCGAATCCGAATGACGACTGATAGCCCGGCGTGGCCCAATAAAAGCTGAATCCACCCGTGCTTCCTCCATCGTTGTTATCGCATCCATACGGGCCGCCGGTCCAGCCGGCCTCGCTGACATATTGAGAGAACGAATTCAAGCGGAGTGTCGTTCCGCCCGCTGCAATCACGTTCGGGTCTGACGCCGGGTAGAAGACTCCATCGAAGGCGTTACACCAGGTAGCGGTGGCGCCTTCGTCTCCCGATGCGGCTACCAGCGTCCATCCTTGGCCCACCATGCTCAGGAAGATACTATCGCGTGCGTTCATCGTGTCCGCGTAGCAATCCGAATCGGCAATGCCCGGGACGCTCTGCTCCTCGGCGCACGCCCAACTCGTGCTGAAGATACGCGCATAGCCATCGTTCAGCATATGGTTGTAAACGTCGGTAATCGTATTGTTCATGTAGTTGGCGCCTTGATAGACGTAGATCTTCGAGGTATTCACATAGCTGCCGAAGCTATTAGACATGGCGGTGGCCCATTCCGCGTCCATGGTTCCTTCGGCGTCGCCGCTTGCCGGCGTGCCGTCTATGTCGAATAGCTGGATGTTATAGGCCAAATATGGATATTGATTATGAAATCCCTGTATGTCACTGAGAGCCTGCGCCTGATAGGTGGCGATGGCGATCGATGTATCCGGAGGCGTTTGCCCCGGGTTATTCAGCGGATTGCAGCAATGCCCTTGCGCATACAGTGCGTTCAGGTCATACGCCTGGGAGCTGTAAATATCCGTGGGATCATAAGCTCCGCCCGTAATATCGGGCGAAACTGCGCCAGCCGGCCCACTCGGTTTTCGTGCCGCGGCGAACTGCGACACGGCTCCGTCGCCGTGTTGTGACGGTCCGATCGCGCGCACCGGTCCAGGGAGGTAAGCAGGGCGCGCAGGTACGGGGCGCTTCGAAACCGGCCGCTCCTGCTCCAGGCTGTTTAGCCCAAGCACTGCCCACACCATGTCGTTGAGATCGGCGCGCAACGTGGGCGCTTTGTCATTCGAAAAGAAAGACGCCTTGCCTGCCGTGTAGTTATTTATTTTGATAGTGAGCGCTTGTTCGATGGTTGTCACGGGCGCTTCCACATCCACTAACAACCGATTCGGGTAACGCTGAGTAATGGTCATCCCTTCGCTCTGGAGCCAATCGACGAGCTTCTGCTCATCTTCAGCCGACGGAGCAAAGCGTGCATTCCACTGTTCCGCCGTGAGAAAGTGGTGGAATTCAGGCGATTTCTTATCGTGTAACTGCGCTATAAGCTGACGCTCTTGGTCAAGTTTCGGAGGTTTTAAAGCAAAAGCGAGCCTCAGCATAGGCGTATCCCGGTACGGCCCAGCTAACTGTGCCGAGCCGTTCACCACCGCTTTTGCGGGCCGGCCGATTGGCGAGCCGACGGGCGAAAGAGGCGCCTGGGCCAACATATACTGCGCGCAGCTCGCGCCTAGCGCGAGCACGAAAACAATTGAGTTGAACCTACTTCCATGCCGGGGCATACCCGGCGTTACAAACACTGTTCGTGTGCACTTCATACCAGCCTCATTAAGAATGATTTCCCAGAACATGCGGCGAATTGTTTTGGATGCGGCCGCACATTGCGATCGCTCCGGTTCCAACTCCGCGCCGTACGTTCGGGTCTCTTGATACTGAGAAAAGTGCGCGAAGCGTTTCAATTCTGCATGCGATTAGAGACGATGGCCGCGAAGCTATTAGCAAAATGAATCGCGCAGAGCTTACTGATCGCCAGAACGCATGAGTTATTCTCGTGACGCGCACACGTCGGTTGCTGGCCGGCAAGGAACCGGTGTTCGCCCAGCGGAAAGATTGAACAGCTTGGCCCTAAGAAAGATATACTGTTTCGCAGGAGGTTTGTATGAGGGTTGAAACAATCCTACGTGCGTGGAGGGACCCGTATTTCCGCGCAACGCTAAGTACGGAAGAGTTGGCGGGCTTGCCTGGCCATCCATCCGGTGAGGTACTCACCAGCTTCGAGAAGTCGGAGTTTGTGAGATCGGACACCCAATTTCACGAGTGTACGGCCTGTGCGCTTTGCTGCCAGACGACGGCTTGATCCGTTCAAGTAGTTACATTCTGAGTGGGCGCCACTCGGGTAGATCGAGTGACGCCCTTTTTGTGGTCTCCACTAAATCCGCCGCACATAAGCATGAACGAGAAACTCCTGCGTTCTTTAAACCTCTCCGAAAGATGGTCGCTGTGCCGTGACGTACTTGCGAACGAACGAATAGATGATACGCCTGCGCCACTGCTGGTCGAGCAATGGCGCGAACGAACCCGTGATTACTGGTCGCGGAAGTTAAGCGTTGCGGGAATTCCTGACGGCGCCTTTAGTGCTCTTGTTACGCCCGAATTTGGGCGTTTGATTCAACGCAGATTGCCACTCTGGTTGGAACAGTTAGCCGCGATATTAGATGACGAGGCGCCCTCCGGCGTCGAGCCGGGACCGGATCTTGCTGTGGTCTGCGAGCCCATTGTCCAGCCAATCAGAGACCGCTTGCGTTCTGAACTTATCTCTCTGTCACGTGAAAACCCGAGCCTTGTCCGCGATGCTGTGGCATTGGAGCGGAATCTTTATGCTCAGCTTCACCCGCAGCTTTTGACGATGGCCGGCAGGGCAGTTGTGTTGGAGTACCACGCGGCTCTGCTTGAACAGGGCGGCGCAAAACCGAAGAAGCAGTTCATGGAGGAGTTCCTGGAGCGGCTTCGCAGCCGGTGCTTTGCACTTCGAATGTACGAGGAATATCCGGTACTCGCACGTCTCGTATTCCAACGGACTGAGCAGTGGGCCCAACATTCTAAAGAGCTGTTGGGACGTCTAGCGAATGATCGAGCAGACATACAAAATACCTTTCAGGTCGAGTTAGAGGGCGTGAGCCGAATCCTGCTGTATGCCGGCGACCGGCATGCTGGCGGCCGCTCCGTGGCTGTATTGTCTTTCGAGTCAGGAACTCGTGTTGTGTACCGGCCCAGAACGGTGCGAGTGTACCGCACTTACGAACAGTTGCAGTTATGGCTGAACGCGCATGGATTCTCCCCTCAATTTCGTCCGGTTCGCACCCTGGATTGCGGAGGATATGGTTGGATCGAACATATTGCGGCGGAGGCCTGTAAGTCGGGGTCTGAAATCCACGAATTTTATTTCAGGATGGGCGCTACACTGGCCCTCTCCTACGCGCTTGGTATGACGGATCTGCACGCCGAGAATGTCATTGCGCACGGGAAAATTCCAGTGCTCGTGGACCTTGAGTCTGTTCTGCACCCGGAGACGCCTGGAAGCATTCGGTATGAGTTAGCCGCGCTCGCGGAATCGGTGCTGAGAGTAGGTTTGCTTCCCCCGCCAACGGCTCGCCCGTACGACACCAGTGGCTTGAAAGGAGCCGATGGGCAGGAGTTACCGTTCGCGCCCGCGATGGCAGCTTTGCGGGATGACGAATTGATTGTCGACCGCGTTTCGGCGCGCACGGCGGGACTCTCAAACCGGCCGTGGCTCGAGGGGCAGTCGCCGCCGCCCATCGAAGACTATATCCCGGATGTAGTGAAAGGCTTTGAAAGTCTTTACGCGTTTCTCGCGAGCCATCACGAACAGTTGTTGGCGCCCGGCGGTCCGCTGGCTCAATTCGCCGACGCTGAGATCCGCGTAATCCTGAGACCGACGGCTGTGTACGCGTTTACTCTGCACGAGAGCTTGCACCCTGACTTTCTCGGTGACGCAGTTCTCAGAGATCAATTTTTCGACAGGTTGTGGGACGACAACGCAACGGGGAGCGATTTCTGGTCAACGACGGTAGGGGTCGAGCAAGACGAGATGTGGCGCGGCGATATTCCGCTGTTTTCGAGCACCCCAAACTCCAAGAGAGTTCGAACCAGCGGCGGCGAATGGCTGCCCGGAGAACTCGCCGAAACGAGTCTAGAGCGCGCCCGGCGGCGGATTCTATCGTTTTCAGCGGCGGACCGCATGCGCCAGGTCTGGTTCATGAAGGCGTCGTTGGCGTTGAGCAGCAAAGAAGACGCGATTGCAGTTCACAGACCCCGCTGGCTGCGCGACGATAGCTCGCCAACGGGCGGTCTCGGGGACGCTACCAGTCTTGTGCGCCGCTTAGCAGACCGTATCAACACTCTGTTCGATCCGGACCGAGCCAATTGGGCGGTGATGTCAACGGACAAAGGCCGATGGCGGTTAAGGTCGGCCGACGCCGATCTGTACGACGGACTGCCAGGAATAATCATCGCCCTGCTTCAGGTGAATCGGTACGTTCGAGGTACGCCTCTCGAAGGAGTGGTCGAGCCGGCAGTGCAGGCATTTCTACGGCGTGTAGCGCAGGTCCGCGTCAGCGGCCCGCGGCTCGATCCCGGCGCCTTTTCCGGGTGGGCGGGAGTTCTCTATTGCCTGGCGTATTTAGCCAGCGAACGGAAAGAGGCGGGGATGCTGGAACTAGCGGCCGGAATCGCCAAGGATACCGTTAGCCCGCTGATCGACAACGAAACGGAGTGCGACATCGTGCTCGGAATCGGAGGGTGCCTCGCGGTTTGCTGCGAGCTACACCGCAAGCTGAACGGGGGCGGCACCTTTCTCGAATTGGCGGAACAGTGCGGGAAAAGAATCCTGGCTTTGGCGGTTCGCGAGGAAGGCTGCGCCTACTGGCGTACGCAGATTCCCTCGGCGCGCCCTCTGGTCGGGTTCTCCCACGGAGTGAGCGGCATCGCGTGGGCTTTACTTCAGCTATTCAGGATCAATCACGATTCGAAGCTTTGGGACGCGGCGATGGCTGCTCTTGGTTATGAGCGGCAGGCCTTCAGCGGCGCACATCAGAACTGGCCCGACTATCGAATCGACATTACTGAACGGCAGGTATCCACGGCCGGCGACACTTTTCAGACAGCATGGTGCCATGGGGCAGTGGGCATCGGCATGATGCGATGCGACATTCTCGACCTCATGGAAGACGATGGGCCGATACGTGAGGAAATCAGGACGGCGGTCGCGACCACGCTTGGCAAAGGCTTGGGAAACAATCACTGCTTGTGCCATGGCGATCTTGGAAGTATTGAGTTTCTACAAGCGGCCGTCGCGTGCGGCGAGGCAGATCCTGCGCGCATTGCCTCCGTGCTCCGAAAAACCTGTACGGATATCAGCACGAATGGGCCTTGCTGCTCGACCCCGTTAGGAGTTGAAACGCCAAGCTTGATGAGAGGGTTGTCTGGAATCCTTCACGGTTTGCTTCGAGCTGAGTACCCCGGCGAGGTACCGTCCATACTGCGGCTCAGATTGCCGCTGAACTAACGGGATCCCAGGGCAACGTCACCGGGGGAGCATCTTACTTTGTAGCGGTCTCAAGCGCTGGCGTAGCGAGTTGGCTGTGGGTCCTGCCATAAAAGAAGTAGATGAACAGGCCTAAGATCAGCCAAGCGAGAGCACTCAATTGGGTGCGCCGATCCAAGGAGACGATCATGCCGCCGCAGACAATGACGCCCAAAAACGGTACGATCGGCACGAAGGGCGTCCGGAAAGGGCGATGGAGGTCGGGCTGCAAACGGCGCATAATCCAAACTCCAAGACTCACCAGACAAAACGCGAACAGAGTTCCGATCGAAGTAAGGTCGCCGGTAACCGAGCCGGGCACTAGCGCGGCAAATGCGGCCACAAAGAAGAACAGCACGATGTTGCACTTGTAGGGGGTGCGGAACGACCGGTGAACGTCGGAAAAAATCTTGGGCAGCAGGCCATCGATGGCCATCGTATAGAAAACGCGGCTCTGGCCCAGAAGCATGACGAGAATGACCGATGAAAAGCCGAGCAGAATAGCGACGGTAATGGCGGTGCCGAGCCACTCGTATCCGGGCATGTTGTGCTGCACGGCGTAGGCCACCGAAGCCTCCTTTCCCATGGTGCCGAAAACTTGCCAGTTGCACACGCCGGTAAGCACGTAGGCGAAGAAGATATAGAGGAGCGTGCAGAAGGCGAGCGAACCGAGGATTCCCCGCGGCATGTCGCGGCCGGGATTCACCGTCTCCTGGGCGGCCGTCGAGACCGCATCGAAGCCGATGAATGCGAAGAACACAATGCCGGCCCCGCCCACCACGCCTCCCCAACCGTGCCTAAAGAAGTCTTCGTGCCCTGGAATGTTGGCCGGCACCAGATAGGGATGCAGATTCGCCGAGTTGATGAAGTGCCATCCCGCCAGGATAAAGGCGATCACGATGGCGACTTTGATGGTCACGATGACCGTGTTTACCGTCGCCGATTCTTGAGTGCCTTTAATAAGAAGGGCCGTTAACAGCAACAAAATGGCTATCGCCGGCACGTTGAAGATGCCATGCACGCCGGCTGGCGAAGTTTGCATGGGCGAGTGGCACCACTCGTAAGGAATTCTGCCGCCCAGCAGATTGTTCAGGTACTCGCTCCAGCCAATGGCGACGGTTGCCGCACCCAGCGCGTATTCGAGAACCAGCGCCCAGCCGATGATCCAGGCCGTGAGCTCCCCCATGGTGGTGTACGCATAGGTGTAGGCGCTGCCAGCGATGGGGATCATGGCGGCAAACTCGGCGTAACACAACCCAGCGAACGCGCACCCCGTGGCGGCGATTAGAAATGAGATTGTGACGGCGGGTCCCGCGGCCTCAGCCGAGGCGGCGGCGGTTCGAATAAATAAACCGGCGCCTATGATGGCTCCGATACCGAGCGCGATCAGGCTTTTCGCTGATAGCGTGCGCTTAAGCCCACTGTGATCAGCTTGCTGAAGCAGGGCAGCTAAGGGCTTTTTGCGAGTCAGGCTCATGAGCTTAGTCGATAGCCTAACACAGGCACGCGGGTATTAGTCGTTGGCGACTCGGGGTCGAGTTTAGGCTATCCGCCGGAACACGAATTCGTTACAGCCCAGGCTGTGGGTGGTGACCAGACGGGTGAGAGCGAAGCCGCGCTGTTTGAAGAACTCGAAGATCTCACCCGGCCCAGCGACTTCAAACGGATAGCCGCCGACCCAATCGACCATGTCGTGCCACACGGACATACCGCGGCCGGGGCTTTCGAATGCCCTGAGGGGACGGCCGCGCAGCAGGCCTTTGAGGAAGCTGCCGCCGAAGAGATAGGCAAACGACCACGCGATGATAGGGCCGCGCAGAATCGGATGCCGGTTGTAGTTCCTTTTTATGGTGGTCCAGCGGCGGCTGACGCCGCCTTGGTCGTTATAGAGAGCGATGAACAGCAGGCCGCCCTCTCGCACGGGAAGCACGGCATTTTCGAGCGCCCGCCACATGCCTCCCGTGTGATGGAGCACGCCCCAGGAATAGACGACGTCAAACTTGCCCAGGCTGGCGAGATAGGCCGCATCGAGGGCAGACCCTTCTTCGACCTGCCAATCGGAGTCCGCTTCGAAGTAGCGGCGCCGCAACTCTCGTGTGCAGGCGACCGATTGCGGATCGTAATCGAAAGAATGAACGCGCGCGCCGAGCCGCCGCGCCGCCAGGCTGAACAGTCCGCTGCCCGAACCGATGTCGAGAAATGTGCGGCCTTTCAAGTTCGCCACGTCCAGCATGTTGCGCAGGCTTTCTTCGGCTGCCGCGATGCGCTGCTCGTCCAAATCGGCGAGGAAACGGCGCCAATTCTCGCCGAACTGGAAGCGTTCTCCTTGCGCAATTTCGACTGCGTGAGTGGCCATCGATCGATATCCTACCAACTTATCGGCCTGCACGCCCGCTCGCGATAGGGCTGGTACGCTGGCCTTAGAAACCCATGGCACGCACAGAATCGACGATGCTTCCGCTCGGCACGCCCGCGCCCGCTTTTCAATTGCCGGAGGTGAGCTCAGGCGAAATAGTCAGCTTGGATCGGTTTCAAGGCAAGAAAGCGTTGCTGGTCATGTTTATTTGCCGGCATTGTCCGTATGTCAAGCATGTGCAAGAAGAACTGGCGCGGTTGGGACGCGATTATGCCGATCAGCCGCTGGGTATCGTAGCCATTTCATCCAATGACGCGAGTGCCTATCCCGACGACTCGCCCGGCAGTTTGCGGGAGATGGCTGCCGAGCTTGGGTTCAGGTTTCCTTTCTGCTATGACGAGAGCCAGGAAACGGCACGGGCTTACAGCGCCGCGTGCACTCCTGATTTCTTTTTGTTCGATGAAAAGCAGTATCTTGCCTATCGTGGGGAGTTAGACCCGAGCCGGCCGGGGAACGGCGTGCCGGTAAACGGCTGCGAGCTGCGGGCGGCCATTGAAAACGTCCTGAATGACCGCCCGGTCGACGCCAATCAGAAGCCGAGCCTGGGTTGCAATATCAAGTGGCGCAGCCATTCTTAAGCGCGCACAACGGCCACCGATCGGCCGGTGCGCTCCGGTGGAGCGCCGACCATTTTTTGGCGAAGGATGTGACCATCCTTCGGAAGGGAGGCCACGTGGCCTGTTTTCGCTGGGCGCTCGCAGTTCTTGCCGCGCCCCTACTCACATCTATCGCGTTTGCTGGAAGCACGCCGAACTTCAGCGGCACCTGGCAGTTGGATACAGCCAAGAGTCCGTCCGCGGAAGGGCGAACGATCACCTACACAATTCAGAACGCGTCTGGAAAGATCAATTTCACCCGAGTTGTGCAGGAAGGCGACGGGAAAGAGGTCACGTCGCAATTTACCTGTGACACCGTAGGAACGCAGTGCGATTTTGACGAAGGCGGCCATAAAGCGCACGTTTCGCTTTGGTTCAACGGCGCTGCGTTGATGATTCTGAAGACGGATGGTCCGAAAGAGGACTCGACGACGCAGTGGAAGTTGGAGCTCGGGACGGGCGGCAATACCCTGAAGGTGGAGTTCGAGCACATCGACCCCGCCGGAAAGCCCGAGACGATGGTTTTCGATAAAAAAAGCTAGATTGCAAGCGGCCGCATGGGTTTAGCTGCCAGCGACTCTCCGGAACTGGGCGCAGCGGTGGGCGGTGAAGCCGTTGATCCGTTTGACTCGGGTTTTTCGCTGGACGTGGTTGGGACGGGCGGCTTGCCCGAATCGAGCACCCGTATGCTCTCGACGGTCGATTTGCCTCCATTGCTTTGCACTTCCAGCCGGAAAGTTACGTCATTCGAGGCCGGCTTATATAAGACCGAGCCCACCACCACCTGGGTAGAATCCATGAGCACATCGCGATGCTGGCCGCCATCGTCGATTCGTAAGACACCTTGCGCGGCAGACCGCACCGCCGGACTGGTCCGGCTCCAGGTCACAAGCAGGCGTTCCCCTTCGTATTCGACGCGCAGTCCCAAACCTTCGCCCGGAGGCACGGCTTGAAGAAATCGAGGCGCGGGCAACGCCGGCCCGGCCCACAATTCACGCAGATAGACAGCCCCGAACGTTACACCTGCAGATAACAAGAAGACCAGCAGCGACGAGATCCAAGGTATACGGCCACGCGGCGGCCCGGGGACGCTCCGGCGCGGCGCTGCGTCCAACGCGCGGATGGGCGAAGCCTCGACCGCAGGCCTGGGATAGATTACGAGGGTGACGAGCCCCTTCGGCGCAAGTTCGTTCTGATTGGCAAGCCCCATGAGTTGGTGAGCGCAACCCCTCACCAAAACAAACGGCAGAGATTCGGAAAACCTTTAGGGGATGCTGAAAAACAGCTAAGGCCGCTTACTTACGTGCGCGGCTCAGAATTGAACTCGGGCTGGCGGCGCGCCGTTACTTAAATTCGATCGTACTTTCGCCGGTGTACTTATGATAATCGCGAAAATCGATGGTGTTCTTTGTGCAGATGGGCGATCCGCGCTGGCACGCCAGGTTTTCGGAATGGACGGGCAGCAGAAACTCGGATGTTCCCAGGTGCACCTTGTCGTAGTCGACGGCCATCTGAATCGAATCGAACGGAAAATCTTTGGGAACATTGTCGGCTTGCATCTCAACCCGGCGCACTTCGCCGGTAGACTTGTCGATCCACACGCTGCCGCTGTAGGCTGGCAGGAGTTCCTGACCGCCGACCTTAATCAGCCAGTCGGAGCGCCTCAACATGACCTTGAAATCGTAGATGGCCGCGGCGCTGCCGTCCACGCTGGTAGATTCATACAACTTGAATTCGGCGTTGGTTTGCTGGGAGAACAGACTATGCATGGTAGAGGCGAACTCACCGGTGGAGGTTGTGCCTCCTAGCTCCATCATGCTCTTGTTCGTCTTCTTCCCGCCGACGGTGATGTCGCGATAATCTTCGTGGCCGTCCTCATAGACGACTTTGGCGGTGAGGACATCCAGCGGCTCCCAACCCGACGAGCGCGAGCGCTGGATATAGCGGGTTGTCAATTGATCGCAGACGTAGTTGGGCAGGCCGTTGGTGAAGGTCATGGCCCAGGCCTTCGTTTTGTCAACCAACGCCTCGGCGGGGGAGTTGGGCCTGGCGCGCGGCGTGTCGTCGTCGATGGTAAAGTCGGTCTCTCCGTTTTGAGCAGCGGGCTTGGCGGCCGGCCGGCTGCTAGCCACCTTGGTATCGTCTGTGCCCGCGGCAGATTCAGATTGCGTCGGCTTGCCATGGTGCAGCACGGGGCGGTCCGGCACATCCACTGGATTCTGCAAGATGGTGGGTTTGGCCATTTCCTCGTCGTCCGCGTTTGTCTCAGAGCTTGCCGCGAACTTGCCGGGACTTGCAGCGTGGGCGGCGGGCGGCGTTTCGACCGGAGCGTCCTTCAGCAAGTCGACCTTGACGGCGGTGAGATAGGCTTCGTCGTCTTCGGCAGCGTCGATATGGACCGTGGTGCGGGGCACGATCTTGTCGGCGGTGATGGTGGCGCCGGAGCGGGTGAATTGGGTCTGCGGGGTAACGGACATGGTGAGCCTGCGGCCATCCTGGGTGACGACGACTAGCGTCTTGCCGTTATTCGAGGTGGTCAGGCCCTCGGCAGAGATGGTGGGTTGCGAGGCAACGTCGCTCTTTTTCTGCTTTTTCTTGCCGCTACCGGTGGGAATCCGGCCTTGCGGCATGGGGCCGGGGACCTCGCCCGGCGGATAAGGATAGGGTGTGCTGCCCGGCACGGTCGGCGGCTGGGTTTGAGCCATCAGGAGAGCGCCAGAGGCCAGAGTGAGTGCGGCAACAAAGGCCAACTTGGTCATTCCTTTTAGATGCGCCGCTATAAGGCATGGGTTACGGGCTTACCATCGCAAGAGCACGAGTTCGGAGCAGAAGCCCGGACCCATGGCAGCCAGGAGTCCCCAAGTGCCGGCTGCGGGGCGGCGGTTTCGCAATGTTTCCTCCAAAACGAACAAAACGGAGGCGGAAGACAAATTGCCGGTTTTGCGCAGGCAACTCCAGGAGACGTCGAGCGCGCCCGGAGCCAGGCCGAGCGCGGCTTCGGTGGCTTCCAGCACCTTGGGGCCGCCGGTATGGATGACCCAATTGCCAATGTCGCCACGTTCCAGGCTCTGCTCGGCCAGAAATTGGTCGACATCGCGGCCGAGATTGCCCAGGATCACGTCGGGCACGTCGCGCGAAAGAACGATGCGGAAACCCCTTTCCGAGATGTCCCAGCCCATGACGGATTCGGTTTCGGGATAGAACGTGGAACGCGTGGCTACGATTTGGGGTCCGGATGGTCCCTCCAACTCCGCGCCGGAGACGATGACGGCGGCCGCGCCATCGCCGAACAGGCCGGTGCTAATCAGGTTGGCGACCGACAGGTCGTCCGGCTGCACCGTGAGGGAGCACAGCTCGACGGACAGGAGCAGCGCAGCCTCGGCCGGGAAAGCCTTCACGTAATCGGCGGCTCGCGCTATGCCCGCTGCGCCTGCCACGCAGCCCAAGCCGAAGATGGGAATGCGTTTCATGCGCGGATTCAGGTGCATGCGATTGATCAGGCGGCCTTCGATGGAGGGGCTGGCAACGCCTGTGATCGAAACGAAGAAGAACGCTCCGATATCCTCCGCGGAGGCCCCGGCCCGTTGCATGGCGCGACAAATGGCCTGCTCGCCAAGCTCGAGGGCGGCCTCGATCCAGCAGTTGTTCGCTTCGCCCCAGGTGGCGAACGGGTAGCGTTCGATCGGGAACGCCAGATAGCGGCCGTCGACACCGGTGGCGGCGTGAAGGCGTTCGAGAAGATTGAAGCGCTCCAGCCGTTTGCCCCAGTGGCGCCGAAAGGCTTCGACCAGAATGCTCTGTGGGTAGTAATTGCCGGGCAGGGCAGTGGCAGCGCTAGTGATTCTCATGAGCCGAGGTGTCGTCTCAGTATCCGATGTCACTCGCCGGCTATTGTGCAGATCGATCGAAAAGAATTGTAAAAAGGCACCGCGAAGCGCGATCGTGGATGGCCGCCCGGTCTGGCCAGAGCCTGACGCCGGGATGCTGCAACCTGCTAACATTTCCGGGATGCCGCGCATTCGCTTGCTGCACTGGAAGGCGGCCGAGGCGGGTGAGTATATTGAGCTGTTGCAGGCTGCCGGGCATCGGGTGGAGTATGAGCCAGAGTTGCGGCCCGGACTGATGCGGATCTGGCGCGCGTCGCCGCCCGATGCGTTTGTGATCGATCTGTCGCGTCTGCCGTCGCACGGCCGTGAGATAGCCACTGCATTACGCCAATCTCGCGCAACCCGGACGGTTCCCATCGTCTTTTGCGAGGGAGCCGAAGACAAGGTGGCGAGGGTGCGCTCCGAGCTGCCGGACGCCAGTTATTGCAGCCGCAAGACGCTGCGGGCCGCATTACGCCAGGCGCTGAAACAGCGAGTCGCGGCGCCCGTCGTGCCGACGCAATGATGGACCGCTATGCCGGGCGGACGGCCGCGCAGAAGCTGGGCATCCAGGAGGGCTCGAGGATAGCGCTGATCGATGCGCCGCGGGATGGCCTCGCAGCGCTGGGCGCGCTGCCGAAAAACGTGGAGTTCTGCGAAGAAAGCGCCGAACACGTGAACGTGACACTTTGTTTTATCCACGACCTTGCGTCGCTCCAGTCCCGGCTTTCGGAGCTGCGAGACCGGGCGGGTGCGACGAAATTGTGGGTGCTCTGGCGCAAAGGCGGGTCGGCCGCCCGAGGCGCGGTCACCGAGGGCTTGGTTCGCGAGTACGGCATTGATCTCGGGCTGGTGGATTATAAGGTCTGTTCGGTGAATGCGGTTTGGAGCGCGTTGGCGTTCGCGTTGAAGCGCTGAGGGCATAAAAACGGCAGCCGTCTACCCGAGCATCTTCCGAATGCATGGTGGAGGGCGCCTGCTTCGCGCCGCCTGCCGCCATTTATTTGGAAAATCTCCGCCTAACCGTCAGCCTTCGGACCTAGTCTAAATGCCAGCCGGATGGAGTGGACGGACGCGGCAGCCGCCGAAGAGGCACGCAAAGGCAATCAACAAGCCTTTCGTGTCTTAGTGGAGCGGCATAGCCACGCCGTGTTCCGTCTCGCCTTTCGTATGAGTGGCAACGAACAAGACGCCGAGGATCTGGTGCAGGAGACGTTCCTACGCGCGTACAAGCAACTGCACCGCTTCGACGGAAGGGCTGCATTTGGCACCTGGCTGTACCGCATCTGTGCCAACTGCTCGCTGGATCTGCTGCGTGCGCGAAAGAGTCGCCGCGAAGTGCAGCCGTTGGAAGAAAAGGACGACGTGCGGAGTTGGCTCGACCGGGTGGCGGCGCCCGACCCGTCCCCCGAACGATTGACGCATAGCGGCCAGATCATGAGCCTGCTTGAGCCCGCCTTAGGCCGCTTGAGCGAAATGGAGCGCGCGGCCTTTGTGCTGCGGCATTACGAGGGCTGCGACATAGAAGAAATTGCGCACACACTGGGTGTGCAGGCCAATGCCGCCAAGCACAGCGTTTTCCGAGCCGTTCAGAAGCTGCGGCGCGCGCTTGAGCCGGCCTGGGGAGTGGTCCGATGACGCACTTGAGTGAAGAGCAGCTTGTGGATGCCTATTACCGTAACAGCCCGGAAATGCCGGCGCACTGGAACGAATGTCCCGAGTGCCGGGCAACGTTCGAACGCCTGAAAGAGCACCTGGATTCCATGCGCGATTATCCGGCGCCCGAGCGCGGCCCCGCCTATGGCGGCGAAGTTTGGTCGCGGCTGCTGCCCCATTTACCGTGCGCGCGGAGTAAGCGAGTTTGGTTCAGGTGGTGGACGCTGGCGCCCGTTCTGGTGGCCGTATTAGTGATTGCGTTCGTCGCCGGCATGCTCACCGAGCGGCGCGTGCGCGTCCCCACCACGCCGGAAAAGGCCAGGGAACGCGTATTGCTCATCGCCCTGAGCCGTCACCTTGAACGCTCGCAAATTGTCTTGTCGGAGATAGCGAACGGGAACGCCGGCAGCATCGATGTTGCCGAAGAACGGCAGCGCGCCCGCGACTTGCTGGACGACAACCGATTGTTGCGGCAAACGGCTGCCCGCAACGGTGACGCGGTGGATGCGAGTTTGCTGGATGAACTCGAACGTGTGCTGCTGGATGTTGCCAACAGTCCGGCTGAGATGACCGCCGGGGATTTCGAAGCGCTACGAAGCCGCATTGATAGCCAAGGTTTATTATTCAAGGTCCGCGTCACCAGTTCGGACGAACATTTTAGAGGACAAAAGCTATGATTTTCGCGATTCTTTTCTTCGTATTTTCGGTATCAGCCGAAGCGCAGAGCGAACCGGCTCCGTTTGCGCAGAGTTTCCAGAGCCAGCAATCCGGACGGCAAGATGCCGATTATCAGAAAGGTCTGCGGGCGCTGGACACGCGCCAGTGGGATGAAGCCGTGGATGACTTCAGCGCCTCGGCGTCTCACAAGGGCGCGACCGCGGATGCGGCGCTCTACTGGAAAGCTTACGCGATGAATCGGGCAGGACGCCGCGAAGACGCCCTCGACACCATCTCGGAGCTGAAAGAAGCCTATCCGTCGAGCCGGTGGATCAAGGACGCAAAAGCGCTGGAGTTGGAGGTCCGCGCGGCGACAGGCGCTCCCGTGAACGCCGGCACCTATAGTGACGACGATCTGAAGCTGCTGGCCGTAAACAGCCTGATGCAATCGGAACCTGAGAAGGCTCTGCCGATACTTCAAAAACTGCTTGCCAGCAACAACTCGGACAAGATCAAAGACCGGGCGCTCTTCGTACTCGCACAGAATCCTTCGCCGGAGGCCCGCAAGCTACTGGCCGACACAGCGCGCAACTCTTCGAATCCGGATCTGCAGCTCAAGGCGATCCGCTACATGGGCATGATGGGCAACGAGGAGACGCGCAAGGAATTAGCGTCGGTTTATAGCTCGGCTTCGGATGCGCGGGTGAAGCGCGCCATTCTTCAAGGCTTCATGATGTCCGGTTCGCGCGATTTTCTGCTGAACGCCGCAAGAACGGAGAAGGACCCCGAGCTGCGAAAAGAAGCCATCCGGCAATTGGGCATAAGCGGCGGTGGAGAACAACTCTGGCAGCTCTATCAATCGGAGAGTTCGAATGAGAACAAGCAAGCCATTCTCAAATCGATGTTCGTGACCGGGGACTCTTCCAAGCTGATCGAGATTGCGCGCGCGGAGAAAGACCCGCAACTGCGGATTGCTGCCATCAAATCTCTTGGCCTGATGGGCGGCAACGGGCGCGGAGACGTTCTTGCCGGTATCTACCGCTCCGATCAAAATCGCGAAGTGCGCGAAGCCGTTTTGAACGCGCTGTTCCTGCAACAGAACGCAAAAACGCTAGTCGAGTTGGCGCGGGCCGAAAAGGATCCTGAGATGAAGCGCGAAATCGTGAGTAAGCTCGCGCTGGTGCATTCAAAAGACGCAACGGATTACATGATGGAGATTCTCAAATGAAGCTACTGGCCTTTCTCGCGGCCGCCTGCATAGCCTTTGCGCAAAATTGGCAGCCAACGGTGGTCAACGCGAAGTTTGAAACTCGCCTGTCCTCCGGCGACTTAGCCTCCGAAATCCACGCCAGTTCCGCCACGTGGTTCGGTTACGCGGTGAAGAGCAAGCGCCACACAGACCAAAGCTGCTGCGATCGGTGCCGGTTGGAAGAGTCCGCTGGTACATCTTCAAGCCACGCAATTCCGCTCGAAGGCAGCGACGCCATTGCGCTGCTCTTTCGCGTCGAACACGACGCCATCCAGAAGATACAGGTTCACTCATTGGCCTGTCCTCTCGATGCCGGCGGTGTTCCTTTCGTTTGGCTGAACGCCGTCACTGCGGGCGCAAGCGCGTCCTTCCTAAAGAGCCTGGTAACATCCAAGACTTCCGATCACCTGGCGAACGCGGCGATCTTTGCTATTTCGCAGCACGACGATCCCGGCGCGCTTGCGACTCTGGAAGATTTGGCGCGGCCGCCTCAGCCGGCGCACGTGCGCGGACAAGCGATCTTCTGGCTGGCGCAGGAAGCGGGGAACCGCGCGGCCTCCTTCATACGAGGGGCCATCGAAAACGATCCTGACACCGAGGTGAAGAAGAAAGCCGTGTTTGCGCTGTCGCAGTTGCCGAAAGACGAGGGCGTTCCGAAGCTGATTGAAGTGGCCCAGGAGAATCGAAATCCGGAAGTACGGAAGCAGGCCTTCTTTTGGCTGGGTCAGTCCAACGACCCGCGCGCCCTCGCTTTTATAGAGCAGATACTGACGAAATAAAATTTGGATCGGACCGGCACATTCCGATCCCATAACTGAACAGTCCTCCTCCCCAAGACCGTTGTTAGAATGCGTGGAACTTGGCACGCCGCGTGCTCGTCTTCTTCAGGCGTCCCCAGCTTTCCCTCGATTCTCATGTCGGCATGGCAAACGGTTTACACCATCGCGCCCTCGAATGACTCCACGCTCGCGCTGGAGATCTTCAAGACAGGCCTGATGCGCCGCAAGAAGCACATCCTGTTCTTCGAGAACTTTGCCGGCCAGTTGTCCTACGTGCGTGAGCATCCGGAATCGTCGCGGCTGGATATTTCCATCGATGCCCTGAGCGTAACTTGCCGGGACCAATGGCTGAAGCCGAAACAGCAACAACTGGTCACGAAGTACGCCCGGAATGAGGCGCTCGCTGCCGATCGGTACCCGGGCATTGGATTCGCGTCCACGCGCATTTCGGCAAAACCTCTGCGAGGCTTCGTCGTGGAGGGCGTGCTCACGTTGCGGGGAACGGGGCGCAACGTGCGCGTCAACGTGGTCTTGACTCCGATGAAGCGAGGCCGGTTTCAAATCGACGGAGACGCGACGCTGCACCTCAGCGACTTCGGCATCGTCCCGCCTTCTATGTTGTTCGGTCTGATCGGAACCAAAGACGAGGCGTTGCTGCGGCTATTGCTATGGGCAACCGAGCCCGTTGAAGCGCCTGCCTAGCATCCCGTCGCGCCGAATCCGCGAAGGCAGCGCGATAGGATGCAAGGGACAACTATGCCTTCTCGAAAACTTACCGCGCTTTGGTTATCGGCTCTGGGCCTGCTCGTAACGCCGCTGCTTCGTGCGGCTACGGCTGACGAAATCTGGTGGAAGCATGCCGTCATCTATGAAATCTATCCCCGCAGCTTCCAGGATTCGAACGGCGACGGCGTCGGCGATCTGAACGGAATCACCGAACGGCTCGATTACTTGAAGGATCTCGGCATCGATGCTATCTGGATCGCTCCCTGCTACCCGTCTCCGCAGGTCGATTTCGGCTACGACATCTCGGATTATCAGAACATCGACCCGATGTACGGCACTCTGGCCGATTTCGATCGGTTGATGGCCGAAGCCGGCAAGCGCAACATTCGAATCATCATGGATGCCGTCCTGAATCACACCTCCGACAAGCACGCGTGGTTCGTTGAATCGGCGAGCTCGCGGACAAACCCGAGGGCCGACTGGTATATCTGGCGCGACGGCAAAGGCCCGGGGCAGCCTCCCAATAATTGGCTCAGCACATTTGGCCATTCCGCCTGGCAGTTTGAACAAAGCAGGAATCAATACTACTATCACTACTTCTACATACAGCAGCCGGACCTGAACTGGCGCAACCCGCAGGTAGAAACGGCCATATTCAACATGCTGCGTTTCTGGCTGGATAAAGGGGTCGCCGGGTTTCGCCTCGATGCGATTCCTACGCTGTTTGAAGACCCTTCGCTCAAAGATGAAAAGGTTCTGTCCGGCACAAACAAGTTCGGCGATCCCAACGAGGAAACCGTCCTCCAGGAGAATTTGCCCGAAGTGCATGGCGTGATTCAGCGCATGCGCGCGATGATCAACACCTATCCCAACAACCGCGTCCTGATCGGCGAAACCTATCTGCCCAATGTGCAGGAGTTGGATAAGTGGTATGGCGGAGCGAAGCACAATGAGCTGCAGTTGCCGATGGATATGCAAGTCGGATTCGAGGAGAAGCTGGATGCGAATGAGTTCCGCAAGCGCATCGCCGATGCGGAAACAAAGCTCCAGGGCAATCAGCCGCTGTTTGTCTTCGACAATCACGACAACCCGCGCTCGGCGTATCGTTACGGCGATGGCGTGCACAACAAAGCGATCGACCAGATGCTCGCCACGATTCTCTTCACCACCCGCTCCACCGCCATGATGTATTACGGCGACGAGATCGAAATGCCTACCACGGTGCCCACCAGCAAGCAGCAGGTGAAAGATCCGATCGGCATTACTGGCTGGCCGCAGGAAAAAGGCCGCGACGGCGAGCGCACTCCCATGCAGTGGAACAGTTCGACCTCCGCCGGCTTCAGCACCAATCCCGACACTTGGCTGCCGGTTGCTCCCGATTACAAGCAGGTCAATGTAGAGGTGGAATCGCACGAGCCCGATTCGATGCTGAATTGGTACAAGAAACTGATCGCTCTTCGCCGCTCCAATCCCGCCATTCACGATGGCGAAATGAAAATGCTCGAAACCGGCAATCCGCAGGTGGTGGCGTGGAGCCGCAAAGGGGCGAATGGCGAAACGGTCGTAGTTGCGTGCAGTTTCACTGCCCAGCCACAGGTCGTTTCGCTGCAAAAAGCGCTGGGCGGCGCGGGCAAGAAAGCCCAAACTTTGGCTGCCAGCGGGGGCGCCGGGCAGAACGGCTCGGTGGACCTGAATGCCGTCTCGCTGCCCGCTTACGGCAGCATCGTCGTCGAAGTGAAGTAGAGTTCTACGCGGCGCTTATCGGTTTCGCTTCTAGAACGCCCTTGTAGCCGTTCTTCATGCGCTCTTCGATGACGGCCCATACCTGGGGGTCGCAGCCCTTCCATTCGGCAACCGCCGTGTTGCCGAGGTAAGGCAGATCGGCGACTCCCATTTTGCTTGAAAAGAATCCGCTCACGGTCAGGCTGCGAAATTCGCTGAAGAAAACCACCCAAGGATGGTCTTCTTTGGCGGCGCGCTTGGGATACGCCACGCGATCCAGAATCTGCTTCTGCTGATCGGCCGAGGCGTCGGCGAAGTCCTTTTGAAATTGAGCGTTGGATTCGCGATCGAGCCACATCAGGCCGCCGAAAATCTGCGCTTGCAGATCTTGATTGCCGTCCTGCGCCGTCCGGAACGCGATCCAATCGTCCAGGAATTCCGGTACCCCCGCCTGGGTGGCGCTGCCGCTGCGCTCATCGGCAGGGATGATCAAATCGCACAGCACGCGCACGGCGCGCCATTGATGATCGTCGAAGGTCTGGCGCTGATACGGACCCTTGGCGCCGTTCTCGTGCGGCGCCGCAGCGTGCTTATGCTCGGTCGTTTGCGCCAGGGCAGAGCCGGAGACGACCGCGGCCACGGCCGGGGCCGTCCCGATGATTTGAAACAAGTCGCGGCGGCTAACATCGGTCGAGTTTTTCATTGCTTACACCTTCACGTTCAGCTTCTTCACTTGATCTGCGATGTATTCCGACGTGCGCCAGCCCAGCGCCGAGATGGTGAGCGTCGGATTCTTATCGGCGTTGCTGACAAACGGCGCTGCGTCCGTAATAAAGAGGTTCTTCACGTCCCAGGCCTGGCAGTACTGGTTCAGCACGGAGGTCTTCGGATCGCTCCCCATCTTGGTTGCGCCGACCTCGTGAATGATCTGGCCGCCGCGAGCGATGCCCCAATTGTCACTTGCGTCGGAAGCATCCGTGACAATGCCGCCCATAGTCTTGATGATTTCCTGGAATGTCTCCTGCATGTGCTTGGCTTGCTGAATTTCGTCCTGGCTCCATTTGAAGTGGAAGCGCAAGACCGGGATGCCCCATTGATCAACCGTGTTGGGGTCGATCTCGCAGTAGCTGTCGTCGTTCGGAATCATCTCGCCGCGGCCCGAGAAGTAGACGCCGCAGCCGTACAGCTTGCGCAGATTGCGCTTCAGTTCGACGCCGTAGCCGCCGCCCACCCACTGTTCGGCGTATCCGCCCAACTCGCCGGCGCCGGGCAGGCCGCGGCCGCCGCCGATCTCGATATGATAGCCGCGCGCGAAGGGGATTTTGCCCGCCTTCTGCTCTTTGTAGAGCCACCAGGGCATGTAGAGATGCATGCCCCCCACGCCGTCTTCATTGCGCGGAGGCAGATCCTGCAGGATCGGCAGAAAGCCGCTCACGTCCGAGCCGACAGTATCCATAATGTAGCGGCCGACCAGCCCCGACGAGTTGGCGATGCCGTTCGGGAATTGGCTGTTCTTCGAATTGAGCATGATGCGCGCGGTCTCGCAGCAGCTTGCCGCCAAGACCACGATTTTGGCGCGGACCTGAACCTCAGTGCGCGTCTTCTTTTCGATATACGACACGCCGCTTGCCAGCCCGTCTGAGCCAACCAGCACTTCGCGAACCATAGCCCCCGCGCGTACCTCGAGATTGCCGGTCTTCATGGCGGGAAATATGTGCACCCCAGGCGAATTGAAGTTCGCGTTCACGCCGCAGGAGCGCCCGCATTGGGCGCAATAGTGGCAGGCAGGGCGGCCATTGAGCGGCCGCGTGAGAATGGCCAGGCGCGAAGGAATGCACGGGATGTTCAGCTTCTTCGAAGCCATCTGAATGATGCGCTCGTAGCAGCGCGGCGCGGGCGCGGGAAGGAATTTCCCGTCAGGCGTATTTTCCAGGCCTTCCTGCGACCCGAATACGCCGATCAGTTGCTCGGCTTTATCGTAATAGGGCGCGAGGTCGTCATAGGTGATGGGCCAATCGAAGCCCTTGCCGTCGCGGCTGTAAGGCTTGAAATCATACGGCCCCATGCGCAGGGAGATACGGCCATAGTGGTTCGTGCGGCCTCCCAGCATGCGAGCGCGCCACCAGAGCCAATCGGAACCGGGCGCGTTCGTGTAGGGCTCGCCGGGTACTTGCCATCCGCCCAGCGTGGTGGCATCGAAAGCGCCCCAAGGCTTGTCCTTGGTGCCGGCTCCGCGATGCGGAACGTTATATGGCCACTCGAACATCTTCGACTGCTTGGTGCAATCGAACCACTCGCCGGCTTCCAGCATGCAGATCTTGGCGCCCGCATTGGCGAGAACCTGTGCGGCGACTCCACCGCCTGCGCCGGAGCCCACGATCACGACATCATACGTTTTGGGAGATGCCTTTACCTGTGCCATGTCTCTCTATCTATACACCCAGCGCGAAGCTCGCACGAAAATCCGCGCTGAAAATCAGATGTCGAATTTTACCCCCTGCGCAAGCGGCAGTTCATGGCCGTAGTTGACCGTGTTGGTCGCGCGGCGCATATAGGCTTTCCAGACATCCGAACCGGATTCGCGGCCGCCGCCGGTTTCCTTTTCGCCACCGAAGGCGCCGCCGATTTCCGCGCCCGACGGCCCGATGTTGACATTTGCAATGCCGCAATCGGAGCCTTCCGGCGACAGAAAGCGCTCGGCCTCACGCAAATCGGTGGTGAAGATGGACGAAGCAAGGCCCTGCGGCACGTCGTTGTGGATACGGATGGCATCGTCGAAATCGCGATATCTCATCACGTAGAGAATGGGCGCGAAAGTCTCGCGTTTCACCGTATCGGTTTGATGCGGCATTTCGACCAGGGCCGGACGAACGTAAAAGCCGTCGCCCTCTGACGCCGATCCGGATTCAACACGCACGCGTTCGCCGCCGCAAACCTCCGCGCCGGCCGCTTTGGCTTCGTGCAAGCTTCTCTGCATGGCCTCGAATGCGGCGCCATCGATGAGCGGTCCGATGAGCGTGCCTGGATCTCGCGGGTCGCCGACGGCGGCCGATTGATAGACCTGCTTCAGACGCGGCACCAATCGGTCGTAAACACTCTCATGCACCAGCGCCCTCCGGAGTGTGGTGCAACGCTGCCCGGCAGTGCCCATAGCCGCAAACGCGACGGCGCGCAGCGTCAGGTCGATATCCGCAGACGGGCAGACGAGGGCGGCGTTGTTGCCGCCGAGCTCCAGAATGCTGCGCGCAAAACGGCGTGAGAGGCGCGGGGCCACTTGCCGCCCCATGGCGGTGGAGCCGGTCGCGGAGACCAGCGGCACGCGCGGATGGTCTACCAGCATCTCGCCCAGGTCGCGGCCGCCGATCAGAACCGACGAGAGCCCGGCCGGCGCATCGCCGAACTGCTTCGACGCTCGCGCGAACAGCGCCTGCGTGGCGAACGCGCACAGCGGCGTCTTCTCGGAGGGTTTCCATACCGTCGCATTGCCGCACACGAGCGCCAGAGCAGCGTTCCAGGACCACACCGCAACCGGGAAATTGAACGCCGAAATAATTCCAGTGACGCCTAGCGGATGCCAGGTTTCCATCATGCGGTGGGCGGGCCGCTCGGTAGCGATGGTCAATCCGCAAAGCTGGCGAGACAATCCCGCCGCGTACGTGCAGATGTCGATCATCTCCTGTACTTCGCCGAGCCCTTCGGAGAGGATTTTGCCGGCTTCGATGGTCACCAGCCGGCCGAGCGCGTTCTTCTCTTTGCGTAACTCGTCGCCGAGTAAGCGGACCAGTTCTCCACGCTGCGGGGCTGGGCGCCGGCGCCACTCGAGAAACGCCATGTGCGCGGCGTTGATGCAAACGTTGGCCTCGGCGGCATCAGTGGTTTGCACGCTGGCGATCACCTCGCCGGTAATCGGTGTGCGCACCTCAAGCGGGCCGCCTATGAAAGCATGCGTTGGCACACCCAGGTCGCCGAGCAGCTCCGCGGTTTCCTCGGTGACGCTTCGCAAGGTCTGGGGAATCATCTTTCAGCCAGCAGTCTACCAGCACTTGCTTGATGGGAAGATAGCGGTAAGAGATACTCGAATACTGTGGCGTTCAGCGACACATCTCCGGAGGCGCAAGAGGTCTATTTTCGCCGGCTGAAAGAGATGACTCCTTCGGAACGGCTCAGCTTAGGGGCGGCGCTTTGGCAAGCCGGAGATTCTGTGCAACGGGCTGCGGTCCGCCGCCAGCATCCGCAAGCCGACGAGGCGGAAGTCGCGTTTCGAATCGCAGCGGCCCGCTTTGGGTTAGAACTCGCACAAAAGGCTTACCGGAAAACATAGTGTCCCCGGCCGACGCGTTCGAGCCTTTGCGCTCCGCACTGGAGCACGCGGGAATTCGGCGCCCTCTCGAATGCACCCGCGCCCTTCGTCACGCCGGAAGACATCCTGCTGGCCAAGCTGTATGGGTTCCGGTTAGGCGGTGAGGTGTCCGAGGTGCAGTGGCGAGATACACAAGGCATTGTTCGGGCGTATGCGGGTGCCTTTAACCGCAATTATTTGCGAGAGAGCACGGCGAAGGTGGGAGTGGCTGATCTCTTGGAGAAAGCGTTAGGACAGGGTTAGCGTTATTTGTCCTCCCTCTTAATACGTAACTTTAATACGCAACATGCGGTGGCGGGTCCAATGTCCGTATGCCCACTCAGCCATGTTGTCCCCGACTCCGTCGCACAACTTAACTCCAGCCTTTTTGCAAGTGGGTCACAGCTCTTCAAAATATTCCTATCTCCCTCCTCCCAATCCACTTACTTGCTTTTCCACAGCTCGCGAAGTTCGTTTTCGCTCCTCGCCGTGCTATCTTCCGGCAGGCTTACCGATCAGGCCGCGGTTCTAGCGCGCCAAGGCTCCAGTAGGCGCGGCCTGCTCGCCGCCCATACGCGAGCCATTTCTGCAAAAATCCGAGCCGCGACTGTGAAGGAGCGGTTACCAATTTAAGGAGCCGAAGCATGTCCACCACTGCCCAAATTTCCGCCAACCAAAAGAACGCACAACTGTCCACTGGGCCCACCTCAGTTGAAGGAAAATCCAAATCTTCGCTTAACGCCGTCAAAACAGGTCTGACCGGCCGTACTGTCCTTCTCCCCGGCGATGACGCCGCCGCCTATGAAACCCACGTCGAAAGCTTCTTCACGCGCCACCAACCCGCCGGCGACGAAGAGCGCAATCTCGTTCAATCGCTTGCCGACACCGAGTGGCGCCTGCTCCGTATCCCCGCCCTCGAATTCGGCATCTACGCCGTCGGCCGCCTCGAATTCGCCGCCGAGTTCCCAAACGAGGACACTGAAATCCGCAAGCACCTGATCGAAGCCAAAATCTTCCTCGCCTATCAGCGCCAGCTCAACAACCTATCGATTCAGGAATCCCGTCTCCGCCGCCAGCGCGATAAGGACACGGCCGCGCTCCGCAGCCTCCAGCAACTCCGTAAGCAGCAGCAAGCGAAGCGTCTCAGCGAGGCCGCCCGCCAGTACATCCAGGCCGTTCACGAAGAGCGCCACGATTTATGGGAACCGGAAGAGAATGGCTTCGAATTTTCACTGGAAGAAATTGAGGTGCGCGCCTTGCAGATAGAGCCCGACCTCTTCGCCGCCTGGGCCGAAGAGAACGCCGCCCAAACCACAAAAAGCGCCGCCTGACGCTCGCGACTAATCTTCCGGCTGCGTCCGGGCAAGCCTCCGTCTCGCACCCGAGCGCCGCGCTCCACAAAATATGCGAACCGTTTCCTTCCTTTCTTGTACATTTAACGGAAATGCGTTAGCATTCCTCTGTATTACAGGAATTTAAATCGCACTTTTCAATCCAAAGGTGGCATCATGTCCATGCCGGCGCTTCGAAGCGCACTCTTTTCTGCCCGCTTCCTATCCGCAGCGCTCTTCACGATTCTGCAATGCGCCCATGCCCAGACACCCGGCGCTCCCGTGCCATTCGTGGAGTTCAACGCCGCCACCAGCTCGGGCGTGGCGACCAACGGCGCCGTCATCGGTCCCAACTACTACTTCGGGACGCTTGCCTCGGAAGCGACCGGACGCCAGGCGGTAGTGCTGATCGGAGCGGGTAAGTATATCTCGTTTACTTTGACCGCTCCGGCGAACGCAATCACCGTACACTACGCTATCCCGGATGCTCCAGCCGGTAACGGGATCACCGAGCCCCTGAGCCTTTACGTGAACGGCTCGTTTGCCACCTCTTTGTCGCTGACCTCTGCGTATAGCTGGCTCTATGGCGCGTATGAGTTCACTAAGACGCCGGGCATCGGCATGCCAGGCGCCGACGCGCCGCACGACTTCTACAACGACGTGCGTTATATGTTCTCCTCGACGCTCCCGCAGGGCACGGTTGTCAAGCTGCAGGTCGATTCCGGCGACAACTCGCCCTGGTACCTCATTAATACCGCGGATTTCGAGGTGGCCCCGGCTGCCATCGCCGCGCCGGCGAACTCGATTAACGTGACGCAAGCCCCGTACAATGCCGACAACACGGGAGTGAAGGACGCGACCACCGCGCTGCAAAACGCCATCAATGCGGCTGAGAGCTCCGGCCAGGTGGTCTATCTGCCCACCGGAACCTACACCATCAGCAATCCGTTGAACGTCAACAATGTCACCGTGGAAGGCGCGGGCGAGTGGTACACCGTGCTCACCGGAACCAATGTCGAGTTCGCCGGCCAGATCGCACCGGCGAGTACGAACGTCAACGTCTCGAATCTCGCCATCTTCGGCAATGTTGCGGTGCGCAACGACAGCGACGGCTCTGTGAACGGCTTCAATGGCGGCTTTAGCAACTCGACCATCTCCAATGTTTGGATTCAAAACACCAAGGTGGGCGCGTGGATCGTCGGTCCGGCCACCAACCTCACCTTCAACAGCCTGCGCGTTCTGGATCTCAAAGCGGACGGAATCAACTTCAACGCCGCCAATGGCGCGATCTCCAGCGCGACCATCGAGAACACATTTTTCCGGAACACTCAGGACGACGGCATGGCGATGTGGGCCGAGAACGCGGCCGACACCAACATCACGCTGAACCAAAATACGGTCATTTCGCCCGGACTGGCGAACAACATCGCTATCTATGGCGCCGGGAGCGGCGACGTCATCAGCAACAACCTGCTGGAGGATCCGGTCACCAGAGGCAGTTGCATTCATGACGGCCTGCGGTTCAGCGCGGTCGCAACTTCAGGCCCGATCACCATCGAGAACAATGAGCTGGAACGCTGCGGGCAATACGATCCCGGATTCTACTTTGGAGTCGGCGCCATTTGGTTCTGGCCGCTCGACGGGAACATGGAAACGGCCGTGAACCTGTCCGGCAATACGATCCTCAACAGCCCGTATTCGGCATATATGTTCCTGGGCCCGAACAGCACCACCGACGTGACAGTCAACGGCGACAAGGTGACCAACGTAGGAACATTCGTGGTCCACGCACAAGGACCCGGCTCAGCCACGTTCACGAACACCACCGCGACCGGCGTGCCCACGAGCGGAGGTGGGTTTTTCAATCAGGGATGCGATTCGGGCTTCACACTGGATGCCACTGGCGGTGACACCGGCTGGTCGGCCACGCCCATTTGCAACTTTCCAGCGGCCGCCCCGTTATGGGTCTACCCGGACATCGTCACTTTCCAGACGACGGCGGGTTCACCGCTCACCGAAAAAGTGGCGGTCATCAATGCGGCCTACCAGACCACGACACTGGGCGCCATATCCGCCAGCAGCGGCTTCACAGTCTCGCAAGATTCGAGCAATCCGTGCGGCAGTTCGCTCGCAGCCGCCGAGTATGGCGGAGCCAGCGAGCCGGGATGGTGTTTGATCGATGTAACGTTCGCAGCCAGCGGATCGGGGATCACCGCGGGCACGCTGACAATTCCTAACAGCGCCGGCAATTCGGTGGTCGTTCAACTCGTCGGCAGCACGGGGGGAAATACCTCCATCACGCCGCCGCAAGTAAGTCCCACCAGCCTCTCGTTCGGCTATCAACTCGTGGGTACCACCTCCGCGGCGCAGAGCGTGACCCTCAGCAATCCATCCGGCGCCGCCCCCGTCACGATCACCTCGATTACCACCAGCAGCGGTTACAAGCAAACCAACAATTGCCCCAGCACCTTGTCGGCGGGCGCTTCGTGCAGTATTTCGGTCACGTTCGCTCCCACTGCGAGTGGCACATCGAGCGGCAGTCTGGCGATTGCCAATAGCGCCACTACCTCGCCCATCGGAGTATCGCTGAGCGGCACCGCGTACACCTCGACGACCGACCTCGCCACAGGCGCTACGGCCACCGCCAGCAGCAACGCCTCCGGTTATCCGGCGACCAATGTGAGCGACGGCAATACCAGTACCTATTGGGAGAGCCTGGACGGCGCCGCCTATCCGCAATGGATCGATCTCAACTTCGGGCAGATTCTTAGTATGGGATCGGTCACGCTGTATCTTCCGCCCCCGAGTGATTGGTCCACGCGCACGGAAACCTTTTCCGTGGAAGGATCAACCGACGGCGTCAATTACTCGACGATAATTGGTTCGGCTAACTACACATTCAACCCTTCCACGGGCAACACAGTTAGCTTCAATCTGCCATCGGGAACCAGTGAGAAGAATCTGCGGCTCAACTTTACCGCCAACACAGGATGGGATGCGGCGCAGTTATCCGAGTTCGAAGTCTTTCCCGGAAGCGGTTCGGGTTGCACGGCGAGCGCGCCGGCCGCGCCCACAAATCTGGCCGCCACGGCAGCCTCGGCCAGCCAGATTAACCTTAGCTGGACGGCGTCTACGACCAGCGGAGTTACCTATTCTGTCTTCTCTTCGACAACGAGCGGCTTCACACCCTCTGGATCGAACCAGATTGCCAGCGGCCTAACGGGCACCACTTACTCGAATACCGGCCTTGCAGCCTCTACCACTTATTATTACGTCGTGGAGGCCGTGAACTGCGCCGGCACTGCCTCTTCGGGTCAGGCATCCGCGACGACACAGAGCGGAGCCACGGCGCCTTCCGTCCCGACAGGCCTCACGGCGACTCCCGGCAACGCATCGGTTTCGCTCTCCTGGACCGCAAGCACCGGAACCGCGCCCATCACTTACAATGTCTATCGCGGTACTGCTTCCGGCGGTGAAAGCGGAACACCCATCGCCACCAACATCAGCACAACCAGTTATACAAATTCTGGTTTGACGAACGGCACCACTTATTACTATGAGGTATCGGCAACTAACTCCGTGGGAACGAGCGGGGACTCCTCCCAGGCTTCAGCTACACCGTCGGCCAGCAGCACTCTTCTGCAGATCGATGCCGGCGGCGGGGCGGCTGGAACATTTGTCGCCGACGAGTTCTTCAACAACGGCAGCGAGTTTTCCACCACGACCACGGTTACCACCACTGGCGTGACTAATCCCGCGCCTGAGGCGGTCTACCAATCGGTGCGCTGGGCTCCCTCGTTTAACTACATCATTCCGGGTCTCACGTCGGGTGCGGGCTACAGCGTGCGTCTGCACTTTGCGGAGCTCAGCTTTACTGCGGCCGGCCAGCGCGTCTTCAATGTAGGGATCAATGGAACTACGGTGCTAAGTAACTTCGATGTCTATGCGGCCGCCGGTGGCGAGTTCAAAGCTGTCGTGGAACAATTCTCCACAACCGCCAATGCGCTAGGCCAGATCGTCATCAGCTTCAGCCGGGGAACGGCGGACAACCCAGAGATTGCTGGAATTGAAATTCTCGGTTCCGGCGCCATACAGTCTCCTCCGGCCGCTGTGCTTCAGATCGATTCCGGCAGCGGGACCGCGGTGTCTCCATTCGTGGCCGACAAGGATTTCAATACCGGCAACGAATTCAGCAGCAGCTCTTCGATTGACACCTCCCACACCTATAACCCGGCACCGGCCGCCGTGTATCAGACGTGCCGCTGGGCTTCGTCTTTCACTTACACCATCACCGGGCTTACTGCCAACGCGAACTACGCGGTGCGTTTGCACTTTGCGGAACTTACTTGGACCGCGGCCGGACAACGGGTGTTCAATGTCGCAATCAATGGGACCACGGTGCTAAGTAATTTCGACATCTTTGCAACCTCCGGTGCGCAGAACCGCGCGCTGACCGAAGAGTTCAGCGCCGTGGCGAGTTCCTCCGGGGCCATTACCGTTGCGTTTACCCAGGGCAGCGCAGACAATCCGGAGGTGAACGGGATCGAGATCGTGCCGTAAAGGAAAACGATCGGGAGGCTTCGCGTTTCGCGGACCTCTCGATCTTATTTCAAGTTGGCCGCTTCGATTCCCAGCCCCGGTTTCGCGAGCGATTGTCCCCCATCGCAAACCAAGCTTGCGCCCGTGATGTAACTCGCTGCCTCCGAACCTAGGAAGAGAGCCAAGTCCGCTAATTCGTCCTTGGTTCCCACGCGCCGCAACGGCACGCCGGCTCTCACGCGCTCTTGCATCTCTTGCGTGGGTGCAAGCCGCCGCATGCCTTCGGTGTCCGCCGTGGGACCGGGCGTAATGCAGTTGCAGCGCACGCCCGCCGGGCCCCACTCGAGCGCGAGTGTCTTGATGAACAGCTCCACGCCTGCCTTGGCCGCGCATACATGCGCCTGATACGGTATCGGTACGGTGGCGTGCGCCGCAGAGATTGCAATGATCGAAGCGCCCGGTCTTCGAAGGTATTCATACGCAGCGCGGCAGGTATTGAACGTGCCGACCAGATCGATATCGACCACTGCCTTAAATCCGTTCGCCGACATGCCCAAAACCGAAGCGGGAAAATTGCCCGCCGCGGCTGCCAGCAGAATGTCGATGGGCCCGAACTCTTCGCGAGTTCGATTCAGCGCCGCTTCGACCGCACTATATTCGCGAACGTCCAGCGGGGCTGTTGCCGCAATGCCGCCCCGCGATGCGATCCCCTGCCGCGCTTCCTGCAGCTTTTCCGCACGCCGTCCCGCCAGCATCACCTTCGCGCCGTGCTCCGCAAAGCGTTCCGCCATCCGCAATCCGATCCCGCTTCCGCCTCCGGTCACAAACGCCACCTTGCCTTCAAATAATTGCTTGCAAAAGATGTTGGCCATGGTTCCCGAGCATACCAGCGGGGCAGTGTGATTGGATATCAGTCAGTGACTATGCTGAACCGGGGACTCTTCATCGTGCTACTCGCAACCAGCGCCCTCGCGGCGGAGCTTGCTCCGCTGCCGCCGTTTCCGAAGCATGAGCCCACGTTGCGCATTGTCGCTCCATGCGTACCGCGAACGCCGTGGACGGTGGCCGGTGAACATGGCGCTCTGTTCGGACGGCAAAACGGCGTCTTCGAAGCTTGGCTTTGGCCTGACAAGATTCTGAGCAACTTTCGCATCCGCGCCGAGCTGGCCGATTATGCCGTCCCGATCGATGTGAACGCCTTAGCTGCCGAAATTGAAGTCACGCCGGCAGAAACCACCATTACGTATTCGCACGCGGCGTTTACGATTCGACAGCACATGTTTGCACCGCGCGGCGAAAATGCACCCGCAACCGGTGCGGTAGTGTATTTCGAATTCGAATCCGCGCGGCCGCTGGATGTGACTTTTTCTTTCACGCCGGAAATGTTGCACATGTGGCCTGCGCCCAACTTCGGCCGGCCGAATGCCGAGTGGATCGCGCAAGGCGGTTTCTATATGCTGCACACGGATGATCCCCGCTTTTCGGCTATTGTTGCGATGCCCCGGACGAAGCCCGGCATCATGGTGCCGTATCAGGAGCACCCGCAGACTTATCCGGTGGAGCTCAAGCTTTCTTACGATCCCAAACGCGACGGCGCTTCCATTTACCCCTTGCTTCTTGGTGTGGCGGGCAAATCCTCGGCGGCTGAACAAGTGGGGCGGATCGCCGCCGCACTCCCGCTGCTCGACGCGCAAACGCACGATTATTACGGTCATTTCTTCGATCGTCGATTGACGATCGATACTCCCGATCGCCGCCTGAACGAAGCATTGCAATGGGCAGAAGTCTCAATCGACCAGATGCAGGTGAAGTACCACGACGAAATCGGCATGGTGGCCGGCTACTACGAATCGGCCGATTCCGCTCGCCCAGGCTACGCCTGGTTTTTCGGCCGTGACACGTTGTTCACCACTTACGCCATCAACAGCTATGGCGATTTTGCGCTAACTCGCCGGGCGCTTGATTTCCTGATTCGGCGCCAGCGCGAGGACGGCAAGATCATGCACGAGTATTCGCAATCCGCCGATGCGCTGGATTGGAAATCGACACCGTATTTCTACGCTGCGGCCGATTCCACGCCGCTCTTCATCATGGCCATGTGCGATTACATCAAGACAAGCGGCGATGCCGAGTATTTGAAACGCAATTGGGAGAGTGTTCGCAAGGCGTACCAGTTCACGCGTGCGCACGAAACCACGGACGGCATCTACGCGAACACGGAAGGCACCGGCTGGGTTGAATCCTGGCCCACCGGCATGCCGCACGAAGAGATCTATCTCGCCGCCATGGATCAGCAGTCGTCGCAAGCTATGGCTTATCTCGCGTCCCTCATCGGGGATCGGCAAGCGGCGGGCGCTGCACAAAAGAAGTCGCAAGAGATCGGGAGCAAGATCGAGTCTGAATACTACGAGCCGTCTGCGCAGTTCTATGCGTTCAGCCGCAACAAAGACGGTTCGCTCGACCACACCGCGAGCATTTATCCCTCCGTCGCGTGGTGGGACGGAACCTTCGGCTTAAAGAGCGCCGGGCCGATGCTCACGCGCTGGGCGTCGGACGAGTTCTCGACCGATTGGGGCACCCGCGATATCAGCGACCGCACGTCTTTTTACGATCCCATCAGCTACCATCAAGGCTCGATGTGGCCGCTGTTCACCGGCTGGGTTTCGCTGGCTGAATATCGGGCCGGCCGGCCGCTTTCCGCTTACGCGCACCTGATAGAGAACGCCGACTTAACGTGGGCGCAAGACCTCGGCTCGGTTACGGAGTTGCTTTCCGGCGAGTTTTATCAACCGCTGGGACGCAGCAGCTCACACCAGATGTGGTCGTCGGCGATGGTGATCGCGCCTTTGATCCGCGGGCTATTCGGCATTACATGGGCTGCACCGGCCAACACCTTGCATCTGACGCCGCATTTTCCGGCCGATTGGGACCACGCCAAACTGCATAATGTTCCGCTCGGTGCGTCCACCGTTGACCTAGAGTACCAACGCGACGGCGCCCGCCTCAGAGTTCACGGACCGGCGCCGATTGGCACCGCCTGGTTTCCGCTTCCGCCAGTGGAGCTTTCGATTCCTGCACACTTGCCGCTCGAGGGCGCGGTCACTTCGCAACTGAAGGTGCTGGACGAACGCAGCTCCGAACGTCAAGCGGTATTTTCGCTAGCCGCGCTGGGCGGTTCGAGTTACGATCTGGCAGTGCGGCTCAACCGGTCGAACGTGGCCGCGCAGGGCGGGGAATTGCGCGGCGGCAAGCTTCACGTCGAGTTCCCTAGTGGTTCGGGCTATCGGACTAAAACCGTGACTTTCACCTGGTGAACCAATGAAAAGAACACTCGCAGTCGTCGCTTTCCTTGCCGTTGTGCTGTGCGCACAAAATGCGTCGCCGCCTGCGCAAACAACGAACATCCTCGATTACGTAAAGCAAACGTGGACGACGCTCACACGGTCGAATAAGAACCTCGCCACGGCGGCGGTGGACCCCAAATTCAAGCCCGAACCGGATGGCCGCTGGCCCGTCTATGTGCCGCGCAGCGACGATGCGCAGCTCATCGAAGAGAGCTTGCGGCGCGAAGTCCCCGCGGCAGGTTTTAGGACTATCAATATCGAGACGCTTCCGGAAGATCTGGATTCATTAAAGGAACAAGGGCTGCTCTATCTGCCCGATCCCTACGTCGTACCGGGTGGGCGCTTTAACGAGATGTATGGCTGGGATAGTTACTTTATTCAGGTCGGTTTGCTTCGCGATGGCGAGCTCAAGCTGGCCAAAGACATGGCCGATAATTTCCTATATGAAACAAAGAACTATGGCAAGGTGCTGAACGCGAATCGCACTTACTATCTGACGCGTTCTCAGCCGCCATTTCTCACGCAAATGGTGCTCGGTGTTTATGCCAAAACGCACGACCGCAAGTGGCTGGAAGACGCGGAGCCGATGGTGGAGAAGTATTATCAGATCTGGGCTACCGAGCCGCACCTGACACCGGAAACCGGCCTCTCGCGCTATTGGGACATGGGCGAAGGTCCGGCGCCGGAGGTGGTATCGGCTGAGCGGAACGCGCAGGGGCTCACGCACTATGACTTAGTCAAGGAGTTCTTGCGCACGCACGAGATTAAAGATTACGATGTAAGTCAATATTATGATCGGGCGACCAATCAGCTTACTGCGCTGTTCTATAAAGGCGACCGCTCGATGCGCGAATCGGGTTTCGATCCCTCGAACCGGTTCGGCGCGTTCAACATCGACATCATTCATTACGATCCTGTTTGCCTGAATTCGCTGCTCTACCTGATGGAGTCGCAGACCGCCGAAATTCTCGACAAGCTCGACCGCTCCGCTGACGCGGACGCCTGGCGCAAGCGCGCGCAAGAACGCGCGGAGCGCGTGAATCGCCTGATGTGGGACGACAAGGACGGGCTCTATTTCGATTACAATTTTCAGACCAAGCGGGTAAGGCGCTATCCGTTCCTGACCACGTTCTACCCGCTGTGGGCCGGCTTCGCCAGCAAGCAAGAGGCGGCGCGGGTGGAAAAGAACTTGCCTCTGTTCGAGCGTGCAGGCGGCTTGCAAACCAGCACTTACGTGAGCGGCAATCAATGGGACTCGCCGTTCGGCTGGGCGCCGCTGCAGATGATTGCGGTCGACGGGTTGCGCCGTTACGGGTACCGCGAGGACGCCGAACGGATCGCGATGAAATGGCTCTCGCTGGTGCATCGCGAGTTTTTGCGCCAGGGCTTTATCGTCGAGAAATACGATGTGGTCAGCGGCGGCTCAAACGTCAGCGCCAACATTCATTTCGGCTATAGCGCGAACCAGGCCGGCTTCGGTTGGACGAACGCGACCTTCGATGAACTGTATGACGAACTGACGCCGGAAGACCAAAAAAAGTTGATGGCCCAATAACCCGTCAGCGGCCCGCTGGAACTTCGATTTGCGGCTGCGGCTCGGTGTCCGCGATGTTCTTTTCGTGAGCGGCGATTTCCACCCGTTCCTTCTTGATCTCCAGGCGCACACGCGCGAAGACATTAATGTAGAAGTTGGCTACCCACACAAGCCCGAAAAACGCGACCAGATAGCCGCGCCAATCGTCATACAGCAGCTTAAAGCGCGTGATGAACAGGAACAGAACCACGATGTAATGGCTGAAACAGTATTCGCAGGTGAACAGATAGAAGAACTTTCTCTCGAGAAGACGGCGGCAGTTTTGGCTGCGATTCTTGCACCAATCTCGGGGCTCTCGAAACACCTCTTCGTGGGTCACCGTCCAGGCAATACTCGCGATCGGGAGTCCGAGGATAAATAAATATGTAATCTGCTCGCCCAGAGTCATTTCTCCTATTGTCAATCTATGGGCTCCGAAGACAAGCGTGGAGAAAGGCCTTCGGTCAGAATAGAAAGCAATGCCACACGATCGAGCAAGCGGCGCCAAGCCGGCCGGACCATGCTGCATGGTGATCTTCGGAGCTGCCGGGGACCTGACCAAGAGATTGGTTGTTCCGTCCCTGTACAATTTGGCGTGCGCCAAGCTGCTGCCCGCCGAATTCGCCATCGTTGGCGTCGATCTTGCCGATCACTCGGACGACGATTGGCGCCAGTCGCTTGAGGCCATGACCGCCGAATTCGTAAAACATGGCGGACAGCACGAGACGGTGAACCAGGATGTATGGCGCTGGCTTACCGAGCGCATGAGCTATCAGAGAGGCGATCTGAACGACCCCGCAACTTACGAAACATTGAAATCGAAGCTCGCTGAGATCGATTCCAAGCAGGGTACCGGCGGCAATTATCTGTTCTATCTCGCCATCTCCGATCGCTTCTTCGGCACTGTCGTGCAGCATCTCGGGCAAAGCGAGCTCGGCTGCGAGAAAGACGGCCACTGGCGCCGCGTGGTGGTCGAAAAACCCTTCGGCCACGACCTTCGTTCGGCTCAAGAGCTGAACCGCACCATTCTGAGCGTCGTCAGCGAGAGCCAGGTCTATCGCATCGATCATTTCCTGGGCAAAGAAACAGTTCAGAACATCATGCTGTTCCGCTTTGCCAACGGGCTTTTCGAGCCGCTGTGGAGCCGCGATCGAATCGACCACATTCAGATCACGGTCGCCGAAACGGTCGGCGTCGAACAGCGCGGCCGTTTTTACGAGCAGACTGGCGCCTTGCGCGACATGGTGCCGAACCACGTCTTCCAGCTAGTTGCCATGACTGCGATGGAGGCGCCGAATTCGTTCGGAGCCGATGCCGTGCGCGCCGAAAAGGCCAAAGCGATCGACGCCATCCGCGTCTGCAATCCCAACGAGGTAGATTGCATGGCGGTGCGCGGCCAATACGGCGCCGGCGAGATCGACGGTAAACCGGTCCCGGGTTATCGGCAGGAGCCGGATGTCTCGCCGCAATCGCAGGTAGAGACTTACGTGGCGCTCAAACTTCAGATTGAGAACTGGCGCTGGGCCGGCGTCCCGTTTTACATTCGTACCGGCAAGCGGCTGGCCCGCCGCAAGAGTCAAATCGCGATCCATTTCAAGCACGCGCCCTGCCCGCTATTCCGCGATACGCCGGTTCGCGAGCCCGCCCCCAACTGGCTCTTGATTCGCATCCAGCCGGATGAAGGAATTGCGCTCGAGTTCGGCGCCAAAATTCCGGGACCGACCATGCGGCTCGGCGACGTCCGTATGGATTTCAAGTATGAGGATTACTTCGGAACCGCTCCCGCTACCGGTTACGAGACGCTGATCTACGACGTAATGCTGGGCGACGCAACCCTCTTCCAGCGCGCTGACAATATAGAAGCCGGATGGCGCGTCGTGCAGCCGGTTTTAGATCACTGGGCGCAAAACCCCGCCACGGATTTCCCTAACTACACGGCCGGAAGCCAGGGCCCAGCGGAAGCCGAAAAGTTAATCAAGCATGGCCACCACACGTGGCGGCCCATTAATTAGTTGCCGAGTTATTTCGAACCTAGCCCCGCGCGCTTCCACAATTCGTCCACACGCCGAACTACTTCGGGCGACATCTTGATCACGTTGGGCCAGCGGCGCGAATGGCCTTCGGACGGCCATTTCGTGGTCGCGTCCACGCCCATCTTGGAACCGTAGTTCGGCATGCGGCTGGCGTGGTCGAGCGAATCGATGGGACCCATCGAAAACTCGATATCGCGCTGCGGGTCGATGTTATTCAGCGCTTTCCAGGTCACTTCACGGACGTTCTGCACATCCACGTCTTCATCCACCACGACGATGCACTTGCTGAACATCGCCTGGCCGGTGCCCCAAATCGAGTGCATAACCTTGCGCGCCTGCCCTGGATACGATTTGCGGATGGAAACGAGCATCAGGTTATGAAAAATGCCTTCCGCGGGCATGCAGATGTCGCGCACCTCCGGAAGCTGCATGCGCATCAGCGGCAGGAAGATCCGCTCGATGGCTTTTCCCATGAAGAAATCTTCCATCGGCGGCGGTCCAACGATGGTAGTCGCATAGATGGGGTTTTTACGATGCGAGATGCACTCGATGTGAAATACCGGGTAGTCGTCATCGAGCGAATAGAAGCCGGTGTGATCGCCGAACGGCCCTTCACGCCGCAGCTCGCCGGGCACGACGTAACCCTCGAGCACGATCTCGGAATTCGCAGGCACCTCCAGATCGCTGGTCTCGCATTTCACCATCTCCACCGCTTTGCCGCGCAGGAAGCCGGCGAACAGCATCTCGTCGATGCTCGGCGGCAGCGGCAGAATAGCCGAATACATCGTCACAGGATCGGCGCCGATTGCGACCGCCACCGGCATGCGGGTCTGCTTGCCTTCAGCAACTACCCGGCGGTAATGCTCGGCGCCTTGTTTGTGTTTTTGCCAATGCATGCCCGTGGTCTGGCTGTCGAAGACCTGCAATCGATACATGCCGCAATTGCGCTTGCCGGTTTCGGGATCTCGCGAGAAGACCATGGGCAGCGTGATGAAACGCCCCGCATCGCCCGGCCAGCAGTGCAGAACAGGAAAGTAGTTGACGGAGAAACGTTCGCGGCGAATCTTGTCCTTGCAGGGGCCGGTTGAAACGAGCTTGGGAAAGGCGCTGCCGATCTCCGCCAGTTTCGGCAGCATTTTGAGCTTGTCCAGCAGGCTCTCCGGCTTCTGCATTTCAAGAAAGCCGACGATGCGGTCCGCAATCTCCTGAATGCTGTCTACTCCGAGCGCAATCTCCATGCGGCGCGTGCTTGCGAACGCGTTGATGAGAACCGGAATCTGGGAGCCTTTCGGGTTCTCAAACAACAGCGCCGGGCCGTTATTTTTCACCGACCGGTCGGCGAACTCCGTCATCTCGAGATAGGGATCCACCTCAAGGGAGACGCGCTTCAGCTCGCGGTGCCGGTCCAACGCATCAATGAAATCGCGCAGATCTTCGAAAGCCATGAATTCGCCGTATACCCATTATCATGAGATTGGTTGTGAGCAAACGAACCGCACTGATCACGGGAGCGAGCCGCGGCATTGGAAAGGCGTGCGCGATTGCGCTGGCGGCAGCCGGCTTCCGCGTCGTGCTGGCGGCGCGATCCGTTCACAATCTGGAAGAAATCGCTCGCGGGATCAGTAGCAATGGCTCGGAAGCCTTCGTGGTCGAGATGGATCTTGCCAATCGTGATTCCGTATCGGGCGGCATTTCGAAAGCATCCAAAGACTTCGGGCGCATCGACGTCTTGGTGAATAACGCGGGGATGACGAAGGACGGCCTGGCCGTTCGCATGAAGCAAGCGGATTGGGAGATTGTGCTCGATACCAACCTGAGCGGCGCCTTCTACGCGATTCAGCAAGTGCTGCCGGGCATGATGCGGGAGCGCTGGGGACGCATCGTGAACGTTTCTTCCGTGGTCGGCGAAATGGGCAATGCGGGGCAGGCGAATTACGTGGCGTCCAAAGCCGGCTTGATCGGCCTGACGAAGTCGCTGGCGCGGGAAGTCGGCAGCCGCAATATCACCGTAAACGCGGTGGCGCCGGGTTTCATCGAAACCGATATGACGCATGGCCTGACGGCTGAATTGAAGCAGAAAATGGTGGATCAGACGCCGCTCGGGCGAATGGGCAGCGCCGAAGACGTGGCGAGTGCGGTGAAATTCCTGGCTAGCGATGAGGGGAGTTTTATAACCGGACACGTGCTGGACGTCAACGGCGGAATTTACATGTAGCCATGCTGGTGAATCGAGACAGCAAGTTCAAAATCGGTCTGGTGCAGATGGCCTGCTCGCCAGATCCGGAAGCGAATCTCGGCAAGGCGATCCAGGGCATCCGCGATGCCGCCGGCCAAGGCGCGGAAATCATTTGCCTGCAGGAACTGTTTCGATCGCAGTATTTTTGCCGCGAGGAAAATGCCGAGCTGTTCGACCTGGCCGAGGCGATTCCGGGGCCGTCTACGGAAGCGCTGGGTGCGATTGCCAAAGAACTGCAGGTGTCGATCGTCGCCTCGCTGTTCGAGAAGCGCGCGCAGGGCTTGTATCACAACACCGCGGCGATTCTCGATGCCGACGGCTCGCTGATCGGCACGTACCGCAAGATGCATATCCCGGACGATCCGCTGTATTTCGAGAAATTCTACTTCACGCCCGGCGACCTCGGGTTCCAGAACTTCAATACGCGGTATTCGCGGATCGGCGTTCTGGTGTGCTGGGACCAGTGGTACCCGGAAGGGGCGCGCATTACCAGCCTGCAAGGCGCAAACGTGCTGTTCTACCCGACGGCGATTGGTTGGCATCCATCCGAAAAAGCGGAATACGGGGAAGCGCAGCTCGATGCCTGGCGAACTGTGCAGCGGGCGCACGCGATTTCGAACGGCATCTTCGTGGCGGCCGTGAATCGCACCGGCTTCGAAGGCCCGCACGACAACGGGCTCGAATTCTGGGGCAACTCGTTCGTGGCGGATCCATTTGGCCGCGTGATCGCGCAAGCTCCGGCGGACGAGGAACACGTTTTGGTGGCCGAATGCGACCCGAAGCAGATGGATGAGGTGCGGCGCAACTGGCCATTTCTGCGCGACCGCCGCATCGACGCGTACTCACCCATCACCAACCGCTGGCTGGGTTGACTGGCTGAATTAAGTGCTCGCACACAGCCAAACTCCAGCGGCGCTCGGCTTTCGCATGCCCGCTGAATGGGAGCCGCACGAAGCAACCTGGCTTGCGTGGCCGCACGAACGCTCCGATTGGCCCGGCAAGTTCGCGCCGATCCCCTGGGTCTATGGCGAAATCGTCCGGCACCTCTCGCGCGTGGAGCGCGTGCGCATCTTAGTCGAAGACGCCGACGCCGAACGACGCGTCCGGCGCGTGCTCAAGAAGAGCGGCGCGAAGATGGAAGCCGTTGAGTGTTTCCACGTGCCGACAGACCGTAGCTGGACGCGCGACTATTGCCCCATGTTCGTCCGCAACGCATCGGGCGAGCGCGGCATTCTGAATTGGCGCTTTAACGCTTGGGCGAAATACGACAACTATGCAAACGACGACGCGGTTACGGAGCGACTAGCTCGACAGCTTGGCATTCCCATGTGGACTCCGCAGTGCGAGGGGCAGCGTGTTGTGCTCGAAGGCGGCGCCATCGACGTGAATGGCGCGGGGTCTATTCTGACCACGGAAGAATGCCTGTTGAGCGATGTGCAAGCTCGCAATCCCGGTCTTACACGCAAAGATCTGGAACAGATCTTTCGCGATTACCTCAACGCGGAGCGCACTATTTGGCTGCACGAGGGCATCGCGGGAGACGATACTCACGGCCACGTGGACGATGTAGCGCGCTTTACCGATGAACGCACGATCGTCATCGCATCCGAAGGAGACCCATCGCCGCTATGCGACACGGGGCTGCGGATCGAAACGCTGCCGATGCCAGAGCCTCTCTACTTCAACGGCCAACGCCTTCCCGCGAGTTATGCCAATTTCTATATCGCGAACGGGTTGGTGTTGGTGCCGACTTTCAACGACAAGAACGACCGCGTGGCGTTGAACAAACTCGCCGAGCTGTTTCCCGGCCGCCAGATCGTGGGCATCGCGTCCACCGACCTGGTTTTGGGTCTCGGCACGCTGCACTGCCTGACGCAGCAGCAGCCGGCGTGACATGCTGATTGCGGTTGCGGCTGTGCCGGTGGCGATTTGGCTTTACCTGCTGTTTGGACGCGGAGGATTTTGCCGCGTGTCCAATGAACACGAGGCCGAACAAACGGCCGAACACGAGGCCGAACAAACGCCCGAAAAGGCCGAACATCGAGCGCCAAGCGCGGCGGCGCGGCGTGTCGTGGCTGTGATTCCGGCGCGCAACGAAGCTGCCGTACTTAGCCGGGCGCTGCAGTCGCTATCGCCGCAAGTTTCCCAGGTTGTGGTAGTCGACGATGGCAGTACAGATGGCACGCAGGAAACCGCTCGCGCCCTGCAGGGGAATATCACGGTGCTCGAAGGCCGTGCGCTCGCTCCCGCCTGGACCGGCAAGCTCTGGGCCCTGGCGCAGGGCGTCGATTATGCAGAGACGCTGGCGCCGGATTACCTGCTGTTTACCGACGCCGACATCGAACATGGCCCGACAAGCGTCTCCGGGTTGGTTGCCAAGGCGGAAGCGCGCAAGCTGGATCTGGCGTCTTACATGGTGAAGCTGGCGTGCGCCACTACGGCGGAAAAAGCGCTGATTCCCGCGTTCGTGTTTTTCTTTTTAAAGCTGTATCCGCCGAAGTGGATCGCCTCCCAACGCCGCAAGACGGCGGGTGCGGCTGGTGGTTGCGTGTTGATCCGTCCGGAAGCTCTGCGCGCCATCGGCGGGATTGCGGCTATCCGGAAGGAAGTGATCGATGACTGCGCGCTGGCACGAGCGGTCAAACGCGGCGGCGGCCGCATTTGGATGGGACTCACGTCTGAGACGTGCAGCATACGATCCTACGGGGGTTTCGGAGAGATCGGCCGGATGATCTCGCGGACCGCTTTCAACCAACTACATCATTCGACCGTGTTTCTGGCGGGCGCGGTCATCGGGCTGTTTTTCACTTACGTGCTGCCGCCGCTCCTGCTGCTCAGCGGCTCGCCACTAGCCATGATCCTCGGCGCAGCGGCGTGGCTGCTCATGAGCGCCGCCTACTGGCCCACGGTTCGCTTCTACAAGCGTTCGCCGCTCTGGAGCCTGGCGCTGCCGCTCATCGCGATCTTCTACATGGGCGCGACGCTCGATTCCGCGCTTCGCTATTGGCGCGGCCAGGGCGGCGCCTGGAAAGGCCGCGCTCAAGACTTACGTGTAGAGCGATAGCCGTGCGATCACCAGCGGTTCTTGCTGCCGCCGAAATCGCGTTGACGGCCGCCGCCACCCCCGCCGCCTTGCGGACGGTCACGGCGCTCGGGAGGCCGAGCCTCATTCACCACTAGCGCGCGTCCCATCAGCGCCCGGCCGTTGCAGGCTTGAACAGCCTGGTTGGCGATGGCGTCATCGTTGATCTCGACAAATCCGAACCCTCTGGCTTCACCGCTAAACCGGTCTCGCAGAATGTTGACGCTGTCTACGTGGATACCTGCTTCCTCGAAAAAAGCCTGTAAATCGGCCTCAGTAGCCTTGTAGGGCAGATTCCCTACAAACAACTTTGTCACTTCCTTCTCCTAACTGTTGTTCGGAAACACGAGGGTATCTCGCGTGAAATCGACGGGGAGTCACCACCAAGCGGAAAACCAAACCGAGCATCCAAACCGACGTCTCTATCGTGCCACAAAAGACGGTTTCGAGAAAAGGCCCAAGCTAGTGCCAGGTAAATGTACGCGGGCCGTGCGCGCTAACGAGGTGTGATCAGGCCTCCGAGTTTATCCTGTTCGCTCGCACCCTGGCGCGAAAAGCGCGTCGCATAAGCTTCCAGGTATTTCAGGCCGGAGCCGGTGTTGAAGATCACAATTCGCTCGTCGGCCGAGAGATACCCGGAGCCGAGCAGGCTGTTCAAGGCCGCGACACAAGCCCCGCCTTCGGGCGCGGGGAAGATGCCTTCACATCGTGCGAGCTGCAAGCCGGCATCGATGATGGCTTCGTCCGGAACGGCGATAGCGGCGCCGCGGCTTTCGCGAATGGAGTTCAGCACCAGAAAGTCGCCCAGTGCTTTTGGGACCCGTAAGCCGCTCGCCACGGTGTTCGCGTCCGGCCAGAATTCACTCGCTTCCAGCTTGCGTTCGAAAGCGCGGACAATCGGCTGGCACCCTGCGGCTTGCACCGCGATCATCTTCGGCCGCGCAGCTCCGATCCAACCGAGCTGCTCCAATTCCGAGAAAGCCTTCCACATCCCGATCTGGCCGACGCCGCCTCCGCAGGGGTAAAGAATCGCATCCGGAAGACGCCAATCGAACTGTTCTGCGATTTCATAGCCCATGGTCTTCTTGCCTTCGATGCGGTACGGCTCCTTGAGCGTGGTCACCTCAAACCAGCCTTCCTGCTGTTTCCGCTCGGAAACGATGCGCGCGCAATCGCCGATGAGGCCGTCTACCAGCGTGACGTTTGCCCCGAAGGCCTGGCATTCGACAAGGTTCGCTTCGGGTACATCGCGCGGCATGAAGATATGAGCTTCCAGGCCGGCTGCCGCCGCGTATGCGGCGAGAGCGCTCGCGGCGTTGCCTGCCGACGGCACTGCCAGTTTGCGGATTCCCAGTTTTTTGGCCATGGTGACGGCGCAAGAAAGGCCGCGCGCTTTGAACGAATCGGTCGGGTTGCGGCTCTCGTCCTTGATCCACAGATTGCGGGCGCCGCATTCCCGCCCCAGCTTGTCTGCACGGGTGAGAGGAGTCCAGCCTTCGTGCAGCGATACGGCCTCCGCGGGGTCGGCCGGTAACACCGGCGCATATCGCCACATGCTGTTGACGGCGGTCTTAAGGTGATCTTTGCGCCAGCTATTACGGATGGCCGGTAAGTCGTAATTCACCAACAAAGGAGCGCCGCAGTCGCAAAGATTGACGGCTCTGGAAGAAGTAAGCGTTTTCGCGCAACGGCTGCAAGTCAGATCGGTTGGTCGGCCCATGCTCTTGCATCGTAGCGCCTATTATTTTTGTAAAAAAAAGAATGGACAGGGCTTTCCCGAATGGCCAAACACTTTGATTTATGGCAAAATACGGTTAAGCCAAAAACCTATAAGGAGTGCAGTGCGGTGCAGTATCCCCTAAGCCGGGACGAACACGCTGCCATGGCCAGGTACCTGTCCGGTATCCGGAAACAGCTGCAGGAGGTCTCGGATCTCTTCACGGCACGCTACGGAAAGAGCAGTAGTATTGCTGAAATCGCGGTCAAGACACTGGTATCATCGACTTTGCTGGAGCATGAGTTGATGCTACTCGAAGGTGATATCCGATCGGTAGACCAGAGTACTCTCGCCGAAAATCCAGACAGAGCATTCGATCGATTCTAATGCGTTGCTTGCCCGCCGCGCTGATGCTTGCAGCTCTGAGTCCCTGCTTTGGCCGGGAATTGATATACCTCAACAGCGGCTTCTCTTTGGAAGTGGAATCGCACAGCCAGGAGAATCAAACTATCACGTGCCGGACCGCGACGGGCACGCTGGAGTTCCGACTAAGCGACGTGGCGCGAATCGAGCTGCTGCCGGATCCGTCCGGCCCGAGGCCGTCCGCGCCCCCCAAGAGCATTCCGCCGAGCCAGGACGAGCTGCTTAGCAAGGCCGCCATGGAGCAAGGATTGCCGCCGGAGTTAATCCGAAGCGTGGCCAAGATCGAGTCGGGTCTCAAGCAAGACGCTATTTCCGCAAAAGGCGCCATCGGATTAATGCAGCTCATGCCCGGAACGGCCGTAGAGCTAGGAGTCGAGGCGACGCGGGCCGAAGAAAACGCGCTCGGCGGCGCGAAGTATTTGCGCGAGCTGCTGCTGAGATATCACTGCGATTCGGCGTTAGCGCTGGCTGCCTATAACGCGGGACCTGGCGCGGTGGATAAGTACCGCGGCGTGCCGCCTTACGCAGAAACGCGGCAATACGTACTGAAGGTGCTCCGCGAGTACGAGAGACAGCACAAGCTGCAAGCCTCCACTTCCATTACGCACTAGTCGGGTTTCGCGGTCCGGCCGCATCTACAAGCGCGCGTAATCGAGGAGTCGGCGCCCACGAGACGCCTAGATAGATAATGGAGTGATTCGCCAAGACATGAAGGTTGGCGTCTACCAAACATGGCATATCGACTAAAACGGGGCGAATCGATTCCAGAGGGAATCAGGCGGATCGTTCATGAAGAGGCGGATTCCGCGATCGGTGAGCTGAGTCATCGCACGGGCAAGCAGCGAGACGAAGGGATACACGAGGCTCGGAAGAGCGTGAAAAAGATCAGGGGCTTGCTGCGGCTGGTGCGTCCCGAACTGGGTCGTGTGTATCGGGCGGAGAATCGGCGGCTCGGAGACGTGGGGCGGAAGCTCTCCGAGATTCGCGACGCTACGGCCGTCATCGAGGTGTTCGATGGCTTGCTCGGCAAGCACAAAGATGGGCTGCAAAAGAACGCCCTGGCGTCTATCCGCAAAGGTCTGCAAACGCGGAAGCGGGAGATGGAGCAGCATGCCGGCGTGGGCGATGCGGTGAAGCGTGCGACCGCGGCCTTGCGGACCATTCAGAAGAGAGTGGACGGCTGGCCGCTGAAAAAGGACGGCTTTCAAGCACTGGCGCAAGGGCTGGAGGAACGTTACCGGGGCGGCAGAAGAGCCATGGGCGCCGCACAGAAGAATGGCACGCCGGAGAACTACCACGAGTGGCGCAAGCGCGTGAAGGACCACTGGTATCACGTGCGCCTGCTGGAGAGCCTGTGGACAGAGGTGATGCAGGCGCACGAGCGCAGCCTACACGATCTCGAAACGTGGCTCGGGGATGACCACAACTTGGTCGTGTTGTGCGCAACGCTCCAGGAGGAACCCGCCCAGTACGGTGATGAGGAGGCTGTCCAGCTATTTCTTACGCTCGCGGCCAAGGAGCAGCAGGAGCTGCGGAGCAAAGCCCTGTCATTGGGCGAGCGAGTTTATGAACGCAAGCCGCGCCGCTTTGAGCAGGACACGGAGAAGCTCTGGGACGCCTGGCAGCAGGAGCCCGACGGCATGAAGGAAGAGGAAAAAGAACAGCGCCAGACGCCGAAGAAGCAGCCGGCGCGAGCCGGCAGCGCGAAACCGAAAAAAGCTGCAGCGGCGTAAGGGGGTGCGGGCTTCCCACCCTAACTTGAAGCACAGCTACCGGAAAATCTCGATCAGCAATACCAGGCGCTCATCATCGCGGCCGTGAATTGAAAAACGAAGCCCGGAACGGTTGTTTCTGCATATCGCAGTGAGCGCTGGTTTGTGCGATCCAGCTTGCCACTGCCACCGCGCAGACTTCAGCCCGGCAACCGCCGCTAGCGTTGACTCGCCTCCCCGCTGAGCACCTTTCGGTTGAATTCGGCCGAGCCCTTGCGCGGCACCGTCAGCGAGTTCCAGTTTTCGTGCTGAAGGTGTTTGGCGAGAAAGATGATCTGCCCGCAATGACATGCGTAGTGCGCGATTTGGCGATTGATGGCTTGCATGACCGAATGAGGCTCGCCGCGAATCGCGACCTGGCGCGCCAGGTCGTCGTCAGAGAGCGGCTCGAGCGCGCCGAAAACGTAGGCCCAGCCCTCTTCCCAACGTTCCCTGAGAGCGTCGCGCGTGGCGGGCGGTTCGACGAACTCGCTGTCGCGATCGCGATCCGGCTTTTCGCCGTCGGTGGTTAGAAAATCTTTCCAGCGCGAGCGCATATTGCCGGTCATGTGCTTGACGATCACCGCAATCGAGTTCATCTCCGGGTCGAGTGTTGCGTAGAGCTGCTCCGGCGTGAGCTGCTCCATTGCGCGCTCGGCCATTTTCTTGTATTGATGGAGAAGCGCGATTGAATCCTCGAGGTACGACGTGGTGAATTGGTGCGCCATGTTGTGAGCTTACTTCAGCGCGGACAAAATCGAACGAATCCCCGCAGAAATTCGTTATCTCCAGTGTGCAAACAACCTGCGAAAGCTTGGCCATAACGGATTTCCTAGAAGAGTCGATTGCCGAATGGCGGGCCTGCGGGACAGACCTGCCGGATCTCGGCCGGCGGTACAGCGCCGGGGAGCAAATGGAATGTGAGCGCGTGGCAGACGAATGCCTGGCGCAAGTAGACGCGGCGGCGCGCGAGCTGCGGCGGAAACGATGGCAGCCGGAACAAGCACAAAGCCGCATCACGGCGGCCTTGGTGGAGCTGACGAGCAGAGCTTTCGACCTGCGCGATCCTTACGTGGACTGGCTCCTCGGGGATCGCTTCGCAGCGGTGAGCACGGGATTGGCGCGGCAGGCGCGGCAGATGGATTCGTCCGTGGGCATGGTGGATATCTTGCAAGCTGCGCGTAACGCATGGACGGCTTGCGGGCTGCAGGCGCTGCTGGGCCATTCCGTACACCTGACCCCGGCCATCTTCGCCTACAGCATGCTGTACCCGTACAGCGACAACTATCTGGATGACGTGGCGTTATCCAAGGAGCTGAAGCTTGTCTTCAGTGCGCGATTCGGCCGCCGGCTTGAGGGTCAGGAAATGGAGGCGGCAAATGCTCGCGAGGCGACAATTTGGGCGCTTGTCGCGGTAATTGAGAAGCAGTATGCGCGGGCGGCATATCCGCAGGTTTATGAATCGCTATTGGCCATCCATGCGGCTCAAGAACAGAGCATTTGCCAATGGCCCATTGACGGCCGCCGCGCGGACCTGGACGTCCTGCGATTGACGTTTACCAAAGGCGGTACGTCCGTTTTGGCGGACGCCTGCCTCGCCGCTGGGCGCTTGACGCGCGAGGAGGCCCGGTTTGCCTTCGAATGGGGCGTGGTGCTGCAGTTGGGCGACGATCTGCAGGATGTCCACTCAGACGCCCGGCGCGGCTCGCTCACGCTCTATACGCAAGCAGCCGGGCGCGATCCCCTCGATCGAATCACGAGCCGTACCTTGCACTTCGGGCGCTGGGTGATGGAGGGCATGGAGCGGTTGCCGGAAGGCAGGCCGGTGCTCAAGCGGCTCCTGCAGAAAAGCTCGCAACTGCTATTGATCCGCAGCGCGGCGACCGTCCCTGAGCTGTACACGGCGCCCTATCTGCAGCAGTTGGAGAGCTACTCGCCTTTCCGTTTCGAATTTCTGCGGCAGCGCGAGCAACAGGTTGCGAAACGCCGGCGAGCGTATGGGCTGCTGTTTGAGGATCTGATCCAAATTCGCCGAAATGAAACTAATTCCCGGCTAAGAACATTCCGATTGCAGAATGTTTTAACCCGGCCGTAACGGAAAAGCAACACTCGTCCTGCAGATTGGTGCCGGAGGGGAATTCGCATGCCCTTTGCAGCAACTACGCAGGTGCAAGTTCTGTGGCGGGACCGCTCTGTTGCGAAGGGTTTTCGCGCAGGCGTGTCGCTGCACGGCCATACGATGTATTCGGAAGAGCCGATGGATAACGCGGCTCCGTTTATCGCCACTGTGCCTTATCTCCGGCGCGCCATGCGGAGGCAAGAGGCCGAGTATAAGCGCACCCGGAACATCAGCCTGGATCTTTCACGCGGGTTCTGGACTCCGCCGTTAGCTCCCCGGCAGGCGCACCGCCTGGAGCAGAAGCAGATTGAGGCTCAATTCCAACTGCCGGCTTTGGTCTCCTTGACCGACCACGACGATATCCGCGCCGGCATGCAACTGCGGGTCCTGGAGCGATTTTCATCGGCGCCTGTTTCAACCGAGTGGACGATTCCGTTCGAAAACACGTTCTTTCATTTGGGTGTGCATAACCTGCCGCCCGGGCGCGCGAGCGGGATCATGCAGCAGCTAGCGGCGTACACGGCGCAACCGCAGCCCTGCGAGCTGTCCGGGATGCTGGAGGCGCTGAACGCGAATCCGGGTGTACTGGTCGTGCTGAATCACCCGCTGTGGGACGAGAAGGGGATCGGGCGAAACAATCATGAAGCGGCACTCGCGGCCTTGCTGCGCCGGCATGGCCGCTGCATTCATGCGCTCGAGGTAAACGGGCTGCGCACAATGGGCGAGAACCGGCGGGTCATCGACATGGGGCGGGGATTAGACATTCCGGTGGTGGCGGGAGGCGACCGCCACGGCGTGGAGCCGAATGCGATCTTGAACCTTTCCCGGACAGAGACGCTCTCCGGATTCATCCACGAAGTGCGGCGCGAGCGGTTCAGCCAAGTGGTCTTCATGCCGCAGTATCGACAGCCCCAGACGCTCAGAATTCTGCACACGGTCATCGATGTTCTTCGCGATTACCCGGAGAACTTCGAAGGCCGGCGCACTTGGCCGGATCGGGTCTTCTATCGAGACCCGGCGACGGGCGCGCCGGTGCCGCTGGCGACCGTCTGCAGCGCGCGCGGAACGCGGATCGTCGGGCGGTTGATTGCAGCCATGCGCGTGATGGACCGGAGGCCGCCCTCTGTTATCCTCACGAGTGCATGAGTGGGGTGGTCTTGGATGGGAAGCAGATCAACCAAGAGATTTTGGATGAGCTTCGGCCTCGCGTAGAGGCATTGCGGGCCAAAGCGCGCGCTCCCTCGCTGGCAGTAATGCTGGTCGGCGACGACCCCGCATCGCAGATTTACGTTCGCAACAAAATCAAAGCCTGCCAGGAATTAGGCATACGGAGCCTGGACGCAACTCCTTCTGCAGAGCTCGGCACGCAAGACCTGCTCGAGATCATCCGATGCTTTAACAATGATCCGCAAGTAGATGCGATTCTGGTGCAAAGTCCATTGCCAAAGCACATCGATGAGCTTGAAATTTTGCTCGCGGTAGATCCGGCGAAGGATGCGGACGGATTTCACCCCTTCAACGTGGGAAACCTGGTGGCCAATTGGCCTGCCCCGCGAGCCTGCACACCGGCTGGCATCATCGAGATGCTGAAGCGATATCGCGTCCCGATCGCAGGAAAACGTGCCGTCGTGGTGGGAAGAAGCGACATTGTCGGAAAGCCCATGGCGCTTATGCTGCTGCATGAGAACGCGACGGTCACAACCTGCCATTCAAAAACCAGGGATCTTCCCGCGGAGTGCCGGCGGGCGGAGATTTTGGTCGCGGCGATAGGCAAGCCGGGGTTGATTACTGCGGAGCATTTGTCGCCGGGCGTGGTGGTGATCGACGTCGGGATGAACCGGCTCACCGATGAAGCAGAGGTACACCGGTTATTGGGCCACGATGCTCGGCGGATGGCTGCTTTCGCCAGGAATGGGACAGCCCTGGTGGGCGATGTAGAGCCGCTGGCGATGCAGGAGATCTCCTCGGCATATACGCCGGTGCCGGGAGGGGTGGGTCCTCTGACGATCGCCATGCTGATGGCCAATACGGTGCGGCTCGCCGAGCAGCATCTTGCATAAAGCGTCATCGGATGTTGAAAGTTGGACTCACCGGCGGCTATGGGAGCGGGAAATCCTTTGTCGCGGACGAGCTGCAGAGGTTGGGTTGCTACGTGATTCAGGCAGACTTGCTTGGGCATGCGGTGCTCGAGCCCGGCGCAGCGGCCTACCGGCCGGCGGTGGAAGCGTTCGGACCGCAGATCCTGGCGGGCAACGGCGAGATCGATCGGAGAAAACTTGCCGCGGTCGTGTTTGAAAAGCCCGAGCTGCTGGAGAAGCTGAACAGCTTCGTGCATCCCGCCGTGATCGCGCTTGAAGAAGAGATGCTGATGAGTTTCGCGGCGCAAGACCCGCGCGGGATCGCGGTGATTGAAGCCGCTATCCTGATAGAAACCGGCCGCGACTGCATGTTCGATCGCCTGATTCTCACGGCTTGCGATCAGGAGACGCAGATTGCTCGCGGCATGAAGCGCGACCATGTGACCCGCGAGCAGGTGCTGGCAAGATTGGCCAGGCAATTGCCGTTGGAAGAAAAGAAGCGGCACGCGGATTATGTGGTGGACACCGGCGGGGAGAGACAAGAGACGATCCGGCAAGTGGAAGCGATTTTCGGGGATTTGAAACGATTGGCGGAGTCGCAGGCGTGACCGCGCGAACGCTGCTGCTGGCCTTCGTGATTGCGTGGGGGTTGGTGTGGGTGACGTCGCACGCCCACTGGGACATTCGCGACGTGAGCGCGCCGCTATCCCACGTGGGGCTGAGATTGCCGGAACAAACCGCGGTGCATGGCGCCGGGCTCACGCCCGACGAGCAGAACAATATCGATATCTACCGAACTGCGCGGCTCGCCACGGTCTACATCACCAGCACTACCGTGCGGCGGGATTTCTTCTATCAGCCGGTGGCCTCGCAAAGCCTGGGCTCGGGCTTTATGATCGAAGACAACGGCTTCATTCTGACGAATTTTCATGTGATCTCGGGCAGCAGCCGGATCCAGGTGACGTTGTCTAATCAGACGCAGTACTACGCCAAGGCGCTCGACACGGACCGCTCCGACGATCTGGCGCTCATCAAGATTGAGCCGAAGGCGAGACTAGCGTTTCTGAAGCTGGGGGACTCCGATCATTTGCAGGTGGGACAGAAGGTGCTGGCGATTGGGAATCCGTTCGGGCTGGAGGGCACGCTCACGGTGGGCGTGGTCAGCTCGATCGGGCGCTCGATCGACAGCGAAAACGACCAGCGCCTGCAAGGCATGATTCAGACGGACGCGGCAATCAACGGCGGTAATAGCGGCGGCCCGTTGCTCGATTCCAACGGCGCGGTCATCGGAATCAACACAGCGATTCTGGGGCGCACGAACATGGGGATCGGGTTTGCGCTCCCGATCAATCGAGCCAAAGCGCTCCTGACGGATTACCAGGCCGGCCGCATCACCGAGCGCCCCAAGATCGGAGTTACAACCGAGTACGTGGCGGGCGATCTGGCCGACGCGTTGGGCTTGCCGCGGCGGGGTGGACTGCTGGTGCAAGGCGTGGTCCGCGGTTCGTCGGAATACCTGGCAGGAGTGCGCGGCGCACGCGAAGTGGTGGATATAGGAAACGTCGAGCTGGGCATCGGCGGCGATCTGATTGTGGCTGTCGACGGCCAACCCGTTGACCGCGAGGACGCTCTCGTCCGTGCCATCGCTCGCAAGCGCGTGGGCGATACCATCACGTTGACGATCGTGAGGAACGGGCGCACATTGACGCTGCCGGTAAAGCTGGTCAGGGCGCCCGATGTTACCTGAGCCTAGTTGACTGCTACTTGCGCTGGCGCCGAGGTGGGAGACAGTGTGATCGTATCGGTACGAACCTTGTCCCATTCCTGAAGCGCCAAGCCTTGCGATTCGAAGAAGGCCCGGATCTTGCCGGAATCCCAGCCGAAGATCTCTTCAAGGATCGGCACTAGCACGCTGCAGGCGTCCTCGCTGAGAATGGTGCGCCGAGCGATGGGCGTCAGATACTTGTTTTCGGAAACCGCAATCGTGAGACCGTCGAGGCGATTCACGTGCAGCATGACATGGATATCGGAGCTGCCGTCGCCGACATAGACCAGCCGGTCGGGGCCGAGCCGCATCTTCGTTCTGAGCTGATCGACAACCGCCACTTTGCCATATCCGGCAGGGAGCCGCACAATAGACTCAATTTCACCTGACTCGGCGTTATAGCGGAACCGCGTGCCGTGGATGTGATCGGCGGCCACGATGCCTTCGAGCGCGGACTGGATCACTTCCTCCGGCGCGGCCGAAACGACGTGGAACGAAAACTCGTTGCCGTCCAGATCGCAAAGCAGTTCTGACAGCAACTGAATGTTCTCCTTCAGCCGGATCTGCTTGCCGACGGCCGCCAGGTCTTCTCTGCGCACGCGCCGGAACTCGGGGTCGTGAAGCAGCAGATAGGTCAGCTCGCCGCCTTGCTGTACCAGGTGAGTCTCCGAAAGACCCGCTACCCGCTCGTCGAATCGCTCCACGCCCAGAAGCTTGCTCAGTACCAGGCCTGAATCGTTGAAACTGAGGGTCTGGTCGAAATCGCTTACGAATAGGTACTGTTTGCCTGAACCTCTCATACGTTTTAGATGGGCTGAGCCATGACAGGTTTCAAGCGGGCAGGAAAACCTGATATAACAGCTTCTAGCTGTGGTGAAGCCCAAATATCAAAGGCTCTTCGAATCTTTGAAAGCCGACATCCTTTCCGGGCGTTTCCAACCCGGGCAAAAATTCCCGAGCGAAGCGGCGCTGGTCAATAGAACCGGCGCCTCGCGCATTACGGTAGGCCGCGCGATGCGCGAACTGCAGGGCATCGGCCTGGTCGACCGCGTTGCCGGATCGGGCACGTATGTGCGGCAGGCTGCAAGCGACAAGAACAGGCCGCACCTGTTCGGTCTTCTCATCCCTGATCTCGGAGAGACGGAAATCTTCGAGCCCATTTGCCAGGGCATTGCGAATGCGCCGGAAGCGAGCCAGCATGCCCTCCTATGGGGACATGCCGACGCGCAGGCGAGCAAAGCGGACCAGGCGTGGCAGCTATGCCAGCAGTACGTTTCGAGAAAAGTGTCGGGCGTTTTCTTCGCGCCGCTGGAATTTGAGAGCGAAGCCGAGAAGGTGAACCGGCGAATCCTATCGGCTTTGCATCGCGCGCAGATTGCCGTTGTTTTGCTCGACCGCCGAGCGTCTAAGGCGCCTGAGCGAAGGCGGCCCGATCTGGCCGGCATCAACAATCGACAGGCCGGCTACGCGGCGACCGAACACCTCATCCAGCTAGGATTGAAGCGCATCGCCTTTCTCGGTTACCACGGCTCGGCTTCTACCATCGCTGAGCGCATAGCCGGGTATAAGGAGGCGCTGTCGGCGCACGGCCTGCGGCCCAGCATGGACTCGGGTGTCCACTTCAATGCGGGCAAGGAGCAGCCCATCTCCTGGAGCGGCAAAGCGATCAAACGCGCAGTGGAAGGTTTTGTCTGTGTGAATGATCGCGTTGCCGGACTGCTCATGCAGCTCTTTCTCTCGCGAAGCATTCGTATTCCCGAAGACATCCGGCTCGTCGGAATCGACGACGTGTCCTACGCGAGCTTGTTGCCGGTCCCGTTAACGACTGTTCGCCAGCCGGTGCGGGAGATTGGAGAAGCGGCCTTGCGCGCCATGCTGGACCGCATCCGAATGCCCCATCTGGCCCGCGAGAAATCTTGCTCGACGGCCAGTTAGTAGTCAGGAAATCGTGCGGCGCTCGCGCGTCCTAAGCATCCGATCTCGCTATTCGACCTCGCTCGTGCCCTCGCCGAATCCCACGGCGGAGACGGACGGATCTTGGCGCAATTCATTCACGAGTTGCTCAATGAACGCAGGGTTTCGGGCCGAAGATTCTATCTCGGCGTGAAGACGGACGGCTCCCGGGTCTTCGGTATCTTCGCTTCGGAGTTGGCGCAGGATAAGCGGCCGCTCGGCGATTGCTGTCAGCAGCCGCGCACGTACTTCGGCCTCATGCGTGTCCGAAATGACAGCATGCAGCCGATAGATCACATCTACTGCGCCGCCTACCGATTTCCTGTCGATAAACCTCGAGACCGGACGGAAGAGCAGATTGATGATCATCAGTAGAGCGGTAATGTATACCGCGTCGAGAACCTCTCCAGCGCCCGCGCAAGCTCCCACCGCGGCAGAACACCAGAGTGTGGCGGCAGTGTTGAGGCCGCGAATGCCCGCCCCGTCCTTGATGATGGCGCCGGCCCCTAAAAACCCAACGCCTGACACCACATAAGCGATCACCTGGACCGAAGTGGGGCCGGCTAATGTCGAGGCTAGGTCGACGAACGCCGCAGCCCCCAGGCAGACTAAGGTATTTGTGCGCAGGCCAGCGGCGCGTTGGCGCCACTGGCGTTCGATGCCGATTACCGCTCCCAGGACGAGCGCTATCGCAAGACGTACTAAGGACGACTGCTCAAGGTGCCCAAGCTGCAGAAGATGCACTCATCCAGTTGTAGCGCGCGGCTTGTAGCGCGCTCGGCGCAGCCTGCGCAGGTCGTTTACTGGTGGTCGCGGTCTCGGTGTTCGCCGCCCTCGCGATGTTCCGGCGCCGGACGCACCTCGTGATGCTCAACGCGCGGACCTACATAGCGCGCGCGCGGAACGGCATACGGATGCACATACACGCCGCGGTTAGCCCAAGTACGAACCCACGGGTGTCCGTCGAGCAGCAGGCCGTGAGTGCGCCACTCGAAGCCAACATGTCCCCAACCCCAGGGAGCAAAGCCGGCGCCGATCACGATGCCCGGGCCGAAGCGAATCGCTCCGCCTGCAAAAAAGCCGGGACGCGGCGGCGCAAACACGACGTAGGGATCATAGTAGGGCACGTAGTAATAGCCGGGCGAAACCGGAAGGATTTCGATATCGTTCGGCCCTGCTGCCTCTACGCGCTCATATTGGTTGTTGCGCAAATAGCCGTAGTTATAGGCTTGTTGCCGCATGCGCTGCACGGCGTCCATGACATCGGCACGCTGCGCCAGTACGGCATTGCCGAGCTGTTGCGTCCAGCCCATGTACTGGGCCATGTAATTGAGTACCTGCGGGAAAGGCAGCAGCGCGATCACGCTCTGATCCCACGGCAGATTGTCTTCCTGAATGGCGCGCGCCAACTCGTCGCCATGCAGATAGCTGTGTTGATTCGCCCAAGCGGCGGCGTCGGGAATTTCGTTCGCGTAAGTCGCGGCCGTCAACGTCTGTGCCAGCAAGCCGTCGGGATAGAGGGCGATCGGCTGCACAAGCTGATCAAGCTGCTGCGGAGGCAGCATCGGAGGCGCCGGATACTGGCCCTGCGGCGGTGGATATCCGCCCGCTGGATATTGCCCCTGCTGCGGGTACTGACCTTGTGGCGGCGGATATTGCCCCTGCTGGGGGTACTGGCCCTGCTGTGGCGGCGGATATTGCCCCTGTTGCGGATATTGCCCCTGCTGCGGATATTGCCCCTGCTGCGGGTACTGGCCTTGCTGGGGATATTGTCCCTGCGCGGGCGGATATTGCCCGGGAGGCGGTGGCTGCTGTTGCTGAGGATATTGTCCCTGGGAATCGGGCGTCTGCGCGAGCCCGGGAGCGATCCCAAAACCGGCGACAAAAATAGCTCCTGCAATCGTGGCAACAACTCTATTCGTTCGCATTTTTGCAACTCTCCTACTGACGGTGTGCGCGTACTTGGCATCGCACCCATCTGTTTAATGGACGCTGGAACAGATCATTCGGATACTGCCGCTAATCGCCAGCGCCATTAAGCCCTGATTAAGCAACTGGTTGAGTTCGGCCACTTGGTTCGAATCGACCAGCGAGGTGCGTGCTATACCTTGGAAACACGTTCTTTATTGGAGTCCGAGCATCTCTGAAGTTGCGCATGAACCGCATTCAACGCTTCGTCTACCAGCGCACAGGCCGTTTGTTAGCGGTTGTGCGCGGTCAATGTACCCCCGCATTCTTCATTGCCCTGATCGGCTGCGCAGCCGCTATTCTGTGCGCCGGACTGGTGGCGGGTAGCCCCCGGCACGCCCCCAATATCGATCCGAACGCCATCGGCATCGATCTCGATCGGGGCTCGCCGGGCTTAGCGCGCTGGCTGGCTGCGATTCGCACTCGCGCCAGTCTGTTGATGATTGTGGCCCATCCCGACGATGAAGACGGCGGTCTGCTGGCATACCAGACTCGGGGCTTGGGAGCGCGCGCCGCGCTGCTCACTCTAACCCGCGGCGAAGGCGGCCAGAACGCAATGTCTCCGGATCTGTACGACGCGCTAGGGCTGGTGCGCACCCAGGAGTTGCTCACCTCCGATCGCTACTACGGTGTCGACCAATACTGGGGACGCGAGATCGACTACGGGTTTTCCAAGACTCGCGAAGAAGCACTCGAGAAATGGGGCTACGAGCGCACGCTTTCCGACGTGGTTCGCGTCGTTCGCATGACCCGGCCCTTGATCCTAGCCTCCGTGTTTGCCGGTGCGCCGACCGATGGCCATGGCAACCATCAAGTTTCGGGACAGATGGCGCAAGAGGCATTCCTGGCCGCCGGCGATCCCAACCGTTTCCCGGAGCAGCTTCGGGAAGGTTTGCGCCCCTGGTCGCCGCTCAAGGTCTATGCGCGCGTGCCCTTCTTCGAAGCGAAGGACGGCAAAATCTACGACTACGCCACCGACAAATACGTGCCGGTTCGCTTCTTCGATTACGTGAATAAGAAGTGGATCGATGAAAAGCCTGCCGCCAATATTGCGATCGCGGAGGGCAGTCCGAACTACGCCGCAGGGTTGACATTTCTGCAGATCGGCCGGGAAGGCTGGGGTTTTCAAAAATCGCAGAACGGAGGCGCCACCTTGCCTCACCCATCGCTCTACAGTTCTCCGTACCACCGCTACGCGTCGCGTGTGCCTGCCGAGCAACAAGAGAAATCGTTCTACGACGGCATCGACGTTTCACTCACCGGCATTGCCTCGCTATCCAAAGGCGACCCCGGATTCCTCAGAGAAGGGCTCGAGCAGATCGCAGCCATCGTCGCCGATCTTTATGGCCGTTATCGGCCCACCGATCCGGCAGCCATTGCGCCGCAATTAGCCGACGGCCTGAAGGCCACGCGCGCGCTGCTCGCGAAAGTGCGGCAAAGCAATTTGCCGGAGCCGGGCAAGAGCGACGTGGCCTTTGAGCTGCGTATGAAAGAGGAGCAGTTTCAGAAGGCGACGACGGTTGCGCTCGGACTTTCGCTCGACGCTGCCGTCGCGCCTGAGAAAGAACCCACTGGGCCGTTTGCCGCATTCGGAGGCGCTCCGCCCACGTTCACGGTCGCGGTTCCGGGTCAATCGTTCAGCGTCAGTGTGCATCTGATGAATGAGAGCCCGGAAGCGGTCGCGATCGAGGATCTGCGGGTAACGGCCCCCGACTCCGACGGTTGGGATATCCGCGCCGAGAAATCGCCTGCCGCCACGCTCGAGGCCGGTAAGGAAATGCGCGTGAAGTTTGCCATTAAGGCGCCCGAAAACGCCAGGCTGACGAAACCGTATTTCTCGCGCCCCGATCAAGAACAGGCATACTACGATCTCGCCGACGAACGGTATCGCAATCTGTCGTTCGCGCCTTACCCGCTCGCGGCAAGCGTCCATATTCAATACCGCGGAACGGATCTGGAGCTCGAAAACGTCGTACAAGCCCGCCAGCGCGTGGAGGGCATCGGAATGCTCGAAAATCCCCTGCTGATGGGTCCGGCGATTTCGGTTTCGGTTTCTCCCGCGGCCGGCGCCGTTCCGTTGATTGCCGCATCGTTCGCCTTCTCATGCACGCTGCATAGCAACGTACAAGGGGCAGCCAACGGAGTGCTTCGACTGCAGCTACCGGACAATTGGCAAGCCAGCCCCGCCGAGCATCCGTTCTCGCTCGCGCGCAACGGCGACAACCAGACGCTGACCTTTGTGATCGCGCCGCATTCGGTGAAGCCGCAGAGTTACCAGATCAAAGCCGTTGCCGAATGCAGCGGTAAAAGCTATCAGGAGGGATATCGTCTGGCCGGTTATCCCGGTGTTGCTCCGTATCCGTACTACCGCCCCGCGACTTATCAGGCCGTAGGCGTGGATGTGAAGACGGCGCCCGATCTTCGCGTCGCCTTCTTGCCCGGCACCGGAGACGACGTTCCGCGTGCCCTCGAAGACTTAGGCCTTCGGGTGCAAACGCTCTCCAGCGCCGATCTCGAAGCTGGCGATCTGAGTGTCTACGACGCCATCGTGCTCGGCGTGCGTGCCTATGCGGTGCGGCCGGAACTGCGAGCGGCAAACAACAGATTGCTCGACTATGTGAAGAATGGCGGCGTGCTGCTCGTGCAGTACAATCTTCAAAACTTCGACGCCGATTACGGTCCTTATCCATTTACTTTGGGACAAAATCCGCAAAAAGTAGTAAATGAGGCCTCGGTTGTAAAGTTACTCGACCCCAAATCCCCCGTTCTTAGCTGGCCGAACCGCATTACAGACGCGGACTTTGCTGGCTGGCAGGAGGAGCGCGGCCACGGCTTCATGGAAAAATGGGACCCGCATTACAAAGCTCTCGTCGAAACGCATGATCCGGAGCAGGATCCGCAATCCGGCGGGCTCTTGGTCGCCCAGTACGGCCGTGGGACGTACGTTTACGATGCCTTCGCGCTGTATCGGCAGTTACCTTCCGGTGTTCCGGGGGCTTATCGCATTCTCGCTAACTTAGTTAGCATCGGCAAGAATCCCGCCTGGAAATAGTGTCACCCTACTCCGCGGGGTGAATCTTGTTTAGAAGCCAATTCAAATTGCTGGCGATCCGCTTTGAATCCGGGTGCTCAGGCCCCAAGGTCTTCTCCAGGATTACAAGCGCCCGCTGGAACAACGGTTCGGCGTCCGTATACCTCTCTTGGTTAACATAGAGCCACGCCAAGTTGTTAAGACTGCTCGCCACGTCCGGATGCCCGGGTCCTTGTGCCTGCTCTCGGATTGCAAGCCCGCGTAGGAATAGGAGTTCCGCATCGCCGTACTTTCCTTGCTCGTTGTACAGCGCTGCTAGATTATTGAGACTGGTGGCCAAATTCGGGTGGTCGGGTCCAAGCGCTCTTTCGGAATTTGCGAGAGCCAAGCGAAGTAGCGGCTCAGCCGCAGAGTAGTTCCTTTGTGTCCAATACAGCGCCGCCAGATTGTTGAGACTAGTGGCCAGCTCGGGGTGGTCAGCGGGAAAATTCAGGCTAGCCAAATTTGTCGACGATTTCAGCCATTCCGCAGCTTCGGACAAATGGCCAAGCTCCCTTTCCGACAGGCCGACCAAGGTGTGTGCGAGAAGTTCAGACCTCCATACAGGCTGAGGTAGTTCGGAAGAAATTGCGTCTTTCGCGGCGTCGATTGCGTCAGCAAAACGACCCAAATCGTAGAAAGCATTTCCTAGAGTAAGCAGATAACGAAAGCGGTTGTTCAAAGGAACACCATCCGGTTGCCGGCCATAGGCTTTAATCAGCGCTAATCGTCTGCCGGGGGGCCATGTATGTTCACTTTGTTTGATAAGCGACCACAACAGCTGCGGCGAAACATCGCCAGCCTGCAGTTCGAGACTTATCGCCTCCGCGAGTTTCTCCGCTTCGCTGACGGAGGACCAGTAGCTGAGCAGTTTTTCACAATGTTCGATTTCGTGTGACACTCCGGCGCGTTCCGCGAGGCGTAGATAGAGGTTTGCGATCGCGCGCGTATCGGGCCGGAACACGCCTTCGAGGAAATCGAATACGCGGAGCGCCAGTTCGCGAGAATTGGTTTGCGCGGCGACAATCGCTTCCGGCAGCACCGGGTTTCGAAATCGGTAGAGCAGTTGAGTTGGCGGAAATCCGGGGTGATGGAAGCCGAGATCCTCCAGAATTCCGTCTTCCTCGTCTACCTGCAACGACTCATCCAGCCAATCGATGAATTCATCGGTATCGTCCGCGCTCACGCCGATCATTTGAAGAAGCGGATTGACCGGAACTGTTGGGTGACAGAGCGAGGCCGCGTCGAGGAAGTCGAGCCATTTCTTCAGCTGGCTATCAGGAATGCCGGAGTCGATGAGTTGCGATTCAATTTCAAGAACGGGCTCACGCAGATCGCGGCCGAACTCCTCGATCAGTAAGTGATTTTTCTGCCATCCGCTCTCGAGACGCCAGATATCTTTGCGATCAGTCGCCAGCCACCCGTTGGTGACTGCGCGCAGAAGGATCTGGGCGAAAACCTCGCGACTGTGCCTAGCCCGTCCAGAGTTCCAGGCGAAATCGAGGAAGTCGCGCGGGACGGCATTGGGCCGGAATCGCTCTGCAAAAGAGCGCTCCATTTCTTCACGGGTCCAAGGCGGGACCTGCGTTCTAAAATGCTCGCGATGCGACCTCGGCGCGCCGGAAGTTCCGTTTGGATAGCCCAGGGAGACAAAGAAAGCAGGATTCAGTTCGGCCTCGTCCGTCAGCCGCAAAACGAGCGAAATGCCGGCGACGTGAGCATTCGGCAGATGCAGAACTAACCTTCGCCCATGCGTCAGTTGATCGAGGAAGGCGCGAAGTGTTTCGCGTTCCGACATGTGGGGGCCGGGAGTTTCGCTGCTCGAATCAAGGAAATTAAGTATCTCGTCTATGCTGAAATCCGCTTTGATCCCGATGGTGGCAAAGAGGAGGTGAGCGGGGTTTACTTTGACCTCGATCTTGGTTCGCCGGCCGAGTTCCGAGAGTTTGTCTGCCGCCGCACCAGACGCGCGAGCGGACAGGAACTCCAGTAATCTCTTCAGGGACGTATCCGGTTCGTATCCGTCGAGGCTGAGCCCTTCAACGTGGACGCGAGTGCCACGCTCCCACGCGTGGTAGGTGCCGGACCGCAACAGGTAATGCCTGCCGCTTGCCGCGTCTCCGAAGAGTTCGATGACGTGCGGATCGTTTTTGTTTTTCGAAGCCAGAACACCGGCAAGTTCATCGACCTGCTGCCGAGCGTGAAAGTTGTAGAGGTTGAATTCGGCGTTAGCGCTGGGGTACTGATAGCGACCTGCGGCCGCTGCGACGTGGCCGTGTGACATCGCCCAATTGTGAGCTACGCCGCGCCAAAGGTCAAGCAGGCAGTTACGGCTTTTGTCCGCGTTCCGTCACGGCTCCATCGCGATAAACGAAAACGTGCGTCTCGCGTGCGGCCTTTCGCCTTTCCCCATCGGGCTCGAACGGCCCGCGATAGCCATGCATCGTGACCAAGATTGAGTCGCCGCTACGCTGTATGCCGGTTTCCTCCGCACAGGTGCCGAAAGCAGGGGTGGCCTTGGCTCCTGATTTGTTCGCCGTGACGAAGTAATATTGCACCGGGCAAGCCGTACCGCCGTAATCGATGACCAGAACGACATCGGCCGGCCCAATATGAAACGGCGTACCCATATCCATACCCGAGTTGACCTTGATGGACGGTTCCAGCGGCCGTGCATTGAAAGTTACCTCGTTCTGATCGTCCAGCGTGAGCGTGCCGAAACGGGTCTTGGTTTGGAGCAGTTGTGAATTCTGCGCGAGTGCGCTACTCACAAGGGCCAGGATCGTGACTGAGTGCAATAAGCTTCGCATTGTTACTCGCTGATGGTAAGTTCTTTCTTGACCGCGTGCGCGGAGTTTACCAAGCGCACCTTGATCGGAAAGCCGCCCACCGACGGCGCGAGTAATCGGCCAAACTGCTGATAGCCGGCGACCATTTGCGGCTGGTCCCAAATGCCGTCTTTCACCACGAATGACAACATGGCGCCATCCTTGTCTTTTGCTAAGAGCACGACGACGCCTCTATCCTGGAAGTAACTAGCGGTTTTTAGCACTTCGCCCAGTGCCTGCGCATCTTGTTTTGTCGCGGAACCCGAATAGTAAATCTCATCCCTTGACCCGACGATGATTTTCTTCTCCGTTCCCTGCCCCCACAGGCCGAGTAATATCACGGCGCTGAGCACCGAAAGGAAGGCGATACCGATGCCGGAAGCGGCCCACCGGGAGCTGAGCTCGCCTCCATTGCGGAGATGCGCTGCTAACGCTTTCCCTTGCCAGAGCTGGGCAACTCCCTTTGTGGTGAGCGCCACGGCGACGGCAGCGACGGTGGTCGCAAATGCCGGAACCCAATATCCCAGCGCGCTGCCCAGCGCCGTCAGGGCTATCCCTAGACCGACGGCGACAATCGCCTTTTGCCCCTTCCCCAGACGCCGGAAATTGAGGGCCATCAGGGTGGCTCCGGCTATCGGCGAGCCTAAAACGGAAGCAATGAGAACCGAAGATGCGTCGAACAGGCGATACACAGGGGGCGGTTCGGGTGGTGGAGCAGAACCGGCCTGGATTGGCGTTAGAGATGCGCTGTCCATGGGCAAACTTTTCCTCAAATGCGGGGCTACGTTCTCTTCCGCATCCTGGTCATCAATTCCGACTTCGGAATAAGCGAGCCGTCTTTATCGATAGTGAAGCCTAGGTTGCCCGCGTCGCCTTTACAACCCAGGCTAAGTTGGGTCCCTTGCACGGTGTAAGTGCAAGAATCGGGTTGACCGGCAAATGTGAAGGTGGCGTTTCCGCCGGACTTGAGGTCGAGCACGATACCGCCTGACTCGTCATAGTATTTGCCTAAGAGAGGATTCATACAGCTTGTGCAGCCTGTGGCGATAACAGATCCGCAAGCAACGATTAGAAGCAAAGTATTTCTGAGTAAGAGGGTTTTCATATAGTAGCCTCGTTGTGTTGTTGTTCTGGACTGACTTATGCAGCCGCTTGGCTGGATCTCGCCGGTAATGGCGTATCGGCCGCGCGCAAGTGCAAAAATCGTTTTACAGCAGTCGCTGCGAAGTAAAGACTCGCTAAGAAAGATAGATATGCGCCAAATCCCCACGAGATAGCGCCCATGGCTTCTTGCTCCGCTTGTTTTTCAAGCTCGCTTTCCGGGCCGGCCGCACTCCCTCCGAAGGCGCTGTGTATGCCGTGTCCCACCATGATCCAAACGGTCAACATGAATAGGAGCGGAACAAGTCCGCCCAGCACTGCATGCTTGTCTTTCCACAGGAGGTGAAGGAAGGGCGCCGCTAGGGCAATCAGCGCAAGGAGACCGTATATACCGGCGCCAGAGCGGGAGCCGTGGTCCATGGACTCCAGCAGGTTGTTGGAATTCAGAAGACCCAAAACCTGGTAGAACGTAAATGTCAGCTTGCCGGTGAACGGTATCTGGATCGATAGTGCAGTCAAGACGAACCAGCCCAGCAAGAGCGCTCCGCCTGCCACCAAATTGGCCGTGCCGCACTTGGCCGCGAGTTGTGCAAAAATTTGTTTCTCTTTCATATTTCCCCCAGTTCCAGTACGTGACGCAGTTGCAGGCTCGCAGTTCTGGTGCTAGACTTTCGGCACCGGAATATCACTTGTCGCACCACGCTGCGCGCTCATCACTGTGTCTCAATTCGCAGTGCGCAGGACGAGAGCGAAAACCATCACGCCCGCAGCGAAATTTTTTTGAGTGGGCCGGAATACACCTGAGGTCGTCATGAGCGCACCAGACCAGATCGAGCAGGGAAGACAGGCTCTCGATCAACTCTTCAGCCTCACTTACGAGGAGTTGCGCCGGTTAGCGGCAACGGTGAAGCGCGGCGATCCCAGCCACACGCTCAGCCCGACCGCCTTGGTCAGCGAGGCGTGGCTGAAGTTGGCGAAGTCCCCCGCGCTGTCCGCCGAGTCGCCGTTGCACTTTAAGCGCATTGCTGCGCGCGCCATGCGTCAACTGCTGATTGAAGCAGCCCGGCGGCGGAATGCACACAAGCGGGGCGGCGATGGCCAGGCGATCTTTGTGAAGTTCGACGATTCTCTGGATCGTGCCGCCACCTGCGAACAAGAGCTACTGGCGCTGGATGCCGCTCTTGCGGAACTCGCGCGTCTCGAACCACGCCAGGCTGCCATCGTCGAAAGCCGGTATTTCGGAGGGCTTGAGGTGAGCGAGATTGCAGATCTGCTCGGAGTGTCGGAGGCCACCACCTTGCGCGACTGGCGAGCGGCCAAAGCGTGGCTTGGGCAAAGACTGCATCGCAGCAGATGACTGTTTGAAGCATTCCGCGTTGACGGCATGGACAGGGCACGTTGGCAGCAAATCCAGGATCTGTTTCACGCCGCCGCGGATCTGCCGCAAACCGCGCAGCGCAGCTTCCTGCAGAGTACCTGCGGAGAGGACGAAGGGCTTTTGCTCGAGGTTCTCGCCATGCTCGATCAGGACGCGAGCGGTGAATCTCTCCTGGATCGCAGCTTGGCCGAGGCGGCGCGAAACGCGCTCCAGCAGCCGGCCTCTCTCCTCCCGCGGGCATTCGGTCCCTACCGCGTCCTGACACTGCTGGGCGAAGGCGGAATGGGAGTGGTCTATCTCGCCGAACGCGAGGATCTCGCGATCCGGGTGGCAATCAAAGTTCTGCGCGACGCGTGGCTCTCTCCAGCGCGCCGCGAGCGCTTTGCCGCCGAGCAACGAACCTTGGCGCAATTGAACCATCCGTCGATCGCGCATCTCTACGACGCCGCCACGCTCGACGACGGCACGCCCTATTTCGTAATGGAGTATGTCGACGGCATTCCTTTGATCCAGTTTTGCCGGCAAAATAGCTGCTCCATCGGTATGCGCCTCCAACTCTTTCGAGCCGTCTGCGAGGCCGTACAACACGCCCACAGTCACGCAGTCATTCACCGCGACCTCAAGCCCTCCAACATTCTTGTCAAGAGTGATGGCGCCGTCCGCTTACTCGATTTCGGCATCGCCAAGCAACTCGAGACCCTCCATCTGCAAGCCGATCAGACGATGGCTGGCTTGCGGCTGATGACTCCGGCATACGCCGCGCCCGAACAGATTCGCGGCGATCGGGTCGGAATCGGCACCGACGTTTATTCGCTGGGCGTGATTCTCTACGAACTGCTGGCCGGCCGGCTTCCTTTCGATCTCTCGAACTTGAACGCAGCCGAGGCCGCAACCGCCATTGCCGAGCATGAGCCCGTTAAGCCCTCGCTTGCCGCCCCGCGAGATAGCGATTCCGAGGCACAGTCGAATACCTCATCGTTGAGCAAGGCCGCATGGGCCGAGCTCGACGTACTGTGCCTGACTGCCATGCACAAGGATCCTCAGCGCCGCTATCGCTCGGTAGAAGCTTTGATCCGCGACATCGATCACTATCTTAACGGCGAACCTCTGGACGCGCAGCCGGACACCTTGCGCTATCGAACCGGGAAGTTTGTGCGCCGCAACCGCGAGGCCGTCATTGCGGCTTGCACGGTCTTCGCCGCCGTAGCCGGACTGGTCGTTTTCTTCACTATGCGTTTAGCCGCCGAGCGCGACAACGCGAATCGCCAAACCGCCATCGCCACCGCTGTAAATCGATTTCTGGCGGACGATCTGCTGGGCCGCGGCAATCCCTTCCAAAGCGGGAGATCTACCGAAACCCTGGTGAATGCGATCCAGCAGGTCTCACCCGTTATCGATCGCAAATTCTCGAATGAACCCCAGGTCGCAGCGCGTCTTCACCTCACCATCGCACGCGCCCTGGACAACCGAAGCAATTTCCCGGATGCACGCAATGAATACCTGCGGGCCCGCGATCTGTTTCTGCAGACCCAAGGACCGCTCTCGCAAGATGCGATCTCCGTTGAGCTGCAACGAGCGGCGATGGAAGCCAGAAGTTTTCAATCGGCGGGAATACCTGCTGCTAAATCACTCATAGCCGGGCAGGAAATCTTGCTCCGCAAAATCCAGCGGCCCGGCAAAGAGTTGACAGTTTGGTTACTCACCGCGAAAGGGATGGTCGCTCTGGTTGAAAGCGACGCCCAGCGCGCAAACCAGGATTTTAAGGCTGCTTCCGAGACCGCCGCCACGCTGCCACAGTTTGATGAGCTTGCAAAATCTACGCTCAAACAAAGGCTTGCTTTCACTTACATCCGCCTGGGAGATGGCGCCACCGCGGAACGCCTGGCCCGCGAGCTCATTGCTGCCTATTCGAATACCACCGGGCCCGACAGCCCGTATGTCCTCCGCGTGCGCCTCAATCTCGCCCAGGCCTTCATGATCCAAAGGAAGTTCGCCGAATCCATTCAGGAAGCCAACGCCATTTATCCCGACTTTCTCTCCCGTTTCGGCGCCGACCATGAACTCACCATGCAATTACTCGCCACTCGAGCGCAATCCGAAGGGAGCATGAGCCGGTTCGACGACTCAGTGCGAGACGACCTCGCAATTTACAACATAGCCGTGAAGAAACAGGGGCCGTTGTCTTTTTACGCCATCGGCACGCTTTCCGACGCTTCCGAAGCCCAGTGCCGCGCGCACCACTTAATCGAAGGCCTACTCAACGCACGCAATGCCAACGATGCTTCCATCAGGGCCTTCGGGCCGCACGCAGCTCTCACGCAAGGCACCATGCTTCCCGTGGCGGATTGCCTCATCGGACTGGGCCGTTTGGAAGAAGCCTCGACATTACTGGACGGCATCGACGCGAAAGCCGTCGCTCAACTCACCGGAGATCCCAACTGGGGCGCAGGTGTCACCTTGGCGCAAGCGGAAATCGCCCTGCGGGACGGCGACTATCCCAAAGCACAGACAGCCATCGCGTCCGTTCGCCCGGTGTTTTCCCGCCCCGATGCCGAGCCGTACCAGAGGCACAAGATGGATGAGCTAAGTCAACTAATTCGAAAGCGCCTGCTCCCAAAGTAATCCCGCCTTACGGCTCCCAAAGTAATCCCGCCTTACGGCTCCAGCGGAAACTCGAAATACAAGATATCCTGGCCGGAGCGTGCATCGCGCATTCCGTTGAGATACAGCTTATCGCCGGGTTCGGATCGAGCTTCAAAATAGAAGAAGCCGTTCGCCGAATCGCCCGGCGGTAACATCTTCGCCGAAAAAGCCCGCATTACAATCGACGGCGCGTTCAGGGGATTGCCTCTCTTCGGCAATGGGATCGGCGTTTGTACGGGCGGTGGTTTTCTGCCGTGCTTAGCCAGAAAGGGAATGTCTTCGGGATTGACCGCGCTCGCATGCCTCCCGTCCGTGGCTACCAGGCTGACTTCCAGGTCGCGCAAATCGATGGCCTTATCGCGCTTGTTTTCTATAACCACCAACACGGGCAGCACGCCGTACCGCAGCAGATCGGTCTTTTTGCCGAACGCCTCCGCTGTGAGATCCTCGGTATTGTACGGCTTGGCGCCCACCGTGACGCGTTCGGCGCTTTGGTGCGCGTAATCGCTCGCCGGCCCCGGCCGAAATTCCTTGTCATTGCTGCCTGCCGCCGCAATGGCTACTAACGTTATACTCGAAATCACGAACCGAGTCTTTGGAATCACGCGCACGCTTCTCCTCTACCGAATCATCCAGCTCTTATCGCTTCCTTTTATTGCAATCTACTTCGCTGCACGGCTAATTACCAACCGCACATACTGGTCCCACTTCGGCGAGCGCCTCGGATTCCTCCCCCGATTGTTTTCTCGGACGAAGCCCGGCTCCGTCTGGTTGCATGCAGTATCGGTCGGTGAAGTCGCTTCCGCGGTCCCACTTATTCGAGCCATGCAAGCGGCCGACCCGCTCGTTCCTATCTATCTTTCCACTTCCACAATCGCGGGCAGGATCGCCGCCGAACGCCAGGCTTCGACTCTCGTCGCTGGCGTCTTCTATGCGCCGCTCGATTACGTCTCCTGCGTGCGCAGGACCCTCCGGGTGATACGCCCGGCGCTTCTGATTGTTCTCGAAACCGAGATCTGGCCCCACCTTTATCACGAGACTAAACAATCCGGCGCGGCCTTGGCGCTTGTGAATAGCCGCATTTCCGCCCGCACCTGGCCCCATTACAAACGCCTGCGATGGTTCTTCAAGCCGTCACTTCAACTTCCCGGCACGGTACTTGTGCAGACCGCCGCGGACCGCGAGCGCTACCTGTTCCTCGGTGTCCCGGCGGCAAAGCTCGACGTGCTTGGCAATCTCAAGTACGACACATCGTTATTGAAACCCGAGCACGGCCTCCCCTCGTTTGGCGCCGAGCACATCTGGATCGCTGCGAGCACCGTCGGTCCCAATGAGCGCGGCAGCTTGTCCCGTCACACGGTCGATGAAGACGATATCGTGATACGCGCGTTCCAGGCGCTCGCCCATGATTTTCCGCGGCTCTTGCTCATCTTGGCGCCGCGCCAGCCGGCTCGCTTTGAACAAGTCGCGCAGAAACTGCAGCGCGCAGGCGTGAATTTCCTTTGCCGTACGCAGCTCCAGGAGCGTCCGTCGCTGACGCTTCAGTTGCCCGGTGTGTTGCTGCTCGACACCATCGGTGAGCTGGCGGCCGCTTACCCGCTCGCTCACGTCGCCTTCGTGGGCGGGTCCATTGCACCGCGAGGCGGCCACAACATCCTCGAGCCTGCCAGCGCCGGCGTTCCCGTAATCGTCGGTCCGCACATGCAGAATTTTGAGGCCATTGCGCAAGACTTCCTAGCAGCCTGTGCCATCCGGCAGATCCAGGGCGGGGAAGAGCTACTGCCCACGGTTCGCGATCTCTTGCTGCATCGGCCCGTCGCCGAACAACTCGGCCGCCAGGCGCGCCAGTTGGTCGAACAGCAACGCGGCGCGTCCGAGCGCATCGCGGCGCGGCTCTGGCCTCTGTTTCACTCCGCTTCGCTGCGCACGCGCCACAACTTTATCGCGCGCTGCATCCTGGGCCCGCTGGCCCTCTTATGGCGCGAAGGGGGGGCGCTCAAGCGCCGGCGCTATCTGCGCTATGCGGCCTCTGTTCCTCCGGTAGCTGTGCCGGTTGTCAGCATCGGCGGCATCACCGTCGGCGGTTCTGGGAAGACGCCCTTCACAACCTACTTGGCGGATCGTCTGCACGCCGCCGGCTACGCCCCCGCGATCCTGACGCGCGGTTACCGTCGCCGTTCCCCAGCCCGAGACCTGGTCTTCCCTCCCGGCGCCAAAGTCCCGGCCGCCTTCACCGGCGACGAAGCCCAAATCTTCCTCCGTCGCGCCATCTCTCCCATCGGCATCGGCGCCAATCGTTACGAAACCGCTCAGATCTTGCGCTTCCAATTCCCGTCCACCGACGTCCTGCTGCTGGATGACGGCTTTCAGCACGCGCGCCTCAACCACGATCTCGACATCGTGCTGATCGACGGTCTCGACCCGTTCGGCGGCGAAGAGGTCGTGCCATTAGGCCGCCTGCGCGAGCCGCTTACTGCGCTAAGCCGCGCACATGCATTTGTCGTCACCCGCGCCGACAATGACCTGCGCTACCGGGCCATTTCCGCGCGCTTGCGCGAGTACAACCAAAACGCGCCCATCTTCCGTACGCGCCTCATAGCGCGTCACTGGCGCAATTACAAAACAGGCGCTCTTTCCCAGAACCTCGGCGTCCGCCGCGTCGCCGCGTTCTGCGGCCTCGGAAATCCGCAGAGTTTCTGGAGCACGCTGGAATCGTTGGGCCTGGAAATTGTATTTCGCTGGGCCTTCGAGGACCATCATAGTTACAAAGCGGTCGAGTTACAGCGAATCGGACATCAAGCCCGCGTCCACGGCGCCGAGATTCTGGTGACCACCGAGAAAGACCGCATAAACTGCCCCAACCACTTTGAGAACGCCATCACGCCTCTAGACTTAGCTTGGCTCGAAATACAACTGGAGCTGGAGGAAGAAGACCGATTCTTCGCACTCCTCGAGCCCGTGCTTCGCCGCCGCGCCGTCGCCTGAGTCCTCGCTGGCCGGCACAGGGCGGAGCCGCTACCATCCATCTAAGTAAATGCCGGCGGCCCGCTCCGTTGTGCCGGCGATTAGAAGCTAGGCTGCGTTCCTCTTCCCGAGCACGGCCGCCTCGTGGTCGAGCAGCCGCCTCTTCAACCCGAGGCCGCCCGTAAATCCGCCGAGCTTTCCGCTCGCCGCCAGCACGCGATGGCACGGAATCACCAGCGGAAGCCGATTCTTTCCATTCGCATTCCCTACCGCGCGGCAAGCAGTCGGTTGTCCAATCGTTTCTGCAATCTCGCTATAGCTGCAAGTTGCGCCGAAAGGAATGCGCCGCAGTTCCTGCCACACGCGCAATTGAAATGGCGTTCCCCGGAACTCTATCGGTAAATCAAAGCTCAACCGCCGGCCTGAGAAATACTCGCAGACTTCCGCCGCCGCACGGCCGAGCGCTTCGGAAACGCCCCGGCTCTCTCGCCGTACCCACGGTGCGTGCTTCCCCAGCCGCCGCACGAATTCTTCTTCACTGGTTCGATGCAGATCGTCTTCGAGCGCCGCGCTCCACAACCCTCCCTCGTGTTCTGCCAGGTAAAGCCGCATCTGCAACCCGTCTGCCAGCGTTCCGTCTATCCGGGTCCATTCGGCCATTCCTCTACCATACTTCTATCTAGCCCGGCAGCCAAGCGGTGCTTGGTCAACGCCGGCCAGAAATCGCCAAGTGGATGCCCCTTGGGCAGCGCAGGGGTTGCCGGCCGGTTTCTCAAAAGCGCCGGGAACGCTCCGCCCTGTTTGCTATCGTGACGTTTTCACCCTCCGATGCAGTTCTCAAACCTGGATATCGCTTGCGAGCAATTCACTTTGGACAATGGACTCACCGTCATTGTTCACGAAGATCACAAAACGCCGGTTGTGGCGGTGAATGTTTGGTACCACGTCGGCTCCAAAAACGAAAAACCGGGCAAGACAGGCTTCGCACACTTATTTGAGCACCTCATGTTCGGCGGTAGCGAGCATTTGCAGGGCAGTTACATCGAAGCCATGGAGAGGATCGGCGCAACCGACCTGAACGGTACTACTAGCGAAGATCGCACGAATTACTTCCAAACCGTTCCGGCCTCTGCCCTCGATTACGCTCTGTTTGCCGAGTCCGATCGCATGGGCTATTTCTACAACACCATCAGCCAGGAGCTGCTTGATCTGCAGCGCGGCGTGGTGCAAAACGAAAAGCGGCAAAACGAGAACCAGCCTTATGCCGTGGTTGACGAGTTAGTCGTAAAGTCCACTTATCCGGCCGCTCATCCGTACGCCCATACCGTCATCGGCTCAATGGAGGATCTCGATTCCGCCTCCTTAGAGGATGTCCGTACGTGGTTCAAGACTTATTACACGCCTTCCAACGCTGTTCTCGTAATTGCGGGCGATATAACTCTCCCTCACGCAAACGCAAAGGTGAGCCGGTACTTCGCGGAAATTCCGCCCGGTCCCCCAGTCACTCATGAGCGTTCCTGGATTGCCAAGATGAACGGCGAACACCGCGAATCTGTTCAGGATCGTGTGCCCCACGCGCGCATTTACAAAATCTGGAACGTCCCCGGTTATGGCCCGGCAGCCGCCACTTATCTGCGCCTTGCCGGCGGCGTTCTCTCCACTGGGAAAACCTCCCGCCTTTATAAGCGGCTCGTCTATGACGAGCAGATTGCTACCCAGGTCTCTGCTTACGTGGACGAGCGTGAAATCGGCAGCCAGTTTGTCGTGGCTGCGACCGCGCGCAAAGCGCCCTATCTTTCCAGGGTTGAGAAAGCCGTCGATGAGGAATTGGCGCGCTTTCTGGATGAGGGGCCTACCGAGCGTGAGCTCCACCGCATTAAGATGCAGTCGTATGCCTCGTTCGTGCGGGGAACTGAGCGCATCGGCGGCTTCGGAGGTAAGTCCGACGTACTAGCTACTAGCCAGACGTATCTCGGATCGCCCGTTGGCTATAAGCTGCGCCTTCGTCATCTGGAAGAAGCTACGCCCGAAGCGGTACGCGATGCTGCGCGCGCATGGCTTTCCGAGGGCTCTTACGCTCTTGAAGTACTCCCGTTTCAGGCTAAGAAGCGCACGGAACCGGCAGCCATTCGCAGCCATGCTCCCCAACCCGGGCTTCCTCACGATCTGCGCTTGCCGGCTTTTGTCGAGGACCGCTTAAGTAACGGCGTCCGCCTCTTTGTGGCGGAGCGCCACGATATTCCGCTCGTCAATCTCTGGCTGGAGGTCGGCGGCGGTTATGCCGCCGATCGGTCCGTGCATCTCGGAACCGCGCGCTTGGCCGCTTCGTTGCTAACCGCCGGCACCAAACGCCGCAACGCGCTCGAGATCAGCGATGAGTTGCAGTCCTTGGGCGCGAGTCTTAGCGCCGCCTGCAATCTTGACCTTTGTAGCGTGTACCTCTCTGCTCTAACCCCCTCGCTCGATGACGCCCTCGATCTATACACCGACGTCATTTTGCATCCGACTTTTCCGGACTATGACTTCGAGCGGCAGCGAAAGCTGCAGTTGGCCAGCATCGCTAATGAAAAGGTCACGCCAGTCCAGATGGCTCTCCGCTCGCTGCCCCCACTTCTATTCGGCAGTGGGCACGCCTACGCTGTCCCGCTCACCGGAACCGGAACCGAGGAGAGCGTGCACAAGATCAGCCGGGAAGATGTTGAAGTGTTCCACTCCACTTGGTTCAAACCGAATAATGTGAGCGTGGTTGTAGTGGGCGACACAACTCTCGCCGAAATAAAACCGAAGCTTGAACGATTCTTCGCGCCTTGGACGGCCGGCGCGATTCCCTCTAAAGAGCTTCGAACCGTTCCCAAACCCGCCACGCCGTCCTTGTACTTAGTCGATAAGCCCGGCTCCATCCATTCCATCGTCATGGCCGCTACGCTTGCGCCTCCGCCGGATGCCCAAAATGAAATCGCGCTTGAGACCATGAACAACGTCTTTGGCGGCACCTTCGGAGGCCGGCTGAACATGAACCTGAGAGAAGACAAACACTGGTCCTATGGCGCCGCTTCCATTCTCTATGAAGCCCGTGCTCAGCGGCCGTTTTTGACTTACGCTTCCGTGCAGGCCGACAAGACTGCCGATTCCATCGCCGAAATTCTCAAGGAGTTCGCTGGAATGGCCGGCGCCAAACCCGTTCTCCCGCGAGAGCTTGACAAGGTCAAACAGCAGCAGATTTTTGAGCTCCCCGGAGCCAACGAGACCATGAACTCCATTGGTAATCTCTTCAGCGGTCTGCTGCAAGCCGGCTTGCCGCTGGATTTTTATAACACCTATGTCAGCCGCGTCTCCGCATTGACCGTCGAAGACATTGAAGCTTGTGCCAAGTCGTTGCTCGACCCGGGGCATATGATCTGGATGGTGGTCGGGGACCGCTCGCAGCTCGAACCAACCCTTCGCGATCTCGATTTAGGCCCCATAATTCCAGTCGAAGATTAGACTGTGAAGTTTGGCTCACCTTGCGCCCGCACGCTGCCACAGCTATAATTTTGGGAACCTTGCAGGTTACAGCGACTCGGCCGACTCGCGCGATAGTCTCAGATAATAGGGCTGCCGCGCAGCTTGTTCACCGTATCGAGCACTTCAGACTTGACGATCCCCGAGGAACCTTCAGCGATGTACCCAGCGCTTCAGAAAGAGCTTGAAACTTACCAGAAACGAACACCGGAGTCGCACGAAGCGCATGCGCGTGCGATGGCGCGAGTGCCGATCGGAGTGGGAAGCAATTACCGCTACTATCCGCCGTATCCGCTGTTCGTTCGCGACGGAAAAGGGAGCCGCATCCATGACGTCGACGGCAACGAGTATCTGGATCACAACCTCTGCTACGGGGCTCTGTTTGCCGGCCACTGCCACCCGGCGGTAATGAAAGCGGTGGAAGAGCGCCTGCGCGTTGGAACGTTGTTCGGCATGCCCCACGGCCTCGAACTCGAACTCGCAGACGAGATCTGTGCGCGCTTCCCGGTCGAGATGGTGCGTTTTGGAAACAGCGGATCGGAAGTGACGATGCATGCGCTTCGCCTGGCGCGAGCGGTGACGGGCCGTGGCAAATTGATAAAAATGGAGGGCGGCTATCACGGCGGACACGACGCAATCTCGGTCAGTGTGAAACCGAAGGAGGGCCAATTCGGTGACCCGGAGCATCCCACGCCGGTTGTTTCGAGCCTCGGAGTGTTAAAAGGAACCGCAGATGCAACACTGGTCGCGCCTTTTAACAACTTACCGGCCGTCGAGCGGCTTTTCGAAGAGCACCCCAACGAAATTGCGGCGCTGCTCGTAGAGCCGATCATGATGAACATTGCGTTCTGTATGCCTGATGAAGGATACTTACAGGGCTTGCGCGAGCTGACCGCCAAATACGGCGCGATGTTCATTATGGACGAAGTCAAAACGGGCGGGAAGCTGGCGTACGGCGGCGCATGCGAGTATTTCGGCGTAAAACCCGATATTCTTTGCCTGGGTAAGTCCATCGGCGGTGGATTTTCTATTGCCGCATTTGCCGCCAGCCGGGATGTTATGTCGGTAATTGCAAATCAGAAGATGTTTCATGCCGGCACTTACAACACCAATCCCGTGGTCATGGCGGCCAGCTTGGCGACCTTCCGCGAAGTATTGACACGCGAGGCGTTTGCTTACGTCGGCGGCCTCAACGACAAACTCGTCAGCGGGTACCAGCAGATCATCAAGAAAGCCGGCTTGATTGCTTATGCCGACGGAGCCGGCGCAAACGGCGCATTGATGTTTTACCCGCAGCGGGTGCGCAATTATCGGGACTGGTATTACGTCGATGAGGACATTTGGACGCATTACTGGTTCGCTATGATCAACCGCGGCATTCTCGCTCAACCTTACTGGTGGGACGAGCAGTGGACGGTTTCGGTTCAACATACCGAGGCCGATATACAGCAACACCTGCAGGTATTTGCCGAGATTGCCCCTGCGCTGGCTGCGGCGCAAGAGGAGCGAATGACTGTAGGTCCGCTCGGAACCCACGCATCATAAGTTCGCGAGCATGAGGAACAGGACCGGTTCCGAAATAACTGACGCGCCGGCCGCGCATCTGAGGCGCGCGCTCGGTGTTTGGGACTTGACCTGGCTTTCCATTGTCGCAGTTGCAAATTTGAATGTAGTGCCCGTTATCGCAGCCGCTGGGCCCACCACCATGTGGCTGTGGGTTGCCGCATTATTATTTTTCTTCTTACCGCAGGGAATCGGAGTTATCGAGCTCTCGCACCGTTTTCCGCAGGAGGGCGGCGTGTATGCATGGACGAAGGAGATGTTCGGCGATCTGCACGGGTTCCTATGCGGATGGTGTTACTGGACATGCAATATGTTCTTCATTCCCACTTTGTTGTTCTACTTACTGGGAATTGCGACTTATGTAGGCGGCGCGAGTATCGCGCGCCTCAGCGAGAACTCTCTCATTTTCGGCGCTCTTGCGATCGGCCTGATCTGGCTTACAGCGTTTGCCAACATTCTGGGCATCGGCGTGGGCAAATGGGTGAACAACATCGGCGGCTTGGGAACGATCGTGGCGGCATCGCTGCTCATCGTGCTCGGGGTCGCTTCCGTGGCTCGTTTCGGTGTTACCCTGCCGGCCAGCAGCTTTCGCCTGGAACGCCTCGATTGGGGCGCGCTTTCCACGTTCGGGCTGGTGTGCTTTGCGCTGGTGGGCCTGGAACTCGGCTGTGTCATGGGGGACGAGATCCGCGATCCGAGGCGCAGCGTTCCGCGGGGCGTGCTCTATGGCGGTGTGCTATCGGGAATGCAATACGTGGGAGCAACTCTGGCCCTGCTACTGGCGGTCGGGCAGAGCGATATGAAAGTCCTTCAAGGCGTGGTGCAGGCTGTGGATAAAATGACAGCAAAACTCGGCACAACGTGGGCGCTGTTGCCCGTCGCTGGGTTTGTGGCCGTTTCTACTATCGGCGCCACATCCGCATGGCTCAGCGGATCGGCGCGCATTTTATTTGTGTCCGGAATTGACCGCTATCTGCCCAAAATGTTCGGCAAACTGCACCCTAAGTACGCCACGCCATACGTTGCGCTGACCGGAATTTCAACCCTTTGTTCTTGCCTGATTGCGATGAGCTTCGCTGGCCAGACGAGCGTTCGGGAAGCCTACGTGACGCTGCTCGATATGGCAGTCGTACTGCAAATGATCGCCTATTTCTATGTCTATGCATCGCTCGCGCGCATAGCTTTCGGTGTAACATCGGGCGAAGGCCGCTACAAAGCGTGGCAGATTCGTCTCGCGGCGACAAGTGGGCTGTGCGCGACCGCGGTCGGGATTGTGGTGGCTTTCGTTCCGTCCCGGCAAGTGGAATCCGTTTGGCGCTTCGAAATTAAGATGCTCGTCAGTTGCGGCATATTCCTGACCGCTGCGGCTGCTCTGTTCAAGTATTACTCGCGTCATAAAGTCCGGGCTGAGGCGATGATTGCCGCCGCGCCATCTTAGAAAGCAACTTATGAATCGCTATCGAATGTATGTCAACGGCGAGCACGTGGAAAGTGCGAGCGGCACTTGGTTTCCGGTATACGATCCCTCGACGGAAGAAGTTATAGCCGAAGTACCCGAGGCATGTGAGGCGGATGTCGATGACGCGGCTAAGGCCGCCCGCGCGGCTTTCGATTCCGGAGCGTGGCCGCAGACCACAGCCCAAGAGCGTGGCCGCTTGCTGTTTAAGCTCGCGGAAAAGATTCGGACGGAAGCGGCCAAACTCGCCGAATTGGAGGCAACGAACTGCGGGAAGCCAATCGTGGAGGCCGAGTTCGACATAGCCGACACGGCAACCTGTTTTGAGTATTACGGCGGCCTTGCAACGAAGGTTTTGGGGCATGTCAATCCGGTTCCGGATAACGCATTGAGCTTATCTCTGCGCGAGCCGGTGGGTGTTGCCGGGCAGATCATTCCATGGAACTATCCGCTGTTGATGGCGGCCTGGAAACTCGCTCCTGCCTTGGCGGCTGGCTGCACCTGCATTTTAAAACCCGCCGAACAGACGCCGTTAAGCGCCCTCGTGTTGGCGGGCTGGCTGGAGGAGATCGGCTTCCCCCGCGGCGTAGTCAATGTCGTGACCGGCTTTGGAGAGTCGGCGGGTGCGCCCCTCGTGAGTCATCGCGACGTGGATAAGATTGCCTTTACCGGGAGCGCAGCGGTGGGTAGAATAATTCTCCGCAATGCCGCTGAATCCATTAAGCGTGTGACTTTGGAACTGGGTGGTAAGTCGCCGAACATCTTTTTTGCAGATGCGGATTTCGAAGCGGCTATCGATGGCGCCCTGTTCGGAGTCTTCATCAATCAAGGCGAGGTATGTTCGGCCGGCAGCCGCATTCTGGTGGAGAAGCCGATCTACAGTAAGTTTGTCGAAGCGTTTTCCGAAAAGGCGAAACGAATAAAACTAGGGGCGCCTCTGGACCGTGAAACTAAGATGGGGCCGCTCGTCAGCAAGGAACAGTATGACCGCGTCCGCGGATATCAGGAGATTGGGAAGACCGAAGCCAAGTTAGTCTCTGGCGGCGGCCGGCCTTCCTCCTTTTCGCGAGGTTATTATGTCGAGCCGACAATCTTTGCGGATGTGGACAACGGCGCGCGCATCGCACAGGAAGAAGTCTTTGGCCCGGTGGCTGCGGTGATTCCATTTAGCGGCGAGTCGGAAGCGATCCGGATAGCAAACGATACCCCTTACGGTTTGGCGGCAGCCGTGTGGTCGCGCGATATCTACCGGGCACTGCGCGTCGTAAAAGCAGTAAGGGCCGGCATAGTTTGGGTAAACCATATGCAGCCAACTTACGTCGAGGCGCCCTGGGGTGGTTATAAGCAATCCGGCTTCGGACGGGAACTGGGTCCGTGGGGCATCGAAGAATATCTCGAGACTAAGCAGGTCCACATAAATTTGAATGAACAGCCGATCGGGTGGTATTAATGGGCGCCATTCAATTGAAGACAGCGGTTCCAGGACCTAAGTCGCAGTTGCTCGCGCAACGCTCAGCCCGCGCGGTCGCGCGCGGAATCGCGCAGGTGACACCCATTTTTGTCGAGCGGGCAGAAGGCGCCGTGATCGAAGATGTGGACGGAAACAGGTTTTTGGATCTGGCAGGCGGCATTGGGTGCCTGAACGTGGGGCACCGTAATCGGGAGGTGGTTGCGGCGCTTCGCAAGCAACTGGACCGGTTCTTGCACACCTGCTTCATGGTGACGCCCTATGAGAGTTATGTTGCGCTGGCGGAAAAGCTGAATGCGCTAGCCCCGGGTAACTTTCCGAAAAAGACGATATTAGTCAATACCGGAGCCGAAGCCGTAGAGAACGCGGTCAAGATTGCGCGAGCTTATACCAGGCGGCCCTCCGTGATCTGCTTTGAGGATGGTTTTCATGGGCGAACGCTCCTGACATTGTCCCTTACAAGCAAGACGCATCCTTATAAAGCCGGGTTTGAGCCTTTTGCGACGGACATTTACCGCGTTCCATATGCTTATTGTTATCGCTGCTCTTACAACCTGCGATATCCGAGCTGCAAGATACATTGCGCGCATCACCTGGAAGATACTTTCAAACGTATTGTCGCCGCAGAATCGGTAGCGGCGATTATTGCGGAGCCCGTGCTCGGGGAAGGCGGCTTCGTCGCCCCGCCGCTCGAGTGGTTGGGAATCGTACAGGATATTTGCCGCCGCCATGGAATTCTGTTGATTGCCGATGAAGTGCAAACCGGATTCGGACGCACCGGCAAATTCTTTGCATGTGAGCATTCCGGCGTAGAACCGGATCTCATTGCCAGCGCGAAGAGTCTTGGGGGCGGACTCCCGATTGCCGCGGTCACCGGCAAAGCCGAGATTATGGATAACACCGGTCCCGGCTCTTTGGGAGGAACTTTCGGCGGAAATCCTCTCGCCTGCGAAGCGGCGCTTGCGGCCATCCGCGCAATCGAGCAGGAGCGATTGAACGACCGCGCTGTCGTGCTCGGCGAGCGCTTTCACGCTCGGGCGCTCAAGTGGCGTGATCGCTTTCCATTCGTGGGCGATGTGCGGGGACTCGGAGCCATGCAAGCGTTCGAAGTCGTTCAGCCGGACGGCTCGCGACAGCCGAATCCCGAGGCGACGAAAACGCTCGTTCGGTATTGTTATGAGCACGGCCTGATTTTCGTGACGGCAGGCACTTACAACAATGTAATTCGCGTTCTGATGCCCTTGGTCATCACCGACGATCAGATGGACGAGGGGTTAGACGTCTTGGACGCTGCGCTCACGACGGTAGCCGGCGCAGGCGAAACGGCAGTGGCGGAGGCCAAAGTTCCCGCTGGTGCGGCGTGAGACTTCGTGCACTGAGTTTTCTAGTAATCGCTTTGGCCGTCGCTGGCGGCTGCGGCAACAATAGGCCAACCCTTGGACTGTTAGTTTGGGAAGGATACGCCGATCCGTCTTTTATTCGGCCGTTTGAGGAAAAGTTCAAGTGTAAAGTAAGTGCATCCTACATGGGATCGAGCGATGAGTTGATCGCGAAACTCCGAGGCGGCAGCGCGAGCAATTACGACGTCATCTCGCCATCTAGTGATGTCGCAACCATGATCGCGACGACTGGGCTTGCGGCTCCATTGGACTTGTCTAAAATTCCATCTTATAGCCGCCTGATGCCCGCACTTACCTCTCTGCCTTTGGTGAAGAGCGGGGGAAACACTTACGGCGTGCCGTTTCAATGGGGGCCCAATCCGCTGCTTTACGATACAACAGCTTTCAAAACTCCGCCGGATAGCTGGAATGTGCTGTGGGATCCGGCCTTGCGGGGCAAGGTTTCGGTCTGGGACGATCTTTCAACCGTGTACATGGCGGCCCAGGTATTGGGATATGACAAACCCGACCCAACTGCGCTCTACAATTTAACCGACGGCCAATTAGAAAGGGTGAAGGCGAAACTTCTTGCATTAAAGCCGAATATCCGGAAGATGTGGTCAACGGGAGGAGAATTAACCAACCTGTTCGAAAGCCGGGAGGTGCAGATTGCCATGGGTTGGCCTCTGATGACAAATCAACTCCTTGCCCGCCATTTTCCGATTGCAGAGATCATTCCAACGGAAAACACCACCGGCTGGATCGATCATTTGATGATCACATCCGGCAGCGAGCATAAGGATCTCGCCTATCAGCTTCTGGAATATTTAAGTCAAGCCCGGACACAGCAGCAAGTTGCCGCAGTGACGGGCTATCTCCCTGCAAATCCCGATGTCGCGGAATATGTCAGCGCAGAGGAAAGGCGAAAGCTGCACCTCGACGATTTGAAGAATTATCAGAGTCATATTTATTTCTGGCAAAATGTTCCGCGCCGCGATAAGTACAACCAGATCTGGAACGAAGTCAAAGCCGCGCAGTAGCGATTTGAATGCCCGATGACGCCAGCCGGACCGCTGCTATCGATTAAAGGTATTACCAAGCGTTTCGGTGCGACAACGGTCCTGGACGGCATTACGGCCGATATCAAGGAAAGCGAGTTTCTGACCGTTCTCGGCGAGAGCGGTTCGGGCAAGACCACTCTGCTCAGAATTATCGCCGGTTTCGAGCAGCCGAATTCTGGCGAACTATGGATGCAGGGCGAGCGGTTCGACAAGCTTCCCCCAAACCGCCGCAACGTAAACACGGTCTTCCAACATTACGCGCTTTTTCCGCATCTCTCGGTATTTGAGAATGTGGCTTATGGTCTGCGCGCGAAAAAGATCGCCGCACCCGAACTTACTATGCGAGTAGATGCTGCACTTAGCCAAATGAAGCTGGGCGACTTTGCGCGCCGCCGCCCCGCGCAGTTGAGCGGCGGCCAGCAGCAGCGCGTTGCCGTCGCGCGGGCGCTGGTAAATCGGCCAAGTCTGCTGCTGCTCGACGAGCCGCTTTCAGCGCTGGACGCCAACCTTCGCCGCCTTATGCAAGCGGAGTTAAAGGCGCTCCAGCGCGAAGTGGGGATTACATTCTTATTTGTCACGCACGACCAGGAAGAAGCGATGGCGCTGTCCGATCGGATCGTGCTGCTACGGCATGGAAAAATCGAGCAGATCGATACGCCGCGCCAGATCTATAACCGGCCCAAGACTCAGTATGTCGCCACCTTCATCGGCTTTACCAACCTGCTGACGGCGCAGGTCGAAGACGGACGCGCTCGCATCGGCAGCCTGGAGTGGCCATACGTCTCTGAACGGCAGGAAACGCTGTTCTCATTAAGGCCGGAGCACATCCGAATCGTGAACGGAGATAATTCCCCGCGGCCCGGCGGCATTCGCTGCGAAGCCTCGGTGCGGAGCCGTGTATTTACAGGTGCAAGCGAATTACTGGAACTAGATTGCGGAGAGGGATTACAGCTAAAAATACGTATTTCCGGCCAGAGTACCTTCGCCGACAGAGTTACGGTCGAGATTTCTCCGGAGCACCTTGTTCCCCTGATCGGCTAGCGACATGTACTCCCGCACATACCGTGCCGCAGTATCAATTCCGCCGCTGGCGTGGGTGAGCGTATTTTTGATTGTGCCCTACGCGTTTCTGTTTTGCTTCAGTTTCTGGCAGGTACGGTCGCAAACCATCGTGCGCCATTGGACACTGGCCAATTACCGGCAACTAATTGAGAATCCGGTCTATTTAGAGGTATTGTTACGTTCGGCCCGGATTGCCGCCACGGTTACCCTTCTTGCGCTCCTGCTCGGGTTGCCGCTCGCATATTTTCTTTCCTTTCGCGCGCGCGCCTGTAAGCATCTTCTCTATCAGCTTGTAATTGTGCCGCTGTGGGTAAGTTACCTGGTTCGCGCGTACGCCTGGAAAACGATCCTCGGAAGCGACGGCGTCTTGAATACGCTGCTAACTTACAGCGGTTTGGTTGGCCATCCGGCAGAGTTTCTGCTATATAGCTCATTCGCGGTCGTGCTCACATTGACACATATCTACACGCCGTTCGTGTTTTTACCGGTGTACGCTTCGCTCGAACACATTCCTAAGGAACTGATTGAGGCTTCCGAGGATTTAGGAGCGTCGCGTACGCGAACCTTCTGGACTATCGTGTTTCCGCTGGCTCTACCGGGCATCATTGCGGGGGCTACGTTCGCTTTTGTCCTTAGCCTGGGTGATTTCCTTTCGCCGCTGCTCGTGGGCGGACCGTCCGGTGTGATGATCTCGAACGTGGTCGTCAGCCTGTTCGGCGCAGCGTACAACTGGCCGCTGGGCGCGGCGATTTCAGCCTCCATGCTCCTGCTGGTCGTCGTCCTTATCAGCGGAACTGAGCGCCTGGAACATCGCTTGCGGTATCGAGATATGTGATGTTACTGCCCCCTCCGCGTTTCAGTTGGCTGAATATTCACGCTGCGGCGGTATTTGGCTTTCTCTATCTTCCGATTGTGGTGCTGATCGTTTATTCCTTCAACGGTGAGAGCGTGGGCGGCTTTCCACCGCATGGATGGACGTTGCGCTGGTACCAAATATTGTTTAACGACGACTCGCTCTGGCTCTCCGTCTGGAACAGCGTAGTGGTTGCCGCATCTGCGGTCGTAATCGCCATGCTCTTCGGTCTTCCGGCGGCGTTGGCGCTTCAGCGCACGGCGTTCCCGGGCAAAATCATCTTTCGCAGGCTGGCGCTGCTGCCATTAATTCTTCCCGGCATAATTACCGGCTTGTCTCTGTTGACGTTTTTCGTGGCCGCTGGCTTGAAGTTGAGCCTCGTCACGGTAGCGATCGGTCACGGAACGGCGCTGCTCGCTGTCGCGGTGACCGAGATTTCCGCGGGTCTTCAGAAACTCGATTCGGCTCAGGAAGAAGCGTCGCGGGACCTCGGAGCGGGCGAGTGGAGAACTTTCTGGCGTGTGACGCTGCCTAATGTCAGATTGTCTCTAATCGCGGCAATGCTTTTGATATTTACGCTCTCGTTAGACGAGATTGCAGTGACATTTTTCCTGGTAGGACGGGAGAATACGCTGCCGCTCGAGATCTGGTCGCGGTTACGGCGCGGGATTACGCCGGAAATCAATGCCGTCTCAACGCTCATCTTCTGTTTTTCACTGGTCATTATCGTCCTGTGGTACAAGCTTCGGAAGCAGCGACCCGAATAAAAGATTGCATGGTCGCTGTTCCGTGCGTATAATTCCTTTAACCTTTGAGGTTACAGAAAGCTTGCAGGACGCCTTTGGGCGTTCGCGGCTCTCTCTTGTGCCCTCGTCACCGCTCAGTTGGCAGGCCAAGTCGCCCAAGAGACTCTATCTGCTTCGAAGGAGGCACGATTTATGACACTACTTCAGCTTGGCCGGCGCCCGCCCCGGTTTCTTCTTTCTTTTCTACTCGTCTGTATCGCTGCGACTGCCCAGACTACCGGCGACATTCGCGGTATCGTCAAAGATCCTTCCGGCGCTGTTGTCTCGGGAGCTCAGGTCACGGCCACTATGTCAGCGGCCGGTCTCGAACGCAAGGCCATCAGCGACGACACAGGCGAATTTACGATTCCAACCGTTCCGGTCGGCGCCTACACCGTCCGCATCAACGCACCCGGCTTTAAAACATTCGAGCAAAATAATGTTGTTGTAGATATCGGCCATGTCGCCCAAGTCAATGCCGCTCTCGTGATTGGACAATCCACCCAGGTGGTCACGGCCGAAGCCGCCGCGCCGTTGGTCGAAACTACCAGCACGCAACTGGGCGCCGTCATGAACTCGACCGCCGTCGTGAATCTGCCGCTCGCGACACGCGACAGTTATGAGTTATTGCAGCTACAGCCCGGAGTTCAGTCCCAAGAGGGTTATGATCTGTTCGCCGGTAGCGACGAAGCCGGCGCCGTGTCTGTCAATGGTGGCCGCGGCCGCGCCAATAACTACAACGTGAATGGCGGTGATGCCAATGACCAGTTTCTAAATTCGCCCGCCATCCAGCCCATCCCCGACGCCATCGAGGAATTCCGCGTCCTAACTAACACGTTCGATGCCGAATATGGCCGCAACTCCGGCTCCGTCGTCAACGTCGTCACCAAGGGAGGCACGAACGAATTTCACGGCGATATCTATGAGTTCTTCCGCAACACGGATCTCGATGCGCGCGACTTTTTCGACACCCAACGCCCGGAGTTCGACCAGAATCAATTCGGTGGAACACTCGGCGGTCCCATAGTTAAAGATCGGACGTTTTTCTTTGTAAGTGCCGAAGGCCGCATCGTCCGCCAAGGCATCTCTTCGGATCTAGTTACTGTACCGACTATTGCCGAGCGCAGCGGCGATTTTTCAGCGGGCAGCGCTTTCACCGGCACCCTCACGGACGCGAATCTGGCCTCTGTCCTGAATGCTCGCCCCGGCTGTGCCTCGGCCGTAGCGGGGGCTGGAGGCGCGCCATTGGCAGCCGGTACCCCTTGGGCCTCCATTTTCCCTAACAACAAAATCGCTCCCCAATGTTTCGACCCCGTTGCGTCGGACCTGATGAACCAGTTCGTTCCACTTCCGAACGTAGGCTCCAATGAGCTGCAGACTGTCCCGGTGCAGAATGACAGTGCGTATCAATGGACCACTCGCGTGGACCATCGCTTCAACGACAAACACCAGTTGAATGCCTACATCTACTTCAATGACGATGCGTTGGCTCAACCATTTGCGCGTTTTCAAGCGGCCGGCGCGGACGTGCCCGGCTTTGGGTCTAACTATAACGAGCGCAACGCCCAGTACAACCTGACCGAAACTTGGACCATCAATCCGTCCACAGTCAATGAAGCGCATTTTTCGTATTTCCGCGAAGGCGAGCTCGGATACAACCATCCCCAAAACACGCACTCTGTGCAGGATTCGTGCAAGACCGTCCCAGCGCAATATTGCTTCGCTGATCCCGCGGACCCGGACCTTGGAATTCACCCCGGCCTGTCTGCGAGCCGCGAGGGCGTGCCGTTCATCTCCGTTGCCGGCGGTTTCACCATTGGCAACGATTCCGAAGGCGAGCTGCCTCAAATAGGCAACAGTTTTAGCTGGACTGACAACTACAGCAAGGTAGTCGGTAATCACAGCATGAAATTCGGTGTCGACGTGCGCCGTATGCGCTTCGACCAGACTTTGTACTACAACATAAATGGGTCTTACAACTTTACTTCAGGCGGTACAAATGATGTAGGAGCGAGCGACCTCTTTGCAGATTACCTGCTCGGCCTCCCTAACTCCTTTGCCGAGGGTTCCGCGCAATCCGAGCATGTTCGCAGCACGGCTCTGTACTTATTCGCTCAGGATAGCTGGAAGATCAGGCCCAATCTTACATTGAATTATGGTCTGCGTTGGGAATTGACTACCCCGCTTGCGGATATTAGTGAGCATGTTCAAACATTTCATCCCGGCCAGGAAACAACGATCTATCCGTGTCAACTAAGCCCCAATAACCCACTAGTCCAAACTTCCTTTGGGACCACAGATTGCAGTCCTGGGAGCGCCGGCGAGTCGGTAAATCCGCTGGGTCTCGTTTTTCCCGGAGACCAGGGCGTCCCCACCTCTCTCACCAATACTTACTATAAGTCCTTTGCGCCGCGCATCGGTCTGGCCTACAGCCCCTCCGCGGATTCCGGGTGGGCGCATAAACTCTTCGGAGCTCCTGGCAGCACAAGCATCCGCATGGGATGGGGTATTTTCTATAACCCAGTAGAGCAACTGGTGCTCGAACAGTTCAGTGCCGAACCTCCTTTCGGCGGCAGCTCCAGCTTCTCTAATCCGCTGTTCGACACACCCTTCGAAGGGCAGGATGGCACGATTGACCCGAACCCATTCAACGGCATTTTGAATCCCAAACCTGGGCAGCCCGTTGATTGGTCAACTTTCCGGCCAATCCTCCTGTATGGCCAGTTTAAGCCGAATCTCAGAACGCAATACGAAGAGCAGTATAACTTCACAATCCAACGCCAGGTTCGCGGAAATGTATTGATCCAGGCCGGTTACGTAGGAACGCAAGGGCACCGCTTACTTGCCTCCCATGATCTTAACTACGGTGACGCCCAAACGTGCCTGGATCTAAACTCAATTTCGAACCTGGCGAACGACCCCGGGCTGGCGTGCGGCCCGTTCTACTCTGACAGTTCGTTTTATATAGCGCCGAACGAGATTCCTGCAGGGTTCACGTTGCACCTTCCCTACGGTCCGCAACCAACCGTCACTGGCCCGAACCCGACGCCAATTACTCTTGTGGGGCTGAGACGGTATTCTTCCCCGCTCTGCAATCCATTTACTGCCGTCGGCTGCCCGCCTGACCAAGTGCCCGTGTTCTCGAACATCTTCGCTGAAGACACCGTGGCAAACTCAAACTACAACTCACTGCAGATCAGCGCCGAGAAACGATTATCGAAAGGGCTTCAATTTCAACTCGCATATACCTGGAGCAAGTCGATCGACGATGCTTCCAGCTTCGAAAATGAGCTGAATCCTTTAAACTACTCATTAAGCCGATCACTGTCGTATTTTGATGCTCCGCAGCGCTTTGTCTTGAGTTACTTCTATCAATTTCCAAAGATGGCGGTTCATGGCCTTACAGACAAGCTGTTAAATGGTTGGGAAAGCTCCGGCATCTTGACCTTTCAGAACGGGTTTCCTGTTCCTATCACCGATGACTCCGATAACGAGCTGGAAAGCAGTTATTTTTTTCAGTCTGCGGGTGAGCCGAACAGAATCGGGCCGTTCCAGACCCTGAATCCAAGAAACCCACTGAACGTCGCGTTTAATGTGAATGCATTCCAAGAACCCACTCAGCTTGGGGTTTTTGGCAACTCGCCGCGAACCATATGTTGCGGTCCCGGCATCAATAACTTCGACTTCAGCATGCTGAAAGACACCAAGATGACCGAGCGAACGACGCTCGAATTCCGGGCCGAGCTCTTCAACGTCGCCAATCACGCCCAGTTCAGCACCGTAGATGGCAATTTCTCGGATGGCTTGCCGCAGGACGGCGGAACATTTGGTAAGGTCATCCGAGCGCGCGGCCCGCGAATTGTCCAATTCGCACTCAAGTTGCTTTTCTAACGGCGCTGCATCACAAACAAATGACCGGCGCGAGCAAATTCGCCCCCGTGCATTTGACCTGACTTCTTCTTTTCGACATACCGAACCACGCTGAAGTCACATGCGAACTGCTCTTCAACGGTAGTCCGTTCATACAATACCGACTCAATTCCATTTGCCGGATCCCGAATTGCACGCATCCGCGAATGGACAGACCGATACGGCAGGCATCCGTAATACCCATCGTCGATAGACGCGAGAGTAAGGAGAAACAGACCGCCGGGTTTCACGACGCGAGCCAACTCGCGGCGGTATGTGGCACGGTCTTCGGCGTCCATGATGTGCTTGTAACAGAACGTATCCACCGCAACACCCGCAGACGCGTCAGCCAGCGGCCAAGGGTCGCAAACATCCCCGCAAATGGCTTGTAAGCGGGGCGTTAGCCCAAGGACTTGAGCTTTAATTTGTAACTCGTCGACCAGGCTCGCAACCTGATCTATGGCATACACCGTCCACCCGTGCTGGGCAAGATATAAACTGTTTCGTCCTGTGCCGCACCCGAGGTCAATCGCAACACACTCCAGCGGTTTAATGCCCAAATCGAGCGCCAGCGGCACAAAATCCCGAACCGCTCCCGACGGTTCCGTGAGGAACGAAGACGGCAAGCCACGCGATTCATACTCCGCCTCCCAAAGACCCAACCCGGCTTTATCGCTCTTCACGGCTTTAAGTGCGCAGGATTGGTCTGCTTCCTTTGCTTCTGTACGCCCGGCAAGACCTCGTTGAAGTCCCGGAACAAAGCCTTGTATCCGCTCGGATCGCGATAAGTTTTCTTTTGGAAACCCTCTTGAAGCTCCGCAAACTCAGTTACGTCGTCCCATCCATTCGGCAGCGCATACGCATAATATGGATACTCGCTCGGAACGTTCCGCGCCAGCACGATATTCAGCTTGCGTCCCAGCTTCATTGCTGCGTATACGCGATGTATGCCGTCGTTGATCAGCCATACTATCCGGCCGTCCGGCTCCGCGGACTCTTCAATAATCGGCGGAATAAAAGGAATGGCTTCCGCAGTCTCCTCAGTCGAGAAAACAATACCGCCGTGCAATCCAAATATATCGATGCTGCGTTGCCGGAACTCGTCGGCCAGCGTTTCAATTGCTTCAATGCCGGACGTGAGCACAAATCGCTGCGCGGGCGCTAACTTACGGGGATCCACCGCCTCCACAATACTCAGTTCGGCGTTCTCATAGATAAGTGGGCGACCAAATCCCTGCAGCCGTGTCCTTTTTAGCCGGCTGAGTAATTCCTCCTCGGAAATCAACTCGAATTTACTTATCACTCTATCGCCTCGCGTGTATCTCCTGCGTTTGCCGGACAATCTCAGCACTCAGCCCCCCGATGCATTCCAGGGTCAGATCCGGCCGCGCACTCTTGCCGTTGAGAATTCGTAGTAAATCACGTTTTTCCTTAGTTGGCCGATGGAGTATCCAGATGGTAGCCATCCCGATCTCCATCGCGGGCGCCATATCGGCCTCCCATGTGTCGCCAACCATAATTGCTTCCTGTGGGTTCGTGCCCACCTCGCGGCAAATCTCGCAAAGCAGTTCCGGATCGGGCTTCATCTTGCGTGTGCGAAAGGAAGGGAAGCAGGGCTGCATCTTTGCTTCGAGCGAAAATGCCGTTTCAAAGCGCAGATAGAACGGTCGCCAGATGTTGGACACGTAAACGCGCTCGATCCCTGCCGCGCGCAGCGATTCTATAGCCTCAACTGCGCCTGGTAGCACGTACGATTCCGCGAACTGCGCATCCCATATCTGAGCGATCGCACGTGTGCTCCGGCATAGGTCGATTCCGAACCGTTTCGATACTCGTTCGGCCAGTTCGGCGCTCTCGGAAGCATCCGTCTTGAACAAAATGTCGTTCATTGCGGGCACCGCGTCCGCCCCCAGCTCTAGCTCCGCCGCGATGCGCTGCCCTGGCCCGGCCGGCGGCCCGTCAATCAGCGTGGACCCGATATCGAGAAAAACCGTCAAGCCTCGTCCCGTGACGCCGCTCCGGTCACTAACTTCGCTCTAGCAGCTTTTAATTGCGCCTCTTTTCGGGCAATCTCGCGCCCCAAATACAATGCATGCGAAATCTCAGTCAACGCAACATCGCGCGCCAGTTGGTTCTCCAAAGCCTCCGCCGTAGTAGCTCGATACTCGTTGATCTTCGCGCCTCGCCACGAATGCTGCACAACGATCTCACCGGCATCCTGGTCCACTGTCACTGTAAACTCCCCATTCGGATCGAAACGCAAGTCGATCTTCCCAGTTTCCCGATTCATAACATGATCGGTCGTCTTACTCTTTGCGATGCTCTTGGCTTTGTCAAGCACGGCTGCGTCCACCGAAATGGAGTGGCTAAATACCGTAAGTGCGCCCGGCTGCATATCGGCCCCTTCAGCCACGTATCGCTGTATCGCCATCAGTCCGTATACATTCTCCAGCCATGCATCCATAGCATTATGCGTTCGAAACGTCGCCGTCAAGGTTAAACGCTCTTCGAAGCGCCGGAAAAAGATAGATACCAGGCAAGGGCAATGCTCGCCTGTTACTAAGTTAGTAGAGTTATCCCACAACGTCATATAAGCGTGCCGGGATTCAGGATCTGCTCGCAGCCGCTCGATCATGATTTGTAAACCGTCTATCGGCTCCCCGTCGATCTGAAAATAGCCGCGCATTCTGTTCCCATACGTGTAGACAAGATCTTGCGGCTTGCGGCCGTCCAGCATGCGCTGCTGGTACTCGTGGAAATGTTCCAGCGAAAAGCCATACTCATCTAAAATCTGTGGGTCGTCCTCTATCGGCTCCTCAATGACCACCTTCACGTTCTGCAGTTCTATCTTGTCGCCCTTGCGCAGCGTATTCCTATGACCGAACCGCACCAACCGAAAAATCAACTCGCGCCACGCCTCTACTGGACTGGCCCGAAAAATGTTGTGATTTCTTGGTTCCGATGGAAAGCGCTGCACCTCCACCTTCGGGATGGGCACCGGCAATCGTAGCAGTTCAGAGCTATCCACTCTCGGCAGGGCGGCGACCACACGCTTCAATCCCGCCGTAGTTTCCGGATCTGACAGCAGCCCCAACGGAACGAGCTTCATCGGCCGCGGGAACATATCCGGCGTCACCATGCCGTCAATAATCCGGTTCGTCCCAATCACTCGATAGCTGGGTGTACCAAGATAATCGACCGCTTCGATTCCACGCTCGAAAAAATTGATGAGTTCTTGCCGCGATCCCGACAGATCCTGCCCCATAATAATGAGGCATTGAATCTGCGGATTATAGAGCAAATTGCGCAGCAGCTCCGGAAGCCCATTGCCGAACAGGTTCCCTATCGCGGCAATCCGGGAAGACTCCGGATCAACGTCCACCCCGGCCTGCGAGATGATTTTGTGCGCCTGGTCCGTTTTCGACCAGAGCGTTACCACACCCACATCACCGTATGGATTCACGGGGATTAAGCGGTCACCGAAGAAGAGCGGATCAAAACGATCCGTGAATACAGGCGCTGCGATCACGCGAAAGAAGCTCTTAGTATAGCCGCCCTGCGGCGGCCTCAATACTCCCCGGGATCCCCCCGGTCTGGATTCGGCGACGGCTCTGCGCCGTGTGCCAACTGATGCAATCTGTCCAGAATCTCAGGCTGTCTTTGTTTATACGTGCTAATGCCGGTCAGAAGGGCCTCTTCCAAAACTCCGCCCGCCGCGTCCCGGTAAACCACCCGAAACTCGCCCGGCATACTCAGGCTGTAAATGTTGGCCTTAAAATCTCCGTCACTCAGAGTTTCAACCAGCTGCGCGTCCATACACAAGTGAGACTCTATCACTTCCAATCGTGACATCGAACCCGCCTGGCGCCTAGAATTGAGAGTAACGGAGACTCGTCATGCCCGGATCCGAATCTTTAGATCTCACAAAAAGGAGCGTGAAAGTCGGCGCAACCAGCGCCGGTGCGCTGGCCCTCGGTGCTTTTGCCCTGGGCGCGTTTGCCATCGGAGCGCTCGCGATCGGTGCCCTCGCCATTGGCCGCCTGAAAATCGCCCACTCCCGCTTCGATGCGGTGCGAATCCGCGATTTGACGGTCGACCGGCTGTCTGTCAAAGAACTGGTCATCCAGGACCAATCGTCGCCTCTCCTTGCCCCCGCACCGGCCACCAAACGGCCTGTGCGCTAAAAACGTCGCTAGGCGGTGCTCAGGTCCAAGCAATTCCGGTGACCCACTCTCTTAGCTGCGTCGCAATCGCTTAAAACGCCCACCGCAACCGCGCACGCCCTCCGCAAGAAAATGGCTCGCGCCGCTTGCTATCCTCAAGCTGTCACTGTTTGCTGCCGCACAGCCACGATATGAATCACCTCGAACGTGTATCCTCTATCCTCGGTGCCCTCCTCGTCGGTGTCGCCACCTGGATCATCGTCTCTGATCGCCGGGCCGCGCATGCCCGTGCCGCACATCCTCCGGTTGAAAAGCTTGCCGAGGATCTCAAACACGCCTGGGCTGGCCGCCACATACCCTAGGCGCCCCGGTCCATGCAGTCTCGCAGTTCCTCCGCCTGCCTCGCCCTCGCCGCTCTCCTCGCGTCCTTCCATGCGCTTACCGCGCAGTCGGATTCCAACAAGGGCGGGGAGATCGTCGATAAGGCCATCGCAGCGCTCGGTGGGGACCGCTTCCTTCAAATGCACAACCGGGTCGCGCGCGGCCGCATCTACGCCTTTTTTCACGATCAGCTCAGTGGCCTCGACGTCACCACCATCTATACCGAATACCTGCCTGCCAAGCCCGCTAAAGGCATCGCTCTTCGTGAGCGCGAAGTCCTCGGGAAAAAACAGGATTACTCATTTCTGTTTCTTCCCGATCAAGCCTTCGATGTCACCTATCGCGGCGCCCGCCCCGTTCCCGACGAAAGCTGGCAGCGCTACGTCCGTGCTACTGAAAACGACATCCTTTATATCTTGAAAGTTCGCCACGCTGAGCCGGGTATCCTCTACGATTACGTCGGAAGCGACGTCTATCTCAGCACCCACGTCGAAGTCGTCGACATCACCGACGCCCAAAGTCGCACCGTCCGCGCTTTCTTCGATCACAACACCATGTTGCCCATCCACGAGAGCTTTAGCTGGCTCGATCCCGACACCAAATATCACAACGATGAGGTCACCGATTACGACAAATATCGCGATATCGGCGATGGCATCATGTGGCCATTCAGCATCGAGCGTGAACGCAACGGCTACAAGTCCTATCAGATGTTCGCTACAAAAATCGAAGCAAACCAGCCCCTGCCGGCCAAGACCTTCGAGTTGCCGCCCGGCGCCAAGCTGTTGAAGAAAGTGGATTAGCAGCTTCCACCGGCCGCTTCCATCGCTTACTGCTGTTGCATTCTGCCAGCGCACAGGGCGACTGGCGCCCGTTGCGCGCGTTACAATTTAAACTCAAGTTCGAAGCGCCGTGCGCATACGCCGTTCGGTGGCCATTGTGCGCGGCTTAGATGTTTGGCTTCCATGGATCTCGATCAGCTTCACACGTTCCTTGAGATCGTTCGACTCAAGAGCTTCTCCAAGGCTGCGCAGACCTGTTATCGTACGCAACCCGCCATCAGCGCCCAGGTCCGGCAGCTGGAGCAGGAACTCAATGCCATCTTGTTCGACCGGCTCGGCACCCGGATCTCCCTGACCGTCGCGGGCCGCATCTTCGCCGAACACGCCGAACAGATTCTCGCCCTTCGCCGCCGCGCTCAGGACGCCATCAACGAGCTCGAAAAAGTCCCTCGCGGCGAGCTCCTCATCGCCGCCAACGAAGGTACTTGCATTTACGTCCTGCCCGGCGTCTTCGCCGAGTTCAAAACCCAGTTCCCCAATGTCCAGCTCCACGTCGATCGCTCCTACGGCAGCCGCGTCGTTCAGGCCGTGCTCGACAACCTGGCCGATTTCGGCATCGCCCAAATGCCTCCGCCCGAAAAGAAACTGCAGATCGTCAAAATCCACTCCGACGAAATCAAGTTGCTGGTGCCGTCCGGCCACAAGCTCGCCTCCCGCGATCGGGTGACGGCGCGCGACCTGCTCGGCGAGCAGTTATTGCTTCCCAAAACCGGCGTCACGCGCGCGCGCCTGAATGCCTGGCTCGATTCCGTCCATCAAGACCTGAATGTTTCCATGGAACTGGATTCAACCGAAATGATCAAACGATTCGTCATGGCCCAGCTCGGCGTCTCGTTCCTCGCCGCTTCACATTGCCGTGAGGAAGTCGCCGCTGGCAAGCTCACCGCCATTCCCCTCGGCCCGGAGCCCATGATCCGCCGCCTGGCGCTCATCTATCGCAAAGACAAGTCGCTCTCCAAAGCGGCCTTGGGCTTCATTCAGGTAACCTTGGATCATGCGGGAAATCAGATTGGCCCGTCTGCGCCGTTACTCCGCGCCTCTGGTTCGTAGCGTTCTTCTATGACACGCCTGACCGCGCGCAGCTCTACCATCTTCATTGCCACTGGCGGCGCAACCCACGTCTACCGCTCCGTCAATGAAATTCCGCCCGCCTTGCGCCGTAAGTTGCAGGATTCCACGCGCGGCATGAACTCGGCCACCATCCTCATTGCCGACAAGCGCGGCCAGCAGGAATTGGTCCGTGCTCTGCAGGGCCGGCCCACCGACGTGCACCGCCGCCTCGCCGAGATCGTCTCGCCGCCGGACACAGCCGAACTGCCGCTCGCTACTCCTCAGAGCCCCAATGTGTCCTCGCCTTGGCGCAAATGGCTCGAAATCTTGTTGCCCATCGCCCTCGGCGCTTCCCTCTGGTTCTTCATCGACTCCCGCTTTTAGCGGCGCTTCCCAACCGGCGTTCCTAATCCGCCGGGCGGCCCAGCATCGTCTTGAATACCGCCCCCAGACGCAGAAACTCATCCAACCGCGAAGGCTTTTGGATATACTGGCTCACTCCAAGCCGCTTCGCATCTTCTTTGTCCCGCGCCGAATCCGACGAACTTAGAATTGCTATTAACGCATCTTTGCACTTCAGGCTCTGGCGCATGCACTCGACCACCTCGCGTCCAGGTTTCTTCGGAATATTCAGATCGACGATAAAGAGATCCGGACAACTCACCGCCTCGCAGTCGATATCCTGAATGATCGCTATTGCCTTCTCCCCGTCGTTCGCGACAATCAACTCTCCTTCCACTCCATACTCCTCGAGCGCCTCGCGAACCAAAATGACATCCGCAGGATTGTCCTCCACCAGCAGAATGGAAACCGCCCTTTGTTCCGAACCCGGATGGCTAGCTTCCTCTAACGGGGACCGTAAAGAAAAACGTTGCACCCCGGCCGAGCTGAGACTCCACCCAAATTCTCCCTCCCGCCCGTTGGGTGAGTCGCTCGCAAATTGCCAAGCCCATGCCGGTGCCCGGATACTGGGCGGCGCTGTGAAGCCGCTTAAAGATTCCAAAGATTTGCTCCTTGTACTGCGGATCGATCCCGATACCATTGTCTTGTACCGAGAACAGCCATTCCTTTCCCCGGCGCTCGGCCGAGATGTAAATCTGCGGCGGCTCCCCACTCCGATATCGAATCGAGTTCGCAATCAGGTTCTGAAATATCTGTTGCAACTGAAACTCGTGCATCCGTACTCTGGGAAGCGCCGCATGAGTGACCGAGGCGCCGCTGTCCTTGATTGCCGTCTCGATATTCCCCAGCGCCCTCTTCAGAATCTCCTCGGCATCGATCTCTTCCGTTTGCTCCTCGTCAATCGTGGATGCTTGCGTATAGGCCACTAGATCTGCCAGTAGCCGTTCCATCCGCGCCGCCCCCTCGATCGCGTAGCGGATAAATTCATCGCCGCTCTCCCCCAGCTTTCCCCCGAACTTTCGCTGAAGCATCTCTACATAAGTCGCTACCATCCGCAGCGGTTCCTTTAAATCGTGCGAAGCCGAGTAGGCAAATTGTTGCAGGTCCGCATTGGACCGCAGAAGCGCGGCGTTTGCTTCCCGCAGGGCTTGCTCCTGGAGTTGGCGCGCCGTCATGTCTCGCGCCACCTTCGAGGCCCCGACGATCCTGCCGGAACCGTCGCGGACCGGCGAAATCGTCAACGAGACCGTCAATATTCTTCCATCTTTGGTCTTCCGCTTGGTCTGATAGTGCTCAATCCGCTCACCCCGCGCGATACGCTCCAGAATTCGCGGGATGTCATCCGCCACCTCCGCCGGCGCCAGCATCGAAATATGCTGGCCAATTACCTCGGCCGCCGTGTAGCCGAAGATTCGTTCCGCCCCTCGATTCCAGCTCCGGATAATGCCATTCAGATCCTTGCTGACGATCGCGTCATCCGAAGATTGGACAATCGCCGCCAAATGCGCTTGAGCGTCAGATATCGCCAGCGCGTCGGTGAAACCACCAGCCCCCCGCGATTTGTCCGTCGGTATCTGGCGGTAGTACGTGACAATACCCGCTTCCCAGCGGAATGCGCGCAGTTCCAGCCGCCCTTCTATTCCGTCTAGAGACCAGCCTTGCAGCTCAACCGGCGCCTCTTCCGCCAATGCTCGCCGATGCCCTTCTTCAATCTCTGTGCGCATCCATCCCGGCCACTGCTCCCATGGCCTTCTGCCCACCATCTGCTCTTCGGTTTCTTGCCATAGGCACTCGGCCATCCGGCTCGCGCCTACGATTCCCCAGTCCTCGTCGCTTATCAGCAGCACCTCTGGGAAATGGCCCAACATTCGTCGGCTGTCCACCGTTACAGGCAGCAATGCCGCTGGTTCTCCTGGTGACTTCTTCAACAATCTTCCCTTGCTTGCATTATTACCTGAATCGCGGTGTCCAAAATTGCCAAAAGCTGGCCCGGCGACGGTTTGCAAGTGAGTAGTTGCCCGAATTAGCCCAGAAAGCTCTCGATCAGATCTGCCGCCCGCGTGACGCCGCCCGCTTGCCGAATCGAATCGCGCACGCGCTCCGCATTGGCTCGGTAGCCGGTGTCCGCGAGAACCTCGCGAACGGCAGCGCGCACCCGGTCTACCTGAAGCTTCGCGAATGGTACGGTTCGCCCGGCCCCGCACCATTCCACCCGTTGCGCAATGGCCGGCTGCTCATACGTGATGGGCGTCGCCACCAGCGGCACGCCGCAGCTCAGCGAGTCGAGCACCGTATTCAGGCCCGCATGCGTCAGCGTCAAGCTGGCGCGCGATAGCAGCTCGAGCTGAGGCGCATAGCTCACCACCACCGGCTTGCCGGGCAGGTCGGAGACGGCGCGCGCATCCAGACCGCCCCCGTGCGTGAGGACAAGCTGAACGTCAATCCCGGCGCACGCTTCGGCAAAGCAGCGAAAAGTGGCTTCGCGTCCGTTTTGCAAAGTCCCTAGCGAAGCATAGACCAGCGGCCGTCCGTCCAGCTCATCCCAGGGAAACGGAACCGCTTGCGCCGACGGCCGTCGCAGCGGGCCCACATAGTGAAAAGATCTCGGAAGGCGCCGGCGCGGATAGTCGAACGCCGGCGGCTGCTGGCTGATCTGCGCCAGTCTCGAAAAGCTCTGCTCGGCGTGCCTGTGTGCCGGCAGCTTCCAGCGGACGCGGTATTTGGAAATGACCTGTGCGATGGAGCGCATGATCCGGTCCGACATGGCGTAGCCAATCTGGTTGCGCATCCGGGCCGGCCAACTGTCGCGGTACGCCCAGGCGGTAAACGGCGGCGGCACCGAGGGCTCACGATTCAGCGCCAGCGCGTTGCATATGGTGACGAACGGCAGGCACAGGTGCTCCGCGATGGTTCTGCCGGCTGGCTCGGTCTGATCCGCCAGCAGAAATCCCACCCCCGCATAGCGCAGCGCGGCCGGCGCGTCGCGGCACATCATCTCGGTCGTCTTGCGGATAGCTTCGATAGTGAAGCGCAGCGCAGCCAGGCCGTTCAGCCGGGTGAGCTTAGCAAACGAGTCAGGCAGCGACCCGGCCGGGTGGTCGAGGCTGCCGATCGCCACAAAGCCGAGCCCCTCATGCCGCGCTCGTTCTTCGACATCCGGCATGTGAAACAGTGTGACTCGATGGCCCCTCGCCATCAATTCGCGGCCTAGCGCCCCGAACGGATGGATATGTCCCGGAACAGGAGGGCTGATGATGCCGAAGTGCATTCGCGCCGTTATTGAGAATCTTCGCGCAAAAGGGACGCCGTATGAAGCACGCCGCCCAAGGCTCCCATAACTTTTTTCGTTAACTGGTGGCGCGCATCCGCGCCCTTTGCGCTCATTTCCAGGCGCGCAGACCCTTCCGATAGAGAACACGCAACGAGTGCGGCAAACTGGGGCTGCTCATCCGGCGATAGTGCGCGCCGACCGGCAAGGCGGAGCTTACGCGGCGATACGCTTCCGCCAGATTGTGATACGGAATGCCCGGGAAGTAATGGTGCAGCGCGTGATACCGCAGGCCCACCGGCGCCCAAAGCTCGGTCCACCACCCGCCGGGCGTGTCAATCGAATCGATCAGTTGCCCCATGCGATCCAGCGGTTCGCCTGCACTCTCATAGGCGTGCGCGCCGAGCGCGCGGAGCGTGTTCACAAAGCTGGCCAGCCCGGTAACCACGAACCAGATCGCGAAGATGCGCCACGGCAGCATCCCGTAGGCGGCGAGCGAAACCAGAGCCCCCCAGGCCAGAAACAGAACTGCGCTGTGGCGCCGCACCTTGCCGGCGAGTTCCGGGGTCGCTTCACGCCGGTACCGCACGTTCATCGTCAGTGACGACAGGTGCGCGATCAGCCAGCGCTCGAAGCCCGGCCACAGGAGCCCGATTGGTGTCAGCAGTAGGAAACGGGCCAGCAAGGCAGCCGGAATGAAGAGCGCTTCCAGGGCGAATACCGCCGTCATGCGGCTGTTCTGGGCAAACGGCAGATACTCCGGGTCCTGGGATGTTCCATACGTGCTCAACTTGTGATGGCTCTGATGCACCCCGACGTAGACGAAGGAGGGCATCAGGAGCGGGTATCCGGCCAACAGGTTCCAAGCTGTCTCGAAGCCCGGCAAGGTGCGCTGATTCTGGTGCGTGATCTCGTGCAGGAAGCAGAGCGACCGGTACAAAGCCAGCGCCGCTGCCGCCATGCAGAGCGTCATGATGGGTGAAAAGGGCCGGAGCATCACTGCGCCGACGAAAGCTCCCCAGCCGATGACACTCGTCGCCAGCAGGTCGGTCCAAAAGATCGCGGGCCGCACGCGGTGAAGATCCCGCACCAAAGTACGCATGTGCGCGTCGTCTACCTGGAACGATGCATCGTTGCGCAGGCTTCGCCGCGTGTCGAGAAGAGGGCCGTCTGCAGACGGAGACTCTACAGTTTCTAATAGCGCAAAGGGCGCGGATGCGCGCCGCCAAATGTTCGAGGAACCCACCTGCGCTTTGGGTGGCGCGTCAGACAACGCGACCGTCTTGCGCGTGGGCGTTGAGGATACTGGGTTGTGCAAAGCGGGGGCTGAACTTATTACAGCATTAACGGGAAGAATGGGTCAACTCCCCATGCTGTGGTGCGGCCTACATGAAAAATCTACACTAGTAAATTTTACAGCAGCTCAGCCACCCGGCAGCAGCAGACATCGCAGCCCTGCTGGAAGCCGGGGAATGGCGAGCCGCCACCGCATCGTGCCGCCTAAGTCGTTTAAAATCTTAGCCTCTTGTTCTTCGGTGATGAACTCGTCGACGACCAGGACGCTAGGATCCCGCTCTATCGCCGGAGCCTGCCCGGTTCGCTCTTCCCCCATCCCGATCGTCACAATGAAGTTTTTTCCGTCCCTCCGGCATGCCCTAACAATTCCAATTCCTGTATAATCTTTTCCTATAAGCGTTACTTTGGTTTTCTCGTCCACTTTGAGGTTGCTTTTTATAATAGCTTCCGATAAGTGAGTTTCGAGCACCTGAACAAACTCCTCCCTCGACGGGGAGTTGGGAGCTTCGGACCAGCAAAGAAGGGCTTGGTCTGACTCCACGCCAGAATTAGTGTGGCCTGATGACATCTCGAACGAAACTTTTCAACCTCCCACGCGGGCTGGTTCTATCTTGCGGACAACCGTTTGGAAAGATCAATGGGCTGCGAAACAATTTTTTCCTGGCGCTCGGGGCCGCTACACAGTACACTGATGAAAAACAATTCATGTGTCGATAAGAAAATCGTATGCATCGGGCCCACTTCAATAGTGAAGTGCTGCCGCGGCGCAGTACGGATGTGACTGGAACCCTGTAGTACAACACTCTGGAGAAATACCGACGCGTACTCATGCAACAAAATTACCGATTTCAGCTCCTCGCTCCTCCTGAGACCCCCTGCGGCGGCGCATTCGGCCGGCCGAATATCAATAAGCAACTGTATGACCACTTCCTGGCTTCAGTTCAGAGATTGCGCGGCCGTGTGTATCTCAAGGACGGTGCCATCCAGGAATCGGAACTCGATGAAGAGAGACGATTTTTGATGCCAGGAGACCAGCGAAGCTGGCACTTCCTGCTGGTCGATCCCTCTCACAATGTCATCGGCTGCGCTCGCTATTTAGTACACTCCCACAACGTAAGTTTTGATCAATTGCGGGTAAGACATTCCGCCTTAGCCAATGATCCGCGCTGGGCCGGCAAGGTCCGCCAGGCCGTCGAGAACGACCTGCGTATCGCCCAACGGAATAATTTTTCCTACGTGGAAATCGCCGGCTGGGCCTTGGCGGAGGAGTGGCGCGGCACCCGCGCAGCGCTCGAGATTCTGGTGGCGTCTTATGCCTTGGCCCACCTCTGGGGCGGCTGTCTCGGGGCCTGTGCTGCCACGGCCCGCCATGGCTCCTCGTCGATCCTGCGACGCATCGGCGGCGCCAGCTTCGAGGTGGACGGCGAGTCGCTCCCCCCCTACGAGGATCCACAATACGGCTGCCAGATGGAGTTGCTCCGGTTTGACGGTCGTACACCCTCCAAGCGCTTCGTGCCGCTGATCGCTCAATTGCGCGGAAAACTGGCCGGGCTGTCGATTCTCCGGCCGGCCGAGAAGACCCTCTGGCACAAGGCGCCGACTTGGGCGCCCGCGCGCTCGGCCTATCAATTGGCGTAGAGCACCTGCCGTTGCCCCTGGAAAATCTAGCGCTCGCGCTGGACCGCTGGGCAGAAGTGCTCGGCTCCGAATATGTCTCCCGCGACCCACCTGTGCTCGCGGGCGCCGAAACCGCCACCTTTCCCACCACCCAGCGGATTCCCGCTCTCTTGCGTCCTCGCGACCGGCCGCAAGTCCAGGAATGCCTGCGTATCGCTAACCATTTCGGCATACCGCTTTATCCAATTAGTAGCGGCAAGAACTGGGGCTATGGCTCGCGCGTGCCGCCCGCCGACGGTTGCGCCTTGCTCGATCTCGGCCGCTTGACCCGCATCCTCGACTTCAACGAAGAACTCGCTTACGTCACCCTCGAACCAGGAGTGACGCAGCAGCAGTTGTACGGGTTCCTTAAACAACGCGGTTCGAAGCTGTGGATGGACGCGACCGGCTCCAGTCCGCACTGCAGCCTGATCGGCAATGTGATGGAGCGCGGCTTCGGCCACACCCCGTACGGGGACCATTTCGCCCACGTCGCGGGCCTGGAAGTGGTGCTGCCCAGCGGAGAAGTCATTCAGACCGGATCGGCGCGCTGGCACGGCTCCACGACCGCTGCCGTCAGCCGGTGGGGCCTAGGCCCCAGCCTCGACGGCCTGTTTTCTCAGTCCAACCTGGGCGTCGTCACGCGCATGACGGTCTGGCTCATGCCCGAGCCGGAGTGCTTCGAGGCCTTCTTTTTTCGCAGTGAAGATCCGGCCGGACTGCCCGGCCTCATCGATGCGCTCCGGCCGCTCCGGCTGCGGGAAATCCTGCGCAGCTCGGTTCATATCGCGAATGACTACAAGGTCTTGAATGGCCTGCAGCAATACCCGTGGGAAGAAACCGGCGGCCGCACGCCGCTCCCGCCCGAGCGGATGGCGCATTTTCGCAAGCGTCTGACGTTTGGGTACTGGAATGCCTCCGGCGGCCTCTACGGAACCCCCAGCCAGGTTTCCGAGGCGAAGCGCCTGTTACGCCTGGCGCTTCGAAAGCAGAACGGCCGTCTGCGGTTCCTCAGCGAAAGGACGCTCCGGCTCGCTCGGCGGTTCGCAAAGCCCTTTAGCCTCCTGACGCGCTGGGACGTCACGCGCACGATCGAGATCGTGGAGCCGGTGGTCGGCCTCATGCGGGGCGTGCCCACCAGCCAAACCCTCGCTTCCGTTTACTGGCGCAAGCGCAGGCCCGTCCCCGCCAATCCGGAACCAGACAGCGACGGATGCGGCCTTCTATGGTACGCGCCCATGGCGCCCGCCTCCGGCCAGCACGTAGCGAAGCTGACCGCGCTTGCGACCGATACCTTGCTCGCGTCCGGCTTTGAGCCCATGATCTCGCTCACCATGCTGACGCCGCGCACCGTTTACGCCGTAATTTCGATTACCTATGACCGGGAAGTTCCCGGCGAAGACGAACGCGCCATGCATTGCTATTTCGACCTGGCCCGCCATTGCACGGAGGCTGGCTATCATCCCTATCGGCTGGGCATTCAAGCCATGCCGGCCGCGATCGAAGCCGAGCGCGATCCGGCCGTTCTGGCCCGATTCAAGGCATCCCTGGATCCGAACGGCGTGCTCGCTCCCGGACGTTACGAAGAGCGGGCTATGGCGTGTCCAGAAACACGAAACCGCAGTTACGCCACGTAGCGTAACTGCGGTTTAAGCTTCAGATTATGGAAAGATTAGGATTTGCGAGCTTTGCGCCGCGAAATCAAACCAACACCGAGCAGCCCGGCGCCCATGAGCAGCATAGAAGCGGGCTCAGGAACCGTCGTCGGAATAACTGTTGCCGTAAACGTGGCCGAAAAGGGCGTGTCGATCGGCAGATTCGTGAAGAGCGAAGCCACCGTCTGTCCGTCGAAGGTTGCCGAGAACGTACCCGTAAAGGTGTCCACCTTCGAGTTCGTGTTGGTGTCCCACACGTAGCCATCCACGTCGAACGACGCCACCGCACCATCCGGTGTATCGGTCAAAGTGAATGGTCCTACCGCGCCCGCCGGAATGTTGGTTGCCCAGAGCTGCAGATTGGATCCGCCGGTATCGAACGTCATAAAGGCGCTCGGCAGCGTAACCGCCCCGGGGGGCTCGTTCAAGCTCTGGATCATGCCGAATTCACCCGTCGTCACGCCGGCGCTCGAAAAAACGCCAGAGTTGACGAGTGAAACTTCAAAGGTCCCGTATCCCGGAGCCGGTGTGTAGGGGGCACCGTTGGGATACTGCCCGAAATCGATGTAGTTTGAGCCAACCTGCGCGTCACCGTTGATTCCCAGTTGAATCGTACTTGCCGAACTCGGTAACGCTAGACAGGCGGCCATGGCCGCAGCCAGTAAAAAAGTTGAAGCGCCTAATCGCACTTTATTCCTCCTCCTATTTCTTACCATCAATCAGCCCAGTAGTAAACCTTAAAATTGCTCCTGTATGCCGGTCCACACTGATGCTCGGTAGCGAAGCCTTGCAAAGCGAACTACCGGCCTATAGACACTTCCCGCCACACATTACGTATCGGGGAAAGTGCGAGAACTGAATGCCGAAGAGTACTAAAACTCCGCGACATAATCGAAAACTATCGCTCTCTATTGCTCGGTATACTCTGAGTGGACTACATCGGGTAGCATTGTGTTGCAGCGATAAATTCTCCGAATGCAAATATTCCCCCTCCATCGGAACCTCGACCGCCAGAAAATCTCCGGTTCCTATAAATGGCGTCTAAGCTTTGCGCTTGCAAGCCTGGGGGTTTTGCCGCACAATGTGTTCGGAGTGTTAGAAAAAGTACTTAATCGAAAGAGGGGCTTGTAGGTTATGGAGAGAGCATTGATCGCGCTCCCGGTTGCGCGCTGGATGACTAAATATTCATCTGCGCACCGCACGGGGCGGACTTTTGGGGTAGGCATAGCAACGGCCGCCAGCTTGTTCTTGCTCGCGGCATTTCCGCCGGCGTCGTCGGCGCAAGTTAGCTTTGCAGAGTTTGCCGTTCCTAGCGGGGTAGCCAGTGTCCCCCAAGGAATTACCACCGGACCTGATGGAGCGGTCTGGTTTGTCGAGACCTCGATTAACGCCGGAGCGGCCAAAATTGCACGGATCGATATCAATGGCGTTATCAGCGAATATGCCCTCGCGGCGAACACCGAGCCGCAGCAGATCGTAACTGGGCCCGATGGCAACTTATACTTCACCGTCGGCAACGGTAACTACATTGGACAGATCACGCCTGCAGGCGTAATCGCCCAATTCACGATTCCCACCGCGGGCGCCTCTCCGACCGGCATCGCAGTCGGTTCCGACGGGAACATCTGGTTTGCGGAAGCAGCGCCCGGAGTCAATGCCATCGCTGCGGTTTCCACCAGCGGCGATTTTGCCGTGGTGACCCCCATCGTCATCTCTACCGCCAATAGCATTCCGACCTGGCTTACGCTCGGACCCGACGGCAACATCTGGTTCACCGAGCAGGTCGGTAACAAGATCGGTACCGTGAGGTCCGGCGCCATCACCGAGTACTCCGTGCCTACTTCCGGCAGCGGACCCTTCGCCATCGTGTCAGGTCCCGACGGCAATCTCTGGTTCACGGAGCGTGACGCGGGCAAGGTCGGAAAGATCACCACCGGCGGAGTCGTAACCGAATATGCCTTGAGTTCCTCCTCCGCAGCCCCGCTTGGAATCACCGTGGGCGTCGACCATGCTCTATGGTTTACCGAGGAAGGCGCCGATAAGATCGGACGCATCACCACCGGCGGCAGCCGCACCGAATACGCCATCCCGACCGCCGCGGCCGGAGCTTACGGCATCACCCTCGGACCGGACCATGCTCTGTGGTTTTCCGAAGCCCTGGTGGGTCAGATCGGCCGCATCTCCGACATCAGCTTCGAGTCTTTCCAGCAAATACCTGGCGCGCTAACCCAGATCTCGGTAGGAGCAGACGGTAGCATTTGGGGAATTAACGCCGGAGAGCAAATCTACACTTACAACGTGGATGCCTCCACCTGGAATAACATCCCCGGCTCGCTGAAAGTGATCGCGGCCGGTAATGCCAAAGCCGTTTGGGGCCTCAATTACACGAATCAGATTTATCATTACGACCTAACATCCGCTAGTTGGGTCTATGTCCCCGGCGAACTGAATCAAATATCGGTGGGCGCCGACGGCTCCCTCTGGGGCGTCAACTACTTAGGAAATATTTATTACTACAACGGTTCCGGCTGGACGCAGGTAAACGGTCAACTAAGTTCCATCACCGTCGGATCGGCCGGTGCAGTCTACGGCCTGAATAGCAACGGTTCCATCTATTGGTACAACCCGGGAGCGCGCCAGTTCCAGTGGGTCGCTGACTCTTCAGGGTTCACGCAGCTCTCCGTGGGAGTTGATGGCGACCTCTGGGCCGTGAAAAACGACGTCGCGTATCACTACGATGTGCTGACCAACACTATGGCCTCTACCTCCGCCAGCATCAGCCAGGTAGCAGTTGGTTCCGGGGCCGCCGTCTTCGGGCTGGGCGCCTCCGGCGATGTCTTCCAATGGGACGCGGTAGCTCAGACCTGGGTACAGATCTCCGGAAATCTGAGCAGCATTTCGGTGGGCGCGAATGGCACCGTTTGGGGTGTTTCCAGCTCCCAAAATATTTACCGCTTGCTCGGCGCTGCCGTACGCGCCTACCAGACTCTGAATGTCGTTTCGGGCGCCACTCTCGACCAGATCTCGGTCGGGGCGGATGGCTCCGTGTGGGGAGTGAGCAACTTAACCGTGCAATACTTCAACCGCGGCACGCAGACCTTCCAAACCGTTTCCTCGCCGCCCTATATCGCCCAAGTCTCCGTAGGCGCGGGTAACGATGTCTGGGCTGTTACCGGCTGCCACAATCCCAACTCCGATGGCACTTGCCCCAACCCCAATGAGCCGGGTGTGGTCTACGAATACCTCGCCGGTCCTTCGCCCAGTTGGCAGACTATCCCAGGCGAATTGAACCTGGTCCAGGTCGGTGCGGATGGATACGTCTGGGGCATCAACGCTGGCGGCTCCACCTACTACTACAACGGCTCGGGCTGGACCCAGATACAGGGCCAGCTCGGGACGCTTTCCGTGGGCGCGGACGGTACCGTCTGGGGCATCAACGGAAGCCTTCAGGTCTATCGCTATAGCGGCGGTGCCAGCGGCTCCTGGACCAACATTCCCGGGTCGCTCAGTCAGATCTCCGTCGGCGCTGCCAATGTCGTCTGGGGCATAAACGCGCAAAACCAGGTCTACACCTACGACAACGGTTGGGTGCCCATTACGGGCGCGTCGCTCGACGAAGTCTGGTCCACCTTCGACGGCGCTGTCTGGGGAGTCAACGGGAATGGAAGCGCGTATCAGTGGAACGGGACGAATTTCACCTTCGTCGCCAATAACGTGAGCTATGTCGTGGCCGGCAACGCCACTAACGTCTGGGCTGTTAACGCCACCACAGGCGCTGTTTACGCGTGGTTCTAACTTACTAACTCATGGGCATGGCTGCAGTCATCCTGCAGCCATGCACCGATTCCCTCCTCCTGGTGAGCAGATCCCTGCTCGTGGCCGGCGAATATCCTAAACTGCCTGCCCGGATACCGCTTGCCGTAGTGTTAGCCGAATCCCCCAAGTCTTAATCCCCGGCTTGAGTGTTGTTCAGCTCGCCAAAGTAGCGCCGTGAAAGCCAATGGAGAGACAAAAGTATCAATCAAAAAATTTAGTTGAATCAAAAAGGCGATTCCAAAGTATACTGATACGCCTAAGAGGTGTAATCGGTTATGAAGTTTGCATTTCGCCGGAGAACCTTGCTGTACGCCCAGTTCTTACTCACTCTCAGTTGCCTGTTCTCCTCGCTCGCTTTTTCGCAGGCCGGTATCACAACTATGACCACCGACAGTCCGACTGCGGTCGTAATCGCCAATTACAACGCCGGCGACACGGTCACGATTACCGGTGAAATCGACACCAGCGATCCGAACGAGGAGGGAGAGGGCGAAGACTTGATCATCTCGACCTCTACAAACATCCTGCAGGGTTACCAGGACATCAGCGTCTACTCGCAGCCGTTTGTAAACGTTTTTACTGCATCCGGCGCAGGAACCGTGAGCGCGTTCGTCAATAACGCCGATGGCGATGAGCTCGCCACCATAATCGTCGTAACTGGACAGTCGTGTTCGACAACAGTGCCAACCCCTGTCCCCTCCCCGCCGAATTGTCCGGTCTCGAACTGGACTCCCAACCAGAAAAGAACCGCGGGATATGTTGCCGTGGCTAGCAGTTCGATTGGAACCGGATTACTTACTCAGGGAGTTCCGGCTTTTTTCTGCTCGATATTTACCACCGCTGCGCCGGCCTGCCTGACGGCGCTTCCCGATGCCGCATGGCTGCTCGGGAGTGCGAACGCTTTTCTTGGCGTCTATGCGGGTTTCGACCCGCCGGACTCCAACTACATGGTGATCGCGCAGCCGACCTTTCCGCAATTGACGCCCGTCGTCCCCGATGCCAATATCACCCCAGCGCTCGCCGCCGCTCTCAATGCACTGAACACCAACAGTGCGGCCTCTCTTGCGTATACCCAGGCCGCGATCACGTCACAGAATAGGACGGCCGGGGCGGCCAATGCCGGAGACGCAGTCTGGGAAGCAAAGCAATTCCAGGCACAGCAGAGTTACGCGGCTGTCTTAGTTTCGCTCGTTCAAGCTGAGCCCCTGCTGCTCGCCAACCTGCAAGCCGCCTTGGCGGCAGGGTATCCCGGCTCAGTTATAGTTACGCCGGCCGACGTGGTCAACGCTGAGACCGAAATTGCAGCGGACGGCCCTCCGGCCGCAGTCCTGCAAGCCTGGACACAGGCCGGTCTCGATACTGCAACGATGACCCTATTGACGGATTTCTTCATCGGCCAGAACGCTAATAACGTAGCAGCAACATTCCCCGCGCAACTGACCAACCCGGCGCTGGCCGCCGCGGTTAACGCCTTCGTTCCTCCCCCCGCTCTCCAGCAGATCGGGGGCGCCCTAACGCAAGTTTCAGTCGGTGCCGATGGCAGCGTCTGGGGCATTAACAGCAGCCAGCAGATTTACACTTACGATTCCACCGCTAGCGCATGGACCAATCTTCCGGGTTCGCTAAGAGTGATCGCCGCGGGTTCGTCCAGTGCCGTTTGGGGACTCAATTACACCAACCAAGTCTATAGATGGGACGCCGTAAACATGGTTTGGGTCAACATCCCTGGCGAACTAAATCAGATCGCGGTAGGCGCCGACGGCGACGTCTGGGGCCTCAATTACCAAGGACGCATCTATCATTACAACTCGGCAAGCTCTAGCTGGACGCCGGTCGGGGGAGCGCTAACCTCCATTTCGGTCGGCTCGGCTGGCGCGGTTTGTGGCCTTAACAGTGGAGGCGGAATCTTTTGCTATAACCCGGGTTTCGGCGCTTTTCAATACATAGCCGGCACCGTTGCATTTACCCAGATTTCGGTAGGAGTGGATGGCGACCTCTGGGCAGTGAAGAATAATCTCGCGTATCACTATGATGTGCTGCACAACACTCTAGATGTTACGCCCGGCAGCATCGCGCAAGTGATGGTTGGCTCTGGCGCTGCCGTCTTCGGCCTAGATTCTTCTGGAAATGTTTTCCAATGGAGCGCACAGGCTCAGGCCTGGGTGCAAATTTCCGGTACTCTGAGCAGCCTCGCGGTTGGCGCAAATGGCCAAGTGTGGGGCGTCGACAGCTCTCAGAATATTTTCCAACTGACTAACTCCCCCACCCGGGCATACCAGGCCCTTTCGCCGGTTCCGGGAAACTTCACTCAGATCTCCGTAGGCTCGGACGGCAGCGCATGGGCGGTAGATTCAAGCAATCTCGTCTATAATTTCAACTCCGGCACACAGACTTTCCAAGCTGTTTCCGGCGCGCCGGCACTCGCCCAGCTTTCCGTCGGAGCGGGCGCCGATGTCTGGGGTGTGGACACTTCCGGCGACATCTTCGAGTACAACGCAACCGCCGGAACCTGGAACGAGATACCCGGTCAATTGACCTCCATCCAGGTTGGCGCCAATATGTCGGTTTGGGGCATAAACGCCGCCGGTTCGACATATACTTACAACGCCTCCAGCTCTAGCTGGACCCAAATACCCGGCCAGCTCGCAACGCTTTCTGTGGGCGCGGACGGCACCGTGTGGGGCATTAATGCAGGGGGGCAGATCTACCGCTTCGACTCCAGGATGCAATCCTGGGTGAACGTTGCAGGAACACTGACGCAGATCTCGGTCGGTTCCGCAACGAACATTTGGGGTGTAAATGCTCAACAGCAGGTCTTCCGCTACGATACGAGCGCGAAAGACTGGGCGATCATACCCGGCTCAATTCTCACCACTGTGAAGGTGGCGTTTGACGGCTCCATTTGGGGCACTAACCCCGAGGGCAGCCTTTACCAATGGAACTCGAACACCCAGAGCTTTAGTTTGGTCGCAAATGGCGTCACCAACGTGGTGGTTGGAAACGCCGCCGCGGTGTGGGCTCTGGATTCCACCTCGGGGCAAACTTTCTTGTGGTTCTAGACTCATCCGTATGGCTGCACGGAACCTGCAGCCATACGGCTTTTATCATAATTTGACTTGACTTCTTGAGTGACTTCGCCTACCCTCCCTCGGAGGAGTTCTTGTGAGGGGCTTCGGGCGCGCACACTTACTCGTTCTTGTCTTAACTTGTTTTTTTTTCGTAGCAGTGTCTTTGCCGAGCTACGCTCAGGTTGCCGGCTTTGGACAGATTCCGGGCTCCTTATCGCAAATCTCGGTAGGCGCCGATGGCGCCGTCTGGGGAGTCGATTCCGCGCAAAACATCTTCACCTACGATCCAGCCGCCGCCCAATTTACCCAGGTGCCCGGCGCTCTGGTCCAGGTCGCGGTCGGCAACGCCGATGCCGTCTGGGGCGTTAACGCGCAGAATCTCGTCTTCCGCTGGGATCCGGCGAATCAACGCTGGATTTACATTCCCGGCGCGTTGCAAAAGGTCGCCGTCGGCGCCGACGGCGATGTCTGGGGCATCAACGCGCAGTTCCAGGTCTGGCATTACGACCAGCAGCAGCAGGCTTGGCAATACCTCCCGGTAACGTTGAGCGACATCGCAGTCGGATCTGCTGGCGCCGTATACGGACTCGGGCCGCCCTACCATAACCTGTCGTCGTATTGGTACAACCCTGGCACTCGGCGGTTCCAAATCACCGGCGTTCAACCAGCTTGTCCGGGTAATTTCGTCGGCATCCTTCAGCTCAATCAGATTTCGGTCGGCATGGACGGAGATGCTTGGGCCGCGGGCACCGGATTCTCGTGCAACGACGAGAACGTCGCCTATCATTACAACCGCTCGCAGTTCAGTTGGGATTGGACCTCGAGCTATCTCTACCCCGCCCTCATGGTGCAAGTTGCGGTGGGCTACGGCGGCAGCGTTTGGGGTATCGATTCGAACGGGCAAGTCTACCAATACGACGGTCAGGCTTCAAACTGGGTTCAGATCCCCGGTGCTCTCAGGCAAATTGCCGCCGGCGGCGACGGCAGCGTGTGGGGCTTGGACGAACAGCACCGCATCTTTCGCTATACCGGCCTGCTACGGCCTTACCAGACGCTCATTCCGGTCCTAGGCACTTTCAAGCAAATCTCCGTTGCTCCTGACGGCGATGCCTGGGCCGTAGACTCCGCGAACCTTGTTTATAACTTCAACGCCACCACTCAAAGCTGGCAAAATATCCCCGGCCAGCTCACGCAGATCGCGGACGGAGGCGGGAAAAATCCTCCGAACAGCAGCTCGAATATCTGGGGCGTCAATCCGGACGACGAGATCTGGCGATGGGGAATGCCCTACATATCGCCCCTTAATTGGAGTTATGTTCCCGGCGAGTTAGTGCAAATCGCCGCCGGCGCGGACGGTTCCACCTGGGGAATTAATTCCGGCAGTCAGACTTATACATACGATTTCACCAGCCAAAGCTGGACAAACATTCCCGGCGAGCTGGCGCAGCTCTCCGTCGCCGCAGACGGTACCGTCTGGGGCATCAACGCCCAACAGCAGATCTATCGTTTCAATTCTGCCGGCCAATCCTGGGAGAATGTACCCGGATCGCTGGTCCAGATCTCGGTCGGCAGCGCTAACAATATCTGGGGCGTGAACTATCTGGGACAGGTTTACACCTGGGAGTCCACCCAAGGCTGCGTCAACGTTTCAGGCACGCTGCAACAGGTAAAGGCTGCATTCGACGGCTCGGTGTGGGGCGTAGATGCTACCGGAGGGCTGTATCAATGGAACTCCAGCAGCCAAAACTTCCACTTAGTAGGAACCGGCGTCACCGACGTATTTGTCGGAAACGCGGTGTCAGTCTGGGCCATCAATACCACCACCGGTTTCACTTACACATGGTTCTAAGCATATGAAAAGGTCTCCTGTCTCATTTGCGCTCCTCTTGCTCAGTCTCTCTGCCGCGCGGCTCCCGTCCTTCGGGCAGAGCGGCGCCTTCGAGCAAGTTCCCGGTTCCTTGTCGCAAATCTCCGTCGGAGCCGATGGCGCCGTGTGGGGCCTTGACTCAAACCAGAACATCTTTACCTACGATCCAGGCGCCGGCCAATTTGTACAAGTCCCCGGCGCGCTCACCCAGATCGCAGTCGGCAACGCCAATGCCGTCTGGGGACTCAACGCGCAGGGCCTGATCTTCCGCTGGGATCCCAACACGCAGGATTGGACTTACATCCCGGGCTTCCTGAAGCAGATTGCGGTCGGAGCAGACGGCGATGTCTGGGGTCTTAACGCAAGCGCCCAGGTCTGGCATTACAATCGACAGGCCCAAGCTTGGGGCTATGTCGATACCAGCCAAATATCCATTTATCAAGGCGTGACGCGGCTTGCCGTTGGAAATGACGGCGCGGTGTACGCCCTGGTAAACTCCTCGCCCGGCTATCTGGACGCGTTTTGGTACAACCCGGGAACGGGCCGGTTTACGGGACTCCCGATGCCTGTTCAGCAAATCGACTTCATGTCGATCGGCACCATTGCCGTGGGCGCGGATGGCGACCTGTGGAGCAATGGAGGCTACTCGTTCCATTACAGTCCGTTGTCGGGCCAATGGAATGTCTCTGGCGGCAACAACATCGCGCAGCTTGCCGTCGGCTCGGGCGCCAACGTGTGGGGCTTGGAGTCTCCCGAACAAGCCTCGCCGCCAGTGGACGGATCGATTTACCGATGGAACGCGCAGTCTCAAACCTGGGTTCAGGTCCCCGGCGCGCTGGCCCAGATAGCGGCGGGCGCCGACGGCAGCGTGTGGGGCATCAACAGCCAGGGCAGCGTCTACCATTACACCGGGTCTGCTCAGCCCTATCACACACTCACGCAGATTCCCGGCTCGTTCCATCAGATTTCCGTGGCTCCCGATGGGGCAACCTTTGCAGTCGATGCCAACAACCTTGTCTATGCCTTCGATCCCGGAACACAAACGTTCCAAAACATTCCGGGCCAGCCGCTGGCGCAGCTCTCGGTAGGATCCGCTGGCATCGTCTGGGGCGTGGATGCGGCCGGCGGAATCTGGCAAATGGGGCAGCCGCCTGCAAATGTCCTGAATCCTGCAAACCTGTTTAATAACGTTGCCGGTGAGTTGAACCGGATTGCCGTAAACGCCAATGAGTCTGTGTTTGGCATCAATCTGTACGGCCAAACGTATACCTACGGCCAAACCTCTCCGAACGTTAACGGCTGGGTCAATATCCCCGGCACCTTGGCGCAGCTTTCTCTTGGCGTGGACGGAACCGTCTGGGGCGTGAATGCGCAGCAGCAAATTTATTCCTATGACCGCAAGACCGCGAGCTGGGTAAATATTCCAGGATCATTGGTCCAGATCTCGGTCGGCAATGCCGCGAACATTTGGGGCGTGAATGCCGATCAGCACGTATATCGCTACGCTGCGACTGGCTGGGTTCAGATACCCGGCGCGCTGCTCACTCAAATTGCCGTCGCCTTCGACGGCGCGGTCTGGGGCGTCAACGCGCAGGGCGGTCTCTATCGATGGGATTCTGCGACGCAGACCTTCGACTATATCGGCCAGGGAGTCACTAATGTCGCCGTCGGAAACGACAACGTCGTTTTTGCATATAACACCGACACAGGCGCCGCTTACTGGTATTTCTAAAATCCTCTTTCATGACAAACCCCAGATCCGCCGTCCACTTACTAACTACAATCTCGATCTGCTGTTTTCTGGAAGCAGCCTCACTGCCATGTTAGGCGCAAAGCGGCACGTTCCAGCAGGTTCCAGGCGCATTGACCCCAGATCGCGGTCGGCAATGCCAATGCCGTGTGGGGAATTAACGCGCAGCAGCTCATCTTCCGCTGGGACTCGGCAACCAAAGCTGGACTTATATTCTCGGCTCGCTCAAGCAGATCGGGGTCGGCGCGGACGGCGATGTATGGGGCGTCAACTCCAACTCCCAGATATGGCACTACAATCAACAGGCAACGCCCAGGGCGGGCTGTATCAATGGGATTCCGCAACACAGAGTTTTAACTATTTGGCGGACGGATTCACCAACGTGGCGGTTGCAAACGACAACGTCGTTTTTGCGTACAACACCGGCACAGGCGCCACTTACTGGTACTTCTAAGCAGCCGTTGCAAGAAAGAACGTGCGGGCGCACGCGATATCCCCTGTCATTCCGGCGTCGCGGGAATCGAGCAAGCTCACATCGCCAAAACCGGCGCTGAGCAAGCTTTCGTGCACCTGGGTGACATCGTGACAGGTCTGGCGAATGGCAAAATCGTTGCGTGTCCAGCAGCCATCCTCCAGCTCGAACGTCGTGATATTACACGTGCCGACCCGCGCATCCTCCTCGTAATGAGAGCGCAGCGCGCAGACGCTGTCGGCCTCGACGATCGCGTGGATATCGTTCCAGTAAGTGAGGAACGCTTCTTCGCGGTTGAGATCGAACAAAAAGCAGGCGCCGTCGCGAAGGTGCCGCCGCACGCAGGAGAAAGCCGTCTCGAGGCCCTCGAGGTCGGGCACGTGATTCAGGCTCTCAAATACCGAGTAAGCCGCATCGAACTGGCCGCCGAGCGAAAAGCTCCGCGCGTCGGCGACTTTGAACTCGGCCCGTGGCGCATTCACTCGCGCGTAGCCGATCATGCGCTCCGAAGCATCTATCCCGTGAACGCGGAAGCCGAGTTGTTGCACCCGGGCGGTGAACTGGCCCGTGCCGCAGCACAGGTCGAGAATTGCCGCTCGCGGAGGCAGCCGTGACAGCAACAGCTTTTCTACAATCGGAAACGCTTGTGCGTGGTAATCGGCGCCCCAGAACCGGTTGTAGGCGGCCGCGAAGGGGTCGAATTCGGTGTTGCGCTCGATCACAGAACTAGTGTCATATACCACTATTCCGGCGGCTCCTCAGCGCAGCAAATGCTTTTAACCTGCCCGTAAACCTGCGCGAAGAAGAATACATTATGCCAATTGACGGTGCAAGGCGCCCCGAATTCGCTGTCCTTGATAGCACGTCCGAGCACATTTTCTTTGACACGTAGCGCTCAACCTGAACTGATTTTCCACCACACTTTCCAGAACCGGTAGTCGCCAGCGGAAGTATTCGCCATGCATTCTGTCTTGAATTGTCTGGTTCTCGCATCATAATCTCAACGACGAGACGTGACCTCATCATGGACGACTTTGCCCAATTACCGCCACACAGCCTTTGTTACTGCATCGCTCGTAAGCCAGGTTGAAAATCTGGTATGTTGCAGCTCTGTCGGTGTTCTCGCATTTGAGAGTCTTTGGCGCTGAGTCAAAAAGCGAGCCATGTCCGTATAACCACGGGTGAACCCAATTTGAAAAACACTGAAAGCAGTGAAGAGACGATCCGCCGTGTTTTATCGAGCTACGATATCGGTCCCAAGCTTCGCCGGCTTCGGCTGCGAAAGAAAATTGCCTTAGTCGATCTCGGCAAACACACTGGGCTCTCCGCCTCCATGTTGTCTCAACTGGAGAACGGAAAACTGGTTCCCACTCTGCCCACCCTGGCCCGAATCGCCATGGTTTTCGATGTCGGCCTTGATCACTTCTTCGCCGACAAGAGCTCCAAGCGGACCTTTTCGATTGTTCGCGCCGGAGAGCGCCTGCAATTTCCAGAGCTGCCCGATAGCGCATTCCCGACCTACTTCTTTGAGGTTCTTATCTTCGGCTCAATGCAGAAGGCCATGTCGGCGTACATAGTCGAATTTCCCCGGCGTGATCCGAAAGACATACGCGAGCATTCTCACGACGGTTCCGAGTTCGTGCACGTGCTCGAAGGCACGCTCGCGATAAACTATCAATCGGAAGAGCACGTGCTTGGAGCCGGAGACAGCGTCTATTTCGATGGGTCCGAACCGCACTCGTATTGTGGCCTGTCCGATTCTCTTACCCGGGCCATCGTGGTCACGGTTCCGCTGCGCCTTTAACGCCACTCGAAGCCTCCTGTTCTGGATTGGCTTCGTATCGTATTTTTGCGCGCCCCTCCGTGCCGCCGCTCACTGGACCGAGTTGAATATCGGTCCGTTTTACGTCGATACCGATTCCGATACGGGCGCCGCCCGCGACACGCTGACGCAGCTTGAACAGGTCCGCTGGGTGCTTGGCGGGCTGCTGGAATCGAAAGACTTGCCGAGCGTGTGGCCGATCCGGGTCATGCTCACGAATTCTGCAAAAACAAACCCAAACGGCCATTTCGTTTGGCAAAATGCGCAGTATCTGCTAGTTAGCGGGCTGGGAACTCGGGTCCCCCTCGACCAGGTGGCGGGAATCCTGCTCGATGCCAACACCCCGCGGCTCCCGGCCGAGGTCGAATCCGGCCTGCGCCAGCTCTTTGCCACCCTGCAGGCTAAAGGCAGCCGCGTGACCTGGGGCGGCCCTCCAGCCCATCCCGATTTGGCCTGGGCGCGCATGCAGCTCTTTGCCACCAAGTTCGAATACGGCTCCAGCTTCCACATTTTCCTGAACGCGCTGAAAGGGAGCACCCTGCAGGCAGCCGAGCAAAACGCCTTTGGCAAGGATTCCAAGCTGCTGGAGCAAGAAGCCCAGGCGAACCTGGCCTCCCGCAACTGGGAGCCTGTGACCATGGGTGGCCGGCCGCTCGATCCCAAGCGCGATTTCGGCGAGCATTCGCTCGATCCAGCTATCGCCAGCGTCTATCTCGCCGACGCCGAGTTCTCCTCCAACCCCAGCGCCGCCGAGAACGCCTACAAAGCTGCGATTGCGGTCCAAGGGCCGGCCGCGGCGCTCGGTTTCGAAAGCTTGGCGCGCCTTGCCCAGAGCGAGCACGATAACCCAAAACCCTTCCTCGACGATGCGATTCATGCGGGCAGCAGAAGCGCCCCGGTCTTTGTCTCCGCGGCCGAGGGTCTGGATTCCGCCGCAGCCTTGCCGCTGCTCAAGAAGGCAGCGCAGTTGAATCCGCTTTGGGCTGAACCCATCTTCAGGCAGGCCGAGCTGTCCTCCGAACCGGCGCAGAAAGAGGCGTTGCTGACGAAAGCGGCCAAGCTCGATCCGCGCGCCACGCAGTACTGGCTCGAACTTGCACAAGTGCAGACCGAAGCTGGCGAAGCCACCGCGGCCCAGGGCACCTGGCTGCGGGCCGAGGATTCCGCCCCCGACGCAGCCGAACGGGAACGCATTCATCAATTGCGCCTGGACTCCGAGCAGGAGCGGCTGGATACCGCCGATGAAGCGCGCCGCCGCGAGCGCGAGGCCGTGCATTTGGCCGATGAGCGCGCCGAGCACGCCGAACTCGATCGCATTCGGGCGGCCGAAGCAAAAGCCAACCAGGCAGCAGATGCAAGCGCAGGCGCCGCGAAGCCCGAGAACGTTGTCCCGTGGGACGAAGTCGTGGCGCAAAAGAAGCTGCAAGGTACGCTCGTGCAAGTGGATTGCCTGCATACGGCCACTCGCCTGTGGGTCAAAGATAAGTCCGGCGTTTCCACGCAGTTGCTTTTGAAGCAGTCCGCCTCATCCGGCTTGGCATGCGGTCCCCAGAAGCCGCCCCGGCGTATCGTCGTGGCTTATTCAGCCGACCCGGACGAAACGTTCCATACCGCGGGCACGGTAGTCCGTATGCAGGTTCAGTGACTCCGATTGTCCGCAAAATTACGCCTGACGATCTGCGGGAGGTGCTCGAAATCGAGCGTGAAGCGTTCCGCGACCGGCCCTGGGCGGCCGAAGACTTTAGGATCGACGATTGCCTGGTTGCCGAAATCGACGGCCGTATTGTGGGATTTCTGGTGTCGAGGCAGACATTTCCAGCCGCTGCCGGCGAACGGGCGGAACGGGAGATCCTCAACGTCGCCACCCGGCGTGAGTACCAGCGTAAGGGGATCGCGACAGCTTTACTGCATCGAGAACTTAGCAAGCGGGCAATTTATTTCCTCGAAGTTCGCGAATCCAATCTGGCAGCTCGGGATCTCTACCGCAAACTGGGGTTCGTAGAGGTCGCGCGGCGGCCGGAATACTATGAGTTCCCTGTCGAAACAGCTATTGTCATGCAGATGAAATGATGCTAATTTTTGGATTGCGGCCAGCCGCAGGTGACTAGCCGCGAGTGAATCAATGCACTCATACCCACCGGGCCCGATTCTTTCTTCCCAAAATTCTGAACCAGACTCGGCGTGGTCACTCGATAAAGGAGAGCCCTTCATGGAGAATCACACGCAGGACGAAGACCTGAAAGCGCATCTGCTTACGAGCAACGAGCAATTCCGTTCGTTGGCCGAGCAGCATGCGCAATTGAAAAAGAAGATTGAGGAGATCGAGTCTAAGCCTCATGTAACGGAGGCGGACGAATTGGAAGAACAAGGCCTGAAGAAGCTGAAACTGCGCATAAAGGACCAGATGAACGAAATCATGGCGCAGTACCGCCACGCGGGCGTTAGTTAAACTCATCGATTTTCCTCGCCAGGGAGCCTATCCGGTGGTTCCCTGACGGTCAGCCAAGTCCCACAATCGAACAATTCGAACTCGTGCGCGAGGGCTAAGTGCCCGCGCTGCAGAGATTCCGGTTTTGGAGGCGGAACTGTCCATTCTCGCCCATGGATTTCTGGCTGCAAGAGCTCGCATTCGCTGTACGCCGCCTCCGGAACAGTTCGGGTTTCACCGCCGTTGCCATATTGAGCCTGGCGCTCGCTATCGGCGCGAACTCAACCGTGGCTTTCCCCCAACTACCTCTATTTTCGTGATCGAACCAAGACGCTGGCGGGTCTCGTCGCGACGCGAATCGCGGTCGTCGCTTTAAGTCACGGCGGGGAAAACGCACGAAGCTGGGGTTACGAAATCACCGGCAATTACTTTCAGGTGCTTGGCGTGCATCCCGTGGCGGGACGTTTCTTCACGCCGGCCGAAGACCAAAAAGTGGGCGGCGACCCCTATGTCGTGCTGAGCTATTCAGCCTGGCAGCGACGCTTCGGCGGCCAATCGGGGAGTTGTCAATAGAACGATCAAAATAAATGGGCTCGATTACACGGTCTTGGGCGTGGCGCCGCCGGGCTTCTTCGGCACGGAGGTTCTGTATGCACCCGATTTCTGGGTACCGATGTCCATGGAGCCCCAGATCGAACCCGGCAACGACTGGCTGAAGGAACGTACGACTTGGGACTGCTGGATGCTGGGGCGGCCAAAGCCTGGCGTGTCCTGGCGAGAGGCTCAGCGCGAGCGGCCTTCCGGCGAGCCGCCCGGATGGACTGCCGGCGCTGAAGAACGAACCCTCGTCGCGCAAATTTCGACATTGGGAATTGCGCGACCTTCTCGTAGCAGCGCAGATCGCGCTTTCCGTGATGCTGCTGTGGGTTCGGTGCTGGTGGTGCGCAGTTTGCAGAACGCCTTGCGGGTGAACGTCGGCTTCAACCCTCAGAACGCGGCCTCGGTCTCATTCGATCTGCAGCTTTACAGCCCCGAGCGCGGCCGTGTTTTTCAGAAGAGCCTGCTTGAGAAGGTGCAAGCCGTGCCGGGAATCGAATCGGCCAGCCTGGCGAACACGATTCCGCTCAGTTTAGATGTGTCGCGCACTGGTCTGCATGCCTACGGAGCGCGGGCGGAAAAAGCCGGCGACATGACGATGGCCGTCTACTATTACGCCGGACGGGACTTCTTTCGCACGCTCGGGACGGGCATTCTCGAGGGACGCGATTTTAGCTGGCGGGATAACGCCAAGGCTCCATTGGTGGTGATCATCAACCGGGCTCTGGCCGGCCGTTTGTTTCCGCACGGAGATGCGCTTGGCCAACGCATAGCGTAAGGCATCCACCGGAAGGGGGCGTGGTGGCAAGTGGCAGGAATTGTCGAGAATGGCAAATACGAGTCGCTCAATGATGAGAACCAGCCCGTGATCTTCAGGCCGCTGCTACAACAATACGAGAGCACGACGGCGCTTGTGGCACGCTCGCGCATGCCGGGGATCGGCTCATCGCAACGCTTCGCCGGGCCGTTCGAGACATGGATTCGAGTCTACCGCTATATGACGTGGCGACCCTGAGAGATCATCTGGCGTTGCCACTTACTCCGGCGAGCCTGGCGGCGTCGGTGCTCGGCGCGTTCGGCTTCCTGGCGGTTGTGCTGGCGGCGATTGGAGTGTACGGCTTAATGGCGTATGCGGTGGCGCGCCGCAGCCGCGAGATCGGCATTCGGGTAGCGATTGGAGCGCGCAAGAGCAGGGTACTGGCGCTGGTGGCGCGCCGTGCGGGAATCCTCCTGGTAGTTGGAACCGCGTGCGGGACGACGGTTGCTCTGATGGCAAGCAGACTGTTCAGCGCAGTCCTTTGCGGGATTAATCGCCATGACCCGTCGACGTATCTGATGGCGGCAGCCCTCATGGCCGTCATCGCTATAGCGGCTTGTATGTTACCCGTGCCCGGGCGCTCACGATTAACCCGGCGAGTGCGTTACGGGATGAATGAGTTCGCCTAATTATTGTTGCTGTTGGGCGAAGAAGGACCTGGATCGGTTGAGGTCGACGTGGGCGTAGAAGACGGATCGCTGTCGCCCGTATCGGCCGGCCGGCGCTTCAGCTTCGGACGATCTTCATCGTCGCCACTGGATTTTTTCGAAGGATCGGTCTCGTCTTCGATCGGCGTATTGGAGTTCGGGTTGCGCCGCAGCGTGGGCTTATTCGGATTGTCGCTCGTCTTGTCGGGACGGCGTTGATTTTCGAGCATCGCCAAACGCGCCTTCACATCATTGAACTCAGAAGTGGTAACAACGTATTCCGGCCGGGGCTTGAGACCCGCAATTTCCTGCTGAGACTTCTTAATACGGTCATCGGTGGGCGGATGCGTTTCGAACAGCTTTGACACAGTGCCGGGCTTCCGTTTTTCGAGGGTCTGAATCTTTTCGAAGAAGTCGACGAAAGCGGTCGGATCATAGCCGGTCTTGTACATGTATTGGACGCCGAGGTAATCTGCTTCCGCCTCAAACCCGCGCTGGAATTTCAAGAAGCCCATGGGGATTAGCAGGCCGGAGGCCTCATAGATGCCGTAAGCTGCCGCGCCGCCCATGAAGATGAGAGGGATGGTGGCCAACTGCGCAATCTCTCCGCGGGTGGCCTGCCGGGTGCCGTGCCGGGCCGCCACGTGGGCGATCTCATGCGCCATGACGCCGGCTAATTCCGCCTCCGTATCCGCGTGCAGAATGAGACCGGATTGTACGAAGAAGAAGCCGCCTGGCAACGCGAACGCGTTGATGGTGGGATCTTCGATCACTTTGATCGTGAAGGGCACCTTGGCATCGGAGTTCCGCACCAGATTCTGGCCGATGCGGTTGACGTATTCCGCTACCACCGGATCGTTTATGATCTTGGACTGGCGTTCCACCTGTTGGGCCAATTGCTTACCCAGGGCGATCTCTTTCTCGAGCGAGTAAAAGTTGACCTTTCCGCTGACGTTGCGATCGCCAATCGCATCCGGATCCTTTTCTTTATCGTCTTTCGGAAAAGCGGTGAACGGTACGCCCAACAGCACTGCCAGAGTGAGGCTGACGCAAGATCTGAGAGGAAAAGATCTGAGGGGAATTAGATGCCGCATGGGATTCCTTTACGACCGGCGAGCTCTGCGCAAGAGAGCTGGGAACACAGAATTCGTCTGACTCCAGTATAGAGCCAAAAATCGAACGTCTAACTGATAATTCACGCTCACCCGCAAATGCCCCGGCAGCTCGCGATCTCCGAACCCGCTCGAGTGACCTGTTCGCGTGGCTGCCGGGAGCCCAGGAGATTCACAACCGTTAACGTATGGTGGAGGAGATGGGTTGCGAAAAAATCGCGGGGCTGGCCGAACAGACGTTGCAGGCGCGGTACCGCGACGAATTCCCGGTCACAAAGGAACTGATTTACCTGAACCATGCATCCGTCGCGCCGCTCTGCCGGCGGGCCGCGGAAGCGATCAAACATCTCGCCGACGACGTATGCGGATTCGGATCTTTGCATTGGGACCGGTGGATGGAAACATACGAAGGCCTCCGGCGAGCGGCTGCAACGCTGATCCATGCCTCGCCCGGCGAGATTGCGATTATCAAGAACACATCGGAAGGGATTAACACGGTGGCCCTCGGCTTCGAGTGGAGAGCGGGCGATCGCGTGGTGGCCTTTGAGGAAGAGTTTGCGGCCAACTACTATCCCTGGAAGCGTCTTGAAAAGCGCGGCGTTCGATTCAGTTGGCTGTCTATCTACGACCCGATCGAGAAGATCGCCGAAGCGATTCCGGGCGCGCGTTTGCTGACGGTCAGCTTTGTGAATTACTTGAGCGGGCTGCGCATGAATCTGGAAGCGATCGGCGAGGCATGCCGGGAGCACGGTTGCTTCTTTTTTGTGGACGCGATCCAGGGGATGGGCGCTTTTCCCCTCGATGTGGAGGCGTGTCATATCGATGCGTTGGCAGCCGATGGGCACAAGTGGATGCTGGGGCCGGAGGGGAACGGCGTCTTGTATGTGCGGCGCAAATGGCTGGACGCGATTGAGCCGGTCGAATTCGGCTGGACGAATCCCGCTAAATATGCCGATTACAGCTCGCGCGACATGAAACTGCGGTCCGATGCCGGGCGCTATGAATGTGGAACGTTGAACACGGCCGGCTGTTTCGGCCTGCGCGCGGCGATAGAGTTCCTGTTAGAAGTGGGAGTGGCGAACATCGCGCGCGAGGTTCTGGGGTTGACGGATCAACTGGAGGCGGGGCTTCGCCGGAAGGGATACCAGGTCATGCTGGAGCGGACGCCCGAGACTGGTTCCGGCATCATCAGTTTTCGCCATCCTTCCATCGACTGCCGCGCGATTGTGGCGGAGTTGAAGCGCCAGCGTATGCTGGCGGCGCCCCGGCAAGGCTGGGTGCGCATGTCGCCGCACTTTTATATCAGCCCGGAGGAGATTGAGCAGGTGCTGGGAGCACTGCCGGCGGCGTAAGGCGTGCATCTGGCAGTGCTGTTCGCTATCATAGGAAGGTTCGCATTCTCTTCCGGCCAGGCATTGCTGCGCTTCGCGCTCGCCTTGGAAGAAAACCAACGCAAAGGTTTCAGGTTATGTACGCTGTGATTGAAACAGGCGGCAAGCAGTATCGTGTCGTCCCGGGCCAGACAATAGAAGTAGACACGCTCGCCGGCGAGGTCGGCGCAGACGTGCAGTTCGATCGAGTACTGGCGATTTCGAATGATTCGAACGAGCTCGTGCTGGGCGAGTCTTTAAAGACCGCGCGCGTGCGGGGCAAAATTGCCGCGCATGGCCGGGGCGATAAGGTTCTGGTCTTCAAATTTAAACGCAAGAAGCAATACAAGCGCACCATCGGGCACCGGCAGAACTACACGCGCGTGGAAGTGCAGGAGATTTTGACATAGCGGCGCGGCGTCGCGGGAGGAACTTGGCATGGCACATAAGAAAGGTTTAGGCAGCTCCAAAAACGGCCGCGACTCGAATTCGCAGCGGCTCGGCATCAAGGTGTTCTCCGGCGAGTTCGTTACGGGCGGAAGTATCATCGTGCGGCAGCGCGGGACGCGGTATAAGCCCGGTAAGAACGTGGGGCTCGGCAAAGACGATACGTTGTTCGCCACCGTTCCGGGCACCGTTGAGTTCCGCGACCGCGGACGCTTGGGCAAATTCGTCAACATCATCGTGCAGAGCTAGCGCCGAGGGCGCCCGGCGCTAGCTGGTAGCCGCGCTAACGTTCATTCGTGTTCATAGACGAAGTCATCATCACCGTGAAGGCCGGGGACGGGGGCAACGGTTGCCTGGCGTTCCGGCGCGAGAAATATGTGCCGCGAGGCGGCCCGAGCGGCGGCGATGGCGGGCGCGGTGGCGACATCACCCTGGTTGCGAGTGAACATTACAATACGCTGCTTCACTTTCGCTTCAACCCGGAGCACACGGCGGAGCGCGGGCGGCACGGCGAGGGCAGCAACCGGACAGGCCGGGAGGGCGCGAGCCTGGAACTGCCGGTCCCCGTCGGCACGACGGTCTACGACGCGGAAACAGGCGGGCAACTTTTCGATTTCACGGCGCCGGGGCAGCGTTTTACGATTGCACACGGCGGGCGCGGAGGACGGGGCAACGCGCGCTTCGCTACCTCCACCCACCAGGCTCCGACCGAGCACGAAGAAGGTAAGCCAGGCGAGTTCTTCAAGCTGAGGCTCGAGTTGAAGCTGTTGGCGGACGCGGGACTCGTCGGTTTCCCGAACGCGGGCAAATCGACTCTTATCTCGCGGCTTTCTGCCGCCAGACCTAAGATTGCGAATTACCCATTCACCACGCTGGAACCGCACCTGGGAGTGGTGGAAGCTGGTGATCGCACGTTCGTGCTAGCGGACTTGCCGGGACTGATCGCGGGCGCGCATGAGGGGCACGGCCTCGGCATTCAGTTCTTGCGACATATTGAGCGCACGCGCTTGCTGGTGCATCTGGTCGATGTATCGGATTTGAGCGGCCGCGAGCCTGCGGAAGACTTCGAGGTGATTCTCCGCGAGCTCGGCGAGTTTAACGCTGAACTTTTGAACCGCCCGATGATCGTCGTGGCGAGTAAGATCGATGCCTGCCAAAATCCGGAGCGCATCGAGCAAGTACGATCGAAAGCGCGCGAGCGCGGATTGCCGTTTCAGGCACTATCGAGCGTTACGGGCGCCGGTATAGACGATCTCCGCTATGCCATGGCCGCAGAGCTATTCCCCGCGCCAGACAAAGCTACAATCCTAGTCGGAAGCTAGACTCTGCCGGTGCAGGGCCCGGTCTTCAAAACCGGAGTGCGGCATTTACGGTGTCACGGGTGGGTTCGACTCCCATTAGCTTCCGCCCCGTATCTTGATTAACTACTTATCTGATGACTGGCCGGAAATTTTGAATTTTTGGCTCTCAGATTGGAGCAGAGTGCTGGCCAATCCCCTCCGAGCTCGATTATTTCCGGCCGATGACAAGCTACAACGAAAGGATTTCGGGAAAGGCATTTTGGCGGCGTGCTTTGTAAATGACCTTGGAACAGCGATTGGAACCGCGATCGTTCCAACCGCTATTGCGAACGCGTACTTTTTTCCACGTCATCTTCTGAAAAGAGCCGTGACCGCGACACCCTCAGAGCGGGATGTTTTCGCAGAAGAGGATCTGCAGAGAGATGCCGTAACTCGGAAGCGTGTCCGCTCAACCTTTCCCGCGAAATAGGAAGACAATCTCGATGATCAGGATGATCACGACCATGACTTCGAGTAGGAACTCGCGTGCCTGGTGAAACTCATTGACCATCGACTCGTATAAGTCCCGAGCGGTACTCAACTTATCGGTCACTAAATTCCGGTAGTCGCTCACGCCGATTCGGGCGGCGGCCAGGCGGTATGCGCGCGCGTAGAACATATCGCTCAGAAACTTAATCGCATTGTCGGTCCTCTCGGCAAGTTCTCGATAATCGAGGCGGACGGTGTTTAAGTTTCCGGCTTCTCCGGCCAGCTTCCATTGACCCCATACGCCGCGCTTTTGATCCAGACGTTTATATACGTCGGCAAGCACACGAGTCAGGACTTCATCGTAGTAGCGGAATTCGAGCAGTTGCGTGTTGGCGTATTCAAGCAAATCGATTGTGGGCAAGGCCGCTGCCGGCGTGTCATAGACAAACGCGGCAACCCAACCCACCACGAGAAGGTCGGTTGGATAGTAGGACATGCTCGACTGAAGGACTTCTTGTCGTTCCGCGCTGGACAGCGGCATCTCTTCGCCGCGGACGATTTGAGCGATTTGGGCGCCGCGCTCCCGAACCAGTTCCTCGGCTGAAAGAACAGCACCGCCGGCGAGCGAAATGGGATCGACTTGAATCAGGTAATAATCTTCCGAAATCCAATTTTGAAATGGTTTTTTGAGAACTTGTCCGACTATGGCCAATCTCTCGCGCAACAAATGACTGGCGCTTCGCTCCAACTCGGGCGCCATAATCCAACGATTGGCCAATCGAATCAGCGCATCCCAATGCGCGCGGTACTGCATTCGCAATTCGACGCTTGCGACTCCGTAATCGAAATAGCGAACCCGAGCCTGCAAGTCGATGCCCTGGTCCATTTGACAAGGACCGAGATGTTCAACCACGGGAGGCCGCTCGAAGCGTACGTATTCCGGCGCGGGGTGGCGAAAAGCCGGTTCTCGTTTGCTAGGTGCGATTCCAAGAAGACTACGCAGCAGCGGCAAGTCAATCTCTTCTGCAATATCGAAGAGCAGCAGGGCCCGAAAACTGCCGCTGAGCAGCGCACCTTGATCTGTCATTCCAGTGGTACTCCTCACTATAAGTGGCATGCGATAAGTAGCATGCGGGTGGCATGATGAAATATCCGTAGTGATTCCTCACCTGGTGAACGGCGTTTTCCTTTTGCTTTCCCTTTCCGCCGCGATGCAACCGCATGGCCACGCGCAATCCGGCAACACCGCGCGCCCGCAGAACCCTCCCCGGCCACAGGGCCAGAACCCCAATGGGATGCATATCTATATCTGGGCGGGGCTGAAGTCCCACCTTCCCGGCCAGCATGATTACCCGCAGTTTCTTGCCGACTGGAGCAAGCTGCTGACCGAACATGGTGCCGTTGTGGATGGCGCTTTACATGAGCCTAGCAGCGCCGAGCTCAGCCGTACCGATGTGGTAGTGATCTATAAAGGCGACGCGGGCTACGTGATCGATCGCGAAAGGCCCGCGATTGAGGCGTTTGTCCAGCGCGGTGGCGGCCTAGTCGATTTCCATGATTCCTTATGCGGCCCGGAGCCGGACTATTTGGCAACCCTGCTAGGCGGCGCCAAGAAGCATGGCGAGGTGAACTACACCTTGGACGCGCCGGTCCATTACAACGTTGTCGACCCGTCGGATCCGATCATGACGGACATGTCCGATTTCACGATTCTCGACGAAGCGTTTTTCAAGATGACGTGGGCGAAAAATCCTGCGATCCATGTGCTTGCGACGACCGCCATCCCTGCTACCCACAGCGCTGGCGATCACAAGGGAGAAGTAGTGCCGCAGATTTGGACCTACGAGCATACACTGCCCGGTGGTCAGCCCGCTCGAGCGTTCGTTTGGATGCAGGGCCATATCTACGCCAATTTTTTGAACTACCAAATTCAGCGGACCCTGCTCCGCGGCACTGCCTGGGCGGCGCATCGGCCCGTCGATGAACTCGTGAACTACGTCGCCCCTCCCCGGCCCTCGCGCTCTGACATACCTGCCATCAATAATCCGCAATAATACGGATCGCGCGAGCATCGAAGTTACACAAGTCTTACAAAGCGAGCGCCAAGTTTCTGTTAGGTTCGGAGTATATGACCTTTCCAGGCGGCCAGGCACGTGGCGGCGTCCGCAACATTTCCGAACCTCAGCGCTTAAACTGGACGATAACCATCGTCATGGCGCTTCTGCATTTGGCCGCCTTGGCCGCCCTGTTCGCATTTAGCTGGCGTGCTCTAGCCGTTGCGATTTTTCTATATTGGATGGCCACCGGCCTCGGCATCAGCCTGGGTTATCATCGCCTGCTCACGCATCGCTCGTACAAGGTGCCTCGGGCTCTCGAGTATTTTTTCGCGGTTTGTGGCGCTTTGACGTTAGAGGGCGGGCCGATTTCCTGGGTGGCTACCCATAGAATCCATCATCAGAAATCGGATCAGGAGGGCGACCCGCATTCTCCCCGCGACGGCGCGTGGTGGGCTCATGTCGGATGGCTCATTTTTGGGAAGAGCCTTCACAACGATACCCGTACGATGTCGAAGTACGCGCCCGATTTGGCGAAACAGCCCTTTTATGTGTGGCTGAACAATTACCATTGGGTTCCGCTCGTGTGCTTAAGTGTCTTTCTTTTCGCTTTTGGAGGCGTTTCCGTCTTTCTTTGGGCGATTTGCTTGCGGGTGGTCTTCGGCCTGCATGCCACTTGGCTCATCAATTCCGCTACACACATGTGGGGCACCCGCCGTTTCAAAACGCGCGACGATTCCCGCAATAACTGGTGGGTCGCGCTGTTCACGTTCGGGGAGGGTTGGCATAATAACCATCACGCGCATCCAACTTCCGCGCGTCACGGTCTCGTCTGGTATGAGTTCGATGCTTCCTGGATTTTGCTCAAAATACTCAGAGCGCTTGGGGTCGCCAAGTCCGTTCACGTGGCGTCGGTAGACGAGGCGCTCACCCACTCGAGAGCTGCCTAAACGCACAGGCACTCCGCATTAGGCTCAGCAGAGCATAAGCTGGAGTCATGGTCGTAGCGGGCCGGCACAAATCCATCGCGTTTTTCATCGCGCTTGGGGCGGGGCTGATTTTGGTCAGCCTTCTCCTCTACATCGGTTGGGTTCTCCTCAACTGGCGTACCGGAATTTTGCTTTTCTTTGGCCTCATCCTGCTGGCCATCATAATCGGCGGCGTGGTGCTAAACACGATCTTTCTGGTCCGGGCCATTCGACGGAATGAGCAGCACGACGCCTTCATCAATGCCGTCACGCATGAGCTGAAGACTCCGGTCGCCTCCATTCGGCTCTATCTGGAGACGTTGATGACTCGCGCGGTCGACGAGACGAAACGCAAAGACTTTTATCAGACCATGCTCGAGGACAGTGAAAGGTTGCTATCCACAATCGAGCAGATTCTACGCACCGGGCGCGTGGGCGCATCCAATCGCGTACTGAGTTTCTCGCCGATCCCGCTTGGTGAAGTGATAGAGGAATGTCTGGATCGTGCCCGAAAGCTTTACAATCTTTCCTCGGAGTCTCTGCGCTATTCTCCCGGCGCCGTCGGACAAGTGCAAGGCGATGTGGAAGAAGTCCGAGCGGCTATCTCTAACCTGATCGATAATGCCGTGAAGTATTCCGCAAAGGATGTGCACGTGACGGTCGAAACGGCCAAGGTCGATGGTAAGTACGTAGCGGTGCGAGTCAAAGACCAGGGAATCGGAATCTCAAAAGTCGAGTTGAAGCGTATCTTTAGGCGCTTTTACCGGATTCCTGGATCAGCGTCCCGCATCTCGACCGGAACAGGTCTGGGCTTATACATCGTGCGTTCGGTGGCTAAAAGACACCGCGGACGTGCTTGGGCCTACAGCGAGGGTCCGGGGCACGGGAGCACGTTCGTACTTCAGTTGCCGATTTCCAGATGAGCCGAGTTCTGCTGGTAGAAGACGAGCGACACTTAGCCGAAGGCCTGCGCTTCAATTTGGAAGCAGAGGGGTATCAAATCGAAGTTGTGGAATCCGGCGAGGAGGCGCAGCAACGGCTGAACGCGAGCGCGGGATCATTCGACGTCCTAATTCTGGACGTTATGCTTCCCGGCAAGAACGGTTTCAAAGTGATGTCGGAACTGCGGCAAGGCGGCAACTTTATTCCCACCCTTATGTTGACGGCCCGAGGACACTCTGACGATGTCCTGCGCGGTTTTGAAGCGGGCGCCGACGACTATCTGACCAAGCCCTTCGAGCTTGCCATTCTGATTGCCAGGATTCGCGGTCTGCTGCGCCGCCGGGAATGGCACGAGATCGCAGCGAATACTCCGCCAAGCCCAGCGAGTTTCAAAAAGGCATTCACATTCGGTGGAACAGGCGATAAATCCGTCAATTTCGATCTTCTGGAACTTGCTGTACGCGGCCAAATTTTCCGCTTGACTCTGATGGAGGCGAACCTCCTTCGCTATCTCGTCGATCACGAAGGTGAGCCGGTCTCCCGGAAAACCATGCTTGAAAAAATATGGAGCCTGCAGGAAGACACGGACACTCGGCCGATTGATAATTTCATTGTGCGGCTACGGCGCTACATCGAGGACGACCCGACACGGCCGCGCCACCTGCTGACCGTGCGCGGAATCGGCTACCGTTTTGTCGCGTCGCCGGAAATTTAATATCAACGAAGTGCCGGGGACGTCGTCCGCCATTCGAGCTAATTCGGGTTCTAGCTCGTTAATGGGGGGCAGCCCAAGCCTCTGACTGATAAAACATACTTGCGAGGAAATGTTTTGATCAGAGCAGAGGCGATAGTGGGCTTGCCCGAATATGAGGTTACCGCCCTCGAAGAAGTGGCGGGACAG
>DATASJ010000111.1:0-2533 GCA_036269275.1 Bryobacteraceae bacterium | reverse complement strand
ACCCATGAAGCGACCTTTGCCAGCGTCCTTCTTCGGGATAACGTCAAACACCAGGCAGCGCACATCCCCCAGAAATTCGCGGCGCAGATAGCGAAAATCGTAGTGCTGCCGATCGAAGTCGGTGCGATCGGCATAAACCATCGAGGAGAAGCCCAGCGGCTGATACTGCACTTTGTAGAGTTTCTGCAAGCCGCCCACCAAGCGGTTCGGCGTGCGCGAATTTTCGTCCAACAGATAATCTTTCCACTGCGCCGTATCGCCCATATCCATGCGGCCGAGAAAATAGTGATCCGCGCTGGGCACAGAGCCCAGTTGTGAATCGGAGGTTAAATTCTGCACGTACGTCTCCACCATGGGAGTGCGGTCGGAGAGCATCTTGATCAGAGCGTGTTCCCGCTCAATGAACAGATTCACGACCTGGTCCATGGTGGTTGGAGCGAGGACAGTCGCCGGTTGCTGCACCGGGGCTGCCGGCGCCGCTGCCGGGGGCGTGGGATCGGCAGTTTGCTGGACACCGGTCTGCGCCTCGCTGGCTTTACTCGGCAAAGCTGAGGGTTGTGAATCTGATGCTTGCTGGCTGGCCGCGCTCATCGAGGCCAATAGAGTTGCGGTGAATAACGCTTTCCAGGGGGACATGTTCTCTCCGTTTCAGGCCGAGACTTGGAGACTTAAAAATACGGGAGTTAGCAATCGCGGGTAAACATGCCGAGGGACCCTGATCTTAGTGTCCGATGGCCCCGGGTCTTAGGTAATCGGAAATCTGCCTAGAGTCCTTACCGGTTGGACCATTCACGCGGATGTTCTGAGGACTCATCTCCCTCGCTATTCTCCCCCGATGCGGAATCTCACGCCTCCTCGGAAGTTGATGGGCAGCGAGGGATATCCGACTACTTCGTTGTAGCGGCGGTCGAGCGCGTTCTCCAGGTTCAGGTAGGCGGTAATTCGCGGGCGGACGGCATACCATCCGCCAAGATCAGCGCGCACGTATCCTGCGGCATGATCGATGCCGAAGCCCAGAAAATCAGAGTCGGGACGGCGCCCTACAAAACTTGCGCCGACATTTCCTCCCCACCGCGATCCCAGGTATGACAGCAAGGCGGTTGCGGAATGCTTGGGCCGCCGCAAGAGTGGCTGACCGGGGTTGTAGAGCGAATTGATAGGCGCGGGATTCTCCAGAATCTGGGTCGATGTGTAGGTGTAAGCCGTGTTCAACAGCAGTCGAGAACGCACTTTGGCTTGCAGGCCGAGTTCGGCGCCGTGGGCAAGCGCCTGGTTCACATTGGAGTACTCTCCCACGAAATTGACGAAGTCGACGGTCACATAATTGATCTGATCGTGAAACAGATTATTGAAGTAGGTGGCGGTGAAGACATACTTGCTCTGCAGCAGATCCTGCTGGAGGCCCGCTTCGAATGATCGCGTATGCTCGGGTTTGAGTCCGGGGTTCGGAATGTTGAACGGGTTCGGCGGAATTCCATTGAAGGTTTCTTCCAGCCGCGGTTCCTTGAATGCGGTGGCGTAGGAAAAACGCAATCGCGTTCCGGAAAAAACGTCGCCTCCACGCAAGGCTTGCCAAGTCAGGGCCACCCGCGGCACGCCAAGGTTGCCGAAGGCGCTGTTGTGAACGAAGCGGCCTCCGGCAATGGCCGTGAGTCTTTTCCAAGTCACGAGTTGTTGGGCATAGACGTCGTTGCTCAACCGCTGGCCGTGCGTTTGGGCGCCGTATGCAAGGTTGCCGACGAATCCATTCTCGTTCTCAATGCGATATCCGAAGGTGGTATGCGCCCAGCTTCTTTCAGAATAATCGCCTTGATATTCAAATCCGGCGCGATTGATGTGATCCACTTCATGGGAAGCGAAATCGAAGACCCTGGCCGCATCTCCGTTGAGGTTCAGCTCGTTGTAGCGATAGAGGTAATCGAAGCCGGTGAAGTGGTGCTGCCATCCCGAAGGGCGTGTGACCGCCAGCTCGGCGCTGCCCAGCAAGTCGTTGAGTTGCGACCAGTCGCTGGGATCGGGGGGTTGCAGTGGAGAGCCGTTGAAATTCCACTCGCCGGGAACTCCGGTGTGACTGTTGGAATGGCGAAAGCGAACGCGCAGAGAGGTTCGATGGTTGAGGGCCGCGCCGACATTGGCACCTTCGAGCGAATCCGAGTACGAGTTGTTAATGCCCGCGCCATCGGTATTGAATTGGCTGCCGAACAGGTTGTAGTCGAAGCGGCCGCGAGCGCCGGACAAGGCAGCGTATCCTCTGGCCGTCGAGAAATTTCCGCCGTCTGCGCCGAAAGAAAATTCGGGCACCGGAGTACTGCCGACTCGCGTCCAGACTTGCACCACGCTGGTCATGGCATCGGAGCCGTAGAGCGTGCTCTGAGCGCCACGCACAAATTCGATTCGATCGGCTTGATCGAGTGGCAGGGTGCCGAAATCGAAGGTTCCGCCCGGCTCGTTGATCGTGACTCCATCGACGATCACTTTGTTGTAGCGTGATTCTCCGCCGCGCACGAACAGAGAGGTCAGTCCTCCGCGCTGT
>DATASJ010000110.1:0-1507 GCA_036269275.1 Bryobacteraceae bacterium | reverse complement strand
GATATACGTCGAGGATAGACCCTGCTCTCAGCGCCAATTGAGATGGCTATCGTGCTTCGTGTGATAGAAGCGCTTGCCCTGCCGTTTAGCTTCGGCGCGCAAGCCCTCCAGAGCACGCAGGCGAGCGCGCTGGGGCGACATGCCGCCCATGGCTCGAGCAACCTCTTTGTAGGACAGACCTTGCCGCCGCAGCCAAATTAATGAGTTTTGACCCTAGTACCCACTTTTCTTTGCGGGTGAGTCATGATTCAAGATCGGGATGATTCCCGAAGCAAGAGAAGTTCGGCTCAGGCCGAAGGAGCGCAAGGTGCTTGAGGCTCGCTGCCGAGCGCCGAGCACCCCGCAAGGTGAGGTGAAGCGGGCGCGGATAGCGTTGCTGGCAGCTGATGGCCACAGCACGCGTGCGATCGCAAAAGAGGTCGGCGTTCAGCCTCGCATCGTGAGCAAATGGCGGCACCGCTTTGCGGATCAGGGGCTTGCCGGACTGAACGATCGGCCGCGCGCGGCCAAGCCACGGATCTACGGTCAGGCGACGAATAAGCGCATTCTGGCGCTTTTGGATAAGCCGGCGCCGCCGGGCTATGCTCGCTGGACCGGCCCGCTGCTGGCGAAGGCATTGGAAGACGTTGATGTTCAATATGTTTGGCGCTTCCTGCGTGAGCACAACATCGACCTTCCGACCCGCAAATCCTGGTGCGAGAGCAACGATCCTAAGTTTGCGGCGAAAGCTGCTGATGTGGTTGGCCTGTATATTGACCCGCCTGCCAAGGCGATCGTCCTCTGTATCGACGAAAAACCTTCGATCCAGGCTCTGGAGCGGGCGCAAGGCTATTTGAGGCTGCCGAACGGACGCGCCTTGACGGGCCAGAGCCATGACTACAGGCGTCACGGCACCACCACCTTGTTTGCCGCGCTTGAAGTCGCCACCGGGCGGATCATTGCGGCGCATTCCAAGCGACGGCGCCGCGTCGAGTTCCTCGGCTTCATGAACCGTATCGTTACCGCCTTTCCGGCCCGTCAGTTGCACGTCATCCTCGACAATCTCAACACTCACAAGAAGTGCGATCCCTGGCTCAAGAAACACCCGAACGTCTACTTCCATTTCACCCCAACCCGCTCGTCGTGGCTCAATCAGATCGAACCCTGGTTTTCCATCCTCCAAGGCCAATCGCTCACCGGCGCATCGTTCACCTCGGTCGAGCAGTTGCAGGAGCACATCGATGCATTCATCGCTGTCTATAACGAGAACGCTACGCCATTCGCGTGGACCAAGAAGAAGGTCTACCAGCGACGGTTCAAAAACCGCCGTATCACCCAGGTCTGATTCCGGGTACTAGCATCGGCGCCATCTTGCCGCTCGATGCCCTAAGCCATATAGCACATAATCCAGCCGCAGCCGAGAATCGCGCCGACCTTCACTTCGGCGGCAGCACAGCGATTGCTTCGATCTCGAACAGGGCACCTGGCCGCGCCAGCTGCGGCACGCCAATGGCCGTGCTCGCTGGTG
>DATASJ010000109.1:0-1501 GCA_036269275.1 Bryobacteraceae bacterium | reverse complement strand
CGTCTGAATCTCGCGCGCGATCTGAAGATCGCGCTTCATGACTACGCGATCGGCGATCTCCAGCATGAGCAACAGCAGCAGGAGAAGAGCCGCCCAGAAGTGGAAATCGAATTCCACCACTTGGACTTTGCCCGCCTCGCCACTATATTCGAATCCTCCATGGGGAAGCAGCAGAAGAACCAGCGCCAGGAGTAGCAAGACACGACGGGCGGGGGAGAGCTTCTCGAATACTGCCCAGAAAAATTCCTTAACGACGTGCAGGCGCCGGCCACGAGCAGTCAGGCCTTCCGGAGTTTTCGCCTCGACGTCGCGCGAGTACAGCCGGTAACTGGTGCGGGCCTCGGATTCGAACTGCGACCAGAGCTGGCTGACCTCCATGCCTTCTGTGACGCGCCGCCAGAAATTGTGTAGCCGCACTCCAAACGAGACACGTTCCGCGGAAGGCTGTCGGGCGGGTGGAAAAGCGGTTGCCATGGGGATCATAGGAATTATAGAGGATGGGATAATTCAAGACTTGGTAATTAGGTAATTTGGCGATTGTGTAATCAGGAATCTCTTCGGTCTCGAGAATTACACATTTACCAGATTTCCCGATTACAAAATTCCTGGTTCAGAATAGAGTCAACTGTTCCTCGAAAGCCTGCACCGGCCACTTGGTGGCATAGCGCTCGCGGCGCGCACTGGTGATGTTGTATTTCTCGCGGAGGTGGGCGATCAGATGTGACAGCCGTTTGGCGTAGGCGGGCGGAAGGAAGGCACGGTCCTGATAACGCTGACGGTAGTTCTCCGCGAGATGAGGAAAGTTCTGTTGCAGGAATGGCAGGAAGACAGCCGCGGAGCAGGGCTTCAGAAAGAGTGGATTGGCAAAAACGTAGCTGGCGCCGGCCTCGGCTCCGGCCCGAATCACGCTTTCCAGATCTTTGAGGGCGTCGGTGATGCCGGGGATGACGGGGGAACAACTCACGCCGACGCGTAAGCCTGCCTGAGCGAGCGCGCGTACGGCATCGAGCCGCAGATCAGGGCGAGGAGCGCGCGGCTCGAGAATTCGGGCAAGGTCGATATCGAGAGTGGTGATCGTGACATGCACCGATAGACGATTCGCCTTCGCCCCTTCTTTCAGCAAATCGAGATCGCGGACGATCATATTTGACTTCGTGACGATGCCCAGTTCGAATCGGCGATGACGGGCGAACTCTTGCAGAATCCCTCGGGTGACTTCGTAACGGCGTTCGGCGGGCTGGTAGGGATCGGTGGCGGTGCCGAGCGCGATTGCTTCCTCGGGCTTCACGCGGCGGAGTTCGTGACGCAGCAGCCCGGCGGCGTGCTGTTTGACGTAAATCTTCTGCTCGAACTCCATGCCGTCGCGCATTTCCATAAACTCGTGGGTGTAACGGGCATAGCAGTAGCGGCATCCGAACTCGCATCCCCGGTAGGGGTTGATGGTCCAGGTGAAGGGCATCTGACGGTGGCTCACGCAGCGGTTCAGCAGCGACTTGTTGGG
>DATASJ010000108.1:0-1738 GCA_036269275.1 Bryobacteraceae bacterium | reverse complement strand
CTCGGTTATCTCGCTTACACCGGCGTGCAGGACAGCAAGAGCTATTACGTCACCATCACCGAACTGCACAAGATGGGCAACGGAGCCTATTCCAAGCGGCTGCGTGTGGCGGGGAATGTGCAACCGGGGTCGATCAAGCGCACCGGGACACACGTCCAGTTTGTACTGGTGGAGCAGAGCCAGTTGCTGTCGGTGGATTACACCGGAACCGAAGCGCCTCCCGACACTTTCAAAGACGACTCGCAGGCGCTGGCCGATGGCAGCTTTGGGCATGATGGCGTCTTCCACGCCAAAGCTCTGCAGGCTAAATGTGCATCGAAGTACGCGCCGCAGCAACCTGGCACTCCCGCAAACGGCACACCTTCCGGCGCGGCGCCCAAAAGCATAACGCAAGCGCAGCCTCAATCGAACGCGATCGCGAACTAAAAGCTATCGAAATAAATGGTTTCGGAAACTCAAAATTCTTGGCGCTGGCTACGCTTCGGGTTTTGGGCCTGCATAGTGATTGCCATCGCGGTAGTGCTTCGGCGCACAGTTGCGCTGGCACATCCACCACAATCTGCGCCACCGCAGTTGGCCGAACTGGATGCAGCATTTGCGTCGCATGCAGCTCTCACTCTGGCGCATATTCTTCCAGCGTTGGCTTTTGTAGTGCTGACGCCATTAGTCTACATTCGCCGATTCGCTGGCGCTGCGTGGCCCAGACGCTTGCTGTTTCCCCTCGGATTGGTTGTGGGTGTTACGGCGTATGCGATGAGCAGGTATTCCGTTGGCGGATGGGTGGAACGCTCCGCCGTTCTGGTCTTCAATAGTCTCTTTTTATTCTCGCTATTTCGGGGGTGGCGCCTGAGGCGCGAGCCGGTGCTGGGCTTGCGATGGATAACACGAGCGGTTGCCGTCCTTCTCGGCATTGCAACCACTCGTCCGGTGATGGGAATATTCTTCGCCACCAGTCGCGTCACCCATCTTTCACCTCAGCAGTTTTTTGGAATTGCATTCTGGATCGGTTTCTCGATCAACACACTGCTCGTCGAGCTTTGGCTTCGATCGCAAGAAGGCAAGTCTCAAATCGACAGGATGGCGATGCGTGCCGTCCGCTGACGGTTCAATCCGCGTCTCCGCGCGGAGCTGATCAAATCTGAAACCAGGATACGCGGGGGTAAGGTTCTCCGGTAAACTCATGGCCGGAGTGAACTTGCTGATAACATTCCGATGCCTGTGACCGAATCCGCCGCCACAATTATCGTTACAAACTTAGTCAAGCAGTTTGGCCGCTTCGCCGCCCTGCGCGGGGTGACCGCGGAGTTTGATTCCGGAAGATTCCACGTCATTCTCGGCGACAACGGAGCAGGGAAGACCACTCTGTTGCGCGCGCTCGCCGGATTGGCCGACCCCACGCGCGGTGAGGTCTCGATCCTGGGAAAGAATCCGCGCGAAGCCTGCCGCGAGATCGGCTACATGGCGCACCCATCGTTGCTCTACGACGAAATGAGCGGCATGGAGAATCTGCGCTACTTCGCCCGCCTCTACGACATAGCGGGCGACGCTCGCTGCCAACAAGCGATTCGGTCGGTAGGACTGGATCCGGACTTATCGCGTCCCGTCGGGAAGTATTCGCAAGGCATGCGGCAGCGGATGTCGCTGGCGCGGGCAATCCTGCACGATCCGAAAATTCTCTTGCTCGATGAGCCATTCTCCAACGTGGATGTGCATTCCGCCCAGGAAATGGTAGGACTGC
>DATASJ010000107.1:0-3963 GCA_036269275.1 Bryobacteraceae bacterium | reverse complement strand
TCATAGCGGCCTTCATCCTTGAAACGGACAAAAGCGGCGGCACCTTCCGCCATCCGCTTTTCCCATGCATCCTGGGATGTCAACGATGGCAGCCTCCCGCGCTCTTTCTTGAATTTGAAGGCGCGCACGGCAAGCTCTTTCGCTTCTTCAGGCGTCAAGCTCGTCCGTTTTGCCGCGATGGCGGCAGCCACTTGCTTCAGACTTTCCTCGCTCATCGTCTTCGCCAGGATCGCGTACGCTTCGCCGAAGGGATTGATACGGTCGATCAGATCGATGTCGAGTTCCCGCACGTCCATCGCAAACTTACGTACGCCCTCGATCAGCGCGGTATTCGCAGCCTCGTAGTTCTCAGAAGCACTCGCGGCAATCGCGACCTGCTTGGCTTGCTGTGTCAAGTTAAGGGCGGCGATGGCATGTTGCCGGACGGCCTCCTGATCCTGTTCATCCAGTTCGGGATATTTGTCCTTGATTATCTTGCCCATGCGGACCTGCGTGAGCTCTTCGGGCACCAGATCTTCATCAAACAGACCACGTTCAAGAGCGGTCTTGTCCTGAACAAAAGCAGCAATAACCTCGTTCAGATCTTCTAGACATATTCGATTGGCTTCTTTGCTTTTAGGCTCGACGAGCCCCTTGATCTCAATCTGGAATTGCCCCGTGTGCTCATTTGGGTATTCCGGTCGATGAGAATAGACATTCCGTTGGATCTGAATAAGGATTCCTTGCGGATGGGAATCGGGATTCCGTTGGCATGAGAATAGGCATTCCGTTGCGGTGTGAATCGATTTTGGAGCTTCTACCGGAAACTCGATTCAGTAACCGGAATCTCAATTCGCATGAAAACGGAATGGCATTGAGATTTGGTTAAACCGTTCTGAGCGGCGCTGGACAACTGAGAGGCGATGGGCCTTCCACTGGAGGTGGAAGGAATTCAATTGCCAGAGAAGAGGTTGTCCATGAGAAAGATCAGAGAAGTGCTGCGCCTGCGCCACGAACTGGGCTTGCACCAAGAACAGATTGCGCGTAGTTGCTCGATCGGCCAAAGCACGGTTCATCGATACCTGGAGCGAGCGGAGGCGGCCAAACTCGTTTGGCCTGTGCCGGAAGATTGGGACGACTCCAAAATCGAACAACTATTGTTCCCGGTCAAAGCGGGGTTCAAAGCGGGGGCCAACGCGTCGATCGACTTCGCCGGAATCCATCAAGAGTTAGTCAGCCACAAGTATCTGACGCTTCAGTTGTTATGGGAAGAGTACAAGCAGTCGAATCTCGACGGCTATCAGTACAGCTGGTTTTGCCAGCGCTACCGCGATTGGCTGAAGACACGGGATCTAGTGTTGCGGCAGGACCACCGGGCCGGTGAGAAATTGTTCGTCGATCATGCCGGAGGGACGATTCCGGTGATCGACCGCGGCACCGGCGAAGTGGAGCCGGCATATGTGTTCGTCGCGGTGATGGGCGCCAGCAGCTACACCTATGTGGAAGCGTCGATGCATCGCGATTTGCCGTCCTGGATCGGGGCGCACATCCGCGCCTTCGACTTTTTCCAGGGATGCCCGCTGGCGGTGGTGCCTGACAACTGGAAGACGGCGGTGAATCGCGCCTGCCGCTATGTGCCGGAAGTGAACGTCACCTATCAGGAAATGGCGGCTCATTACGGCGTGGCGGTGATTCCTGCGCGGCCGAGAAAACCACGGGACAAAGCCAAAGTGGAGGCAGGCGTTCAAGTAGCCGGGCGATGGCTGGTGGCGGCGCTGCGCAAACGCCAGTTCTTTAGCGTGGGGGAGGTGAACGAAGCGCTGGCGGAGTTGTTGCCGAGGTTGAACGAGAAGCCATTCCAGAAACGCAGCGGCTGCCGCCGGGAGCTATTCGCCACACTCGACCGGCCTGCCTTACGGCCGCTGCCAGCTATCCCGTATTGCATCGGCGAATGGAAAACCATCCGGGTCAACCGGGACTATCACGTCGCAGTGAACAGCCACTTCTACAGCGTGCCCTACCAACTGGTAGGCCAACAAGTGGAAGCCCGTTCCACATCCGCTGTGGTGGAGCTGTTTTATCAGGGGCGGCGTGTGGCCAGCCACATCCGCGGGTTACCGGATGAAAAGGCCACCAGCATCAATGAACACCGGCCCAAGGCGCACTTGGCACATCTGGAATGGACGCCCACCCGGCTGCTGGAATGGGCGGCAGAGGTGGGCCCCTTTACGGCGCAACTAGCGGACCTTTTCCAAACCAACATGCCGCATCCGGAAATGGGATATCGCGCCTGCATGGGTATGCGCAGTTTGGCCAAAAAGTTCACCCCGGAACGGCTGGAGGCGGCTGCCATGCGGGCGATGCGGCTCGGCATTCATCTTTATTCCAGCGTGAGGCTCATGCTGGAGCACGAAATCGACAGGCATCCGTTGAAAGAAGAAGTCGCGGAGCGGCCGGCGGTGGAACACGACAACATCCGGGGCCCGGAATACTTCGACGGCGGCCAGGGCGAGTGGAATCTTGCTCCTCGTAGGAACTCTTGATTCGAAGAAAGGAAAACTCATGTTCATGCAACCAACCATGGATAAACTTCACGCGCTCAAGCTCACCGGCATGGCCGACGCTGTGCGCCAACAACTGGAAGATCCCGGGGCAAGCCAACTCAGCTTCGAAGAACGGCTGGGGTTGATTATCGACCATCATTGGAGTTGGAAGGAGAATCAAGCTCTCCAGCGCCGGCTCATGAACTCCAAACTGCGCCGGGATGCCTGCATCGAAGACATCGATTGGCAGCACGTGCGCGGCCTGGATCGTGGGTTGGTACGCAGCCTCGCCACTTCGGACTGGGTGAGAAAGCATCATCAACTCCTGCTCACTGGCCCGACCGGAGTGGGCAAATCCTTTCTAGCATCAGCCTTTGCGCAAAAAGCCTGCCGGGATGGATTCACGGCGTTCTACACACGGGCGGCTCCACTATTCCGCAGCCTGGAGGTGGCGCGTGCCGATGGCAGCTTTGGCTCGCTGTTGCACCGACTCGGACAAGTCGACGTGCTGGTCGTCGATGACTTTGCCATGGCCCCGCTGGCCGATCAGGAACGCCGCGATTTCCTGGAGATATGTGAAGAGCGTTATGACTTGCGATCCACGATCCTTACCAGCCAGGTGCCGGTCGCCAAATGGCACGCCCAGGTCGGCGATCCAACGTTGGCCGATAGCATTCTCGACCGCTTGGTGCATAATGCCTACCGCATTGATCTCACTGGCGGATCGATACGGAAAATCAAAAGCCGCAAGCCCGATGCGACGGAGGGAGCGGACAAACCATGATGGGCCGTTGAAGAAGAGCCACTGCCGGAGGCGAGAGGACCGGCTTTCGTTGTGGCAGCGTTGCGGAGTTCCGCCTAAACGGCCGCTCCTTCGTCGCGGCCAGGCTCCACTCCACAACGCTCCCACAACGAAACAAGACGCGCCACGTAAAGGACATTTTCCTTGACGATGTGAATAAACTCGTACATGATAAAAACGCCAGCGCCGTGAGAGTAAATATCGATTCCCATCCGCAAGGAATCCTTATTCACATCGCAACGGAAAGGCTATTCTCTTCACTGGAATCCGCAACGACCGCATCGTACGGCTGTCCAAGACGGTAATCGATACGCGAAATGCGACCAAGAACGTCACGGCCCACCGGGATAAAATCCTGCTCGCCTGAAGCGGGCGTCCTCGCCGGCCGGCTCCGTGCTACCGCGTGGCACGGGCATTCCTGCCTGTGTTGGGTTTTTTGAGAAAAATCGCTCGTATTACAGGGCCTCAGTCACAGGCCAGCCACCAGCGCTGAAAACCGAGCGCATCCGAGCCACGACCGTAAGGGAGTGGTTGAGTTCGACGAGACTGAAGCAAATAAACATGTCTACTAATGTTGCAGTTGTAGGAAATGGATACTGGGGCAAGAACCTGGTCCGGAATTTCTTCGAATTGGCGGCG
>DATASJ010000106.1:0-330762 GCA_036269275.1 Bryobacteraceae bacterium | reverse complement strand
ACTGAGAGCGCACAGGGCGTCTTCGCTTTAGCGCGTTGGTGCCCGTTGTGCGCGTTTATAAGATCGGAAGCGCACAGGGCGTCTTCGCTTTAGCGCGTTGGTGCCCGTTGTGCGCGTTTATAAGATCGGAAGCGCACAGGGCGTCTTCGCTTTAGCGCGTTGGTGCCCGTTGTGCGCGATGAAAAAGTAAGTAAACGCCGTCAGCGCTTCGCCGATTTCGCAGCCGGTTGCGGCTTGGCCGGCGCCGCGGGCTCCGGCTTCACCTTTCCCCAATACACGGTGCAATCTAAGATGTCGGCTTTGTGTGGAAAGATCTGATCGAGCTTCAGCTTCTCGATGGTGTCGTCGTTGCAGCTCTGCACCGTCGCAAACTCGCCGGCTTTGACCTGCTGCCCTAATTCCCGTTCCGAAACGATGTGATAGAGCTTCTCTTGCGCGGCGGGCAATTCGAGTTTATGCGCATAGGAAAACTCCATGCCGGACGGCGGAATTCGCTGCAGCAGAAAATAAACCAGCTCGTCGGCGTACAACCGTGCGCTGGCGGGAGTAACTGCGGCCACCTTGTTTGCAATTTTTTGATAGTCGTTCCAGGTGACCGAATCGCGATCGTCGAACAGCGCCCGGCCCAGCGCTAAGGTGACAATCGACATCAACACCGCGGCTGGCCAGCGCAGCCGGTCCGGTCCGAACAGCCGCGCGGAGATATCGTAGAGTCCCACGGTTGCTAGAACAGCGAGGAACGGTACCGCAAACAGAAAGTAGCGTTCGAAGGTGGGATGCGCCGTCGCGATGTAGGCGGTTAAGACCACCGTCAGCCAGAGGCAAAGCAGGAACTCGGCCCGGCGTTCACGCTCCCAGTTCGACCGCTTCAGTATAAACACGCTTCCCGCAATTCCGAGGAGTCCCATCAGCAGACTTTGGCTCGAGACCAGCCATGCGCTCAACACGTCCACGTCGTGCGTGGTTGCGCCGGCCCAGTTCACTCGCCGGTAGATCGCCTGGTACTGGATAACGTTGAAGAACACCTGGCGCGGTGCTTCCACGCACAGCCAAAACACGGGTGTAAACGAAATCAGAACGCCCGCCACAAAGGAGGCGGACCTGAGCCATCGATATCCCCGCCGGCTATAGAACACGAGCCAGATCAGCAATACGGGAGCAACCGGGGCGGTGAGTAACGAACACGCGGCCGATGCCCCCGCTAGCAAGCCGGCCCCCAGCGCGGGAACAACCGCCCCCCGCCGCGCAGCAACTAAGGTCATGCGAAAGGCCGCGACACTCAGGAACAGGCACATGCCGTAGGCCTGCCCGACCGGGCCGAACTCCACCACGTTCGTGTTCAGCCCCACCAAGAATAGGGCCACCAGGGCAAGCGTCAGGCGCCAGCGCTCGACACCAAAACGGGCCAACACGAAATCGCCGATCAGGAACATGGCGCCGGCGGTCAACAGAGCGGCGAATATGTGCACGACGCGCCAGTTCTCGCCAAAGACGCTCATCCATCCCGCGTTCCAATAGGCGTTCAAGGGCGTCTGTGGAAAGCAGAAATCCAGATACGGCCGCTTGCCCGCCAGGATCATCTGCGCCGCAACCAGGTGAAACCCTTCGTCCCACACGAATGCCATGGTCTCGGAATAGATGAGCAATCCGGCGGTGATGAGCAGGGCGGTGCCGGCCAGTAGCAGAAAGGCTCTGCGGCCCGGCTTTCTGCGGCCGGGTTCTTCGGCCGCAAATTGTTCCACCGTTGCGGGAGATTGATCCACTGTATAGGTCAATGGCGGTTGAAGCCGCGCTTCCAACATAGCGAAACGGGCAAGGAGGCGCGGGCCTGTTCTTATTCCCCGGGAATATGCCCTCAGAAAAATCTGACCGCCCGAACCTTGAGAAAGGGGACAGATAAAATCACAGCTAAAGACGTAGGATTTAACCGGCGAGCCTAGCAAACCTGGTACCGCGCTCGGAATTACCTGAGGCCGTCAGGTGTATTTTCACAAACTTAGCGTGTCAAGCGAGCCGCAAAGTTATCCATGTCCAGTACTTCAGGTTATTGAAATAATTTCTGGTCCCGCTATACTGCAACTAACTCGCGACGCCGCTTCGGTAATCTCAAGCGGCGAAATTAGAAAAGGAGACATATCCATGAAAATCAAGAACAGCAATTTGAAGGCTGGCCAGGCTGTTTGGGGAACTTAGTCCTCTTCCCGCTATTCAGAATTTAGCCGTTGAAATAGACTCTTGGGCCGCTTCGCCCCAACGAAACGACCCAACATTCTAAGAAAGGAGCTTCAGCCGTGAAAATCAAGAGCAACGTAAAAGCGGGCAATTCCATGTGGGCTGCGTAAGTAGCTGATCGGCTGTTTTGAGCATCGCTTTAGTAGAATCCGGGCCGTGTCGCTCGCGAAGTGACACGGCTCCCTTATTTAGGGAGCGCCAGAAGTCGTATATACCCCCAAGGGGATAGGAGATCGGAATAAACTGACCACCTGAGCGCCACAAACAAGGTGGACTAAGCGGTAATTATAGATAGGATGCAACTATGCTGCGTGAATGGGAAAAATGACAAAAGTTCTTTGGCGCCATGGTACGCGGCGATGTTGAAATGTTTCATCGCGGAGTTATACTGCCAGTAACTCGGGCCGCTTATCAGCCAAATAAGCGACCCCAATCTAACGAAAGGAGCCTATAGCCATGAAAATCAAGAGCAATGTCAAGGCCGGCAAATGCCTCTGGGGCGCGTAATATCCTCTTCGGCAATTTCCGAAGCAATTTGAAACAAAAATGCGGGCCGCTGTGGATTTGCTCAGAGCGGCTCGCTAACTAGTCCACGAGCTAACCGGATGGCCAACAGTTTTCATCGTGTCAGTCAGTCGCTAGCACGGGATAGCGGCACGCCGTTCACAGTCGCGCTGCTCATTGCCGTCATGGTTGTTACCGCCTGGCTGGCCTGGGCGTTCGGCTCGCGAATCACTCGTTACGAGGTCTCCGATTCCGCCCGCATCGAAGTCGATCGGGCCGCCTATCCCATCGAAGCCGGTGCTTCCGGACGCTTGGTTTCTTCCGCCTTGGTCCTCGGGGCGGAGGTTCACGCGGGAGACATACTCGCGGAACTCGACAGTAATCCCGAACGCCTCAGCTTGCAGGAAGAGCGCATTCGCTTGGCCGCGCTCCAGCCGCAGCTTGGCGTCTTGCAGTCCCAATTGGCTTCCGAAGATCGCGGCCGAACGGACGAACGCCATCTGCTCAGCTTCTCTCAAGAAGGTGCGCGCGCCCGCTATGAGGAGGCGGAAGCGCAAGCTGGAATAGCGGAGCAACAGGCCGCACGTGCTGCCCGCTTGCAGAGCGAGGGCATCTTGGCGGCAGCCGATGCTGAGCGCGCCAAAGCCGAGGCCCAGAGCAAGCGCGCCGCCGCCGAGAGCCTGAAGGTCGCGATTTCGCGCCTCGAACCCGAACTACAGGTGCGAGAACAAGACCGCGATGTGCGGCAAAAACAAATTCTTACCGATATTGCGAAACTCGAAGCCGACGTCGCCACCTCCTCGGCTGCGATTCGGCGCCTGGAGTATGAAATCGACCGGCGCCGCCTCCGCGCTCCCGTCTCTGGCCGCTTGGGCGAATGTGCGCCCCTGCATCCGGGGTCCGAGATTGCCGAGGGGCAGCAGCTTGGTGTCATTCTGCCGCCCGGGGAGATGCAAATGATCGCCGAGTTCGCCCCTGCCGCGGCGCTCGGCAAAATCCATCCGGGACAGCGCGCCACCATCCGCCTGCAAGGCTTTCCTTGGGCCCAGTACGGGACCGTCTCCGCTCAAGTGTCGCGTGTTGCGTCCGAGATACGCGATGGAAAGGTCCGCGTGGAACTGGCGCTCGATTCGGCGGCGCGCCCGGCGGTCCCGCTCCAACATGGCTTGCCCGGCTCGGTCGAAGTGGCGGTTGAACGGGTCTCGCCGGCGGCCCTGCTGCTTCGCTCGGCAGGCGCGGTAATGGGTGCCCGTTGAGAAGCTTCTTCGCGCCCGAGGTGGTTCAAAGCTCCAACATGGACTGCGGCCCTGCCTCGCTCAAGTGCCTCCTCGAAGGCTTCGGTACCCCGGCCAGTTACGGCCGTCTGCGCGAGGCCTGCCAAACCGGCGTCGACGGCACCTCCATCGACACCATGGAATCGGTAGCCAATCAGCTCGGGCTCGAAGCCGAGCAGATCATGCTGCCGGTCGATCATCTGCTGCTCGCGGCCTCGAAGACCTTGCCCGCCATCGTGGTGGTCCGGCTACCTAGCGGGCTCACCCACTTCGTGGTGGCTTGGCGCCGGCACGGAAGCATGCTGCAGGTCATGGACCCGGCGGTCGGCCGCCGCTGGGCCTATTGCGCCCATTTCGAGCGCGAGGTCTTCAGCCACACTATGCCCGCTCCCGCGGCCGATTGGCGCGACTACGCCAGCTCGGAGGATTTTCAAGCCGCGCTGTGCGAGCGCCTCAGAAACCTGAGGCTCCCGTCGCTCGCTATCGGCCGGCTCTGTGCGCAGGCGCGAAGCGACCCAAGCTGGCGCGGATTCGCTGCGCTCGATGCCGGCGCGCGCTTGCTCGCCGCACTGAAGCGCTCGGATGGCGTACGTTCCTCGCGCGATTGCGCCCGGTTGCTCGACCGGCTCTGCGCCCATCCCGAGCTGATTCCGCCACGCTACTGGTCCGTTCGCCCTGGCCCGCTGGACGACGAGAGCCAGGAGCAAGTTCTCATGCGTGGCGCGGTCCTGGTTCGGGTTCGCGGCAAACGGTCCGAACCCGCTGCCGAGTCGCTGCTCCCCGAGTTAGCCGCCGCGCTTCAGGAACGCCCCCTGAGTCCGGCGCGAGAGCTGCTGCGCTCCCTGCGCCAAAGCGGGGTAGTGTCTTTGGGCGTTCTGGTCGCCGCACTCGCCTTGGGCGCCGGCGGCGTACTCGTCGAAGCAGTACTCTTGCGCGGCCTCTTTGATATCGCCGACGGGCTTCATCTGGCCGGCCAGCGGCTGGGCGCGATCGCCGCGATCCTGCTGTTCAGTGCCGCCTTGCTCCTGTTCGAAACCCCGCTGTTTGCGGGCGCGCTTCGCTTCGGCCGCCAATTGGAAAATCGCTTCCGGCTGGCGTTCTTATCAAAAATTCCAAGAATCACCGACCGCTACTTCCACAGCCGCCTCACCTCCGATATGGCCGAGCGTGCGCACGTGATCCACCGCCTCCGGAACATGCCCGGCCAGGCTCGCATGGCTCTTCAGGCCGTCTTCGGACTCTGCGCCACGGCGGCGGGCATCATATGGTTGTCCCCCGGAGCCGCGCCCTTCGTCGTCCTCACCGTCGCCATCGCCCTGCTGCCCGCCTTCTGCGCGCAGTCGCTACTGATCGAACGCGACTTGCGCGTGCGCAGCCATCTCGGCGCGCTCGCCCGCTTCTATTTGGATGCCATGCTTGGGCTGCTCGCCATTCGCGCGCACGGCGCGGAGCGCAGCGTCCGCCGCGAGCACGAAAAACTGCTCGGCGAATGGGCCCACGCCGCTCTGCGCCTGCAGCGCACAGTGGTTTCTATCGAAGCGCTTCAACTGACCGCGATGTTCGGCCTGGTAGCGGCCTTGTTCTTGCTCCATCCGCTGCAAGGTGCCGACATCGGCCGCGTGCTGCTGGTGGTCTACTGGGCGCTCAACCTGCCCGTACTGGGGCAGGAGTTTAATACCCTAGCGCGCCAGTATCCCAATCATCGCAATACGGTCATCCGCCTCCTCGAACCGCTGGGCGCGCCGGAAGAATCGTCCAACCAACCCGATACGGCTGGCACCCCCGCATCCGCAGCTCCGTCCGTCGAATTTCGTGATGTTTCGGTGGAAGCTTCCGGCCACACCATCCTCGAAAACATCGACCTCGGAATCGAGGCGGGCAAGCACGTGGCCATCGTTGGCCCCTCGGGAGCCGGCAAATCCAGTCTGGCGGGTGTTCTGCTCGGCTGGCTGAAGCCCAGCCGGGGCTCGGTTCTGATCGATGGCCTGCCGCTCGATTGCGACCGCCTCCGCTCCCAAACCGCCTGGGTCGATCCAGCCGTGCAGCTCTGGAACCGCAGCCTGTTATCCAACTTGACCTACGGCTCGCAAGCGGATGCCGGCCGCATCGGCCGCGCCATGGATCTGGCTCTGCTTCGCAGCGTCCTCGAGAACCTGCCGCAAGGCATGCAGACCAAGCTCGGCGAGGGAGGCGCGCTGGTCTCCGGCGGCGAAGGCCAGCGTATCCGGCTAGCCCGGGCGGTGCTACGCGCCGATGTCCGCCTGGTCATCCTCGACGAGCCGTTCCGCGGGCTCGATCGCGAAAAGCGCCGTCGGCTGCTCCGTTGCGCGCGCGAGCTCTGGCGCGATTGCACCCTGCTGTGCATTACCCACGACATCGAAGAGACTCGGGATTTCGACCGCGTGCTCGTGGTTGAGCATGGCCGGGTCGCCGAAGACGGCACGCCCAAGGAGTTGTACGCGTCTTCGGGCTCGCGCTATGGCGAATTAATCGCAGCCGAAGCCCAGACGCGCTCGGGTCTGTGGTCGGGCTCGATTTGGCGCCGCATCCGCATTCATTCCGGCCGAATCGTCGAAGAGATGCCGGAACCGGTGGCGGAACATGTACCCGAAACCGAGGTGGCCTGATGATCCCACCCGGACTGGCCGCTCTTGCCTGGCCGGCTGCGCGTCTCGGCGACTCCTTGACCGCTCTGGCTCGTCATAGTGGTCTCACGTCCATCACCGTGGAAACCATGAATCCTTTCCGTCTCGGCAGCGCGACAAACGCCGGCGAATGGATCGAATCCGCAGCCCGGCGCTTAAGCTGCGAGGCTGAGGCGATCGAAAGCAATTATCGCGACCTCGAAGCCGATCTTGCGTTTACCTTCCCCGCGCTGCTGCGCCTCTCCGATGAACTTTACCTCGCGATTGTAAGCAGCCGCAGGCAGAAAGTGCGAGTCCTGGCGCCCAATCTCCAGGTACGCACTATCGCAATTCGCGAGGTCTGCCGTGTGCTTCGCGAGCCCCTCGAACGCGCCACCCGGCCCGAGTACGACCATCTGCTGGCCGACGCCGGTATCTCGAAATCGCGCCGGAACACCACCGTTTCGATGCTGCTCGCCGAGCAACTCGGCGACAAGCGCTTCGACCAATGCTGGCTGCTCCGCCCGGGTCCGGGCGCCGGCATGGTCCGGTCGCTTCGCAAAGTGGGCGCCATACGGAACGGGATCGGCCTGGTAGCCGCTCACATGGCGCAGTATTTCTTGTGGCTCGTGTCCTGGATCGTCTTGGGCCGGGTTTCGCTCGAGGGCCGTATGGATCGAGGTTGGCTCCTTGCCTGGGCTCTTCTGCTCATGACGTTGGTTCCCTTCCGCGTGCTGACCACCTGGAAACAAGGCCTGCTTGCCATTGGCTTGGGCGGCCTCTTCAAGCGCCGGCTTCTATGCGGCGCCCTGCGTCTCGGCGCGGAAGAGATGCGCCACTGCGGAATCGGCAGTTTTCTCGGCCAGACGTTCGAAGCCGAGCTTGTCGAAACGTTCGCTTTGAGCGGCGGCATCGCAAGCCTGCTTGCCGTTATCGAGTTGGCAGTCTCCACATTGATCCTGGGACGCCTGGCCTTTCTGCTGCTCGCTTGGGCGGCGCTCGCGCTCTTCCTCGGCTGGCAATTCCTGCGCCGTTATCGCGCCTGGACGGGCGCCCGCATCGACATGACTCACGAGATGGTCGAATCGATGGTCGGTCATCGAACGCGTCTCGCGCAGCTTCCACGCAGCCAGTGGCACGAAACGGAGGACCAGGCGCTCGACAATTATCTTCGCGTTTCCGGTTCGCTCGACCATATCGGGACCGTGCTGATGGCCGCCACTCCTCGGGGCTGGCTGATCGCCGCGCTCGCCTGCCTGGCTCCTGCCATCGTCGCGGGACAAAGCTCCGGCACGCAAACCGTGGTATCGTTGGGCGGCATCCTGCTGGCGTTCACCGCATTCCAGCGCCTGGTCAGCTCCTTTACCGATATCGCTGGCGCCGCGGTTGTATGGGAGCGCATCTCTCCTTTATTTCGTGCCGCTGCCCGCCCGGACGCACTGGGGCAGTCGCTTTCCGACGAAAACACCAGCCAGCCGCCGGAAAAAGTCGTCGAGGCCGACCGCCTCACCTTCCGTTACCGCAAAGAAGGCAATCCGGCGCTGCAAGGCTGCCGCCTGGCGATTCGTAAAGGCGACCGCGTGTTGCTTGAAGGACCCTCCGGCGGCGGCAAGACTACGTTCGCCTCTCTTCTTTCGGGTATGCGGCAGCCCGAATCCGGGTTGCTGCTGGCCGGCGGCTTAGACCAGCACACGCTCGGAACAGAGCGATGGCGCAAGTGCGTTGCCTCGGCGCCACAATTCCATGAAAATCACGTCTTGACCGAAACATTGGCCTTTAATCTTCTAATGGGCCGCCGTTGGCCGCCTACCGCCGCCGATATGGAAGAAGCGGAGCTGCTATGCCGCGATCTTGGCCTCGGCCCGCTGCTCGACACGATGCCGAGCGGCATCCTACAGATGGTGGGAGAAGGCGGCTGGCAGCTCTCGCATGGCGAACGCAGCCGTGTCTTCATCGCGCGAGCTCTGCTGCAAAATGCCGACCTGGTGATTCTCGACGAAAGCTTCGCCGCCCTTGACCCGGAGAATCTGCGGACTGCCTTGGAATGCACTCTCGATCGCGCCGAGACGCTTATGGTGATCGCCCATCCGTAAACGCTAACGGATACTCGTTAGCCAGCGAATTTGGTTTCACCATCTCCTCCGCGGTCACATTGAGCCAGAAGTTATGCAATCGGCGAATCGCTTCCCCAATGCCAACACGGGAAGGCGTCAGAATGATACCTGGCGAGTCGTCATTAGCCGTGAAAGCCACAAAATGTTTACCCATCGTGCGCGCATCGCGCGTGACCAGGACTCGACCCGCTTTTGCCGCGAAGCGGAGCACTCCTAAATCCGGTGTTCCATCTGGAATGACGCCTTGCGCCAGCCGGAAATCTATCGCAGGCTCGAGCGCTTCAAGTCCGCGGCCGATCCCTGGATGTAGATCCGCATCCGCCTGAAAACGGATCTTCAAGCGGATTTTTTAGCAAGCTCGGCATCTGCGCGCCTGAATCGCTCCAGCAATTCCTCAGGCATCGGGTATTTTTCCTGCAGCTCTTTCCAAAGCCGCTCCTGATCGCGCAGGTACTCCTCGATCACATCGGCATGCTCAAGAACGAACAAGATTGCACCGTATACCTTGGCCAGCGAGCCAATTGAAGGATATGACTCAAGAATCTGTTCCGCTGACTCTCCTCTTCGGTAGTCAGATATCACAACGTCCAACCCGATCCGCGTTCCGGCCACATAGTAGCCGCCGTTTCGGATCTCCACATACTGGTTGGTTGGCCATTCAGGCATCTTGCGCTTCCTTTCTTAGGCTATCGTAAAACTCGTCTTCGCTAAACTGAAGTAGGAGTTTCATGGCAGAAAAATCAACTGTTTCCGGTCCGGCCGCTCACGGCGCCTCAGTCAAGATTCGGCAGAAGGACAACATCTACGAAGCCGAATACCTCGGCAGCGGGACATTCAGGATCGTCAAGCCGAAGCGCCAGGATCGCAAACGCCGTCAATCCGCCCTCAAGGGAACCACGCGCGGCGCCCGCAAGTAGCAGTTTCTTTACATCGTCTGCGTCACCTTACTCAATGTGCGCGGGCGATCTGCGTCCAGCCGCTTCACCTCCGCCAGGCTTGCTGCGAATAGCTGCGCAGGAATGATGTACGGGATTGGCGTATAGAGCTCTTCCGCCACCGCTCCCGGTTTGCCGATTTCGGCCGAGATGGTGAGTGGCTGGGCTGTCAGGCCGTTTGCGCCCGCTACATGCGGATTGCTGCGATCGGTGATCGCGAGCGTCTCAGCTCCAATCGCATTCAACTTCCCAAGCAGTTCGCACATCGGCCTCCAGGTCACGCCCGGCGGGCAGAACAAAAACGCCGGGAACGATCTTTCGAGCATCGCAATCGGCCCGTGCAGCAGGTCCGCCGACGAGAATCGCTCCGCCACCACGTAGCATGTCTCCATCAACTTGAGTGCGAACTCGAAGGAGTTCGCGTAGTTCAGGCCGCGTCCGACGGAAACCGCATGCTGCATGAAGCAGTAGCGCTCTGACCGTATTCGGATTTCTTCCTCGAGCTGCAACGCATCCCGAGTCCAATCCGGGACCCGCTCCAGATCGCTCAATTCGATCGCCCCGCCCAGCGCATGCGCCAGCAGATAGAAGCACAGTAGCTGTCCGGTGTACGTTTTCGTAGCGGCCACGCTTCGCTCTTTACCCGCATGCACTAGTAACGCGTGCTCGGCCAATCGCGCCAGGGTGCTTTCGCTCTCGTTCGTGATACCGATCGTGAACGCGCCTGCCGCTCGCGCCTCTTCCAAAACTAAATTGGTGTCGGTCGATTCTCCCGATTGCGAGATCGCCACCACCACCGCATCCTTCAACTGCACTTTCGAGCGGTACAACGTGAAAACCGACGGCGCGGCGAGCGACACCGGAATTCCCGTCGTGATCTCGAGCAGATAGCGCCCGAACTGCGCGGCATTGTCGGACGTTCCGCGTGCCGCGAGCACAATCAGCCGCGGCGGATTCCGCTCCAAGTGCTGCCGCAAACTCCGGGCATGGGCCCATTCCTCTTTCAGCGTGCGCTCGAGCGTCTCTGGCTGTTGCCGGATCTCCTCACGCATGGTCGACATGCCTGCAAGATAGCAAAGGGTTGCACGCTTAGGGCAATGCCACGGGAGCGACGACGTGCATATCGACCAGGGCGCTGACGAAGAATTGAAACGCGATGGCAGTCAGAACCAGTCCCATCAGGCGCGTGAGAACGCGAATACCGATCTCGCCCAGGATCGCTTCCACCCGGTCGGCGCTCGCAAGAACGAAGTAGCAGATCGCCGAAGTGAGAACAATTGCGGCCAAAACCGGAATCGCCTCGCGCCAGGACGGTGCCTGGCCCACCAGCACCATCACGGTCGAAATCGAACCTGGCCCGGCCAGCATGGGAATGCCCATCGGAATGATGCCGACATCTTCAATCGCGCATGCATCCACCTGCTCTTCCGGTGTTTCGCGCGTCCGAGAGCGTCGCGCTTGCAGCATGTCGAGCGCGACCAGCAGCAACAGCAATCCGCCCGCCAGCTTGAACGCGGGAAGGGAAATGCCAAACACCCGGAACAAATATTTGCCGACGGTCGCGAACACGCTGAGTATCACCACGCAGGTGAGGGACGCGCGGCGAGCCATCTGTTTGCGCCGCAACCGGTCACAGCCGGCCGTCATTGCCAGGAACGCCGGCGTAGCGGCGAATGGATCGATGATGAAGAACACCGCGACCAGCGCGGTCAGCCACTGGATAGCAACGGCGTGCAGATTTCCTGCCATGAGGGCGCCTCTTATTTGAGCCGCACAATTCGATCGGGCATGGGCGGCGTCTTTCCGATCAGTTCTAACAGAGTTGACGCAAAATTCAAACTGTCATGCGGTTCTTCGATTCGCTGGGTTGGAACGCCTGCCCCGGCCATCGCCCACACGGAATGCGTGGAAATCCGGAAAAAACCGCCGTGATTTCCGCCCGGATTGAAGTTGCGGGTGTTGAAGTTCCAATGATCCGCCGCGAAGACATGAAAATCGGCTTGCACTAATTCCCTGCGCCGGCGCTCGTATCGAAGCAGCACCGGGTCGATTCCCGCTGCCCCCGGCACGTTGTTCTCCACAGGCGAGAGCTCCTCGACAACGCCGATCACGCCATTAGAATACCGGCACCGATGAATTGCCTTGAGCCACTCGCGCTCGGTATGCCAGTCCGAAAGCCAACCACCGCGATCCGCTGCTTCCGGCAGATGCAGCTCCGGGTCTTCGAACAAACGCAGGGGAAGATCGGCCTTCCAGTTCTGCTGAGCCCAGTGAATTTTCCCGTCCGTGTCCTGCGTCAACGCTTGCACGGGGCGCAAGGCGATCCGCTCTTCGTTATCGGTCAAAATCAAGAGCTGTCTCTGCTCGTTTGCATACAGCCAGTAGGCGTGCCGGCACACGGTGCCTTCACTCGCGCAAGCGTTGTCGGGCAGGCGCGCAGCAGTGAAATCGACCGGCTGCGCGGGCAATGCCGGCTGCGGATTATTGCGCGCCCGCTGTGCCGTCAGCAGCGAAAAATAATCAATGAACCGGAAAGACCAGGCTTCGTCGAGCCGGCCGTTGGCATCTGTCGCCAGTCCGCCATCCGTTGGCCCGGCAACGTAATGCTCCAAATCGGCAATCGTGTTGTTGTCTCCGAGCGACAGTTCCGGGATGAGCCGCGCGATACTCCCTCGAAACGGACGCGCGCCATCCGGCTGAAACGAAGCTAAGGCTCGAAGGTGCGCGATGTAAGACGTATAAGCAGCGTGCTCCCGTTCCCAACTCTGAAGCTCGTTTTCGCGCCGCCTCGCCGCCTTATCTTCACCGCGGGCGCGCTCTTCCGCTGTCCACTTTTTCGGTTGTTCCGCCAGCAGCGTTTTTCTTTGGGCGATCACTTGCTCGAGCGCCCTCATCTCTTCTTCTAATTCGGTGGCAGTTTCGAGCCACGCCGCCCGGTGCCGGTCAATCGTTTCCTTCACGCACGCAGCCGCGGCCGCACGCACACTTCCAGGCAGTTCCGGCCGGGCTAATTGCAGCAACAGAATATGTAGCTTGTTCAGATCGCTGTTGCGCAGGTGCACGGCGGCGCGCTCGTTCCCATCCAGATCGAGCCACGCCGTGGGATATTGTGCCGCCTGTCCCGCCAGGTAGAAAGACGCCGTACTCGGCGTGATCACGCGGTGCACCAGCGGGTCGAGACCGCTGATCTTGAACTCTTGGAGTTGATGCCGATTCGTAATGACGTGATGAGCCCCACCCTGCGGGCTGTTCAATAAATCCGGCAGGCTGAAGCTCTGGCTGAACACGCCCGGCACATTGTTCATGCCATGATCCGAAACGACCACGAGCAGCGTCTGTGCTGCGAGGGGACTCGCCTGGATAGCCGTCCACAATCTTCCGGCGAGCGCATCCAGCCTTCGCAATTCCTCCAGCAGCGCGCCCGCCTGGTTGGTCGCATGTCCCTCATGATCCATCTCGCCGGTATAGAAATCGAGATACAGGATCTGCGGCTGTTTCAGACCGTGAATGAGATCTTGCTCGGTCTGCTGATTGAGTGATTCATCCAGCGACGGAGTGCCCGCGTTCTCGACCATCGAGAACAGAACCTTGGAAGAAAACCGCCGCTCGAGAACGTGCTCTAGCGTGCTCCAACGAACGCCCCGCTGAAACAACTGGAAGCTTTGGAATTGCTGGGCATACGTGAATGCATCGATCAACAGCGGAATGCCAGCCCGATCGAGCACCTCGACACCCGGCATATCCACCTCCCGGTTTCGTGCGTACCGAAGATAGAACGGGAAGAAATTCAGATAATCGTAAACCTCGCCGGTATAGCGGTCGTACTCGACGTTGCCTCGGATGACCGTATGATGGCCGGTATCGAGCATGGACCAAGAAGGCGCCGACAGGCTGATCCCGCGAGTATAAAAGTTCTCGAAAACTGTGCCGTTATCAACGAAGATGTGCGAGAACCATGGCAGCCGCGACTTGCCTGTCGCCGGATCTTTCTCGCGCATTGTCCGGTACAGCAAATCCGCGTTGAGGCCGTCGACTTTGAGGATCACGAGCCGGGGAGCCTGGGGCTGCGCATCGGCGGGTTGTGCCGGCCAGCATGGCACGCTTCCTATGACCAGAGCAAGTAGCGCAACTCGTCGATTCACTTCGCGGCTGCGACCGACGACGCAACGAGACCTGGCGCCCCAACGGCGCGAACCGGACCGCTATTCCGCTTCAGAACAGCCAAAACAAAGGAACAGTCGTCCTGCAGCCCGGCGTCTTTCGAAATCTTTTGGAGCTGCTCGAGCGTTGCTGCGGCATGTGCCCGCACAGCCATGGCGCTTACTGCAGGCAGCAGACCGCTCAATTCATTCACGGAAGCTCGTATGCGCGAGCTATCGTAGGCAACCTCCGGCGGCGTCCCGGCCCGGACCAACGAATCCAGGAAGTTCAACTGATATTGGATACGCCGGTCGCGTTCGAGAGTGGCCAAGTTTGTATCGTCATTTCTTGCCCGGTGCGTATACAATCCGAAAGTCGCATCATGTAACAGGGCCTGTGTCACCTGAGCCTGCTTGCTCTCGCCAAATTCCGCGATCTCCGCACGCCGCTGTTTGGCGATGCGCTCTTCGAGAGCCCCGCCATTTTCCGCTTCGGCTTGCAAACGCTCATATCGCATCAACGCCACTTGCATCTCGCGCTCGGGCGCGGCCTCTAACGGATTCACCGCAGAGGAATCCATGCGGCGCTGAATATCGCTGCGCAAATCTGCATCCAATGAGTGGTCCAGCGCCAGCTCGGCGCGAAATTGCGAATAGGAATCGAGCCTTGCTGCCTTATCCATCGCCGCGCCGTGGCGGCTCACGACAAAATCGTATAAGTCAGCCGCAACATAGTAGTACCAGTTCGTAAAATGCGAAATGCCAATCACGCCGCTGGTGATCTCATTGATTGCGCGCTGCGTCATTTCGTGGCGGCGTACGTGCAGTTTGTCGCGGAAGTCAACCAATAAAAGCGGAACCTTGGGATAACTGAGCCCGTAAACGGCAAGCGGCACCAGTTTGATTGGCCGAGCGCCCGGGGTCTCGGACGGCGCAAGCGACCCCCTTTCATCAATCGTTCGCGTGTATGTCTGGCCCCCCCAGGGCTGTAGCCGCGGATCGTTCCACGGGTTCTTAATGTTCAGGAGTTTCCAAACCGGGTCGAGCGACACGCCGGTTACCGGCGCCGGCGCCCCCACGCGAAACCACAGGACGGCATATTGGTCTGTCGTTCCCGCTAGATCGAGCGGCTCGAAGAGCAGTCCGGTTCTTTCCGCGCATTGACGCAGCAGCTCCCAATTCCTGCTTCGGATTCGCTCTTGCTCAAAACCCGCCTCGGCGCCGAATTGCGCAGCGCGCCGCTCGGAAACCAAGCCTCCCAGCAGCCGGGTGCGCAACTCCAGCCGCGCGATTACCGTATCGCGCTCCGTCTCTGTCAACTCAGACCCACTCCCGGAGACGGGAGCTTGCCGCAGATATCCGATCGCTTCTTCCAAGTGCAGGCGCTCATAGTCGAGAGAATTCGTCCGGTAGGCTCGTGAGCTCGCGCGCACCGGAAGAGTTAATGGATCGAGCGTCGTCCACTGAACAAGATCACGGCTCAGTTCCGACAGCACCGGATGCACCGGCGCTGTCAGGTCCATGAGCGGAGCCGTATCCTGCCCCGAGCGCGAACCGTCCCCAACCCGCCAATAGAAGAATGGCACGGCCGATAGCAATCGCTGCCCCACGTTCAGGCGCGCGTAGCTCAGCAGCCAAACGTAGGTCACGCGGTCGTTTTCGGGATTGCTGTCGCCCACTGTGTCTCGCAAAACGGCAACCAGGGGCACATCCTCATCTGTTTGTCCGGCGCGGCACGACCGGCAAAACAGCGTCAGAAGTTGCGCCGTTCCAGCAACCGATTTCGCTTGCCAGTAATAGGTGGAGCGGCTGTTTTCACCCACAATGGCTGTCTGCAGCCGTACGGCCGGCGCATCTGCGGCAACGCCGATCATGGCGCCGGTGATCGAGAGCAGTATCAGCTTATGAATCAATGCACGCATGCCGCGGTTCTACTGAATCGGCAGACTCCTCGATCTCTCCTAGCAATTGAGACTCCAAAAGAATATATCGGTTACGCCCACGCAACGGATTAGCTTCCTCCGCTGCTCCTGCCGCCGGCGCTCCGATGCTAGTGCCAAAAAACACATGCTACGGTAAAAAAGAGTGCATTTCGAGACAGCTCTGAATGTGGCGTGGCTCCTGCTGGGCGTTTTGGCTCTCGCCTGCACCGCTCACGCTGCCTTCAGCCGAAAACGGGAACAGCGGAGCGCCCCGGTCTGGCTCCACATCGTCGGGGTCGGGCTCATCGTCGCCGCACTTTTCCCATACATTTCCGCCACTGACGACATTCTGCGCATCGAACACTTCAGTTCACAGCACGATTCCCACCATTCCAGCAAGCAAACCAAAACCGACGACCTGATCAGGCTCTACGAGGTCATGGACACGCCCTTGGTGGGTTCGGTCTCGGAAGTCGCCTTGATCTTCTTTTTTGTTTCGCTTCTGTTCGCGCCTCTTGTACGGCGGATTGAGCGGATCGCCCCGTTCCAAGCAGGCCGTTCGCCCCCGCTCGCTGCCTAAACTAAACCTCGATCGTCAATTACAGTTTTTAGGAGGACAGATGGAACGCCGGTATAGGCGTTTGTCTATGGGTCTCCTGCTTGTTACCGGCTGCATGGCCCAGTCCGCCAATCAGCCGCGTACACTCACATGGCAGCAGACCCAGCAGGAATTCAGGACGAATAATCCGCAGTTGCTCGCCGGCCAAGTGACCATCGACGAGTCGCGCGCCGACGAGATCACGGCTTATCTGCGCCCCAATCCGGATTTCACGTTATCCACCGACGGCACACAAATCACAAAGCATGACGGAATATGGCGGCCGTTCTCCGGCACTTTCGTATCGCCCGATATCAGTTATCTTCACGAACGGCAGCACAAGCGCGAACTGCGGCTTGCCAGTGCTCAGAAAGCGACCGCCATTGCCATCTCCGCGCAGTCGGACCTCGAAAGAAATCTGACGTTCAATTTGCGCGACGCCTTCGTGCGCGTGCTGCTGGCGAAGGCCGTCTCGCGCGTCGCCAAAGAGAATCTCGGCTATTACGACAAAGAGATTGCGATCAACCGCGAGCGATACAAGGCCGGCGGCATCGCCAAAGTCGACTTTCAGCGCGTCGAGCTGCAGCGCGTGCAATACCAATCGGATCTGGCGACCGCTGAGGTGGATCTAAGGACGGCCAAGATCGACCTGATTGCGCTGCTGCGCGAGAAAACTCCGGTGGACCAGTTCGATGTCTCGGGAGATTTCGATTTCAACGAACCTGTCACCACAATCCAAGATCTCCGGACCCTTGCGCTGGAGACTCGGCCCGATCTGAAGCAAGCCGGGCAGTCGCTCGAGAAAGCCCGCACCGATCATCAGCTCTCCATCGCAAACGGCTCGACAGATCCCACCTTCAGCTTGTGGTACACGCATAACGGTTCATTCAACAACCCTGGCGCTTACAACACGCTCGGCGCTAGCGTCAGCATCCCGTTGCGTATCTTCGACCGGAATCAAGGCGACAAGCTGCACACCCTGCTTGACATCGGCCGCAACCAGAAATTACTCGACGAGGCCCAAATTACCGCCCTTCACGATGTGGATTCCGCCTTTGTAACTCTGCAGAGCACCTTGCAGCTTCTGCGCCCCTACAAGGATTTATATCTCGGCGAAGCTTCGCAGGTTCGCGAGACGGTGTCGTTCGCGTATCAGCACGGCGCCGCGTCGCTGCTCGATTTCTTGGATGCCCAAAAAGAGTATCGGGACACCGAGCTCAACTATGTGAACCTGGTCGGCGCCTATCTTTCCGCCGCCAATCAACTGAATTTTGCTGTAGGACGAGAGGTCATTCGATGAGCCGGACAGGAATGGCGTTGGCGGGCTGGGCGGCATGGGTAACCCTGTTGCTCGCCGGCTGCGGATCGCACGACAAGGTAGATCCCGCCGCAGCGGCCCCACCGGCCGCCAAGGTGGAGGAACAACCGGATCTCAACATCGTCAAGGTCGATCGCCCGGAGCGCTTCACCTTGCTAGCCGCAGGCCGGCGCGAAGAGCTTCCCGAGATTCATGTCACAGGCGTCATAAATCCGGATGTGGAAAAATCCATCCCCGTGATTTCGCTCGCTTCGGGCCGCGTCGTGGGCATCTACGCCAAGCTCGGCGACGACGTCAAGAAAGGGCAGTTGTTGCTGAAGGTTTACAGCCCGGATATCTCGAACGCCTTCCAGACTTTGCGCCAGGCCCAGGCCGACGAAGCACTCGCCTTGAAACAACTGGAGCGCGCCAGGCTGCTCTATGATCACGGAGCAATCTCGCTGAACGATCTGCAAGTGGCCGAAGATACCGAAGCGAAAGCCAAGGCCACTCTCGATGCCGCCGTGCACGCCATTCGCATCTTCGGCGGAGACCCCGGCCACGAAGATCCGGTCATCGACATCGGTGCCCCTGTTTCCGGGACCATTGTGGAGCAAAACATCACTGCTGCGGCGAGCGTGCAAAGCAACAACCAACCGAACCTGTTCACCATTGCAAATTTGTCGGTTGTGTGGGTCATCTGCAACGTATATGAAAACGATCTGCCGAACGTGCGGCTAGGCGACCCCGCCGATGTGGAACTCAATGCCTATCGGGGCAGCAGCTTTCGGGGCCGCGTGGTCAACATCGGTAAAGTGCTCGACGCGACCATTCGAACCGCGCCTGTCCGCGTCGTGTTGAATAACCCAGGCATGATGCGCTCGGGGATGTTTGTCACCGCCACGTTCTATGGCCAGCACGGGCGCGTGTATGCAACCGTGCCGAGCGCGGCAGTGCTGCACCTGCATGACCGCGATTGGGTTTTTGTCGCCGCCGGCCAGGGCCAGTTTCGCAGAACCGAGATCACCGCCGGCAAAATTGTGAATGGCACCCAAGATGTAATCGCGGGCCTTTCTCCCGGCCAACAAGTGGTCAACGACGCCCTTGCGCTCAACGCCGAATCCGAGCAATAGACACCCGGTATGATTCGATCTCTGGTCGATTTCTCCCTTCGCAACCGGCTACTAATGCTGGCGCTCGCGGCTCTGCTGCTCATCTGGGGCGCCGTCGCCTTTCATAGTCTGCCGGTCGAAGCTTATCCGGACGTCGCGAACAACTACGTTCAGATCATCACGCAATGGCCCGGCCGCGCCGCCGAGGAAGTAGAGCAGCAAGTCACCGTGCCGCTCGAAATCGTCCTGAACGGCATCCCGCATCTCGAACACCTGCGCTCCGTTTCGCTGTTCGGGCTCTCCAGCTTGACGCTGATCTTCGATGACGCTTCGATCAACGATTGGAACCGCGAAAAGGTGCTGGAGCGCCTCGCTCAAGTCACCCTGCCCGAGGGGCTGCAGCCTCAAATGGGAACCGACTATAGTCCCGTCGGACAGATCTACTGGTACACGCTGAAGAGCACCAATCCCCAATACGATCTCATGGAGCTGAAAGCCATCGAAGATTGGGTCCTCGAGAAGCAGTTCAAGTCCGTCCCGAACGTGGTCGACGTTTCCAGTTTCGGAGGTACGACGCGCGAGTACCAGGTCCGCATCGATCCCGACAAGTTGATCGAATTCGGACTCAGCATCGGCCAGATCGAGCAGCAGCTTTCGAACAATAACGTGAATGCGGGTGGCAGTTTCATCGAAGAAGGCGCCCAACAGATCGATGTTCGAGAGGTTGGCCTGGTCGATCGAACACAGGACATCGAACAGATCGTTCTCGCCAACCAAAATGGAACGCCGATACGGGTGAAAGATGTTGCGGTCGTCGAGCAGGGCGCCAAGATCCGTTTAGGCGAAATCGGCAAGTCGATTCATCGGCTGGACGGCCGCATTATCGACCAGCCCGACGTGGTGGAAGGCATCGTTCTGTTGCGTAAGGGCGCGGAGTCGGATTCCACTCTCGAAGGCATCCACGCCAAGGTGAAAGAGCTGAATGAGCGCATTTTGCCGCCCGGCGTAAAGATTGTTCCGTTCCTCGATCGCAGCGACCTGGTGCACTACACCACTCACACCGTGCTCCACAATCTCACCGAGGGCATCATCCTGGTCGCCATCATTCTATTTGCGTTTCTCGGCAACGTGCGCGGCGCGCTGATCGTCGCGCTCACCATCCCGTTCGCCTTGCTGTTTGCATCCATTTGTCTCGATCTCGATAAGGTCCCGGCCAATTTGCTGTCGCTCGGCGCTCTGGATTTCGGAATGGTCGTGGACGGCGCCGTGGTCATGGTCGAAAACATCGTCCGCCACATGGGCCGCAAAACCAGTGCCGAGCGGACCTCGCTTGAATTGATCCGCGAGGCTGCCCACGAGGTGCAGCGGCCCGTTTTCTATGCCATCGCCATCATCATCACCGCTTACCTGCCGATCTTTACGCTGCAGGCTGTCGAAGGCCGCCTGTTTCGCCCCATGGCGCTTACGGTTGCATTCGCTCTGCTCGGCGCGCTGATTTTCTCGATGCTGATCGCGCCTGTGCTTGCGAGCGTATTGTTCGGCCAGAGAGTGCGCGAGTGGCACAACCCGGTGATGCAGTTCTTGATCCGCAACTATCGCCGTGCCCTGCGCCGCGCCATACGGCTGCGTTTTCTTGTCCTGGTTCCCGTAGCTGCGCTCCTCAGCGCCTCGGTCGGGCTGTTTGTGGCCGGCGCAATCGGCTCGGAGTTTCTGCCGCACCTGGACGAAGGCGCCATCTGGGCGCGCGGTACGCTGGCGCCCAGCGCTGGATTAGAGGAAGGCTCTGCCCTGATGCGCCGCGCGCGCCTTGTATTCGCCTCCTTCCCCGAAGTCACCCAGGTTGTCACGCAAGTCGGACGGCCCGACGACGGTACCGACACCACCGGCTTCTTCAATACCGAGTATTTTGTCGATCTCAAGCCCAAAAACCAATGGAGAGCGGTCTTCGACGAGAACAAAGATCAACTGATTGCGGCCATGGACCGGGAGCTCGAAAAAATGCCCGGTGTCATTTGGAACTTTTCGCAGCCTATCTCCGACAACGTGGAAGAAGCCGTCAGTGGTGTGAAGGGCGAATTGGCCGTGAAGGTCTACGGCTCGGATCTTCACTTGCTCGAAGCGGAGGGCGAACAGATCGTCAATGTCATGAGCCACATTCCGGGTGTTCAGGATCTAGGGCTCTTTCGTGTCCTCGGCCAGCCGAATCTCAACTTTGCCGTCGATCGCCAGAAGGTGGCGCGCTATCAGTTGAACGTTTCAGACGTGCAGGATGCCATCGAAACCGCCGTTGGCGGCAAGACGGTCAGTGAGGTGCTCATCGGCGAACAGGTTTTCGATCTGGTGGCGCGCTACCTTCCCCAATACCGGAGCACGCCGGACGCCATTGAAAATATTCGCCTGCTCGCGCCTTCCGGAGAGCGTGTCTCGCTCGCGCAGCTCTGCGATATCAAAGTCCTGGACGGCGGGTCCGAGATATACCGGGAGTCGAATTCGCGCTATGTCGCGATCAAGTACAGTGTCCGCGGCCGCGATCTGGGAAGCACGGTCCAAGAAGCCATCTCGAAGGTCAACCGGCAAGTCAAGCTGCCGCCCGGCTACACCATAGACTGGGCCGGCGAATACGCCAGCGAACAGCGCGCCAACAAGCGCCTGTCCATCATTGTGCCCGTCACCATACTGGTGATTTTTCTGCTGCTCTATTCCATGTTCAGCTCTTTCAAATGGGCCGCGCTCGTTATGGTGACCGTTCTGCTCGCGCCCATTGGCGGCTTGTTTGCGCTTTATTTCACCGGGACGCACTTCAGCGTATCTTCGGGCATTGGCATGCTCGCGCTGTTTGGTGTTTCTGTGCAAACCGGCGTCATCATGATCGAATACATTAACCAACTCCGCGCGCGCGGACATTCGGTGGCAGATTCCGCTGTCGAAGGCGCGGTTCTGCGCTTGCGGCCCATCATGATGACCATGCTGGTCGCCACCCTTGGCTTGTTGCCCGCCGCGCTATCGCGTGGCATTGGTTCAGACTCTCAACGGCCTTTCGCCATCGTCATCGTAGGCGGTTTGAGCGCCACCTTGATTATGAGCATCTTTGTGCTGCCCACTCTCTATGTCTGGATCGCAGGCGAAAGCGATGTGCTTCCTGCGGTAGAGCCGGGCTTCGAGGAAGAGTAGCGCTCGCTTACGATGCCTTAGAGCTCCCGCCGAAAAGCCGCTCGAAGAACTGCTTCCAGCGCCATTGCCGTTCCTGGCACTCGGGTGCCGGCGCAAATCCGAGCGTGTGATTGTCGCGCTCGACCGCGAGCGATTGCAGCTCCGAGCCTTGCGCCTGTACATTGATCGTCACGAAACTGCGGCACCCGTCTACCGAGGCGATTTTCCAGGGCGACGAGAACTTCTTTGACGGTCCCCAGTCCTCCATAAACCGGCCGTAATCGTAGTTTTTACAGGGATGCTCCGTGCTGCAGCCCCAATCCCGATACGCCTGGTCAAAGTGGCCGCCGTTGACATCTGCCAGAAAATGCCGCGCTACCTGCTTTTCCGGAAAATTTTGAAAGAACAGGTACGCCCCGACGGCAACCACCACCACCACAATCGCCGCGAGAATAATCCTTTTGATTACCCGGCCGCGCCGTTCGTCGCTTTCGCCATATTGCTGCAGATAACTTCCCATGACGTCAAGTTGGACGCCGCTTGCCGCAACCTTATTTCGCCGGGTAAGCTTTATCGTAGGCGGCGGTCGCTTCGGGCGTAATATCCAGCGCCGGCTTGTAGTAAATCGTATTCGTAATGTCGATCACGACATCGATGCCCCGAGCCTCGGCCAATTGCTTCACCACCTCCGCCATCTGCCGCCCGGCGCGCCCGAGAATGTCCTGGCGCTCGGCATTGACGTCGCTCTGCAGGTCTTCACCCAGCCGCTGCAATTGTTTCTGCTTCAGGGTCCCGTCGGCCCGCAATTGCGCTTCCTTCTCCGGGGTCTGATTCGGCGTGCTCAATTGCTGCTGAATGGATTGCAGTTGCTGCTGCAGGCTTTGAATGGCCTCTTGCCTCGGCCGGTATTTCGCTTCGAGCGCGGCTTGCGCCTTCTTGATCTCCTGCGTGTCGGCAACGGCCTTTTGAGCGTTGATGATGGCCACGCGCACCGGCTGCGGCGTTTGCGCTTCTGCGGTCGTAACGGCAAGTGCGGCAAGGAGCAGAGCGCTCCCGAATTTCAGAAACATAGTTATGCGCTCAGGCTACCATGCGTGCCTTGACAATCGTCGCGCGGGCCCGTGCGCTGCTTCAAGAACGCGCACAACGGGCACCAAACGCCCTGTGCGCTCATGCGGCGGCATTTTCATCAGCCCAGCCGGCGAAGAGATCTGGCTCGATATCGAGCGCGCGGAGCTCAACTTCCGCGCTTGAAAATTCGAAGCCATTTTCGCCGGGTTCCCACGTGTCGTGACGACCTGCGTTATTCAGCTTCGCCTGGCTTTCACGTAAACATTGAACCTTCATTGCGCCTCCCGCACGGCAGTCAGTGGAGTGTGTTGTTTTGACGTTTGCGCTCAAGGCAGCTTTGAATAAGCGAGGGCATAATCGCGCTGATGTCAGGCATGGCGGGCAACAGAGGGTTGTCGGCACTATTTACAGTTCGCTGGTCAAACTCCTTCAGCGTTTCCACCGGAGGGACTATCAATGAGCTTCTCCACAGCCATTTCGTCATGTAGTCTGTGTCCAGAGCAACGTCAGCCGGAATCGGGTCCGCCAGCCTTAAATTGTCAGGGCCGAGGTAAAGGAAGGCATCAATGAGATCGGCCAGCGGCTTTTTCTGCGGAAAATCGTACACCGGCCTGCAGTTCTGGTCGAACTTGAAGGGCACGGGGAAAACCTGCCCCAACTCTATTGCACCGAGCCATGTGCCCTTGGCTAACGCAAGCGATGGGACCGTCCAATTTGCGAACCGGCTGGTCGCGGACGCTGGCAAATTGAAGTCATCCGCAAGATTGTTTATGACGAAGGTCGCATTTGGAGAGTGCTTCTCGTAGATCGTTACCGCATTCCCCGGGGGTGGGACGTCGACTCCGCGCATCAAGTGAACTAGGCCGAACAGCATCAGGGCCTTGCGATGCTTGGAGAGAACCTCCTTCTCCATGACAGAAGCGATGCTGGTATCCCGGTCTTTGAACTTCAAGTAGTCTTGAATGGTACTCACGCGATCCCAATCAATGGGAGGATCGCCAGCCAAGACGCGGAGGCGCTTTGCAGGAGGAAGGCCCCGATTAATCGCGCGCACAAGCGGAAAAAATTGCTCAAAGAAGCCGGAGATGCCACACATGGGCTGCGTCGTGTTTCGCCAGACTTTCTGCACTTCCGTGAATGGCACATTTTCTCCGGCGATGTAGCGGTCGAGGATGGGTTGATAAAGCGAGTTGCCGCATTCGACAGCGATGTCGTTCACCTTTTCTGTAAACGCCGTGTTGCGGATCAGCGAGAGAATGAAATCGTCCAAGTCCTTATCGCCGTGGGCTGCTGGCATCGCAACGACTTCATACTTGTCGAATGCAGCCAAAATTGCGGGAACAGCGGGCTCCGCTGACAGTCCCGCACCTGTCTCCCCTTTCCGACGGCTTTGTGCTCCGCTGGTCGCCGCTACCGCCGTGAGAAGGATGGGAAGCGAGGCGAAACGCAGGCTGCGAAGGATCGTGCTGATTCTATTCAAATTGAAAGTCGTAGCGGAAACCGCAGGGCGCATTTTGAGGTCTCCCTCATCATCATGGCCGGTGACATTCCGATCTCGATTATACGGCTCGTCGCGTGTTGCCGGCATCACGGAGCCGCTGCCCGAGAGCCATAGCACCTATCGTGTTCGCTCGATTCGTCGATCCCGATCGATACGCAACACGCGGTCCCGCCAGCGCACGTGCCTCCCCGCATACGACACGGCCCAGATACAGAATCCGTACCAAGCCCAGCACGGCATCGCCAGCAGACCCGCACGCCACCGGACCGGGAGGAGGCGGAAAGGAGCTTTGGGGCCTGTGGAAAAGTCTGCGCCTTCCCCACTCGTCCGGCACGCACAGCAAACGTCCGTTCTCTGATTGCGCTCTGAGTACCGGGAGAAAAGACTCCGAAAAACGGACGTTCGGGATGCGGACACCAAACGGCAGATGATTGACCCCGTCGGGGGAGGCCTGCGACAATTCCAAATTATCGGGCAGACCTGATTCGCTATGGCGGTTGCCCGGTTTGGCATCACGGAGAGGCCTCGGTTCAATGAGTCACGTCGTTTCGGAAAAGCAAAAGCTGATCCTTCGCATTCGCCGTCTGAAAGGTCAATTGGACGCGGTGGAGAGAGCGTTGGAAGAAGAGGCGGACTGCTCGAAAGTGATGCACACACTTTCGGCTTGCCGCGGAGCGATGGATGCCCTGATGGTGGAACTGCTCGAAGATCACGTTCGCTATCATCTGGTGAAACCCACAGCGGGACCGCGATCGCCCGAAGCGCGAGCCGCCAGTGACCTGATCGAGTCCATCAAAACTTACCTTCGCTAACATCCGGCCCTTACCCAATACCGTATGGGGTATACTGCCCGCTAGGCAGTCTCTCCATGAGCAAATCCGTTCCTGAGCGCGATACGACCTCCGCCGACTCGATTCCAGTAAGCCGCATCGTAGAGAGCCGCGCAGCTGTTGCTGGGGCGGGCCACGAAACCGAACATGGACACGAGGAGCACGGTCACGATCATGGCGGCCTCCAAACCGCTGATGCGGTCCGAATCTCCATTGCAGCCGTTGTTGCCCTGCTCCGGCTGGTGCCGTTTACCGGATACGGATACATAACCCTCGCGGCCGTAATTCTATGCGGCTATCCCATATACCGGGAGGCTTTTGAGTCTCTGCGCGAGCGGCGCATGACGATGGAGCTGTCGATGACCATAGCTCTGGTTGCTGCTTCCGTCATCGCAGAATTCTTCACCGCCTTGATGATTGTGCTCTTCGTGCTCATTGCGGAAGTGATCGAAGGGTTCACGGTCGGCCGTGGCCGGCGTGCGATTCGGGAGCTTCTCGATTTGCTGCCGAAGAGCGTAGAGGTGCGGATGGGCGCGGCGGAAACAACCGTGAACGTAGCCGAATTGGCTCCAGGTTCAATCGTCATCGTCAAACCTGGAACACGCATCCCGATAGACGGAGTGGTGCTAGCCGGCACTTCATTTGTGGATGAGGCGGCAATTACCGGCGAACCTCTGCCTGTCGAGAAGCTCGTAGGCTCTAGCGTCTATGCTGGTGCGGTCAATCAATCGGGTTCTCTCGAAGTGGAGACGCGAGCCGTCGGACACGACACTGCCTTTGGCCGAATCGTTGACGCGGTAGAACATGCGGAACATGCGCGTGCGCCGATTCAGAAGACGGCGGATCGGCTGGCCGGATATCTTGTGTACTTCGCTCTGGTGTGTGCTGCGTTTACCTTCTTACTGACCCACAATGTGAGATCCACGATTTCGGTAATTATCGTAGCCGGTGCGTGCGGAATCGCTGCAGGAACTCCGCTTGCGATCCTCGGCGGCATTGGCCGCGCTGCGAAATCCGGGTTGATCATCAAGGGCGGTCTGTATTTGGAGGCGCTGTGGAAGATCACCACCGTCGTGCTCGACAAGACAGGAACCTTGACCATCGGCAAGCCGAGAGTCACTGCTATCGAATGTGCGCCCGGCGTGGACGCCGATCAAGTTTTATCCATTGCTGCCGTGGCTGAGTCGCGGTCGGAACACACGATCGCGCGTGCCATTCTCGACGAAAGCGTTAAGCGCCAAGTGCGGATCGAGGTCCCGGAAAGGTTCGAGTACACGCCCGGTCGCGGGATCGCGGTAATGCACCAGGGGCAACAAGTCTTAGTGGGCAATCGCCGCCTTCTCTCCGAAAATCACATCGCGGTTCCCTCGGCGACGACTACGGGAACGTCGGCTGAAATTTATGTCGCGCTCGATCGCAAATGGATGGGCACGATCAGTATCTCTGATTCGCTGCGTGCCGAAGCCATAGAAGCGGTCCAGCGGCTGAAGAGCCTTGGATTGAGGACCGTTCTCCTCAGTGGAGATACGGAGGCATCCGTCCAGCAGACCACCCGAGCCGTAGGGCTCGATCAAGTCATTTCGGAACTCTTGCCGGTTCAAAAACAGGAAGAAGTCCAGCGACTTCGAAATTCCGGAGAGTCGGTGGCCATGGTAGGTGACGGAATCAACGATGCGCCCGCCCTCGTTGCAGCGAACGTGGGAATAGCCATGGGGTCGGGAACCGACATCGCCCAGGAAAGTGCAGATGCTTTGCTGCTCGGCAACGACTTACTCCGGTTTGTGGAAGCAGTGAAAATAGCTCGGCGTTGCCGGGCTATCATCTTCGCGAACTTCTTCGGCACGTTAGCTGTGGATGCTGTCGGTGTCGCTCTCGCGGCATTCGGGTATCTGACACCACTCCTGGCTGTATCGATTCACGTGATCTCCGAGCTGGCCTTCATTCTCAATTCGGCTCGCCTACTGCCGAGTCGTGGAGATAAGGAAATTGCAAGCCTAGCGCCGTCTCGGTAAACGCGAGGTAATCGAGAACGTCATAGACGGTGATTCGGAAAACGCGAAGTCACGTGTTGCCGGGCATCACGGAGCCGCTGCTCGAGAACCATAGCTCCTATCGTATTCGCTCGATCCGTCCCTCCCCATCAATCCTCAGCACGCGGTCTCGCCACTTCACCTCTCTCCCCGCGTACGACGCCGCCCAGACGCAGAATGCGTACAAATCCCAGCACGGCGCCAGCCACCAGTAACGCCATGCCACCCGACTGCGCAACACCAGGCAGCCGGTCACAAATGCCGAAGCGACCCGCGCGCCGAACAAAGCAGCCGCCGGCGCCCACGCTCCCAAAGCCATCGCCGCCAGCATCCAGACTCCCGCCTGAGTGATCGGCAGGCCCGCGTGTCCCGCGCCTTTCGTCGCTCGAATCGTCCGCGCCCAGCGAAGCTGGTGCCGCCAAACGCCTCCCCAGCTTGCCTCGCCCAGCGCGGTCTCGACCGTGTAGGTCGACAAAAGCGCGCGCTTGCCGAGGCCCGTGATGCCCTTCGCCAGCTGGTAATCGTCGGCTATGTAATTGGCTAGCGCTGCGAATCCACCCATTTGCTCCAGGTCCTCCGCGCGAAACGCCAGCGTGGACCCAAACCCGAATTCGCGCACTCCCACCAGTTGCGCCACGAGCGTGCTCGGCATAAAGTCCGTCGCGATGCCCAGCGCCTCCCACCCCGCCGCGGCTGTGTGCGCGCTTGCCCGATAAGGGCAGGTGACGACTCCGATCGAAGGCTCCGAAAGCGGCGCCACCACCTCTTCGAGATAACTCGGCGTCACCTTGATATCGCTATCGTTGATCACCCAAACCGGATGCCGGGCATGACGCGCCAGTTCCATCAGCACCCCAACCTTGGCATTCGGTGCATCGACACTGCTGACGATCAGCCGAATCGAAGCCGCAGGAAACTCGCCTTGCAGCCGCCGGACTTCTTCAGCCGCCCCATCGCCTTCCTCGCGCACGCCGAACAGGATCTCGAACAACGGATATTGCTGCCGCGCCTGCGACGCAAACGCCTCATAACTATTCGGGTCAAGACCGCGCAGCGGCTTCAGCACGGAAACCGGGGGCCGGAAACCGGATCGGTCCCGCTTGTGGCGCTGTTGCCTCCACCGGTGCCGCAGTCCCGCGCCCATTGCCAGCAGTTGATAGGCCGCGGCAGGAATAAAGATCAGCCAGAGCGCGCGCAAGCGGTTTAGCGCGCCAGCAGGAGCACGCCGCCGAGCACCAGCAAAGCTCCCGCTGTCCGGCGCTTCCCGACGCGTTCTTTGAGCACGAACTTCGCCAGCACGGTCTCGAGCACAAACGTCGTCGCTGATGCCGGAACCGCGAAGCTCAGTGGGGCCACTTGCAGCAACGCCATGAACGCGAAAAACGACACCGCCATGCAAACGATCGAAAGAAATAGATAGCGCCGGCTGACGATCATTCGCAGCATGCGCGCAAGGCCGCGCGCGTCGACACTCTGCTCGCCGCTGCGCTTCATCTCATGACTTTGCAGCAGGTCGCTCAACACGGTCGCGAACACAATAATCGCTAACAGCGCCCACCTCATCGCGAGACCTCGCGGCGAAGATCCGTCTGCTGCTGCGTGCTCCCCACCATCGCCGTCCCGGCAAAGACCAGAAACGTACCCATCCAATGCGTCGCCGTAATCGACTCGTTCAAGAACAGGCACCCCAGAACCGCGTTGAGAATGTAGCCCAAGCCCGTTAGTGGAAGCACGAAGCTCAAATCGGCCCAGCTCAACAGCGCCATGCGCGTTAGCAGCCACAGGATCAAAACCGCGATTCCCGCCGCTACAAACGGATTCAACATGGCCCGGATGTAGCCGAGCGGGTTCCACAACACTTCCGGGATGTGTTTCATCCCCCACGCCATCAACAGGTTTCCGCCCGCGTTCAGCAGCACCACCGCGATCAGCAGGATGAAGGTCCGCAGCTTCGATGTCCCGGCAGTCTCAAGCGGGATCCCGCGCTCCTCGGCCAGCATCCCAAGCGTCGATGTGTCTCCCGCGGCCAGTCTAGTCTCCTGAACTCAACGCCGCGGCATGGTCTTTCTGCTCCCGTTGGTCTTTCACGAACTGCTTGCGCTTGGATCGCAGCGCCAGGTACTCGCGCGCTTCCTTGTAGAGCCGCCGCCGCTCTGCATTGTCGAACATCGCCTTCCCGATCAGCCGCAGCGCCACCTTCGGCCGGAAGTAAAACTCCCCATAAAAGCGCTCTACCCAATCCACCAACTCCCCGCGATCCAGGCCCGGGTATTGATAGTTCGGAAGCTGGTGCCCGGCGCCATCCGTCATGTGCTCGTCGATCGTGATCAGCCCGTTCTTCTTGACGTGATCGTAAAACTCCGTCCCCGGGTAGGGATGGCCGATCGAAACCTGAATCGTCTCCACATCCAGCTCTTTCGCGAAGTCGATGCTCTTGCGAATGGTCTCTCGCGTCTCACCCGGCAGCCCCACGATGAAGTCGCCGTGAACTACCAAGCCTAGCTTCTTGCAGTTGGCCGTGAACCGCCGCGCCATATCGATGGTCGCGCCCTTCTTAATGTTCTTCAAAATCTGCTGGTCGCCCGATTCATATCCCACAATCAGCAGCCGGCAACCGGCTTCTTTCATCGCCTTCAGCGTGTCGTAGTCCGTCGTCACGCGCGAGGTGCAGCTCCAGGTGAACTTCACATCCTTGAGTTTCTTGCACAACTCAATCGTGCGCGCCTTCTGGTAATTGAAGGTGTCGTCATCGAAAAAGATTTCCTTGAGGCCGGGAAAATTCTCCAGCGCCCACCGGCATTCATTCACCACGTCGTCGGAGGACCGCAATCTCCAGCGGTGGCCCGAGTGCGTCTGCGGCCACAGGCAGAATGTGCATTGCGCCGGACAACCCCGCGAGGTGTAGAAAGAAATGTACGGGTTCAGCAGGAAGGGAACGTTGTAGCGCCGGAAATCCAGGTCGCGCCGGTAGATCTGGGTTACCCACGGCAGCTCATCCAGGTTTTCGATCACCCCGGCCTCGGGGTTGTTCTGAAATCCGCCGTTCTTCCGGAACACCACGCCGGGAATCTCGTCCAGCGGCTTGCCCGTCGCATAATCGCGGATCGCATAATCGAACTCCCGCTTCACCACGAAATCGATCGCGTTCGACGCCCGCAGCGTCCTTTCCGGCTCGATGGTGACCGGCGGCCCCACGAACGCCACCTTCAATTTCGGGTTCGTGTCCTTCATCATCTCCGCGATCTTGACGTCTACCGTGAAGCCGGGCGTCGAAGTGAATAGGACCAGCAGCTCGAAGTCGCCAGCCATTGCCACAGTTTGGTCAATCGAAATCTTGTGCGGCGGGGCGTCCACTACTTTACTGTCCGGAATCATCCCTGCTGGATAGCAGAGCCAAACCGGATACCAGTACGATTCAATCTCTCGAGCGGCCGGCCAGCGCGAGCTTGCGCCACCGTCAAACCCCTCGAAAGAAGGAGGATTCAGAAAAAGCGTTCGCATTTAGTCTCTAGGCGTTAACCTTTAGGTTACTTGGTTTGGGCTCCGGGTCTCAACCCTAAGGGGTAATTAGGTGATAGAAGAGGCCGAACAGCTCCCTACGGCGGTCCTACGGCAACAAACCCGTAGCGGGCCCAACAGATTCGGCTTCTCCGGCGTTTTCCGGACCCGCCGTGTCCAGGGCGAACTTTGAATACCTGACGTTCACCTCTACCTTGCCCACCAGCCGCGTCTGAATCGTGCTGCTAATGTGCTCGGGCACCGCCACGCCGTTCTGAATGCCATAGGCTCGCTCAAACTCCACTTTTCTGAAGAAAATACTGGGGTTCTTGACAAACCGTCCCTTCTCGTACACAGGCAGGTAGCTGCTCGCATCCAGCCACATCTCACCTTTGAAGAGACCCACCCTCTTTTTGCGCGGCGCCAGCTCGAAGACGTAAACCTGCCGGTCGCTCTCTACGGCTCGCTCACCTTTGTATTTCAGCTTATAGTTGGCTGGGTTGATCGCTAGATCTTGCTTGGCCTGCCCCTGCTGCTCGGCTTCCAGATAGCGGGCGATGACCTGATTCTTGACTGCGTTATCGCCCTGGAAACCCAGTACCCGATACCGGATGCGTCCCACTTTCGAGATTTGCCGCAACGCGTGCAGACGGCCCGTCTGCTTCAGGTTCGGGACCGAAGCTTGGATATCCACCTCCATGGAAGCGCCGTCCAGCGCGCCGTGATGGCTGTCCTCCGCCGCGAGATATTTATTGATGATGCCGGTCGAAAGGCCGGATCCTTCGTCTCCGGTATCTACATTGCCCCACATCTTGCATGCGAACACCACGATCGCCGTCGGCACAACTATGAACCGCAGGAATTTGCTCAAGATCTCGCACCCCTAAGCTTTCTCACCGTTAGATGAAGGCTGCATGAAAGCAAGTTGCAGCCACCTATCGGATAAATCCGATACAGGCTTCTAGTGCAACTCAGGGGCCAAGCGTTACGGCCCAGTCTGCTCAGGAACTGGGCGTATGTCCGGGTGCGCGCTAGAAGAACGGGACTGAAATGCTCTACAGCGAGCGGAGAAAGAACAAAATATCCTGCTGCTGCGCGTTTGTTAGGCCGTTAAATGCGCCAATTACCGCCGCCGCTTCCGATGGCGGATAGTTCGAGTTGCCAGGCACCGGCAGATTGTGATCCTGGATCGCCGTCAGCAGGCCGCCGTTCGACGGCGTGGCCCGCCCGTCGTGCAGGAAAAAGATCCGTTGCCCGACGCCCCACAAAGGCGCGGTCCGGAATTGATCGCCGAGCGCCAGCCCCTGCTGGATGTTGTCCGCTAATCCCCCCATATGATGGATCAGCAGATCCGAATAAAGGTTGGCCGTTTGATCGGTCAAAAACGGAGTTTGATTGGCGCCGTCGTCATAGGACGATTGACCGGTCATCAGCGAGGGGGTGTGGCACATATTGCAGCCAATTCTGTTGAATTGAGTCTGGCCGTCGTTGATCTGCGCCTGCGTGGGATTTCCCGGAATGTTGTATGGGTCCTGCTTCGGCTGGTCCAGGAAGCGCATAAAACTCGAGAACTCCACAATATCGCTCAGGAGCTGTAGCCCCGATTGCCCGAAGTTCGTCGCGTCTTCCGGCGTCGGGTTCAGCAAGCACGTGGTCGGCGGGTCGCCGGCCTCATTCTGGTACGGCGAGTTTCCACGCTCGTTCGGGAACTCCTCGTTCGTGACGCCCATCTCGACGTTATATGCCTCGCCCGCGAAGATCTGGCCCGACTTGTTCTGCGCCTTCCAGCCGAAGCGCGTGATGGTGCCGTCATTCCCGCTGCGATTCGGTACGCCGGCGATCCCGAGCTGTTGCTTGGTCCCGCCGTTGGCGTTCATATTCTTGATGATCATCTCTTCGGTAATCGTCTCGATCAGCCCTAGCCCGAACACCGGCGTGGGAATGCGCAGGCTCACATTGCCCAGGCTCTGCTCAAGTGCAAACGGCGGCTGCGAGTAATTGGTGCAGGTTCCTTCACCACTCAAGCCGGTGATCGTGAACAGATCGTGTACGCTGCCGTCCCGAACATTGGTCACAGTCGGAGGGTTCGTGTTCGGATTCAGCCAGTATTGGAACCGCGCTTCCACCACTGGTCCGTCTTGCGTCAGAAACGTCGGAATCGTCGACCCCTGCGGCGCCTGCGCAATTTGCGGGTTCTGCGCTGGGCTACTGCCGCCGACTGCGGGTTGCGAATGGCAAGTTGCGCAGGTCCTGCCGTTGAACGTGGGGCCTAGCCCTTGCGCCACCGTCTCGAGATTCTGCGGGTTGAAGCGGCTCTGTCCGTCATTGAAGCCGTTATTTTCGGGCGTTGACAGGTTCGAAAATGGGTCGCCCGCGTCGGGCTGCCCGCCACGCACTCCATAATCCTGGGCCGGCGGTGCCGGGATGTTGGTCTGCGCTTCCAATAACCAGGCAACAGATGCGGCCAGCACCACTGCCAAAACCTTCGTCATAGGCCGCATTCGCAACACCTGCCGCCTGTTCGCGTTCGTGGACATAGCTCTCCTTCGCACAACAGAGACACTTCCGCCGGGCGGGCCGGCCCGCTGTTGTGGCACACTTATCGACTTGTGGGGTTTAAGGGCTCTTGAGAACGGCGGCCCCTCTTGGATGCAAAGATGTCAGTCGCCCGACGGGAACACGAGAGAGGCTGTTCTGAAATCCGTCAGCTTTTCACTCAAAATCAATACGGCTGTATAGTACTTAATGCTTTTCGACTAAAAAAGTCAAATGAATTTTTACAATTTATGTATAACTGCCGGCCATTGAACAACTCGCGGGGTTGTCGAATTAAATTCGCGCCGATTCAGCCGCGATTCAGCTCAATTATTACCAGTTCCGGCGGGCAATGATACCGGACCCGTAAAGCCGAGCAGCCTACGCCTGCCGTGGTGTAGCCCTGCATCTGCCCACGCGTCCAGTGTCCGAACGAATACTCGCGCGGACTTTTCGAGTTGTGCTTGATCGAGCCGAGTACCGGGAAACGAATCTGCCCCGCGTGCGTGTGACCGCATAAATAAAGATGCACGCCCGCCCCAGCCGCCTGTTCGTAGCGGTCCGGAGTGTGAGCGAGCAAGATCTTGAACGCCTTCGAAGGCACGTTCGCCAATGCCGCCCCCAGATCGTCGCAGCGGTAATCGAATGGATCGTCGATGCCGGCCACCCACAGCGATTCATTGCCTTGACGAATTTCCACCGCTTCGTTCACCAGCATCCGCACGCCCATGCCTTCCAGCTCAAACGCAATCTCGGCGGCGTCGTGATTGCCGAGTACGCCCAGGATGCCGTGCCGGGAGGAGATGCTGGCAACAATGCTGCCCATCGGCGGGTAAACTCCGGCGCACGGGCCTCGGACGTCAAAGCGATAGTCGCCCGTCAGGACGCAGACATCGGGCCGCAGGCCCCTCAGGCGCGAGATGAGGCGCTGGGCGAGAGCTTCATTCCCGTCGATGTGAAAATCCGAGAGATGCAGGATTCGAAAGCCGTCGAACGCGGCAGGCAGATCCGGGAATCGCAGTTGCAAAGTACGGATGATGGGGGACAGCGCATTTCGCACTCCGCGTTGGTAAACGCCGGTCGCTTGCAGTCCGAATTTCAGGATACGCGGCTCGACCCGCCGTTTATACCAGATGTTCCAGCGGCCGCGGCGATAAGTCCTGCCCGTTTCCGCAAATCGCTTCTCTACTTGGATGCGCGGCTCCAGGCGCTCGGCAAGTGACCGCTCCTCGAGGCATCTATTCATCGGTGGGACAGAAGAGATCAATGGAATGAGTGATCGAAGTGGCGATAAGCTCTACAGCTTTTTGAACCGCGCGAGCACCTCGCGGCGCGAGTGTTTACATAACAATGGTACTGCAGGCGCGCGCCATTTCTTCGCGCCGGGACGACCGCTATGGCTTTGCCGGAGACCCTAATCCAAGATGCAGTCTTCGCGTTCCGAAAGATGCGCCGAAGCCCGGCGTTTACCGTGACCGTGGTAATGAGCCTGGCCTTGGGGATTGGCGGGAACACGGCAGCGTTTTCGGTGGTGCGGTCGATTTTGTTGAAGCCTCTTCAGTATCGTGACCCCGACGGGCTGGTACAGATTACGGCCGACTATCCTCGGCGGCGCGTCGCGGACACGACCTTTAGTAAGAATCAGTTCGACAAGTTCAAGGCAGAACAGCAATCATTTGCTTCGCTGGGAACGTTTCTGCCATCGACAGAGCCGCTCACTCTTTCCGGAGACGGCGAACCCGATGCGCTGAAGGGTGCCCGTGTCTCCGCGAATTTCCTAACCATTCTGGGCGTAGAACCGGCGCTCGGCCGCACTTTCATTCCTGAAGAAGAGGCGCGTGGCGGACCCGATGTAGCGATTGTAAGTAATGCACTGTGGCGCGGCAGATTCCGGGGCGACACCCGCGTTCTCGGCAAAATCATCGACCTGAACGCGATGCCATACACGGTGGTCGGGGTCTTACCCGAAGGCTTCTCGTTCCCGTTGCCCGGTGTCGATGTCTGGCTGACTAAGCCGTCGGCGTGGTCAGCGCTGCCCGCGCGCCTCTGGGACATTACTACGAGCCAGATAGGATTCGCGCGCTTGAAACCTGGTGTGAGTTCGCAGAAGGCGCGTGCGGAGGTCGACTTGCTGAACAGCCGGGCAGCCGAAGCCGATAGCGGGTTATATGTCCCTGCCATGCGTGTCACCCGGTTGAGCGATCACATCGCCGCACATATCCGTCCGACGCTCTGGATTCTCTTTGGCGTCGTCTGCCTCGTATTGCTCATCACGTGCGCAAACGTGGCCAATCTCATGCTGGTTCGAATGAAATCTCGAGAACGTGAGTTCGCGATCAGGACGTCGCTCGGCGCCGCGCGCCTTAGATTGATCCGGCAACTTCTGACCGAGTGTGTCTTGCTTTCGTTACTTGGCGCGACAGCGGGTTTGCTGCTGGCCAGGCTGGCCCTGGCTGGCCTCAAACATGTTGCTGTGCTGAACCTCCCTGGCGTCAGCGAGCTTCGCCTCGACAGCGTGGCCTTCGCGTTTACCCTGCTAGTGTCGGTTGCCACCGGTATCGCCTTCGGTCTGTTTCCGTCTTTGCAACTGCTACGCACCAAAAGTATGGGCAGCTTACGGGAGAGCGGTGTTACTGCTCGGCAACGCGCGTCGCCCCGGCCGGTGCTCTTGAGGTTCGGCGCGCGCGAACTCATCGTCGTAGCGCAGGTGGCCATGTCGATGGTTCTTTTGATAGGAGCAACGCTTTTGGTGAAAAGCTTCCTGCGCCTGAGGGAGGTCAATCCCGGGTTTCAACCATCTGGATTGCTGACGGCCAAAATCGCGCTCGCGCCCGTGCGGTACGACACCGGCACAAAACGAATCGCGTTTGCCGGCCAGCTCCTCAAACGGCTAGACGCAATTCCGGGAGTCCGCAATTCGGCCATGGCGTTATCTCTGCCTGCAACTGCCTGGTATCGAACGAACATGCAGATCCAGGGAAAGCCCTGGGACCCGAATCCAGGCAACTGGCCCTCCATCCAGATTCAGAGCGTCTCGCCCGGCTATTTTCGAACTCTTCGAATCCCGATTGAACGTGGGCGCGACTTTACGGAATTTGACAATCGGCCGGGAGCGCCGCCCGTAGTAGTGATCAACGAAAGCTTCGCGCGTCGTTTCTGGCCGGCGTACCCGCGCGGAGAAAATCCTGTCGGTGAGCACATGCGGGAGGGGGCGGATAAAACAGGTTGGCTGGAGATCGTGGGAGTTGTCGCCGGCGTGCGGGAAGGTGGTTTCGCGTCCGAGCCGCTGCCGGAATTCTATGTGCCGTGGGTGATCCACTCGCCGCAAACACCCTACCTGGTCGTGCGAGCGGGTACCGATCCCTTGCTTCTGGCCGCTGCCGTTCGGAAACAGGTGGAGGCTATCGATCCACAATAAGCATTATCGGATGTGCAGAGTATGAATAGCGTGCTCGAATCAACCCTTGGCCAGCGCCGGTTACTCCTGTGGCTCGTTACATCCTTTTCCGCAATCGCGTTCTTGCTTGCTGTCGTTGGCATCTACGGGGTCGTTGCGTATTCGGTTATACAGCGAACTCAGGAGATTGGCATTCGACGAGCACTGGGAGCGCAGAAAGGCGATGTCTTTCGCATCGTACTTGGGCAGGCGTTTCTTCTCGCCTTATGTGGCGCTCTGTTGGGAGTCTTTGGTGCAGTGGCGCTGAGACATGTGATAAAGAATCTACTTACCGGTGTAGCGGCCACTGACCCGCTTGCTTTTTGTTCCACAGTTCTTCTATTTCTCGCCGCGGTCATGGCCGCCAGCTTTCTTCCCGCGCGCCGGGCAGCGAATGTCGATCCCATGCGAGCCTTACGGGTTGCATGACTTCTTCCAGGAAATACATTTTCCGGCTAAGTGAAGTAGTAATTCCCATCTGCCTCTATGCAACCTCAGGGTCCTGTATTTACCGCAACAGTCATTCGTTTCGTATCATTCCTCAGGCTCCAAATTATGTGCTGCGCGCGCCAGACGCTCGCTCCATTCCGTTCCCCGACCTACTCCGCTATTACAACGGCTACCAGCCCGGTCGAAGCTGGATGGAGCTTCGGCCCTTAATGGAAATTCGAATCGAGAATGCATATTACAAGAACGGCGCCTCCAGACGAGGGCTGGAAGGGTTTCTCGGAACCGAAATTGCCAGGTATGAGGTCACAGCACACGGGCTAAGTCTCCTGTCCTTCCAATCGATGAAGAATCGGCCGGGGAACGATCTGCCTGTGCAGCAACTGATCTCACATGCTCAGATGAAGCATCGTTACTATCGTTTGTATTTCGAGATTTTCTTCCAGGGAGAAGACTCTCATCGCTCCGTGCTTCTGGGATCGGACACGGTGCAAGCACTCCATCGCCTTTCGGGCGAGCTTACCGGGCGCGCGGAGGTGTGTGGTCCGAGTTCCGGCGCTTGCACCGTTTTCCCCGAGGCTTGCTCGGTGTCGGTGGAAATGAAGATTGTAGTGAACGGCCAATCTCAAAACGTGCTTTGGGGAAGTCGCCTCGCGGATGTTGTTAAAGACCCGCATAAAATCGAAATGCAGCGCCTCTATGCCGGCCGGCTCACCCCAGTGGAGATGAATGCAGACGATCCCGGCGAACTGAAGCTACCGCTTCTCCCCGGAGATCATGTTTTCTGGAAGTGATACCGGCGAGTCATTACTGGGGAGACTCTTGTTGCTGCCTAACGAGGTGAAAGCGCGAACCCGTAGAGTTGGCGTCAGTCCAGAAAGACCCGTCCTGGGCCTGAATGAATTTATCGAGCCCCATCAATTGAGTTACTTGCATCATCAAGCCCGCATTCTGGCCGCCCGGAACCTCCATCGGCTGCCTAGTAAAAGGATTGACCATCTCCGTCAGTTTTAAGTGAATGGCGCGGCCGTCAAACGTGAAGGAACCGCGGAACGCTCCTTGAGGAAAAAGGATAGTGACGGAGGTTTTGCGAAACTCAGCCGACATGCTTCCGCTCAAGAAATAGGTATCATTGCGGTAATCGTAGGTTTCAAGTGTCCAATCGCCTTCCAGAATGGATGACATACCCCAGAGCGGTGTCTCAAAACCGAGTGCCTGCAAGGACAGCTTCGCGGATTCGATTTTCACCCCAAGCGACAACCGATTCGCGGCGCTGCCGAATGAGCCGCGATGAATGCCTGCCAACTGGCCGTTCTGGTCGAAAATGGGACCGCCCGAAAAACCATTGCCAGTGACGCCTTGTGTATAAGTGAGCTGGCGAAAATCCGACGAATTGTCAGGCGCAAACGGGTCCTCGCCCGAATCCAGCCGCACGACATTGATTGGCACAAGAGTCCAGTCCAAGTTGGCGGCGTAGAGCCGCTCTGTCAATGCGAGACTATCGTTTTTTCGGATCGCGAAGGATGGAATGTCCTGACGTAACGCGGCGGTTCGGACTTCCAAGACCGCCAGGTCGAGCTCCTTCAAAAAACGAGGGAGAACTGTTGCTGCAACCGGCGTGGCGCGATCCCAATAGAAGGTGACGTAAGCGGTCCGGGCGCCGTTCAAAAGGTGGGCGGCGGTAACGATCTGAATCCTGCCAGACTCGGCCAGCGACAGAACGCCCGTTCCCCGGGCATTGTTGACGCTGATTTGCACGATTCCGTTCTTCATTGCTTCCCAGTTCACCGGATCGCACCAGGTTATGGCAGGCAAGGCAAGAAAAAGAAGCGCCGGCGCTACTCTGCGGACTTGTGAACAGGCCACTTGGACTCCTTGGGAAAAGCATTCCGGGACCACGATTTACGCGCCCTGGAGGCGAGCTTCCAAAGCGTTGCTAGCGCGCCAAATATCGCGCTGAGGGAAACAGAGGTGCTTAATTGAAGCGGCAATCTGCGGGGATTGATGTTCTTCGGACGATCTCCGCCGTGGCCATAAAGAGTCTGCCGGGCACGGGCTGTTACTCGAATCGAGAGCAGAGACTGAGAAGAATCGAACGCAATCCGATCGATCACGCCATTTTCAATTTTTACCAGTTCTAATGAGTCGCCGCCTTGAATATCCAGCCGCTGCTTGTGTGGAACCTGCAGAATGCCGTTGCGAAGTGCTGACTCGGAATCGCGCATGAACGATACGGATGTACCGTCGTTGAGACGTACCATTGTCTCCTCGTGAACTGATTCGGAGGGGTGGCTGGCAGCGGGGCGAAGTACGAGGCGGACGCGGCCGCCGGAAGGCAGGACGCGCAAAGTAATCGGAGTGGTGGAGGAGCCTCTTTTCGGAGTCAAGCGAGTGAGAAGCGCGGCGATTTCCGGGGCCGCCTTCCGCCCTTGGCAATTAGCGCATTGGATTTTACTATTTGCTTGCAATCGAATGGCGCAGATGGGTCCCTCTTGTAAGGGAGAGCGATGTAGATTCATGACCAGCGCGCCATCGCTTGCTCGCAATTCGTAGTCGAGCGGATTGGCCATATCGACGGAGTCTAGAACCACATCCCGAAGGTCAAGCATGGGAGTCGCCAGCGGCGTTATGCGGATGGGGACTTCTGGAGCGACTGACTGAATTTCGCCATAGGAATCGATCTTGATATCGACAAGAGCAGGCGAAGCAAATAGACCCTTGCTGTGTATTGGGCGCGGAGCGCTGAAAAATACGGCGCCAGTCTCAACCTCGCTCTCGACGGTAGCCGGGCCTCTTTGCGACAAAAAGTAAATACCGCTAATTGCAACCGCAATGACGATCGCGGCGAGAAGATATTTATATCGATCGACAAGCATCAATTGACATCCGGCTTGTGATAGAAACGATACTCCGCGCGTAACTCGTCGAAATTGTTGGGGTAACGGCCATACAGGCGAATGAAGCACCAACCCTGAGGTAAGTGCGAAACATCGAAAGAAAGCAGATGAGTGGCATCCTGCTCTACAGCTCCGCTGCCGTCCGGGCCTTTATATTCGGTCCGAGTGTGAAAGCCGTTCTGACCTACTAGTTCGTAAGTGAGGGAGGTAAGTGCTCGCTGCGTAGCCCAGTAGAGCGAATAGCGCTCGACCACGGCCGGACGACGATTTTCGAAAAGGATGGCGGGAATGAATTCAGTTGCATCAATATCTCGCGTGTCGCGGCGAATCACGACCGTCAGTTGATCTCTGGCGATGCTAAGCGGCAACAAGAAGTCGCGCGCCGGCCAACCGGAGAACTCCGCCCATGAATTGGGCACAGACCGTAATCGCAACGGCTGCATGTGATAGTGATTGTTGTCGTATATCTCCTGTGCGTCCCCAAAAAGGGGGTGGTCGTCGGGACTAAAGTAGGCGATATGGAGGGATGTGGCCGCGTTGAAGGGACCGGTCTCATCCACAGGAACCACGAAACCTCGAACTTGGTAGTTTGCCGCTTCTTCGAGCCTCAATTGAATGCCTTCAAGCCGGTTGCCCATGTTCTTGAGGCCGCCGGCGCCCCCAGCAAGAAGGCCGGGCAGCAACAACCAGAAAAGTACGGCGACAGAAGGCAGTCTGTTCTCGTCGAAATTTCGCTGCATCCAGCTTTGCCCCAAACCCGATTTCACAAACAGGCGTGATATCGCCCGACCCGTATTCATTAAAATAATGTATCGCTCGGGAAATAGCTAGGGCATTTTTAGAAATCGCCCATTTGCCCGACTCGCGCCATGCGAAAGTCATAGAAGCGTGAGTCAAAGCAAAAACTACCTCGCCGGCGACGCCATCATCGAGTACGTTCGATCCGTGGGCGTGAATGAGCCGGAGGTGCTGCGCCGGCTTAGGGAAGAAACGGCCCGCTACCCCAACGCCCAAATGCAGATTACGCCGGAGCAGGGTCAACTGTTTCGCGTGTTGCTGGGCGCCATAGGCGCTCGTAAGGCGCTCGAGATCGGGGTCTTCACCGGCTACAGCTCCACCGCGACGGCCTTGGCGTTACCGCCAGACGGGCAAGTGGTCGCGCTCGATTCGAGTGAGGAATTCACCCGCATGGCGCGGCGCTATTGGAAAGAAGCGGGCGTGGAGGGTAAAATCGACTTGCGTCTCGGACCCGCCGCGGAAACGTTGCAGGCTCTGCTGGGCGAAGGCGCGGCCGGAACGTTCGATTTCGCCTTCATCGATGCGGACAAAGCGAGCTACGACGTGTACTACGAGCTCGCGTTAAAACTGGTGCGCTCCCAGGGTTTGATCGCCATCGACAACACGCTGTGGCGAGGCGAGGTGCTGGATGGCGGCACGCGCGATCGCGATGTCGTCGCTCTGCGGGCGCTGAATCAAAAGCTGCACGGCGATGGCAGAGTGGCCTCGGTCCTGTTGCCGGTTGGGGACGGCCTCACCTTGGCCTTAAAGCTTTGATGTCACGCGAGCCTCTCGGCCCGCTGGTCGATTCGGCGCCGGCGAAGCGGCCCGAACGCACGCTCCTGACGGGCAGCTACATCGCGCTTTCTCCTCTCGATTGCGAGCGCGATTCGGAATCGCTGTGGCAAGGCGCGGGCGGCACAGCCAATGAGCATCTATGGACCTATATGTTTCACGGCCCATTCTATGACCGAGAGACCTTCGACGCGCACCTGCGCGCCAAGAGCGCGAGCGAAGATCCTTTCTTCTTTGCTCTTTTAGACGCTCGCTCGGGCCGTGCTCTCGGCCACGCGGCATATATGCGCATCACGCCTGAGCACCGCTCGATCGAGGTCGGCAACATTCTTTATACGCCGGCTCTGCAGCGGACCGTCGCGGCAACTGAAGCAATGTATCTGATGGCGCGCCATGCTTTCGAGACTCTGGGTTACCGCCGTTACGAATGGAAGTGCAATGCGTTAAATGATGCGTCGCGCCGGGCAGCGTTGCGGCTCGGATTCCAGTTTGAAGGCATATTTCGCCAGCACATGATCGTCAAGGGCCGGAGCCGTGACACAGCTTGGTTCGCGATGCTCGATTCTGAGTGGCCCGCGCGGAAAGCCGCGCTCGAACGCTGGCTGCGCCCCGCGAATTTCGCTGCGCAGGGAACGCAGAAGGCGTCGCTTTCCGCGTTGACGGCGATCGAACCTTAGCGCGTCAGCACCGCGGCATACAACCCGTCGCCTTCGTCCCGGCCCGGCAAGCGAGTGAGCCCTACGCGCACAACAACTGCGGAATGCGCTCGAAATGGTGGTCGCGCGTCACCAGTACCAGATTATGCTCCAACGCGAGAGCCGCGATCCAGAGGTCATTATTCGGGACGGGGGTGCCGGCCCGCTTGAGCTGAACAAACAGGCGGCCGTACTGTTCCGCCGTTTCAGCGCCGGGAAGCAGCACATTCACCGTCGTTTTCGCGAGCAGTTTCTGTAATAGCGCTTCATTCCGAACGCGCTCTCTGCCGCCGTAGAATCCTGCCTTCATCTCGCCTAGAACAAACAGCGGAATCCAGACCTCTTCAGCCGTTCCTAGCCGCTTTGCCAATTCCCGATCGCCCCGCAGCAAATCGGTGAGCCGGTTCGTGTCTAACGCCACTCTCATTTCCATTGATCTCGATCGATCTGCCGCTGCGCTGCCACAATTTCGTCGAACGCCGCATCAGGTGTCCATCGGCCCACCAGATCCAAAAAATCCGCTCTCATTTTGGAGCCGATGGTAGCCTGCGTGAGTTCATCCAGGATCACTTGGTTCAGGCTCTGCTTTCGCTGCACTGCTTTACGCCGAAGTATCCGGTCGACGTCGCGCGGTATGCCCCGAATTGTATACTGCAGAACGTCTGCCTGCTTTTTCATGCCTGCATGATAGCAAAACGCGCAGGCAAAATCGCGCGCGCCGTCCATTCCCGGGCCCCGTTCGCGCCGGCCAAAACCCTTCTACCGATCGGACCCTATGTCGTCAGCACCGCGGCATAAAACCCGTCGCCTTCGTCCCGGCCCGGCAGGCGCCACATCGCTTGCTCGACTCGTAAACCCGGTTCGCCTGCCACGATCCGCCGAATCACGTCCTCGTTTTCTTCCGTCTCCAACGAGCAAGTGGCATACAAAAGCCTGCCCCCTGGCGCGAGCAGCTTCAACCCCTGGGCAACAATTCGAACCTGCTTTTCGCGAAATCTTACAAAATCCTCCGCCCGGACGCGCCACTTGATTTCCGGGTTCCTGGCGAGTGTTCCAGTCCCTGAACAGGGCGCATCGATAAAGATCCGGTCGAACGGACGTGAGAATGGCAGAGTTTGTGTCGCATCCAGCACCACGCGCGGGCAGACCGGCGGCACATCGCGAAGCCGCTTTTCGCTCACGTCACAAGCGATTGCGCGCGAAAGCGGGGTCTCCAGCGCCTGCAGGGTCTTATTCCCCGGCGCCGAGCATAGATCCAGATACGTCTGGCCGGCGCGCAGGTCGAGCAACGGCAAAATGGCCTGCGAGCCGATATCGTGCAGCCGCATGCCTGGTCGGGATGACGGCAGCAGGCGCCAACAGCCCTCAATTTGGGTTCGTTCCGCAAAAACGCCCTCGGGCAGATCGTCTCCCGGCCGAACTCTAATGTAAGCCGCCGGTTCAGAGAGTGCGGCTTGCGCGATGGCTCGCGCCGCGACGGCGCCGAAATGGGCGCGCCACCGCGCCAGCAGCCACTCCGGACAGGAAAATTCAATCTCCTCGCTCGGCCAGCTTACCGCCCTCCGGTTCACCTTTCGAAGTACGGCGTTCACGAGTCCGGCAGCGGCCCGCTTGTGCCGCTTCACCAACTCAACCGACTCATTCACTGCGGCATGCGCCGGAATCCGTTCCAGATAGCGCAATTGGAAGATCGCCATCCGCAGCACCAGGGCCACGGCTGCATCCAGATCCTGGATTCTTCGGCCCGAATACATAACGATGAGGTAATCCAGTTGGCCCTGAAACCGCAGGCAGCCAAAAACAATTTGTGAAGCAAGCCCGGCATCCCGCGCATCCAAGCCGCGGCTCAGTTCTCGCAGCGCATCTGCCGCATAACCGCCTTCGGCGACCTCCCGCAGCACTTCGAACGCGACCGCGCGTGGCGGTGAAATTTTGCCCATCAAAAGTCCGGTCACGTGCATCTAAAAATTGTTCTACCCTTTACGTACCAACGAATTGAACCCGGTTTTAGTATTTACCTGGTTGCGCACCCTGTGCTAGGATGCTAATAGCCTGCGGGGGATCAACCCCGCCAGGTGCGCCTCGTACTTCCCCACGGAGCATACAAAACTAACTAATGAGCTTTACCGTTTTTCTCGGAAATCTCCCTGCATGGGTGACGGCCGACGATATCAAATCGTGGCTGACCTCAGAAAACTTGGTCGCCGACGCGGTCAAGGTTATCCGCAATCCTGAGACTCAAGAGTCCAAGGGCTTCGCCTTCATTGAATCACCAAACCAGGAGGAGATGAACGCGATCATCCGCCGGTTTGATCGCGCACCTCTCGAAGATCGTCTTCTGCGAGCCAACCCGGCTCAACCGCCAAAATCCGGCAAGAGTCCCGCCAGAAGTGCGGCGCCGCCTCCGGACCGCAATCGGCGTCCAGCCTCTGCCGCTACGACTCAGCAAGCCAGAAGGGGGCCGAACAACACCCGGCGCTCTTCCACCCCACCCGCCAAACAAAGCGCCTTTGCCGAAGAACTGGCTAAGGCCCTCTAGGCTCTGCGCGCTCGCGCACAGGACCTCTACGCCTTAAGCGCGTAGGTGCCTCTTGTGCGCATCAAAGCAGCAGTTTCCGTCCCGCCTTCTAGTACGATCCAACTCCCAAAAGTCTTCGTTTAGGTGTTATACTCCGCAGCATTGTTTGCGAGGGTGTGCAAACTTCCTGCCTGATCGGCAGTGCTCCATTCGGGAGAGTTGTCCTTGCCTCGTTCCGGTTTTGAAATTATTGTCTTTCGCATAGCGTTTACCGCCCTAATAGCCGTACTTGCCGCCATGTACCGGCCGTTCGGACTCACTAGCGCGCCCTCTGCCTTGCTGGGCTTGTGCCTGGGGCTGGCGATCAATCTGCTGGAGGTGCGGATTCAGCGCGCCAGCCTCCCCTCGCTGCTCAGCGGATGCGCCGGGGCCTTCGTCGGGGCAGTTATTGGAGTACTACTGGTTTCAGTACTAAGTCCGGGTCTGCTTGTAAGTGGTGCCACGGCGCAATTCTTTCGGCTCGCGACACCCTTGCTCTGCGCGTTCGTCGGTCTTCTGGCCGGCGCCGCCAAGGCGCACCTCGTCAATTTACAGAACATCGATTTCCTGAACGCGGACGCGATGTTCACGGCCCCCGCCAAAATTCTCGATACCAGCGTGATCATCGATGGTCGTATCTGCGAGATCGCCGAATCCGGCTTCCTGGAGGGCGACGTCCTGGTGCCGCAATTTGTGCTTCACGAGCTGCAACAGGTGGCCGATTCCTCCGATTCCGCGAAGCGCAACCGCGGGCGGCGAGGATTGGATGTCGTCCAGCGCCTGCAAAAGATCCCCCGGGTTCGTTTGGAAATCTCCGGCCAGGACTTCCCAGGGGTCCGCGAAGTAGATCTGAAACTCATTGAGGTCGCGAAGTCGCGCGGCGCGAAGATCGTGACCAACGATTTCAACCTCAACAAGCTGGCGCAAGTACAAGGCGTAGAGGTTCTCAATATCAATGAGCTGGCAAACGCCCTCAAACCGGTGGTGCTGCCTGGCGAGGCGATGCGCGTCTTTATCCTCAAGGAGGGCAAGGAATACAACCAGGGCGTCGCTTATCTGGACGACGGCACCATGGTGGTGGTGGATAATGCCAAGCGGCTGATTTCGAAAACCGTGGATATTACCGTCACCAGCGTGCTGCAAACGACAGCCGGCAAGATGATCTTCGGCAAGTACGACGAGCGGGCCCAGGGCGACCATCGGACGCCGGCCGGTCATTTGTCCGCCACCGCTTCCGCGGGCGGTGCTTCTTCCTCGACTGGTTAGCCTGGCAGCCAAGCGGTGCTTGGTCGACACCGGCCGGAAATCGCCAAGCCTCCGCGTCGGCGTTGCCGGGCTTTTTAGAGGTCAGCGCCAATTTGGGTTCGTTTCGAAATCGCTGGGCCGCATTGCCATGTATTGGACGAACCTGGGCCGCGTTGTCCGATTGCGCCGGCTGCCATGCGGCAATGCTTGATGCCAAACGATCAGGTCTCCGGCCTGGCCCGCGATCGGAACTTCTCCGAGTGCGGCCAAATTCTGCTCGCGCGCATCGATTCCCTCGGGCAAGCTCTTCAACCAGTCCTCGATTTTAAGGTGGAACCCCGGCACGCACGTAAAGGCGCCCTGCTCAGCGGCTGTATCGGTCAGGTAAAGTAATCCCTGCACACCGAAAGGAATCGGCAGCTCCAGGCTGGTGTCCCAATGCATATGCGGTCCTGGGAACTGCCAGCCCGGCCGCTCCGGAGGATTCATCCCGCACTGGTCGACCGTCATCCAGAGATCCGAGCGGCCCCATATCTGCTCGAACGCCTGCCGGATCCGCGGTGAGCTTCGATTCGACTCGATGGCCGGATGCCGCAAGAGTGGAACCCAGATGCTATGCCCTTGCGGCCCGTTGTACCACGTATCGGGTTCGTTCAAATCCATCCGTAGAAATTCGCAGATGGCGTCTACCGCCGCCGCACAGCCCTCCGGCGTCGCCGCATTGTGCACCACGATGTAGCCGTTTTCGCGCCAGAACGCCAGGTCTTGCGGGCTCAGCGGGAGATCTGCGGCGGCTGTGCTGTCCCCGCTCGCGTCCCCGCCGCCTCGGAAGGCCGCATTGATACGCTCGATCCTCTTTGCATCGATGGCCCCGCCGTTTCGCTCCCGAATCCACTCCTCGAACTGCTCGAAACTCGGCGCTGCGGAATACAAGTAGCGCAGCGTCTCGTGCAAATTCAGCCCTAACCCGCACAAAACGGTATTGTCCGCGGCCCATTCATTGCCGCCTCCGTCCGGCGGCGCCGCTGCCCACCGATTGGACACGTACCGCGACCAGAAGCGCTTTAAATGCGCTACTCCGAGCGAGCCCAATTCCTCATCGCTCGCAATTTGTATCTTCTCTTCTATCCTGGACATTCGCGTTCGATGATAACTCAGAAAGTCTTTTGCCGGTATGATGTAGGTTCGATGCAAATTCAGGTCAACACGGCTCTGAGGCCTAGCTCCCGCTAACCCATGAAAGTTTCCGTTATCATTCCCGCGGCCGGGTTGGGCACGCGCATGGGCCGAAGCTCGCCCGAAAAGGAAGGCACCAGCCGCAAGCAGTTTATGCTGCTGAACGGCTCGCCCATCCTCATTCACACCATCCGTAAGTTCGTCAGCTCGGAACACGTCACCGAGATCGTCGTCGCCCTTCGCGCCGAAGATCTCGATTGGGCTCAGGAGCTCTTTGCAAGCCAGCAGTTCGGCAAAACGGTGCGGGCAGTGCCGGGCGGCGAAACGCGCCAGCAGTCGGTCGAGAATGCGCTCGCGTCCATCAGCGATGACACGGCTCTAGTAGCGGTTCATGACGCCGTCCGCCCGTTCGTCGAAAAAGAAGTAATCGAGAAAGTGATTCAGGAAGCTTCCGAAACCGGCGCTGCCATTCTCGGCATTGTCCCCATCGATACGGTCAAGCAAGTGCATCGCAACAAGGTGCGGGCGACACTGCCGCGGGAACGCCTGATCCTGACCCAAACGCCGCAAGTGTTCCGGCTCGAGCTGTTGCGGCAAGCGTTTCAAAAGGCGCGCGAGGATCTATTCATCGGTACCGATGAGTCCTCGCTGGTCGAGCGCTTGGAGCAAGTGGAAGTGTCCGTAGTTCTGGGTAGCGATCACAACATAAAGATCACCAAGCCGAGCGATATGCAACTGGCGCAGTTGTACCTTACGCTCGAAACATCGGGCCTGAATCTTCGCGAGCATGCCTGAGCAGCTTCCACCGCCCTTTCGCATCGGACAGGGCTGGGACACGCATCGCATCGAGTCCGGCCGCGCATTGATCCTCGGCGGCATTCGAATACCCTCTGAGTTCGGCCTCGCAGGGCATTCCGATGCCGACGTGCTCTTTCACGCCGTAACCGATGCGGTGCTGGGCGCCCTTTCGCTGGGAGACATCGGCATGCATTTCCCGGACAGCGCACCGGAATGGAAGGACGCCGCCAGCGCGTCTTTTCTCGAGCACGCGCTCGCATTGGCTGCCCAAGAAGGTTACCGGCTCGTCAACGTCGATTCGACTATCATCTTGGAACGCCCGAAGCTGAAGGAGTTTCGCGGGCAGATTCGAGAAGCCCTGGCGCGTGCCGCCCGCCTGCCGGTTAGTTCGGTGAGTGTCAAGTTCAAGACAGCGGAGCGAGTGGGGCCGGTGGGCCAAGGCCTTTCTTGTGAAGCCCAGGCGATCGTCCTGTTGACTATCGTGTAACGCGGCGAGGATATTCGCGCAATTCCCACTAGTTCTCTCGGAGGGAATTTGTCGAAATCAGCCCTTATTACCGGAATCACAGGCCAGGACGGGTCCTATCTCAGCGAACTCTTACTCTCCAAGGGTTATACGGTCCACGGCATTGTCCGTAGAAGCTCCAGCTTCAACACCTCCCGCATCAACCATATCTACGAGGATCCGCATGAGAGCGGCCGCAGGCTGATCCTGCACTACGCGGACCTGACGGATTCCACCGGCCTGCGCCGGGTAATCGAAGCCGCGCTGCCCGACGAGATCTATAACCTGGGCGCCCAATCGCACGTGAAGGTGTCGTTTGAGAATCCGGAATATACCGCGGATGCCGACGCCATGGGCGCCATCCGCCTGCTCGATTGCATGCGCGACCACGTGCAGCATACCGGCCGGCACGTGCGCTTCTACCAGGCAGGCTCGTCGGAAATGTTCGGCGCTGCCAAGCCGCCGCAGAACGAGAGCACGCCCTTTTATCCGCGCAGCCCGTATGCAGTCTCTAAGGTGGCGGCGCACTGGTACTCCGTCAACTACCGCGAAGCGTACGGCCTCTTCATCACCAACGGGATCTTGTTCAACCACGAATCGCCGCGCCGGGGAGAGACGTTCGTCACGCGAAAAATCACCCGCGCGGTGGGGCGCATTCGAGCCGGCCTGCAGGAAAAGCTATATCTCGGCAATCTCGAGGCCCGCCGGGATTGGGGCTTTGCGGGCGATTACGTCGAAGCCATGTGGCTGATGCTGCAGCATTCCGAGCCCTCGGATTTCGTCGTTGCGACCGGCGAGGCGCACTCGGTGCGCGAGTTTCTAGAAGAAGCGTTTTCCTATGCAGGCCTGAGATGGGAGCGGCATGTCGAGATCGATCCTGCTTATTTCCGCCCCACGGAAGTCGACTACTTGCTCGGCGACGCGCAAAAAGCATACTGTGCGCTCCAATGGAAGCCCCGGGCGACGTTCCGCCAATTGGTCCACATGATGGTAGACGCCGATCTCCGGCTTGCTCGGGACGAGCGCCTGATACAGGAAAAGAAGTTCGAGCCGGTGCTCACGCTGGCGTGAGATGGACAAGGCAAGCTGCATTTACGTGGCAGGTCATCGCGGGCTGGTCGGTTCCGCGCTCGTGCGTTGTCTTCGCGGACAAGGCTTTAATCATCTGCTTCTGCGGTCGCGGCGCGAACTCGATCTCATCTCCAAGCCAGAGGTGGACGCCTTCTTCGCCGCCGAGCGTCCGCACTATGTGTTCCTGGCGGCTGCGAAAGTAGGCGGAATCCTCGCCAATTCCCGCTACCCGGCCGATTTCATCCACAACAACCTGATGGTTCAGTTGAACGTCGTAGATGCCGCGTGGCGCTTTGGCGCGCGCAAGCTGCTGTTCCTCGGCTCTTCCTGTATCTACCCGAAATACGCGCTCCAACCAATCAAAGAGGAGTACTTGTTGACCGGCCCCTTGGAGCCCACCAACGAGTGGTACGCGGTCGCCAAGATCGCCGGCATCAAGTTGTGCCAGGCTTATTGGGCCCAGCATGGCTTTCCTGCCATCTCGCTCATGCCCACGAATTTATACGGGCCCGGGGATAACTACAACCTGGAGACGTCGCACGTGCTTCCGGCTTTGATCCGAAAAATCCATGAGGCGCGAGAGCAGGGCCGCCCGGAAGTTGCCATTTGGGGCACCGGCAATGCCAGGCGCGAGTTCCTGCACGTGGACGATCTGGCGACGGCTGCCGTGTTCCTGATGCAGCACTACCACGAACGCGAAATCGTAAACGTGGGCACGGGCGAAGACGTGACCATTGCCGAGTTAGCACAACTCATCGCTCACAGTATCGGGTACGAAGGCCGGTTCGTCTTCGATACTTCGAAGCCCGATGGAACGCCGCGCAAGCTACTGGACGTGAGCCGGCTCCATGCGCTCGGCTGGCGGCATGCTATCTCGCTCGAGGCCGGCATCCGCTCCACTTACACCTGGTTCCTGGAGAATATTGCCGAGCTTCAACCTGCCGGTGCGTTAGTGTCCTGATCGCACGATCTTGTATGCTAATCGCTAATTGCAGTCAACGTGACAATGCATAGCCGACCAGAGGGCAAAAAGGTAGATCGAGCGTGGTGTTAACCTGCCCGAGCTGCGAAAGCCAGAGCGTGCGGCGCTCGCGGAGACGATCGATTTTTGGTTTTGTACAGCGCTGGCGCGGATTGCGCCGGTACCGCTGCCGCGAATGCCGCCGGACTTTCTATAGCCAACTGTCGCCAGGCGAGCAGGCGAGCAACATGCGTCGCGCGACACGCCTGCGGGAAGGGCGTACGCCACGCCCAGTTCCGGAGAAGCGCGGAAAAATGCGGCGTCACGCTACGGAGCTGGCGCTGTTTTTATGCCTGGTGGTGATCTTCTACGCGGCTATGAAGTACTTGGCGCATGTTCCGTGAGCGCCGCTCGTTTCGACCGCGCACAACGGGCGCCGAACGCCCTGTGCACTCGTTTCGACCGCGCACAACGGGCGCCGAACGCCCTGTGCGCTGGCTCGGCCCCTCACTTAGCCGCAGCGGTCGAAAACTCTTCGTAGGAGCCGAGGAAATCCTCAATCCCGCCCTTTTCAAAGCGCCAGATTCGGGTGGCGACTTCGTCCACCAGGTCCTCGTCATGGGTGACCAATAAAACGGTCCCTTCGAACTTCTGCAAAGCCACGTTGAGCGCGTTGATGGATTCAAGATCCAGGTGATTGGTCGGCTCGTCGAAGACCAGCACGTTGGGTTTTTGCAGCATCAACTTGCAAAAGATCAGCCGGGCCGCTTCGCCGCCCGACAGGGCATCGGTTGGCTTCAACCCTTCCTCGCCGCTGAACAGCATCTGCCCGAGCAAGCCCCGAATCTCTTCCTTCGAAGCCTGGGGATCCCAATCGTGCAGCCAATCGGCTACCGTAGTGCCATTGCGGATGCTGCCGCGATGGTCCTGCGCGAAATACCCCACCTGCACTTCGTGTCCCCAGTTGACCACGCCCGAATCTAATCCGGTATCCGGATCGTCCACGCCCGGGGCATTTGCGAGCAGAGCCTTCAACAGCGTTGTCTTGCCGGCGCCGTTACGTCCCATCAGCGCAACTTTTTCGCCGCGCTGCACCGCAACCGTGAAATTCTTGACTACGTCGATATCGCCGTAGCTCTTGTTCACGCCTTTGCATTCGAGCGCATGCCGGCCCGAGGGCCGCTTCATCTCGAAGCGAATATACGGCCGCTGGATATTCGAGCGAGCCAACTCCGTCGTCTGCAGCCGCTCCACTTCCTTTTTGCGCGAAGTCACCTGGCTCGCGCGCGTGCCGGCCGAGAAGCGCGCGATGAACTCATTCAACTGCGCGATTTTTTTCTCACGCTGCGCATTCTCGGATTCAATGCGCGAACGAATTTGCATCTTCTGCAGCACCATATCGTCGTAGCCGCCCGGATACGTGATGATGGTCTGATAATCGATGTCCGCCGTGTGAGTGCAGACGCTGTTCAAAAAATGCCGGTCGTGCGAAATGACGATCAGAGTACCGCCGTAATGCGTGAGAAAGTTCTGCAGCCAGTGGATGGATTCGAGGTCAAGATAGTTGGTCGGCTCATCGAGCAACAGCGCCTCCGGGCGGCCAAACAGGGCCTGCGCCAATAGCACACGTACCTTCTGGCCACCTTGCAGCTCGCCCATTTTGCGCTGATGCAAAGGCTCGGGGATGTCCAGACCGTCCAGCAACACGGCCGCGTCGCTCTCGGCCGAGTAACCGTCTTCCTCCGCGACCACGCCTTCCAGCTCGCCCAGGCGCATACCGTCTTCATCGGTAAGCTCCGCCTTCGAATAGAGCGTTTCGCGCTCTTCAAGAGCCTTCCAAAGCCCCGGGTTGCCCATCACCACGGTATCGACTACCCGGAACGGATCGAACGCGAACTGGTCCTGGCGCAGAATCCCGATCTTTTTCGGACGCACCACGATGCCCTTTTGCGCGTCTAGCTCGCCCGAAAGGAGCTTCATGAAGGTGGACTTGCCGGAGCCGTTTGGGCCTGTTAAGCCGTATCGGCGGCCGGGCAAAAATGTCGTGGTGACGTCCTCAAACAGGATCTTGCCGCCATACCGCATGCTGACGTTGCTGACTGAAATCATGGGATAAAACAGGAGGGAAATCTTATTTTATCGCAAGTTAGGTTTTTGTGCGCGCGCGCTTGCGATGCGATCCATAAGTATCGGCATAGACGCGAGTGAAGCTTGCGCCGAAGAAGAAGATTTGAGCCGAATAATACACCCACACCACCAGCACGATGAGAGAACCGGCCGCCCCGTAGGCCGATCCGACCGCGGCCGTGCCGATATAGAACGCCAATAGCGCTTTGCCAAGCTCGAAGAGGATCGCAGTGAGGACCGCGCCCGCGACTACATCGCGCCAGCGGATGCGAACCGTGGGGACGAACTTGAAGATCAAACTGAACAGCACTGCCAGCACAACCAGCGATACGGCGTGCGCTCCTATCTGACCGAGAAGAGCAGCCTGAAGCCGCGCGACGCCTGCGAACGACTTCTCGACCATCGCCGCGCCGGCGCTCACGATCAGCGAAACGAGGAGCAAGACGCCGAGCGCAAGGATCATCACGAACGAGATCAGCCGCTGCATAACCATCTCTCGCCAGGCGGAAGCTTTCGGCTGCGGAGCATCCCAGATAAGGTTTAAGGAATCTCGTAGTTCTACGAAGACACCGGAAGCCCCAAACAGCAGTGTCAGCATGGCGGCGATGGCCGCAACAGTGCCGTTTGTGGCGTGGTGAGCGCTTTCAAGGAACGTTTGGACGGCCTGTGCTTCCGGGATTCCGACCAAGTCTCGTATGTCGGTAAGCAGATCGCGTTCGGCTGCTGCCTGGTTAAACACCAGAGCGCAAACTGTAACCAGCAGAATCAGCAACGGCGCAAGCGATAGCAGAGTGTAATAGGCCAGCGCGGCGCCCAAACGCGGCGCATTGTAGTAGTTCCATTTAGAACCCGCCGACTTGAGTAATTCAAACGCCTCCTTTGCCGTCATGCTCCCGCCCTGGTTGCCCCTATGGTGGCACAGGCGGCGCCCTCAAACGGGCGAGCGCATGAAACGAGGCACAGTGAGCGGGCGTCCAGGAAGTGCATTGAGACGGCTCGGTTCGAATGTAGTCCTCTGGAGGGAATTCTATTGTTTAGTTTCGGCATTCTTGCATCGCAAAATCGGCGCAAATGAGCGTTCGGATTTCCGCCCTTGCCAAGCGAGCTGTCCTTGCGACCTGTGTACTAGCGGCGTGCGTATCATTGCGCGCCCAGGATTTTCGTGGTAAAACCGTCGCGTCGATCACCTACGAACCCGCCCGGCAGCCAATCGATGCGCGCGACCTGCAGAGCATGCAACTGGTGCAGATTGGCGAGCCCTTAGACTCACATTCAGTCGCTGGCACCATCGACCGCCTGTATGCAAGCGGCCTGTACGATGACATTCAGGTGGACGCTGAGCCGAGCGGGAACGGAGTGGCGCTGCGCTTCATCACTCGGGCGCGGCGCTTCATTGGGCACGTGGGAGCTCAGGGCAAGATCACCGATCCGCCGAGCCGCGGCGTCATATTAAGCGACGCGCAGCTAAATCTCGGCACGCCGTTCGATGAAGAAAGCCTGGAAACGGCGCGCAAAGACATCGAAGAGGACATGCATCAGAACGGTCTCTACGATGCTCATGTGGGCGTTGCCACCATCGAGGATCCCGATACTCACGAAGTTACAATCCGGTTCCTGGTAAATGCGGGGAAACGCGCGCGGTATGAGAGGCCGGCTATCTCGGGCGACACCAAGCTTCCGAACGAGACGATCATTCGAGCCACCGGCTGGCGGATTCCGCTGATTCATCGATGGCGGCAGGTTACAGCCGCTATGACGGACAAGGGCCAAGATGGAATTCGGAAAAAGTACGCCAAGAAAGACAGACTGACTGCCACGGTCAACTTAACTTCGCTCGATTACAACACCCATACCGGCCGCGCCAAGGCCAACTTCGATATCGATGCAGGTCCGAAGATTAATATCCAAGCGCTGGAAGCGAAAGTCTCAAAGGGCAAGCTGCGAGGCTTAGTTCCGGTTTATGTGGAGGGATCGGTCGACAACGATTTGCTGACCGAGGGCAAAAAGAATCTCCAGGATTACTTCCAAACCAGAGGTTACCCGGACGTAGATGTTACGTTTCGCTCTGAGCCGGTTAAAAATGATCAACAAACTATCACATATTACATCGCATTAGGCCCGCGGCGGAGACTCGCGCACATCGATATCTTAGGCAACGACTACTTTCTGTCGGACACCATTCGCGAGCGGATGTTTCTGCAAAGTAAGTCCATCGTTCTTCGCTATGGACGGTACAGCGAGACATTCCAAAAGAAAGATGAAGAAGCGATCGAGAACCTATACGCGGCGAACGGCTTCCGGGACGTGAAAGTCAAATCTTCCGTACAGACGAATTACAAAGGCAAGCCGGACGATATCGCCGTTACATTTCGTATCGACGAAGGGAAACAGTGGCGCGTCGCGCACCTGGCTATCGACGGAACGGCGCGGCTCGATCTCAGCAGCATTCGAGATCAGTTGTACTCGGCGGTGGGACAGCCTTATGCGGACGTCAACGTTTCTTCCGACCGGAACCGGATTCTTGAATACTATTACGATCACGGCTTCGCCCAGGCTACCTTCTCTTACAGCGCGACACCCGGCACGGATCAGGCAACCATCGATCTCACCTATCACATCAACGAAGGCCCGCAGGAGTTCGTCCGGAAGGTGCTTATCTCGGGTTTGAATCGCACCGAGCCGTCCTTGGTCACGCGCAAGATCAAGGTTCGCGCGGGCGAGCCTATTTCGATGACCGAGATCAATGACGATGCCCGGCGGCTGAACAACCTGGGCATCTTCGCGAACGTGAACACGGCGCTGCAGGATCCGGACGGAAGCAATCTCTATAAATACGTCCTTTACGATTTCGATGAAGCGGCGCGCTACACGTTCAATGTCGGCTTTGGATTAGAGGTCGGGCAATTCGGTCAAACCACCAACAACCTGTCGGAAGCGGGCGGCGCGAAAGGCATCGCACCCATTGTCTCGTTCGACGTAAGCCGCATCAATTTTTTGGGTAGAGGACAAACCTTGTCGCTGCAAACTCGCTATTCCACTTTGGAGCAGCGGGAATCGCTGAACTACACTGTGCCGCGGTTCTTGGGATCTCAGGGCCGCACCGTCACATTCACGATCTTGTACGACACCACGCAAGACGTGCAGACCTTCTCGTCGAGGCGCGAGGAAGCGTCGGTGCAAACATCGCAGCGGCTCAACCGCGCATCTACGTTGCTACTCCGGTTTTCCTATGCTCGAGTAAGCACCGGAAACGTAGTTATCCCCGCGCTGATCATCCCGATATTCCTGCAGCCGGTTCGCATCGGCATGTTGTCCGCCAGTTACATTCAGGATCATCGCGACAATCCGGCGGATGCCCACCGCGGTTTCTGGAACACAGTGGATGCAGGAGTGGCCGGTAACTTCTTTGGATCGCAGCGCAACTTCTTACGCGTTCTGGCGCGCAACGCGACTTACACGTCGCTCGGCCATAACCTGGTCTTCGCGCGGCAGACGCAGATCGGCGAAATCCTTCCTTTTAATACCCCGGCGGCCACTAATGCGAACGACGAGATCCCGCTTCCCGAGCGCTTCTTCGGCGGCGGCAGCGTTTCCATGCGTGGATTTGGCGACAACCAGGCTGGACCGCGCGACATCGGCACTCCGAACGAATTGCCAACGGCCAGCATTCCGGCGATCAACTGCGCGGCCGGATCGTCTCAGTACTGCCCCAGCGGTTTCCCAATCGGCGGCAACGCGCTGTTCTTCAACACCTTCGAGCTGCGATTTCCGCTGCTGGGGCCGAATATCAGCGGCGTGGTTTTCCACGACATGGGCAATATTTATTCGAACTTCAGTAGCCTTTCGTTTGCCTATCACCAGCCCAATATCCAAGACTTCAATTACGCGGTGCAGGCTCCTGGTTTCGGCATTCGCTACAAGACGCCGCTTGGGCCGGTGCGCGTCGATCTGGCCTACGCCTTGAATCCGCCGTCCTACGAAGGCTTCGGCACCAGCCTGACCATACAGCAACTGCTCGATTGCCATCCCGGCGCAGCGGGAAATCCCTCCTATTGCACTCCCAGCGCGCAGCGCCTTAGTCATTTCGAGTTCTTCTTCTCCATCGGGCAGGCGTTCTGATGCGATGCTTCCTGCTGCCGATTATGCTGCTTGCTGCCTCATTTGCCGGCGCGGTTGTCATCGACCAGATCGCAATTGTAATCGGCAAATCCATCATTAAGGACAGCGATATTGACCGGGACCTTCGCGTGACGGAATTTATGAATGGCGATCCGCTGGATGTCGGCAATGCAGCGCGAAAGAAAGCGGCCAGCCGCCTCATCGATCAAGTGTTCATCCGGCGCGAGATCGAGCTAGGCGACTATCCGAGCGCAACGCTCCCACAAACGGATGAGCAGTTAGATCGATTGAAACGGCGGAAATTCAAGACCGAAGCTGCGTTCGAGCAAGCGCTGCGGCGATACGGCATTCCCGAACTGGATCTGCGGACGCAGCTTCAATGGCAGCTCACGATTCTGAGTTTCATCGATATTCGCTTCAAGCCTGCGGTGCTGGTGACGGACGAAGAGATTGAAAAATATTACAACGATCACGCCGCCGCGCTGCGCCGCCAACATCCCGGCAAATCGACGCTCGATGAGCTCCGCGAAGAGATTCGCAACATCATCGCCGGGGAGAAGGAGAACCAGGAATTCTTTAAGTGGCTGGACGATCAGCGGAAGGACGCGAAGATTCAATATCTGGAGGCAAGCCTGCAATGACCCGGAAGAAAAAGAAGATTCTGCTCACCATTGCCGCTTCCTTGCTGGGATTGATCCTGGTGCTTGTCATCGCGTCCATTCTGGTCCTGCGGAGCGCGTGGTTTGCCGGTTATGTCCGCGAAAAGATCATCGCGGTCGCGGAAGAATCGACGGGCGGGGTGGTTGAGATCGGATCGTTTCAATTCGAATGGACCCATCTGACGGTTCGCATCCGGAATTTCATTCTGCATGGAACGGAGCCGAAGACCGCGGATCCGCTAGTGCGCGTACCCGTGCTCGAGCTGCGTCTGAAGCTGTTCGCCGGGTTGAAGAAAGCAGTCGACCTGCAGTACCTGGGTATTCAGCAGCCGGAAGTGGACGTGATCGTTTTCCCCGACGGCAAGACAAACATCCCGCAGCCGAAGGTTCCGCAGAAGCCGAGCAACAAGTCCGGCCTGGAGACGGTTGTCGATCTCGCAGTCGGCCAGTTCAACATCCAGAATGGTTTGCTCGAATTCTCGCAACAGAAGACGCCCTTCAGCGCGCGCGGCGAGAATCTGCGCGTGCTGCTGAATTACAACGCTTTGAACCCCAGCTATCAAGGCAATCTGCGGATCGATCCGCTGCTGCTCGCCACCGGGAATCGGCCGCCGATGAACGTGCATGTGAATTTGCCGGTCACTATCGAGAAGGATGCGATTCAGCTTGCGGGCGCGAAGCTGACGACGGACCAATCGCAGATTTCGTTGAGCGCGTCTATGCGGGACATGAATGCGCCGCAAATCTCGGCGCAACTCAACGCGAGCCTGTCGCTGCCGGAGATACAACGAAGCGTGGAATTGCCGATCGACGCCAACGCCGCGGGCGCACCGAAGACGCTCACAGCCGAGTTGAACGTGAGCATGGATGAGAAGAACAACACCATTCAGCTCCAGACTGCGCACATCGGTTTGGGGCAGACCACGTTCCAGGCCGCTGGCGCCATAGATGCGGCGAAGAACAGTTCGGTGCAGTTCAATGCGAATCTGGCGCTCGGCGAACTGACGAAGCTGATGAATGTATCGAGCGTTGCGGCCAGCGGCGATTTGCAGGCGAACGGCTCCGCGAAGGTGGACGCGCAACATAATTACGCCGTGGACGGCACGCTCAATTCCCGCGGCCTTTCGGTTCGCAGCGGAACGACGCGCCTCTCGGATGTGAGCCTGTACTCGCCATTTCACGCGGATCCTTACCTGGTCAGCATGGATGGCCTGAAGTTGAATGCGTTCGGCGGCACACTCGCGGCGAAGATCTTCCTGGAGAAGATGCAGCAGCTCAGCGTCGAAGCGGGGCTGCACCATTTAGCGCTGCCGGTGCTCGCGGCCGCGCTTACAGGGAAGCATCTCGGCTACGACGGAACTTTGGAGGGTTCGCTAAAGGCGCAAGGCGACTTGAAAGCGAAGGGCGCCAGCGGTTATGCGGCGCAAGCCCGATTGGCCATTCTGCCAGGCAACCGCGGCGTTCCGGTGAGCGGCCGTCTGGATGCGAATTATTCGGGCGCGAGCGGCACGGTGGATCTCGATCACTCTTACGTCGCGCTTCCCAACTCGCGCGTGGATTTGTCCGGTGCGCTCAATCGTCGCATCGACGTGAACCTGGTCTCACATAATCTGAATGATTTTCTCCCGGCCGCAAACTTCGGCGCCACAAAGCCGCAAGCTTCCTTGCCCGTCACTCTGCAGGGTGGCGCCGCAACCGTTCAGGCGCAGATTAGCGGAGATCTCTCTGCGCCGCATATTACCAGCCACGTAGCCGTGAACCGGTTCGCAGTGGAACAGCGCAGCTTCGATCGCTTTGCGCTCGATCTCGCGGCATCGCCCTCCGGCGCCACCATCCAAAATGGCCTGCTAACTCGCCGCGCGCTGCAGACTACATTCGACGCCTCCATTGGCTTGCGTAAGTGGAGTCCGATCCCCAGTTCGCCGCTGGCTGCGAATCTCACGATGCGCAATGGAGACGTGGCGGATCTGTTGAGCCTGGCGGGCGAATCATCCATGCCCGCGAGCGGAACGCTGAGCGCGGACGTGCACGTGAACGGAACGTATGGCGATCCGCTGGGCGGTGCGACTCTGCAGGTCGTCAACGGCACGGCCTACGAGCAAGCGTTCGATCGGTTGTATGCGAATGTGAATCTCGCCGACCGGTTGATTACGCTGGCGCCGCTCTCGCTCGTGGCTCCGGCGGGGCGCATTGATGTGAACGGCACGTTTCAGCATCCGCGCGACAGCTTCACTACCGGGCACGCGCAATTCCGCGTCACGACGACTAATATCCAGCTCGCCGATATCAAGATGCTGCAGAAACAGAACGTGGGCGCGGGCGGAGTGATCAATCTGTCAGGCACAGCCGCGGCCGACCTGCGCGAGGTGAATAAGCAGAGCGAAGTGACGGTTTCGAACATAGCCGCCGATCTCTCGGCGCGGAATCTTCGCGTTCAAAATCAGGATGCCGGCAACCTGACCGCGAGTGCGCGCACCGTGAACGGGACCGTGAATTATAATCTCGCGTCCAATTTCGCCGGCTCAAATATTAACATCGCTGGCCGCACCGCTCTGGCGAAAGATTACCCGACCACCGCCGATGCCTCCATTCAAAATCTCTCGGTAGAGAAAAGCCTGAGCATCGCGGGCGAAGGCTCACTGCCTGCGCGCGGCAATTTTTCCGCAAACGCGCATGTGGCGGGAACTCTCGAGGCGCCGAACGCCGATCTGTCGTTTACGCTGGCGCGCGCGAACCTCTACCAGGAGCCCATTAATCGGTTGCAAGGGTCGGTTCACTATTCAAATACCGCGGCAAATATTCGGTCCCTCGTGCTGGACGTGCCGGCGGGCAGCTTGACGTTGAGCGGCTCATTCACTCATCCCGCGAACGATTTCAATGCCGGCCTCCTGCAGCTTAACGTGAACACGACGCCCATTCAAGTCGCCAAGATTGAGCACGTGCAGCAGGAAAGGCCGGACCTTGCGGGGACGCTGCGGCTGACGGCCGATCTTTCGGCAACCATGCGCGACCAAAGCGGCAACCGCACCGTGCTGATCTCAAAGCTGAATGCCGACGCTTCGGCGAATGCCTTGCGTATGAATAGCCGCAGCCTCGGCGAAGCGAACTTCACCGCGCGCACGAGTGGCTCGAATTTGAATTTCCAGTTTGATTCCGATATTGCTCAGAGCAAAATTCACGGCTCGGGCCAGTCGCGGCTAGCGGGCGATTATCCGGTCAATGCGAACCTGACGTTTGCCAACATCCGTTATGCGAACATAGCTCCCTACATTTCGACGGAACCCGGTGTGAAGCCCAGTTTCGACGCGCTGGTGGAAGGCCAGGTTTCCGTGAACGGCCCTGTTCTGAAGCCCGAGGATTTGAGCGGCCGGCTCGAACTGACGCACCTGGAAGCCCAGACTTCGCCGCAAGCATCTCCGACCGGCGCTCCTCCGGGAAAAATTATCGAGATTCACAACCAGGGGCCGATCCAAATTGCGCTCAACCACGATGTCCTACACGTCGAGGCGTTTCATCTGCAAGGGCCGCCGGGCACCGACGTGAATGCGTCGGGCACCGTCGATATCAGAAACACCGCGGCGCCGTACAGGTTGAACGTGGATGCTAACGCAGATCTCGGTATCTTGCAGGATGCAGATCGGGATTTCGCGTCATCGGGCTCGGTGGCGCTGGCAGCCGCGATTCATGGAACGTTCTCGCAGCCGTTAGTCAACGGGCGCATCGAGCTTAAGAACGCGAACGTCAATTACACAGACTCGCCTAACGGCATCGCGAACGGCAACGGCGTTATTCTGCTGAACGGCACCAGCGCGACCATCCAAACGCTGACTGGTCAAAGCGGCGGCGGGAAGATTTCGATGACCGGATTTATCGGCTACAGCGGCGAAACGCTGGCCTTCAATCTGCGTGCGACGGCGGATCGCGTGCGCACCCGCTATTCCGGTATCAGCCTTACTTCGAATGCAGGGATTACTTTGACCGGTAATATGCGCCGCTCGGTGCTAGGAGGGAATGTCAGCATTCAGCGCATCGCGTATGCGCCTACTAGCGATGCAGGCTCGATCTTATCGAGCTTCGCATCTACGCCTCCCTCCACCACCACGGCGGCTTCGCCTCTGATGGCGGGTATGCGGCTCGATATACACATCACGACGGCGCCGAACCTCCAGGTGGTGACCACTTACGCGAACAGCCTGGATATTTTGACGGACCTCCGTGTGCGCGGGACGGCTGCCGACCCAGGTGTGCTCGGCCGAGTAGTGGTAACCGACGGAGAACTCGTCTTTTTCGGCAACACCTACACGGTGAATACCGGGACGATTAACTTTTATAATCCTAATTCGATTCAGCCCGTCTTGAATTTCTCGCTGGAGACGCTCGCGCAAGGAGTGGATGTAACTCTGGGCGTAACCGGACCGATGGATAACTTACAGCTCAATTACCGGTCTGACCCGCCGCTCAGCTTCGAGCAGATTGTCCAACTCCTTGCGACCAACACCACCCCAGCCGATCCCAACATCGCCGCGCAGCAGCCACCCGCGCCGCAACAATCGTTCACGCAAATGGGGGAATCCGCCGTTCTTGGGCAGGCCGTAGCGGATCCGCTCGCCAGCCGGGTGCAAAGAGTGTTCGGCCTGAGTCAATTCAAAATCGACCCGTCATTTTCAGGCAGCAACGGCCAGCCGAGTGCGCGCGTGACGCTGCAGCAGAAGATTGCCAATAACATTACGTTCACTTATATCACGGACGTAACTGAGACGAACAATGAGATTGTGCGTGTTGAATGGGATCTGACGCCAAAGTTTTCGGCTGTTGGATTGCGTGATTTCAACGGCAATGTCAGCATAGAGTTCTTTTATAAGTTCAAGGTTCGATAAACAGGAAGCGCTCTGCGCACGAATGAAAATCGCGATCTTTGGTCTGTCGGTCAGTTCCTCGTGGGGCAACGGCCATGCCACCTTATGGCGAGGATTGCTTCGCGCTTTGCACCAGCAGGGTCACGAGATTCATTTTTTTGAGCGCGACACGCCTTATTACGCGCGCTGGCGCGACGTGACGTCCTTGCCTTATGCCCATTTGCATCTGTATTCGGCCTGGGACGAAATCCTGCCTCAGGCGAGAACGGCACTCGAGGAGGCCGAGGTGGGAGTGGTGACCTCCTATTGTCCGGACGGCGTGCCGGCCTGCGATTTAGTTCTGAATTCAAAGTTGAGCCGCACCGTTTTTTACGACATGGACACGCCCGTGACGCTCAGCCGCTTGGAGCGCGGCGAGCCGGTTGAATACATTCCGGAATGCGGCCTGGGCGGATTTGACTTAGTGCTCAGTTACACGGGCGGTCAAGCGCTCGAATTGCTGCGGAAGCGACTCAAGGCCCAGTGTGTCGCGACGCTCTACGGCTGGGTGGATCCTGCGATTCATCATCGCGTGGAAGCATCGCATTGGTATGAGGCGGATCTCTCCTACCTGGGAACTTATTCCGAAGACAGACAAGCTGCGCTGGAGGAGATGTTCTTTACTCCGGCGCGCCGCTTGCCCGATTGTAAATTCGTGATTGGCGGAGCTATGTATCCCAATCCGGAGAGGTGGCCGAGTAACATTCGGCACTATCATCACGTGGGACCGCCGGAACATTGCGCGTTCTACTCGTCTTCGCCGCTCACACTGAACGTTACTCGGGCCTCTATGGCCGCAATGGGTTACTGCCCTTCCGGAAGATTCTTCGAGGCCGCGGCTGCCGGAACGGCCGTGCTCAGCGACTGGTGGGAGGGGCTTGACACTTTTTTTGAGCCCGGCGAAGAAATCCTGATCGCGGCGTCAACGGCCGAAGCAACTGCGGCCATCACAAGAGACCGCGGGGCTCTGTGGAGGATCGGCGCTCGGGCGAAGCAGCGTACGCTCGATTGCCATACGGCGGAGATTCGCGCCCGGCGGTTCATTGACTTAGTCGAAGAGCCCAGAGACGAAGCGGGGTTTGCGCGCGCGCACCGTTGCCTTTCGCAAGGAGCTTAGCCATGTGGGGCATTATTCCAGCAGCCGGCATGGGAACGCGAATTCAGCCGCTCGCCTTCTCGAAAGAGCTGTTACCGGTGGGCAGCTATGTAAGCAATGGCAGCGAACGGCCGCGTGCGGTGAGCGAGTATCTGATCGATCGGATGATCCGCGGTGGCGTGGACAAGCTTTGCTTTGTCATTTCGCCCGGGAAATCGGACATCGTCAATTACTTCGGCGGACACGTGCTTTCCGCTACCGTTTTTTACGCCGTGCAGCCGCAGCCGGCCGGATTATGCGATGCCATCTTCCGCGCGCTACCTTTGATTCCGCCCGGTGAGGAGGTGTGCATCGGCCTTCCCGACACCATTTGGTTTCCCGAGAACGCGCTCGCTCAGATTCCGGACGGCATGCTTTCGCTCCTGCTGTTTCCAGTCGAGCATCCTGAGCACTTCGATGCGGTGGTGACTAGTCCCAGCGGGGAAGTGTTGGAGGTGCAGGTCAAGCGCCCGGATGCGAAGGCAAATTGGGTTTGGGGTGCGCTGAAAATGCCGGGGTCCGTGCTGGCGGAGCTGCACCAGATTTGGCGCGAGCGGCATGACGAGTATCTGGGCACGCTGATCAATGAGTACCTCGCCCGTGGCGGCCGCGCGTCCGGATTTAAAATCGGCGAATCTTACGTCGATGTGGGCACGCTAAACGGTTACCGCGAAGCGCTGCGGCTGCTCGATGCGCCTGGAAGTCATCGATAGTTTAGGGCGTCTCGAAGAGTTCCGGCACGAATGGCGCTCATTCGTCGAAACCGTCGACCGCCTCACGCCGTTTCAGTTACCCGCGTGGCTGCTGACCTGGTGGCGACATTTCGGCAGCGGTCGTCTGCAAGTACTCGTTCTTAGCGAGAAAGGCTCTACGGTAGGAGTCGTCCCGCTGTTTCGGCACAAATGGCAGGGCCGCGCTCAGCTTACGTTAGTCGGCTCCGGAATATCGGATTACCTCGACCCGGCGATTGCCCCAGGGCGCGAGGAAGAAGTAATTCTCAAGCTGCGCGGTCACTTACTAAATGACTGCGATTGGGATATCTGCGATTGGCAGGACCTGGCGGCCGATTCTCCGCTGGCAGCACTCGCGCGCGTTCAAGGCGATACTCCGTGTTCGGAAATAAGGCTCAACGGCGGCTTCGAGGAATATTGGGCGCGCCGCTCGAAGGATCTGCGCCGCAACCTGCGCCGTTATCGTTCTCGCGCGGAACAAGACGGGCCTCTCGAATTCGCAGTAACATGCGGAACGGGGCTGATGAATGAGTTGATTCGGCTGCACGGCGACCGATGGGAGCGTCAGGGGCAGCCCGGAATGGTGGCCGCGAATAGCTCCGCGGAGTTCTTGCGTGACGTCGCGCGCGAATTCGAACGCTTGCAGAGCTTGCGTTTTTTCAGCCTGCGATTCAAAGGCGAAATCGTTGCGCTCAGTGTGGGATTTTTGTATCGGAACACCATTTACTCTTATCTCAGCGCGTTCGATCCGCAATACGAAATATTAGGCTTCGGCCGAACACTATTGTACGAGTCGTTGCGGCATGCTTACGGGCAGCACTACATCGCCTGGAACTTCTGCCGGGGCGACGAGCCGTATAAGTTCTCTTTCGGCGCGCAGGCGATTGCGAAGTCGAGACTCATCCTGACGCGCGGCCGTGGCGATATAACTGGCGATATAAGTTGATGTAGCCTTCCACCATGCGCGCAGCATCGAAGCGCCGAAGAGCTTCCTCGCGGCAGCGCGCCGGCGAAATCTCGCCCGTGCGTTTCACCGCCTCAGCCATTTCCTCTTCCGAAGAGACGATCAGCCCCGTAACGCCATGCTCGACCATCTCCGGCAGCGCACCCGAGTCGAAGGCGATGACCGGCGCGCCCGAACTGATCGCCTCCATGGCTACCAGCGACCCGGTCTCCGCCGCGAGGCTCGGAATTAATACGCAGCGCGCTTCCGCCAACAGCTCGATCTTTTGTTCCAGCGCAACTGCGCCCACATAGCGGCGTTTCTCATCGAGCAGCGGCGCGACGCGCTCGGAAAAGTAAGTTTGATGGTAAGGAAACGGATGTACGGGACCGGCCACCATCAGCGGCAAACCCAGCCGGTGTGCGGCCCGCAGCGCGATGTCTGTGCCTTTCTCCTCGCAAACACGGCCGAGCCATAGCAGATAAGGGCGGCGCGGCGCATCCGCCCGGTATCGCTCCACTTCGATCCCGTTCGGCACGACCGGCAGTCTCAATCCGTCCGGCGCCGTGCGCGCCTGGCTCTCGGAGACGCAGCACAGCGATATTGCGGGCTTGCCCCCGATCTTTTGCCGGCTAAACACCGATGGCGGATACCAGGCGAGCGGTAAATGCAAAGTCGCGATCGTTGCAACGGGTCCAGCCGGCAGGTAATTGGAGAAATCGAGGCCGTGGAAGTGGACCAGGTCCACTGGGAATTGTTCCAGCACCTGCTGTATGCACGCCGCGTGCGCTTGCTGCGCTTGCTCGCGAACGGCATCCGTAATTTCACCAGAGGCCGGCGGTGTTTCCACTAACTCGCCGCTTACGCGCGAGCCCCGCGCGGCGATGACAAGCGACCGATGCCCGGCTTTCACCAAACCGCGCTCTAACAGGAACAATATTTGTTCCGCCCCGCCGGCGGAATCGGCGCTCACGGGAAAAAGAGGATAACCGACGCTCAGGACATTCATCCTCAAAAGTGTTACTCTCACCTTAATGCAAGGGTGGGCGCAAACTCGAGTAGACGTGAACGCCGCGAGTGTCGACTTTCTACACACGGAAGCGGATACCGGTCTCCTGTTCGCCAACATTGCCATGGGATCGGACGAGTTCGAAAAGACTGCTCGCAACCAAGCGCATGCAAGACTTGCCTACGATACGGTTCTGCGGTTCGTTGGCCGTGTTTCGCTGACCGCTGCGGAAGCCGAGGGTCTGTCGGCGAAAATGGGCAGGCTAAAGGGTGAGCTCCGAATGCTGGGCGAGTCCTTCTAAGTGGCCAGTAAATAGAAATTTTACGGATAGAAGGGGTGGAGATCATTTGAACCCCGAGTGCGTCCGAATCAACAGAGGGCGACGCTGGGGCTTCGCTTCTCGTCAATGCGGGAATGAGCGTGCGATTAGTCTTGGCCGACGACCATTTCGGGGTGCGCGAGCGCATCAAAGACCTCGTGGCTGGTGAGCACGAAGTGCTTGCAGACTACGAAAATTGCGAGTCCGTGCTGAGCAGCATCGACCGGCTCTGTCCGGAGCTGGTCCTGCTGGACATATCCATGCCTGCCATGGGCGGCTTCTCGTTGGCCGAGCAGATACACCACAGTTGGCCGGCGATCAAGATCATCTTTGTGACCCAGCACTCCGAGCCGGCATACATCGACAAGGCTTTGCACGTCGGGGCCTCGGGCTATGTGCTGAAGCGCAATGTGGTGGCCGATCTGCTGCTCGCCATTCGCGAGGTGAGTGCCGGACATACGTTTCTGTCACCACAACTCTCCCCACCTTCGTGATACCTTCGCCCTCCGGGGGCGTATAGTCAATTCAGTGAGGCGGAGGTACGCGTCTTGAGTGATTTGGCCGATACACCGCAACAACCGGAAGCGCGCGACTTGCCACCGGATGGCTCGGAGGGACCGAGTGCTCCGGACATTGTAATCAGTCCCGCGGAGATGGACGGGGCCGCCAGCGCATTACCGCTTCCGGTGGTCGGAATCGGGGCGTCGGCGGGTGGCCTGGAACCGCTGATGGATCTGTTTGCGAACTTGCCGGTTTATACCGGGATGGCTTTCGTCGTGGTCCCGCATCTCGCCCGCGATCAAAAGAGCCACCTGACGGAGATCCTGGCGCGCAAGACCACCATGCCGGTGACGGAAATCGCGAATCACACCCGCCCCGAGCCTAATCACGTCTATATTCTGCCTCCGAAATCCTTCGTGATCATCGAGGATGGCGTGCTGACGCTTCACGCCCGGCTAGAGGAGAACCGGGCGCCCATGTCCATCGATCGCTTCTTCCGCTCCCTGGCGGCGCATCAAAAAACCCGCGCTATCGGCGTGATTTTGTCGGGAACCGCTTCCGACGGCGCGATCGGCCTGAAGACCATCAAAGGCGAGGGCGGCATCGCGATCGTTCAGACTCCTGAGACGGCGCGCTTTCCCGGCATGCCGCGCAGCAGCATTGCCGCCGATCATGTGGACCTGGTCATAGATCCCCCGGAGATCGGTATTCAACTCGGGCGACTCGCCGAACGCTTCGCGAACCCGCAGCTAATGCAGCTCAGGGAGGGCATTGCCGCCTTCGATGAGAGCCAATTCGCGCGCGTTCTGACGATCTTGCGCGGCGTCTCCGGCGTCGATTTTCGATTATATAAGCCCGGAACCATACGGCGGCGCGTAGCTCGCCGATTGATCGTGAAGAAAATCGACACCATGCAGGAATACGTTGAATATCTTCAGGGGCATCCCGAAGAAGTTCGCCAACTGCATGAGGATGCGCTCATCAACGTCACTCACTTCTTTCGCGAGCCCGATGTGTTCCAGGCCTTCAAGAGCGAGATCCTGCCCACCATCTTCGCCGAGCGGTCTCCCGATCAGCAGGTGCGAATCTGGGTGCCGGGCTGCTCATCCGGCGAAGAAGCCTATTCGTTCGCAATCTGTCTTCTGGAGTTCGTCGCGGGGCATCCGTTCGAGCCGGCCATTCAGATCTTCGGTACCGACGCCAGCAGCGCCTCCATTGAGAAAGCGCGGCTCGGCACGTATACGGAAAGCATCGTCACGGACGTTTCCGCGGACCGCCTGCGCCGGTTTTTCACGCGGGTGGATAGCGGATACCAGGTCTCGAAGCGGGTTCGCGACCTGTGCATCTTCGCCTGTCAGAACCTGTGCAACGATCCGCCGTTTTCGAAACTGGACCTTGTCAGTTGCCGCAACGTTTTGATCTATTTCGGCCATACTCTGCAACGGCGGCTCATTCAAACCTTCAATTATGCGCTCCGCCCGAATGGATATCTGCTGCTTGGCGCCACCGAGACGATCCGGGAATTTACGGGACTGTTCACGCTGGTAGATCGCAAGGCCAAGTTCTACGCCAAAACGGCCGCCACCACTCCCGTGCACTTCGATCTGCCCCATCGCCTGCCGCCTTCTCTGGAAGCGGCGGGCCGGTCCGAGTTGACTGCAACAGGCCCAGCTCACCTGGAGAGGTGGACAGACCTGGAGTTGCAGCGCACGGTGGACCGTCTGGTGCTTGCCCGTTACGGGCCGCCCGGCTTGGTTATTAATGAGTCGTTGGAGGTGCTCCAGTTCCGGGGAACTACAAGCCCGTTCGTGGATGTGACGCCGGGCCCGGCCAGTTTTCAGTTGCTGCATATGTTGAAAGAAAATATCGCTTCGCGAGTGCGCGACGCGGTTCGCTATGCAGTGGAACGGGATATGCCGGTGCGGGTGGAAGATCTCGAGCTACGGAACGGAACGGAAACCGAGCGTACGAATCTAGAGGTCTTGCCGGTTCCGAGTGTGCCTGCCCGGCCACGCTGCTACGTGATTCTCTTCGCGCCCGTTTCGAAGAGCGACCAGCCGGAAATACTTGCCCGGACGCTCCCATGGCCAGCCGCCGCGTCGCAACGGGAACAGGGATTGATCGCGGAATCGATCGTGCAGCTAAGGCACGATCTGAGCACTACCAAAGTCTATCTGCAATCGCTGATCGAAGAGCGCGACGCCCGTAATCAGGAGCTGATTTCGGCGAATGAGGAGATTCAGTCCGCCAACGAAGAGCTGCAAAGCACGAACGAAGAGCTGGAGACGACCAAGGAGGAGCTGCAGAGCTCGAACGAAGAGCTGCAGACCACAAATGAAGAGCTGCAGCTTCGTAACGCCACGCTGACGCAGGCCACCAACGATTTGAACAACCTTCTGACAAACGTCAATATTCCCGTGTTGATGCTGAATAACGAGCTGCAGATCCGGCATTTCACACCGCCTTCGCAGAAGCTGATGAACATCCGGGCAGCGGATCTGGGCCGGCCCATCACGGATATTCGCCTCAACCTGAGCGTGGAAAATCTCGAGCCCATTCTGCAGGACGTGCTGGATACCTTGGCAACCCACGAGTTGGAGGTCCAGGATCGCCATGGCCGTTGGCATTTACTGCGCGTGCGGCCTTACCGGACCAGCGACAACAAGATCGAGGGGTTGGTGCTGGTGCTGGTGGACATTGACCAACTCCGGAAAAGCCAGCAACAGTTGAAGGACGCCCACGATTTCGCCCTCGCGGTCGTAGACAGTGTCAATATCCCGCTGGTGGTTCTGAACATGGATCTCCGCATTCGGGACACCAACAGCGCGTTCCGCGAACTCGCCGGGCGGACGGCGGAAGAGTTGGTTTCCGATTCATTTCCTGACCTGGTGCAGTTGCTTTGGAACATGGGGCCAATCCGGCCCATGCTGGAGCGGCTTCGCGACCAGGGACCCAGCGCCCCGGGCTTTGAATTGGACCATGAGATTGGAACGCCGGAATACCGGGTGCTCCAAGTGCAAGGAAGGGTGGTTCAGATCGAGGGCGAGCAGGTCATTTTACTCACCGTCGAGAACATCACTGGGCGGAAACGCGCCGAAAAAATCATCCAGCGCGAGAAGGAGCAGCTCGAAGGCACGGTGCGCTCTACCGTGCAGGCTTTGGATCGAACGCAAGAGGAACTGCGGGCTCTCTCGGCCAGTTTGTTCCAGGCCCAGGAGGAAGAGCGGCGGCGGGTCGCCCGCGAGCTGCATGACGATATCAGCCAAAGGCTCGCCGTCCTGGGAATGGACTTGCAGCACTTGAGCGCTTCCGTGCCGCGCGATTCCGACACTCACAAGATGATTGATGCGGTGGCCGCCCGGACAGGCGCGCTCGCCGATGATGTGCGCAAAATTTCGCACGGGCTGCACCCCTCGATGCTCGATGACCTGGGGCTATCCTATGCGCTCAAGGCGCTGGGCGACGAATTTAGCGAGCGCGAGAACATGATGGTCACGCTGCAGCGCCAGAACGTTCCGGAACACATCCCCCAGAATGCCGCCGCCGCTCTCTATCGCATTACGCAGGAAGCGCTGCGCAACGTGGCCAAGCACGCCGGACGCACGCACGTGAAGATTACGCTCGAAGCACTGGACCAGAAGCTTCGGCTTGAAATTGCGGATTTCGGGGAAGGTTTCGATATGGAATCCACGCGCCAGGGGCTCGGCTTGATCAGCATGGCGGAACGCGCGAACCTGGTGAATGGAAAACTTTCGATCCACTCCGCCCTGGGGAAGGGCACGACCGTTGCGGTAGAGGTGCCCCTCGACACGGAAGAGCGGTAAGAGCACTCCCCGGCAATTCTTGTTTTAATCTAAATTGAGATAAACTTTAGCTCACGTGATGAATACTCCAGAGCCCCCAAAAGTCTCGGGGGCATCGGCCGCAAAACCTAGGATCTTGCTCGCCGACGATCACAGCCTGGTGGTGGCCGGGCTTTCCAAGCTGTTGGAAAAGGATTTTGAAATCGCCGGTGTGGCAAGCAACGGGCGCGAACTGGTAGATCTCGCCGCCGAACTCCGGCCCGATGCAATTCTCATCGACATATCCATGCCGCTGCTGAACGGCATTGAGGCGACCCGCCAGATCTGCAAAGCGGCTCCCAAAGCGAGGATCGTCGTACTCACGCAACAAACGGGAAAAGAGTATGTGCAGGCGGCATTGCAGGCCGGGGCCAGAGGCTACGTCGTCAAACAGTCCGCTCCCACGGAATTGTTGACCGCGCTGCGCGAAGTATTGGCCGGCCGGTTTTATGTCACGCGCTTGGTGGTCCCGAAAGAAATCGCCGGTCTTCTGAACGGCGGCGGCAATCCGCTCGAGTGGTTTGCCGGCCAGCTCACGCCGCGCCAGCGCGAAGTCCTGCAATTGGTGGGCGAAGGGAAATCCGGCAAGGAGATCGCCGATATCCTGCAAATCTCGGTCAAGACGGTGGAGTTTCACAAAGCCAAGCTGATGGATCAGCTCGGCTTGCATACCACAGCCGAGCTGACGCGCTACGCCATCGAGCACGGAATTATTTGACCGCGCCGCTAAGCCTCAGAACGCCTCCGCGCCCGCCTCCGCAACTGCCTGGTCTTGTTTGCCGACCCCGCCGCTGACGCCGATACCGCCTACCACCTGTCCGCCCTTTTTCAGCGGAATGCCGCCCGCGAATATCATCACGCGGCAGTCGTTCGAAACGTGAATGCCGAAGAATTGATCGCCGGATTGACTGTTCTCGGCCAGATCTTTCGTCGAAATGTCGAAGGCGCGCGCGGTCCAGGCCTTCTTGATCGAAATATCGACGCTGCCGATCCAGGCATTGTCCATGCGCACGTGCGCAATCAGGTTTCCACCTTGATCCACAACCGCAATGTTCATCGGCTGGCCGATCTCTTGCGCTTTCTGTTCAGCCGCGGCGATGATTCGCCGTGCGTCCGCGAGTGTAATCATCTGGTTCTCTCCTCAATATTTTTGTTTGCTGCAGGGATTAGACTAGCCATCTACTTCAACGTGTACAGATATCCCGCGATATCGGCTGCATCTTTCGCGGTGACGTGCAGGTTCGGCATCACGGTATGTTCATCGACGGCCGGAGGATTCTCGATCCAGCGCATCATGTTCTCCGGCGTGTTCTGCAATACGCCTGCAATATAGGTCCGGCTCGCGATCCCGGAAAGCGGTGGGCCGGCTAAACCTTGCGCGCCCGAAACACCCGGAATGACGTGGCACGCGCCGCATCCGTAGCGGCTGATGGCTGCGGCTCCCCGGCGCGCGTCGCCTCCGGTGGTTACCTCCGCAGTGTGCTCGGCGCTGTTGCCGCACGAGCAGACGAACAGAGCCGTGGCAGCCAGCATCGCTGCCAACAAGATGCTACTTCGCACCGCGCGTCCTTCCCAACAGCGCATCGCTTTCTTTCAGCCACGCGGCAAACAGCCACAGGCCGGCCGCCAGATAGACCAGCCCGGCGGGCACCCACATCACCAGCCCGCCCAGTTGCTGATCCTGCAACGGCGTTAAGCCCCATGCCTGCGTGGTCGTGCTGTAAAGCGGATACCAAAGATGCGGAGAAAACGTAAGCAATGCGCCCAGTATGCTGGTGTGCACGGCCGTAGTGAAGACGTAGAACACGGCGGCCCCATACGCCAGCCGCCCGTGCGCGTAGAACAGCGCCCACCAGAACAGCAGCGCCGAAAGGAAGAAACTCAAGTGCTGGGCCGTGTGCGCAAGCTCGCTCTTGAGCGTCAATTGAAAGAGGAACGGAACGTGCCACAGCCAGATAGCCGCGGCATGAATTGACCAGGCCGTCAACGGATCTGTCAAGAAAGTCCACGATTTTCGAACATACGCTGCCTTTGCCCAAGCGCCGGTTGCGCGCCGCCATGCAATCGGCATGCCCCAAAGAAATGTCACCAGCGGGCGCGAGAGCACCAGCAGCGGAGCTGCCGCCAGCATCAAAATCTCGTGCTGGATCATGTGCGCGGAAAACAATTCTTCGCCCAGCGGGTGCAGCGGCGAGACCAGCGCGAGAGCAAGCATCGCCCATCCCGTCCAGAAACAAGTCTTCTGGCGCAAAGTGAGCGTGCGTTCGCGCCGCGATCCGCGCGCGTACAAAACCGCCGAGATCGCGAGTGGAATCACCACGCCCGGATCGAACTCCCAGGCGGTCCAGAGGGATTTCACTCGCAGGCTCCTAGTATCAGCTCCGGCATGGCTTGCGCCAGGATCACCACGAAGAACATCGCGCTTAGCAGCACGCCGCCCAGCGCCATGATGCGGCTACGGCCTAGCGCGCCCGCCGCGTTATCCGGCAATGCTTTACCCAATTCCGTCCATTCGCGCCAGGCAAGCCAACCCGAACCCGCCACCAGGACGAGCGCAACCAAGGTAACCAGGAACAGCGCAATCTTCGTATTGAATTCGCATGCCCACGGCGCAAGCGTAAAGTTCGCCTGAAAGCTGAGCAGCCAGACAAACGGCCCGGCCAGAACTCCGGTCCACAGCGCCAGGTTGCGTGTTCGGCTCATCACGGCGTCCCTACGATGCGCGGCCCCCAATAGATGACCACGTAGATCGGAATCCAGATCGCCACCAGGAAATACCAGACCACGGTATCCACGTGCACTCCCAGCCGCTCCCTCTCGCCATACCGGCCGGTCAGCACCAGGACCAGCAACACCAGCGTAAATCCCAAGTCGCCTACGTAGTCGAACGTGTGCAGCCCCAGAAACGCCCACACATATGAACCCTGCGCATCCGCCTTCCAGTTGAAATTCAACGAATGCCACTCGAATAAGCGCATGACGAAGAAGATGAGTCCGAAGAGCAGGTTCAGCGCCATGTGGAGAATCATGCCGACCCGATCGTTTTTCTTGGCTGCCTGACTCGCGAAGTAGGCCGGCGGCACGCTCAGAAGCAGCGGGATGAGCCCAAGCGTCGGAATCAGAAGATGCGGCAGCTGATCGCCAGGCGGCGGCCACACGTCCATGCGCAAACGGGCATAGAAATAGCACGCCACCAAGATGGAGAACATCGTGCCTTCGATGATGGCGAGACACACTTGTCCCCACCAGAGCGGCGCCTGGCTGGAGATATCGAAAGGCGGAAGCTGCGATACGTCGAGCGTTTTAGCTGCTGTCACGGCTTCAGCTCCAGCGGCCGCCGCGGCCAGAACCACCCGATCAAGCCAATACCCGTAATCCCCGCGCCCCAAAAAATGTACCAGCCGTTGAAGACCGATCCCGCGAAGCCCACCGTGACGGCGATCGCGGTCAACAGCGGCCAGATGCTGGCCTTCGGTAGCACATAGCGATGATGCGGCTCGGCATCCATCAGCGTGGTGACTAGCACTTCGCGGCGGTCATTGCGCAATCCGGTCACAACCGCGCGCTCCTCGCGTGGAACCCATAGCGGCGAGCGGCTCGTCGCGGCGGGAAGATATTCGAAGTTGTAATTAGCCGGTGGCGATGCAGCCGCCCATTCGAGCGTGTCCGCATCCCAGGGGTCGTCGCCCGCCACCTGGCCGCGCTTGCGGCTGATCAGCACATTCACGATGAACACGAGGCCGCCGAGCGCGATGATGCCTGCGCCGATGGTCGCCAGATGGTTCGCCGGACCCCAACCCATCTCGGGCGGATACGTATAGATGCGCCGGGTCATGCCTTTCAGACCAAGAATGTGCATCGGAAAGAATGTCAGGTTGAAACCGATGAACAGCACCCAAAAGGTGAGTTTCCCAATCGTCTCGTTCAATAGCCGGCCGCTCATCTTCGGGAACCAGTGATGGAACGCGCCAAAGAGCGGGAACAGCGCGCCGCCGATCAGCACGTAATGAAAGTGCGCCACCACGAAATAGGTATCGTGCACCTGCAAATCCAGCGGCACGGAGGCGAGCATCACTCCCGAAAGCCCGCCCAGCACGAATATCGCCACGAAGCCAAAAACAAAATGCAGGGCCGCTGTCATCCGCAGCCTTCCGGTCCACAACGTCGCGATCCAGCAGAAAATCTGCACGCCGCTCGCGATCGCAATCATCATGCTCGACGCGGTGAAGTACGCTTCGCCGATCTGCGGCAGGCCGGTTGCGAACATGTGGTGCACCCACAGGCCGAATCCGATGAACCCGGTCGCCACCACCGAGAGCACCATCGCGGGATATCCAAACACCTCGCGCCGCGAATGCGCGCTGACGATTTGCGACACGAATCCGAGCGCTGGAATAAATATGATGTACACCTCCGGGTGCCCGAAGAACCAGAAGACGTGTTGATACAGCAGCGGATCGCCGCCCTCCGCCGGATTCACGTAATGCGTGCCGATTGTGCGGTCGGATAGCAGAAACGAGCTTGCGACCATGATCGCGGGCATCGCAAAAATCACCATGAAAGACTGCACCAGCATCGACCAGCAATAGAGCGGAATGCGGTTCAGCGTCATGCCGGGCGCGCGCATCTTGAAAATGGTCGCGATCAGCTCCGCCGCAACGCACATGGCCGACACTTCGGTGAAGGTGATCATCTGCGCCCAGAAATCGACGCGTTTTCCCGGATCGAATTGCGGCCCGGCGAGCGGCGGATACGCAAACCAGCCGGCGTCCGGCGCCGCATTCGTGAACACACCCCAGTACAGGAAGATGCAGCCGCCCAAGTACATCCAATAACCGAAGGCGTTCAGGCGCGGAAATGCGACGTTCCTGGTGCCGAGCATCAGCGGCACAAGGTAAATCGCCATGCCCTCCATCATCGGCACCGCGAACAGGAACATCATGGTGGTGCCGTGAGTGGTAAAGATTTCGTTGTAGCGGTCCGGACTCAGAAACGTGTTGTTCGGCTTCGCGAGCTGTATCCGCATGAGCAGCGCTTCTATCCCGCCCACCAGCAGGAACAGAAATGCCGTGACGATATAGCGCATGCCGATCGCCTGGTGCGTCGTGTAGCTGAGCCATCCAAAGATGCCGCGCGGGTGCCGCCAGGATTCCTCGAGCAGCCGCAACTCGTGCGCTTCTTCCTCGTTTTTAGGGACTATGTGCGCCTTGCTGTTCATTTCAGGCTCTCGAGATAGTCGATCAAGGGCTGCAGATCACTCGAGTTCAGCGCGATCGTTGCCATATGGTTCCCCGGCTTGATGCTCTGCGGATCGACGATCCAGCCGCCCAAATTGCCCGGCGTATTCGGCAATGTGCCGGCCGCAATACTTCTGCGGCTCCCGAAATGCGTCAAGTCGGGTCCGTTCTGCGCCGCCGCCGGCGTGCCGCGAATGGTGTGGCAGAAGATGCAGGCGTTATTCAGAAACACCTGCTGCCCGCGCAGCGTGTCGGCGTCCCCCGGCGCAGCGGCAGGCTGCAATTGCGCATCGAACCACTGCTTGAATTTGTCCGGTGCTTCGGCGACCACCCAAAACACCATGTGCGCGTGCTGCAATCCGCAAAATTCCGCGCACTGTCCCCGGTACGCGCCCGCATGATCCGCCTGAATCCATTCTTCCGTGATGCGTGACGGAATCAAATCGCGCTTGCCGTTGAGGTTCGGCGCCCAGAAGCTGTGAATCACATCCTGCGACATGCCCCGGATCATCACGGGCCGTCCCACGGGAATGTGAATCTCGTTCGCCGTGATCAGGATCTCGTTCGAATCGTCGTTCATGTAGCGAAACTGCCACCACCATTGATTGCCGGTCACCTCGATGATCAAGCCGTGCTGCTTGTCTCGAAGCTCGGAAATACTCTTGCCCGTAGTGATACTCGAAACCAGCAGCACGAAAAGAATCAGGACCGTGGCAATCGTCAATCCGGCAACAACTCGAGTCAATCGCGATTCTGTCGCCTCCGACGGCTTGTGCTTCCCTTCGAGCGGCTCCTGTTCAATGCCGCGATGCCGCCGCGTCAGCGTCCATAGTGCAAATGCCATCACCGCGAGAAAAATTGCCGCGAGCACCGCGAAGAAAAACCACCACAGGTTCGCGATGTGCCCGGCCTGCGGCCCCGCCGGGTCTACCGCCGATTGCTGATGCCCCGCGCACGCCGTCAGCGCGAGTACGCCGCTGCCGCAGAGAATCCCCGATGCCCGTCTCATTTTGGCGTGACCCCGGTCGTGCGGTTCGCCAGGTTTTGAGAATTCGTCTCGATCGTATCGGCGCGCCCGGCTGTCGCCGATGCGGGCTGCTCACCGTTTAGGGAGCGCACGTACGCAACAATCTGCCAGATCTGATATTCGGGAATCCGGCCGCCCCACGATGGCATCCCGTTGGGCCTGCCCTTCACGATGGTGTCGAACAGATTTGCCGGCTCCCCTCCGTAGATCCAGTTCTGCTTGATCAGCGGCGGGCCGATTCCGCCGCCGCCGTTGGCGTGACAACCCGAGCAGTTGTACCAGCCGAAAAGCCGTTGGCCTTCCGAAACGTCGTAAGCGCTGTGATTATACGGATTCGTAACTACCTGTTCGCGATTCACCGGGCCGCCGGGCCGCAACGTGCTCTCCCGCGCTGCGTTCCCATAGATAGCTAGGCGAGTTGGCGAGGGTCGAATGTCGTGCTTCTCAACTTGGCATGAAGCCAGCAGAAAAGCGGCGCCGCACAGCAGTGTCAAGATGCTACCCGCGCTCACCTCAGTGCACCTCGGGCACATTGTATTCGATCAACAGCGCCCCGACCGCGGCGGATGCGTGTCTCAGCACGCCGTTCAATTCGTCTCTCAGCGCGTCATTCCCCTTTCGCACACCCATCGAAATATCGTATGCAAAGGGAACGCCGAAATACAGGGGAGGAGCGACTGGTGTTATCTCAAGCGGCGAGTTCGCGCCCTGCGCGAAGAAGCCGGCAAACGGACCCCACACGATCGCGACATCGACATCCCCATGCTCGACCGCGTCCACAAGCTTGCGTGGGGGATTTTCCTCGCCATAGGCGCCGAACAAGCTGAATCCCACAACGTTGCGGGTGACTCCGCGCCGTGCCAGCGCATACGCGGGAGGCGCCAAGTCCTCGCCCACCACGTGAATGCCGATTTTCAAGTCGCTTAAGCGCGGATCGGCAAGCGACGTGATTCTCAGAGCGCGATCGCGCCGCGAGACAAACACGTACGTCGATCGATAATACGGCTCGGTCGCCGTCACCTCGTCGAGCGAAGTGGGAACACCCATAAGAACGTCGCAGCGTCCGGCATTCAATGTGTTCTTGACCAGCGAGCCGCGCTCGGACCACCACGTGTACTCGAGTTTCGCTCCCATCTGCTCCGCTACTAATTCGGCGAGCTTGTTTTCGAGGCCTTCCTGCCGCTGATTCGAGAACGGCAGGTTGTTCGGGTCGGCGCAAACGCGCAGTGCGTTTTCCGCGCCCAGCACCAGGGTCGCCAGCAACGTAAGGCTAAGGCAGCGAAAAAACATACAGCATGCCACCTTTCGTCGTGTACTTGCCCAGATCCGACATCGCGTTCACGAAGCCCAAAGCCGCGGTACCGTCCACCGGGTTCAAACCGCCCGCGACGATGCCGCCCGCCCATCCGCCTACGCCCGACAGCACCGCCACATATTGTTTGCCATCCGGACCTTTGTACGTCACCGGCTGCGAGATGATGCCCGATCCCACCTTGAACTGCCAAAGCAGCTTCCCGCTGCGGTCATCGAGCGCTTTGAACCAGCCGTCCATCGTCCCGTAGAAAACAACGTCGCCCGCCGTGGCCACGGCGCCGCTCCAGGCCGGGAACATTTCCTTTACCGCCCACACGGTTTTCGCCTGCGCCGGGTCCCACGCCGAAAACTCGCCGCGATTGCCGCCCGGACCCGCATACATCCGCACATTCATGCCCACATACGGCGTGCCGGCAATGTAATTCGCTTGCAGGCCCTGGTTCTCATAGCAGAGGTTGTTGTGCGGAATATAAATCAGCCCCGTCTTGGGCGAATAGGCCGAGGGCTGCCAATCCTTGCCGCCCGGAGGCGCCGGACAGGCATCGCGAATCGTGGTGAATCCCGAAACCTTATCGGGATTGATCTTCAGCTTGCCCGTCTTCAGATCCACGCCGAAGGTCGTGTTCGCGTAAGCGAACGTTTCCGCCGACAGCACCTCGCCGCTCGCTCGATCGATGATGTACATGCGCGCATTGCGATCCGGATGCGCCAGCACTTTGCGATTCTGTCCCTTGATATTCAGATCCAGCAGTATATTTTCGTTCACGCCATCGTAATCGTGCACGTCGTGCGGATTAAGCTGATAGGCCCATATCGCTTCCCCCGTCTCCGGCCGGCGCGCAAACAACGAAGACGTCCACTTGTTGTCTCCAGGCCTCTGTTCCGGGTTCCACGGCCCCGGATTCGAAGTGCCGTAATAGATCAGGTCCAGGTCCGGATCGTAGGAAATCCAGGTCCAGCCGGTGCCGCCGCCGATCTTCCATGCGTCGCCGGGCCACGTCTTCATGCCCAAATCCTTGCCGCGCTCATCCTGGTAAAACGGCTTGAAATTCGGCCCAATCAGCACTTCGGAATCCGGTCCGGTCGCGTAAGCTCGCCAAGCGAGCTTCCCCGTATCGGCATCCAGCCCGGCCAGCCATCCCCGGACGCCGAATTCGCCGCCGCTGTTCCCGTCAATCACTTTCCCCTTCGCGACAATCGGCGCCATGGTCATCGACTCGCCAAGATTAATGTCGCCCAGCTTCGTGTTCCAGACCTCTTTGCCGGTGGCTGCGTCAACCGCCACAGTATGGACATCCAGCGTGTTGTAGTAGATTTTGCCGTTCCAGTAAGCGGCTCCGCGATTCACCACATCGCAGCACGCCGTCCCCTGCGAAGACGGCTCGGGATTGGGTTGATAGACCCATTTCATCGGTGCGCCGGGTTTCGTGAGATCCAGCGCATAGAGATAGTTCGGATATGGCGTGACGATATACATCGTGTTGTTCACGATCAGCGGCGCTGCCTCGTGCCCGTGCGTCAGGCCCGTCGAAAACGTCCAGGCCAGCTTTAAACTTTGAACATTGCCCGTGTTGATCTGGTCCAGCGTGCTGAACCGCGTGCTGGCGTAATTCTTCGCCGGCATCACCCATTGGCCGTCATCGGGCTGGTTCTGGATCTGCGCCCAGGCAGGCGCGACAACTAGTAAGGCCAAAACAGCCACAGGGCTGCGTGTTTTGCGGTGCATAGCGAACACGAGTACGTCAGTGCCGTCCCCTGGACGCTAAGCCAAGTGGAATGTTTCGCTTGAAAGATTACGGGTACTCAGTCCGGCTGCATTTCCCGGATTACGTGGTCTTTCCCATAGGCGCGAAACACCACCGCCGGGTCATGCGAGCGAGTGTGAAGAAACCGCTCATCCAGAACCGCGGCTAAATCCTCCAGCGCGCCGCGCAGCGCAGACGCATAAAGCCGCACCCGATCCGGCGCGTCTGCATTCGAACCCGCCTCGGCGAACTGGATCAATTTCGGAAGCGCCGATGCGAGCGAAGACCTTCGATGATCCGAGTGGAAGTAATAAATGATCGGGAAGTGAATAAAATCGACTCGCGTCTGAATGACCGCGGTCGCCAGATCGCTGAGCAAACTCGCCACCTCGCCGGAAACGATTTCGATACCCATCTCCCTTGCAGCCTTGCTGAGAATCGTCGTGCGCCGTGCCAGCAACCTCATGCGCCCCAGTGCCGGATAGATCAGCACAATCGAGGATACGCTCGCCGTGAGCAGCGCGAACCCGATCAAGGCTTGCAGCGTGACAATCATCCGCAGCCAGTTCGCTTTGGGAATGACGTCTCCTAAACCGAGCGTCGTCATCACCTGAAGAGAAAAATACAGCATGGTCCAGAAGGTGTGACCGGTGTGCGTATCCTCCGGGTTCATCAGCCGGAAGCTGTCTGGGAATCCGGCCGAATAGATGAGCGCGAACCCGACTGCCTGCAACATCGCCCAGCAGAAGATCACCAGGACGATGGTCAAAGGCCCGGCGCTCGAAAGTGAGCGCGGCCAGCGCCGGAACGTCCGAAACACCGTCCGCCCGATCCAATCGCTCAGTGACCCGCTATGCGTCGGATGAAAGAGATCTTGAAAAATTTCGGTGAACGCGAAGGCGATAACGAAAACACCCGGCGCCACCGTCCACAACAGCCGCATGTCAACCGAGACCCGCTCGCCCCGCAAAGGTTTCAGTTTCGCGTACGCAGCATGCGCAAGCCTTGTACCAGGTAATCGATGGTAGAGACAATCAACGACACGAGCAAAAGTAGATACACCGCCGTCAGGAACCGCTCGAGAAAAACCAACCTGCTGGACACCAGGAACACAACCACCACCCCAATCTCGATAAACGTGTTCGCCTTCCCGATAACGTCGGGTTTGAACGCCGTGCTGCGAGTCCGGGCGTACACCACAAGCGAGCCAATCAAAATTAGTACATCGCGCGCGATAACGGCGATCGTGACCCAAACCGGGAGAGCCGAAAAACCTGCTCGCAGGCAAAGCACTAAGTACGCTACCGTGGTTAGCAATTTATCCGCTAACGGATCGGCCAGCCGCCCGAACTTCGACCTTTGATTGAAGCGCCGCGCCAGCGTTCCGTCCACCGTGTCTGTCACTCCGGCGATCAGAAACACGCTCAGCGCCGGCATATCGTGTCCGCGTAGGCACAACCAACCGAACGGGGCGATCAGCGCGATTCGCAACGCCGTCAGCAGGTTCGGGAGCGTGCGCCAAGTGGTCTTTTCGCGGCCGCTCGGAACCGCGGACACACGCTCGGGAGGCATATAAAGATGCTAGCGGCTTCGCCCCGCGGTTCGGTGAATTTAAGATAAACAGAATAGCTCATGACTCCAAACCCCGCGCTCGGCGTATTCTTCCATTGGTTGGGCGGGCTCGCCTCCGGGAGCTTCTACGTCCCTTATCGCGGTGTCAGGAGCTGGTCCTGGGAAACCTACTGGCTGGTCGGCGGAGTCTTCAGTTGGATCATCGCCCCCTGGATCTTTGCGCTCTTCTTGACGCGCCACCTGCTCGCGGTGCTTTCCTCGGCCTCTGGAAGCACTCTGTTCTGGTGCTTCTTCTTCGGATTGTTGTGGGGCATCGGAGGATTGACCTTCGGGCTCACCATGCGGTATCTCGGGCTGTCGCTTGGAATGGCGATCGTGATGGGCCTGTGCGCCGCGTTCGGCACGCTCATGCCTCCCATTTTCAACCGTACCTTCGTGTCGCAGGTAGTCGACACAACCCCCGGGCGCGTGATTCTGCTGGGCATCGGTGTTTGTCTCGCCGGTATCGCGATCGCCGGACTCGCGGGCTTCTACAAGGAACGCGCCATGTCGCCCGAGGCCCAGAAATCCGCCATTCAGGAATTCAATCTCAGGCGAGGGTTCCTCGTCGCGCTGCTCTCCGGCGTGATGAGCGCGTGCTTTGCCTATGGGCTCGCGGCCGGCGATCCCATCAAGACCCTTACGGTCGCGGCCGGAACACCCGGCCTGTGGCGAGGATTGCCCGTTTTAGTGATCGTCCTCATCGGCGGATTTACAACCAACTTCCTCTGGACTGTGTTTCTGAACATCCGCAACAAGACCGGCCATGAATATTTGGCTGCCGAATTACCCGTCCCTTTCGACAACGTTCAGCGCCCGCAGCCGATCGAAGAAACTGCCCTCGCCGGTCCCACCACCAGCGTGCTCACGCATGCGCCGGCGGATACTCTGCGCCAGACCGTTCGCGTGCCGCTTCTCCGCAATTACCTGCTCTGCGCGCTCGCCGGCGTTACCTGGTACATGCAATTTTTCTTCTACACTATGGGTGAGACCAAGATGGGAGCTTATACCTTCTCGAGCTGGACTCTCCATATGGCCAGCATCGTGATCTTCAGCACGCTATGGGGCGTCGGTCTTCACGAATGGAAAGGCGCCGGCCGAACCGCGATACGATTGCTCGTCGTTGGTCTCGCTACGCTGCTCGGCTCCACCGTGATCATCGGCTACGGCAATTATCTGAATGCGCCATTCTCGCGCTGAGCCTCGCACTCGCGGCAAGGACAAATCTTCCGCAAATGATCGAACGAATAAATGCCCGTGCTGTGCCCGTCGCTCCAATAGATCCGGACTGCGTATTGCCCCACCGGCTCCACTGAATTCATGCGCAGCGCGGGCTTGTACATCGGAAACAGCTCGGGTTTGGAGTAGCTTGCTTTCTGCGGCTCCGTCCCGTGCGCCCCGGTACAGGTCGCGCAAGGGCATTCGTCGCGCAGATACGCCAGCGAGTAGTCGCTGTGGTGGCCGCCCCGCCAATCGATCTTGATCCCGGTTGATTTCGATATCGCGATATGCTCCGGGTCCGCAATCGCGTGTGCTTGCAATTCTTCTCGCATCTGCTATTGAGCCGTGGGCACGCGCTCGATATCTCTCACGCCGGGAATCCGCCGGAATGCCGTGATCACGCGCTCCAGTTGTTTCTTATCGCGCACATCCATCGTAATGTCGACAATCGCGCTCTCATCCGTGCGCGACGTATCCCCGCGCGCTTCCAAAGTCCGAATGTTCGTGGATTCGGTGTTCAAAATCGACGTGAGCTGATGCAAGATCCCCGGCCGGTCGTCGGTGTAGATAACCACCTTTACCGGAAGCGGATCGCTGGCGCTCCGCGCCCATTCCACACCGATCTTGCGCTCAGCCTCGTACATCAGGTTTTGCACGTTCGGGCACTGCGCCGAGTGCACCGCAACTCCTTTACCCCGGGTGATGTAGCCGACGATCTGCTCGCCCCGGATCGGATTGCAGCACTTCGCCCGATACACCATCACATCGTCGGCGCCCTTCACGTGAATGGCCAGATCCCCGTCGCCGATGGGCCCGCCCGGCTCTGGCTGCAGACGCGAAATCGAAGGCGCAGGAGCGGCAACCTCCGCCGGCGGAACGTCTTCGGGAGCCACTTTCTGCAGCACCTGCCGCGCCGAAAACTTGCCGAATCCCAGCGCGGCATACAGATCCTCAGTCTTGCTGACCCCGTATTCGCTCGCCACCGACTCCAGATCGCCGCTCGAAATTCTCCCCAGGCTCACGCCCATGCGGCGCGCCTCTTTCTCCAGCGATTTCTGCCCGATCTCAACCGCCTTGGCCCGTTCTACGGCGTTAATCAGGTGCTTGATCTTATTGCGCGCGCGGGAAGTTTTGACCAACCCTAGCCAGTCTCTGCTCGGCTGATGCCCCGGCTGAGTCAAGATCTCCACCACGTCCCCGTTGCGCAGCACGTATCTCAGTGGCTTGATCGATCCATTCACGCGCGCCCCCACGCAGGTGTTCCCTACGTCGCTGTGAATTGCGTAAGCGAAATCGATCGGTGTGGCGTCGCGCGGCAACACCATCACCCGTCCCCGCGGAGTAAACGTGTAAACCTCTTCCGAATACAAGTCCACCTTGAGCGTCGACAAAAAATCGCCCGAGTCCCTCATCTCGCTCTGCCACTCGACTAATTGCCGCATCCATGCAATCCGCTGATCGTCGCCGCCCGGACCCTTGCTCCCTTCCTTGTACTTCCAATGCGCTGCGATTCCTTCTTCTGCGATCCGGTGCATCTCGGCCGTTCTGATCTGCACTTCGAAGGTCATGCCGCCCGGCCCGATCACGGAGGTGTGCAGCGATTGATATAAATTCGGGCGCGGCATGGCAATGAAATCTTTGATCCGGCCGGGAATCGGGTGCCAGTCGTTATGGATCACTCCCAGCGCCGCGTAGCAGTTCTTCACCGAGTCGGTGATGATGCGCACCGCCAGAACGTCATACACCTGGTCCAGCGTGATCTTTTGCCGCTTCAGCTTCTGATAGACCGAGTAGGCCCGCTTCACTCGCCCTTCGACGCGCGCCGGAATGTCCTCGCGCGAGAGTTTCTGCTCGATCTGCGTTTGCAACTGCCGCAGCCAGTCCTCGTGTTCATGCCGCTTGGATTCGATCTCCCGCATCAACTCCGCGGATTCTTCCGGATGCAGCGTCTCGAACGCCAGGTCTTCCAACTCGCCGCGGATCTTTCCCATGCCGAGCCGGTGCGCGATAGGCGCGTAGATATCCAGCGTCTCTTGGGCGATCGCCTCCTGCCGTTCGCGCGCCAGCGATTCGATGGTTCGCATATTGTGCAGCCGGTCCGCCAGCTTCACAATGATCACCCGGATATCGCCCGTCATTGCCAATAGCATCTTGCGCAGGCTCTCGGCTTGACGGTCCTCGCGATTTGCCAGGCTGATCTTGCTCAGCTTCGTAACGCCGTCCACGCAGCGCGCCACATTTTCGCCAAACTGTTCCTTGACTTCGTCCAGCCGGGCGCTCGTGTCTTCCACCACGTCGTGCAGTAATCCGGTCTGCAAGCACACCAGGTCCATCTGCATGTCGGCCAAAATGTGGGCCACCGCCAGAGGGTGTGCGATATAAGGCTCGCCCGATTTGCGCTTTTGCTGTTTGTGGTGTTCGGCCGCGAACCGGTACGCGCGCTCCAGTCCCGTCAGGTCTTCTTTCGGCCACAGCACCCGCACCTTGTCTTCTAAGGTGCGGTACAGCTCTTCCACTTGCGGCGGCAGTTCCAAAACGCCAGTCGACATTCAGTCTATCTACTAGGTTAGATCAGCGGAAGCTGATCGTTAAAACTAGATCAGCGAAAGCTGATCGTTAAATTTAGATCAGCGGAGCGGGTGCGTCATCGCAGCGACCTCAACAGCTCTTCACGTATCGGCCACGTGGCGACGACTCTCTTGCCCGCCGCCTGAAAACTCCCGCTCGTCAGCAATCCGGTCAGGTCGGCTGCATTCGCCTGCGCGTGCTCGCGCGCCAACTCCAGCTTCAACATCTTCGTATCGATATCGAGCTGGTTGCGAATTCCCTCCGCCATGGCAGCGCTTGCGCACTGCGCATCTAATTCCAGTGTGAATTCCTCGCTATGCGCGTCGGCCGGTCTGGCCGAAAGTACCACCGGATTCGCAAACTGCAGCGAAATCGCGAAGATCCGCACCGCAACCGGCAAACGGGCCGGATCCTTCAGTACGCTCTGCGCTACGCGCGCCCATACCGGGCGCTCCGGAATTTCCTCGGCCACCGCATGTCCCGGCGGTCGAGCTGCTTCAGCCGCCACGCGGTTCGCGCTCAGCGCCAGCGCCAGCACGTCCGGTTGAATAGCAACAAACGACGCCCACCGGCCCGCCTTGCTCGTGGGTGCGTCGCACAGTTCGCCCATGCAACTGCCGCCATGCGCTGCTGCATATTCGCGCAGCTTGTTCCAATCGAACCGGCCTCGTACCACAAAGAAAATTTGCTGGCTATCGGCGGCTCCGGCGATCGCGTCAATGTCTTTGCGGTAATCGAATCGCGTTTCGCGCACGAAAGACCGATAGTCCGCTTCTTCGGCCGCTGTCGTCCCTGCGAATACCTGCAGCATCCCTGCTCGGCGCAGCCCCGCAACGTTCACATAGAAAATCGTGGCGTCGCTCTGCGGCAGAAATCGAAACAGATCTCGATCCGCTCCTACGAAACGATGGCGGTACCGGTCGACGCCCCACAGCAGCGCCGCAACCGACGCCGCGAGCACGGCGAAAACCAGCCAAGGCTTCGATCGGGCGCGCAATGAATTCCGATCTACACCGCTGCCAATTCGGCCACTCGCGCCCTCGACCATAGCTCGAAATATGGCTTTAGGTCGCGCATCATCCAGGCAAACTGCTCCGGGTTCAACGACTGTGCTCCATCGCTCAGCGCCTTCTCAGGCTGCGGATGCACTTCGACGATTAACCCGTCTGCCCCGATCGCAACCCCCGCTCTCGCCAAGGGCGGCACCAGGCTGCGCTTCCCCGTCGCGTGACTCGGGTCCAAAAGGACAGGCAAGTGCGAAAGTTCATTCAACACTGCGATCGCCGTAATGTCGCACGTGTTGCGGGTCGCAGTTTCGAACGTGCGAATTCCTCGCTCGCACAAAATGACGTTCTGGTTCCCGTGAGCAACCACATATTCGGCCGACATCAGCAGCTCTTTTATGGTGGAGCTTAGGCCGCGTTTCAACATCACCGGCCGGTCCGTTTTCCCCAGCGCTTTGAGCAACGCGAAGTTCTGCATGTTGCGCGCCCCGATCTGCAGGATGTCGGCATACTCGGCTACCAGCTCGACATCCCCGTCGCTCATGACTTCTGTAATGATCCCCAGCCCGGTCTCTTGCTTCGCCCGCCGCAGCAGTTTCAGCCCTTCCAGCTCCATACCTTGGAAATCGTAAGGAGAAGTCCGCGGCTTAAATGCGCCTCCGCGCAGAAACTTGGCGCCCTGCTGCGCTACGGCCTCGGCAGTCTCCAGAATCTGTCGCTCGCTTTCCACCGAGCACGGTCCGGCCATCACAACGAATTCATCGCCGCCAATCTCTACACCGTGCGCGCGTATCTGTGACTTGCCGGGTCGAAATTCGCGGCTGACAAACTTATACGGCGCGGAAATGCGCACCGCTTTCTCCACCTGCGGCATCGCCTCCAGCGATTCCAGGCAGGCCGTCACGTCGCCCACTCCGACCGCCCCGATCACCACCCGCTCTTCTCCCTCGATCGAATGCACCTTGTAGCCGAACTCGCGTATCCGATCGCAAACCGCGTCTATCTCGGCGCGCGTCGCATGCAGTTTTATCGAGATGATCATTTCTTCCATTCTCTCCATGAACCGCGAATGCTGTGCAACACCCACCGCCGGGTGATAACCTGAAGTTTTCCCACATGAATCGCGCATTGGCGGTCGCGCTGCTCGGGATCGCGCTACTTCCGCTAAACGCCGTCCCGCCGGCTCATGCCCAATCCGTGAAGGCTTCGCAAACCAAGCAGTCTAAAAGTTCACCTGCCAAACCCGGCGCCGCTCGCCACAAAGTTGCCGCTCGCTCTTCCAGGCGCGCAGCTCCGCGCCCTAGCTACCAACTTCATCCCGATCCCGAGCGCTATCAGCAAATCCAGCAGGCGCTTGCCGAGCGCGGTTATTTCAAAGGCCAGGTAAATGGCCAATGGGGAGACGATTCGATGGACGCCCTGAAGCGCTTCCAGGCCGATCAAAAACTCGAGGACGATGGCAAGATTAGCGCGCTCACGCTCACCGGCCTAGGACTTGGCCCTAAACATGCCGGTGGCTCTGTAACCGGTTCTGTAACTGGTTCCGCAACCGGCTCTGTAACTCCCGTCATGCCACCTTCGTCTGACTCAGCAGCCACTCCGCATGCCGGTTCTGCCGAGAGTTCCGCACCTCCTCCCGCCGCTTCGTCGTCTCAAAGCGTTCCCCCGCCTGCGACTGCCACGCCCCCTCGCTAAAGCTCCCCAGGCTTGCGCGCATCTCGCGGCCCTCCTTGTCCTGACCGCCATCGCCGCTCTTCCCGTTCGCGCTCTCGATCCGGCCAAGACGCTGACGCAATACGCGCATCGCATCTGGGGTCAGGAAGAGGGCCTCTTCCAGCCGACCATCTACTCCATTTTGCAGACCAGCGATGGGTTCCTATGGCTGGGCACGCAGGACAGCCTGATCCGCTTCGACGGCATGCGCTTTCGCGAATTCGACGGCCCCGATGCCGCGGCTTTTCATCACAGCCTGATTCACGCGCTGCTCGAAGACCGGGCAGGGAATTTGTGGGTAGGCTCTCTTGGCGGAGGCGTCGCAAAAATTGCGCCGGGCGGCGCCATTACCCGCTATACCACCGCGCAAGGCTTGCCGGGCGATTCGGTTTTTTGCCTGGCCTCCGATTCGCGCGGCGCGGTCTGGATTTGCACCAACCAAGGTCTGGCCCGCTTTCAGAATGGCCGCTTTCGAGTATTTACCACCGCCGATGGCCTGCCCTCGAACGGCATCCGAGCGACCTGCGAGGCGAGCGACGGCACGCGCTGGGTGGCCGGCTTAGACTTCGGGCTGAGCCGCTGGAACGGCTCGCGGTTCGCTACCTATTCGGATTCGCGGGTTTCGCCGCGCGACAACATCACCGCCTTGGATTGTGCGCGCGACGGCAGCGTGTGGATTGGAAGCGCCTCGGGGCTCACCCAGCTTCGCGAGTCTGGGTCGCGTTCGTTTACTGCTCAGGATGGTCTCCCCGACAACGCGGTTTCCGCACTCGCCGAGTCGCCCGACGGAAGCATCTGGATCGGTGCCAATGATGGAATTAGCCGCTACCGCAGCGGCGAATTCAGTACCTATCGCACCCGCGACGGCCTTTCACACAGCTTGGTTCTTTCCCTCTTTATCGACCGTGAAGGCAGCCTTTGGGCCGGCACCAAGGACGGCCTCGATCAGTTCACCGACGGCAAGGTGACGCCTTACACAACCGAAGATGGCATGCCGAGCAACGACGCCGGTCCGGTGCTCGAGGACTCTGCGAACCGCTTGTGGATCGGCACACTGGCCAGCGGGCTCGCTTTCTTCGACGGCCGCCGTTTTCACCGCTTAACCACGCGCGACGGTTTGGCCAGCAACACCGTCCTCAGCCTTGAGGTGGCGCCCCAAGGTGATCTGTGGGTCGGTACCAGCAAAGGTTTGAACCGGCTTCGCGACGCCAAGGTCATCGGCAGCTATACCCAGCGGGAAGGTCTCTCCGGGCCGGAAGTGCGCGCGATATTCGTCGATGTTCAGGGGACCTTATGGGTCGGCACCAACCAGGGCCTGAACCGTTTCGCGGGCGGCCATTTCGTGCGCGCCGACATGGATGGTGTCACGCGCGGCAAGCAGGTGATTGCGCTCTCCGGTGCTCACGCAGCCAGGCTGTTTGTCAGTACCGATCCCCCGGATCTCTATTACATCGCTGCCGGCTCCTCGGGTCACTATCCTCTCGATGTCATTCACTCGGTCGATTGCTATTACCTCGATCACGTTCGCCACGCCGCCTGGATGGGCACTCTCGGTTCGGGCCTCTTGCGTTGGGAAAACGGAAAGCTCACCCACGTTCGCGTGAAAGATGGGCTTTATGACAACCGCATCTACGGCATCTTGCGCGACGACCAGGCGAATTTCTGGATGGCTTCGAGCAAGGGCATTTTCCGCGTGAGCCAAAAGGAGCTGGAGCAGTTCGCCGATGGCAAGATTCGCAATATCACCAGCATTCCTTTCAGCACCGGACAGCTTCGCTTCGAGTGTCAATCGGGCGTGCAGCCGGCTGCTTGCCGCACCCGCGATGGCCGTCTGTGGTTCTCGACCACCAGCGGCCTGGTGGTCGTGGACCCGAATCACCTGGTGAGCGACACCGTCCGGCCGCCTGTGGGCGTGACGGCAATTCTTGTCAACGGCCAGCGCGCTGCCGCCGCCGGCAAGCTCGAATTGAAGCCGTTTGAGAACAACGTGGAGATCCGGTATGCGGGCCTCAGCTTCGTATCCCCGGAAAAGGTTACTTTCCGCTACCTGCTGGAAGGCTACGACAAAACCTGGACCGACGCGGGAGCCCGGCGCGAAGCCTTCTTCACGAACCTGCCCCCGGGTACTTTCCGGTTCGAAGTCATAGCGCGAAACGCCGATGGAATCTGGAGCAGCCGCCCCGCCGTGCTCCCTTTCACCATTGAGCCGCGGCTCTATCAGCGCGCGTGGTTCTTCCCCCTCCTCGCCCTCGCCTTGGCCCTCGCCGGTGTCGCAGCTTATCGCGTACGAATCCGGCAGCTCAATCAGCGCTTCAACCTGGTACTGGCCGAGCGCACCCGCATTGCGCGCGAGCTGCACGACACGCTGCTCCAGGGCCTTTCGGGCGTGACGATGCAGTTGCAAGCGCTCTGGACGCGCTTACCCGTGTCGAAGGAAAAGCAGTTCCTCGGCGAAGTCATTAAAGACGCCGGCCGTTGCTCGACGGAAGCACGGCAGTCCCTGTGGGGCCTGAGAAGGGCAGGATCAACAGCCATACCGTTCTGCGGCAAACTCGAGGCTCTCGCCAGAGAAGCGGTCGATCGCACGCCTGTGGCGCTGGAATTCAGCGGCGACCCGGTTTCGCTCGATAGCATGCCCGAGACTGAATATCAGCTCCTGCGTATCGCGCAAGAGGCTATCTCGAACTCGTTGACACATTCGAGTGCGCAAACCCTCCAGGTAAGCCTGCGGCTTCAGGAAGGAGTGCTTCAACTCTGTGTGCAGGATGACGGGGCCGGCTTTGCGACCTCAAGCCCGGGCGGTTTCGGGCATTATGGTCTAGTTGGTATGCGTGAGCGGGCCGCCGAAATCGGCGCCAGGCTGAGCATCGTCAGCTCCCCCAGTACCGGAACTTGCGTGCTGGTGGAATTCCCGCTTTCCTCGCGCACTTCGGTGAGTAACGCAGATACCCCCTTTGAACATCAGATAAGTTAGATCCAGTGGACACCTCTGCGCCAATTAGCATCCTGACGGTCGACGATCATGACCTTGTGCGCAAAGGTATCGCCGCAATTTTGTCCACCGAACCCGATCTGCGTCTGGTGGGAGAAGCGAACACCGGAGCAGATGCCGTCAGTTTGCACCGTAAATACCGGCCGGACGTTACGCTGATGGACCTGCGCCTGCCAGACAAGAGCGGCATCGAGACGACGCGCGAGATCCGCGCGGAAACGCCCACCGCCAAGGTCATCGCCTTGACTTCCTACGACGGCGACCAGGACATCTACCGCGCCCTCGAGGCGGGTGTCCGCGGCTACCTGCTCAAAGAAATGGTCCATACCGAGATCGTCCGCGCTATTCGCATCGTCCACGCCGGAAAGCGATTCATCCCCCAGGAAGTTACGCAGCAGCTCAGCGGCTATTTCCCCGAAGTCGCTCTGACTCCGCGGGAAGTCGAGGTTCTCAGTCTGGTTGCCCGCGGTTTCGGAAATAAAGAAGTCGGCGACGTGCTGGGCACGGCTCCGGGCACTGTGAAGGCCCACGTGCAAAGCATCCTTTCCAAATTAGGCGCCAAGGATCGCACCCATGCCGTGACCCTCGCTCTACGCCGCGGTATCATCCATCTCCACTCGCCGGATCTCGCCGCTTCGATTCCGAATGGCTGAGGCGGCCGCAGGTCGGAACTTTCGCGTACGGCAGCTCCCACGAATTATCGTTTCTATCGTTCTGGCCCTTGCGGTCCTTTACATCGCCGATTACTTGCTGCTTCGCTATCGAGTGGCCGCCAACCGCAGCCCCTACGGCACCGTGACCGTGCAACCGTACTATGCCGTGCCTCGGAAGGACCACCGAACCGAGTTCATGTTTGATGATCCGCAAGACCAGACCTGCGTCAACTCCCTGTTCCCGCATTTCGGCGATAGTCCGTGCTGGTACCTCAATCGCAACAAGCAAAAACGTATCAACATGTGAACGTTTTTTGCTGCTAGGATGAAACTGCCATGCCGTCCACCGCCACGCGTGTCACTCCGGAAGAATATCTCGAGCGCGAACGCCAAGCCGAGACCAGGAGCGAATATCGCAATGGGGAAATCGTGGCCATGGCGGGTTCGAGCCCTGCCCATGCCCGCATCGTCAGGAATTTGGTTATCGATATTGGTTCCAAATTGGGAGGTGGATCCTGCGAGGTGTTCTCAACCGATCTTCGATTGGGTGTCGGCGCCGCTAACCTGTACGCCTACCCCGACGTGATGGTCACCTGCGGCGAACTCCAAATAGCGGATGAGCACGATGACATCGTCCTCAATCCCGTCGTTCTCATCGAAGTGCTCTCCAAGCCCACGCGAAATTACGACCGCGGCGAAAAGTTCGCCAGCTATCGCAACATTCCCACGCTGCGGGAATACCTCACGGTCGATCAGTATAAAATCCACGTTGAGCATTGGTCGCGCCAACCGGACGAGCAGTGGTTAGCTGAGCAATTCCATGAACCCGACGCGCTTATTACGCTCCGCTCCATCGGCATTGAGCTTTCCCTAGCAGAAATCTATAGCAAGGTCGCTTTAGACTAGATCGATGCCGTCCACCGCCACTCGCGTCACTCCGGAAGAATACCTTGAGCGCGAACGCCAGGCCGAAACCAGAAGTGAATACCGTAATGGCGAAATCGTGGCTATGGCGGGCGCGAGTTTTGCTCACGCTCAAATCGTCAGCAATTTGCATTTCCGCATTCGCATCGGCCTCGGAAACCGCTCCTGCGGCCTTTTTACAACCGACCTGCGGCTAGCAGTCCGCGCAGCCAACGTGTTCACGTACCCCGACGTGATGGTGATCTGCGGCCAGCCTGCGTTGGCGGACGACCGCCGCGACATCGTCCTCAACCCCGTCGTTCTTATCGAAGTGCTCTCCAAATCCACCCACGACTACGATCGCGGCGAAAAGTTCGCCAGCTATCGCTCCATTCCGTCGCTAATGGAGTATCTGACCGTCGCCCAAGACAAAGTGCACATCGAGCGACATACGCGGCAACCAAACGAACCTTGGTCGCTATCAGAATTCACAGATCCCCAGGCAGTCATTGCGCTCTCCTCCATCGACGTCGAGCTTCGCGTCGCCGACCTCTACGAAAAAGTCGACTTGGCGTCCGTCTAGGCGCCCACCGCCGCTTCTTCCGGAACACCTGCCTCTTTGCGCTTCTTCAAAAACGTCATCATGGAGCGCAGCTCCGCGCCCACCCGCTCAATCGGCTGATCTTTCGCCGCCTCGCGCAGGGCAAGAAAGTTCTTGCGGCCGGTGCGATTCTCGTCCAGCCATTTCCGCGCGAACTCACCCGACTGGATCTCAGCCAAAATCTTCTGCATCTCCGCGCGAGTCTCTTCGTTCACGATCCGTGGCCCGCGTGTGTAGTCGCCATACTCCGCCGTATCGGAGATCGAATAGCGCATATAGCTCAGACCGCCTTCATAGATCAAATCGACAATCAGCTTCAACTCATGCAGACACTCGAAATAGGCGATTTCAGGAGCGTAACCTGCCGCGGTCAAGGTTTCGAATCCCGCCCGAATCAGCTCGCTCACGCCTCCGCACAACACCGCCTGTTCGCCGAATAAGTCGCTCTCGGTCTCTTCCTTAAAGGTGGTTTCAATGACCCCGGCCTTCAAACAGCCCAGCGCCTGCGCATAGGAAAGAGCATTCTCGAGCGCGCGTCCCGACGCATCCTGCGCAATCGCAACCAGCGCCGGAACGCCCACCCCTTCAATGAACAGCTCCCGAACGCGGTGCCCTGGCGCCTTGGGCGCAACCATGGACACATCTACCTCTTCCGGCGGCTTGATCTCGCCGAAATGAATGTTGAACCCGTGCGCGAACATCAGCGTTTTGCCTGCCGACAGATGAGGAGCAATCTCCTTGCGGTAGACCTCGCCTTGCAGATGATCGGGCAGCAGCACCATGAGGAAGTCCGCCGCCTGGGCCGCGTCCGCTACGCTGAGCACCTCGAGACCTGCCGCTTCCGCTTTGCCTCTGCTCTTGCTTCCCGCGTGCAGGCCGACCACCACGCTCAGTCCCGAATCGCGCAAATTTAACGCATGCGCGTGCCCCTGGCTTCCGTAACCGATGATCGCAACCGTCTTCTCCTGGAGCGGAGCAAGGCTGCCGTCCTTTTCGTAAAATCGTTTTGACATTCGTTCCTTTTCCGATTGATCTAAAGCGCCTTATTCGGTGTGCTGCAGCTCCGGCGCTTCCTCCGCGCCAAGTCCTCGCCGCACCGGCGGCGCCAGCCGCAGCTTCTTGTTTTCAAGCGACATCGAAACCACTCCCGAACGCGTGACTTCAATCTCGCCGTAGCTCCTCATCACGCCCACGAATTCGTCCAGCTTCTCAGGGTCTCCCGTAGCTTCCAACCCAAAGCCCTCGGTCGTTGAGTCCACCACCCGAGCCTGAAAAATTTCTGCTTCTTTCAGCACCGCCGCGCGGCTCTGCTGATTGGTCCGCACCCGCACCAGCACCAGCTCCCGATTGATCGCCGCCGCCTCCGTCACGTCGGTCGCTTGCAATACGTTGATCAGCTTGTTCATCTGCTTGATCACTTGCGCGCGAATGTTCGCTTCCACGTCCACCGTGATCGTCATTCGCGAAAGCGTAGCGTCGAGCGTCCGCGCCACCGTCAGGCTCTCGATGTTATATCCGCGTTGGCTCAGCAGCCCCGTGACGCGCATCAACGCCCCGGGCTTGTTCTCCATCAGTAATGAAATAATCTGTTGCACAAAGATTCTCCCGGTTCAAGGCCGCACAGGGCGTCTTCGCTTTAGCGCGTCTGGCGCCCGTTGTGCGCGCTTCCCAATCCCCTAGACCTCCACCGGTTGCGGAGGCCGCAAAACCATCTCGTTGATGGCGCCTCCGGCAGGCACCATCGGAAACACATTCTCGAACGGCGATACCTTCACGTTCAGCAGGTACGGGCCGGGCTCTCGCACCGCTTCTTCGAGCGCCCCCGGCATCTCCTCTACCGAATCGACCGTGCGCCCCTTGAACCCATACGCGCCCGCCAGCTTCTCAACGTCGGGAAACGAATCCAACTGCACCTCGCTCAACCGATTGTTGTAGAAAAGCTCCTGCCACTGGCGCACCATGCCCAGATAGCCGTTATTCATCACCACGATTTTGATAGGCAGGGCATGATTCACGATCGTCGCCAATTCCGGAATAGACATCTGAAAACCGCCATCCCCGACGATTGCAAACACCAACTTGTCGGGCCGCGCGAATTGAGCTCCGATCGCCGCCGGCAGGCCAAAGCCCATCGAGCCCAAGCCGCCCGAATTGATCCAGAGCCGCGGCTCGTTGAAACGAATCAACTGTGCCGCCCACATCTGGTGCTGCCCCACATCGCTCGCGACAATCGCGCGCCCACCCGACAGCCGGTCGATCTCGGCCATCAGGTGCTGCGGCTTGATCTCGCTCTCCGACCGCTCTGCAACCAACGGGTGCTCGCTTTTCCATTCGCGAATCTGCGCCCACCAGGCGCGCCGTGCCGCTGCTTGTTTCCCCTGCATGGCCGGCGCGAACTCTTTCAACTCGCCGAGCAATTTCGGAAGCACGCGCCGCACATCGCCCACAATCGGCAGATCCGCATGCCGGTTCTTCCCAATCTCCGCCGGATCGATGTCCACGTGAATCACTTTCGCATGTGGAGCGAAGGCCGATAGCCGCCCGGTGACGCGGTCGTCGAAACGTACCCCCAGCGCAATCATCAAATCGGTATTGGACATGCCCATGTTGGCCGCGTAACTGCCATGCATGCCCGGTAGGCTGATGAAATTGGGATGCTCGGCGGCCAGCGCCCCCAAACCCATCAGCGTGCATACGGCCGGCACGTCAAGAAATTCGACCAGCGCGCGCAGCTCATCGTGCGCGTTCGCCGCAACGATTCCACCCCCCGCATAGACGAACGGCCGCTCCGCCTCCCACATCATTTGCGCCGCGCGGCGGATCTGCCCCGTATGGCCTTCGCTGAAAACTTTGTAGCCCGGCAGATGAACCTCCGTCACCGGCAGGTACTGTGCTTGACCCTGCAACACATCTTTTGTGATGTCGATCAATACCGGCCCCGGCCGCCCCGAGCCGGCCACATAGAACGCCTCGTGCACAATCTGAGGCAGCTCGTTGATGTTCTTTACCAGAAAATTGTGCTTGGTCGCCGATCGCGTAATGCCGAACGTATCGGCCTCCTGAAACGCATCGCTCCCCATCAATTTGGTCGGAACCTGGCCCGTCACCGCAACCATCGGAATCGAATCCATCATCGCGTCGACCAGCCCCGTCACAAGATTCGTTGCGCCTGGACCCGACGTGGCGCAGCATACGCCTACCTTGCCCGTGACCCGCGCATAACCCTGCGCCGCAAACGCGGCATTCTGCTCGTGACGTACCAACACGTGCCGGATCGGATGGTCATACAGCGCGTCGTAGAGCGGCAGCGTCACACCCCCCGGATAGCCGAAAATGCACTCGACTTTTTCGCGCGCCAGGCACTCCAACAGAATCTTTGCCCCTGACAACAGATTTGACGAACTAATCACTTTCGAATAACTCCCAAGCAATTAAACTTTGACAAAACCTCTACCCATTCCGGCACCCTTGCAGCACTTACAGCCGATAAATCAAAGGGCCACCTGGCTGGTTTGGTTATCCGCCGGTGGCCCTCAGTCTCAAAACTCGTGAGCCCCTACGCAGTGTTAGGCGTAACGACTGTCTGGAGCTGGTTCATATCACGATTACGTGGCTTCCGGCACCGGGTGAGGCGCCGTTCGCGTTCCGTATACCCTTACCCTAGCCCAGAAGCGCTTTTTATGCAAGAGAATCAAAGTATAAAATCTGCTTATCACTAGCGGGCCGCGTCGGATGTCCCCCGCCAGCCCCTACCCGCCGCTAGCTATCCGAATCCTCCGCCACCAGCGGCATGCCCGGCGCCATATGTGTCCGGGATGTCACGTTATAGCGTGCCCGGGATGCAAACAGTTTTTCTACTTCCTCTCGCGGCAGCGCGCGTGCGCCGCCAAGCATTTCGGCGACAAACGTGATCCGCGCAAAGTGCTCCACAATCTCCATCCGGAAAAATGCCTGCCAGACGTCCGCCCCGTAACTGGTGCAACCGTGATTCTCCAGCAGCAGCGCATCGTAGTTCGGAATCAGGGGACGCATGCCGTCGCTCAGCGCCGGCGTCCCCGGCAGGCCGTAGGCGGCCAGCGGAACGGCTCCCAGGTTAATGATCACTTCCGGCAGCAGCGCTTTGTCCAGCGCCCGGCCAGCCGCGGCGAAACCGGTAGCGACCGGCGGATGCGCATGCACGACCGACCGTACGTCCGGCCGCATCGAATAGATCGTAATATGCATGGCGATTTCGCTCGTGCATTCGCGCCGCCCCTCCATGGTTTGGCCCGTCATATCCACGATGATCAGATCTTCCAGCTCGACCATCCCCTTGCTGACGGCCGTTGGCGTGCACAGGATGCGATCGTTGTCGAGCCGGATACTCACGTTCCCGTCGTTCATCGCGACCCAGCCTTTTTCGTAGATGCGATGGCATACTCGGACGAGATCGTTGCGGTATTCCTGCTCAGTTTTGCTCATGCGCACCCGCATTTTATCAGGCAAATTTTTCGACTGGCCGCTACAATTAAGCCGTGGAAAAACGGCGGATGTGCCCGAATTGCCGGGCGTTCATCACTACCAGTGACCGTGTGTGCCCGTATTGCGGCATTCAGCTAGGCCCTCGCGCCATCGATCTTCGCGCCAGCCAGTTTGCCGCTTCGCTTGTTCCTCGCGGTAACGTAACCGCTACTGTTTTCTTGATCGTCAATGCCGCGCTGTATTTGACCGAAATCATTCTCAGTTATAAGATGTTCGGCGCCTCGCCCGGCTCTCTGGACCCGCGTGTAGCCGCTCTGCTGGGTGACAAGAATCCATATTTTATCTCCGAACTCCATCAATGGTGGCGCCTCATCACCGCCGGCTTCCTGCACGGCGGCTTCGTCCATATCGCCATGAATTCGTGGACGCTCTTTATTCTGATCACGGAAGCGGAACAGTTTTACGGCACCAGCCGCGTCGTCTTCACTTACATATTCTCAACCTTCACCGGCTTTTGGCTCAGCATGGTGTGGTCGCCTCATAGCTCCTCCCTGGGCGCTTCCGCTGCCTGCTTCGGCTATTTCGGGTTGATGCTCGCCATGGCCGTTCGCCGGCGCTCCGACCCCCTGGCGCAAGCCGTTCGATCTCACTACGGCCAGTGGCTTCTCTTCGGACTCGTGCTCAGCATTCTCCCCGGCGTCGACATGGCCGCGCACGTCGGCGGTTTTGCCGGCGGCTTCCTCGTAGGAATTGCCGCGGGTCTTCCCGGACTCCCCAACACCCGCCGCGAACTTCTGTGGAAAATTATGACTGCCATCGCCATTGCCATTGCGATTTATGCTTTCTGGCTGGACTTCTTGTCGTACCATGCTCTTGTACGCCAATTGAATAGTACGTAACGTCGGCCGGCGCCCCCTTAGCGCCTGCGGCAACCCTCGTGGCTCAAGTCTTCTTGCTTCGCGGGGCCAAGCAAATGTTAACCTTGCGAGGTCCAAGTGGTCTCCGCCGGGGAGCTGCTCTCCACGATCTTGGAATTATTGAGGACGGTTCCCTTCTCATCCGCGATGGCGTCATCGCTGCCGTCGGCAGTACGCGCCGGCTGGAAAACCTCAAAGAAGCGCGAACCGCCATCGAAATCCCGGCCAATGGCAGCGTCGTCATGCCTGCCTTTGTGGACGCCAACCTGCATCTCAGTTTGGGCGGACCCAACGGCTCCTCTGAGCGCAAACGCAAAAAGTTAGCCGAGTTCTATGACCAGACTCTCTCTCTCATGCGCGCTTGCCTGCAGCACGGTACCTTGACCGCGGAGGTCAAGGCCAATGGCAACACCGGTGATTTCCAGTCCGACATCTCTGTTCTGAAGCAACTGTCGAATATCGGCAACCAGCCCGTCGGCATCCTCCGCACCTGGCGAATCGCCGCGACATCGCTCTCCGAAGAAGCTCTCACGCACGAGTTCCGCCAGGCGCTGCAGGCTATTTCAGCCAAGAAACTCGTCCAGTCCGTGGAAGTAGTGCCCGAACCCGACCAGCTCATACCACAGGAGTTGATCGCCGCCGTCCAAGATAAGAATTGGGCTGTCAAATTGCAGTGGCGCGGCGGAAGTCCCGAGGGCTTGGCCGATTATTTGGCTCACCTCAACCCCGCTACCGTCTGCTGCCCCAGCGATTTGAGTGCCGCCGAATGCGAGGTCTTATCGCGCGCCTCCGCCCCTGTGGTCTTTGCGCCGGGGCGCGAGATCGTCGAGGATCGCCAAGGCGATGCCGCCCGCAGATTGCTCGAAGCCGGCGCCCCCATCGCCATGGGCAGCGGCTACGATGCCGCGCAATCCCCTACCTTCAGCATGCAGATGGCGATCGCACTGGCGGTCCTGCGCTCCCGCCTCTCGGTCGAAGCCGCCATCGTTGCCGCAACCATCAACGCGGCACATGCGGTCGGCTGCGGGCATCTTCGAGGCAGCCTCGAGTTCGGCAAACGCGCCGATGTCTTGTTGCTCAACCTGCCCGATTACCGCGAGATCCCCCGCCGCTTCGGCGTCAATCACATCGGCGTCGCCATCCGGGACGGCAATCTCGTCTTGAACAGGACTCGCTGGAAAATAGGTAGCTGAGCCATCGCAATTGCTGATCGAATGCGTTCCGAACTTTTCCGAGGGCCGCAACCTGGCGCATGTCGACGCCATCTGCGAAGCCATCGGCGCCGTCGCAGGTGTCCTTCTGCTGCACCGCACCAGCGATCCGGACCACAACCGGACCGTGATCACATTCGCCGGCGGCCGCCTGCCGGTTCTCGAAGCGGCCGTTCGCGCGGCCGCTGCAGCCGTCCGGCTCATCGATCTGAATCGGCATTGCGGCGTGCACCCCCGGCTCGGCGCTCTCGATGTCCTGCCCTTCGTCCCGCTCGAGCAGGCCGCTCTCCCGCTTTGTGTCGATATCGCGCATGAAGCCGGCGCTCGAATTTGGAACGAGCTCGGCGTCCCGGTGTACTTCTATCAGGCAGCCGCGGCGCGTCCCGATCGCCTGCAGTTGGAAAACGTGCGCCGCGGAGGATTCGAATACCTGCGCGAAGCGGTTCTGTTCGACGAGACCAAACAACCCGATTTAGGCGGGCCCGCGCTTCACCCCACCGCCGGAGCCGTCATTGCCGGCGCGCGAAAACTTCTCATTGCCTTTAACATCAACCTGCAAACCACTGATCTGCATTTGGCGAAATCCATCGCCAGGCAAATCCGGGCAAGCAGCGGCGGCTTACCAGCCGTCAAAGCGCTTGGCCTGCCGCTCGCATCCAGAGGGTTGGTTCAAGTCTCGATGAATCTGACGGATTTCGAAAAGACGCCTCCGCACATTGCGTACGCGGAAGTCTCCCGGCTCGCCGCCGCCCACGGTGTGCTGATCGAGGGCAGCGAGTTGATCGGTTTGATGCCCCGCCGCGCCCTCGAAATGGCTGCCGCGGATTTATTGAAGCTCTCCCACTTCGATTCCCAGTGCGTGCTCGAGAACCGCATCCGGAGCCTGCGCTCGCCGCCCCACTCCGTATCATGAGGTATGGCCACAACTCCGACAGCAGAGGTGACCTCTTCGCTCGAAGAAATCATGGCGCTCGAGCGAAGCTATCTGCTCCAGAACTATGCGCGCTATCCCCTCGCTCTGCATCGTGGAAAGGGCTGCTATTTATATGATCTCGAGGGCAACCGCTATCTTGACCTGATCAGCGGCATCGGCGTCAACTCGCTCGGCTACGCGCATCCGCGCATCACCAAGATCATCCGCCAGCAAGCGGGCCTGCTGCTGCACACCTCCAACCTCTACTATCACGAGTATCAAGGCCGCCTGGCGGAGCGGCTCGCAAAAGCCAGCGGCTTGAATCGCGTCTTTTTCTGCAACTCCGGAACGGAGGCCATGGAAGGCGCGCTCAAGATGGTGCGCGCCTATGGCAACGCCAAACAGCCGCAGCAGCACGAAATCGTCGCGCTCGAGCATTCCTTTCACGGCCGCACGCTAGGCGCGTTGTCCATCACCGGCCAGCCTAAATATCGAAGCGACTTCGAGCCCTTGTTGCCCGGCGTGCGTTTTGTTCCCCGGAACGACACGGAAGCTCTCCGGGAAGCGGTCACCGACAAGACCGCCGGCATCGTTCTCGAATTCATTCAAGGCGAAGCTGGCATCTACCCCATTTCGGAAGTATTCGCAAGGGCAGCGCGCGAGTTGGCTTCCAAACATGATGCCTTGCTCGTGTTTGATGAGATCCAATGCGGCGTCGGCCGTCCTGGCGCGTACTTCGCCTATCAGTTACTCGATCCGGTGCTGCTGCCAGACGTTGTTCTCGCGGCGAAGCCGATGGCCTGCGGCATCCCGCTGGGCGCCATCATCGCCAACGAGAAGGCGGCCGCGACCATCAAACCCGGCATGCACGGCTCTACTTATGGCGGTGGGCCGCTCGCCTGCCGCGTCGCGCTCGAATTCTTCGACATCCTCGACGAATTGCTCCCTTCCATCAACTCGGTAGGTGGTTATTTCCGTATGCGGTTGACCGATCTCATGCGCAGCTTCTCCTTCCTGAGAGAAGTTCGCGGGCAAGGTCTCATGATCGGCGTGGAATTGGAATTTCCATGTAAGCAGCTCGTTCTCGACGGTATCGAAGAGGGTCTGCTCTTTAATTGCGCTCACGATACGACCCTGCGCTTCCTTCCGCCCTACATTCTCACCGAGCAGGACGTAGACCGCGCAATTGCAGCCTTGGCCAAGATCTTCAGCGGCGCTAAGCCGCAACCGGCGACTGCCTCGGCCTGAGCCGCCGGCGCGCGCTCAGCAGCCCTGGCACGCTCAACAACACCAGCGCCACTCCTGCCACGCTGACGCCCAGGTAGAACGTCCTCGGCCTGTACACAAATCGCACCACGTGCTTCCCCGGCGCTAGAAATACCCCACGAAACAGATAATTCACCGTGACCCATTTGCCGCGGCTGCCATCGATATCGACCGTCCAGCCCGGATAATCGGAGTCGTTCAGAACCAAAATCCCGCTCTGATTGAGATTGGCATGAATCTCGACCGCCTGCGGCCGATACGAGGTAATATTCGCCGCTTCCACTCCCCTTGCTGCTCCTTGGTTCACTTCTACAATACTCGTAAGTTGAAATGGCTTTACCTTAGTCCTATCGAGCACGACAGTCCGAAAAATGTCGAGGTTTGGATCCGCGAGTTTCTTCAGGACTTCGCCCTCGTTCGGCTCTATCTCCGCCCGATAGTAGATCGCCGCGCGCGGCAGCACGTCGTCATACCGGTAGATTGCGGCTTCATTCGTGTAAACCGGCTTGAAAGATACCTCCGAGTAAGGTTTTTTACTCAAAAGAAACTTGACCGACGATAGCTGCAGTAATCGCTTTTCGAGCGGTGTTTGGAAGGCATATTCTCCATCGTCGCCCGTGAAACGATCCCACAGCTCTTGAGTCTTGGCTGGCGATCCGGGGACAATGAAGTTGCGCAGAAAAGGCAGATACTTGTAGTAATACATCGCATCCAGGTCGCGAATGTCCTGTAACTCGAATACCGAGGCCCAATCCGGATACAAGACTCTGTCGCGGCCGAATATCCTCTCGAAGTGAGAGTCCTGGTGTTTTAAGAAGTTCAGGTATGGTGCGCCCTGATAGGGGTTTTGCGCTTGGCCGGGAAGGCTATTGTAGATATAGTAAATCGGCAAAAGATAATTTGCAGAGAACTCGAAGGTCAGTATGACCGCTATAGCTACGCCCAGAACCCGTCTTGGCTGATCAAACACTATGAGGCAGATTGCCAGGCAAAACAGTGAGCAGACGGCGACTGCAAATGCAAGATTTGCGAATTGAATTGCTGAGCGATTCGTTTTTATCAGTTCAATCATCGTCTTCTCGCAGATAAAGTAGGCTAACGGAACCGTCGCGAAAGCCGCGCCAAGAGCAGTCCCGACGATAGCCTTCGATGCAGCGCCGGCCATGAGTCGCTCCAGGCCAATCGCGCAAAGAGATGCTACGCAGATAGACAGTACGCTCTCGCTATATTTGTAAAAATCGACGTAGCGCAGTAAAGGCAGCTTGCCCAAGTCGTTTATAGGTTGAATGCCGTAGTGTTTGAGGAGCAACACGGCTGCATAGCCGAAGAAGAAGATGGTGAGAAATGGCAATTGCCTGCCGGAGCGGTCTTTGCTGCGGGCAAAAACGGTCAATACCGCAATCAGAGTTAGAAAGAAGGCGATAACCCCGAACTGATTCGCCAGTCCGTGCCATTGGCCATAAATCAAAGGAAATAGAAAGGTGAAAATCGTCGAATCGGGAGTGAAATGATACAGACCGGGAATGGCCCCGCCAATTATCTTCGGATCGTGTGTGTTGTACGAGTGCCTCATGAATTCAAGGAAAGGCAGTAGTAACACGGACGAAAGGCAAAGGCCCGCTATGCTAGCTAAAGCGATACGGGTTGCCAGAGGAATCCACAAACTTCTTAGCTCGCCGTCGCAAACGATGCGAAGCGCAATATAAATATAGACAAACACGAGCAGCATCAGGCTGCTCTCGGGCATGCCGCCCACAATCACCAGGAACAACACCGCTGTGAAAGCCAGAAAGCTTCCATAGCTGCGCTTTCTCAGCAAGCTCTCGCAGGCGAAGAGAGCGGCGGGAATCAGGACATCCACGCTTACGTGCGGCATCGTCATATATAAAATGAAATAGCCGCCGAGCATCGAAGCAATGGCTCCCGCCATGGCAGCAATAAAAGAAACGAACAGCCGCAGGTAAAAGTAGGCGAAAACTCCGGCGATATATAACCTAATCAGCAGAAACAAGCTGTAGGTGAACGGTGTGAGGTGTAGAGATAGAAGGATAGTCAGCGGATAAAACGGCTGAGACTGCATATTCGCAGCGAACGGAGCGCCATAGGCTTGATACGGGTTCCATAAAGGGATCGTCCCGTCCTTTAGATACTCATCGCCCGTCACGGCGATCGACGGCTCAAAGAACCATGCTGCCGCTGCTCCATCGAGCGTCTTTGCCCATCCCATGAGCACGCGCTTCCCCGACCAGGACCCGGTCGGCAGGACGCTCGGACAGAGTTGCGCGCTGTCGAGCAGGCTCTTGTGCCCCCAGATGCAAGGGAAAAACAAAATGTTGAGAATGAGAAGTAAAATCAGCGCCGCGCCGCAGCCCTCTCGATTCAAAATCGTCTTCGCGTGGGCGCCGGACAAAACAGTCTCTTGTCCCGCAGCGCTCAAAGCAGCTCTTCCCGATGCTTATCGTCCAGCACTTTGACGATTTTGCCCACGTCCTGCACTCTGGTGCGATGCGCGACCAGCAGCGCGTCGGCTGTGTCCACTACTACCAGATCTTCGACCCCCACCAGCGCGACCGGCTTGCTCGCGTCCACGTAATTGCGGCGGCTGTTTTCGGCAAACAGCTCGCCGCGCGAGGCGTTCCCATCACCGTCTTTCTTCGCCAGGTCGTAGACGGCTTCCCAACTCCCCACATCGTTCCATCCAATGTCATCCAGTGCGAATCCAGCCACCTCGCCGGCCTTCTCGACAATCGCGTAATCCACCGAAATGCCCTCGCACCGGGGGTACACGTCCACAAGTTTCGCGGCAAACTGCCGGCTCCCCAGCGGCGGCAATCCTGCGAGCAGCGTCGCGGTTTTGGGCTGATGGCGCCGCATCAGATCCAGCACGGTGGAGGCGCGCCAGAAGAACATGCCTGCGTTCCAATAGAAGTTGCCGCGCTCGACAAATTGTTTGGCCGTCTTTGCATCCGGCTTTTCGCGAAACTGGGTTACCTTCTGTGCCTGCATACCCCCCGGCTCCACGTCCTTCGGAAATTCGATATACCCATAGCCGGTCTCCGGCCAACGCGGCTGAATCCCCAGCACCACCACGCTCGTTTTTTCCGCCGCCTGATATGCCGCCTTCACAAATTTCCGGAAGTGCGCTTCCTTGATGATCAGATGATCGGCCGGGAAAACGCCCATCACAGCCTCCGGATCAAGCTCCGCGAGGATGTGAGCCGCCAAAGCAATGCACGGCGCAGTGTTGCGTTGCGACGGTTCCGCGATCACCTGCCGGGCAGGAACTTCCGGAAGCTGCTTGCGAATCTCCGCCACCAGAAATTCGTTCGTAATGATCCAAATGTTTGCGGCGGGAATCACGCCCCGCAGCCGGTCTACCGTTTGTTGAATCAGGCTTCGTTCGCCGAACAGGCGCAGCACCTGTTTCGCGCTCTTACGGCGGCTCTTAGGCCAGAAGCGAGTACCCCGCCCGCCCGCCATGATCACGCCGTACCGATGGCTTGACATAGATCTACTTAGTGTAGGCGAGCGCTTTGCCGGCCGCCCCGGACCCGTCCTCAACGAGCTTATGGATTCGGCGACCCTGGGTTTAGCGGCAGCGGATGGTCTGCCAGACGCGCATCCGGGAACCCGCGTATGATCCGGAACGTCCGCTCCCAGCGCGTCCGCGTGAAGAAGTGCTCGCCCAAGTCAATGAAATGCGTAATCAGCGAGTTGACCGAAGATCCTGTCAAATCTTCCGAAGGCGCCTGGTACGACCAATAAATCAGCAACGGTTTGCCGATGATGTTCTCGCGCGGAACAAATCCCCAATACCGGCTATCCAGTGAATTGTCGCGATTGTCGCCCATCGCGAAATATTGATTCGGCGGCACTACGATTTCGCCATTGACAACGTGATTCTCCAGCATGTCCCGCTGCAGTTGCGCCTGCAGCCCATCGGTAAACATTGTCGGCTCGCCCGGAAAATTGTCGCGCGAGGCGTCATAGGGAAACTTGTGGTACACATACGGCTCGTTGAGCTGCACGCCGTTGCGGTAGACCACCCGATTTACCATCTTTAGCCGGTCTCCCGGCACGCCGATCACGCGTTTGACGAAGGTTTGCGAGATATCCACCGGAAACCGGAACACGATAATATCTCCGTGTTTCGGCTGCTCGTACGGCAATAGGTACTTGCTGATCGGACCCTCGGGAGCGTAGGCCAGCTTGTCCACCAGCAGATGATCGCCAATCACCAGCGTATCTTCCATCGAGCCGCTCGGAATGACGAATGCCTGAACCAGCGTTGTCGTCCCGAACAGCAGCAATAGGATCGTCACCGCCCATTCCGCAATGCTGTTCCGCGGAGTCTCGCGGGCGTGCGCCGTGGGAGCCGTCTGCTTGGAGTCGACCGGCTTTATCGTAGCTGCATTCGGTGCCATGCTTGAAGCTTCATTGTATCGTTCCGGGCACTAGGCTGGGTCTAATGCAGGGGTCTTGATACACATGAAGCGGTTACAACTGGCAGCGTTCACGGCAGCCCTCTGCGGCCTCATCAGCCTCGGATGCAACAACAAATCTTCCGGTGCAAAACCGGCGGCAAACGCCGCGGCCAATCCAGCCGGGGCAACCGCGCCGCCGCCAACGAGTACCGCCTCCTATCCTCCGCTTCCCTCCTCCACGGCGCCCACCGCCTCCGCCTCGAATCAACAGCCCCCGCAACCCGCTCCTGTGCAACCCTCGGCCGCGCCTGCTGCCTCGCAACCTCCGCCGCCTCCGCCTCCCGTTCCCACCATCGCCATACCCGCCGGCACTCACCTATCGGTGCGCATGATTGACGCCGTCGATTCTGCCCACAACACGGCCGGGCAGACCTTCCGCGCGACGCTTTCCGCTCCCATCCGGTTGCATGGTCAAGTAGTGATACCCGCCGGAGCGCCGGTCTCGATACTGCTTGCCAACTCGACCAGCGCCGGCCGCATCCACGGCCGCAGCCAGCTCGAGGTGAGGCTTTCCAGCCTCGAGTTTCACGGCCACAGCTATCCCGTCGATAGCAGCATCTACGAGGAGACCGGCAAGGCCCGTGGCCAGCAGACTGCGGTCCGCACGGGCATCGGCGCAGCCGCCGGGGCAATCATCGGCGCGATTGCGGGCGGTGGCAAGGGCGCTGCCATCGGCTCCGCGGCCGGCGGCGGCGCGGGCTTCGGAGTAAACGCGCTCACCCACGGCCAGCAGGTAAGGATTCCCTCGGAATCGGTGCTGACCTTCCGTCTCCGCCGGCACCTGATTATCAACGGGTAAAGACCTGGCGGTACAATCGTCTGCGTACCCACACCCAATAAACTAAAGCTTCCCAACCAGGACCGCGCGATTGTGGAGATAGCAAAGCTGCGGGACTACTGTCTAAACCCGAATCACGAGGATGGCAAACACAAAGCACGGGTATTCGCGTCCGCTTTGGGACTTCGTCATACCGATGCTGAATGGTTGCGGGAACGCTTGCTGCTTGCCGCTAGGCACGAAGACGCAAGCGTCGTGCGAGAGAACCGCTTCGGAACGCTGTATTGTTCTGGACTTCGTCGTCCGATCCTCGTTTGGCGCGGCAGTCGTTCGAAGCGGGTGGATCGTCCAGTTCTCCGAAAATATCCCGCGGCTTACAACCTGCTACGTTAAAAGGGCAGAGTGACTCTATGAACCGGATTGGGCTACTATCCCCAGTTGCGTTGATCGAAGATGTTCCCAGCCAGGGCCTAACTAAAGGACAGATTGGCACTGTCGTGGAACTTCTTCATCGTGACGGGGAAGAGGCTCTGCTGGTCGAATTCTCCGATGAGACGGGTCGAACGTACGCAATGGCCGACCTCAAATCCGACCAGCTTCTTGCCTTACATCGAAAAACGGAAGCGGCCTAGACAAACCAAGCCACAGCCTGATCTCTCTGCCCGTCCGAAACCGCGGTTGCTGCGCCGCAATCTATCTTGTCCCCCGCTTCTTCTTCGGCTTCGCCTTCGGCGGCGGCTTCGGGCGATAGGCCGGCACATCGGGCACTGTCCCGCTGTACAGCCGGCGATACACATCCGCGTTGCGCAGAACGATCTGAATGTACCCGCGCGTCTCATGAAACGGAACCGTCTCCACAAACTCCGCTTGTTCCCGGAACGGCCCCCAGGTGCGCCAGAGGTTCGCGCGCCCCGGCCCGGCGTTGTACGACGCCAGAGCCAATTCCACCTGCCCTCCGTACGAGTTCAGAAACGTTCGAAAATAGTAAGTGCCGAGCTGAATGTTACGATCTGCCGTCAGCAATTGCGCCGCTGGCAGCCGCCGTACGCCGAAATGCCGCGCCAGATCGCGGCCGGTGGACGGCAATAGCTGCATCAGCCCATATGCCTTCGCATGCGAGATGACCTTCGGGTCGAACTCCGATTCTTGCCGGATCAATGCCGCCACCACAAATGGATCCAGCCCTTGCTCACGGCTGTACTGTTCGATGCAATCGCGATACGGGATCGGAAAGGCGAGCTGCCAGAACGCCACCGGCGCTTCCTCGAGCGGCATGTACAGGTAATCCGGCGCGTAGGCCTTGATATAGCGCATCGCCTGGTCGGCGTTGTTGTGCGCAGCGGCCATCTTCGCCAGCTCATAGGCGTAGACGTTATGTTGCAGGCCATCGTTGCGCGCGCCGAACTTAAGCTCGCCTTCTGCAAAATCGTTCAGCCCCGTGAGCTGCAGCAGTTGCGCCCGATCGATGCGCGCCGCAACCGCTTCGCTGGGCACGAAACTCGGAAACTGTTCGCGCGGCGGCCACGGAATGGCGCGCAGGAACTGCAACATCTCCGCGCTGGCGGTCGCCCCTTCGAGCGCCGGTTGCCTCAGCCGGTCGCGAGCCAGCACCGCGTAGTAAGTATTCGGAAAACGCGCCACCAGTTCTTCGTAGCAGGCCCGCGCGGACCCGTTGTCGTTCTTGCGCTCCGAGAGCCTCCCCAGAAAATACAGAGCATCGTTGACGTCCGTCGAATCGGGATACTGCTGAACGTGGCTGCGCAATAAGTCGAAGGCGTCGTCGCCATCTTTGCGATAGCTTTCAAACGCCTCCCGCCAGTGGCACCAAGCCGCGCGCGGCTCCTTAGGAAAGGTCGCGGCACAGGCGCGGTAGAGCGGCAAGTAGGCGCCGGGATCGTTGTCGGTTCGCGCTTGGTCGGCGACAAAAATCAGGGCATCCAAACGCCACGGCGAGGCTGCGTGCTGCTGTTCCAGATGCTCCAGGAACGGCTTCACGTCCGCGTGGTGATCCAGCTTGCGAGCGCAGCGAATCAGGTAACTCAGCCGCTCGGCGTCCGCTTCGCTTTCATCTACCTTCAACGCGCTGAAATATTCAAAGGCTGCCTTGGCGTTGTTGTTCAGGTAGTCTGCCACTCCTAGGCGCACGCGTGCCTGATCTCGCTCCACGCCGCTGAGCTGCGGAATCGCGGCATACAACTCGATTCGCGCGCCGCCCGGATTGTTTGCGTGAAATAGCTTTTCGGCGCGCCCCAGCATATCGGCCGCCGTGGGCGCAGGATACTGGTCGCCCAGCCGCTGTTTAAGGTCGACCAATGCGTTCGCCGCATCCGTCGCTTCCTTCGCCGTGGGGTAATCATAATAGACGCGCTGATAATGCTTCGCCGCTTGCGCCGGATCGCCCGTCCCCTCCAGGCAGCGTGCCAAAAGCAGTTCGGCTTGCGGCTGCGGAATCACTTCGTAATATTTCTTGACCAGCTCGAGCGCATCCTTGGGCCGGTCGCCATCCAGGTCCGCGCGCACCCCAAGAGCCGCTGCCGCTCCGGCGAACGGCGAGGCGGGCGCCTGGTTGAAGACGTGAGTTGCGGATTTCGCCACCTCGGCGTAGTTCTTCAAACTGTACTCGGCCTGCGCCCGGATATAGTGCGCATAGTCGTCCAACGATGGCGCCTTGGTCGCGCCGGAGCTCGCATAATCCGCGGCCGCCGCAAAGTTGCCTGCCTCCAGTTCGTGCTGCGCGAGCGCGATCAGGCCCGCTGCGCCCACCGCTTTGACCGGCGGTAACGGCGCCGATTGACGTCTGTTCCTCACCGTTGCGGGCCCCGGCCCAGCCGCGAAGCATGCAAGCGCCAAACAACTCAGGACGCGCGCGCGCACCCCGGAACCGGCCCGCTTTTTCCGGTCAAACCAATGGAGCTGGATAATCCACCTTCAAGAAAATAGTCATGCACTGGTTCCCAAATGTCTCCCGATTTGAGCGTGCCGCGACGCATTCGCTTGCCGTTCTAGAACAATCGCCGCCATGCCGGCCACCAGTTCCAGCGCGTCCCCATCCACCGGCTCGGCGCCCGCCGCAAACAGCAGCGCCACCACGCGCTCTGCGTTGCTAATCGGAATAATCTGCGCGCGCTCGTTCGGCCCCGGCGCACTGAGGTGCTCGCCCACCTCGCCCGGCGTTCGAAGCGCCGTCACCGGGTCCCGCGATTCCACGGCGGATGCGAACGCGCCGCCCGAAGAGATTGGAAAAGAAAATTCGTCCGGAAGCGCCAGGTTCGATTGCCCCCGCAATCGCAGCGTCCCATCTTTCAGCGTGAAGACCGCCGCCTGCGGGCTGAAGTGCGACGCGCCATCGAGAAGCGCAGCCACCCATTCGGCTTCGCTCTGGTATTGGCGAAAGCGTCGCAACAGGTGATTAAGCTCGCGTGTCAACTGCTGGCGCCGGCCGCTGCCGGATTCGTGCGAATGGATCACCGGAGCTTTGATTTTAGCGAAACGCGTTCCAGTAGAAATGTTTTATTGCGCAGCCGCTGTCCGTACCAGCGCCGCGGGCGCCGGAACTTCGGGCGCAAGCGTACTGATTACCCGCCGCTCCACTCCGTCATGTTCCAGATTGACAATCAGCCTGCCGTCGCTCTGGCTGGCGGCTTCCCCCTCCCAACTCTCTTCGCCATCCTCGGCTTCAATCTTGGATAGCCGGAGGTTCGGCCAGCCGCTGGCGAAAGAGAAAGCGAAATCGCCCGAAACCGCGCTGAAAGAATCCTCGCCCGATAGCTGAACGTTCTCGCCGGAAAACGTGCCCGCAGCTTCGAGATTCCGTAGACTGTCGAGGCCGGTTCCGGAGGTGTTGAATTCGCCTCCCGCGCTCAACAACCCGCCCCGCCAGGGAAATCCGCTTGCGGTTGCCGTGAAACGGCAGACCGGTGAGTACGAGGACAAATTCAAAGTGCCGCGAGCGCGTATCAAGCCCTCGGGCAAATTCAATTGCAGCGAAGCAAAGTTGAGATTTGCGCCTCGCCATGTGAAGCGTGCCGAAAGCGGCCCCAGCTCGGCGCCGTTCACCGCGAACCGGGCAATCGTGACATCGCCATCCAGATTCCGCTCCGCGAGCCAGGACGGAATAGAACGCCGCATCAAGCGGAGACGCGCCAGCAGGCTTTGCGCCCGCAAAGTAGGGTCCAGAGCCGTTTCCACTTCCGCAAGATCGGCAGCGGGTATCTCGATATGCAGGTGCTCCGGCCGTTTCGCCGCCGCGTTGTAGCGGTAGCTAGCAGAAACCGCGCGCCCTCCCCAGCTTGCCGAGAACTGATCGAGACTCAGCGTGGAAGCATCGAATGTGACGCGCCCCTGCGCGTGTTCAAGCGGAAGCGAGAGCGCCGCTGGGCCTAGGGCCGCGTCTGCAAACTGGAACTGCCCGGACCACGACGACGCGGTTTGGGGTTCATATCGGTAGATCACGCGCCCGGTGACCGTCCCGCTGCGGACCAGGGCGAGTGCGGACGGTGCGCCGGACCAAGCCTCCGCAGTGCTTTTCAGAGCGTCGGCAGAAAATCGATCGGTATCGAGCGCGGCCACCAGGCGCTGCCCCGAAAAATAATAATCTCCTCCGGCGCGCAAAGTGCCGCCCGAAGCCGTTTCCCCGCCCGAAGACGTCTCAATTACCGCCGGATCCAGATGAATGCCCTCCGGCGATAAGCGCGCGCTCGCAACCGCCGCGCGCAGCGGCGGCAAGTCCGGCAGAGTGGCCACTGCATCTCTGATCGAAACGCCGCCTTCAAGACCGGTTCGATTGGAATAACTGACGGCGCCGTTCACCGCGCCCTCCAACGCAACTTCCGCCGGTAATGGAAGACCCATGCGCCTGCCCAGAGGCAACACATCTTTAGCCGGCGCGTCTCTCAATTGCGCCAGCACCGACCATGCGGGCCGCCTCAGGAAGTCATTGACTCGAAGCTGCAGCGCGACAGGCGCAACTTCCCCCGCGCGCTCCGGCATCGTTTCCAGTTGCAGCGCGTGAGTCGGCAGGTCTACGCTGCCCTGGTAGCGGATGCGCCAGTCTTCGCCGCTGGCGGGCAGCAGATCCCAACGATGGATATCCGCCAGTTGCAGCGTGCCCCGGATGCGCAGCGCATCGGTCGGCCCTTCAATGCGCGCATGCGAGCTGAGCATGCCATGTATGCCGATGTCATACCCTTCGATCAACGTGGTGAACTCGCTGAGGTTGCTGGGGTCGATCGTGATATCGGCTTCCAGTTGATTCGAGTCGCGAGTCGCGGGCGCAACATACCAATTCGCGGTCCCATGCACATGGCCGAAGCCGTTCCCCGCGCGATCGGTGCGCGCCGGGGAGCCGGAAAAACGAAGATACAGTTTCCCCGAACGCTCCGGATACACGCTGAGATCCGCATCCGTAATGTAGAAAGTGGTCTTCCGCGCTCCCAGCTTGAAGTTCACTCGGCCGTCGGCGATTTCAAACGCCGGAAAAAAATTGAGCGGTGCGCGCTTCGGCGCGCTGACGCGCTGCAAGAGCTCCGCGACATTCCAGGTGCCGTCACTTTCTTTGACCAGGTTGAGCGAGGGCTCGACCAGGCGCAAGCTGGAGAAGCGGATCTGTCCCCGCAGCAGCTTATCCACCCGAAGATGCGCTTCGAGAGCCGTCGCATGCGCAAACGGTTCTATCCCGTAGCGCGGATCCTCCTCTATCGTGATGTCTTCAAGCGAAATGCCCACCCCCGTTAACAGCGTGAAGTGTACCGCGGAAAAATGCACGGGGCGGCCGAGCGCTGCCTCAATCGTTCGCTGCATCGCACCCGAAAAACGAGACACGTTGATAAGCGGGGCGATCAGCCCCAGAATCACGGCCGCCGAGATGCACAACAGCACCAGCCGTAGCACGCGGCGAGTATTCGGTTTTAGTTTGTGAAGCATTCTACGCGAAGCGAACGCACACGAATTGCACACCTGCGCGTATCTTCATTGTAACGTCGAAACGATTGATTTATCGCGTAAATCGTTAAAGCGAATCAATGAATCCTGCATGTTATCCTCACCCCGTGAACGACCCCGATCCGCCCGTCGCGATGATCTTCGATCTCGACGGAGTCCTGATTCATTCCATGCCTTTGCACATTCGGGCATGGGAGCGGTATCTCGAAACTTTCGGAATGAGTTGCCGCGGCATAGAGCGCGTGATGCATGGCAAGCGCAACTCCGAGCTGGTGCGCGAGCTTTTTGGACCCGACCTGGCCGCCGACGTGACCTTGGAGCATGGAGCCGCTAAGGAGCGTTTGTTTCGCCAGTTGCTGCTCGAATCGGATTTGAGCGTATGCGGCGTGCCTGGCTTGACGGAATTCCTGGAGCGGCATAAACAGGTTCCCAAAGCCATCGGGTCCAACGCCGAGCTCGCAAACATCGATTTTGTCCTCGACCGATTTCGCCTCCGTCCCTACTTCCAGGTGATCGTCAATGGTCAGCAAGTGGAGCGGCCCAAGCCCTTTCCCGATATCTATCTCAAAGCCGCCGCGCAGCTCGGCTTCCCACCGCGCAACTGCATCGTCTTCGAAGATTCACCCACCGGCGTCGAAGCCGCCCGCGCCGCCGGCATGCGAATCGTCGCCGTCGAGACCACGCCGACCGACTTTCACGGCGTCGATCTGACCGTGCGTAATTTCCTGGACCCGAAATTGGAGGAGTGGCTGCGTGGGCAGAGGAATTGTTAGCCCGAATTGAGTGGTATAACAGTCATACCAGTGCGCTTCGGCTTCGACCGCAGGAAGAGTAAGCGTCTCATGGCCCATCCCAGACGCGGCATCGGATTCGAGGAAGTGCAGGAGGTGTTCTCACAACCTTATTGGCTCGACCAACGATCGGACGTTCCAGAGCAATATTTGGCCATCGGCTGGGTGGGTGCTCGGCTGTATTCCGTCATCTTCGAAATCCGTGAGGATCAGGAAGGAGAGATTCTGCATCTGGTCACGCTCTGGAAAGCGACCAAAGAGGAAATCCGCCTATATGAAGAAAACTCGTAAATCAGCCAAACCGATTTCTGCCGATTCGATTGCACGCCTGGCGGATCAAGGGAAAAACATCTCCGGCTTCTTCAGAGGCCAAGGCCGAATGGTACAGCCAATTCAGCGCGTCAACGTGGACCTCACCGCTACCATGTTGGAGGAATTAGATAGGGCTGCTGAAGACCTCAACGTTAGCCGCCAGGCAGTCATCAAGACGCTGGTCCGTCAGGCGCTCGATCACCATTATCTTGCACAACGCGCCAAAGGAAGTCGCCGCTGAGGGCTCTAGGAGCGCATACCCCCTGCTACAATTCCCTCCTATGTTCACCGGCATCGAGCACTTCGCCATCGCCTCGCCAAATCCGAAACGCCTGGCCGATTGGTACGTCTCGCAGCTCGATTTCCAGATCACCTTCGAGTATGCCGGCAACTACTTCGTCCAAGCCAGGAACGGCAGCCTGCTCGAAATCATTCCCTCAACCGGCGACCGGCCCGATTCCGGCCTGCGCACGCCCGGAATGCGCCACATCGCCATCGCAGTCGTCGATTTCGACGCGGCCTACCGCCAACTGCTCGCGCAAGGCGTGAAGTTCGAAGGTGAGCCCTACACGAACGACGGCAACCGCATCGTATTCTTCACAGATCCCGACGGGAACCTGATCCACCTCATCCAGCGCGCCAAGCCGCTAGCGTAGGCTTGTTTCAGTGCGCATTCGGCAATCCTGCGTGCTACAAAGAGCATTGCTTTGCTGAAGCGAGTCTTTCGAGCTTTCCAATATCACGACTTCCGGGTGATGTGGCTAGGAGCCTGCACCTCCACCATCGGCACGTGGATGCAAATCCTGGCCCAGAGCTGGCTGGTCTACAAGCTCTCGAACTCGTCCGTCTATCTAGGCCTGGACGCCTTCTTCGGGCAAATCCCGATTTTTCTCTTCTCGCTTTTCGGCGGCGTTTTCGCCGACCGCCGCAGCCGCCGCAGCCTCCTGCTGATGTCCCAGGTCGTGCAACTGGTCTGTGCCTTCACGCTGGCCGCTCTGGTCGCCACCGGCGTCGTTCGCGTGTGGCACATCTGGTGCCTCTCGTTCACAGTCGGGCTCGCGCAATCCTTCGGCGGCCCCGCGTATTCCGCCCTCATTCCCACGCTGGTCGACAAAGAGGATTTGCAGAACGCCATCGCCCTCAATTCCATTCAGTTCAACGTCGCTCGGGTACTGGGCCCGGCTCTGGGCGGCATAACCCTCGCCAAGCTCGGTGCCGATTGGTGTTTCACCCTCAACGGCATCTCGTTTATCGCTGTCATCTTTACCCTGCTCGTCATCCGGCCCCGCTTTGTCCCCTCGAAGACAGGCGAATCGGTGATTCAAAGCATGAAACAAGGCATCGACTTCCTGCGAAGAAAAGAAGGAATGATCGGCTTGATGGCGGTCGGCTTCTTGACCACGCTGCTCTCATTCCCGCTCATCACATTTCTGCCCGTCATGGCGCGCGACGTGTTCCATGGCGGCTCCAACACCTTTACGTTGTTCTTATGCGCTTCCGGGTTGGGGTCCATCACGGGAGCTTTGCTGGTAGCCGGAATCCAAACCCAGAAAGGGTTGGCGCAGCGCTCGCTCTTGATGATGATGGCCTTGGGCGGTTGCATTGCGGTGTTCGGCCTCTCTCGAAACATCGCGCTCAGCACGGCGTTTGTCTTCGGTGCCGGCGCCGCCATGATGATTGTCTTGACGCTCAACACTTCGCTGGTGCAACTCTACGTCGCGGACGCCATGCGCGGCCGCGTGATGAGCGTTTATAACGTCTCATTTCGAAGCGGAATGCCCATGGGCAGCCTGATCGCGGGTCTGCTGATCAAGCGAACTTCCGCCCCGGTTATCATGGCCGCTAACGGCGTTTTGCTGATCGTGCTGGCGCTGTACTTCTTGCTCGTGCAGCGCCGCATGTCGAAACTCTAAAACGCCGCCGAAACTCTGAGCTTCCGCCTCCGTCCATTTCTACAATGGATGCAGATGTTAGGAGCGCAAAGGGCGCGGATGGCGCCCGGCAAACAGCAAAGGAACTCATTAAGCCTTGGGGCCGGACGCTTCGTTCCGCGACCGTTTTGCGCGTGTTCCTCAATAGACTTATAGGAGTGCGCACGTCCTGGCTCACCATACCGCTGTGTGCGCTCGCCCTAGCGGCCGTCGCAGTGCCGGACCTTCAGAAGGCCCGCGATCAACAGAATCTCAGCGCACTGGACGCCATGATCGTTCAACTCAAGCGCGCCGCCGAGGCGGACTCCAAATCTCCCGAACCGCAATACCGGCTCGCCCTCGCCTATTCCTACGCGGCCGAGGTTGCCATGGAGCTGCACGACAAGAAACGCTCCGAAAGTTATGCCGAAGCCGGCATGGGCCCCGCGCGAAAAGCAGTCGATCGGAATGGCGGCAGCCCCGAGTATCATCGCTTGCTCGGCGAAATCTGCGGGCAGGTGATTCCAGCCAGCCCGCTTATGGGCACCTTGAAATACGGCCCCTGCGCCAAAGATGAAATCGATAAAGCCATCCAGCTCGACGGTAAACTCGCGCTTGCCTATGTTAGCCGCGGAGTCGGAAATTACTATCTGCCATCCTCCATGGGCGGTGGCCTAGAGTTAGCGTTGAAAGATTTCGATAAGGCTATCGAACTCGACCCGAATCTTACTGACGCCTATGTCTGGAAGGCCGTCACGCTCCGGAAAGCGAACCGCGACGCAGAAGCAAGGCAAGCCTTCCAAAAAGCCCTACAGCTAGATCCAAATCGGATTTGGGCTAAGGAGCAATTAGCAAAAACTCCGGCGCGATAGATGCGGCGCGCTTTTCTCCTCGTATTAGCACTTGCCGCGATTACATGGCTCGAATTCGAGATCTTCCCCGGCCACTCCTATTTACACGCCGACACTCAGCTTCTCCTTCCAATTCTGGAGCGGCTCGATTCTCCGGGATTTCTTTCCCGTGACTTAGTCGCAACCCATCCGCATCTCACTTACACAATTTACGACGAAGCTACTCTATTCTTGCGCGAAGCGGGAAGGCTGGATTTTAAAGCTGCGCTGTTCGCCCAGCAACTGCTCTATCGGCTGGCTGCCGTATTGGGCGTTTTTCTCCTGGCGCGCGCTGCCCGTCTGCGGGATGCGTCCGCGTTACTGATTAGCGCGCTCGTCAATCTCGGCGCCATGCTGCCCGGCCCCGCGGTTTTCGTCACTGACCCGGAGGCAACGCCGCGCGCCTTTGCATTCGGACTCGTTCTGCTCGCGATGGGCCTGCTCGCGCGGGAGAAACCACTGCTCGCCGGATTGGCGGGCGGCCTCGCCCTCCTCTATCACGTGCCCACCGCAGCGCCGCTTTGGGCCGTAGCGCTGCTCGCCTTCATCTTTGAGCGCCGATTGCGCTCGCTGCTTCGCCCGGCGCTCAGCATTCTGGCCGTGTTCGTGCTGTTGCTCGCGAATCTGGCTCAATTACAGCCAGGCGTGATCGAACCCCAACCGCTCTTCGCCAAAATCTCCAACCAGCTCGCCGCCCTCCAACAGTTCCGCGTAAGCTACGTCTGGGTCTCGCTCTGGGCCGGGCGCGAAATCTGGATCTACCTCGCCGTTTGGGTATGCGCCGTGTGGGCCACCACGCGAATCTGGCCATGGCTAAACCTGCAACTGCGCTGGTTCTTTGTGGCGCTCCCGTTGTGCGGCATTTTGAGCGTTCCGCTATCTGACCTGCTGCTCGAACATCTGCGATGGTCGCTCGTTCCGGCCCTGCAACCCGCGCGGACGCTCGTGTACACAGTCGCTATCGCCTCGCTCGTTTGCGGCGTAGCGGGCATTCGCGCCGCGGCCAATCGGCGGCCGCGCGAGGCAGCTTGGTGGTTTGCGCTGGTCCTGCTGGCGCCCCTCAGTGAGATGGCCTCCATAACGATTCCCTCGCGATCCACCGAAGCGGCGGTCGCTCAAATGGCCGGCTGGGCCGATAGAAACACCTGGGGAAGCTCGATGTTTCTGTTTCCCGACGCCCAACGCGCATTGTATCCGGGTATCTTTCGCGCCGAGTCGCGCCGCGCCGTCTGGGTCGATTGGACCAGCGGCGCGCAAATGAAGTACTTCGAATCGGTCGGCCAAGAGTGGTGGGACAGGTGGCGCGCAACCATGGCGCCCCAGTTTTCTTCCCAGCGCTTGCCCCCGATGCTCTCCCTTCCCATCGATTACTTCGTGCTGAAGCGCGCCAACCAATTGGCAAACGTCAGGCCGGTCTTCGCAAATCGCGAATTTGTCGTCTATGATGCGGCCGACTTGCGAAGCGCGCCGGCCCTTCGTTAGCTGCTCAGGTTGATTCCCAGCTTCTTCAACTCTTCGGCATAGTAGCGCTTGTGCAGCACGTCGTATTCTTCGCCGCCTTCCGGAATCTCGCGTTTCTGCGTGCGAATCTTCTCTCGCGCCGCAGAATCGATGCGATGCTCCAATTGCAGCAAATCGGTCATTTCGCGCACAATCGCCAGACGAAGCTCATTCGGATCCTTACGCACCCGGAAGTCGCGCGATTTCCGTATCGCGCTCACAATCTTGTGCGCCAGGTCGTTCACTTTATCGCGCGACAGCTTCATCGGGTCCCCCGTGTCGCGCCCCCCCGCGCGGATCACCTTGCGTTGCGCCAGCAATTGGTTCTTGATTTTGCGAAACATCTCCTGGTACGAGACATTTTCCCGCCGCATGTAATCGCTATACTGATCCAGCAAGTCCCGAACTTCGTCATTCAGCCGGTCTTCTATCGAAAGATCTTCTTCAATCGTCTGCGCGATCACCCCCGCGGCGACCGTCGCGTTTGATGCTTCGACAGCGGCGGGACTAAGACGCTCGACGAGTTGCCGCGAAAGATACCCTATAAACTCCCGAGCCAATAGCATTCGAGCGTTAGTTTAGCAATTGACCTCGAAAAACCGGCTCCGCTGCCCCGCACGGGCGGCCCGTCGCAGCGCTTACTAACCCTCACCGCGATGGTTCGCCAGGAACTCGCTGTCGATCGGCCGTCGCCCCCGGAATCCATCGTCCACGTGGTGCCAATACCCGATGCCGCTTTCCCCTAGCTTCCAGCACAGATACACTTCCTGCTCGCGGTAAAGAGTCGGGAAATCGATCAGGCCCATATCCAGGTCCTTCAGTTGACAGCCGATCTCCTGGATTTTTTCGAGCGTACCCTTCAGCGCCCGCGCCGCGGCATCCTTCCTGCTGCGAAGCTGGACGATCCGCTCCCGCGGAGCGATCATCCCCCCGGTGAGTGCAATCCGTTGATTGATCTGCGAAAGCTCAGCTTCGTTCTGCTCGTAATCCTCCTTCACCTGAATGAGCCCCCGCAGCAGGCGCTCCACTTCCGGCAGCAGTTTTTCGGCTTCGAGCAAATTGAAATATCGCGGCACAACGTTAGCAAGTGAGTATAGCAGCGGAACCTCCGTCCTTCGTAGCCTATGCTGAGACTTGCGAATCGGGATCCATACCTCCACCGCCGGGTCGCTCGAACGTTCCGCCATCAAAGCTCACGAGCTCGGCGCAAACACTTTTCAAATCTTCTCGGCGAGCCCGCGCATGTGGCGTGCCAAGCCGCCCGATTCTGGTCAGATCAGCCAGTTGAATCGGCTCCGCCAGCAGCACGACCTGCTGCCCCTGGTGATTCACGACAGCTATCTGATCAACCTGGCCGCCCCGCCTTCCATCGTTCGCGAGAAATCGATCGAAGGTTTTCGTGGCGAGATCGAGCGCGCCCTCTTAATCGGCGCCGACTATCTGGTTACCCATCCCGGCAATTACAAAGGCTTGACGATCGAGCAGGGCATGCTCAACGTGGCCGAAGCGCTCGCCCTCGCGTGGCGGGGCATCGATGCAAGACTCGCAGCCAGGCCCAAGCTGGCCATCTTGCTCGAGAACACCGCCGGTGCCGGCGCGCAACTCGGCGGCAAGTTGGATGAATTGGCTGCCATACGGCAGCTCGCCAGCCCTTATCTGGACATCCCCATCGGCTTCTGTCTCGATACCTGCCACTGCTACGTCAGCGGTTTCGACATCGCGCGCCCCCAGGGCTTGACGGAACTCGTCGCCCAAGCCTCCGCTACTTTGGGCCTCGACCACGTTCCCGTCATTCATGCCAACGACTCCAAGACCGCCCTAAACTCGCACTGCGATCGCCACGCCCACATAGGTGCTGGTTATATTGGATTGGAAGGCTTCCGTCGTATCCTCAACCATCCCGAGCTGCGTGCGAAGGCCTTCATCCTCGAAACGCCCGTCGATAAGCCGGGCGACGATCTTCGCAATGTGCAAACACTGAAGGAGTTAGTATCCCCGAGAAAGCGTACAACCCCCAAGAGATTGAGCCCAAGTGGCACGCGCGGTGGGCGAACGATCCGGCGCTCTACGTAGCCGATGCGCCCGAAAAGCCCAAGTATTACGTCCTCGAAATGCTGCCCTACCCGAGCGGCGTGCTGCACATGGGACACGTCCGCCTTTACGCCATCGGCGACGCGCTCGCCCGCTACATGTGGATGCGCGGGTACAACGTGCTTCATCCCATGGGCTGGGACGCGTTCGGGTTGCCCGCCGAAAACGCCGCCATAAAGGAGGGCAAAGACCCCCACGAATGGACGCTCCGCAACATCGCGAGCATGAAGCGGCAGATGTACCGGCTGGGCTTTTCTTTCGATTGGGCTCGCGAAGTCGCCACCTGCGAACCCGAGTTCTACCGTTGGAACCAGTGGTTCTTCCTCAAGATGTTCGACCGCGGGCTCGCCTACCGCACCGAAGCGCTGCTGAACTGGTGCCCGGAATGCGGAACTGTGCTGGCCAACGAGCAAGTGGTCGACGGCTGCTGCTGGCGCCATGAGACCACCCCCGTCGAGCAGCGCGCCATGCCCCAATGGTTTCTCAAGACCACCGCGTATACGCCCGAGTTGCTCGCCGATCTAAAGCTGCTCGAAAGCGCAAAGGGCGCGGATGCGCGCCGCCAGACAGCAAATGAACCTGCTGGACATTTGGGCGGGGCGCCTGATACCGCGCCCGTTTTGCGGGAGTCTTTCGATTGGCCGGAGCGCGTCCTCGTCATGCAGCGCAACTGGATGGGGCGCTCCGAAGGCGCTGAAATCGATTTTGCGGTCGACCAACGCGCCGAAAACATCCGCGTTTTCACTACCCGCATCGATACCATCTACGGCGCAACCGCGTTGATCCTGGCGCCCGAACATCGGCTTGTGGCCCAGCTCGTGACCGATGAAAATCTTCGCCTCCGGATCAAGGAAATGATCGACGCAACCGCGCGGCAGGATCCCGGAAACATTCACAAGGTTGGATTGTTCACCGGCTCTTATGCCATCCGGCCCTTCGATCAGGCCAGAATTCCCGTCTGGATCGGCAATTTTGTGCTGCTGGGCTACGGCGCCGGGGCCATCATGGCAGTTCCAGCCCACGATCAACGCGACTTCGAATTCTGCCGGGCGTATGGTATTCCGGTCGTCCCCGTGATCCGCCCCGTCGATGGCCCGCTAGCCGACGGTGCCTCCATGCAGGAGGCGTTCGGCGAAGACGGCATCGTCGAAAATTCCGGTCCGTGGTCCGGCCTGCCGAGTGAAGAGGCCCGCAGCCAGATGACCGCCTTTGCAGCCGCGCATGGCTTCGGCAGCCACGCCATCACCTACCGCATGAAGGATTGGGGTATCTCGCGGCAGCGCTATTGGGGCACGCCAATTCCCATGATCTATTGCCCGGATTGCGGCATTGTGCCGGTGCCCGAGGAAGATCTGCCGGTGCTCCTGCCGCTCGGCGTAAAGATCACCGGCGAAGGGCGCTCGCCGCTCGAATTCGTAGAAGATTTCATCAACGTGAAGTGTCCCAAGTGCGGCGCTCCGGCGCGCCGCGAAAGCGACACCATGGACACCTTCGTCGATTCGTCTTGGTACTTCTTCCGCTACTGCGACCCGCGCAATGACAAGGCGCCTTTCGATTCGGCGAAGATTGCGTATTGGTTCCCCATCGATCAGTACATTGGCGGTGTCGAGCACGCCATTCTCCACCTGATCTACATGCGCTACTGGACCAAGTTCATGCGCGACCTTGGCCTGGTCTCGATCGGCGAGCCCGTGAAGCGCATGTTCACGCAAGGCATGGTGATCAAGGATGGCGCCAAAATGTCCAAGAGCCATGGCAATGTCGTTTCCCCCGACGACATGGTGGCGAAATTCGGCGCCGATTCCGCGCGCATGTATTCCCTGTTCGCGGCGCCGCCCGATCGGGATCTCGATTGGCAGGAAGAAGGCGTCTCCGGCGTCAATCGCTTTCTCGGGCGCGTGTACCGTTTCGTGACCAGAAATGCCAATTGCGCGGACGCCCCGTCCTCTGGCCAATCCGATCGCGACGCCCTTCGCAAGCTGCATCGCACCCTTCAAAAAATCACCATCGAGCTCGATACCCGCTGGCATTTCAATACCTCCATCGCCGCGCTGATGGAATTGCTGAACGATCTGTATGCCTCCGAAGCCGGCCTGTCCTGCCCGGTTCGCCGCGAACTCGCCGAGAAGCTCACTCTTATGCTGGCTCCCTTCGCTCCCTACCTGGCCCAGGATCTTTGGGAGACGCTCGGCCGCAGCGGCCCCATCTTTCGCGAAAACTGGCCGGCCTTTGACCCCGAGCTCGCGAAAGAAGACTTGGCCGAAATCCCCGTTCAGGTCAACGGCAAACTGCGCGCCCACATCCATACGCCCTTCGGCACTTCTAAAGACGAGTTGCAGCGGCTCGCTCTGGCCAACGACAAAGTGAAACAGTTCAGCGACGGCAAGCAGATCGCAAAGGTGATCGTCGTCCCCGACCGCCTCGTCAACGTCGTTGTGAAGTAGAGCGCGCTGCCCGCTAAGACGGCACTCGGCGCGCCTTGGCGTCGTACCCGGTTTCGTTTGCCGTCAACGTGATCTCCAGCCGTTCGGATCTGCGCGGTCGGTACACCAGTGCGGGTCGAAAACACGCGATGCACCGGGAACCCCGATATCGAACGCTCGGATAAACTATCCCATTCGAGCCTTCATCTAATAAGTGCCGTGCCAGCGCCTGCGAGGCGGCGTAACACTGCGGTACACGCTCCGGCTGCAGAAATTTCGAAAATTCCTCCGGCGGCTCGAGCACGTGAAAATCCGCTAGAAAATCCGCCAGCCAGTCATCGTATGTCGAGACATCCCGCGAAGGCCGCTCTCCCGCTTCATGCGGGACGATAATGTCGCTCAATCGCCTGCTCTTGTGATACACCACCTCCGCCGTGGAAGCTTCTAAACAATCCGCGGCGTACCACGCCCCCCGCGTGTAGTCGTTGAACCGGGACCCCGACTCGTCCGGGTGTGTGTAGGCTGCATTCACAACGTGCGCGTTCGGAATGCCGTACACCAGCTCGAATGTGCTGATTCCGATGTATCCCCGCTGTTCGCTCTGCACGCGATCGTTCGTCGCGCCGTCCAGCAACACCAACTCTTCTAGCTCTTTGCTGTTTTCCGCAAGCTCGGAGAGTACTGTTCCGCTTCCGCTATAGCGCGACGGAATCAGTCGGTGTGAATTCTCCCAGCCTATGAAGCGAACTTCGGGATCTCTCAACGGCCGCCGCGCCAGGCGTCTAACATCCGCCGCACTTGCACCATGCCTGGCTGTCCCTGGCGAATCATAAACTCAATCGGCGCCGTCCCGGTAAACATCGATCCACGATTGCCCAGCGTGACCCAACGATCGGCCCACTCGTCGCCAAAATAGATATGCAGAGCCTTGTAGATGCCGATTAGAAGCGAGATCCTCAGCAGCGTGTCTTGTGTCAGCTTCTGTTTCTTCGGCTCGCTTTTCCACGCATGGAAGGTAGACGAAGCGATGCCGCCAAGCAATCCCCGCGCCTGAGATTCCGTCAGTCCCCAGGCCTCGGCGATCTTCAGAAACCCTTTCATCGCGCTGCCGCTCAATCGCTCACGCACCTTCGAATCTGTCAAATCCGGTGCGCTGTCGAACGGGTAGCCTGCAATAATCTGTCCGGGAGCAAACGTCGTCGCTGCCGCCACATCCCCTCCTCGATTTCCACCTCCATTATTCACGAAATCGAGAATTCCGTCAAGCCCCCACAACCCAAATCTCTCTCTCATCCCCTCCAGCACATATCGACCTGCGTTCAAAAAACCCAGTATTATCCCCGCAACTTACTGTAAACAAGCGAAAATCTGCGCCTGTTAACTTCCGTGACCCGGCCCGTGACCCGGCTTGGCCCTCAGCTTTTAGCCGGCCATTGGAAGCACAATCCGTATCCGTCAGGGTCGGAAAGCGATAACTGTTTCATGCCATACGGAGCGACGGCCGGCTTGCCAAGTCCCGTGATCTTCCCGCGCAATTCTTCGTAGGCCGCATCTACGTCCGGGCAACCGAAAAAGAGGCATGTGTCCCGATGCGCCGCCGTACGAGCCCCCTCAGGTTCCGTGGGGCGCTCGTCGTCGTATTCATACGCCGTGTTCAGCATGACCTCCGCATCGCCCAGCCGCAGCAACGCCCAATGGAAACGATCCTCGCCGCCCAATTTCGGCGAGGTGCTCGCCACCTGGAACCCAAGCACATCGCGATAGAACCGCACCGACCTCGGCATGTCATACACCTCCAGCAGCGGAGCCACCCCGCGAACCTCAATCGCCATTCCTCACCTCCTCGCTTTCCTCGCGGCTCGCAGCATCGCCTCCACGCTCTTGTCGACATCTTCGTCTGTCGTTGACCAGTTACTCACGCTAATGCGCATCGCGGTTCGGTTCTTCCAAACCGTCCCACCGCACCAGCAAGTTCCGTCTTCCTGGAGCGCCGCGATGGTCCGCTGAGTTTCTTCCGTCGTACCGAAAGACACCAGAACCTGGTTCAGCACCACCTCGTTCAGCACTTCATGCCCGGCCCTGCGTAAAGCATCGGCGAACCGTTGTGCCTGGCGGCAGTTGCGCTCAACCAGCTCGGCGAGTCCCTCGCGGCCGAGAGAGCGCAGCGCTGCATAGACAGGGATCGCCCGCCCACGGCGCGACTCTTCGGGTACAAACTCGTGAGCATCCCGCTCGTCCCTGCTGGCCACGATATAAGCGGCGGCCAGCGACATCGCCCCCCGATGCGCAGCCTCGTCGCCACAAAAGACGATGCCGCAATCGTAAGGAACGTTGAGCCATTTGTGCGCGTCGGTCGCCACCGAATCGGCCCTCTCAATCCCTCGCACCAGCCCCGCCCGCTCCGGCGAAGCCGCGGCCCATAGACCGAATGCGCCATCCACGTGGAACCACGCTCCACGCTCCTTTGCCAATTCAGCGATTTCGCTCAGCGAATCCACCGCGCCCGTATTCACATTTCCCGCCTGTGCGCAAACGATCGACGGCCCCTCACAGGCGCGCAGCGCTGTGGCGACCCCGTCGGCCCGCATCCGCCCTTGCTCGTCTGTAGGAATTCTTCGAACCCGATTCGCCCCCAGACCCAGCAGCCGCAACGCCATGGTTATGGTGTAGTGCGCTTCCTCGCTCGCCACTACCTCGATGGGCGGCGCTCCACATAGGCCCTCGGCCTCGACGTCCCAACCTGCATCCTCCAGAATGCGATGGCGCGCGGCTGCCAGCGCGGTGAAATTCGCCATCTGGCAGCCCGTCACAAACCCGAAACTCATCGTCGCGGGAAGTCCGGCGAGCTCTCGTAACCACCCGCCCGCGATCTGTTCGATCACCGAGGTCAGCGGCGACAACGCGTAGATGCCGGTGTTCTGATCCCATGCCGATACCAGCCAATCCGCCGCCAGCGCTGCCGGCAGACTGCCTCCCACTACAAAGCCGAAATAGCGAGGCCCCGCGGACGCAACCGTTCCTCTCATGCCCGCCTCCGCCAGCATTTGCGCGATCCCTTCCGCCGCGATCCCCTCCCGTGGCAGCGCCCCGCCAAGCGCCTTCCGCAGTTCTTCGGCCGTCGCGGTCGCGCGGACCGGCCGGCTGTCGAGCGCATCGAACCACGCCGCCGCCTGTCGTTCGACCTTCGCAAGCAGACCCCCCAGCGAGCTGTAGCGAGACCCCATCTCACCTCGCATCGCTGAACCGGGCAACGATGAGCGTGTGGTCGGAGGGTTTCTCCTGCGCTCGTGGCCCCTTATCGATCTCGCAACTCTCCAGCCGCCGCGTGAGTCCCGGCGAAACCAAAAAGTGGTCGATGCGAATGCCGCGGTTGTACTCGAACGCCTTTCGGAAGTAATCCCAAAACGTGAAGTAGCCGCCTTGCCCGGGGTGTAGCGAACGGAATGCGTCCGTATAGCCGAGTCCCAGCAACGCGCGATAGCGCACCCGTGGCTCTGGCTGAAACAGCGCGTCATGCATCCACGACGCAGGTTTGTGGCAGTCAATATCCTCCGGGATCACATTGAAGTCGCCGCCCACCAGCGTCGGCGTCCCGCTTTCCAGCCAACTCTGCATCTGCCTGTGAAGGCGATCCATCCACGCCAGCTTGTAAAGAAACTTATCGCTGCCAACCGGATTTCCATTCGGAGCATAGATGTTCGCGATGCGCATCCCGTCGATCGCCACTTCCAGAAATCGCGCATGGCTGTCCGTTTCGTCGCCCAACAGCGTCGTCGAGACGATCGCAATAGGCCGCCGCGACAGCACCGCCACCCCGTTATAGCTCTTCTGCGTAACCGCCGCGCTGCCGTACCCGAGCTCCTCAAACGGCCCCCCGGGAAACTCCTCCGCTTTGAGCTCCTGCAGCAGAACGACATCCGGATTGTGCGCCGTGAGCCAGCTCTTGACATGCTCCAAGCGGGCCCGTATCGAATTGACATTCCAACTGGCAATCACCATCTGACGGACCCATCATCGCAATCCGCAACGCTCTTCATTGGCCGGCTCGTCGCTCAATGCGAAGTTGGTCTCTGTTTGCGCTTCCGAACGTCGATCACCACGGTCTCCGCCAGGCGGTCCTGCGCGCACATGTGGTTTCCGCTCCAAAAGTACTGCAAAAATCCCAGCCCGCCCTCCAACACCGCCGCCCCGTAGCCAAGCGCTCTCTCAATCGATTGCCACCTTCCCATTCGCTTACTGGTCAGCGATACCGCTCGGGTGCGTGCGATCCACTTGCCCGGCGTCTGCCCGTTCCCCACATAATTGAACAACCCGAAATAGAGCACCAGGAAAATCAGATTGCCGATCTCGTGAAAATCCCACGCGATGTGGACATTTTGCTCGTGCAGCACAAATACTCGCCAACCAACTTCCGCGGGAGTCCAAAGCAGCACGGCGAACAGGCCGCATGTCACTCTGTATTTCGCGCATTCGCTCCTAAATACCCGCGTACCAGGCATAACCAGCTTCCGGTTCAGCCGAGCCCAAGCCCTTGCCGAAGCGTTTCAGGCTGTCGGTTACCGTGAGGCTCGTGATATATTTGACGCTCTTATAACCGAGTTGCCGGGGAACCCGCAGCCGAAGCGGTCCGCCAAACCGCACGGGAAGCTCACCGCCATTCATGCCGAACGTGATCAGAGTCTGCGGATGCAACGCGTCGGCCATGTCCACGCTTTCCCACCAGTCGGGCTGTATGGATCGGTAGACAACATACCGCGCCTGGGGCAGCGTTCCCACCGCATCCAATATGTGGGAGAGCGGCACGCCTATCCATTCGGCAATGTACGACCATCCCTCTTCGCACGCCAAATGAGTGATCTGGCTGTGCCAGGTAAAGCTCTTGAGTGTAGCCACCGAGAACGATGCCGGCCGCGCAACCATGCCATCGATAGTCAGGCGCCAGTCGGCAAAACCTGCATCCTGCAATCGTTTAAATTCTTCCCCCAACGGCGCCACTGCATTCGCAAACGGAGTTTTCGAAATCTGCCCGGGAGCGAACTCGCGCGCCAACGAGTGGCGAGTCAGCATTCGCTGCGCAGCATAGGTCAACGTTTCACCCGGGCCATAGAGACCGCCGCCATCGGGCGGGATGAGTCCGTAACTTCGCGCAAGCTTCCTAGCCACCGCCAGCCCGGACGCCCCTGCGGTCGCTGCCAAGCCGGTGGCGATGAGTTTACGCCGCGAAGGTTTGTTCATGCCCCTCCTTATGTCTCGCGTCCCGGCCTGTGATCATGCTTCGCATGCGGCTCCTGAATCCGGCCAGGCAAACCATCGTGATGTGAACCAAAAGGAAAAGCGACAGCAACACCGAGACGAAGAAGTGAAGGGTCCGCGCGGACTGCTGGCCTCCCAGAACAGTGACGGCCGCCGGGAACGCCGACGCGATCGCGGGTGACATGGCCAAGCCCGTCCAGATGACGAGCGGGAATAGAACGAAAATCACGCACCCATACGTGAGCCGCTGAAGCAAGTTGTACGACCCGGCTCCCGCCTCGCTCGCCGGCCGAAAGCGCAGATGTCCGGCGAATTCCCTCCCCAGCGCCCGCCACGACAAGTCCGTGCGAGCGGGCAGCAAATCCCGCCGGAAGTGCCCTCTGATCCATCCGAAGAGTACATAAACGCAGCCCGTCAACACTACACCCCAAGCGGCTTCGAAGTGGAGATACCGGCTCCAGCCGTTCTGGTCAGGCAGCACATAGCCATAACCGGTGGGTACCGTCGATCTCGATGCCGGGATCGGCAGTTGGAACAACGCCGGAGTGAGCACGTTGCCCGTTTCACCCCAATAGAAGCGCGGGTGCGAGGTGACAATTTCAATCCCGCTGACGAGCAGCGCTACGAAACAGACAGTAGTAATCCAGTGGGTAATGCGAACCACGGCAGCGTGCCGGGGAGCAACGGTCAGGGCCGGCGCGGCCGAATCCAATCTTCGAACCCAAACCGAATCGGCCATTGAAAAATGGTAGCAGTTTGTACCCACCCGGCACTTAACCGACAGCGCCTTCAGCAGCTTGGTTGCGTAAATCAGGCTGTCACTGCGGCGCCGTTAACTCCACCTCGATGTATCCACCCTTATTAACGGCATTACTGCAGCGGCGATTTTTTCAAGATGCAGTTTCACGACCGGCCACTGCGGAGTGCTCAGCACAACCAGCCCAATCTTGCGGCCCTCAAGGTTCTGCTGGTAGCGCATGTTCTTATCCGCGGTCAAGAGCACGTCAAAACCGGCCTCCTCCGCCGCCGCCAGCAACTCGCCGTTGCTTAACGTGTTCCATCCGCGCTCTTTGGCCTTCGTGACACTGTGACCGGAAAGGGATCGGGCAATCCCCTTTGGCGTGACATGATCAAAGAGAACGAGCATCTGCGAAAGAACTCGTAGAAACCGGCGTTGGCGCGTCGAGGCTCCGCGCCGCAAACTCCAGGACCGCATTTATCTGTTCTCGGGTGATGTCGAACTGCTCAATGATTTCGTCTATGCTCGCCCCGGCTTCAAGATTCTCAAACACGGCGGATACCGGCATACGCGTATCGCGAAAAACCCACGCGCCGCTCAAGCGGCCCGGCACACTTTCCACTGCAGAACATCGCGACCAGTCCAGGCTTGCCATTCTTTCTATAGCTTAACCAGGAACGTCAGAACCGATGACATGCCACGAGCGGCTCTCTCACTGAAACACCCCTCGCTTCGTTCATACGCCTAGACGCCGAACTGACGAATCCCGGCACGAACCCTCATCACAACCACCGCTCGCTTTTCAATCCGCCGGATTCCTCCTCCCACTTCATACGTCTAATCAGTAGTGAGAAGCGCACAAACATGAAAACAGCTACGAGTCGTACTTTCACATTAGTCGTTGCCCTGTTCGCCGCTGCAACTTACGCTTTCACACAGACAGCGCAGCCCCCCATGCAGCAAGCGCCCCCGCAACAAAATCCCCCCATGCAACCAGGCTCCATGCCTCCCGGAGGAATGCCGCCCCCGGAACTCCCCCGGCCCGGCTCGGTCAATTACATTCAAGGTGAAGTATCGGCCGCCGGACAGCCGCTGACCCTTCAATCTGTCGGACACTTCGCCCTGCAACCGGGCCAGGCCCTCGACACCGGCAACGGATACGTCGAGGTTCTGCTCACGCCCGGCGCATTTCTCCGCGTCGGCCCAAACAGCGCGTTGCGCATGACCGCCGTAGGGCTGGCCGATACCCGAATCGATCTCGCGCGCGGCAATGCGCTTGTCGAAGTCGACCAATTCATCTCCGGCACTCACCTCGAAGTAACACTTGCGTCCACCTCGGTGGACATGCTCAAGAAAGGCCTCTACGGTTTCTCAACCAACCCTCCTTCTGTCAAGGTTTTCGACGGGAAAGCGGACGTAATTGGCATGACGGAGCATCGTGGCGTCGGCAAACACGATCAAATCCTGCTTGCCAATAACTCGGCCCTGAAGAAATCCAGCTTCGACGAGGATCAGGCAAAGCAGGACCCGTTGTACGTCTGGAGCGCCGCTCGCAGCCGCTCCGAATCCGACCAAAACAAGTTAGTCGCGCAGAACCCCGCTGGTTACTATCCTGTCGGGGAGGGCTGGTTCTGGGACCCCTACGCTGATTACTACGGCTTCTGGGGCCCTGGCTTCTTCTACAGCCCGTTCGGCTTTGGCTTCTACGGCGGCTTTTACCCCGGTTTCTATCATGGCTTCTATGGCGGCTTCCGCGGCGGATGGCATGGCGGCGGACACGGAGGTTGGCACGGAGGCCACGCCTTTGTGGGCGTTCACGGAAATGGCGCCCCCGGCGGCTTTCACGGCGGCGGTTTCCACGGTGGCGGTTTCCACGGTGGCGGCGGTCATCGCTAACCCTAAATCGAATCGGGCGGCGGCGCGCTCTGCCGCCTTCCCGTGAACACCTCGCACTTCTATGCATTCTCTGCTACTCTATGCCTAGAAGCAACAGGTATCCGTGGCAGCCCAGAAATCCGACCTCCCGCAAGGCACTCTCGATCTCTTGATCCTGAAGGCCGTCGCGGTTGAGCCGGTCCATGGCTACGCCATCGCACAGCGGTTGCAACAGGTATCGGGTGGCGTGGTTCGCGTCCCCGAAGGTTCGCTCTATCCCGCACTCCACCGCCTGGAAAACCGCGGCTTCCTGTCGGCCGGCTGGAAAATTACTGAGACCGGGCGTGAAGCGAAATTCTATCGCCTGACCCGAAAAGGCCGAAAGCAACTGGAAGCGGAGGCCGCCAGTTGGCAGCGCTTGATCGAGGGCGTCGGCCTCATTCTCGGCATGGCCGAAGGATGAGCCCGCGGCGAAGACTCAACTATGGATGAGCCCGCGCTTCTCAGCGAGGCGAAGACTTAATCAGCGAGGTGCTCAATGAACTGGTGGTCGCGACTGTGGCGTCGCAAGCGAATGGAAGAGCAGCTTGAAAAGGAGTTGCGGTTTCATCTGGACCAACATGCAACTGACCTGATCGCCCGCGGCCTCTCTCCTGCGCAAGCGCAGCGTGAAGCCCGCATCGCGCTTGGTGGTCCCGAGCAGGTAAAGGAACTCTGCCGCGATGCGCGTCACACCCGCTGGGCAGAAGAACTGTTCCAGGACACGCGCTATGCGCTCCGCAGCTTCCGCCAGAAGCCCGGTTTCCTCGCCACCACGCTGCTCATCTCCGCGCTCGGGATTGGCGCGACCACCGTCATGTTCACCCTCATCAACAGCGTTCTGCTCAGGCCGCTCCCCTTTTCCGAGCCTGGCCGAATCGTCGTCCTGCACGGTTTCATGGAACACTTGGGCGAGTTCTGGGGGTTCTCTTATCCGGATTTCCAGGACATCCATCATGCCAGCCGCGCGCTTGTAGTGGCCGGGTGGACATTCACCGGCGGCACCATCGGCGCCCCAGGAGAGCCGGAGTATGTGGATGGCCGTCTGATCTCTGCGGACCTGTTTCCCGTTCTTGCCATCAGCCCTCTCTATGGACGCGCTTTCCGCACCGGTGAAGACCGCCCCGGCGCAGCGCCGGTGGCGATGATTAGCTACGGCCTCTGGCAGCGCCGGTTTGGCGGCGATCGTTCGGCGCTCGGCAGAAAACTTGTCTTCGATGGCAAGACGTATGTGGTGATCGGCATCGCGCCCCGAGGTTTTCAGTTGTCCGGCGAGGCGGATGTCTTCACTCCCCTCGGTCAAAGCACGGACCCGCGAATGCAGAATCGCAAAGCGGCTTTCATCAAAGTCGTGGCGCGCCTCGCTCCCGGCGTCACTCTCAACCAGGCTCAAGCGGAAATCAGTCTCATCAACCGCCATTTGGCGCAAGCATACCCGGCGTCCGACGGCGGGGTCAGGATGCTCGTCCGTCCCTTTCTGCAGGAATTGGTCAAAGATGTTCACGGCACTCTATGGTTGCTCCTCTCCGCGGTAGGTTTGGTGCTGTTCATCGCGTGCGTGAATATCGCGAGTTTATTTCTGACCCGCGCTGTTTCTCGCGAGCGGGAATTGGCTATGCGAGTGGCGCTTGGCGCCGGCCGCGGGCGGCTCGTTCGCCAGTGCGTGACCGAGAGCGCCGTGCTTGCGCTTTGCGGCGGTGTTCTAGGTATCTGCGCCGCCGCCGTCACCCTGCATCCCTTTGTGGCGCTTTGGCCGGGTACTCTGCCGCGCGCAAACGAGATCCACATGGACTGGCGTGTGCTTTGTTTTGGCATCGGCATGTCGCTCTTGTGCGGCCTCTTTTTCGGCCTGACGCCGGCTCTGCGCGTTCCCATGCACGGGCTCGAACAGGCGCTGCGCGGCGGCGGAAGGAGCGTGACCGCAAGTTCCCACCGTCTGCACAGCCCTTTCGTCGTCTCGGAAATCGCCCTTGCTTTTGTTTTATTGGTCTCCGCGGGCATGCTCGGCCATACTCTGCTCACGCTGTCTTCCTTGAGTCCGGGTCTGAATGCGCGCAATGTGCTGACAGCCCGCTTCGCACTCTCTCCCCATGTGATCGCCAATCCATCGCAAATCCGGTCCGCCTGGCAGGACGTGCTGGATCGCGCGCGCCGTGTACCGGATGTCCAATTCGCTGCCCTGACAGACATCGTCCCCATGCGCGAGGGAGAGAACGTTCTGGATTACCGGACCACGCCCAATCCGCCGCCTCCCGATCGCGAGCCGTTCGCGCTCGCTTCGAGTGCCACCCCCGATTACCTAAACGTCATGGGCATCCCACTCTTACAGGGCCGCTTCTTCGACGAGCACGATCGAGAGGGAAGTGAACCGGTCGTAGTCGTCGACGAGAATCTTGCTCAGCATGCCTTCGGCCGCAAGTATGTTGTGGGCGAAAACCTCTGGAGTCAAGCCATGGGGCTCGCGCCCCTTCGAATCGTCGGCGTGGTAGGCCATGTGCGGCACTGGGGCCTGGCTGGCGACGATCGGTCGCGGGTGCGCGATCAGATGTATTACCCCTTCGCCCAAGTGCCCGCCCGGCTGTTGCACGTCTTTTCGTCGCTCATGTCGATCGCGATTCGGACGCGAACTTCGACGCTGAACATCGTTGAGCCCTTGCAGCGGGAACTGCGTGGCGCGTCCGGCGACCAGGCCCTTTACGAGATTCGGACCATGGAGCAGCTCGTCGGTGCGTCGCTCGCCCGCGAGCGCTTCCTCTCGCTGCTATTTGGCGTATTTGCCGGCTTAGCCTTGCTGCTCGCCTGCATCGGCGTTTACGGCGTACTGGCCTATCTGACTGGACAGCGAACCTCGGAAATCGGCGTGCGGATGGCAATGGGAGCGTCCGCGCGCGACGTCATATGGTTGGTGCTTCGGCAGAGCTTGAAAATGATCCTGGTCGGCGTCGCTCTCGGCACCATCGCGGCTTTCGCAGCCGGCCGATTTTTGCAGCACCTCGTGGAGGAAATCCGCCCCGTCAACCTGCCTACTTACGCAATCGTCATTTCGCTGCTCATCCTGGCCGCCCTCCTGGCGAGTTTTGTGCCCGCCCGCCGTGCCAGCGTGATCGACCCCCTGAAAGCCTTGCGGCAAGAATAAGGCAAACTTAGCGTGCAGTCTCGTCGATGCTGATGGCTTTGCCCTCGTAGTGAACGGCCCGATCCGGTTGAGGCGTCGGATCGATACCGGTGCCATGCCCGTCGCCCACGAAAACGATCTGAAAAGCGCGCCCGGCGAGCATCCCGGGAAATTGGCCCTTGCGCTCGCCGATCGTGAGAGTGTGCCCGGAATCGTTCCAATGAATAGGGATGGTGGCGTAAGCGCCTTTCTCGTAGTCGTAGCTATTGTTGTCGTCTTCGTAAATCGTGAAGTCGCCATCGGCCCCCGGATAGACGCGCAGCTCTATTGGGTCGGCGGGCTTTTGTTCGGCGTACTGCAGATCGGGTCCCATCGGCACGATCGAGCCCGCCCGGACGTACAGCGGAAGACGGCTGAGAGGCGCCGGCGCATTCACCTCCATCGGCCCGCTCGACACGGCGCCGGTCCAGAAGTCGTACCATTTCGATTTCGGTAAGTAGAGCTGCCGCGTCGTCGCGCCCTGATCGGTGACCGGGTTCACCAGGATGGCGGGACCGAAAAGAAATTGATCGCCGATATTCTGCGCTTTCACGTCGTCGCCGAAGTCCATCGCCAGCGGCCGCATAGGCGTGTAACTTTGGCTCGTAACCATCCACGCAACAGAATAGATGTAGGGCATCAGCCGATAGCGCAGCCGATCGAAGCGCGTCAGGATGGATTCGGCATCCGGCCCGTATGACCAGAGCTCGTTTTCATCCGGAATGCGGGTGCCGTGTACGCGGAAGATCGGGCAGAAAGCGCCGTACTGGAACCAGCGCACGAACAGCTCGCGATATTTGGGATCTTCGGGATGGCCGAATACGAAGCCCCCGATGTCGGTGGTCCAATACGGAATGCCGGAGAGCTCGAAATTGAGTCCCGCGGGGATCTGCCGCTTGTAAGTTTCGAAGTCCGAAAGGATGTCGCCGGACCACGCCGTCACCGCGTTGCGTTGAATACCCGCGAAGGCGGAACGCGAAAGAATGAAGACGCGCTTCTGATCGGTTTCGGCGCGTTGGCCCTGGTAAACGCCGGCCGTGGTCATGAGCGGATAGATATTTGCAAAGCGCGCGCCGTTGCCGGCCCAGATCCGATGGTCCAACAGAATGTTTTCCTCGCGCCCTTCCGTTTCAGGCTCCGTGGTGTCCATCCACCACGCGTCCGCGCCGATCTTGAACAGCGCGTTATCGATCAGGTTCCAGTAATACTTTCGCGCATCGGGATTACTGGCGTCATAGAGCGCCGCGCCCTTCGGGTGAAAGCCCGCCACTGCAGTTCGCGCGAGAAAATAACCGCGCCGGTCCATTTCGTTGTAGGTTTCAGATCCCGGATCGAAGAACGGCCATACGGACATCATCAAATGGAAATGTTCGTTGTGAAGCTGCTCCACCATGGCCCGCGGATCGGGATATTTGTTGTTGAACTTGAACTCGCCGGTGAGCGTCCACCAGAACCAATCCTGGACGATGTTATCGATGGGAATCCGAAGGTCACGGTATTTCTTGGCGATGCCGAGCAGTTGTTCCTGCGACGAATACTTATTCTTGCTTTGCCAGAAGCCATAGGCCCATTTGCCGTACAGCGGCGCCGCGCCCGTGAGTCCGCGATAGGCGCCGATGATTTTGTCGAATTCAGGCCCGTAGAGGAAGTAATAATCGATGCTGTCTGAGACCTCGGAGCTGAGGAACAAGTAATGAATGAAGCGATTGTTCCAGCGGCCAGCGGAGGTATTGTTCCAAAAAATCCCGTAGCCCTTGCTTGAGAGAAACATCGGCACCGCGATGTTGGTGTTGTCTTGCGAAAGGTCGACCGACTCGCCGCGATAGTTCCAAACCCCCGCCTGATGTTGGCCGAGTCCGTAGAACGCCTCTTCGGAGCCGTAGATCTTAAAGATGTCCTCGGCATGATAGGTGCGCTCGTTATTGACAACGGCGGGCGTAAGCTCTTTCGGCCCTTCCGTCAACAGATTCTTGCCGTCCTTGCCGATATAACCGATGAGACCTTCCTTGCGGTCGACGGTGACGGTGAGGCGGTCGGTAGTAATGGTGACGTTTTTCTCCGATTGTGCGACGTCAAACGTGACCGGCGTCCATGCGCTTTTTGTGATCACGTACTCACGACGCTGCGGGGGAGGCCACGCCGGCGCATAGACAACGTGGATGATGGCGTCGGTGCAAACCTGCAGTTTGAGCGTGCCGGTCTGCATCGAAAAGAGCACGCCGTCGGATTGTTTTTCGACTTGCTTGACGGGATTAGCAGGTATCCACTGAGCGCTGATCACCCGGCAGGACAGGATGAAGAGGAGTGAGAGCGGTAGACGGGCACAGTTTCGCGGCGGGCGCATGCGACCGTTGGATGCGAAGCATGCGCTTCTGTTACCAGAGCCGAGGGACGCCCAGGCCGGCCTTAGAGCGGCAGAGGCTTGCCGAATTCGGCGCCGAAAATGATCTCGTTCAGCGGCTTGCGGGTTCGCTTGGCAAGCTCCGATTGTCGCTGCTGGTCACTAAGCTGCTCGGGCGGCCCAAGGTAACCGAGCGCGACCGCCGCTCCCAGGTCGTAATCATCCGGGATGCCTAGCTCCGTGCGGGCCCGGTCGCGATCGAAACCCGCCATGCCGTGCGCGTGAAGACCAAGTGCCGTCGCCTGCAAGAAGACATGCGCTAGCGCCTGGCCGGCATCATGCAGGCCATACAGATTCTGCGCTCCGCTGTGCGAAAAAGTGCCCTTCGCGGCCATGATGAACAGAACCGGTGCGCTCTTGGCCCAAGCCTGGTTGAACGGCACGAGCAGGCTCAGCATTTTGGCGTAAGCTGCAGGATCTGACTTGCGTGCCACCAGAAAGCGCCACGGCTGCTCATTGTAAGAGGAGGCGGCCCAACGCGCGGCTTCGAAGATGGTCTTCAGGTCGGCGTCCGATACATCGCGGTCCGAGAACGCGCGTGGACTCCAACGCGCTCGAATCAGGTCGTGAACGGAGGGCAGGGTATCGGCGAGCTTTTCAGCCGGCCCGGTGAGGGCGGTGGGTGCAGCAGCTTGTGTAGGCACCCCAATTCGATGCGCGAGCTAAGCCTTTCGATGCCGGCCCGGCTTGTCACTTCGCGGCTGGGGCGAGCGCTTCCTCCGGCTCTGCCGCCTCGGGAGTTTCCTCCGATTGGGCAGCCGGAGCGTAGTAATAGTCGTGATAGTAAGTGTACTTACTATAGAGCTCTCCACGGCGAGCGCCATTGACAACTGTGCCGAGCACGTTGTTCTCGCACAGGGACTGCAGGGCCCGAGTCACCGAATCGAACGTGGTCGACCCGATGCGCACCACCAGGATCGTGCCATCGCACATGGTGGCCAGCAGGTTGCCGTCGGCGGCGAACAGGAGCGGCGGGCTGTCGAGAATCACCCAATCGAAGTGATCGCGAAGCGCCTGAATCAGGGCTCTGCATTCTTTTAGATTCAGCAGCTCGAGAGGGTTCAGCACCGACTCGCCGGCGGTCAAAAGATAAAGCTGCGTATCGGCGACTCGGCGTAGGATATCGCTGATACGTGCTTTGCCCTGCAGATAGTCGGTGATGCCGGGCGAGCAGTCGATTTGAAAAATCTTGTCTACATTCGGGCGCCGGAAATCGAAGTCGGCAAGCAGGACACGCTTGTCGGCAAGCTGAGATTGCGTCACCGCGAGATTCGTTGCGGTAAACGACTTACCCTCCGCCGGCGAGGCGCTGGTCACCACAAGCGTATGGAGCGGCTGAAGGCTCTGTAGATGATTCAGGCGGGTTCGCAGCGTGCGAAACTCCTCGGCCGGAGCTTCCCGCGGCTTGACAGGGTTGACGAGCAGAGCTTCCGGGAGAGGATTGTAGGCAATCGCGCGAGCGTTCCGGATCACGGTGTCGAGTTCGTCCAACTCCGCTAAATTGACGGCCAGCACCTGCGCCGCCATACTGTCCAGACCCGGAGCAGGGCCGTCCGCTGTCGCAACTGGGCTTTCCAACTGCGCACCCGCGTCAGATCCTGCCGCTGAGCCCTGGAGATGTGCGGCCAGCGCCTGGGCCCGCGGCGAGGCGGCCTTCGGAGATCCCGAATTTTCTTGCGCTGCCTTTCTTAAAGCGTCGTGCACTCGGCTCATTTGCTTATGCCTTGATTGAGATAGTAATGGGCTATCGAGCCCGCGACGATGGCCAATCCCGCGAGCGTCGCGGTTGCCCAGCCTACCCACATGATCTGCTTGCGCCGCTGTACGACCAGGTCGTTTTCAAGCAGCGGGATGCTGCCCAAAATCGACAACTGCGTGTACAGCCGCGCGTCCTTTAGATTCTTGAGGGACGTGTCCTTTACTTCGCGAACGGCTACCAGCACCATGCCCAGCATCAGGCCGACTACCCCACCGATCGGTATGATGAGCTGCCGCTTGGGCGCGGTCGGATTGTCCGGCAAAGAAGCTTGGTCGAGCACTTCGAGCGATTCGCCCTGCTTCCGGCGCTCGAGATCCATCGAAACCGCAGATTTCTCCTTCTTTACCTCGAGATCGTCGTATCTTTGCTTGGCTAGATCCCGGTCCCGTGTCAGGTCCGCGTATTCCTTTTCCCCGGCCGGCAGTTCCTCCACGCGGGCTTGATAGGTCCGTAGCGAGTTGTTGACCGCCCCGATCTGGCTATTGATTTGCTGCCCTTCCAGATTATTGGCCTTGATCTGCGTTTGAATTTGATCGATAACCGCCTGTGCATCGAGCCGCTCACGGCTAACTCCGGTGTTGTCGGCCGCCGATGGGTCGGGTGTGGCAGGCTTTTCTTTCGCAAGATCGTCGTGTTGACGCTTCAGCAAAGCCAATTCGTCGCGTGCGTCTTGCAATTCGGGATACGCATCCGTATAACGATCTTTCATGGAAGCGATCTTGTTCTCAAGCGCCTCGATTTTGTGATCCAGGTCGTTGAGCTTCTCGTTATGTGCGAGTAGCTGCGGTGAGGCGGCGCGGATCGAGGCCAGCCGATCTTTCGCGGAGTGAAGCTCTGTCTCCAACATCATGCGCCGCTCGGCATTCCGGCTCGCTTGTTCGCTCAGCGAGCTAAGACGTTGATCGAGGGCATTCATCTCTGAAATGTTGGTCTGCATCTCCTCGGGAAGACGGCCCGCGTTCCTTTGCCGATATTCGCTAAGCTTCTGCTCGAGCACGTCCAGATCGTGCTTGGCGCGGTCGAATTCATCGTTTAAGAATTGATTCGCTTGTAACTGCGTGTCCAGAGTGTCGACTGTGCTCTGCCCCATGAAGCGTGCCACCAAATCGTCACACACTGCCTTCGCCAAGTATTTGTCCCGGTAAGAGAACGAAACCTGCATGGCGGGCAGGCTTTTTCCCGACATCGCCACGCCCGCCGTGGGCTTGATCACGATGGCCGTCCTCATTTTGTTGACCACGTCTTCCATCGGCTCGCTAGCGATCTCCTTCTTGTAAAGACCGTGCTGGTTGATAAGCGTCGTTAGCGTGTTCCGGCTGAGAATCGTTTGGGCCATGCCGTTGATCCGGTCGGCGACATCTTGCGAGCTGACATTCTGAACCAGCTCGGGAGAGATTTGCTGCGGCACGATACGAATCAAGGCGGTGGAGACAAAAGTGTCTTCCATCACGAATGCAACCACGGTCGAGATCACCAGGCCGGCAAGCACCGGCCCGATAATCCAGCGAATGTTGCGCCGCAAAATATCGACGTAGTCTTCGAAATCGAGCGGCCGGCGAGGAACTGAAAGCCTTTCAAGCATAGTCCGATGTACTTATTTCCTTATGGAACAACCACATGATCGCCCGGTTGAAGCTGAATGTTCTGGGCCATGTTCTTGCCATGAATCACTTCTTTGTAGTTGAACGGAATACGTTGCGTCCCCCGTAGCACGTAGATCTTTTTCCCATTCGCGAATTCCTGCAGACCGTTGGCCTTACTAATGGCCTGAAAAACGGTAGTGGGAGTAATGAGCAGATATTCGCCCGGACGAGCGACCAGCCCATCCATGTAATATTTCTTGCTTTCGACAGCCTGTACCGTGACCGTCACCAGCGGCTTAACGACGAATTTGGTCAGCGCCTTGGCGACAATCTCTTGGATCTGGTTGGGAGTCTTATCTCCCGCGGGTAGGTCTCCCACCAGCGGAAGCGTGATGTGCCCGTTATCTTGAACCGTTACAGGGCCGGTAAATTGCTGCTCGTTCCATACGCGGATGTAGAGGACGTCCGCCGGCCCTACCTTGTAAGAATTGGAGTCTACCGGCGCCCCGGCAGTGGGCTGCGCCGGTTCGGCGGGCTTGCTTTCTGGCTGCGCCTGACCCGAAGGCGGGGCATTCTGCGCTGGACCAGTCTGGTCCGGATTGGCCGGCTCCGCAGGCGGGTTCTGCTGCGACGAATTCTGCGCTGCGGCCGCCACCGCCAGGCTGAACAACACAACGGCAGCTAGATTAAGAAATTTTCCTCCAAAGGTTTTGTAGGTCATGGGGTTACACGAATCCGGCCGAGCGCCCTTATCCTCAATTTTACACACTTTTCTTATCCTTAGCGCACATGCCTTTTGCTGGCCGTTGTGCGCGGTCTGAAGCCGTAAGAGCCGTCTCGAAGCTACCTGGTTTCAGGACGGTGTTCCAGGTTCGCCGCCGAGGCCGCCCCGCCCGGGCTGTCGAACTTCGAGATCGGAACCCACACTTCCATAGGAGTGGGCTCCCGGTTTCCCATCGCGTAATAGGGGATAAAGGTCAAAGTGATGGGGCGTTTGACCTGGTTCACGGCACTCGCCAGCGGCTGATACAACGGTTCTTCTCCTGGAGATCTTTCGGCTGCCTGGCCGGAAACCTTTAGGATCTCAACGCCCCCAAGCAAATCTTTGCGGAAATCGGCTGTAACCGCCCCGCTCGGGCGAATGAAGATATCACCCAGCAGCGACCCGCCCTGGTCCATTTGCTCCAGTGTGTAAACCAGCGGCCCGCGCTGCATCGCCAGCCGCCCGTAGAGATCGGCGACCCGCGCATTCGCGACCGTCGGCACCGGTTGCAATGGAAGCGTGAGCGTCACCGTGTCACCCCGGTTCCAGATCCGCGAAATCGCCACGTAGCTGCCGCGCTTGAAATCGCCGGATGCGGCCGGCTGGCCATTGACCTGCACGTCCGCTGAGGCCGCCCACGAGGGCCAGCGCAGGTAGACCGTGAACTCGGCCGCGCGCTGGGGATAAACCGTCACCTTCACATCTCCGCTCCACGGATAATTGGTCGCCTGCACCAGCTTCAGCGGTGTGCCGTCCTCAAGATGCCAGTCCAGCTCCGAATTGTGATACAGGTTCACATACACGCCGTCCCGGCTCATGGCGTAGAAGTAGCCCGGCAGCGATTCGAACAGGCGCTCCACGTTGGGCGGGCAGCAGGTCGTGTCGTACCACGGGTTGCGCAGCCTTTCGCCGTTCGAAGCCAGCGGATTGCGATAGCAGTAAAGCGTGCCCGACAGCGACATGCCGGAGTTGACGCCGTTGTAGAGTGCGCGCTCGAGAATGTCGGCATAGCGTGCATCGCCGGTCAGCGAAAGCAGCCGGAAGTTCCACATCACGTTCGCCACCGCGGCGCAAGTTTCCGCGTAGGCCTGTTCGCTGGGCAGCTCGTACGCATCGCCAAAGCTTTCGCCGGCCGAACGCGCGCCGACCCCGCCCGTGATGTACATCTTGCGCATCGTCAGGTCGGTCCAGAGCAGGTCCAGCGTCTTCTTGTAAGCCGGATCGCCCGTTTCGGTGAAATAGTCCGTGGCGCCCGATACCGCATACAGCGCGCGAACCGCGTGGCCCTCGAACTCCGTGCGCGAGGTGAACGGTTTTCCGCTGAACATGTACCGTATATCGGAGTCTTTCAGCTTCAGCCGGTCGCGCTCCACGCCGCTGAACAGGTAGCGCGCGAACTCCAGGTATTGCGCCTGGCCGGTCGTGCGGTAAAGCTCGACCAGCGCCATTTCCAGTTCCGGGTGGCCCGTGACAAACGGGCGCTTCGCCGGGCCGAAGTTCTCAACAATGTAATCGGCGAAACGCCTTCCGATGCCCAGCAGCGAGCGCTCGCCGGTCGCGCGATAATAAGCGATCCCCGCCTGCAGCAGGTGTCCCAGGCAGTAATCTTCGTGCGAGTGCGGCAGATCGGTAAAACGCAGGCGCGCCTTGTCGCCCACGAAGTACGTATTGAGGTAGCCCGACGGCTCCTGCGCGGCGCCAATGATGGGAATCAACCCGTCGATCTGGCTGCGGAATTTTTGTTTATCGGTGTCGGCCGTTTCGTTCGAAGCCAGCGCCCAAGACGCGGCTTCGATCCACTTATATAGGTCGGAATCGGTGTAGAGCGGCCCCTTGCGGGGAAGTTCGGGATGCCCCGCCAAACGCCGGAAGTTATCCACCACGCCATGCTCTTCGAGAAGCTGCAGCATGGTCGGGAGGCTGCGCTCGGTGGTGACGCGCCGGCGCGACGCCCAAAAGCCGTCGCCCAGGTGAACGGCCTCTACCGGTACCGGATGCAGCCGCGCGTTGACGGAATGGTCGAGGAAGATGACGCCTTCCTGCCGCCACGCCTGATTGTCGGGCGCGGCCGGCAGAGCAATAAGCGCAAGCGCCACCGCTAAGCCCAGGCAGGCGGCAAGCGCGGCCGCGAAAAACTGCTTCATAAGGCCTTCAAATGGCGATAGACGAGCGAGACCGGCAATCCGACTACGTTGTAATAACAGCCTTCAATCGACCGCACAAATTTAGACGCGCGGCCCTGGATAGCGTACCCCCCGGCTTTGTCTCGGGGCTCCCCGCTTCGAGTGTACTCCTGAATCTCCTCTTCTGTCAGGCGAGCGAAGCAGACTTTCGTACTGGCGAGATCCGTGATCTGGCGGTTGCCGGCCAATAGGCAGACTCCGGTGTGCACCCAGTGCTCGCGCCCGGAAAGCAGGCGAAGCATACGAGCGGCATCGGCATCCGATACAGGCTTTCCCAGCGCTTCGTCATCGAAACACACTAGCGTGTCGGCGCCAAGCACGATATCGTCCCCAGCGCGCGGGGCGGCACGCGCTTTCGCTTCGGCGATGCGGCGCACGAACTCCGTCGTCGGCTCGCCGTCGTAGCGGTCTTCCGGAATGTGCGTGGGCCGAACCACGTGTGCAATACCGGCGGCAAGCAGAATCTCATGCCGGCGCGGCGAAGCGGAAGCTAGAATCAGCACCTACTCAACTTAACCGAGCCGCGAAGCGCTAGCATTCGCCGTTTGACAGGGCCGCGAGGGCGTGGCCGCGCTCCTAAGCGTGGACCCGACCACGCTTTACCGGCCGTTAGTATGAGATTGAAGCCGATCCGGCCGGATTGAAGTGTGCAACCCAGACTTCTGGATTTTACATACTCGCCATTCGTCGCGCTTTATTTTGCCGTCAGTCCGGGGAGGGAAAAAAAGTGCGCCTGCAATAAATGCGGCGTGAGAGTGTGGGCTATCGACGCCGCGGCCGTGAAAAAACGATTTGCCGCCGTGGTGAAGGAGGTGGAAGACGAAGAACGCAACGAAGAACGAAGGCGCCAGGGGAGACGCATAGACCATCTGGTTGCCTCTAACATCGGTGCTGTGCGTACCGACTGCGACAGCATGACCGCCGAGATCGACGACTTTCAGAACCGCATCCGTAAATTGCTGCCATATCCCCGCGCGTACAGAGACGTGTTGCATTATCAGGGGTGTGTTTGAGCGGCCCCGCCTCCTGCTTTCAACCAGCGGCTTGCCAGCCAGCAGGGAGTGTTTTTGTTTAACTGCGCGCAGCTCCTTACCTTTAAAGAGTCGCTGTTCAAAATGATGCAGCCGTGCAGCGGCTGGTGCAGAACGTTTGATATCGCCGATAGTGCTATTTCAGAAATCGAGCAGCGCCTCTTTCAGATGAACATCCATGAGCAGTCCATGTTTCCAGACATGGAAGGCCTAGCAGGCCTGATCCGGCAATAAATACGTCTTCACTGGAAATAGCCAGATAGGCCCGATATAATCTGCCCGGCGATCCGCCGTGCGGTCGCCCGCTTTCACTTGAAACCCCAAGTAATCAATCCCGCCTGGCCCGCGAATACTCCACGGCAGCCCTGTCCACCGCCGGCCCCAGCACACAAGATGTAGATCGGCTGTCTCAGGGAAACCTCGTTACCGGGCAATAACAGGCCCGGTCTTTATATGGAAACGCACACCCTCACGCCGCTGAAGAAAACTGACGACCTCAAACAGGTTTTCCGCGCGGGGATTTCCGGTCGGCCCTAGCATCCGCATTAGGCTCTTTGAGGGGATGTGCGTTTTTTCGGCAAGCTCAGTGAATCCGACCGTCGCATTGATATAGTCGCGCAAAATGGTCTTCGCGGTGGCGATATCGCCGCTCAGCATGCACTCCACTCCCTCACGCAGAAGTTCTTTTCGGAACTTCGGATCGCGCGAGACGCGCGCGCGGATTGTGTCTTTAAAATCCCGAGTTAAGGCCATAGCTACCCCTACTTCTTTCTTTGTTTATAGTCCTGCCAGCTCGATAACGCCTCTTGGATGTCCTGCTGCTGGCGCTTCTTGGTTCCACCGCCAAGCAGAATCACGAGCCGTTCGCCGTCCTTGCCGAAGTAAACCCGGTAACCCGGCCCGAAATCGATTCTGCATTCAAAAATCCCGGAACCAACGCCCTTGACATTCGAGAAGTTCCCGGCAGCGATCCGCGTCAGAGCCGTGGCGACCTTCGCGGCAGCTTGCGCGTTCAATTGATCGAACCATGCCGCATACGGGCTGCGTCCCTCCCGGTCGTTGTATTCGCGAACCTCAATCATCCGTTATGGTAACACATACGTTACTATATCTCAAGCTCGCAGATTGCGGTTTCGGACCACGTATGGATCGCGCTCACGAACGATCTCGACTTCCCGCAAATACTCGCCCACACAAAACAGGCGCGCCCCAGTTCGTCCTACTCCGTGGAGAGCCGCTGATCCCAGAGGCTCGCGGCCAGTCACTCCTGAGCGCGATCCGGGCATGCGAATCAGATCTGACCAACGGCGCAATCCTCGTACTCGACTGGTCCGGCTGCGTCCGCGCCAGAGTCTTGCCCATCCTGTGACATCCCACTTCGTTCGGTAAAAACGCTCCACGCAACTGCTGCTCCCGCGTTCACAAGCCACTCGAAAATCGCTTTCCCCACGCAAATCAATCGCTTACTCGCCTTCCACCACTCCGCCCCGCTCGCCCCTCTTCACACTCAGGCGCAGGAAACGAAAAAAATGCCCGACGAATCCACCCGCCCGCCGGAGGAAGAAAATCCCGGCCACAGCACCGCCCCGCGCGATCGAAAATTCAACCGCCTCACCCACGGCTGCCGCTCCGAACAGATCCTCATCCCCGGCGAGGACCCTGCCGAATTCGAATTCCTCATAAACGGCTGGCTGGACGCCTACGATCCACAAGACCCCATCGCGCAAAACCTCGTCGAAGAGCTCGCCAAAGCCCATTGGTTCCTCAAGCGCAACGAAAAATGGCTGCACCAGATCCAAACCCGGCTTCCTTACGACGCCTGGCTCTGGACCGACGAGAATCACAAGCTGCTCGCCAACACGATGCGCTACAAAACTACCGCCGAGCGCGCCTTCTTCCGCTGGTACAAGGCCCTCGAAACCCACTACAACCGCGAATTCCACCGTAACCAACTCGCCGAACGCGCTCGCGCCCGTGCCGCCGAGCTCAGCCTCCAATGGCTCGATAAAAAGCAGCAACTCGCCGCCGAAAGCCTCAAAACCGAGCAATTCGCCCACATCCTCGGCGACGACCAGGTCTGTGCCACCACCCTCGCCCCCACCAATCAGCAGATCAAAGACCGCGCCGCCGCCCGCCCCGAGCCTCCCAAATTCATCACCCGCGTCCTTCATTTCCGCCACGGCGTTCCGCGCGCCTACGACTGGGTCAATCCCGACCTGATCCGGCGCGAATTCGAAACCATTGGCGTTCAGACCATGCTCTACACCGACTGGCTCGCCATCGTCCAGCGCGAAGAAGCCGCCGGTACCGGCCACCTCGGGCCCGCGCCCTCCGTCCAGTTCTTGAGCTTCCCGCCCGACGCCTCCTAACCTTTGACGCCTGATTCCAGTGCGATATAGTGCATAAAGCTTCAGACTAGGTTTCGGCAGCGCCTTGGCTCTGGCGGTAACCGGCGCACCAGGTTCACGGAATCGCGCCTCGACAGGTGCTGCCCAGGAGGTTATCGTGCTTCGTACCACCGCGCGCGTTTCTCTCGCGCTCATCGCTCTGCTATTCGCTGCCTGTGCTTGGGCACAGGAAGGCTCCATTACGGGCACCGTGAAGGACGCCAGCGGCGCTGCCGTTCCCGGCGCCACCGTCAGCGTCACCAGTGTGGAGCAAGGCTTCGTGCGCACCACCACTACCAACCCCACCGGCGATTATCTTGTGAGCGGCCTGCTCGCCGGCCATTACAACATCAATGTCACCGCCCAAGGTTTCAAACAGTACGTCGTCAAAGATCTCATCCTCCGGGTTGCGGACAAAGCCCGCGCCGACGCCGCCCTGGAGGTCGGCCAGGTCAGCACGGAGCTGACCGTCGCCGGCGCCAATGTCGCCCAAGTTCAAACCGAATCGGCTGAGTTATCCGGTGTCATTACTAATAAGCAAATCGACCAACTCGTTCTGAACGGCCGTAACTTCACCCAGTTAGTCACCCTCATACCCGGTGTAAGTAACCAGACAGGCCAGGACGAGGGCACGGTAGGAGTTTACGGGAGCGTGGCCTACAGTGTGAACGGGGGCCGCACGGAATACAACAATTGGGAACTGGATGGCGGCGACAACATGGACAACGGAAGTAACACCACTTTGAACGCCTATCCTAACGTCGATGCCGTCGCCGAAGTTAAGGTGCTGACCTCTAACTACGGCGCGCAATATGGCCGCAACGGCTCTGCGACCATTGAGACGATCACTAAGTCTGGCACTCGCGACTTCCACGGCGACCTTTTCGAATTCGTTCGAAACGATGACTTCAACGCCCGCAATTTCTTCCAGTCAACCGTACCCGAATACAAGAAGAATGACTATGGATACACCATCGGCGGTCCTGTTTTCATACCCAAGGTTTATAACCGGAACCGCGACAAGACGTTCTTCTTTTTCTCGGAGGAATGGAGGAAAGAATTGGTTCCCGGCCAGACCTTCAACCAGCAGGTGCCTTCCACCCAGGAGCGGTCCGGAAACTTCTCCGATGTCTGCCCCGCCTCCGGTAGCTCTGTCAACACCACCAATTTTCCAAACTGCCCTGTAAATCCCTCTACAGGAGCTTATTTCCCAGGCAATCAGGTGCCCGTAACCCCGCAAGCCCAAGCCATGCTGCCCCTTATCTCCGCGCCCAACTTCGGTTCTGGAGCTACCTCGTTCTTTAATGCCGCGCCCGCCGAGGACACCAATTGGCGCGAAGAATTGGCCCGCGTTGATGAAAACTTCAACGATAAGGTCCGCTTCTTCTACCGCTTCATTCACGATTCCTGGAACACCGTCACCCCAACTCCGCTCTGGAGCGCGCAAACCGGAAGCTTTCCGACCGTCGAAACCAGTTTCGTTGGCCCGGGCGTCAGCATGGTGGCGAATCTCACCGTGAGCGCTTCGCCCACGCTGTTGAACGAATTCGTCTTTAGCTACACCACCGATCACATCTTATTGAATGCCATCGGTTCCGTTCAGCGTCCCGCCAGTTTTGACATGCCTGGGATCTTCAACAACGGTTTCCGCGGGCTCCTGCCGAACATTTATATCGAGAACACTGCCGAATACGGCGGCGGTTTCAACGCCCCCACCGGTTACTTCCCTTGGAACAATGCGAATCCTACCTTTACTTACAAAGATAACGTCACCAAGATTTGGGGCACGCATAACCTTACTTTCGGCGCCTACTTTGTTGCGGCGCAGAAAAATGAGGACAACTCCAACTTCCAGGACGCCCAGGGCTCTCTCACCTTCAACGGCACCGCCGCGGGAAGCACCGGTAACGGATTCGCCGACTTCCTGATCGGCGATATTTACTCCTTCGATCAAACAAATCTCGTAACCAAATACTACAACCGGTATAAGATTCTCGAACCTTATATCCAAGACGATTGGCACGCAACTCGAAAACTGACTCTGAATCTCGGCCTGCGCGTCAGCCTGTTCGGAACCTATCGCGAGAAATACAAGCAGGCCTATAATTTCGACCCCAGCGCGTATAATCCGGCCGACGCGCCCATATACGGACCGAATGGCCTGATCAGCGGCAATCCGTTCGACGGCATTGTGCAGTGTGGCGTCGGCGGCGTGCCGCGCGGCTGCATGGTAGGCCATCTCTTCAACCCGGCTCCGCGCGTCGGCTTCGCCTATGATCCCACCGGCGACGGCAAGACCGCTATCCGGGGCGGTTACGGCATTTTCTTCGAGCACACCAACGGCAATGAGGGAAACACCGAATCTCTCGAAGGCAGTCCACCCTTGGTTCAGAATATTACTGAATACAATCTGCCCACTTACACGAGCATCTTTTCGACCAGCTCCGTCTCAGGCCCGCTCAACGTCCTCTCTATCCCGACCAAGGCGATCTGGCCTTACGTACAGCAGTGGAACTTCAGCATCCAGCGTGAGCTGCCCTCGCATATCATTTTGACTACGGCATACGTTGGTAGTAAGGGCACTCATCTCACCGATGTGCGCGATTTGAACCAGGTCCCCCCGGTTTCCGCTTCCCAGAATCCCTATCTTCCAGGCCAGCCGATAAGTATTAGTGGAAGCGATTGCATGACGGGCACTGTCAACGGCGCACCCGTCGTGGGCCCGGCCGCAAACAACCTTGCTATCGCCTGCGGCGCCGATCCCGCGCCTTACCGTCCTTACTTAGGTTTTGAGGACATCACCGGACTCGAAGATCAAGCTAATTCTAACTACAACGCCCTGCAAGTTTCTGCCCGCCGTAACTTCAGCCACTTGACTTTGAGTCTCGCCTATAGCTGGAGTCACTCGATCGACGACTCTTCCGATCGAGGCGATTCCACCTTCGTAAATTCGTATAATCTCGAATCCGCCCGCGCCAGCTCGAACTTCGATCAACGGCATCTGCTGAACGTTAGCTGGGTTTACGATGTTCCGTTCTTCACGAAATCCGGCTTCCTGCACGCGGCCTTTGGTGGTTGGCAATGGTCCGGACTAATGACCTACCAAAGCGGTACTCCGTTCACGGTCGTCAATGGCCTGTACAGCGACAACGCCGGCGTGGGCAACGGCTTAGGCGCCGGCTCCTACGTCAATATCGTCGGCAACCCGAACGCGCCGCCTCCCACCAGCAACATCGCCGGCATCCTCGGCCCGCTTCTCTACAACCCCTACGCATTCGGCGATCCGACCGGGCTCACCTTCGGTGATGCCGGCCGCAATATTCTCAACAGTCCGGCCCGTACTAACTTCGACATGGGTCTGTTCAAGCATTTTCCATTGCATTCCGAGCAGCGCGCGCTCGAATTTCGCGCCGAGGCGTTCAACGTCTTCAACCACACGCAATGGCTGCCGATGAACACCAACGGAGTCAGCAGCTCCAATGTGGACGCCGCCTGCTATGGAGGCCCCAACAATGTGGCCCAGTACCCGGCAACGTGTGCCGCCAACGACTTCCTCATTCCGCCCGGAGCCCATAACCCGCGCATCCTGCAGCTCGGGATGAAGTTTATCTTCTAATCCGGCGCCTAATCTTGTGGGGCGGGCGTCCTCGCCCGCGTCGGACCTCCTGGTCCGACTGCAGAGGCCTATTCGCGCGGGGCGGCTGGTCCGACCCGCCGCCTTCCACCGGCGGCATTCGCCGGTAAACGTGCCGCGTTCGCCGATTTCGACGTGATCGGCGAGCGCTCCGGCCCTTAGTATCGGCTTGAGGGTGAGTAAATGAATACGCATCGAATCACGTCCGGGTATCGGGATTGGGAGACCATCGCGGTTGCCATCGTCCTGATGGCCACCGGGCTCTTCCTCCTCGGCGGGGATCTCTTTGGAATTTTGTCGCTCGACCGCATCCAAAACCTCTGGCCGGTCGCTCTGATCGTTGGAGGCGTAATTGACCTGCTGTCTCACGGTACGCGCTCTCAAATGGTCAGCCATCAGCAATAGTAAAGGACATACGTGCACGACAACTTCGATAACGAGCGCTGGGAAAGGCGAGGGCAATGGCGTCAGCTACCCGCTCCCCGCCTGTTCATCGCCCTCCTTCTCATCGCTGCCGGAACGCTCCTGTTCCTCAGCAACCTTGGCCTGCTCCCGGAATTCAACTTCTGGGCTTTCTGGCCTTTGATCCTGGTTGTGGGGGGCGCCGGTAAATTGGTCAGCGACCACAGCCGCACGGGCCAAGCCATCGGTATCGTGCTGATTGCGGCCGGCAGCTTGTTTCTTCTGGTCAGCCTGGGTATCCTTCACATCCGGGCCCACGATGATAGCTGGCCCCTGTCCCTGCTGCTGATCGCGGCCGGAGCCTTGGCCCTGATCAAAATCCTGGATGCGAACGATCGAGCTAGGCCGCGCCTCGGCTTCCCCGCGGCAGGCGGCGTTTCTGCCGACGTGCTCAAAGAACAAGTCGTATTCGGATCGCTCAAACGCAAGATCGAAACACCGAACTTCCTCGGTGGCAAGCTCGAGAGCGTCTTCGGCAGCATCGACCTGAATCTCAGGGGTGCGCAGATCTCTTCTCCCGACAAGTCGGCGTCCCTTGAAGTGAACGCGGTCTTCGGATCCATAGAACTGCGAGTCCCCGAGACTTGGCGGATCGTTGCCCATGCTGCGGGTGTCTTTGGCACCATCGAAGATAAGACCATCGCCAGCAAGACGGTTGGCTTCGACGGGCCCACTTTGTTCATCACCGGCGCAGCCGTCTTCGGTTCCGTGGAGATAAAGGATTAGCCGGCCTCGGCCGCGCACTTCGAATGCATCCCGTCTTCCGCAGTAAAAGCGGTTTCCTGCTATACCTGGCCGCTTGGGTTCCCATTGGGCTCATGCTCACGCTCATGGTCAGCGTCGCCGGTCGATTCCGGTGGCCCGAAAGCGCTTCCATCACAGTTCCGGTTACGTTTCTACTCGCGTGCGTATGTCTTGCGCCCTGGTACTCTTGCCGTTCTCTTCCGCTGCGCTCAACGCCGCCCTGGAAGCTGCTCGTCAATCATTTGGTCGCGGCCATGTGCGCCACTGCGATGGTCATGGTCTTTACAAATCACCTGCTGGTGCCCGTCTTTGGCCGTGTTTTCCCCAGGGTGCGTCAAGGCTATGGTTCCGCCCTGCCGGTCCTCGCAGGCATGGTGGACCTTATCTATCTGCTCTCGATCGCCCTCTATTATGTTGTTCTGGCCATCGAGTCGTCGCGCCAGGCCGAACTGCTTTCACGCGAGGCCGAGCTCAAAGCCATCAAGGCGCAGGTCAATCCGCACTTCCTGTTCAACAGCTTGAATTCCATCAGCGCTCTTACCACTCTCGATCCGTCCAAGGCGCGTGAAATGTGCGTCCGGCTCTCCGATTTCTTGCGCGCCTCCTTGCGCCTTGGCGAGCGTGCCAGCATTCCCTTTTCCGAGGAGCTGGCTTTGACCAGAAGTTATCTCGATGTCGAACAAGTTCGCTTCGGTTCGCGTCTGCACGTGCGCCAGGAATTCGATCCGCTCTGCAATGAATTCGAAGTCCCACCGCTGCTCGTCCAGCCGCTCGTCGAAAACGCTATTAAGCACGGCATTGCGACCTTGACCGAGGGCGGGGAGATCGCCATGACCGGCCAGCGCGTCCGCGATAGCATCCGCGTGACCATCGAAAATCCCTTCGATCCCGATGCTCCTGCGGCCCGCAAAAACGGGTTCGGGTTGGCCAGTGTACGCAACCGCCTTCACGCCCGCTACGGTCCCGCAGCTCGCTTGGAGGTGCAGGTCGATCGCAATCTCTATCGTGTAATGCTGTCGCTGCCTTGCGCGATAGTGCCGAGCCGCGACCGGTCTGTACCGAGCCGCGACCGTGAGGGAGCTGAGGGAGCGCTTTCATGACCATCCGCGCCATCCTCGTCGACGATGAAGATCTCGCCCGCCACATCCTGCGCGAATACTCGCGCAGCGAATCGGATGTCGAGGTCGTTGCCGAATGCGCCAATGGCTTCGATGCCGTCAAGGCAGTTGCCGAGCACAAGCCCGACCTGCTGTTTCTCGACGTTCAGATGCCGAAGCTCGATGGCTTCGAGGTTCTGGAATTGATCGGCAGCGAGGTCGCGGTCGTGTTCGTGACGGCCTACGATCAATACGCCATGAAAGCCTTCGATGCCGCGGCGGTCGACTACTTGCTGAAGCCCTTTGACCTCGAACGCTTCCGTTTGTCGCTGCAGCGCGTGCGCCGCCGGCTCGGAGAAAACGCTGCCCCTCCCAATCCGGCTGAGCTGAAAACGGCGGCTCAGCCGCCCGGCCAGTACGCCCCGCGCATTGTCGTGAAGGACGGCACGCGCGTTCATATCATTCCTGTCGCCCAGCTCGATTACGCAGAAGCGCAGGACGATTACGTGGCGCTGCACAGCGGCGGCAAAAGCTATCTCAAGCAGCAGACCATCTCGAGCCTCGAAGCCTCGCTCGATTCGATGCGCTTCGTTCGGGTCCACCGATCGTATATCGTGAACCTGGAGCGAATCGCCAAGATCGAACCATATACCAAAGACACCCGGCTCGCTATTCTCACGGACGGCTCGCAGGTCCCGGTCAGCCGGGCCGGATATCTGCGCCTGAAAGAATTGATGGAAAAGGGATAGTAAATATATGCCAAATGCAACGTGCGACATCGGGCTGATCGGTCTGGCGGTCATGGGCCAGAACCTCGTGCTCAATATGAACGATCATGGCTTCCGCGTAGCTGTCTTTAACCGGACGGTCTCGAAAGTGGATGACTTCCTGAATCAGGAGGCTAAGGGCACGCAGGTGGTCGGCGCGCATTCTATCGAAGAGCTGATTCAAAGCCTCAAGCGGCCGCGCCGCGTGATGTTGATGGTGAAAGCCGGCGATACCGTCGACCAGATGATCGACCAACTAACGCCGCATCTCGAAAAGGGCGACATCCTCATCGACGGCGGCAATTCGCTCTACACCGATACCAATCGCCGCACCAAGAGCCTCAACGAAAAAGCAATCCTCTTCATTGGCACCGGCGTGTCGGGCGGCGAAGAAGGCGCGCGGCACGGCCCGTCCATCATGCCGGGAGGCAATCCGGAAGCTTGGCCGCACGTGAAAGACATCTTCCAATCGATCGCCGCGAAAGTGGAAGACGGCACCCCGTGTTGCGATTGGGTGGGCGAAGCGGGCGCGGGGCATTACGTCAAGATGGTCCACAACGGCATCGAGTATGGCGACATGCAGCTCATCGGTGAGGCTTACCACTTGCTTAAGGAAAGCCTCGGCCTGAACGCGGACGAGCTTCATGATGTCTTTGCCGAGTGGAACCGGGGCGAGCTGGATAGTTTCTTAATCGAAATCACGGCTGAGATCTTCACCAAGAAAGATGACGACGGCTCGCCGCTCATCGACAAGATTCTCGACACCGCCGGCCAAAAGGGAACAGGAAAGTGGACCGCCATCAGCGCGCTCGATCTAGGCATGCCGGTCACTCTCATCGGCGAAGCGGTTTTTGCGCGCTGCCTGTCGGCGCTCAAAGAGGAGCGCGTGGCCGCTTCTAAAGTCCTCGCCGGGCCCAAGCACAACCAGGAGGCCCACGACCGGAAGGTGTTTATCGAAGATGTGCGCCGGGCCCTCTATTGCTCGAAGATCATCTCCTATGCGCAAGGCTACATGCTGCTGCGCGCGGCGGGCAAGGAAGAGGCATGGAACCTCAACATGGGTGGCATTGCGCTGATGTGGCGCGGGGGCTGCATCATTCGAAGCCGCTTTCTCGGCAAGATCAAAGAAGCCTATGAGGGAAATCCCCAGCTCACAAACCTTCTGCTGGATGGATTCTTTCAAGGCGTACTGAACGAGTATCATGGCGCCTGGCGGCGCGCTCTGATCCATGGGATCGGCTACGGCGTCCCCACGCCCGCGTTCTCCACGGCTTTGGCGTTCTACGACGGCTACCGTACGGAGCGCCTGCCGGCCAATCTGCTGCAAGCCCAACGCGACTTTTTCGGCGCCCACACCTATGAGCGCGTCGATAAGCCCCGCGGCCAGTTCTTCCATACCAATTGGACCGGACGCGGCGGGCGCGTTGCTTCGGGCAGCTATAACGCGTAACGGTTTGCCGAATCGCGTAAGCCCCATGCGGCGGTCACAACAATCAAAGAAATTGTTAACGCTAATTAGGTCTCGACTTTCAACCGTTTAGGCGGCCCACGGGTGTTTTGCCGAGCATATCGGAGAGGCGCTAGCTTTACAGTTCGAACGAAGGCCGCTTCGGCGCGCCAGCAATTGCGGGCGCTATGCGCCTTTCGAATTGGAGAGAAAGACACCTGTACATGAGTCATAGAGTTTTCATCAGTCACGCCAGTGAGGACAAAGAACGATTCGTACTTCGCCTCGCGGAGCAATTGCGTGAAAAGGGAATCGACGCTTGGTTGGATCCATGGGAGATGCTCCCCGGAGACAACCTTGTCGACAAAATTTTCAATGCCGGATTGAAGCAGTCGGACGTTGTTATCGTTGTTCTGTCGAACGTCAGCGTCGAAAAGCCCTGGGTTCAGAAAGAACTCAGCTCAGCCGTAGTGAAAACATCGAAGATAGCACTCGGCTGATCCCGATAATCTTGGACGGCTGCAATATTCCGGAATGCCTCAGAGACATCAACCGTATCAACGTTCAGGACCCGTCTGATTGCGCGTCCGAGATCGATCGAATCGTGCGTGCGATTCATGGGCAATACGATAAACCGCCCGTTCAGAATCCACCAACCTATACGCAACTCGAGGTGTTGCAAATTGATGGTCTGTGCCGGAACGACGCTATTTTTCTTGAAGAGGCTTGCCATGTTGCACTTGAAAACGGGTATCCAAATATTGTCGATGTGGAATCGTTTGAACGGAGGCTGTTGGAAAAGGACATGCCATTGCAGGACATACTAGACGCGCAGGACTTCCTAGCTAACCGCTTCTACATCCAGTTCGAACGAACGTTTGGGGGGCCTCGTCTGGAGCCGTTTCGCATCGAAACAGCGGGCTTTAGCGCTTTTGCAGAGGCAGGTGGCGTTCCCGATTACAACCCCAGATTCATGGAGGTCGCCCGATTCATTGTCGAACACATTGGTTCCGGCGTAGTCGAGAATACCTCAATTGAGCGCGAACTGAAAGTGTCCCCAATGCTCGTAGAGCATATACTTGAACGGTTGAGGGACGCTGGTCAAATCGAGTACGGACACAGCTATGGTGGACGACTGTATATGTACGTCCACAAAGTCTCACCCGAACTTAGACGAAAAATCGAGTTCATGAAATGACGTCTGCTCCGACGCTTGAAAGCGGGCGGAGACGGCCATCGGTCAGTAATCTTTTACTTCGCCCAAGATCTATATAGGGCAAGCAGCAAACGCAGACTTCAGGGAGCGAAGAATGAACTACGGTCTGGATATCCGTAACGAAGGCGGGTTGGATTTTGTCGGCGTGGGAGCGTTGGTCCACCGTCTGGATCCCGGCATCATCCCGTTTCGCAAGGCGACTGAGTGCGACATTCACGTGAGCGGCGGTGAGTTCAACGTCGCAGCCAATCTGGCTGATTGTTTCAAGATGAAGACCGGGATCGCGAGCGCGATGGTCGATTATCCGATCGGCGACTTGATTGCCGAACGTGTCAGGGCGATGGGCGTCACGCCATTCTATAAGACCTTCAAGCACGATGGCGTCGCCGGTCCGAACATGGCGGCGGTCTATAGCGATCGGGGACAGGGTGTTCGGCCGCCGGTCGTGTTCTATAACCGCAGCAACGAGGCGGCGGCGCAGCTCAAGCCCGGCGATTTCAACTGGAGCGCCATGTTTGCGGGAGGCGTGCGTTGGTTTCATAGCGGCGGCATCTTCGCCGCACTGTCCCCGACCACCTCGGAAGTGATCATCGAGGGCATGCAGGCGGCCAAGGCCGCGGGCGCGATCAACTCATTCGATCTGAACTACCGGGCCAAGCTGTGGTCCGTGATCGGCGGACACGAGAAAGCCGTCGAGGTGATCGACCGGATCGTGAAGAACGTCGATGTTCTGGTGGGCAACGAAGAGGACTTGCAGATGGGCCTCGGGATTCCGGGTCCGGAGGTTGCGGCCAAGTCGAAGCTCGATCCCAGCGCGTTCTTCGGAATGATGGAAAACGTCCGGAACAAGCATCCGCAGGTGAAGATCGTCGCCACCACCTTGCGCGAAGTGCATTCCACGAACCGGCACAGTTGGAGCGCCGTGGCATGGATCAACGGGAGAACGTCCCAGGCGCCCACCGCGGAGCTGGATGTATACGATCGCGTGGGCGGCGGCGACGGCTTTGCGGCCGGATTCATCTATGGTCTGCTCAGCGGCGCACCGGAGGAAGAGGCGGTCCGGCTTGGCTGGGCTCATGGCGCGCTTTTGACCACCTTCCCGGGCGACACAACCATGGCGACACTCGATCAGGTTCGCTCGCTTGCCAAGGGTGGTTCGGCGCGCATTCAGCGTTAAGCGGGGTCAGTTTTTCGATGCTATGATCGAGTGCAGAAGCACCAGATTGCATGCGGACGCGAACTCTGTCTCGCATTTCTTTCGGCGTCCGACCAGGCGGCCGCGCCTATGTCTTATGGGCAGGGCTGGTTTGTGCCGTTGCACCGGCGATCCTAGCCGCCCAGACTTCGGGCGCATCCGCCAACTCGGGCGAGCCGGTCGCGGTTGAATCCCGCAAGCCGGCGGCGGGAGTCGTAGCATCGCGCCCCTCCAACATCCGCGTCGATAAGACGCTGGTGCTGATCAATGTCACCGTGACCGATCCGCTGAATCGGTTCGTCACGGGTCTCGAGAAAGAACACTTCCGCCTGTTCGAAGACAAGATCGAGCAGACGATTACGCAGTTCTCAAGCGAAGATGCGCCCATCTCGATCGGCTTAGTCTTCGACACCAGCGGCAGCATGGGTTCGAAGCTGCAAAAGTCGCGCCAAGCCGCCGCTGAATTCTTTAAGACCGCCAACCCTTCGGACGAATTCTTCCTGGTTCAGTTCAACGACCGGCCGGACCTGACGGTTCCGTTCACCACCGATACCGACCGGCTGCAAAGCACGCTGACGTTTACTCAATCGAAGGGCCGCACGGCGCTGCTCGATAGCGTGTATCTTGCGATGCATGAGATGAAGAAGGCCCACAACCCGCGCAAGGCGCTATTGATCATTTCCGACGGCGGCGACAATAGCAGCCGCTATACCGAGACCGAGATCAAGAACGCGGTACGCGAGGCCGACGTGCAGATCTTTGCCATCGGTATCTTCGAATCGTTCGGCAATCGGGGGCGCACTCCGGAAGAGGCGGCCGGCCCGGGACTGTTGAACGAATTGGCGGAGCAGACGGGCGGGCGCGAATACGCAGTGGAGAACGTGGCTGAGCTTCCGGACATTGCGGCCAAGATCGGGGTGGAGCTTCGGAACGAGTACATACTGGGCTACACACCCAAGAATCGCGAGCGGGACGGAAAATATCGGCGGGTCCAAGTGAAGCTGAACCAACCGCGGGGATTGCCGCCGCTGAGGGCGTATTTCCGGCTGGGTTACTATGCGCCTACGCAGTAAGGCCGTTCCGGCGCTGCTTACCGCGCTGGCGGCGGCGTCTCTGTACGCGCAGTTTCGCACGGACGCGCGGCTGGTGGTGCTGCACGCGAGCGTGGTCGACAAACGAGGCAAGCTGATCACGAACCTGAACGAGAAAGCGTTCAAGGTGTTCGAGAACGGGCAGCAGCAGCAGGTAAAAATCTTCCGGCGCGAAGACGTGCCGGTTTCGCTTGGCATCATTATCGACGACAGCGGCAGCATGTCCACCAAGCGCAGCCGGGTGGAGGCAGCGGCGCTGGCGATGGTTCGCGAGTCGAATCCGCAAGATGAGGTCTTCATCGTCAACTTTAACGACGATGCCTTCCTCGATGTGCCGTTTACCAACGACGTTCACAAGATGGAGCAGGGTCTGGCGCGCATCGATTCGCGCGGCGGCACGGCGATGCGGGACGCGATCGGCATGTCGCTCGATTACGAAAAGCATCAGGCCAAGAAAGACAAGAAGGTGCTGATGGTGATCACCGATGGCAACGACAACGCCAGCAACATTTCACTCGAGAAGGTGGTGGCGCGATCGAACCAGAGCGACGTTCTGGTGTATGCGATCGGGCTGTTCACAGACGAGGAGAAGCGCGAGGCCTCCAAGGCGCGGCGGGCGCTGAACGAATTGACGGGGGCGACCGGCGGTTTGGCGTTCTATCCGAAAGAAGTGGCCGATGTGCAGTCGCTGGCGGTGGAGATCGCGCATGATATTCGCAGCCAGTACACCATCGCCTACCGGCCCAATATTCAGGAGTTGGATGGCAGTTACCGGCAGATCAAGGTGACGGTGGACGCGCCGGGCAGGCCGGTGGTGCGCACGCGCTCCGGCTATTACGCCACGCCGGACATCGATGCGCCGAAGCAGAACGCATCGGCCGCCATTCCGCAGCAGTGATGCTGCGGTTTCTCTGGATTTCTACCCGAGGATACCGGCTGCGGCCCTGGCAATCGCCGTACTTGCGCTGGCGCATTGAAACCTATTCAGGGATGCCGGCCGACACGATCACCGCAAGCTCGTTCTTTCGATTCATGTGGGTCGAGCGAAGCTCCCTCTGGCGCCACTTGCTGTGGGTGAGACGGATGAGCCGGACCATGTGAGAGCGCGCTTGGTAAGCGCTAATAATGCTGGACGATTACTTCGCGGAAACCGGTTCGGCGGAGGGAGTCGCGCGTGGAGGACAAGTCGGCGGGGTCGTGAATGGGGCCGACCAAGACCCGATAGAGCTTGCTGCTGCCTGGTTTCGGTACTGCATGAGCGCGGAACCCCTTGTTGTGTAAAACGTCGGCAATGGCGACGGCTTCGTCGCGCCCCGTCGCGGTTACCTGCAGAAATGTTTGGCCGGCATGGGGTGCAAAGGGCTCTTCGGGCGGAGCAGCGACTGTAGCGGTTCGCTTGGGCGATCCAAGCGGTGGGGGTTCCGGCGATTTGGGCGCTGTATCGGTCGCCGAAGGTTCGGAGACGGCGCCTGAGTCCGCTGGAACCGAGTGTGTTTCACCCCCGGTAGGCGGATTCGAAGGCGCGGCGGCGGTTTCTGGGGCAGGGGCCGGAGTTGAGGCGACAGGCGCATGCGTCCTGGAGCCTTTGCCGACCACGTACCCGCCGTAGAAAGCGATGCCGAGAAGAATCGCAACGGCAAAAAAGATGCCGAGAAGCTGCTTATTGCCGAGCAGAATCTCGGTTTCGCTTTCGTTGGTTCGCAACATTTCTATCTTGGATTGTACTTAAGAAACAGGTGCGTGAACATCGAAATGTGTCGGGGTACCCTACGTATAGGCTATGCAATTTAGTTTGAGGTTACTGCCCGTTGTGGCAGTCTGTGCGCTCGCGGCCGGCAATCCAAACCCCAGCCTGGACGTGCTGCCCGGCATGCCGCCGGTTTTAGACGCGCACAACGTTTATTCGGCCGATGGGCCGGGAATGCTGAGCTCTGCCGTGCGAAGCGACCCGGCGCGAGTGTATGTGCCGAACTCGAAGAGCGACACGGTGGACGTGATCGACCCGGCGACGTTTAAGATCATTGGCCACTTCGCGCTGCCGAAGCACCGGAAAGGGCGGCTGGAACCGCAGCATGTGGTCCCTTCCTGGGACTTGAAGAAACTCTGGGTGGCGCAAGACCTGGGAGACCAATTGACAGAGATCGATCCGGCTACCGGGAAACCAGGGGAGACGATTCACGTAGACGATCCGTACAACATGTATTACACACCGGACGGCAAGTACGCGATCGTGATGGCAGAGCGCGAGAAGCGGATCGACTTTCGCGACGCGCAGACCATGCAGGTGACCAATCGCGTGCCGGTGAACTGCGAGGGCGTGAATCACGCGGACTTCTCGATCGACGGGCGCTACATGATTGCGACGTGCGAGTTTTCGAGCGAGCTGATCAAGGTGGATGTGGCCGCGCAGAAAGTGCTTGCGCACCTGAAGCTGGAACCGAAAGGGATGCCGCAGGACTGCCGGATATCGCCGGACGGCAAGGTGTTCTACATCGCGAACATGGATTCGAACGGCGTGCATGTGATCGATGGGGACGCATTCAAGCAAATTGAATTCATACCGACGGGCAAAGGCGCGCACGGCTTGTATTTCAGCCGGGACGGGAAATACGTATACGTCTCGAATCGGGGCGAGGGATCAATTTCCTTGCTGGATTTGCGGACGCGCAAAGTGGCGGCGAAGTGGACGATTCCGGGGGGGGGGAGCCCGGACATGGGAGGCGTCTCGGCGGATGGCAAGGAGTTGTGGTTGTCGGGCCGCTACAACAGCGAGGTGTATGTGTTCGACACGTCGAACGGCAATCTGCGGGCGCGCATCAAAGTGGGCCAGGGGCCGCATGGGATGTGCGTGTGGCCGCAGCCGGGGCGGTACTCGCTGGGCCATACGGGAAATATGCGGTGAGCCGGTTGCTCGACCGGGAACCCAGATGAGCCGATGTCAGATTTCACGCGACTGCTCGGAGACAACCGCAACTATCGATACACCTGGTTCGGTCAGATTGTCAGCGAAGCCGGCGACCATTTCAATAACGTAGCGGTCCTCAGCCTGGCAATCCAAGAGACGCACAGCGGGGCCGTGATTGCGGCGATTATGCTGTCCCGGGCGATTCCAGCGATCCTGGTGGGCCCGTGGGCGGGCGTTCTGCTGGACCGCTTCGACCGGCAGCGGATCATGATCGCCAGCGACCTGGTGCGCGGAGTAATCGCGCTGGGATTCATCCTGGCAGTTGGATACCGGCAGACTTGGCTGCTGTACCTATTGAGCGCGCTGCTGATGATGGCGTCGCCTTTTTTCACCAGCGGACGATCGGCCATTCTGCCTTCGATCGCCACCGAAGGCGAGCTGCACACGGCCAATTCGCTAACGCAGACGACCGGCTGGATGACGCTGGCGGTGGGCGCCCTGCTCGGCGGCACTACGGTGGCGCGGTTTGGCTACCAGGTGGCATTCATCTTCAATTCGTTGTCGTTTTTCTTTTCCGCCATCTGCATTGCGAACCTGCGTTCGGTTCGGGGACATTTCCGCGCCGAGCGGAGCAGCCTGGACGAGACCCGGGTGGCGCGGCCCTGGCATGAGTATCGCGAGGGCTTGGGATACATGGTGAAGACGCCTTTGATTCTCGGCATTGCATTGATCGGAGTGGGCTGGGCGAGCGGAGGCGGGGCGGCGCAGGTATTGTTCACTCTGTTCAGCGAATTGGTGTTTAAGCGCGGCGCCGAGGGGCTGGGCGAGTTGTGGGGCATTGCGGGCGTAGGTTTGCTGATGGGCGGGATCTTTGCCAATTGGCTGGGCAAGAGAATCGAGTTCGAGAGCTATAAGAAAACGGTTTTCTTCTGTTACCTGGTGCATGGCGGGGCGTACATCGTGTTCAGCCAGATGCGGCATTGGGGCTGGGCGCTCGCGTTCATGTGCCTGTCGCGCGCGAGCGTGGCCGTGAGCTCGGTTTTGAACTGGTCGAGGCTGCTAAGGCACGTAGACGACCGGTTCCGGGGGCGGGTGTTTTCGACCATAGAAACGATGAACTGGTCGACCATGATGTTGTCGATGATGGGCGCCGGGATGGCTTCGCAACACTACAGTATTCGCGCCATTGGGGCAGTCTCCGGGCTTCTCAGCTCCTCGACGGCGATCTTTTGGGGATGGGCGAACTGGACCCGCAAGCTGCCGGAACCTGCGGAGACGGCGCACGAGGAGGACTTGGAAGCCGTGGAGGTTCACGGCGACCCGACCGGGTGATAGCGGATACGATATTTACGTGACGGAGCATTGGTGCTGCGATGCTCTATTCCCGCTATGAATATTAGCGACATATGGTTACTGCTGAGCTTCTGACTTTTGCTAGGCTGGCGTCGTAGGATTATCTGTCACTTCGGGCGTTTCGGGGTTTTCTTTGACGCCTTCAGGAGTGGGTGAACTTCCGTCTGGAGCTTCTGGGATTGCGGCTTGTTCGGTCGGTTTCTTAGCAGTCGCGGCTGCAATGAGCGCTTGGACATAATCGTTTGTTCCTTTCCTCGCTTCGAGTGTCGCGATCTTTTCTTTAAGTCTTAGTACCTGATAAAAGCTCTCCAGAGCCTGAATTTCAGAGGATATGAAATAAGCAAATGATCCCAAGCCGTGAACAGCAAACATGTCTGTCGCTCCGCCTACGCCCGGAGCGACTTCCGATCTTTTTTTTGAGACGTAGACAGAGAGTATAGTCTCCGGGAAGCTGTTGCTTGGGCTGTGACCAGCAAGCATCATCTGCGAATACGCGTGCCAATGGCCCGCCCCAATTGCAGCGAACCCCGCACTATCGTGGCACGTCACGTTCGAGCCTTCCACAACGTATATGTGGGACCGAGGGGATCAACCCCGGCGAAGATAGTGCTGATAGGTTCAATCTCGAAATTAATTAACTCCGTGCTAATTTTGCTTACCAGGCTAGGGATCATCATCTTTTGGTTAGCAATGAAGCCTTGAGTATCCAACCCGAGCGGCGAGAGAATACTAATCGCTGCCCTTCGGGCGCGTGATTCCGAATAATACAATCCATAGAGTTCAGCAAGTTCCTTCACAGTTAGCCACTTCTCCGGGGCTGCTGTTAATCGATCTCTGATCTTCACGTAATCTGCCAAGCAAGTCATCTTGAAGGGATGCGTCACCGGCGGTCATCGCGGCGATAGAAGTGGTTAACGGGACTATCTTTTGTCTGTCGGGCTCAAACTGAACATCTCCTGCGGTCAACATACGATCCGATGCTCCCACCACAGAAGTGCCATAAGAAATGGCAGCGATACAAACAGTCACTAGATTGAAGTTCCTTCGTGAGCGCAAAACGGCCCTGAAGAAATCATACGCCCCCCTAAACTTCGCGAGGTAAACACTCCTGTTGACACCGGGTAGGCCCGCCACGAGGAGCGATGACCCGGCGCTATACGCGAGCTGCCGCTTACTCTTCGCGCAAGGCAATCATAGGTTCGACGCGGGCGGCGCGCAGGGCGGGAAGCAAGCTGGCGGCGAGAGCGACCAGCGCCAAGAGAGCGATGGCGAGAGCGATGCTCGACGGATCCGTCGGCCGGAGGCCGAAGAGCAACGAACTCGCCGTTCGGGCGGTTGCCAGCGCGAGCGCGGTTCCGATGAGCAAGCCCAGGCCGAGCAGCAGGCCGGCCTCTTTGATGACGAGATTGAGGATGGTGCGGCGGTCGGCGCCGAGCGCGATGCGAATGCCGATTTCATTGCGGCGGCGGGCAACCATGTACGAGATCACGCCATAGAGGCCGATGGTCGCCAGCACAACGGCGAGAAAGCCGAAGAAGCCGGAGAGAGTCGCCATGAGCCTTTCGCGCAGCAGCGATTCGCGGATTTGCGTTTTGAAGACGGTAAACTCCAGGGAGCAATCCGGGTTGGCTGCAAGCAGGGTATTCTGGATCTCCTTCATGAGGGGACCCAGGGCGGCGGTGGAGCGCACCATAAAGTTGATGCCAGTCCCGGGTTCTTTGTTCTGGCTGTGAGCAACGAATGCGGTAGGCGGGAATTCCTCCTGCAGGTTCAGGTATTTGGAGTTCTTCACCAAGCCGACGATTTGGAAGACGTGCTGCGGTTCGCCGGGGCCGACCAGAATGCGGAATTGCTTGCCGAGTGGATTTGCGCCAGCGAGGAACTTCTTGTTGAATTCCTGGTTGACAACGGCGACCTCCGGCGAGGAGGTTGAATCGCGGTCGTCGAAATCGCGGCCCGCGACCAGAGGCGTGCCCATGGTGCGGAAGTAGCCGTCACCGACCCGATTAAACCAGGAGAGTGGCTTCTTTTGCGCGGGTTGGCCCAGGATTTCGACAAATTCATTCCAGCCGCTGCCGCTGGTCGGGATGGTGCCGCCCAGGGCCGCTTGATCTACACCAGGCGTGTTGCGCAGACGGTCGAGCATGTCGCGATAGAGAGCAGCGCGGCGCAACGGAGGAAGATTCAAGCGGGTGGCATCGAAATGGGCGATGAGCAAGCCGTCTTGATGGAAGCCGGCGTCGAGTGTGAGCAGGTTACGGAGACTACGGACGAAGAGGAGCGCGCCGACTAGAAGAACGAGCGAGAGCGCGACTTGCCCGACGACGAGGGCCCGGCCGAGGCCAAAGCGCTGGCGGTCGGCGGTAAGGCCGCGTCCGGAGGCTTTCATGGCGGATGACGGAGCGGTTCGCGTGGCGCGCAGAGCGGGCGTGAGGCCGAAGAGGATGCAGGTGAGAACCGCGACCGCGCTGGTGAAAGCGAGGACGCGCCAATCGGGCGAGAGCTCGATGAAGAGAGGATTCGAGCCGGTGTTGAGGAATAAGACCAAATAGCGGCTGAGGAATTGGGCCAGCAGAGCGCCGACGGCGGTGCCGATGAAGGTCAACAAGAAGCTTTCGAGGAGCAACTGGCGGATGAGACGTCCGCGATTGGCGCCAATGGCGAGGCGGACGGCCATCTCGCGCTCGCGGGTGCTGGCGCGGGCGAGCATCAGGTTGGCGAGATTGGAGCAGGCGATCAGCAAGACGAGCGCGGCGATTCCGAGCAGCAGAAGCAGCGGCTCCTCATAGCGGCGGCGCAGGGAAGAGACGCCGGAGCCGGCGGGAAGGGCGGTCAGTTTGTATTGGGTGTAGTACTTGGCGGCGTCCGGGCGGTAGTTCGGAGGCACCGTATTGCGGAAGACCTGCGGCGAGATGGCTGCCAGTTGCGCCGCGGCGCGAGTGGCGGTCCAGCCGGGCTTGAGGCGGCCGATGACGGCGAGCCACCAGTGCCAGCGTTTGCCGATGTGGCTGTATTCGGCGTCAAAGAGCGGCTCGACACAGGCGGGGACGGCGACATCGAAGCTGCGGCCCACTTCGACGCCGAAAAAATTGGCCGGGGTGACGCCGACGATGTCGAGGCGGTGGGCATCGAGCGAGAGCTGCTTGCCGATGACGGCGGGGTCGCCGCCGAATTGCCGCTGCCAGAAGGGATAGCTGATGACGACGCCGGGCGAGCCGCAGCCGGGGCGGTCGTCTTGATCTGAGATGAGGCGGCCGAGCAGGGGCGCGACGCCGAGCGTCTTGAAGAAATCGCCGGTGACCCAGAGGCCTTCGGCGAAGTGGACCTCGCCGCGCTCGGAGAGATTAAAGCGATCGTCGCCCCAGGCGAAGAGGCTCGAAAAAGCTTGCTGGCGGCTGCGGATCTCTTGCCACTGAGGGTAGGTCAAATCGGAATGGCGACCGGAGAAATTGCCGGAGCAGCAATGGTCGTTATCGGCGATCCGCAGTTGCGCCAATTGCTCGGGGTGGGAGACGGGAAGCAGCCTGAGGCGCACGGAATCAAGGAGTTGAAAGATCGCGGTGTTGGCGCCGATGCCCAGGGCGAGCGAGAGGGTGGCGACGAGAAAGAAGCCCTTATTCAGGCGCAGGAGGCGCGCGCCGAAGGTGAAGTCCTGCCAGGTGCTTTCAAGCAGACGGAAGGTCATGTGAGGTTATACGCTCCGAGGCCGAAGAAGTGTTCACGAACTTGGAGCCGTTCGCGAGTTGGGAATCGCCATTGGATGAAGAGATCTGCCAAAAAATGAGAACAGCTTATGTAAGACTAGAATGGTCGATATTATCTGAGACTGACATGGTCCGATATTGTTGGGGCGGGGAAAAGGGCAGTATTTGGCGAGCGGTTGGACTGTTTTCGATGGCAGGCGCCCTCCTGTGGGCGAGTGTCGGCGGCCGGATTGAGGGAACGGTAAAGGATGTTTCGGGCGGGGTGATTCAAAACGCCACGGTAGCGGCCACCGATATCGCGACCGGCCTGACGAAGACGACCGTGACCGGCAACGATGGCGGCTATGCCTTTCCGATGCTGCCCGTGGGACATTATCGGATCGACGTCAGTTTTCCACACTTCTCCTCATATACGCGCAATGACGTTGGGGTGGATGCCAATAGTTCGCTGGTGGTGGATGCGGCTCTGCAAGCGGGCAGGCAGAGCGAAACGGTTACGGTGAACGACAGCGCGGTTCATGTGGAGACCGCGAGTACGCAAATGGGCGAGGTGATCTCGGGACGCCAGATGGCTTCGGTTCCGCTGAACGGCCGGAGCTTCACAGATCTGCTGTCGTTGCAGCCCGGGGTGGCGCCCGCGACCAGCATCAATGCGAACACGGTGCAGGACGTCGGCGCGAGCGTTTTTTCGCCTTCCGGCGATTTGAATCCGGGCACCATTTCGATCAACGGGCAACGGGAATTTGCAAATGCGTTCATCGTGAACGGCAGCGATGTGGAAGAAGACGTGAACATGGGGACGTCGATCATTCCGAACCTGGATTCGATCGCCGAGTTCCGGATTCTGACGAGCAACTTCGACGCCGAATACGGGGAATTCAGCGGCGGCCAGATCAATGTGGTAACCAAGTCCGGGACCAATGAAGTGCACGGCGACGCCTTTGAGTTTTTGCGCAACACGGACCTGGACGCACGGAACTATTTCTCGCCGACGCGCGGCACCTTTCACCAAAACCAATATGGGGGCACGGTGGGCGGGCCGATCCGGCGCGACAAGATCTTTTTCTACCTGGATTACCAAGGCACGCGGCAGAGCCAGGGTATCGACACCGGCTCGATTGCAGTTCCTTCCATCGAAGACCGGGCGGGGAATCTTTCCGATAGCGCTACCTCGTTGACAGGAGCGGTGATCGGACCTTACTTTGCCAACTTACTTTCCCAAAAGCTGGGATATACCGTAACAGCGGGGGAAAATTACTACACTTCGGGTTGTTCGAGCACCAGCCAATGTGTATTTCCGGGCGCGGTTATTCCGCAGCGGGCTTGGTCTGTGCCGGCGCAGAGACTTCTCCAGTACATTCCAGCGCCAAATTTGACGAGTAACACTTTCGCCACGTCGTCTTACAACCAAACCTTGGATGACAGCAAAGGCGGAGCGCGAATCGACGCCAATACGCGCTTCGGAATGCTTTCGAGTTATTACTTTCTGGACCATTACATCCTTGACAGCCCCTATCCGGTTGCGCAGGGCGGGGCGAGTGTTCCGGGTTTCAACGCGCAGTATTTAGGCCAGGCGCAGCTTATCAATTTTAGCGATAGCAAGACGTTTGGGCCGAATTCGGTCAATGAAGTAAGCCTGAGTTTCATGCGCAATAACAACATACTTGGCAAACCCGAGGGTGGAGTGGGAGTAATTCTGGCGTCGCAAGGGTTTCTGACGGATTCCGGAACGCCGAGCATTGTGCCGCTTGCGCCGAAGCTAGAGGGGGTGGAGAATCTGGTATTCAACAGTTTCTCCATTGGAACGAACACGAACGAGTTGAAGCAGGTAAACAATACTTACCAGGTGGCCGATGGGTTTTCGCGGGTTGTCGGGAAGCACACGCTAAAGTTCGGCGGCGAAGTTCACTATGATCAAGTGAATGCGAATCCGGTTGCTCAATTCAACGGCAACTTTGTTTTCACGGGCAGCGAGACAGGGGACGATTTTGCGGATTTTCTGCTGGGCGCACCAAGCCAATACAACCAGAGCCAACTCAATTTCTTCTATAGCCGGAACAAGTACGCGGGCCTTTATGCCCAGGACAGTTGGCGGGTGAGTCCTAATTTCACGCTTAATTACGGGCTGCGCTGGGATCGGATTGAGCCGTGGTATGAAAAATACAATCAGATCTCGACGTTTGAGGCAGGGCAGCAATCAGTCGTGTTTCCGGGCGCTCCGGCGGGCATTTTGTATCCGACAGATCCGGGCGTGGATCGGACGATCGCGCCGCCAGGGGAAGAGTTTTCGCCGCGCATCGGCATTGCCTATTCGCCGGCTGTCGATTCGGATAGCTTGCTGGGCAAGGTGATCGGAGGGCCGGGAAAGACGAGCATTCGGGCCGGATTTGGGATGTTTTACACGGCGATCGAGGCATTGACGGTTTCGGTTGCGGCAGGGAATGCCCCGTATGGAACGACATATACCAGTCCGGGGCCTCCGCTGTTAAACGATCCGTTCGTGACTGCTTCGACGGGACAGAACTTCGGGCAGCCGTTTCCGGTGAAGCTAGCACCACTGAATGTAACCAAGTCGAATCCGGACCCGAACATCGACTGGTCAGAGTATGTGCCGATTGACGGGATTCCTGCGTATCTTACTTCCAACAAAATTCCATATTCCGAGCAGTATATGCTCTCTATGCAGAGACAGATTGGACAGAACACGCTGCTGAGCGCGAATTACACAGGCAATGAAGGGCACCACTTATTGGTGCTAATGGAAAACAATCCAGGCAACCCGGCGCTTTGCCTGGGTTTGAGCCAGCGGAGCCAAGTGGCGCCCGGAACGGTAACTTGCGGGCCATTTGGAGAAGACACGGCTTACACTACGGCCTCGGGACAAACGATTTACGGCACGCGCGGGCCGCTCGGGCCGAATTTCGGCAGCAATGCCAATCAAGCGACGATTGGTAATTCGAACTACAACGCTCTGCAACTGAGCTTACGGCACACCAGCGGGCGATTGGAGGTCTTGGCGTCTTACACCTATGGTAAATCGCTCGATCATTCTTCTAATTTAGGAGAAGCGGTCAATCCGATTAACACCGCACTGAGCTACGCGCTATCGTCTTTCGATATCAAACACAATTTTGTGGTGAGCTATGACTACGAACTGCCGTTCGATCGCGTGTTTGGTAGCTCGAACCGGTGGACAAGAGACTGGAGAATTTCCGGCATTACGCATCTCAGTACGGGCTTCCCGGTCACGATGGTCAATAACAGCGATTATTCGCTGCTGGGAACGAATCCCAATGGTGTTAACAACTCGAGTATCGACGAGCCTGAGTTAGCGCCAGGGCCGTTGGAGCTGAACCATAATCCGCGGAACGGGGGAAGTTACTTCAATACGTCGTTGTTCGGTCTGCAACCCTTGGGAACGCCGGGCAATAGTCCGCGGCGGTTCTTCTACGGGCCGGGATCTGAGAATTTCGATATGGCGTTGAGCAAGAACATCCCACTTAGCGAGAGCTCGGGACTGCTGTTTCGAATAGAAGCGTTCAACGTCTTCAATCACACGCAGTTTTTCGGGCCGTTGTCGGTGGACGGAACGCTCGGAAGCTCGTCGTTCGGGGATGTAGTCAGCGCGGCGCCTCCGCGGATCTTACAGGCGGCCGTGAAATTCACCTTCTAATCGGGATCGGGAAACATATGCGTTCGCGAGTACCATCGCCACATCCTGGGCCACGAGGACGCCGGAATGATGGCGATCATTCGGGTCAATCCCGCGAACCAGCGGTAAGCGTCAAAGCTCGCTCATATTGGTGACTTTGATGGTGTCGCCATCGATATCGCCGCTGACGATGACCTTGAGGTTGTCCTTATTGGGCGAGTTTGCGAGCAGCTCGCGCGCGAGCTTGTTGCCGTTATCGTCGAGCCGGAAATACTTCTTGTCCTGGGTAATCACGGCATACGCGGCGCGATTGTAGTTCTTCACCAGCGAACAGTTACGGTTGTGCCTGAGCACTTTTTCGCGGCCCTGGCTGACCATGTCGCGGGTGCAGTTCCAATCGGCGAGGACGCCTTGGAGGTCGGCGGCGGAGGCAGAAGCAGCGGCAAGCAGGGGCAGGAAAACGAGCAGCACGAGTTTTCGCATAGGTTTGTGATGTTGATGCGATTGGGAGGTTGAAATGTTGCGGCAGATGCGAAAATAATTAGGAACTTTACTAAATAAGGGTGAATCGAACGCTTGTGCCGGAAGACCGCCGCGAGTCCTTTTACCACCAGCGTCTACGACAAGCGGGACCGGGGTATGCGAATTTCGACCTAGCGTCGACGGAGTTGTCGCTGGAGTTGATTTATACGTGCGAGATGCTTCATCAGATGACGGCGCGGTATTTCGCGGAGTTTGGGTTATCCAGATCGAGCTTGAACGTGCTGATGATTCTGCGGCATTGCGGAGCGGGCGGTATGCAGCTTCACGAACTCGGAGAACTGCTGTTGGTGAGCCGGGCGAATATAACCGGGATTGTGGATCATCTGGAAGAGAAAGGGTACGTGAAGCGCGAGGTGGACGCGAGCGACCGGCGCGCGCGGTGCGCACGCATTACCAAGAAGGCGGCGGCATTGCTGGATGAGTTTATCCCGGTACATTACCGGAACATCAACCTGCTTTTTCAGGAGCTGACGAACGTGGAAAAGGAGAGGCTGCAAGGGCTGTTAAGGAAGACGCGAGCGAGCTTAAGGGGGCACGCCGAAGAAGTTTGCGGGCGCAAGGCGGCGGCCGTGAGCGAGGCGGCGCAAGAAAATTATGGCCGATAACGTCCAACAGCAGGACCAGCAAGCGGCAGGGCAGCAGCAAGGGCAGGGCGGACAGGGACAGGCGCCGCAAGGGCAAGGGCCGCGGGAGGAGACGAAGAAGCGGCCGAATCCGCGGCGCAAGCGGACGATCCGCATTGCGGTGCTGGCGATCATCGTGCTGGCGATCATTGTGACGATTCCGGTTTACGCGTACTACTCGGTTCGCGAATCGACGGACGATGCCGAGGTGGATGGGCACGTGGTTCCGATCAGTCCCCGAATTGCGGGGACTATTATTTCGGTGCTGGTGAACGATAATCAGCCGGTGCGAGCGGACCAGGAGCTGGTGCGGCTGGATCCGGCGGACTATCAAGTGGCGCTGAGCCAAGCGCAGGCATCGCTTCTCAGCTCGCAGGCGACGACGACGGAATCGCAGGAGAACGTACCGATCACAACCATCAACACGACGAGCCAGGTGAGTACGAGCGATACGCAGGTGGATCAGGCGCGAGCGGCGGTGGCTTCGGCGCAGCAGGCGGTGGATGGGTCGCGGGCGCGGTTGACGGCGGCGAATGCAACGCTGGCGCAGAAGCAAGCGAACCGGGTGAAGGCGCAAAAGGATCTGGTGCGATTTAAGGATCTGGTGGCGAAGGACGAGATTTCGAAGCAGGATTACGATGCCGCGGTGGCGGCGGCGGACGCCAACGATGCGGATGTGGAGTCGGCGCGGGCGGACGTGGTGGGAGCGCAGCACAACCTGGAGCAAGCGGGCGCGGAGCTGGAAGAAGCGAGGGCGCGGCTGGCCACGGCGGACGTGCAGCGACGGCAGAGCGAGCAGGTGCGAGCGCGTCAACAGGCGGTGAGCGTGGCGCGATACAAGCAGGCGCAGGCGACGGTGGAGCAGCGCAAGGCAGACCTGCAGCAGGCGCAGTTGAACATGGGCTACACGATCCTAAAGGCGCCGGTGGATGGAATCGTGAGCCGGAAAAATGCGGAGCCCGGAATGCCGGTTTCGGCCGGGCAGCAGGTGATGGCGCTGGTGCCGCTGGACGACGTGTGGGTGACGGCGAATTTCAAAGAGACGCAGCTCAAGAAGATGCGGGTGGGGCAGCGGGTGCAGATTGAAGTGGACACGTACGGCAGCAGCCGGAAATATCGCGGGCACGTGGATAGCATTGCGGCCGCGTCGGGAGCGAAGTTCAGCCTGCTGCCGCCGGAGAATGCGACGGGCAATTACGTGAAAGTGGTGCAGCGCGTGCCGGTGAAAATTGTTCTGGAGCCGGGAGAGAACCGGGAGCATTTGCTGTTGCCGGGCATGTCGGTGACGCCGACGGTGCTTTTGAACAGCGGCACCAATAACGCGAATTAAGAGGAATGCCGAACGAGACGGCCGCGGCTTCGAGGCCTGCCGGAAGCGGCGCGCAGCAGCGCGAAGCCGCGTTGCAACCGCAATGGCGGCCACGGTTCAATCCGTGGCTGATCGCGCTGACGGTGACATTGGCGAGCTTCATGGAAGTGCTGGACACGAGCATCGCCAACGTGGCGCTGCCGCACATTGCGGGAGGCATGTCGGCGAGCGAGGACGAAGCGACGTGGGTGCTGACGTCGTACCTGGTTTCGAACGCCATCATTCTTCCGCTGAGCAGTTGGTTTTCGATGCTGCTGGGGCGGAAGCGTTTCTACATGACGTGCGTGGCGGTGTTCACCATCAGCTCGTTCCTGTGCGGGGTGGCGCCGACCTTGGGATTGCTGGTGCTGTTCCGTATTTTGCAGGGCGTGGGCGGCGGGGGATTGCAGCCGAGCGAGCAGGCGATTCTGGCGGATACGTTTTTGCCGCGCCAGCGGGGAATGGCGTTCGCGATTTATGGGGTTGCGGTGGTGACGGCGCCGGCGATCGGGCCGACGCTCGGCGGCTGGATTACCGATAACTTCACGTGGCGCTGGATTTTCTTCATCAACATTCCGGTGGGCATTGTGTCGCTGATGTTGACCAGCTTCATGCTGGAAGACCCGCCGTATTTCGTGACCGAGCGGCTGCAGAGATTGAAGACGAAGCTGCGGGTGGATTATTGGGGCATCATTTTCGTCGCGCTGGGGCTGGGGTTTTTGCAGATTGTATTGGACAAGGGCGAGCGGGACGACTGGTTCGCTTCGAACTTTATACGAACGTGCAGCCTGATCGCGGCGGTGGGCTTGATGCTGGCGGTCTATTGGGAGCTGACGCGCGAGGATCCGGTGGTGGACCTGAGCTTATTGAAGGACCGCAACTTCGGCATCTCGGCGTTCTTGATGTTCATGGTGGGCGTGGTGCTGCTGGGGAGCACGGTGCTGATTCCGCAATATCTGCAACTGGTGATGGGCTATTCGGCGACGCAGGCGGGGCTGGCGATCTCGCCGGGCGGGTTGCTGGTGATGGTGATGCTGCCGTTTGTGGGACTGCTGCTGAGCAAGGTGGAGGCGCGCTGGATGATCGGCATCGGGCTGGCGATCACGGCGGGGGCGCTGATTCACATGACGAATTTCGATGTCTATATGGATTTCAAATATGCGGTGATGGCGCGCTGTTTCCAGGCCGCGGGATTGGCGTTTCTGTTCGTGCCGATCAATACGGCTGCGTATGCGTTCGTGCCGCCGACGAAGAATAATGCGGCATCGGGGTTGATCAACCTGGCGCGCAACGTGGGTGGGAGCCTGGGGATCTCGGTTGTGACGACGATTCTGGACCGGCGCGCGCAGTTCCACCAAGCGCGGCTGACCGAGCGGGCGACGGCGCTGAATCCGGATTTTACGGCGGCGCTGCATGCGGCAGCGAAGGTGTTCGGACGCGGCGGAGGCGGAAATGGCCCGTATGCGCTGTTGATGCGGACACTGCAGCAGCAGGCGAGCGTGCTGGCGTATGTCGATTGCTTCTGGCTGTTGGGATTGACTTTTGCCGCGCTGCTGCCGCTGGTGTTTTTGATGAAGAAGACGAAGCCCGGGCGGGCGGGGGCGGGGCATTAGCGCGCTGGGGCGGGGCATTGAAATGCTGAGAGGGCGACCGGGAGGTCCGGCCTACAGGGCGGCTCATCTTTCTCCTTGACAGCTTAGGAAAGAGCGGGTAGACTCCTAATTAACTTAGGAAGGTAAATGTCCGGCCAAGCCCAGCTTCTTCCAGGCACTCTTGATCTTCTGATTCTGAAAGCAGTGTCTCTCGGCCCTCTTCATGGCTACGGGATTTTGTTGCGCATTGGCCAAATCTCCGAGCAAGCGCTGCTTGTCGAGCAGGGAGCGCTCTATCCGGCGTTGTTCCGCCTGGTGCGTCAGGGCCTTCTGAAGGCCGATTGGGGCACATCGGAGAACAATCGCCGCGCCAAGTTCTATGCGCTCACGGCGGCGGGCCGCAAGCGCCTGCGCGAGGAAACGGACGGCTGGAACCGGCTCGCCTCCGCGATTGCTTCTGCGCTGGCCGCTCAACCCGGGGAAGTATGAAACTCCTGGCTTATCTTCGCTCGCTTGCGGCCAGGTTGTTCCGCCGTTCCGAGATTGAGAACGACATCCAGGAGGAGCTGCGCTTGCATATCCAGCAGCGCGCGGACGATCTGGAATGCTGCTGGTATTGGCGGGCGTGGTTTTCGTTAGGGCGTGGCTGGGACTCGCGGCTACCTGGGTTCCCGCGCAACGCGCGCTGTTGCTGGATCCTATGACGCTGCTGCGCGAGGAGTGAACAAGCATGAGATTTCTTGACGCATTTCGTCGCGGGCACGTAGACGCGGACCTGGAGGAAGAGCTTCGCTCCCACGTCCAGCACCGCGCGGACGACCTGGAGCGTTCGGGCCTGCGGCGCAGCGAGGCAGAGCGCCGCGCGCGCATCGAATTCGGCGGCCGTGTGCGGTTCAAAGAGGAATGTCAGGAAGCGCTCGGCGGCCATCTTATAGAGACTCTGATACAGGATGTGCGCTTCGGCCTGCGCGTGTTGCGCAAGTCTCCCGGATTCACCATCGTCGCCATTTTCACGCTGGCCTTGGCTATTTGCGCGAACGCGGTGGTTTTTGGGGTCCTGAATGGGCTGATCCTGCGCCCGCTGAATGTACCTCAGGCCGAGAGCCTCTATGGAATCGAACGCGGGAGAGGTCAGGAGGTAGCTGAGTCGTATCCGGACTATCTCGATCTGCGGGATCGCAACCGCAGCTTCGATGGACTGGCTGCTTATGGACTTACTTCCGCCGGGCTGGATAGCGGCAACAATGTATCGGCCGCCTGGGTCGAGGAAGTAACCGGGAACTACTTCGACGTGCTAAAGATTCAACCCTATCTGGGGCGTTTCTTTCATGGCTCGGATGAGCATGGCCCAAACAGCGCGCCCTATATCGTGCTGCCTTACATCTATTGGCACAGCCATTTTCAGGACGATCGAGGCGTGGTGGGCCGTGTTGTGCGGCTGAACAAGCATCCCTTTACGATCCTTGGAGTAGCGCCACCCGAGTTCAGGGGGACTTTGTTGTTTCTGTTTCCCGATTTCTGGGTGCCGTTGGTGAACCAGGAGCAGGTGGAGGGTGTGAATGTCCTGAACGCGCGCGGGAATCGGGGACTTTTCATGGTGTTCGGGCACCTCAAAGCGGGAGTTACTTCGGCACAGGCGGTTGCCGATCTGAACTCTGTCGGCGCCTATCTTGAAAAGATTTATCCCAAAGACGATAGCCAGATGACGTTTGTTCTGACGCGCCCCAGTTTGGCGGGGGACTGGTTCGGGCGTCCGCTAAAGGAATTCGTTACCGCACTGATGTTGCTGGCGGGATTGATTCTGCTGGCGGCGTGCGCCAATCTGGGCAGCTTGTTTGCCGCACGCGCTGCCGACCGGTCGCGCGAAGTTGCCCTGCGGCTGGCGCTCGGATCGAGCCGCAAACGCATCCTGCGCCAGTTACTGACCGAAGCCATGCTGATTTCACTCGCCGGAGGCGCGATCGGATTGTGGGGCAGCATAGCGCTGCTTCGCGGGTTGAGCGCGTGGTCGCCACTTTCCACCGCCCCCACTCTCAACGTGGCGGTGAATCCGGATGCAAAGGTCTATGCAGTCGCTTTGATATTGGCGTTGGTGAGTGGACTGCTCTTCGGCTTGGTGCCGGTGCGCCAGGTGCTCAGGACCGACCCGTACCAGATTATTAAGGCGGGATCGACGGGTAGGCTCGGGAGCAAGTTTGCGCGATGGATTACGGCGAGAGACCTGTTGCTAGTGGTTCAGATTGCGATCTGTGCGGTGTTGGTCACTTCCTCGATGGTTGCGGTGCGGGGACTGGTGCGCTCGCTTCACAGCAATTTCGGTTTCGAGCCGCGGAGGGCCATGCTGGTGGGTACCGATCTGAATATGGCCGGCTACCGCGGCGACGGCGTGCCCGCCATGCAAAAGCGCATGATCGATACTTTCGAAGCCATTCCCGGCGTAAACTCTGTGGGTGTCGTGGATCGGTCTCCGCTGCACTACGGGGCGAACACCTCGATCGTCTTTTCCGACAAAACGACGGATCTGAGGCCATCGAATGCCGCCGCCGAACCCGCAATGTACCGCATATCGCCCGGATACTTCCAAGCGGCGGGAACCGCTTTGTTGGCGGGCAGGTCTCTGACCTGGCATGACGATAAAATTGCGCCTCGAGCGGCGGTCGTGAATCGCGAGTTTGCACGCAAGATGTTCGGCTCCTTGAGCGGCGCAATCGGGGGGTATTACAAGATGGCGGATGGCACGCGCATCCGAGTAGCGGGCATTGTGGAAGACGGAAAATACGCGAGCCTCACCGAAGATCTACGCCCGGCGATGTTTCTCCCGTTCGCGCAGTCGCCGTCGAGTCTGGCGTGCCTGGTAATCCGATCGGGGCGCGATCCGCAACAACTAGCCGCAGCAATCGAGAGTGCCATGCGGAACCTCGACGCAGGCCTACCTTTTCAGGTCCAAACCTGGAACCAAGAAGTGGGCGATGCGGCTCTATTCGCTTCGCGTATGGCGACGGTGTCGCTGGGCGTGATGGGTGTCATGGGCGCGGTGCTCTCAATGACCGGCATCTTTGGAATGGCTGCGTACTCGGTCAGCAAGCGGCTGAAGGAGTTGGGAATTCGCGTCGCGCTGGGGGCGCAGCGAAAAGAAGTTTTGCAATCCGCACTAGGACGGGCTTTGCGGTTACTGGGTTTGGGATCAGTTGCGGGGCTGCTGCTCGGAATTGCGGCGTCCAAAGTCTTGTCCGCGATCGTGTATCACGCAACTCCCAAGGATCCGCTAGTGTTGGCCGGCGTTGTCCTGGCGATGGCGTTGCTGGGCTTATTGGCTACCTGGATTCCGGCACAACGCGCGCTGGCGATCGATCCTTTGACACTGCTGCGCGAGGAGTAAATCGGCCCGAACCGCCGGGCGCATTCTCTTTTGGCACTTGCCCGTTGCCGCTCGTCTTCCGAGAAGACAAAGGTAAAATCTGGAAGATCACCTCTACTCGGGAAAGGGCTTGATGAATTGGAGAAAAACTCCGATCGCGGCGGTTTTGCTTGCCGGCGCGGTCATGGCGGGGGGACAGGAACCTACTACGACGGGCAAAGCGCCTCCTCCGAAATACGACCCGGCGTCGGTAGAGCGGGGGCGGCAATTCTTCGCTTCCACGTGCGGCTTCTGTCATGGCACCAGCGCCAAGGGGGGCGAGAAAGGCCCGGACTTATTGCGCTCCGTGCTGGTGCTGCACGACGAGGATGGCAAAAGCATCGGACCGGTAATTCTAAACGGCCGGCCGGACAAAGGCATGCCGCGGTTCGCCTTGACAGCTAATCAGATTAGCGACATCGCCGATTTTCTGCATAACTCCATTCTCAGTGCAGAAGACCGCGACAGTTACAAGATTTTAAACATAGTAACTGGCGACCCAAGAGCGGGCGCTACCTACTTCGAGGGTCACTGTACTTCGTGTCACTCGGCGGCCGGCGATTTGAAAGGCATCGCCTCTAAGTACGACGCGATTACATTACAGGGGAAATTTATCCAGCCGGGCCGATCCTGGGAAGAAGGCACGCCTCCGCACACGGTTTATGCCCTTTCGGTAACCGTGACGCTTCCCTCGGGCGAGTCGTTTACGGGCTTGCCGACGACTCTCGATGATTTCACCGTCGCGTTGCGAGACGAAAACGGAGACTATCATTCCTTCAGCCGGACGAGAGACGCGCCAAAGGTAGAGATTCATAACCGCCTGCAAGCGCATATGGACCTGGTGAATCGTTACACGGATGACGAGATTCACAACTTGACGGCTTATCTGGTGACTTTGAAATGAAGATGAAATTCTTACTTAGGCTGGGATGCGTCTTATTCCCAATTTGCGCTTTTTCACAAATGCTTGACCCGGCTTTGCTCAGCAAGCCTGCCACCGACGCATGGCCTACGTACAACGGCGATTATTCGGGAAAGCGGTTCAGCACGTTATCGCAGATCAATCAGAGCAATGTCAGGCATATGAGTCTCGCGTGGGTGTTTCGCGTGAGAGTCGGCGCGACTCCTAAAGCCATCATTGGCGGTGAAGGGCCCATGCCGGAGGGCCCTCCCACCGACCCTGGCGTCTCAACCATAAAAGCCACTCCGCTAATGGTAAACGGGATCTTGTATCTCTCCACACCCGACAATGCCTGGGCTGTGGATGCGCGCTCCGGGCGGCAACTGTGGCATTACTTCTGGAAAACCAAAGGCGGCATCCATATTGGAAATCGGGGCATGGGCATGTACGGCAACTGGCTGTACTTTGAGACTCCCGACAACTATCTTGTTTCGCTCGATGCCCAAACGGGAAAAGAACGCTGGCACTTCGAGATAGCCGATTTGAAGCAGGAGTATTTTTCTACCCCGGCACCCGTAATTATCGGGAACCATGTCATTGTCGGCACTGGAGGCGATTCGTTGGACGTGCCCGGATTTCTGGAGGCGCATGACCCGGAGACCGGCGCAATCCAATGGAAATGGTGGACCGAGCCGCTGAAAAAAGGCGATCCGGGATTCGAAACCTGGCCGGACGAGTACTCGATGCGCCATGGCGGAGGAATGACCTGGCTACCCGGCACCTATGATCCGGAGTTGCATCTTTACTATCTGGGCACTGGAAATCCGAATCCGGTCCTGACGGGCCACAGCCGCAACGGCGATAACCTCTACACGTGCTCCATCGTGGCACTTAACGTCGATACCGGGAAGCTGGCGTGGTACTTCCAGCCTTCGCCGCACGACACGCACGACTGGGATGCCGTGCAAACGCCGGTCCTGATCGACGGCGAGTTCGACGGCAAGCCTCGTAAGATGCTGGCGCAAGCGAACCGCAACGGTTACTTCTTCTTACTGGATCGAGTAACCGGGAAGAACCTGCTTACCGCGCCCATGATCAAGACCATGAACTGGGCGAAAGGCGTGAATGCTAGCGGCCAACCGATACCCGATCCGGGGAAGGAAGCGACCATACCAGGCGTGCTTGTGTCGCCGCCAACTGGCGGAGCGACGAACTGGCCGCCCCCGAGTTTTGATCCGGAGACAGGACTTTTCTACGTTGGGACATCCCAGCAATACAGCATGTTTTATTTGACTGATACGGACCGTCATCCCGAAGGATGGGGCGCAGCGGAACGCGACGCCGGTTATTATGGCGGCGACCTGGAGGCGATCGATTACAAGACGGGCAAGATCGTCTGGGATCACCATTATCCATTCGGGGGCGGCGCGGTGGGCATTCTCACGACCGCGGGAAAGCTCCTCTTCACGGGTGACGGGGTGGGCCACCTGGTAGCCTTTGATCCTGCGAACGGTGAAATCTTATGGCACGCCGGACTTTCTGACGATGTCAGCAACGGTCCGGAGACCTATATGTTGGACGGCCAGCAATATTTGACCGTGGGCGCCGGTGATTCCCTGTATTCTTTCAAGGTCGAACCCTGACATCACCGCTCAAGGATCTCTTTGTATGCGTTCAGCGCAACTTTTTTAGGCAGCATTGGAAGCTCTACATCTTGAGTCCGATTCGAGTTGCCTGTGATAGGAACCTGTCCCAGCCTGATCATTCCTTTGCCGAAATCGGCAAAGACCGGGACGAGCATGGTGAAGCGCTCATCTACCTGGCTCTGCGTGATGCTCAGGTGTAGCTTGGTTTTCCCCGCCTCTGCCGGTGAGAGCTGATACTGAAGCTCGTAGTGCGGCACTTGCGTTCCGTAGACCCACTCCTTGAAAAACCAATCCAGGCGATGGTTGCCTTCCACGTCCATTAACTTCGTGAGATGCTTCTCCGCTACGGCTTTGAACGATTCGGTGGAAGCTGGAAGTTCGCGGTGCGTCTCCACGAAATCATGCATCATCTCGATGAAGCGTTTATCGCCGTCCTGATTGTTGTACAGCATAGAGCGCAGCATCGCGAGAACGTACGCTCCCTTCGGATAAGTGACTTTGAAATATGCATCCTGGGTTCGCGGCGAAATAAGCCGCAACCCCAGCCATAATGGCCCTGCGTCGTTCGGAGCAACGCCAAACTGATTTTTCTCCAGAATGCGCTTGCGCAGACGGCTCCAAAACTCTACATAGTCCTTCTGCCAATCCTTCCCGGTAGCTTGCTGCAAGAAGAGCGCGGCCGAGAATTCGGCGAACCCTTCCGACAGCCATTCGTCGTGGTAGGAGGCCCAGCTCACCGCGTGGCCCCACCATTGATGCGCCACCTCATGCGGAGTAACCTCCTGAATAAAAGCCGTGAGATTGTCGTCAATATGGCCCAGCAGCAGGTAACGTTGAGTCGAGTCTATATAAGCCGAAATCGGCAGATACACGAGATTAGGCCAAGACTGGCCGAAGTTGAAGTTCGGCTGCTCTGTGATCGCTATGTGGTCGAAGCCACTGCGGCCAAAGAACGACGTACACACCTGAAGCTCAGCACGCGCCTGCTCCAGCGCGTACTTAGTCATCGTTTTCGGGGCCAAGGCAGCGAGCGCCGGGTATCCGTGGAGATTATCCGGCAGGCCGGGAAGCGCATAACCTTCGATCCGGTAGCCAGTGATCGTGTCGGGAAGCTCCAACCGGTTATACTCGCCGAAGTTGAAACCCGCTACCGCGACCGGCTTGGGCGTTATCCAATGGCTCGTGGCGAATTTATCTTCCGTCCATTCCCGATCCAGCGTCCCAACGCTGATCATCTTGTACTGTTTCGGGTATTTATAAGTCAAGTCATAGAGGCTGCGCTCTGAGAAAATATTCAGATTCGGATACCAGGCCTCCCGAGCCCGAACGTAGTAACTGCCCGAACCCGCCTTCTGAATAATCTTGTCGCCCGAATATTCCACCGTGATAGAAGACACTTTGCCCATTTCCGCAGCAGTTGGCAAGATTGCGTAAAAGGAGCCGTCCTCCTTCCGGCCTTCCTGAATAAAGAAAAGGTCCTTGCCCTCCGCATCGGCAACTCGGCTGACCCTTAGATTTGGCAGCATCTGGAACTTCAAGACGCGCTCTCCTGGAATCAGCGGCTCAAAGCCGATAACAGCAACGCTGGTCAGGTGGTCGTTATTGCCGACTACCGTTTCCAGCTTGTAACTACGCGCCGAGACGAATCGCCGTTCTTCTCGCGAGTCTGCAGTGCCATTCGCATACTCCTGCAGCCGGTGCGCAAGATACCAAACGCCGTCTTCCATACCTTGCGGGTCATAGTTGACCAGCCCTACCTCTTCCGGAGACATCAGCGCGGGAATTGCGCCTCCTCGCGCGCGAAAGTAGAAGCGTAGATCCTTGTGCTTCACTCCTCTGATATAGGCGCTGAAAAACGCCGGGCGGCGAGGATTGTAGAGGCAGGCCAGGATATCCGCGTCCACGTTGTCCATGGCCGCGCCGGTGAGCAGCTCCTCGGAAAAACCGAGCGGCGACTCATGCCGTTGCCGCATTCGTTCTTGCCAGCGCTCGAAAACTGCTGCTGCTGCGGCGGGCGGCGCCACCTGGTTGCTCACGCCTTGCAGCAGGGCTCGATTCGACTGATCGGTAAATCTAAAAACGATTTCCGTAAAATCTTCCTCTACCTGCTGGGATCGGATCCGCCGGGATAGTTCGTCGCGGTCCACGCCGGTGACGGGCGTTAGAGTGAAGCGCCCATCGCCGATGAAAATCGCACCCGTAACCCGGCCTTCTATGGGCGGCAAGAACGTAAGTGTGCCTTGTTTGAATTCGAAGGTTGCGACATCGTATTTCAGCTTGAAATTGTGAGTTTCGAAAGTAATCCCCACGCCAATATGCCGTAACCGTTCATAGTCCGGGTCTGAGTTTGCGAACCGGGCGGCCTTACCCTGTACCGTGACTTCCTGCCGTGCTGTCGCGACGGCAAGTTAAACCTCGATCATTAGCGATGTTTGCGATAAGTCAACGGATTTTTGGGTTGCCTCAAAACCGGTGCTGGTCACGCGGATAGAGTACTTGCCGGACGGCAGATCGGCGGATGTAAAGCGTCCCTGCGCATCCGACGCTAGTACAAACGGCTGTTGCAGATTCCCGCCGCTGATTTCAACCGTCGCGTTCGGTACCAGGCCGCCGGAAGCATCTTTCACCGTGCCCGAAATGACGGCACCCGAAAGCGCGGAGGCAAGAAGGAAAAACGAGAGACATGACAGGCCGAATAGATGCGCGCGCATGGCAGAGACTAGAGAGATAGTGCGCTGGGGTCCGAAGTATATCTCAGAGGCGGTCCGGCGCGGAGGCCGGGCAAACTGCACGCAGCGCAATCGGGCGCGGTAAGAGAATGAACCTCTCTGCGCAATTAGGTTGAAGAATCCTGATCGTTCCAGCCGTTCGGTTGAGTCCAATGGGAGGAGGCATTATGGCCAAAGATAAGAAGTGTTCGCATCCAGCGTGCAACTGCCAAGCAAGAGAAGGCAGCGACTACTGCAGTCCTTATTGCGAGGCCGCCGGCGGCACTACAGAAATTCAGTGCAACTGCGGACACCCCGAGTGCTCGCTGCATAGCAGCGTATAAATCATGAGCGGGACCTAGCGAGCACCCCGGCCGGACCGCACCCACACGATCGCGGCTATAGCCGCTCCAAGCGCCACTAGCAGAGCAGCCTGAAGCAACCCGGAGGCGATGAGTTTCGGGCGCGACAGGCTTGTCAGGTACGCGCGCCATCCTGCATTTGCCGCGGCCGCGAAGGATTCCATTTGGGAATAATCGTCGCCCCAGGTGGTGTACATCAAACCCGAGATGCCGGGGATCCCCGCAGCCTGGGTCAGTTCCGTGCGTGCAGCCGCCGCCCCATCGCCCTTGTCGTAATATCCCGCAATGATCTGCGAATGCGATACGGGCTGCCTCCGATCGCCTCCCGCAAACCAGGCAAGCGATTGGCTCAGACGATCCAGGTTCCAGTTCAGGATAGTGACGTTCGTTGGAACTCCCTTCCAGGAACCCGCGAGGTCGCCCTCGACGTAATAATAGTGGTCGCGCGCGTTGTGATACGGGTCGAACATGTCGCTCCAGACGTAGAGCCTTGCGCCGGGAAACACCGAATCATAGGTTCGGATCGACTCGCCCATGCTCCAATCGAGTAAATCCCCCGCGGACAGGTTCTTCGCACGGCAACTGGCGCACGAATTCATCTGTCGAATCTCGTCATACTGCATCAGAATGGCCGCTCCGCGCGGCAGCGCTTCGCGAATGGCTTGCGCATTTCGCCGCTGCCACTCCAGAACGGCGCGGTCGGTCAGGCACATCGCGACCTGCACCAGGCCCGGGATCGGGAAAACCGCATAGAAATCGATCGCGACGGTCTGGCCCGGCCGGAGTGCCGTCCCGGCCGGAACCGTCACGGGTGGCGGCTCATGATAAAGGTCTGTGAAGGGAGTTCGCGTCGAGGTCATCCGCGGATCCGCGATCGTGTCGTAGTCGGCGCCCTCCCGAAAAACGGTTTTCGGGCTGCCGGGGTCGTAGACTCTTACCGGCGCGCCCTCGCGCCGCACAACGTATACCAACGCGGTCTCCTCAATCCGGATATCATCGAGCCACAATGTTCCTGAGTTGCCGCCCCAGACGCCGGTATAGAGCCACGCGCGCGTGCTGTCTTGACTGTTGAACGTGAAATCGAGCTGCGTCCAATCGTGCGTGCCACTCGCGGGAATCGGCGCGTTCAAACGCTCCTTGGCAGCCGCTGCTTCGTCGAGAACCCCGAGTTGCGCCAGGCCGCGAAAGCTTTCGGATTTGAAGAACAGCCGCAGGTGATATTGGCGCCAGGGCGTGACTGCTATCTGCTGTCGAAAACGAGCGTTGCCCCGCGCATTGCGAATCACGCCCGAAGCACGCCCGCTGTGGGCAATAGCGCCGTCGACCGAAATGCCGGCGTCGTGCGTACTGAACCAATCCGTCTCCCCGGATTCGAAACCGGCGTTTGCAAGTCCGGGAAAGGTGTTGACGAAGCGGAGACGCTTGCCGGAGGAATCCACCTGAAACTGCGCGCCGACGACTCGCTGCGCCTCGGCCAAATTTGGATTTGCCTGAAGCGCATCGTTCGCAAAGCCGAAGGGCGCCACCGGAGCCATGATTTTCAAGCCCTTCGATGCGGCGTAGTCGATTACTTTGCGTAGCCGCGCGACGTTTTCCGCCGGCCAGAAAGGATCCGACATAAAGCTGAAGCTGCTGTCCCAAAAAGCCACCCCCGTGTACCCGGCGGCGACAGCGCGATTGATGAGAGCTTCGCTCGCTGCGACGGCTTTTTCGCTCGTCGAGTAGCTGTGATGCCAGTACCATAACTCCGGCGCCCCTGGGGCATCTGCCCACAAGACGCGTGCTGCCAGAAAAATAACGACGACGAGGCGGCTCATGCGAGTGCGATTCTGGTTAGGGAAGCCCGATGCGCTGGTCCTGGAAAATTGGCAGGTTTGCCGGAATCGATGTTTATGTGCATGCGACGTTCCTCCTTCTGATTCTGTGGGTGGTTGTCCTGCATTGGATCGAGGGGCGCAGCCTGCAGGCGGTCATCAGTGGCGTGACGTTTATTGTCGCGCTATTCGCTTGCGTAGTGCTGCATGAGTTCGGCCATGCCTTGACGGCCCGGCGTTATGGCGTCTCTACCAAGGACATAACGCTGCTGCCGATCGGCGGCGTATCGCGATTTGAGCGCATGCCCGACCAACCGTGGCAGGAGTTCTGGGTCGCGGTCGCGGGGCCGATAGTAAACCTGGCAATCGCAGCGCTGCTTTATGCGTTCCTGTTCTTCAGCTCCGGGCTGCGGCCGGTAAAAGGCCTGAGCATCACGGGCGGGCCGTTTCTCGAGCGCATTCTGGTCGCCAACCTGCTGCTGGCGATTTTCAATCTGATTCCGGCGTTTCCGATGGACGGCGGGCGTGTACTGCGGGCGCTGCTGTCGACGCGCATGGATCACGTCCGCGCGACTCAAACGGCAGCCGCAGTCGGACAAGCGATCGCGCTGGTTTTCGGGTTGATCGGTCTGTTCTTCGACCCATTTCTGGTTTTCATTGCCCTGTTTGTATGGATCGGCGCCGCGCATGAATCGCATTCTGTCCAATTCAAGGAAGCGTTCTCAGGCATTCCGATTCGCACGGCCATGCAAACGAATTTCTCGACCCTCAGCACCAACAACACGCTTGGCGACGCTGTAAAGGTTGTGCTGGATGGATCGCAACACGATTTCCCGGTTATGTGGGGCGATCGCGTGATGGGTATTCTGACGCGCGCCAATCTGCTGTCGGGCCTGTCGCAGTACGGCTCCGATCAGTTGGTTACGACCGTGATGCAGCGGGAGTTTGAAACCGCCGAGCCGAATGAAATGCTCGAAGCAGTGCTTAACCGCTTGTCGGCGGCGCCGACGCGCGTCATGCCCGTGCTCGAGGACGGAAAGCTCGCCGGTCTGGTGACGCTGGAGAACCTCGGCGAATACCTGGTCATTCAGAACGCTCTGCAGCGTAAGAAGAGATCGGTGCAGCAGGCTTGAGCAGCCGCCCAGCGGGAAACGCGAGTGAATCGAAGTTCGCGTGTTTTAGTAACGACAAGCGCGGTGGCGAGCAGCGGAGAAGCGCTAGTTCTCCGACTCCAATCCAACGCGCGACAACAGTCTCCGCAACGCATTCTCGCCGGCCGCGCCGTGTTGCGTGCCGGCTATCGTTCCCTCACGATCGATGAGCACATACATCGGGTAACTCTTGGCCTCACAAATTGCGGCGAGCGTGGTATCTTCCGCCAAAACAACCTTCCAGGGGCGCGGCGACGCCTCGACAAATTTCTTTACCTTGCGCCGCGGCTCACCCATATCGACCGCGAGCACCACCAGCCCGGCCTTTTCGAACTCTTTAGTGACGGTCTCGAGCGCTGGTTCATCTTTTTTGCAATAGGGACACCACGTCGCCCAGAACTGAATGAGCACGACCTTGCCTTTGAGCGAATCGCTGCTGTATTTCTCGCCATCCAGCGTTTTCGCGCTGAACCGAGGCGCCGGCTCTCCGCGCTCGATGGCCGCCGCGAGGGCGGGCGCCGCCAATAGTAACCATTGCACGGCGCCGCGCCGCGATAGTTTCCCCGAAAAGCCCATAGGGCTTGATGTTAGTAAATTCTGAATACCTGCCGCAACCGGGCGTCGTGGTCCGACAGTCGTTAAAATAATCGTAGTGCTCTCGGAAGAGCAAATAAACCGCCTTCTGCCCGGCGTAGTCAGCGACCGCGTGGCGGAGCGTCAAGAAGATCCCAGGCAGGATTAGTTTCCTATGGTAATTATCCCCTAACGTCACGTATACTGTGAGGCGTGGGCCAATTCCTCACTTGCCAAGAGCGGATCTCCCGAGCACGCAAACACCGCAAGAATCTCATCGATACGTGGAATCGATTTCTCGAAGACGAACCCTATTCGTCTGGGGTGGCGGTGAACGATGACGGGACAGGCCGAATCTATGTCCTGCCACGTTATGATTCGTTGCCCTCGGTATTCGCTCTCGAACTCGGTGAGTTGTTGTATCAGTTGCGAGCGGCTCTCGACGCTGCCGTTTATCAGTCCGCCATTCTTGATTCCGGCAAGGACCCTCCCCCCGATGAAGCCAACCTTCAATTTCCGATTGTCACGAAGCCCGCGAACTTCAGCAATGCCGGAAGGAACATCAGGCCACTCTCTGACAAGCGAAAAGCGATCATCGAGTCTGTGCAGCCGTACAAGACTCCGCAGATAGGCAACTTCAATCGGGCAATCGGAATTCTCAGCGATTGGGCGCGAAAGGACCGCCATCGCAAACTCCACGTCCTGATGTCTTGGGCTGGAAACATCAGTCCGTTGCTGAGAATTCCTGAGGGAACAGATCTGACCTTTTTGAACATTCGTGGCGACGGTCTTCTCGAAAAGGAAAGCGAAATAGCAACCTTCAAGCTGGGAGGCTGGATGCGTCACATGAACATTCAGGCAAATCCTAATCTCACCATTGATATAGCGATTGATGAGATTCCGCCACAGAACGGGCCTACCGATAGCTTTGGCAATAGGATCGAAGCCATGTTCATGGCGGTTGAGCAAATCACTTCCGATCTTGCGAGCGTCTAGCACTGGCGCGGTTGCCTTTCTGCCGAAAGTGATACACTTTCGGATAGGAAAAGCAAATCAGATGCGGCGCGGCCACGCTGCGGCTGTTGAAGCCCCTATGAAGTCGAAAAAATCAAAGAGCGGAAACAAGGAGGATGCGGCGGCGAAGCCGTTCACCTGCGATGACTTCCATAAACTCCTAAAACGTGCGGCTAAACGGCGCGCTCCGAAACCTGATCCAAAATCTGCTTGAACATCGGTTGCGGCACATTGCGCCGGTTGTACCGAAACGAGTACTCATCCAAATAGCTCTGCAAGAGCTTCTGACTGACGGCGTGGTGAGTCCCGCCGATGCCCCGCTTAAACCTTCAACGCAATTGGTGTGAACGTTCCCGACAACGTACACTTTAGAGCTATGGTGAATCCGGTGATGCTGGTATCCAGCGTTCACCGCTGGATCGTCTTTGCGGCGCAAGCCCTTGATGCCGTCGTACCCGCGATGCTCATTTGAATAGATGGTGCTCTCCGGCAGTACATGCTCACGAACGATTCCCAGCAGGGTAGCGCTACCAACCGTCTCAACGGTCTTGGCAACCACGTGGCCCTTGCGTTCGACCACTCCGACTACTGCCGTCTTCTTTCTATCGCCGCGCATCGGACGGCCCACACCGTCCTTGCGGACACCGCCGTAGTAAGTCTCATCGATCTCGACCGCTTCTCCCTCCAGTCGCAGATCCTCAGGCATGAGCGTGCGAATTTGTTTGAACATGCGCCATGCGGTTTTGTACGTGACGCTAGTTTCGCGTTGGATCTGCTTTGCGGAGATTCCGCACTTCGTGGAACCCATCTGGAACATGGCATGAAACCACAGCCTTAGTGGGGTTGAAGACTTCTCGAAAATCGTTCCGGCCAACGGAGAAATTTGGGTACCGCAGTGATCGCAGCTATAAACCTTGCGCCCATTAATTCGGTAATGCTTGTGTTTGACTTCGCAGGTCTCGCACAGTGCGATATGACCAGGAAAGCGGGCGTCCATCAGATAGTCAAGGCAGGCATCATCGTTCGGGAATTCCCGATTGAAATCATCGGTGGTGTACTTCTGTGCTTTGTTGAGAACGTTGTTGCGGCCTTGAACGTCGCCCATGTTCAGATTAGGCCAAATATTCTACGTGATGTAAAGGGATAATTACCTTTCCTATTGACTTTCTCTCTTTATTCGCCAAAACTATCTAAAGAGGGGTGCGGCGATGGCGCTCACGCGCAGACAGAAAGAAGTGATGGACTTTTTATCCGGGTTCATCGAGCAACACGGATACAGCCCAAGCTACGAGGAAATCGCTCAAGGACTGGAGCTGGCTTCGCTTGCAACGGTTCATAAACACGTTCAGGCGCTCGAGAGCAAGCAGTATCTGCGGCGCAGTTATAATCACAGCCGCTCGCTTGAGATTGCGGAACGTTATTTCGCCGAAGAGCGGGCCCGCAAGCCGCAGCCCTCAGCCGCGAGCATTCCCTTGCTGGGGCGCATTGCTGCCGGGTTGCCGGTAGAAGCCATCGCAGACCCGCAAGCGCTGCACTTTTCCGATTTCGTCGGCAACGAAAACACGTTTGCGCTGCAAGTGCGCGGCGATTCCATGATCGACGATCACATCTGCAGCGGCGACTATGTGTTGGTCGAGAAGGCTGATTCGGTGCGTAACGGAGAGATTGTCGTCGCACTGGTCGACGGCAGCGACGCAACGCTGAAGCGTTATTATTCCGAACCCGACGGCCGCATCCGGTTGCAACCTGCAAATACCGCCATGACGCCTATCTTCGTGAGCCCGGAAGCATTGCAGATTCAGGGCCGCGTGCTGGCGGTAATGCGAAAGTACTAAGCGCCGGAGATGTTAAGATCCAAATAGTGGAGGAATCCGGCGCAGCGACGGCAGGACTTGGGAAGCGGCTGATCTTTTGGGATTTTCCGCGGGCTTCCTGGCAGTACGATGTCGCCGTAGGGCTGATTCTTCTTTTTCTGTTTGCGACACCGCGCGAGTGGTTTCACGATCAGCCGAAAGCCTCGAGCATCGTGCTGATGACATCTCTCCACGGCGGCAACCGGATGTTTATCGCAACCGACTTGTTGGCCGGTACGCCCGAAGAGCAACGACCGGCGCGCGCCGAACGGCTCATTCGGGACCGGACCGGCAAGAAATGGCACGTGGTTCGCGTCGAGCCCATCCGGGATGAAGCCGAGCAGGAGATAAAGGGCTTTATCGCGTACGCTGCGCGTTAGCCTTGTTCGTCATCTTAGATCGAGATATGAAAATTCGCTCTGTTGTCTTATGTCTGCTAGCGTTCGCGGCCGCTTCCCAGGCGCAAAGCGTAGAGGCGGTGTTGGCGCGCATGGATCAGGCGGCGCCCGGCTTTCGCGGCATGACCGCCGACGTCGAGATGAAGACTTTCACCGCGATTCTCAGCGACACGACCAGCGAGAGCGGCACTCTCAAGATGCAGCGGCTGAAGACCGGCGAAGTGCGGGCGATTATCGATTTTTCGGCGCAGACGGATGCCCGCGTAATCGCATTTCTGGGCAGCATCGTGCGCATTTACTATCCGAAACTGTCGGCTTATCAAGACTACGAAGTCGGCAAGAACAGTGATGTGTTGAACCAATTTCTTCTGTTGGGATTCGGATCGTCGGGTCGGCAATTGGCGCAAAGTTACCAGATCACGATGGAAGGTCCGGAAAAAGTTGCAGGTCGAGACACCACGAAGCTGCTGTTGGTTCCCAAAGATCAGAAGGTGAAGGATCATCTGGCCAAGATCGAAATGTGGGTTCCGGCCGACGCGGCCTACCCAATACAACAGCAGTTCTATGAGCCTTCGGGAAATTACCGGATCGTCACTTACGAAAACATCAAAATCAATCCTCCCAGGCATGGTGTTTTGGAACTGAAGTTGCCCAGAGGCGTGAAGAAGCAGGGTTCGTAGGATGCGCCCCGGTAACGTGGGCCACGCATCAAACGCCCTCTAAGCGCGATGCCTGAGCAGAAGAAAGAGTCCGGACGGCTGGCGTTTATCGACTGGACGCGGGGCTTTGCAGCCGTGGTCATGCTGCAGGGGCACGTCTTCGATTCGTTCACCCGCAGCGACTTGCGGGTCAAAGGTCCGTTCATGTTCTCGCAGTTTTTGGGCGGCCTGCCACCGGCGATTTTCCTGTTCCTGACCGGCATCACCTTCGCGTTCATGATGGACCGCGAAGAGAAGCAGACCACGAGCGCATGGAAACGCATCCTGAGCGCGCTGAAGCGGTCAAGGTACTTGTTCCTGATCGCGTTCCTGTTTCGGATTCAGTTGTACGTGTTCGGATTTCCGACCAGCCCGGCGAGCGAGCTATTGCGAGTGGACATTCTCAATTGCATGGGCATGGCCATGTTGCTATTTGTCCCCATGGCGGTTTTCACTACGCAGGAGCGTATTCGATTGTGTACCGTACTCGGGCTGGTGATCGCCGCGCTATCGCCGCTGGTGAGTATGATCGACCCCAACAACGTCCCCGCGATCGTGCGTTCGTATTTCTTTCCGAGCTACAACTATTTTGGATTTTTTCCATGGGCTTGCTTCCTGGCATTTGGCATGGCGGCGGGAAGCACTTTTCGGACCGTAAAGCGCGAAGACCTCGGCCGGACCATGTTATGGATGCTATCCATCGGGGTCGGCTTAGGCGCGGTCTCGCACGCGCTCTCAAACCTTGGGTATTCCGTCTACCCGAAGAGCGAATTTTGGCTGAACAGCCCGGCAATGATCATGATGAAACTGGCCGTGGTCTTGGGTTTGCTGGGTCTTGCGTATCTGTGGGTCAACCTCGGAACACCTCAGCGCTGGAGCCTATTCCGGCAGCTTGGAACAACGTCGCTGCTGGTGTACTGGGTGCATATCGAGATCGTGTATGGCCGCTGGCTGGGCATCTGGAAGGAAGCCTTAACGGTCACCCAGGTGATCGTCTTCACGGTGGTATTGTTGGCCTTGATGACTCTGCTGTCGGTACTGCGAACGCGCGGGAGATCGATCGGCTCATTTTTCAAAACGCGTCCGCTGCCCGAGCCGCGGCGCGCCTCCGGCGATTAGTCGAAGGATCTGTGCTGGAAAAGCTCACTGGCTAAGCTTTTCCTTCGCGGCGCGCGACGGGTAAACAGGCGCCGGCCGGACTCGGTTAGACTTTTAGCAGCGATCTTACAACAAAACATGCGCGTACTGGTTGTGGAAGATGAGAAGCGGATAGCCGACTTTTTGTCGCGCGGGCTGCAAAGCGCCGGCTACGCTGTCGATGTCGTGAATGCGGGCGGTGAAGCCATTGACCGGGTACATTCGACCGAATACGATCTGGTAGTCCTGGATCTCGGCCTCCCGGACATCGATGGCCTGGAGGTCTTGCAAAAGATCAAGAACCGCAAGACCATTCCGCCGGTGCTGATTTTGAGCGCGCGGGATTCTGTGGACGACCGCGTGAAAGGCCTGGAGCAGGGCGCCGACGACTACCTGGTAAAGCCCTTCGCGTTCGTGGAACTGCTGGCCAGAGCGCGCGTGCTGCTACGGCGCGGACAGCCCACACCGGAGCGCCTGCAGGTGGGAGATCTCTCGCTCGATTGCATCCGGCGCAAAGTGACCCGTAACAGCGAAAACATCGAACTGGCTCCGAAAGAATTCAGCATTCTCGAATATATGATGCGGAACCGCGGCCGCCCGCTGAGCCGCACGATGATCGTCGAGCACGTCTGGGATATGGATTACGACGGCCTGACCAACATCGTAGACGTCTATATACGGCACCTGCGCAGCAAGATCGACGACAAGTTTCAAACCAAGATGATTCACACGGTGCGCGGCATCGGTTATATGCTCGATGCCCCGGAAGGCGCGCCTGCCGAGCAGGTCACCGCGTAGAGGTTTCGATGGCCTGGAAGAAGCTGCACGATGTCAGGCCGCTCTTCCGTACGCTGCGCTTCCGCCTGGCGAGCACGTTTCTCATTTTGCTGACGGCCGTGCTCGGCGTAGTGGGAGTGGTGGGCACGCAAACTTTGCGCACCATTCTTGAAAATCAGAGCGAGCAGACGCTGCATGAGCAGCTTTCCGCTCTGAAAGGCTGGATTCGTTTCGAAGACGGAGACCCGATCTGGTTTATGGACCCCGCCGACTCGGAAGCGGTGGCCGAAGTATCGCGCCTGCAGACCGTGTACCTGGTGGCCGACGACCAGGGGCGCATTCAACTCGGCTCGTCGGATCCCGCGCTGAAGGATCTTTACGACCGCAAAACGATTCTGTCCGAACTGGCCCAAATCGAGCAGACGAAAGAGCCGGTGATCAAGACGATCATCAGCAAGGACAAGATTCCATACCAGATCATCAGCAGTATCTCCCTCGACGCCGATTACGGCCGGAAATGGTACTTCGCCGAAGGGCGCAGCCTGGCGGGCGATGAATTGATCCTGCGGCGTTTCCGGAGAAATTTCTTCATCTTCTTGCCGATTGCGCTGGTGGTGTGCGCGCTCGTGAGTTGGTACTCCGCGGGAGCGGGACTGATGGGCTTGCAATCGGTCGAGAAGGCCGCGCAGAACATCACGGGCTCAAACTTGGGCCTGCAGATTCCCAAGCGAGGCGCCAATGACGAGTTGGACCGGCTCATCGATTCCTTCAATCAGATGAGTGGAAGATTGCAAGAATCGTTCGAACAGATCCGGCGCTTTTCGACCGATGTCTCGCATGAGCTGCGAACGCCTTTGACGGCCATTCAGGGCCAACTGGAAGTAGCTCTGTTCACCGCCACGCGCAAGGAACAGTTGCAGGAAGCAATTGAGAATGCGCTCCAGGATGTGGAGCGGCTGTCGAACCTCGTTCGAGCGTTGCTGCTGCTGTCGCAATCGGAAACCGGGCAAATCCCCATGAACAAGGGCGTGCTGGATATCGGCGAGCTTCTCCAGGACCTGGTGGATGAATTTCAGATTCCCGCCGAGGCGCACGATGTCAAGCTCATGGAAACGCATGTGGGGCAGGTGCTGTGCGAGGTGGACCGCACGCAGATCGAGCGCGTGGTGACGAATCTGCTATCCAATGCCATCAAGTACACACCGGCCGCCGGTTGGGTCCGCGCCACCGTCGAGCAAGCGGGAGCCAACGTGCGGCTGCTGGTCGAAGATTCCGGCGTAGGCATCCCGAAAGATCACCTCCCGCATATCTTCAATCGCTTTTATCGAGTACCCGATCCGAACCCGGAGAAAGGACTCGGCTTGGGTCTCAGCTTTGTCGCTGCCATAGTCAAAGCGCACGGCGGCGAGATCCGCGTGGAGAGCGAAGTCGGGAAAGGCTCGCGCTTCGAAGTGACATTGCCCGCAGGATCGGTACGCGCAAGCAGCGAAACGGCGCTGATGCAAAGCTGAGGCGCGCTTCAGGCTGGGAGTTCGACTTCAATCTCCTGAACCGAAGAAGTCGGCGATCGATCAAGCGCAAAATTCTCCCAATAAACGCGGATGGCCTCCTGTGCCCGGGAACGAAGCTCGTCCATAGAGGTTCCAGTGATAAGAATCGCCGGAAGCTCAGGAACATAGGCACTATAGCCACCTTCATCGCCTTCGATCACCAGTGAGTATTTACGAATCATCGTTCCGGCTCCTCTATTCCAGTTTGCCTTAGAATTGCCCGGTAGGTTCCCAGCCGGACATCATCGCCTGCGGCACCCGATACAACTGTAATCCGGCCGTCTGAGTTTCGGAATACCCGATGGTCGCCGGTGGTTCGAACATGACGCCAGCCATTCTTTTCTAGAAGGCGAATCACCTCGCGAACCTTAATCGGCACAAGGACAAGGATACAGCCGACATCGACGCTTATCGTTCCTTATCGTCGGGGCCAGCCATGAATCCGCGAATTTCGAGCGGGTGATCAGAATCTAGGATGGCTTTAATGGCTGGGACGCAAGCGCTTCCCGCAGAGAGCGCGCGTTCTCGAAGCTCTCCTCCGACGAGCGACGACCGGACATGATGAGACTGATCTCCTCCAGAAGGAGCCTTCAAGGACGCTCACGGCAGTATTGACCGCAGTGACGACATGTTCTTCGCGAAGTATTCGTGCGCATACAGCCTTCCCGATGATGTAACTCAAAAGCTGCTTTACGCCTTCGTCATTGCGCCGCTGATAGCCTCGTGCGTAAATCGATGGTTTCGTTCCATAGCTTCCCCACAGCATCCACACGCTTCCGCTGGAGAATGTCTTGACCCGAACCGTGACTTTTCGTCGCAATATCCAACAGCGAGCGGTTTGTAGCGAGTTCCTCGCGCAACCGCTCAGCCGTGGCCTGTTCATCACGGCGCCACTTTGAAAGCATGCGTTCTGTTGACAGCTTATTGATCCAAGCGGCCAGTGCGGTGATAATAACCGACCAACCGCCAAGAATCCCGATCAATTTCGGCAGATCCATGTAACCTTTCGGGACGATTGGGTCAAACTCAATCGACCCGCAGTTGGCAGCAAGGAGCGATCCATTTCCTTTAACAGACTTTCAAAGGGATTTAGCGGGCTGTGGCGGCGGTCTGCGCCCCGCCGGCTGCGCCGGCCTTCAGATACTTCCCGTACCACGCGATGTAGCGCTCCAGCCGGTCGCGCAGAAAACTCGGCCGCGTGAACTCATGGAATTCTCCGGGATAGATCACCAACTCCGTAGGCACCCCCAAGGTTTGCAATGCCTGATACATCTGCTCCCCGCCAATCAAAGGCACATTGAAATCCTTATCGCCGCCCATGAACAGCGTGGGCGTGCGGATGCGGTCGGCGTGGAAGAAGGGGTACGAGACTTTCATCCAGCCTTGCGGGTTGCGCCAAGGCGGCCCAATCTCGTTGTCATATTGGAAAACGTACTCGTCCACGCCGTACATCGAGATTTGATTCGCGCTGCCAGCGCCGCTGATTGCGGCCTTAAAGCGCTGATCCGAGGCAATGGTGTAGTCGGTGAGGATCCCGCCGTAACTCCAACCGCCGATGCCCAGGCGATCCTCATCCGCGATTCCCATGCCGACGACATGATCGACGCCCGCCAGCAGGTCGGCCACTTCTTTATCGCCCCAGTCCGCGAAAATACTTTGCCCGTATTTTTCGCCCCGCCCGGCGCTCCCGCGGTAGTTGATGGAAATCACGATGTACCCGTTCGCCGCCAGAAGCTGGTGCTGGAAACTGAAAGCATGCCCGTCCTGTCCATTCGGGCCGCCGTGGATGCGCAGCAGCGTCGGGTATTTCCTTCCCGCTTCGAACGACGGCGGCTTTGTGATCAGCCCGTGCACCTCAGTGCCGTCGCGGCTCTTGAAGCTGATATCGTCCACGGCGCCAAGCTCGACTCCGGAAAGCAGCGCTTCGTTGTGGCTGGTAAGCTTTCGCAGCCTGCCGTCGTCCAGGGCGCAGACCTCGGTCGGGGCGGCGTCAGTCGCGCACAACACCGCCGTATGTCCAGCTTTAGACGTCAGGCGCTCGAGAACCAGAGGCGAGCCCACCAGCCGCTCTACCGCACCGCCAGCGAGCGCAACTCGCGCCGGATATTCCGAGCGGTCGTCGGCGACCACGAATAGCAGCGAGTTGCCATCGGCTGCAAACACGGGAAACGACACACCGCGATCCAGGCTTTGCGTCAGCACGCGCGAAGCTCCGCCCGCGGCGGGAACCACCGCCAGCCGATCCATATTGTAAGCCGTATATTTGCTCGCGCTGCCTTGAAGATAGGCGACTAATTTACCGTCCGGGCTCCACGCCAGCGGTCCCGAATCCTGACCGGGGTAATTGGTCAGCTTTCGCAGCGCGCTACCGGGGTGCGCGTCCATTACATAGACGTCGGTGTTGTCGCTGCGATCCGGATCTTTGTCGCGATTGCTCACGAACGCAATCTTCGCTCCGTCCGGCGACCAGGCGGCATTGGTCTCATCGAACGGTTGTTCGGGCGTGAGCGGGTCCAGCTTCTCCGCCGCAATCTCGAACAAGAAAAGATGATTGTGCGCCTTGGCGTCGAGATAACCCTCCACGTCTTCTTTGAAGTGATAACGATCGATAACGACCGGCTTGGGCGGCTTCTCTTTCGCCGCCGTATCCAGGCCTTTTTTCGGTTCTTCCTCCGGCTCATCTTTCTTGCGCAAGGCGAGCAAGAGCTTCGACGAATCGGGTGACCACTCATACTGCGAGATGCTAAAGTCCTTAAGGTGCGTGAGCTGCCGCGCTTCTCCACCGCGCCGATCCAGGAGCCAGACTTGGGAACCCTTCGCCTTACCCGGCCGCGAGGACACGAACGAAAGATAGTTCCCGTCGGGACTCCAGCGCGGCGAGCTCTCCGACTCGGTACCGTACGTAAGCCGTACGTTCTGCGATCCGTCCCAGCTCACCATCCAAATATTAGTGACGTTCTTGTCGTCTTCGCGGTCGACCGTCGATACCGTGTACGCGATCCACTTGCCGTCGGGCGAGACTTGAGGATCGGCGACTTCGGCGAGACGATCGAGATCATCGACTCTTAGCAGGCGTTTGGCAGGAGCTTGCGCGAAACACGCCGCGCAAGCAAAGAACATCAAGAACGGATAGAGTTTGCGGACATAGCGCATCCCGAGCAGTCTAGCATTAGCGTACCGGGCGGCCCAAACGAGGCATCGAGCACGCCCGGCCGGGGCCTCAATTAGAACGCAAAATGCAAGGCGAGCTGCAGAATGCGGCCCGGATAGGTAGTTGAAATCTGGCCGAAGGTGCTGTCCGTAATGGTCGTATCGGGATTCGAGAATTCGGTGTGGTTGAAGACGTTGAAGGCATCCATGCGAAGCTCCACGTCCATCTTTTCGCGGAAGCGGAAATGTTTCGAAATCGCCATGTCGAGATTCGTGAAATCCGGGCCGCGCAGGCCATTGCGCGGGAACGAGCCATAGGTGAAGTAGGGGAGCATCGAAGCATCGTTGCTCGCGATGGTATCCAGCGCCAATAGCCGGCTATTGCTAAAAACCGCCGGATTGAAGTAGTAATTGCCCCCTGCGGTGGTACTGGAATTCGGATTAGCGAGTGTCTGGAAATTCTTAGCATTCATAGTTGACAGAGGAGCTACAATGTCCGCGTGGACGTTGCCGGCGTCGCCAGCGCCCGATGGACCCGGGTCACTTCCCGTTGTGTTCAGGCCTGCAAAAACATCAAGCGGAAAGCCGGTGTGCCAAGTGAAGATCGGATACAGACTCCAACCCTTAGTAAGCAGCTTGGGGCCGCTCTCCCATAGTTGATCGAAAGGCAGTTCCCAACCGCCTGAAAAGGTGATGAGGTGACGCACATCAGTGTCGCCCGACGCGTAGAACTCTTCGTGATTGTAAGAGGGAATACCCGAGTTTCGTTCGCGGAAACCAGACTCATTATCAAGTTCATGCCCGTAGGTGTAACCAAGCGTGAAGAAACTGTTCCCCCACCTGCCCATGGAAGCATTGCGCCGCAGCTTAGTTTCGAGAGCATTGTAATTCGCTCGCCCAATATTCTGGAACTCCGAAAGATAGCTGTACTGGCCAGGAATAATCGCGTCGTAAATTCTTGTGTTCGTTCCTAAAACGAAGGGATTTACGTCTACCAGGCCAGTCAACCCATGCGCCGAATAGCCGAGATAACCCACTTCTAACATCAAGTTAGAAGCAAGTTGCTGCTGTATCGATAGATTGTATTGATACACATAAGGCGTGCGAAGATTCGGGTCCACGAAGAATACTCCGCCTCCGCCGAAAGGCAAATATCCGGCGGTGCCAAAATTAAGATCCTGTGAAGGCGGCTTGGAAGGGAACGGATCTGGCGCGGCGGTGCAGTTCGGGCCGGCGGAAGCGTATGGGTTTTGCAATCCGCTCGGCGAGGTGCCAGCCCCGCACGGATAGACGTCCGCGAACCCGTAAAATGGCGCTTGTCCGTTGAACTGCAGATTGTCTTCGCCCTTCAGGATGTCGTAAAACACGCCGACTCCTCCGCGCACGGCGGTCTTCGCGTTGCCGAAAACGTCGTATGCAAATCCAAAGCGCGGCGCCCAATCGTTCTTGTCCGGGAAATTGGCGCCCTGCGGAGCGCCGGGATCACCGGGAAACACCAGCCCATTCGGCGCGTTGACAAAACGTTGGGACTGCAACCCGGGAATGAAGGAAAACGAGCGCCCCTGCGTATCGAACTTCGGCTCCGCATATTCGTAACGCAACCCGAGCGTGAGAGTAAGCCGTTTGCTCACCTTCCATTCGTCTTGCCCGAAGCCGGCGTACTGGTGGGAACGGATGTTAGACGGGGCTTTCCCGAATTGCAGAAACTCGTCCGGCAATCCCATCAGAAAATCGGCTAAGTCTACGCCGGAACCCACAAATGTGCCCGGCCCATAGAAAAAATATTCCCCATCGACATAGAAATCGTAAACCGTGTTGTCCTGGTAGGGCGAAAAGTAGAAACCGTATTTGAAGTTGTGACTGCCTTTCGTCCACGACAGAGTGTCGTAGAAGGTGTAGGTGTTATCGATCTCGCGCGTCGGGCCTTGCGGGCTGAATCCGAGTGATAAATTTGTTCCCCCCAGGTCCACCAGTGGGGGCCCGGTAGGATTGTCCGACGGAATGTCCGCCCCAAGTTGTGAAGCAGTGGGCTGCGTCGTCGCCGGAATCGCCTGCGTATGATTTAGACGCTGGGCAGTAATATGTAACTCATTCAGAAGGGTTGGAGTAAATGTGTGGGTATAGCCGATCGAGCCGAAGTAGTCCGTATTCGAATAAGTGACGGGAAAGCCCGTAACGTTGTCGGGGCCCGGCGAGCTGAAGTTTGGACCGGTATTTCCGAACGGATAGAGGATTGGATTATCACGAGTCGTGAACGTTCCAGTGATCACGTCCTTTGACGTGAGGTTGTAGTCGAAGCGTCCCAAATACTCGTTGTAATTGCTGGTGGCCGCCGCTTCCGGAAACAGGGTTCCTGTAGGCGAGGTCGGAATGAGACCGGCGGCGAAGTAAGCCTTGGCGACCGGGTCAATAGCGCTAGGAGCGATAATGCCCTGCGCAGCGAGAGTAGGATTCGGCTGGTATTGCGGATTCGCAAGCAGGAATGCGGCTACCGTCGACGCATAACCGGTGTTTGAGAAATCCCCGTTCGCTTCAGCCGGTGTGTATGTCGTCACTTTGCCCGCGCTGGTGTCGAGCGCCGTTTGGCGTTGACCCTCATAGGAGAAAAAGAAGAACAGCTTGTCTTTGACAATCGGGCCGCCCACCGTGCCGCCAAACTGATTCCGCTTCAGAACGGGGACCGGCAGTCCCTGCTCGTTATTGAAAAAGGTATTCGCGTCGAAATAATTGTTGCGCACATAGTCGTACAGCGTGCCGTGGAACTGGTTCGTACCGCTCTTGGTCACGACGCTCACCACGCCGCCTGCATTGCGGCCGTACTCGGCGCTGTAGTTACTTTCGAGAACGCGGAATTCGGCAACTGCGTCAGGATTGGGATCGGCGACCACATTATTACTCAAGAGATCGTTATTCAACCCGCCGTCCAGCAAATACGTCACCGAGTCGGTTCGCTGCCCGCCGATGCTGTAATTCCCCGCGGCGCCCGAATCCGGATTCGTCGGCGTCACGCCAGGCTGCGTTTTGAGCAAATCGAGCGTATCGCGGCCGTTCAATGGCAGTTCGAAAATGGCCTGCCCCGTGACGGTCTGCATCATCGTCTGGTTTTCGGTTTCCACCATGGATGCGTCGCTTTCCACCGTGACCGCACTGCTGATTCTGCCAACCCGAAGATGGACATCGATGCGCAGCGTCTGATTGATTTCAAGCGGCGTCTGCGAGTCTACTGTGACTTGCTCGAAGCCAGGCGCCTGTGCAGACACGCTATACAGCCCGATGGGAAGTTGCAAGACCTGGTAGGTGCCGGAAGAGTCGGAAGTGGTTTCGCGCGCAGTGCCAGTGGCTTTGCTGGTAACCGTTACCTTAGCGTTAGCGACCACGGCGCCGGACGGGTCCGTTATCGTTCCTGTGATTTTGCCGGTGACATCCTGAGCGAACAGGGCAGAGCAGGAAAAAGTCACAAATGCGAGCGCAGCTACTACTGATTTCGATGGATACATAGCAGTCTCCCTGAATGGGGCTAGGGTAGCACGAAGCCGGTTAGCTCGGCGTTAGGGAAGCTAGAATCTAGAGTTGTAACCAACTCACGAACATGATAAGAACAGCACTGGCCGTTAGCCTGTGGTTAGGCGCCGCTGGCGTTTCCGTCCGCGCCGCGGATCCGCCGAAGACTCTGGACGGCTACACGCCGGCAGCCAGCCAGACCGAGCGCGATTGGGAGGCCAAATTCCGCGCCGTGCCCTCGCCGGACAAGCAGCGCGAGTACATGCGCCGCCTCACCGCACGCCCGCACCACGTCGGTTCGGCCTATGACAAGGCTAATGCCGAATGGCTGCTGGCGCAGTTCAAAGAATGGGGTTTCGACGCGCATATCGAAACCTTCGAGGTGCTGTTCCCAACACCCAAGCAAGAGAAGCTCGAAATGCTTGAGCCCCGGCGCTTCGAAGCCAAGCTGACTGAGCCTCCCGTCGCAATTGACCCCACCTCCTCGCAAACCAGCGAGCAGTTGCCCGCCTACAACGCCTATTCGATCGACGGCGACGTAACCGGGCCGTTGGTGTATGTGAACTACGGAATGCCGGACGATTACGAAGAGCTGGCGCGCTACGGCGTCTCGGTGAAGGGAGCAATCGTCATCGCGCGCTACGGCCACGGCTGGCGCGGCACCAAGCCCAAAGTCGCGGCGGAACACGGCGCCATCGGCTGCATCATCTATTCCGATCCGCTCGACGACGGATACACGGCTGGCGAGGTCTTTCCGCAGGGAGCATGGCGGCCGCCCGACGGCATCCAACGCGGCAGCGTAATGGACACCGATTATCCGGGCGATCCGCTCACGCCCGGAGTTGCCTCCCTTCCCGGTGCAAGACGGCTCTCCCTTCAGGAAGCGAAGACCATTACCAAGATTCCCGTTCTGCCGATCTCCTACGCCGATGCCCAGCCTCTCCTCGCCGCACTGGAGGGACGGGTGGTTCCGCGCGCCTGGCGTGGCGGGCTGCCGGTCACGTATCGCCTGGGACCGGGCCCGGCAAAAGTGCATTTGTCGATTCAATCCAATTGGGACCAGAAGACGATCTACGACGTAATCGCGCGCATGCCGGGCTCGGATGTGCCGGGGGAATGGGTGCTGCGCGGGAATCATCACGATGCCTGGGTGAACGGCGCCGAAGACCCGGTCTCGGGCTTGATTGCGCTGCTTGAAGAAGCTCGCGCCTTCGGCGAACTGGCGAAGCAAGGTTGGAAGCCCCAGCGCACGATCGTCTATTGCGCCTGGGATGGCGAAGAGCCGGGACTACTGGGGTCTACCGAATGGGTGGAAGCGCACGAGGATGAGCTTCTGCGCCACGCGGTCGCCTACTTCAACAGCGATGTAAGCGGACGCGGATTCTTCGGAGCCGAAGGATCGCATACATTGGAGAAATTTCTGAACTCGGTAGCGCGCGATGTCAACGATCCCGAGAAAAACATCAGCGTTTTGGAGCGTTCGAAGCTCTACGAAATCCAGCATGCTCCTAACGACGAAAAGCGCGACGAGATTCGCAGGCGCGAGGATTTACGAATCGGCGCGCTGGGCGACGGCTCCGACTATACCGCCTTCATTCACCACCTGGGCATTGCGTCAGCCGATATTGCCTTCAGCGGCGAAACGCACGGCGGGGTCTATCATTCGATCTACGACGATTTCTATTGGTACACTCACTTCGGCGACCCCGATTTTGCGTATGGCCGGGCGGAGTCGCAGGTCATCGGCACTGCGGTCATGCGCCTGGCCGATGCCAGTCTGCTGCCCTTCGATTTCACGGATTTCGCGGATACGGTCAAGACGTATCTGAGTAACGTAGAGGAGCTGCTCAAGACTCAGCAGGACAGCATTCGCGAGCGCGACCGCGAATTGGAAGAAGGCGTCTACAGTGCCAACAGCGACCCGCGCCAGCCGCTGCTCCCGCCGCCCGCACTGGGGATTCCGCCGCACTTCAATTTCGCACCGCTTGAGAACGCGCTCGATGGTCTGACACGGAGCGCGGATCGCTATGCCAAAGCCATCGCCAAAGCAAAAGCGGACGGCATGGAGCTGCCGCCGGCAGTGGTCGCGCGCGTTAATGAGCTACTCATGCGCAGCGGTCCCGCTCTGACGGATCGCGAGGGCCTGCCCGGCCGTCCCTGGTTCAGGAATCAGATCTACGCGCCGGGCGCCTATACCGGGTACGAATCGAAGCCCCTCCCCGGAATTCTGGAGGCAATGGATCGCAAGAACTGGGCAGAAGCGGAATCGCAAATCCCACGCGCGGCCGCGGCGCTCGATCGCGAGACGAAGATCATCGACGCAGCGAGTGCCGCCCTGGAACAGGCGGCGCCGCAGCCCTGAGCGGCAGATTACCTGGCCGCCTTCGCTTGCTGCTGTCGCTGCTTCTTATATTCTTTTTCCAGTACGAATTCGTCGCGAACCTGCGGCATCTCAAGCGTCAACCGTTTCGCCTGGGCGTTAATCGTCAACCGGTAGGGACCGTCCTTGGTCCCGAATTCGTCGAAGAACGCCAGCTCGGATCCATCCAGCTCATACTTGCCGTGCCGCGCCACGGTTTGCCCGTGAATATGAACCTGTTGCGCGAATGTGTTGTCCGGGTTCAATGTCAACGTGCCGCTGCACTCCTGCGGATGCGGCTGGCCATCGAAGCAGGTGTGCGTAGTCTGAATCCCTGCATCTTGATCGCTAATCTTGACGTACTCCCAGCCGCCTGGATCCTGCAGTATCTTCAGTTCGTCCCGATTCAGCGTGTCGCGCCCGCTTAGGCACAGCGCGCATCCAAATAGCGCAAAGCAGGCGCCCGCGACGGCGTTCACCCACCAGCCATGAGAGTTTGCCATTTGAATCAATGCGTCATCGCGTAAACGACATAATTCACGCCCAACCGGATTCCCAGCGCGGAATATTGCTCCGGATACTCGGGGTCGTCGGCCCATTCCCAGGAATCTCCCAGATCGGAATTGAAGGACATCGCGACCATCAGGCGCCCCTTGCTATCGTAAATGCCGCGCCAGTGCGCCACGTAGCCGTCGTTCCGGTACGACGTGCCGGTGCGCACGGCCCACGCACCAGGTACCTGATACCGGCCATCCAAATCGTACACGGTATGAAAAATCGGGTCCGAATCGGGAATCTCAACCACCGTCTGGTCCGGAAAAATACGCTTCATGCTGTGATCGAAGACCGACCAATCGACCGTGCCCCAAAAATCGTCGCACATCAAGAAGCCGCCGCGCTCGAGGTAATCGCGCAGAATCTTCGCCTGTGAATCGGTCAAGTCCCATTCGCCGACGAACACCGCGTACAGCCACGGGTAATTGTAAACGTCTCCGGCGTCTTCTAAGTTGACCGGTTGTTCGACAGACCGCACATGGATGCGCGTCAAGCGCCTCAGCGCTTGGGCGAAATGGCGGTCCGCCCTGGGATAATCATTGGTCCAGCTAGAATGTCCCCTGGTCCAGTCCCACCCGGCATGATGAAAATGGGCCTCGGGAATAGAAGGGTACATCAGGCGTGCAAACATCCATTCCGTCTTCTCCTGGTAATCCGGCGGCAGAGGGATTTGGCCCAGCCGGTATTCGTCACCGGGATACTCGCGGAAGGGCTGGAGAGGCCGCTGAATCGCGTATACAACGCCCAGTACGGCAAGTCCGCAGCTCAACCGGAAACCAAGCTTCCAGACACTCATCCGCGGACACTGTCCTCGACCCGAGCATATCATCGCCGGCGCGGCCAGATCCGGCGCAGCGCGCTGTTCCGGCGGCCCAGAGGCGCGGCGGCCCGCACTCCTTCTACCGCTTTCATCGCCCACAAACGGCTGCATCTTTAGCAGGCAGCCCGTTTGCCGCCCGCAGCGCCGCGAACCGTCACGCGCTCGACGCCGCTGATTGCTCCAGCCTCGCATCCAAGGCGATCTCCGTATCGTAAAGCTTCGAGACCGGGCATCCCTCCTTGGCGGCCTGCGTCGCGCGGTTGAAAGCGTCTTCCGATGCTCCCGGAACCTTCGCTGTCAATTCCAGGTGGCTGCGCTTAATCGCAAACCCATCGCCGTCTCTATCGAGCGTGATGGTGCAAGTGGTCTCAATGCTGTCGGCCTTCAAATGTTGCTTGGCCAGCTCGGCCGACAGCGCCATCGAAAAGCAGGCCGCGTGCGCCGCCGCCAACAGCTCTTCCGGATTCGTCCCGTTTCCCTGCTCGAAGCGGTCCCGAAAAGAATACGGCGTGTTCGACAGAACTCCGCTTGCCGACGATATTGTTCCCACCCCGGATCTCAAATCGCCTTTCCACTGCGCCTTCGCTTTACGGTCCATAGCTTGTCTCCTTTTTTGAAAATCAACTTAAGCGAGCCGCGAAATCGAGGCCATCATGCGCCCCGGATTCTCGGGTTCCCGCCGGTACGAAAAAAACTGCGCACTCTGGCACGTGGTGCACAAATCGCAATCGAAGATGCGCTCGGGATAAACTCCGGCGGTTTCCATCTGCCGGCGGTTCGCCTGCGCCAGATTAAGCCGGTGTTTGCCGGTTGCGCCGCTGGCGGGTTGCAGCGTTCCCGCCTCGAAATGCTCCGCAACTTCCTGGCCCACTTCGTAGCAGCACCCGCGAATGCACGGCCCGAGCGCTGCGTAGATGTCCTGCGGGTCCGTTCCGAAGTCGCTGCGCATTCTTCCAATTGCCTGTGCAACCACGCCCGCCGCCGTTCCGCGCCAACCGGCGTGCACCGCCGCTACAGCCCGATTCTTCGCGTCCAACATCAGGATAGGAACGCAATCGGCCGTTCGGATGCCGATGCTTCTGCCGATTTCATCGGTCACCAGCGCATCGCCTTCGCGCTCGCGGTCGCGCAAGCCGTTTGCATTGACTACGCGATCGGAATGGATCTGCCGCAGCGTGACGTCGGCAGCCGGATTGCCGTCCCGCGTTCCGAACCCGTGCTTCTGCCAGACAAACTCCTGAAAGGCTTCGCACCGGTAGATGCCATCCGGCCCAAGCCGGAATGATTCTTGGCAGGATGTCTGCTGCACGAGCGCGCTCTAGCGCCAGTTTAGCGCCCGCGCCGATCCACGCTTCCCGCCGCAGCGAGTTGTTTTGCTTCCAAACTGGCGCGATACCATTCGAGCGTCAGCCGCAACCCTTGCTCGAAGGTAAACCGCGGCTGATGCCCCAGCTCCCGCACCGCCGCCGCCGTGTCCGCCTGCGAATCGCGAACATCTCCCGCGCGCCCCGCACCGTAATGCGCAGGCAGCTTCACGCCCTCAATCTTCTGCAGCAAATCCCAGGTCTGGTTCAGCGTGTAGCGCCCCCCATTCCCCGCGTTGAAGACCTTGCCGGACACACCCGGCGCTTCCGACGCCTTGAGCATCAGCCCCACTACGTCTTCTACGTAGGTAAAGTCGCGCGATTGCTCGCCGTCGCCGTAGATAGTCGGGCTGCGCCGCTCGATCAAGCACGTCAGAAAGATCGAGAGCACGCCCGAATAGACGCTGGTGGGGTCTTGCCGGGGGCCGAACACGTTGAAGAAGCGCAGCGACACTGTCTCGAGCTGGAAGCAATCCGCGAACACGCTGGCGTAATATTCGCCCACCAGTTTTTGTACCGCGTACGGGGACTTGGGGCGCGGCGTCATGGTTTCTACTTTGGGCAACACCGCAGTATCGCCGTATGCCGAGGAGGAGCCTGCGTAAATGACGCGCCCCACCTTCCCCTCCGCCGCGGCTCGAAAAACATTGAACGTGCCGTCGATGTTCGATTCGTGGCTCGGCACGGGCTGCAGAATCGATTTCGGAACCGAAGGCACCGCGGCCAGATGGAACACGCGGTCGGCGCCCGCGATCACGGGCGCAATGCGTTCATAGTCTCGAATGTCGAATTCATGCACCGTGATCTCATCGGCAACCTCTTCGAGATTGTCCAGGTTCCCGGTCGCCAGATTGTCGATGACGTGAACACGCCGCCCCCGCGCCAGCAGAGCCCGAACCAAAGCAGAGCCGATAAATCCAGCCCCGCCGGTAACAATGTAACGATTCATATAGCTTGAGATGCCGCCACCGGCGGCGCGCCTTTCAAGGAATGGATCGCGCGCGCGGCAACCTGGCTCGCATCGCGGGAGAAATCGAACGGTTCCACAGACACCCAACCCGGATAATTCAGCTCTTTCAGCGTGGTCAGGAGAGTTTGAAAGTCGTAGCCGCCCGTGCCGGGTTCGCGCCCGTCCAGCTCGTTGACGTGGATGTGGTGAATGTAGGCTGAGTATTTGCGAAGCAGTTCCGCGTGCGGTTCGCTTTCCGATTTGGCGTTATGCGTGTCGAACATGGTTTGGATCGCCGCACTTCGTATCTGCCTGACGATCGCAACCGCATCCGCCAGGCACGTGACCACGTCTGTCTGATCGGGCGACAAAGCTTCAATCAGAACGGTTACGCCCCGGCTCTCCGCATGCGGCGCCGCATGCGCCAATCCATGTGTCAGGACGTCGACCGCCTCTCGCGGAGTCATTCCGTCTACCGTCGAGCGCTGCTTGGGCGATCCGAAAACCATCACGCTCTTGCCGCTCGCCGCGGTGTCCGCCAGATCCGCACAGAGATCGATGAGACTGTGCACATAGTCCCAAGTGCGTTTTCGAACGCGCTCGTCTCGTGAGGTTGCGTGAAGACCCTCGGGGGCGGCCAACAGCCAGTGGAAACCCACAAATTCCAGCTCACGGCTCGCAATCGTTTCCCGGATCCGCTCCCGTTCCTCGCGAGTAAGCGCTGCCGGATCTTCGGACAACGTGAACGGCGCGATTTCGAGGCCCTGATATCCGAGTGCCCCAACCTGCTCGCATGTCTCAGCCAAAGAAAAGTGCTGGAACAGTTCGTTACAGATTGCAAATCGCTGAGCCATCGGCACCAGTGTAACTGGCGCTTATTCACACAAAAAGGGCGGCTCGCGCCGCCCTCGGGTCGTCCTCGCGTAAGAGACTGAACTGGATCAATATTTCCCGGTGCTTGCTGTCCGTGTGTGCGTGCCGGCGGTGCTCGCGTCTAGATCTGTATTGGCAGCGGCGGCCCACTCGTCAGCTTCTTTTTGCGCTTGTTCGCGGGTAATTCCGTACCGTTCTTGAAGCTTTCCTACCAGTTCGTCCTTCTTTCCGCTCAGCGCCGTGACATCGTCATCGGTAAGCTTGCCCCAGCGCTGCTTCACATTCCCTTTAAGCTGCTTCCACTTTCCTTCAAATTGATCGGAATTCATCTTCCAAACTCCTTCCGCTATTATCTAGTTGCAATCATCGCTCCAAAGCCGCTACTGCAATCGTTTACGGGAGATACAGCAGTTTCGCGTGCAAATTGTTCAAGCTCCCGCGTGGCGTTTTTTCCGAAGTGCCCGGCACCGGCGCAGTCTCTGGGATACTCAGAAATAGTTATGTGCCAGGACGAGATCCTGCTTCAAACCAAGCTCCCGCTGCCGCTTTTGACGCGCGGCAAAGTTCGGGACATCTACGATCTCGGCGACACTCTGTTGTTTATTGCCACCGATCGCATCTCCGCCTTCGACTGCGTCTTGCCCACCGGCATCCCCTGCAAAGGCCGCGTGCTCTCTCAAATGTCGGTGTTCTGGTTCGACTTTCTGAAGCCGATCGTCCGGTCCCATCTGGTGACTGCCTCCGTCGCGCAATACCCCAGAAAGTTGGCCAGGCATCGCAATGCCTTGGATGGCCGCTCCATGCTGGTCAACAAGGCCCACATGGTGCAGGTGGAGTGCGTCGCGCGCGGTTATCTGGCGGGCTCGGGATGGAAAGAATATAAGGCGCAAGGAAAAGTTTGCGGCATTCCGCTCCCGGCCGGCCTGCGTGAGAGCGATCGCCTTCCCGAAGCTATTTTTACGCCGGCCACGAAGGCGCAAACCGGCCACGATGTCAATGTGCCTTTTCGCTATGTCGCCAACTTGCTCGGCGTTGATCTGGCGGGCCAGCTACGCGACCTGACGCTAGAAATCTATCAGCATGCCGCACGCCATGCGCTCGAACAAGGCATGATTCTCGCGGACACCAAGTTCGAATTCGGGTTCGTTAATGACGAGTTAGTGCTGGCGGATGAAGTACTAACTCCCGATTCGTCCCGTTACTGGCCGGCCGATACCTACGAACCCGGGCAGCCACAGCATTCTTTCGACAAGCAATACGTCCGCGATTATCTGGAGACGCTCGCCTGGAACAAGAAGCCGCCCGCGCCCGCGCTCCCGGAGCGTGTCGTGGAACAAACCAGCGAGAAATATCAAGAGGCTTACTCGCGGCTCACCGGCCAGGCGTTGCCGGCGCCTTCCGCTACCTAGCCGTTATGCCGTACATGCCCTTCAACTGGTTCGATATCGTGCTCGTGCTGATCCTATTTTGGTCGGCCGCCGCGGGACTGCGAGCCGGGTTTGCACGCGTCGTCATTGGGCTCATCGCCACTGTGCTGGGGCTGATTGCCGGATTTTGGTTCTATCGCATCCTCGCCGTGCAGTTGATGCCCTGGCTGAAAACGCCTGTGGTCGCAGATGTGCTGGGATTTCTTGCCATCTTTATCGGTGTCATTATTCTCGGAGCGCTCCTCGCCGCGCTCTTCTCGCGCTTGTTCCGATGGTTTGGCCTTTCCTGGTTCAATCATCTGCTCGGCGGCTTTGCGGGATTCCTGCGCGGCGCTCTCATCATCGCGGCCATGGTCGGCGTCCTGGTCGCTTATTCGCCTTCTCCCACCCCTAGCTTTTTAGAGGGTTCCCGCTTGATGCCCTATGTGAGTGAGCTTTCCTCCTGGCTCGTGGACCTCGCGCCTCGCGAGTTGAAGGACGCCTTCACCGAACAGATGGACAACCTCAAGCAACTCTGGCATCATGCGCAGCCGCACGCCTCCCAGGAGGTCTAACTCTTGCTGATCATCTTCGATCTGGACGGAACCCTTATCGATTCCGCTCAGGATCTCGCCATCTCTATGAACGCTACCCGCCGGCATTTCGGCTTGCCGGAGATCGATCCCGCTCTTATCTATTCGTACGTGGGAAACGGCGCCGCCATTCTGGTTCAGCGCGCTATGGGAGGCAACGTTCCTGAAGAGCACTTAGCGGACGCCCTCAAGTTTTTCCTCCAGTTCTACCGCGCCCACGCGCTCGAGCACACCAAGCTGTATCCGGGCGTGCGCGAGGCCGTGCTCGCGCTCTCGAACGCCGGCCACCAACTCGCTGTATTGACCAATAAGCCGGTGCGCATCAGCTTTGATATTGTCGGCGCGCTTGGGCTCGCCAGTCACTTTATGCGCGTGTACGGCGGCGACAGCTTCCCGGCCAAGAAACCCGATCCCGTGGCCGCCCAAGCATTGATGGAAGAAGCCGGCACATCGACCGCCGCCACGTGGTTAGTCGGCGATAGCGCTGTAGATGTAAAGACCGCGCGCAATGCCGGCGTGCGCAGTTGCGGCGTCACGTGGGGATTTCAGCCCGAGAGTTTCGAGCTGCACCCGCCCAACCTCCTCATTCGTGAGCCCGCCGAATTGCTCAAATTGGTGCAAGCGAGTGTCACTCATTAGAAATCGCCGCCAAGCTGCCGTCCACCTTTTGTAACGTGATGGTGAACTTCTCGTTGTAAGTGCGCGCGCGGTCCTGCAGAATGCCTAACGCCGCCGCCTCGCCTAACTGGATCGAGCTGTCCGTATCGCTCCGCCAGTGAATACCGGCGTGAATGCCATGCCCAAAACTGATATTGTGCGCCAGTTTATTCAGTTCGCCATTCACTGTGATCTGTCCCGCATCGCCGCCTGTATAGCCGCTCAGCGCGGTACCGTCTCCGGAGGAAACCATGGGGTCTGGGATTACGAAATTCCCGTCGAAAAAGAATTTCAAAATAGTGATGCAGGCGCCCGCCACAGTACCGTGCCCAGTTGGATAGGCCGGGTGCGTCGGTGAGCCCTCTGGAAACGCTTGGGACAGGAAGTAGCTGCCGTTGGTTGTGAAGCTGCTCTGTACCGCCTGGAGTTTAGCACCGTAGCGCTAGGGCGGCCCTCGATCGTGTCGCCCTGGCCGGTTTGAATCAAGTACACAAGCGCGCCGGCGGATTCAGGACGGTGGCGAAGGTGCACATACCACTTTTGGTACCACACGATGTTGAGCGCCTCTCTAGCCGCCTGGGCAAGCGTCGCCGCAAAGTCCGGTTGACCCATCGTGCCGAATCCGTTTTGCGTCTTGGATGCGATGTATGGATTGCCGGGGTTCAGAGGGACGGCATTGCCGCCGTTTAGCGTGTTCATCACCAGATACGCGATAAAGTAAGCCTGATAGAGCACATCGACGTGCGTATAAGCTGCTAATCCCCGCCCGTTGTGCAGGAAAACCGGTGTTTCGGGCTGATTTTGAAAGCCGGTCGATATGCCGTTCTGCACCTTAAGAAAAGTGTCCGGATCCTTCATATAGTCGAATCCCGGTTGATATGTAATGTATTTCTGACTCACCGGCAAAGCACCCAGGCTTGTGTTCTGGACGGCAAACTGCGATAGATAAGGCCCGATCGTCTCGCCGGGAAAACCGCCACGGAACAATAAGTCGGGCGTAACTTGATTGTTACTAGCGCGGGGCCCTTTGTAAGTGGGCAAGGAAGATAGCTCTTTTGCCGCCTGCTGGGCCACGGAATTCGAAGCGTACTCCGGAAAGGCGATGTCCCGCAGCAGAGAAGCCCAATACAGTTCCACTAACTCCGTTGCATAATCCTCGCTCGCCAAGGCTGGCGCAGGCGGTACTGAAAACTGGCTGCTATCCAGGCATCCCAGATAGAACGCCAAACCGCCCTGCGGGCCGTTCAGCGTGCGCGGTCCACCCAGCGGGATCTCTTCAAAGTCCTTTGGACGGCCAGTACGCAAGGCGTTTTTGAACTTTCCATACGCTGCCAGGTCTACCAGGCCGATTCCCTTTTGTTGAACACCCTTGGTGTATGTTCCGCTCTTATCGTGATAACGGGCCTCGTCTCCGTTGTCAATCTGCGGCGGCGCAGGAACGGACGCATCCCGCGCTGCGATCCCGGTACGCAGCGCGAAAGACCTTTCAACCCGATCTCTGGTCGCGGGCGTTGCAGCGTGGCGTTCAGGTGTAGATTCGATCTCGGGCCTGCTCATGATTTCTCCGTAGATTTAGTATGACCCGGATCGATTGCTATCCAAGCGCGATAAAATCGGTACCGCCATCCTAATCATGCGAAAGATCATTGGCCGTCTCGTCATAACCGTTTCCCTCCTTGTCGCTGCTCTGCTCTTCGCGCAGGAACCCGGACAGCCGGGTCATGAGCGCTGGACTACCGAAGCTGCGAACACATGGTACGCGCATGAGCCCTGGTTGGTAGGAAGTAACTACATTCCCTCTTATGCCGCGAATGAACTCGAGATGTGGCAAGCCGCCACATTCAACCCCAAGCGCATCGACACTGAGCTCGGTTGGGCTCAGGGCCTCGGCATGACCACCATGCGCGTCTTCTTGCACGACTTGCTCTGGCAGCAGGACAGCCAAGGGTTTACGCAGCGCCTCGACACCTTTCTCCGCATCTGCCATAAGCACCACATCAAGCCGCTCTTCGTGCTGTTCGATTCGTGCTGGGATCCCAACCCGCGGCTCGGCCCGCAACCCAACCCCACGCCCGGCGTTCACAACTCCCGTTGGGTCCAGAGTCCGGGCGCCGCAGCGTTGCAGGATCCTTCTCAATACCCGCGCCTGGAGGCGTATGTGAAAGGCGTCGTCGGCGCCTTCGCGCATGACGATCGCGTGCTCGGTTGGGACATCTGGAACGAGCCCGATAATACAAACGACTCGAGCTACGGCAAGCTGGAGCCTAAGAACAAGGTTCAGCTCGTGCTGGCCCTGCTGCCGCAGGCCTTCTCTTGGGCGCGTGATGCCCAACCGCAGCAGCCGCTCACCAGCGGAGTATGGCACGGCGACTGGTCCGATCCCGCCCGGCTCGAGCCCATGGCCAAAGAGCAGCTCGAGCTATCCGATATCACTTCCTTCCACAACTACAGCGTCCCGAACAATTTTGAGACGCACGTGAAATGGCTTCAGCAGTACGGCCGGCCGATCGTCTGCACCGAGTACATGGCGCGCGGCGAAAAGAGCACCTTCGAAGGCATCCTTCCGATCGCAAAAAAGTACAATGTCGCCGCGATCAACTGGGGCTTCGTCCAGGGCAAAACCCAAACCTATCTGCCTTGGGACTCCTGGCAACACCCATACGTCTACAGCCCGCCCACCGTCTGGTTCCACGATATCTTCTACCCCAACGGCAAACCCTACCGGCCTGCCGAAGTGGCCTTCATTCGTAAAATGACGGGAAAGAGCGCGGAATAACTTTTACGTGGGGCGGGATCTCCAGGTCGCGCCGGTCGTCCCCGTCCGGCATTTTAAAGAGCGGTTCCCCTACGCGTACGCCGGCTCCAGCTCTTCCGCCGCGCTGAAATACACGCAATCCGGGTGATGGAAGACCAGCGCCGAAACGCTCGCCTCCGGCTCCATCATGAAACCTTCGGTCAATTTGACGCCGATCTCCTCCGGCCGCAGTAAGCGCCACAGTTTCGCCTGGTCCTCCAGATTCGGACAGGCCGGATACCCAAAGCTGTAACGCTTGCCGCGATACCGGGACGTAAACCGCTCCTGCATGGTCAATGTCGGCCGATCGGGGAAGCCCCAATCTTCGCGAATGCGCCGGTGCAGCCATTCCGCGCAGGCCTCCGCCGTCTCGATGCCCAACGCCTGAATCGCATGCGCCTTGAAGAACTCGCCGCGCGCCTTTGCCTCATGCGAATGCTCGATGATACCCTCCCCGGCCGTCACCACGAACATCGCGATATGATCCCGCCTGCCATCCTGCGCATCCAACGCATAGTCGCTCAGGCACAAGCCGTCGGATTTCGCCTGGCGACCGAACCGAAAACTCTCGATCGGCGAACCCCCGCCGGGCGCGAATAGATGCAGCGTGTTCCCCTCCCGCTCCACTTCGAAGAACTGCCACACCGCGCGCCCGCGCATGTAGCTTGCCGCCTCGCGTTTCACCTCTTCCATGTTGTGAAAGAGCTCCAGCGCCTTCGCGTCGCGCTCGTTCAGCAGCTTTTCGAAATTTCCCTTGAACCCGAGGTGCCGCCCATACAGCATGAATGGATTGATGTAGCTCCAGATCTCCGTCAGATGCGGAATCGTTCGAAGCTTGCGGTCCAGGTACGGCGCCGCCGGAATCGCGATATCCGTGTGCACCTTCGGACTGCGCATCTCGCCCGCGGGGGCCGCCGCCTGCTCGCGCGCCGCCGGCTCCATGGGTACCTCACCGAACACATGCGCCGCCAGCACCTGCTCGCGCGTCTGCGGATCCATGATTTCGTTCATCAGCCGCAAACCGGTCATCGCATCTTTGGCATAGAATGTCGCCGCCGTATAGCTCGGCGCAATCTTGGTGCGGGTGAATTTATCCGAAAGCGCAGCGCCGCCCACCAGCAGCGGAACCGCAATTCCCGAGTCCTTCAGGTCGCCCGCCGTGGTCACCATCTGCTGCGCGCTCTTGACCAGCAGTCCCGACAATCCGATCGCATCCGGCTTGTGCGCCTGGTACGCCTTGATCAACTCCTCGGGCGGAACTTTAATTCCTAGATTCACCACCTCATAGCCGTTGTTGCTGAGAATGATCTCGACCAGGTTCTTGCCGATATCGTGCACGTCGCCCTTCACCGTGGCCAGCACAATCTTGCCGCGCGACGACGATGCCGACTTCTCCATGAACTGCTCCAGATGGTTGACGGCCGCCTTCATTGCCTCAGCCGATTGCAGCACTTCGGCTACGATCAATTCGTTGTTATTGAAGAGGCGCCCCACTTCCGACATGCCCGCCATCAATGGACCATTGATGACATCGAGCGGCGCCATGCCCTCCCGCAGCTTCAGATCGAGATCCGGAATCAGCCCGTCCTTCGTTCCCTCGATGATGTAGTTCGCCAGCCGTTCATCCAACGGCAGATCCGCGGTGGTCTTCTTTTTCCTCCCGGTTGCCCCTCGAAAGTGTTCTGCGATCGCCGCGATATGAAACTGATTTACAGCTATCTTCTGCTCGCGCGTTTGCTCGCGCCAATCCTCGGGTACCGCTTCCAACACCGCCGCGTCCGGGTGCTCTGCCGGCACATCCAAGGGAGGCGTGTTAAACAGCAGCGCCTCCGCCAGCCGCCGCTCTTCTTCCGGAATGGAGGCAAAGCGCTCCAGTTTCTCCGCATTCACGATCGCCAGGTCCAGCCCCGCTTTCGTGCAGTAATACAGAAAGACCGAATTCACCACCTCGCGCGCGGCCGCCGGCAGCCCGAACGAAATATTCGAGATGCCCAGCACCGTCTTCACATATGGGAGTTTTTCCTTGATCAGGCGAATTGCCTCAATCGTCTCCACCGCGCCACCGATGTAGTTTGCATCGCCCGTTGCGCACGGAAAAACCAGCGGATCGATGAGGATATCCTCCGCCGCAATGCCGAACTTCTCCGTCAGCAACTCCACCGAGCGTTCTGCAACCGCCAGCTTGCGTTCCCTTGTGAACGCCTGCGCTTGCACCGGATCTTCATCGATGCATCCAACCACTAGCGCGGCCCCATATCGCCGCGCAACCGGGCACATCCGCTCGAACTTCTCTTCGCCATCCTCCAGGTTGATCGAATTGATGATGCTCTTGCCCTGGCAATAGGTCAGCGACAGCTCTACCGATCTCGCATCCGTCGTGTCGATCATGACCGGCGCCTTGATCTTGCGGATCAGCTTTTCGTAAAACAGCGGGATGTCGTTCAACTCGTCCCGGTCGCTCGATTGAAGGCACACATCCACCACATGCGCGCCGTTACGGATCTGCCAGCGCGCAATTTCGGTCGCCTCTTCCCATTTCTCCTCGGCGATCATCTTCTTGAACAGTCGCGACCCGATCACGTTGGTGCGCTCGCCCACTATCAGCGGACGGTTGCTTTCTTCCGCTTCAATCAGGTCGATACCGGAGAAATAGGTGCGATGCGTCCCCACCTTCGCAGCCCGCGGCCTTTTGCCCTCCACCATCTGCGCAATGGCCCGAATGTGATCCGGCCGCGTGCCGCAGCAGCCGCCCACTATGTTCAGCCAGCCATGGTCGATAAATCGCTCCAGTTGCGCGGCCAGGCTCGTGGGAGTCTCCAAATATTTGCCTTCTTCGTCCGGCAGCCCGGCATTCGGATAGCAGGAGACCCGCGTGGTGGCCAATTCGTGTATCGACCGGATGTGATCGGTCATGAACTCGGGCCCGGTCGCGCAGTTCAGCCCCACAGAAAGCAGTTGCGCATGCGAGATGGAGGTGTAGAATGCGTCGGCCGTCTGGCCGGCCAGCATGGTACCCATCGGTTCAATGGTGCCCGAGACCATGGCAGGAATTGGATAATCCAACTCACGCCCCAGCCGGTCAATCGCCAACAGGCCCGCCTTCACGTTTCGTGTGTCCTGGCAGGTTTCGAGCAGTAGGATGTCGGCTCCGCCTTTCAACAGCCCCTTCGCCTGCTCGTAATAATTTTCGATCAACTGCCCAAAGGTCACGCCGCCCGTCACCGTAATGGCTTTCGTCGTGGGCCCCATCGACCCAGCCACAAAACGCAGCCCTCGGGCGCTCGAAAACTCCTCCGCTGCTTCCCGTGCCAGCCGCGCGGCAGCGAAGTTCAACTCATAGGCATGAGCTTGCAATCCATATTCGGCCAGCACAATCCGGGTGGCGCCAAAAGTGTCCGTCTCGACAATATCGGCGCCCGCCTCGAAATACGCGCGATGCACATCGCGGATGACGTCGGGCCGCGTCAAAACCAGATTTTCGTTGCAACCCTCCAGCGCCGCGCCGCCGAAGTCCGCTGCGGTTAAATGCCTCTGTTGCAACATCGTACCCATGGCTCCATCGAGCACAAGGATACGGTTGGCGAGTGCGTCTTCAAGCGCCTGGCGGCGAAACTGCCGGTTAGTCATAAGAAGCCGGAAACATCTCTAATTGTACCGACGCTCCGGCTTCTCAACGAACGCTGTATTAGCTGCCAGTGGTTGGGTGAGGCCCGTTCGGGCCAATTACGTTCACGTTCTCAACCGGGGTCGCCTTCCCGCTTCGTTCCTCCACCTTCTTGGGTTGTGCGGCCGCACCACCATTGGTTGATACTGTAGTTCCGGGTTTCGTGGATACTGTAGTTACAGGTTTTACCGCATCGCCACCGTCATCGTGTGGCCCAGTCGGTCCGATCGGGTTTGTTCCCATTTCTTTACCTCCCATACTCATCTTCGAGAAGCGCGACGAAATAACATCACGTCGCTGTCTGCTCGCCCGCGGATGTATGCAAGCTTAGTTCCACTTCGATTCCAGGCAAAGTAAATGATGCTGTCCTCGGCGCTCCGGGTAAGTTGCCGCGGCGCTCCGCCGTTTAAAGGCTGCCTCCAGATGTTGGACGAACCGCCCTGCACGGCCACGTAATCCAAAGCGGAGCCGTCCGGACTCCACCGTACCGGCGTTGACTTGAACCCATTGATCGGAAATTCCGAAAACTCCTTCAGCACCGCGCCATTCTCCAGCGAGAGGATCGCCACGTGCCACATCGCATTGAACTCGCGAATCTGGCACACGATCTGTTTCCCGTCCGGCGAGACAAACGGATACTGCGCCTGCTGTGCCGAAACGGGCGCCGGCGTGCCGCCCCTCAGCGGCGCCTTCCACACCGATGGACTATTCGATGGCCAGGACGTGTACACAACCCACTGGCCATCCGCTGAAACATCCGGCTCCTTGTCGTAATTGGAGCCGTTGGTGACTTGCACGCGCTTGCCGCTGTCCAAGTCCAAGCGCCACAGATTGAAATCGTCTCCTCCCGTGGCACAGTTCGAAGAGTAGATCACCGCCCGTTCCTGCCCTAAACTCACCGGCTCCTTTTCCACGCACTGCTCCGGCGCCGCCAGTGTCTCAACATTACCGTCTTTGCCGATGTGCGAGAGATTCACGTTACCGGTCCGCGCGGACGGGAAAATAATGTCGTCCCCGGACCACGATAACGACCGGATGTCTTCTGCCTGCGGCATCAATCTGCGCGGTTCGCCCAAGTTGCTCGCATCGGCAACCCAGATGGACGATCGCTGGTCCAAGCTGACCGCCGCCAGAATGCTGCTATCTTTGGTGGCGCTTATGCTGTCGAAGGCCAGCGCCGAAGGCAGTTCATGAAACTGTTTTGTCGCAATGTGCAGTTGTTCCAGACGGCTTTGCTCTGCTCCTTTGGCGATGCTCGAGAGCATCAGGGAAGAGCCGCCATCCAACCACACCGGATAACTGAGCGAGCGAAGATTGCGGGAGGAAAACTCGCCCCGCACCCGTTTATCCAAGGCGAATAGATAGATCGCCGGCCTGGTCGGCGCATCTATTTGCGGCGGAAAGGCAATCGCCGCGATCTCATCGCCGCGTGGCGACCAGGCCAGTTGTTCCCGTATCTGCGTGTTGCTCTTGCTCACCATTACATGAGCATCCGCCGGGTTGTTCGTGGACGCCAACAGGATCGACGACACACTCGATCCCCGCTCTTCGGCCCGCCGCACGAATGCAAATTGTTGACCGTCCGGCGAAAATGTCACCGCACTGTCAAGGTTCTCCAGAATCAGGCTTGGAAGGTCGGACGGCAGCTTCATCCGATATAGCCGTCCCAGTTCTTCTCGTGGATTCTTCAGAACGTAATACAACGCTTGCCTGTCCGGCGAAAACGTCAATCCGATGCACCGGCTCCGCGTGATGGAGACAGACTTGTCGAAGTTGTCGGCCACCCGGCGAACATGCAACAGTTCGTCGGGTCCGTTAACAGAAGCATACGCAAGGTAGCGGCCGTCCGGGGAAATCGCACTGATATCCACATTGCCGTCAAAGGTGACCCGCTGCGGCGATTCGAACTGAAACCAGTCCGGGCCGGTGAACTGATATTGGCCGCCCAGGCCCCACCACCAAGCCGCCCATGCAACCAGAATAGCGCCCAGCACTCCGCCCGCGAGGCCGAGCCTCTTTCTGCGGCTCTCCGGTCTTGAGAACGTCAATGGCGCTGCCACCATAGCCGGGCTGGTCGCGGTTTGCAGCTTTCTCAAATCCGAACACATCCCGCCCGCGGTCGGGTACCGCTTCGCTGGATCTTTCTCCAGCGCCCGCTGAACAATGCGCCCTACTTCCGGCGGCACTGCCTCCGGCAGCGGCGGCACGGCCTGGTCCAAGATCGCCACAATCACATGGCTGTCGGTTTGGCCCTCGAATGGCCGCTTGTGGGCTAGCATCTCGTAAAGGATCACGCCCAGGCTCCAGAGGTCGCTGCGGCGGTCCACCTCTTCGCCCCGGGCCTGCTCCGGCGACATGTAATGCACGGTGCCCAACACAGAGCCCGGCTGGGTCCAGGAGCTCCGCGACGAGCCGTGAACCGGCTGCTCTACCAGTTTGGCCAGGCCGAAATCGATGACCTTCACATAGCCGTCCTGCCGGATCATAATGTTGCCCGGCTTCAGGTCCCGATGAATGACGCCGGCGGTATGCGCCTGCGCCAGCGCGGAGGCGACCTGCGTCGCGATGTCCACCGCCCGCGCCACATCGATTGCCCCGCGGTTCAACGCCGTGTGCAGCGTGACGCCGTCAATATATTCGCTCGCAATGAAGTGATCGCCCCCGATTTCTCCGATGTCGTAGATCGTAAGAATATTCGGGTGGTTCAAGGCCGATGCGGTGCGCGCCTCCTCCTGGAAGCGGTGCAATATCTCTTCTTCGGCGGTAAGCTCGGACGGCAGAAATTTTAATGCCACCTGCCGCCCCAGCCGGGTATCGATGGCCAGGTAAACGTCGCCCATCCCGCCTGAACCCAAGTGCTGCAGGATCTGGTACGGACCAAATTTTCGATTTTCCCGTACTCCGGGCCGAACCACCGTGTCATCGCTCGAAGGGGAGCGGCGGCGCGGATCACTGCGCCTACCAAACCGCCGCAAACTTCTCGTGATTTCTTCGCGCAGGCTGGGCATGCCGAGAACGGGCCGTTTTCAAAATTAAGGTCTGTCCTTAAATTGTCGCGCACCCGACGGAGGAATACTACTCCGCTGCGACCAAACCCGCTACTTCGGTTATTGCTGCTTCATGTGCAAGCTGTTGTGAATGGCGTAAAGCGCTAACTCGAGCCGGTCGGAAACTCCCAACTTATCGAACACGTTGTGAAGATGATTCTTTACCGTCTGCTCCGTAATGAACATCTTCTCGGCTATCTCTTTATTCTTGTACCCCTGCGCGATCAGAACGATGATTTCTCGCTCGCGCTGGCTCAGTTGCGCCCGCTCCCGGTTCGCTTTTCCATTCGTATGCGCCGCCGGAAACTCCGTTGGCGACGCAAACTGCCGTATAACGGCCGCTGTGGTTGTCGAATCCAGCCAGATTTCGCCGGCAAATACCTTGTGAATGCTCTTTTCGATAAGGCTGGTCGACGCATCCTTCAGCAGGATGCCGCAGCAGCCCAGTTTCATGGCTTCGACAAAGTCGTCTTTGTGATCGACAGAAGCAAACAAAATCACCTTGGAACGCGCCGCCCGTGTCTGGATGCTACGCAAAACCGTTAGTCCGTCCACCTTCGGCAGCTTGACGTCCATCAGGACCACATCCGGATCCAGATGAACGGTCTTTTCGATTGCTTCCACCCCGTCCGCAGCTTCCGCTACGATTTCAAGGCTGGGTTGACGATTGAGAACGGCCCGTAGTCCTTCCAGTACTATCGGTTGTCCGTCGGCGATTAACACGCGGATTGGCGTTGTTGACATCCACTCTTCCCTGAGCTCGGGTCGTCGACCCTACATGGTACCCCCTGTACCAATTATCTAGAACTAAACGTCGTGTTACGGATTATAGTGCTAAACGGGAGCATTTCTCTAGCCAAAACTTCGATCTCCTTAGCCCGAGGGCCCTCCTGAAGTACTATTCGGCTTGAACCGAAAGTTTCTGCAGCCCTTGAGTCGCCTTTCCACGCACCAAGCCGCGCACCATGGTACCGGAATTTTCTGGCCTCCTCGTACAAGCACGTCCCCCCCACCCGTTCCAGCCTGTCTCTATCTTCCCCTACAATGGCTGAATGGCAAAGTTGTCCATCAAAGACCTGGATCTGAAGGACAAGGCCGTGTTCATTCGGGCCGACTTCAATGTACCTCTGACGCCCAATGGCCAAATTACCAGCGACAAGCGTATCCGCGCCTCTCTTCCCACCATTCAGTATGCGATTGAGCACTGCGCTGCCGTGATCGTCGCCAGCCATCTTGGCCGGCCCAAAGGTAAACCCAACCCCACCATGAGTCTGGCGCCCGTCGCCGCCCGTTTGTCCGAGTTGCTGGGCAAGCCGGTACCCCTAGCGCCCGACTGCGTCGGACCTGCCGTCTCTGCCATGAAGCCCCAGCCTGGCGAAGTCCTGCTGCTCGAGAACCTCCGCTTCCACCCCGAGGAAGAGGCCAATGACCCCGAATTCGCCAAACAACTCGCTTCGCTTGCCGACATATATATCGATGACGCCTTCGGTTCGGCCCATCGCGCCCACGCTTCCACTGTCGGGATGATCGCTTTTGTACCGCTCGCAGCCGCCGGCCTGTTAATGGACCGCGAAATCGAATGGCTCGGCCGCGTGACCCATAGCCCGGAGCGCCCCTGCGTCGCTCTGCTAGGCGGAGCCAAGGTGTCCGACAAAATCGAGGTCATCCAGAACCTTCTCACCGTCGTCGACAAGCTGCTGATTGGAGGGGCCATGGCCTATACCTTCCTGCGCGCCAAGAACGAACCGATCGGCCGCTCGCTGGTCGAAGAGGACAAAATCGATCTCGCCCGGCAACTGTTAGCTAGTGCTGGGAGCAAGCTGATCCTCCCCATCGATCATGTAGTCACCCGCGAACTGAAGCCCGGGGCCATCTCCGAAGTGGTTACCCGCATCGCCTCCGAGCAAATCGGGGTCGACATCGGCCCGCATACGGTGGATCAATTCGCTCAGATCATCGGCGGCGCCAAAACCATCATCTGGAACGGTCCCATGGGCATCTTCGAAATGCCGCCGTTCGACAAAGGCACCGTCGCACTCGCCAAAGCCGTCGCCCAATCGGGCGCCATCTCCGTCGTCGGCGGCGGCGACTCCGAAAAGGCCATCAAGGCCGCCGGTGTATCCGACAAGATCACCCACGTCTCAACCGGCGGCGGCGCCTCTCTGGAATTTCTCGCGGGCATCGAATTGCCTGGAGTCGCGGCCCTCACCGATAAGTCCGCCACCAGCGCCTAGCCTATTCGGCCCGCTGCGTCGCTGCGCGCTTCACCATCGGCTTCAAAATGTCGTCGAGATAAGCCGGCGTTTGCCCTTCTCGCACCAGGTGCGGATATCTCTCGCCGCCATGGTAATCGAGCTTCACCACTTGGAAGAAGCCTGCATTCTCCACAATCAGCTCGATCTCAGGTCCCGTCCCCTTCGAGTCGCGAATCGCTTGCCGCAAGATGTCTTCGCTCGCGCGCCGGCCATTCACCGCCACCAACCTCATCCCCGGCCCCAGGCCCGCCCGGTAAGCGGGCGAACCCACCAGCACGTCCACTACCGTGTTGTCCGTCACCAACATCCCGAGTGAATACCAGGTATTCACACCACGGTCTCGCGATTCCACGGCGCGTATGAATTCATTCGCTTCCTCCGTATACTCAATCCGGTAACCGCCGTTCGCGATACCCGCCAGCGGCGCATGCGGAGACTTCGATGTCAGCCGTTCCTTCAGCAATTGCCCCCAGTCGTATGGCTGAATCGCGTTCAGGTTCGCCACCACATCGTCGAAGGTGTAAGTCAGCGTTTTCGCCGGCGTGTTGCCGCCGACGCCCAAAAAACGCTCGCAGAAATCATTCAACGACTTCTTCCCGCCCGACAGTTTCCGGATCGTCGTGTCTACTTCCAGCCAAACCAGCTCGCCCTCGGCATAATAATCGACCGCCCGCCGCCAGTTGTCCCACTGATCGCTCGCCCCATAGAGAATCTGCGCAGAGATCGCCGTGTCCTCCAAATCGCGCCACGTGCGCCCGGGCCGATGATCCAGTTCGGCGGCCGATTCTGCCAGGTAAGAGCGGTATTGCTCCGGGGTCCAGATGCCGCTCCGCGCCGCCAGCACGTCGCCCAAATATTGCGTCAGACCCTCGTAAACCCACAGCAGGTTGCCTTTCATCGGATGTTGAAAGTCCGTCGTGTACAACCCCGCCGGCCGGCGATATTTCCCATTCCACGAATGTGTGAACTCGTGCGGAAGCAGATCGCCGTTGAGCATGCTTAGATCTTCATCGAGAAAATTCCTCGCCTCCACCCGATCGTCGCTCGATTGGTGATGTTCCAGCCCGAAATGCGCCACGCTATCGCTCAGCGTCAGCAGAAAATGATAGCTTTCGTAGTGCCGCGAGGCATACAGCGCTCCGGTCTCACGCACCAAATTGTCGAATGCGGTGCTCAGGTCGCTGCTGATTTTCAAATCTTCCGGCCCGTCCGCGGCCAAGTCCAGGAAATGCTTGGGCGTGACTTCTTCGGCCAGCGGAATCTCCTTGAAGAACCGCCCCGCCAGCACCGGCGAGTCCACCAGCATGTTGAGCGGCACGGGACGGAAATGCGTGACGCTGCCTTCCGAGGAGGAAGGCGTGAGCGCCGTTCCGAACTTCCAGCCCTCGGGAAGTTTCAGAGAGGGTTCAAGCATCACTTCCGCCGAAGCGACGCCGGCCGGGTACAGAACCACCTCGTTCCAACTAAGAATCGCGAGGTTCGCGCTGGTGGACGCGCCCGCCGAAAAACCAGTAGGCGCTGCGGTCGCCAGGAAATCGACATGCGCCTCCAGCACCTTCACACCCGCCGGCACCGTCAAGTGAAATGCGAACATGTTCACGTCATCGCGCTGCCACGCAATCGCTTGTCCGTTCGCGCTAAAGGCCACGCCTGCGAAATTGTCGACCGGCCCGGTGGGCCCATGCTCGCCGGGTATCCATTGCGGATACACCAGCGTCAAAGGTCCCGGCTCGACAGGAATCTTGAGCTGCGCGTGCAGGAATTTACGCGGCGCATCCGTCAGATCCACGGAAATCGAGATCGGCCCTCGTGGCGGCCGCTCCGGCTGCCCGAATAAACAGGTTGCGGTCAGTGCGAAAACTAGAAAGGAGGATGTTCTGATGGTCAATTACCATCATAGAAGCGCAAAGGGTGCGGATGCGCGCCGCCAGACAAGTGAACTCCTGTGAATAGCCCCGGTCAGGGTATCGGCAACATCCCCGCCCGCGTGGAGGCTCTGTGGCAGAACCTCACCGAAGGAATGGCCCTGAACCAGCTTTGGGACGAACTTAAAGCGGACGCGCAAGCCGGCTACAAATTTTATTCCAAGGACGTCGATTGGGCCTCGTTCGAACAGCAAAAGAGGTGGAAGCGCCGCCTCTATGCCGCCCGTGCGCTGTCATGGGCGCTCCTGCGCAAGCTCTCTCCGGCGCGGCGCATGTTTCTGCTCGTCATCGTCGCGTTCGTGATTTTCGCCCTCATTCAAAGCAACGGCGACCCGAGCATCGTCGTCCTGGCCTTCGCATTCCTTGTGCTGCTGGCGCTCGAATTAGCCGATCGCGTCACCATGAAGCGCGATCTCGAAATTGCCCGCGACATCCAGCGTTGGCTCGTGCCCGCCTCTCCGCCCGTCATCGACGGCGTCGATATTGCGTTTGCCACCCGGCCGGCCAACACCGTCTCGGGCGATTACTACGATGCCTTCCGTCGCGATCATCCAGGCGGAAACAACCGGCTCCTGCTGGTCGTCGCAGACGTTGCCGGCAAAAGTATTCCCGCGGCGCTGCTCATGGCCACCATCCAGGCCAGTCTTCATTCGCTCGCCGCCTCGACGCTGTCGCTCGCTGAATTGCTCGCGGGGTTGAATCGCTATGCCTGTGCGAACAGCCTCGCGGGAGCACGCTTCACCACTGCATTCGTGGCGGAATGGGACACCGCGCTGAACACCCTCGCCTACATCAACGCCGGCCACAACCCTCCCCTGGTGAAGCGGTCCTCCGGCCTCGTCGAACGGCTCGAAACGGGCGGGCTGCCGCTTGGAATTTCCACCCAGCGCCAGTATGAGCAGGGCCAAATCCCTTTGCATTCAGGCGACCTGCTGGTCGTATTCACCGACGGCGTCATCGAAGCGGAAAACGAAACCGAAGCCGAATTCGGCGAGCCCCGTCTGCTCGCATGCGTCTCCGCCATGCGGCCTGCGACCGCCCAAGAGGCGCTCGCGGCTATCATTTCTTCCGTCGATGCGTTTGTCGGCCGCACCCGCCAGCACGACGACATCACCGCACTGACGCTCCTGGTCCGCTAATACCCAGTCTGATCTATAAATCCGGTCTAATCTATAAACATGCACTGGTGGCCCCGAAGTGCGGTCGTCCTGCTTGCATTCCTGCTGCTCTTTAGCAGCGCAGAGTGCATGATCGCGTGCGTGGTTCCGTGTCCCGCGGATTCCCACCGCAGTTTCCCACCATGCCATCGCCATTCTGCTCCGACAAACGATGGTTCCCACGCCTGCACCCATCCGTTGACGATGGCGGCCGTCCCGCAGTCCTCAAGCACGCAACTGGGTTGCGCGGATGCGGCTGGGTCGATGTTCGTTAGGGTCGTTTGCTCGCCTCAATCTCAGGTCTTCTTTGCATGCAGCCAAGCTGCCAGCCCGTCTCCACCCGGGGCTCAGGCGGCCTCGACTCTCGTTCTTCGCATCTGACATTCACTCGTTTAACGCGTTCGCCGCTGCTAATGGTTGAAGGCAGCGATCAAGATGTGGCTGCGACGACGATAAGTCGCCTGAATTGGAGATGCCGTGCTTCTGAGGTGTTCGAGTAACTTTGCCGGTAGGCACTTATTTTTGGGCCTAAGTCTACTATGCCTAGGACTTACTCCAGCCTGTTGGGCCCAAGCCGACGGGAATTCTACCGCGCAGCAGGGCTCCATGCCCGGTATGGCGATGCCCACCGCGCCGATGACAGACATGAACCCCGCAGCCATGTTTCTGATGAACAACATGTCGGGTACGGCCGTTAACCCGGCCGCTTGGCCAATGCCCATGTTGATGAGGCGCGTTGGATCGTGGAACACGATGTTCATGGCGGAGGCGTTTGTAAACGATACTCAGCAATCCGGCCCGCGAGGCGGAGATAAGCTTTATTCGCCCAACTGGCTCATGGCAGATGCGGAGCATCGCGCGGGAGAAAACGGCGCCTTCCAGTTTCAGCTCATGCTCAGTGCGGAGCCTGCCACGATCGCCGACCGGCGTTACCCGCTCTTATTCCAGACCGGCGAGACGGCTTTCGGAAAACCAATTGTGGATGGGCAACATCCGCATAATTTCATCATGTCAATGGGCTTCCAATACGCCTTGTCTCTAAGTGAGAACACGACGCTGGAGATTTATTTTGCGCCGGTGGGCGACCCGGCGCTCGGGCCAATTGCCTACCCACACCGTGCCTCAGCCATGGAGATACCGGAGGCGCCCCTTGCTCACCATCTGCAGGATTCCACACATATCTCCGACGAGGTTCTCACGGCCGGCCTTGCATATAAGAAGATCAAGCTTGAGGCGAGTGGCTTCTACGGCTCCGAACCCGGCGAAAATCGCTGGACCATTCAGGCCGGACCCATGAACTCCTGGGCTGCGCGCCTGTGGTACTTTCCCGGCAAGCGTTGGGCCGCACAGGTCTCAGCGGGTCACTTGACGCATCCGGAGGCACTCGAACCCGGGGATCAGACCAGGACGACAGCATCTGTCGAATACTCGAAACCGATGCAGGGCCAAGCCTGGTCTTCGAGCTTGATTTGGGGCCGCGTCCATAACACTTTTACAAAGCGCAACCTGGATTCGTACACGGCCGAGTCCGTTCTGCCGATTCGGCGACGGAATTTCATCACGGGCCGGATCGAGCTGGTTGATAAAGACGAGTTATTCACCGGGCAGCCCGAAATAGACGAATTTCTCGACGTCTTTTACGGCAGCACGTTCCGTATCGGCGACTACACCATCGGGTACACGCGCGAGTTCGAGCTTTTCACCCACGTCGAAACCGGCATCGGCGCTAACATCGAAGCTTATTCGCTGCCGGGAGCTATTAAACCTTATTACGGAGATCACCCGATTGGTGGAAATGTATTTATTAGATTTCGATTGAAGCCGCGCTCCTGACAGGCGTACTTAGCGTGCTAAGTCCACCACCGCATAGGTTTTCAGTTCGGGAACCGTAAATTCAGTGGCGTCCGGTTGCATCTCGTAATCCAGCAATTGCTCACCGCCGTTATCAAAGGAATGAATTTGCGATCGTGAATAACGTCCAAGCACTCGTACGCGAAATCCTCCCACTCGAATGTGGGCAGGGGCTCCGTAATTCAGCAGATGTACGCGGGGCCGGTCCGGTTCACCGGTCAAACGAACAATTACTACGCTGGTGCCAAACAGCCGCACGGTCCGCTTGGCGTCCGTCAAATCTGCGCGCACCTTCCGGACCATCGAGTCGGCATCCTTCACACTAGTTGCCGGATACTCTTTCGATGCGGGTCTAACGATTAACTTATACTCCGATGCGGATGGCCGAAGGATTTCAAACAACAGGTTGTTCCGAATCATCAGATTCATTGCTTCGGCCGAAACTGCCGAGCCGTCGTCGATGAATCCGATATCGGCAAGCGGCCTCGCCTCGCCAGAGTTGATGCTTTTCAAGAACTCGAGCATCCTGGCCAGCGGCCCGATGCCGCTCGAGTCGGTGCCGATGAGCGCTTCGCTGCCAAAGCAGAACGCTTCGGCAGCGGCAAGTGCGGCCGTGTTGGACGGGATGTCGTAATAGAATTGCGCGGCCGGTTGGCGCATAAACCGCCAGCCGTTCGATGAGATCCAGGGCACCCGCGAAGCAGAAGCTTCGTCAATCCGTAGTGCGACGCCTGGCGCCTGCAGCTTGACTGTTGCCGTGATATCGACAGGGTGGGCCGAAATCCCCGCAATCGCGTTCCAGTGCGCTTCCTCAGCGCGGGGCACCGCGATCTGAGTAATGCCTGCCTTTCGCAACTCGGCCGCGGTGTTCACGTTTCCGCCCCAGAACAGCGCCGGTAGGACGACAGCCAGTAGTAACGCCATCAGAGTTCAATCGCTTGTAACTTGATTTGGCGGGAGTCATAGACGCCCAATCCGAGCCGCGATGCGTATTCGATATGCCCAGGCTCACGAATATAGTGATTGAATTGCGGATTGCTGTTGTCGCTGCCGATGTGGGCCTGAGAGCGATCGAAAAGCGAGGGAGCGCCTTCGGCCTTGCGCTTCGCTTCGATCACATCGAGGAGCGTGTGGTCCATCGCAACCGGATCGGTGCCAAAAAGAATCTGCTTTGGGTAAAAGCGAAACCGCGGGTATTCGCTGAACGGCCCCGCATGCCAGACGGCGCTCAAGCCGTCCATAATTTGCAAGACCGTGCGGCTCGGGATCGGCTCCACGGAGGCGAGGGTACCAATAAACGAGTAAGTGTTGGTCTTTACGAAACGATGAGATCGATCCATATTCGAAAAGTTACCGTAAGAAATGTTTTTCAGGCAGCCAGTTACGCCCGCCGCCTGATGTTCTTTCATCTTAGGAACATTGATAATTTTTGTAAACGTATCTGCTACCGGCCGTGTCATAAACGACCGCGTATCTTCCTCTCCGAAGAAATTGACTTCCACGTAAGTATCGGGGTCGTAACCGAGCAGCGATGCACGGGATTTTCCTTCGGCAGCCCAGATGCGCACACCCTTGGGGACGCATTTATCGTAGCCCACGCTTCTCAACTGAGATTCAAAACGTTCGTAGATCCAAATTCGCTCAGGCGCAACACCAATGGCCGTAAGATTCTTGACGATAGCACCCACGACCTCGGGGCTGGACATAACGTGAGGCGCGCCCGAGCAGTTTACCTTGATGCCGACGACATCTTGCGGCGAGATGAAACGCGCCCAGCAATCCTCATCGCGCGCATCGCCCGTGAGAGCGCGCATGCCTCGCGAAAGCATGCTCGTAACCACCGCCTGGTTCACAGAACCTGAGCGCGCATCCATCGAGGCATCCGAATGAACTCGAACCACCTGGCCTTTGTATGGTCCAGGCATGCCGCTGGTCCCCGACGGCTTGAACCGCGTAACGATTCGATATGAAGGTAACGGCTCAGTACCTATGCTGCCCAGAAGCGGGGCGGCAGCGGCGGTGCAGACAAAGGTGCGTCTATTCATTCGATCCACGAGCATGGTCTATCGGCGCTATCCTCGCACATGAAGATTCGAAAGCCGGGCTTCTTATGCTGCGCAGCCCATACGCGGCCCAGAATGAAGTACGGTTTGGCCCAAGCTTCGCTATCGATGGTTCTGGGCGCAATCACCGAGACCGAAAGCGTTCCGGTTGCTGGATTTCCCGTACGCGGGTCCATGATGTGGCTCCATCGCTTTCCGTCCGCAACAAAGAATTTCTCGGAGCTCCCGGAAGTGGAGAGCGATTCGTCGCGAAGGCAGACGGTAGCGGCGGGAATGGAAGAGCGCCCGCCGTCGTTCAGCTTGACCGTCCAGCCGTCTTCGCCCGGAGGCGCGCCGAGTCCGTAAATACTGCTGCCGCCCGCTGAGACGAAAGCCGAGTCTATACCCTCGCGCTCGAGCACTTCGACCATTCGATCGACTGCGTAGCCCTTACCAATGCCCCCAGGATCGAGTTCGACGCCGTTTTTCGCGAAACGAACCGTCTGTGCACGCTCGTCAAGAAGCACGTTCCGGTAACCCACGAACTGCATCGCCGCCCGCAGCTCAATCCGGCTCGCCATGTGGCCCGTGCCTCTGTAAAACCCCCAGACCTTCATCAATGGCGCAACCGAAATATCGAACGTGCCGCCGCTTTCGCGGCTGAAATCGAGGCATCTTTGAAGCAACGCGAATAACTCCTGAGAGACGCGCACGGGCCTCTCTGCCGCTGCGCGATTCATTTCGCTCCACTCGCTGTGCGGCTTGTAATTGGAGAGCATGGCATCCAGCCGGTTCGCCTCGTCCAAGGCCTGCGTGACGGCGCGGTGCGCCTGCGCTGCAGTTTCGCCATACGCGACCACGCTGATCACTGAGCCCATCGCGTCAATGCTGCCTTCGTCGCGAACAGGAGCGCCGGCAATGCAGCCAACGCCGAAAAATGCGGCCGCAAGTAGGGCTGTGATTTGCCGAAGCACCCAAAACAGTGTATCGTTGCGCCAGTTCGTCGAGACGCGCTGGATACAATCGATGGCCATGGCGACACTCTCTGGGTTTCTACGCGGCTCGGCGGCCGCTGCCCTTCTTCCTTTTTCCCTGGTGCCCGCTTTTGCTCAAGTCCAATACGATTTGCTGCTGCAAGGGGGCCATGTAGTGGACGCTCGGAACCACCTCAGCGCCGAGCGGGACCTCGCCATTCGCGATGGAAAAATCGCCGCTATCGCGGAACACATTCCGCCGTCCTCCGCTCTCAAAACCGTGGACGCGAGTGGCCTGTATGTTACTCCCGGCCTGATAGATATCCATGTACACGTCTATGCGAGCACGGGAGAAAAGAATTCTTACGCCGGAGATAACGGCGTGTATCCGGACGGATTCACATTGCGGTCCGGAGTAACTACGGTCGCCGACGCCGGGTCCTCAGGGTATAAAAACTTCGAAGATTTCAAAGAGCACATCATCGACCGTGCGAAGACGCGCGTGTTGGCGTTTCTCAATATCGTTGGAGCCGGGATGCGCGGCCCTAAATACGAGGACAACCTTGCGGACATGGACCCTCAACCCGCGGCAGATATGGCTAAGCGTTATTCCGGCGTGATCGTGGGAATCAAAACCGCCCACTTCTCGGGACCCGAGTGGACACCGGTCGAGCATGCGGTGGAGGCTGGAAATCTGGCCCATATTCCAGTTATGGTCGATTTCGGCGCCAACCGACCCGAACGCCCGATCGACATCTTACTCACGCAAAAGTTACGCCCCGGCGATATTTACACCCATTGTTACTCGGGTTTACGAAACGAGTTACTGCCGGATGGCAAGGTAAATCCGGGAATGTGGGCCGGCCGCAAACGAGGGGTAATTTTCGACGTTGGACATGGCGGTGGAAGCTTCGCCTGGCGTGTTGCCGTGCCGGCCATTCAGCAGGGCTTCCTGCCTGACTCGATCTCGACCGACCTGCACATTGGCAGCATGAATGCAGGCATGAAGGACATGCTGAATGTCATGAGCAAGTTCCTGGCCATGGGTCTTTCAATCGATCAGGTGATCGCTTGGTCCACCTGGAATCCGGCTCGAGAAATTCATCATGAAGAGCTAGGCAATCTTTCGGTTGGCTCCGTCGCCGACGTGAGCGTGCTCCGCGTCGAGCACGGCAAGTTCGGCTTCACGGATATGTATGGCGCCCGCATGGACGGCGCGCAGAAATTCGTTTGCGAGCTGACCATCAAAGGCGGCAAGGTGGTGTACGATTTGAACGGCATCAGCCGCCCGGATTGGCGCACGCTGCCGCCGAATTACACGAATGTGGGCGATCGGAAGTGGGATGCTCTGAATCCCGCCAGCCAGTCTCACTAACACTCAGATACGGCCGAATTTAGCTACTGCTTCACGGATCGACTTATATTTCTCAATGAACGGGTACATGCTGTGCTCGGTGTTGTCTAGCTCTTGCGCCCGTTTCAACACCGTCGCTGCGTGCTCGCTTGGGACAACCACCACGCCGTCCATGTCGGCGACGACGATATCGCCCGGCCGCACTTCGACGCCGCCACAATGGAGCGCGATGTTCTTGCCGGCACATCGATAATGATTCACCGTGCTGGATGGCGCCACGCCGCGGCTGAAGACTGGAAATTGGAGTCGCGCAATTTGAGCCGTGTCTCTGACGCTGCCATCCACGACGGCTCCGGCGAAATTCCGGAACTTCATCGCTGTGCTCATCAGGCCGCCAATGCCCGCGTAGTCTAATCCGTCCTCGAGAGTCATGACATACACCGCGCCCGGCGGGGCCTCGTCGATCGCATCCAGAGCGCCCTGTATCGCCGGCGCACCGTCCTTGTGCTCTTCTTTCTTCATAAGCACTGTAACGGCCGGACCTGCGAACTTGGTTTGCGCAAGCGGACGCATGTCGTGCGACATATAAGCCCGCGTGCCGTAAAGCTGCTCCATCGCGTCGGCAACCGACGCAGCCTCTACCAGGCGGAAGCCTTCAACCACACTGGCCTGACCGCCGGTAACTGTAGCTTGCCTGAATGCGAGTAAAACTAACAGCGCTGCTGCTGCACAGAAGACCACGATTGGGTTACGAAGCGAAAGCTGGCGAATCATCGCGCCTCAGATATAGGCGATCACGTCAATTTCGACCAGCGACTTCCCCGGTACTCCGGCTACCGACACAGTCGTTCTCACTGGGGGTTCCGATCCGAAGCGGCCCTGGAACACTTCATTCATATCTTGATAATCTTTCAAATCCGCCAAATAGACTTGGGCCTTCAAGACCTTGTTCATAGAAGAGCCGCAGGCTTCTAAGTTCTTTTGGATCTCATCCAGCACGTGTTTAGTGTGGGCCTTAATGTCGCCCTCGAAATGTGCGCCGATCCCCGAAAGAAACAGTAAGTTGCCGTAAGACACTGCCGGACTGAAGAGCGGCGTCTTTTCAGGTGGTTTTCCGTCGTGCCACCAGACTTTTTTGCTCGCGCTGGATTGCGCCTCGGCCGTTCCGCTCGCCACAGTAGCCGCCGCGGCGGCGATCGCCGTTTTACCTAGAAAGCTCCTTCTATCTCCCTTTGCCATTTTTCTCCTTTTGTAGTTACAAATCTCGCATCACGTTAGCTACGTTCCCCGTGAGTTTGATACTCGTGCCGTTCGGCGCTCCATTCCGCTTTCCCGTACTCTCCGAGATTGACTTCGCCTCCCATTTTGCCGCCGCTCACAGTTCCAATGAACTCGTATGACAAAGTCTGCCCTTGGATTCTCTGATTGCCATGGAACTGCACCTGCTCGCCCTGCACCTTGCCTGTCAGATCGCCCGACACAAACTCCCCTCGATGCGTTCCCAACAATTCGGCTCCGTGTTGTTCAAGAATCAGAGCGTGCGTTGCCGATCCGCGAAGGAACTGGATTTCGAGGCTCCATTGGCCGGCGACTGGCGCCGGCTCACCTGTTGCGACCGGCGGATTCTCGAACTTTGGGGGATGCGAGAGGGTCGCGTGAAGCCGCTCGGCAACAACTTGCGCGTCACCAGGCATCATCATGTAAGGCACCACGGAAACGGCGCTCGCCATCTTGTCAGGCCGTCGTCCCGAGCCTCCCGCCAGTGCGATGCGCGGCTCCGTGTCGAACAGGAGCTTACTAAGTTCTTGCCCGGTGATGCCAATCCGAGTCGCGTCCCATTCGATTCGTAGCTCCGGAGTGCGGTTAGAAAGCCCCTCCGGTTCTTGCACGCGGGTCGTGACCCCACTTACTCTCTGAACAGCCGTTGAGATAGTCTGCAGCTCCGCCATCCACTGCCGCCATTCCGCATCGTGGTCCCGAGTCTTCCAGCACTCGACGGCCGCGAGCATTCCCATGATTTCTTCCTTGCCGACCTTCAATGAGCGCCCGAACGCGTGATGCGGCGCGCTGTTGGCCCAGGCCGCTTGCAAAAAGTTCTTATCGCCGAGAACCATACCCGCCGCTTGTGGCCCGCGCAGGCATTTGCCGCCGCTGTAGGCGACCGCTGTGGCTCCTCGTTTCAGATGAACATTCGGAATCGTCAGCACCTCGGCGGCCGCATCGACAAGTACCGGCACATTGTGGCGTCGCGCCGCGTTCGAAATGGCCTCCGTGCCTAATGGGCCCTCGTCGCCGGGCCCCGCGAGTATGTATACCATCGCTGTGTGTTCATTAAATGCACCCTCTAGCTCGGAAGCTTGACTTACTTCGATGATTGTTGTCCCAACCATGCGCACGGCGTGATCGTACACGTTGCGCGAGTAGGTCGGAATGATGATTTCGCTCTTCAGGCCGGTCAGATCGGGCAGGCGCTCCATGCGCTCCGGGTTCGTGCCAACGATAGATGCGGCCGCACAGTTGGTAAGCGCTGCTGCGCAGCCCGCTGTGACGATGCCCCACGGCGCCCCCGTGAGATCCGCCAGCCGCTTGCCGACCCCGTCCATTAACTCGTCCATCTGCACGTAACTTCGGGAGGCAGCATCCATTGCCTGCTTCACTTCTGGCAGAGTTTCCGAGCCCGTGATAATCGTGAATGTGCCGCGCGCGTTGATCAATGGGCGAACGCCGATGGACTCATAAACGTTCTGGCTATGGGAACCGGGCGTCTTGGTGGGGGACGCGGGCGCCGAAGCTGCGGCGGCGGCGATCACGTTAGCCAATGCTGCGCCGGACAACAAACCACTTTGGCGAAACAACTCGCGCCGGCTGCATCCGCTTGGGCGCTTGAGGAATCTGGAGAGGAAAGGCATCGGGTGGTCCGCTCTTTCGTCACTATACTCTGGGGCGGTCGTGGATGGGCGCCTTCAGATAAGGAACCAGGCCCCGCGTTTTGGTCCTGATCCGATAAACCGACGCGGTCGCGGTGATGAATAGTGTTTGATAATCGCCATCGCCCCACGCAAGATTCGCCGGCTGTTCGGGCATAACTATGGTCCCCAGGTGTCGTCCCTGTGCATCCCAAACCCAAATGCCGCTCGGGCCGACAATGAAGAGATTACCCGCTTCATCCACTTTCATGCCATCGGGCACTCCGTGTGCTCCTTTTTCCTCTCCAAATAAACGCTCATTACTCACGGTTGCATCAGGATTGAAGTCAAACACGCGAATGTCCCGGCGATCGCTATCGTCCACATACAGGCGCTTTCCATCAGGCGAAAATGCAAGACCGTTCGGCTGTGACATATCTTTACTGAGCAGAGTAACTTGGCCGGTTTCACTCAGCCGGTAGATTCCTTGAAACGGAATTTCCTGCTTCTGCCCCGCCACAAGATCCAATGTGGGATCGGTAAAATACAAAGCGCCATCGGGGCCGATTACGACGTCGTTGGGGCTGTTAAATCGCCGGCCTTCGAACCGGTCCGCCAAAATAGTGTACTGGCCGCTAGGCGTAACTTGGATGATTGCGCGCAACACGCTGGCGCAATCGATTAGCCTGCGTTTGCCGTCGTAAGTATTCCCGTCCGGATCTCCGAGGGAAATAAACGCCTCTTTCCTTCCATTTGGATAAACACGATAGATCTTATTCTGTACTTCGTCACTAACATAAAGAAATCCGGCTTCATCCCAAACTGGACCTTCGGTAAATCCAAAGCCTGAAGCGACCGGGCTAAGCTCAGCGTCGCGATCGATAAGCTTCCAGAAATCCGACGACTCGGCCGAAAGCTGAAATTGTCTTGTCTCTTTCTTGTTGTCGAAGGCCGAAGCCAGCGCGGCAACCAACAGCGCTGCGACCGCCAAAGCTTTCATCATGGATTCTACGCCTGAACGGCTCTCGATAAAACTTCCCGCAGCCGGCGCGCCACGATCCTGTCTTCGCCGGGTTGAAGCATCCACACGCCAACAACAATCGTGTGCTCGTCCGACTGAATGCCCTTGCTGCCCTCTCGCCGGCCGGTGGACGGATTTAATTCGATGGCTGGTGATCCTTTTCTTAGATCCTCTGCAACCTCCAGCGGAGAGATCCGTACACGCTGCTGATCGTAGGTCAAGAAGAGATGCGGCACGTGATTTGCGATCTCAGGAACAAGAATTCTGCATACCATCGTGGGAATATCGTGCAGATCTTCGGCTATCGTTTCGGCCCGGTGGCGAAATTCCGCTTGCATCGCGTCATCCGATTGCTCTAGGAACCAATCGATTGCAGCAACCATGCCCACTATCTGCTCTTTCGCCACCTTCATTCCACGGCCCACGCCTTCGTCGAACGGGTTATTTGTTGCGGCAGCGGCGGCAATCAGGTCTGTTCTGCCCAGAAGTAATCCCGCATTTTGCGGTCCGCGTATACCTTTCCCGCCCGAAAAAGTTACTAAGTCAAAGCCCATTTCAGTGTAATTCCAAAGGTTCGAAATGGGCGGAACATCGGCCGCCGCGTCATTGAAGCAAGGAACGCGATTTTGATGCCCAACGCGAATCCAATCCTCCCGGCTGATCTTCCCCTCCTCAGCCGCATTGAAAAAATGCGCCATCACCGTTCTGGCCGTGAACGCGTGTTCGTAATCCCCCAGGGTTTCCACCTCGATAAGGCGGCACCCACAGTTCTCAATCGCATGATCGTATCCGTAGCGGTGCGCCTTTTGAATGATGACTTCATTTTTCAGGTGTCCGACTTGCGTCGGCACAGTTTGAATGGGCGCGTTGTTCATAACGTCGATGCAGGCCGCTGTTCCCAGCGTGAGCGCGCCTGATGCTCCTGAGGTGACCATCGCCGCTTCGCATCGCAATTTCCTGGCGAGATATTCGCCGGCTTTCGTCTGCAATTCGAGAAGACGGACCGGGTTCTTCGCCGCCTGCGCAATCGCAGCCTGAACCGGCGGTGGCATGATGGACGCAGTCAGGATGGTATACGTACCCGCCGCATTGATGATCTTCGTAACGCCCAGCTTGTCATAATAATTCTCCCCGGATTCCTGAGGTTCCCGCGTTTCGCTCGCTTGGCCTGGCGCAGTGGCCACCCCGGCAATCGCCAAAGCGTTACTAGCCCGCCTAAAGAAAGTTCGTCGGGTCGCGCCGAGTTTCATAGTTTTTTCGCTTATCAAGTTACGCGGCCGGGGCGGCCCTACTTAGTAAATACCAGGGTGCCAAAATGCTCCGGCACATGATTGGAGTCCCGCTTCCCTGCGCAAGTCGGTTGCCAGCACATAAAATGCCGCTGCGTGTCCGCACCCGGGCCGTCGATCCGATACAGATTGCCACGCCATTTCGTCCCGTCATGCACCGGCTCAGGGCTGACGGAGGCAAGCGGAATCTGAGCAGCGGCGTACCAGACCTTATGCGCTTCATCGATTCGTGCCTGGGTATGCCAGCCAGACCTCCACGAAGGATCGTAACTCTCGTGGTCCAGATCGATTGCGAGATCGATCCAGTCGCCCGTTGGCGCAATCTCAAACTCCCGGTAATGGCGGATGTGAGTCCAGTCATATCCGAGAAACATCTCAACCACATCCCGGTCCCATAAGCCGACGCGTGCCTCACTGTGATTCGGCGGCAGGAATAAGTTCAATACCGTGTATGGACATTTAAAAAGTAAGTACAAGCTATCGTCTGTCCAGAACGCTTGTATCTCGGTCGTCAAATCTTTGTATTCGATTTCACGCCTGCAATCCTTATACATAGATTGCGACGCGGCGTCCCGCCAAACTTCCGCCTTCGGATCAAGCGTCAGCGCTGGATTTCCACTAACATATTTGATCGTAAAGACGGCCGTAGGCTGCCGCACTTCGCAGGGCTGCTGCGCCTGCATGGCGAACGAAGCTGCCATCAGGCAGCAAAACGCAGCAGCCGCGAAACCTGCTGCAGATTTGATGAATCCAATCTTGTTCATGTGGCACACCGATTTTACGGCAAGGCAAAGCTAAAAAGATCGCTGCCGGAGGCGATCGCGACGTACTGCTTGCCTTCTACTGCATAACTCATGGGCGACGCGTGCATGGTCTGGCCGGTCGTGAAATGCCACAGCGGCTTTCCCGTTTCGGCGTCCACCGCCTCGAAGGCTTCCGAATCGTCACCGAAAAAAACCAGCCCTCCCGCCGTCGTCATGGTTCCACCCCATGAGCCGCCTGACCCGGCTTGCGGATAGCGCCACGCAAATCTGCGCGTTTCCGGATCGAAGGCAAGTAGAATCTTTTGTGTGAAGTCGCCATGTGCGCGTTTTGAGCCCGTTGCATAATATTCTTGCCCCTCTTCGAAGCGCTGCGGCTTGAGAAAGAGCAGTTCGCATTGCTCCAGCGCCATGAAATAAAGCAAGTGCGTGGAAGGATTGTAAGAGGGCGAAAACCAGTTGGTCGCCCCAATCATTCCAGGACACGTCAGCGTTCCATTCGACGTCGGCTGAACCCCGGTCCGAATCGGGCGGCCGCTCGCATCGATCCCGCTGGCCCAGTTGAGCCGGTCGATAAACCTGGTCGCGGACAGGAACTTGCCGCTCGATCGATCCAGCACATACAGGAACCCGTTTCGATTCGCTTGGACCAGTAACTTGCGAGGCGCTCCTTCGTACACCGCGTCGATCAGAACCGATGTTTGCGTGGCATCGTAATCGAAAAGGTCATGTGGCGTGAACTGGAAATACCATTTCAGCTTTCCTGTATCGGCATCGAGCGCCAGAACAGAATTGGCGTACAGATCGTCGCCGGGGCGCGGCCCACCGTCGAAGACCGGCGATGGATTGCTCGTTCCCCAATACACGGTGTTGAGTTCAGCGTCGTAAGTGCCGGGCATCCAGGTGGTGGCGCCTCCGCGAAGATACATTTCTCCGGGCCAGCTAGAAGATCCGAACTCACCCGGAGCTGGAATCGTCCAAAATCGCCAGAGTTCCTTGCCGGACTCCGCATCGAAAGCGGCCAGGAAGCCGCGGACGCCGTCATCGCCTGCCGACGTTCCCACCAGAACCTTGTCTTTCACAACCAGCGGAGCGCTCGTGGCGCCGTAATTCTTGTTGCCCGGTGCATATGCAACATCCCAAACAAGGTGCCCGGAACGAGCATCCAGACACACCAGATGCGCATTATCTGTCTCCATGTAGACATGCCTGCCCAACAGCGCGACCCCGCGGTTGTGATGCGCGGAGGCGTCATCAACCAAGCCTTCCGTCACCGGCCGCGAGTAATGCCAAAGGGTGCGCCCGGTGCGCGCGTCGAGTGCGAGCGCATCATTCGCCGAAGTCATTAGCAGGATGCCGTTGAAAACGTTGGGCGTGGCCTCGAGCAGGTTTGAGTTGCGCGAATGAAATACCCATTGAGCCCGCAATTGATCCACGTTTTCCCGTGTAATCTGTGCAAGGCTGCTATATCGCTGCCCGCTATAGTCGCCGTTATACGAGGGCCAGTTGCCCGCCACCGGATGCACCAGCAGATCCCTCGGAGTAACGTCGAGAATGGCGCTTACAGGCGCATTCGCATCCTGGGCCGCCGCAAGCGCAATCAAGCAGCCACAGAGAACAACCGCGTACATCATCACTGCGGCGCGTGCCTGCGCCACTTCTTGAACTATTTTCAATACTTAACAGGATAGTCATTCGCCTCGGCAGCTTCCGGCTCCCGCTGATAAACTTTGCTTTCAGGATGAGCAGACCGGTAGCCAGGCGCATCGCACTGACTCTCGCAGTCGCCGCGCTCGCCTGTGCGCCCTCGCAAGGTCAGCAATCCGGTCAGGCGGTGTACCAGACGAATTGTGCTGGCTGCCACGGCTTAGACGGCCGCGGTGGCGAACATGCGCCCGACATAGCCACGGTACAGAGACTGCAGCGCCTGACCCGGGCCGAGCTTCTTCGAACCATTCGCAACGGCGTACCCGGATCCGGCATGCCCGCCTTCGGCGCACGGCTTACGCACGGACAACTAACTGCCGTTGCGGGTTATCTGCGCAGTCTGCAAGGCGCGCAAACGTCAGTGCCGCTGCCCGGCAATCCCGATACGGGCCGAGGCCTTTTTTTCAACAAAGCCGGTTGTTCCGCCTGCCATATGGCTGACGGTCAAGGTGGTTTCCTCGCGGACGACCTGTCCTCTTACGCCGCCACGCACTCAATCGAACAGATTCGCGAAGCAATTCTAAATCCAAATAACAACCTTGACCCACGTCACGCATTCGCGGCTGTTGCGACAAACGATGGCCGGCAATATACAGGTGTTATTCGAAATGAAGATAGTTTTTCTTTGCAGTTACAATCTCGCGATGGCGCTTTTCACCTGTTTGAAAAATCTAGCTTAGCGGACATTAAGCGCGAGCGGCGATCCATCATGCCGGCTAACTACGGTTCGACGCTCAGCCCGCAAGATTTGGACGATCTGATCGGCTATCTGCTCCGGATTGCGTCCACACAACCCAAGCAGACCGAGGACAATTCCGAATGGTGATGAAGTGGGCGAACTTAGTCGCCGCTGATCGAAACTGGTGTCTCGGGCAGATGCTCTTCGCTTTGCGCGTACCGTGCGCGGCTGCGCCGGTCTCGCATAGATCCCGGCCATTCCAACCGCAAATCGCGGCACACCTCGTCGAGCATCGCCGCCGTCGCCGTGCGCTGTTCCATTGCGAACGCCGTTACCAGCAGATTGTCGCAAAGCAGGTTGATTAGCCGCGGGATGCCGCGCGAGCGCTTATAGACTTCTTCCAGCAGTTCCGGCGAAAAGATCTTCTGATTCGGCATCCCGGCGCGCGCCAGCCGGGCCGCCACATACGCGGCGCATTCTTCCGGGGTCAGCGGGTCCAGCGAGCACCGCAGCACAATGCGCTGTTTCAGTTGCCTCAGATTCGGCGCGTCCAGCTTGCGGTCCAGCTCGGGTTGCCCGGCCAAAATGATCTGCAGCAGCTTGCCCTGTCGGTTTTCCAGATTACCCAAAAGCCGGATCTCTTCGAGCACATCCCATTCCAGGTTGTGTGCTTCATCCACGATCAGAACGCACGTACGCCCACGGTCGGCCTGCTGCAGCAAGAGTGCATTGAGCGCGAACAGCACGTCGGTCTTCGATTTGCGATTGCACTGCAAGTCGAAATCGAACGCCATCATTTCGAAAAACTGTTCGGGCGTCAGCCGCGAATTGAAAATGAAAGCAAATTCTACACGCTGCGAGTCCAGATAATCCCGCAAACACTCCAGCATCGTAGTCTTGCCCGTTCCTACCTCACCGGTGAGAACAATAAACCCTTTGCGGCTCCGTACTCCATAGATCAGGTTAGCTAGCGCCTCTTCGTGCTGAGGGCTACGATACAGAAACTCCGGATCCGGACTGATGTTAAAAGGGTTTTCCGCGAACCCGAAGTACGCGTTGTAAATCGCGCTATGCATGGTTGAACCCCTTTAATCGACACCACGGGCTCGATACGATAACCCGAAACCGGAAAGACACTAACTCTTCCATCATACCCGGATCATCGGCAATTCCAATGCCAATCTTGCGGGCCACCGTCTCTAGACACGTCTTCGGGCCGGTTCATCCAAAGAAAAGGTCCCTGGACCGGTACTTACTTCTCAAATTGAAACCGCACCCACCCTGGAAGCGTTGCGGGCTGCCCGCCCAGGAACACGATCCGCCGTGTCTTCGGGAAGGGCACGCCCTCGCGCAGCGCCTTGCCGAACGCCGGTATCGAGCGCAGGATCTTGCGATATCCTTCCTGTCCGGTATCTAGAAAACCCGCCTTGGAGAGAAAGCCGCCGCCCCACCCCATCGATGACACGCACGTGTAGGGCCTATTGTGTGCGGACGCCAGCTCTTCTTTCAAGCCCTGCACGGCTTTCTGCAATCCCGCAAGACCCGCCGCTTCCGCGTACTGTGCGTGCACGTCAAGCTGCGTGCCCGCGTGACGATTCGCCGCTTCCACGATCGACTTCAGCTCGGGAACCGACCGCCAGCCCAAAGCCCGTGTGAGTTCCTGGTTCTCGAAAAACGTTCGCTCGTCCCATGTGCCTTCGAAGACCGTTCCCGGCGTGGCCATTTCGGCAAACAGCGGCGTCGCTTCCGCAACGCGCTGCGCTGCCACGCTGCCGCGCCCTGCCACTTTCCAGACCAGTTGCGGGCGTTCCGGTTGGCGCGTGTCCAGGGACGCCACGCGCGTGAGAAATATCCGGAAAGCCGCCGCAGGCACCGGGTTGCTATCCGCCGCCGCAACAATTTTCATCTGGGAGACGCCCGCGCTGGTCTCCGCTCCCTCCGCCACCCTGCGCGGCAAGCGGTCGCCTTCGAGCGAAGCGGCAATCCGGTCCATTGTCTCGGCCGACCATCGTGTAAACGCCAAACCTGTTCGCAATGTCCCTTTGATCGCGGAGCCAGGCAGATACGCCCCGCGATAGCTTGCCGCAAAGGTCGGGATGAATAGCGACTCCGACTGCGCCGCGTTCCAGATCGCCGTCGATTCCGGGCTCTCGAACGGAATGCGGCGCTGCGAGAAATTTTGCGCGAATCCGCCCCACGATGCGAAATCAAGTTTGGTCGCCTTTCGCAGTTGCGCCAAATAGCCGTCCAGCCGCGGGCCGCTGGAGAGCAGCTTGAAGATGCGCGGCTGGTCAAGAACATTCACCTGATCTTTCCAGACCATGTAATCGATCGGCGAAAGCTCCCGTCCGTCGCCCACCAGCACAGGCGTGAGCGCTGTCACTTTATACTTCATCGACAGGCTTCTCCCCCGCATTTGGAGCCGCTGGCTCCCCCGCATTTGGAGCCGCTGGCTCCTCCGCATTTGGAGCCGCTGGCTCCTCCGCATTTGGAGCCGCTGGCTCCTCCGCATTTGGAGCCGCTGGCTCCCCCGCATTTGGAGCCGCTGGCTCCTCCGCATTTGGAGCCGCTGGCTCCCCCGCATTTGGAGCCGCTGGCTCCTCCGCATTTGGAGCCGCTGGCTCCTCGGCACCTGCACCTGCGTCGCTCTCCTGGGTGTCTGCAGGCTCCGCCTGCGCCTCGACGCACGGCTTCGCCTCCACCGCCTCGTAATCACTCGGAGTTTCCACCGGCCCTTCGGCAAGCGGCCCCGCCTCCGGCAATTTCAACGCCAGCGCCAATCCCGATCGATACACCGGATGCGGAAATCCTTCGGGAGCCACGTCCACCGCCGCCCCAGCGGGTTCGCCGCGCGCCGCGATCACCGAACCCTCCACAATCACCCTCACGGTTTTCTTCTCCGACCCAGTCGCCGTGTCATTCTCGACACGGCCCCCGCGCAGCGCCACCCGGTAATCTCCTTGCGCCCAATCGACCGCATCGGACGCGGACGGCGAATAGACCGAGAGCAGCCAGTACAGCGAGTTCTCGCCCGCGCCGTTCGCCGGGTGATTTCCATTGCGAGTCCGCCCGAGCTTTGGCATCAGCAGCGCCGGCCACGCTCCCTGTTGAAATTCGGGCGCGGCTGCGTGCCCCCACCCGCTGCTTCGATGTCCCCCAAAACCGCTCTCTGCAAGCAGGCGAAACGCCGCCAACACGCGATGGTTCCAAGCCTCCTGCGCCGCCCTATCGGCGTAGCGCGCCACAGCCCAAAGTCCCGAACCGGTCTCGAACTCCACACCTGTGCATGTTTGCGGATGCACCGCCCCCGTTATGCGATCCACCGCGGCGCGGCTCCTGGTGACGGCGCGAAATGGGCTGGAACTCGGCCGGTCCCGCCTCAGCAAGCAGCCGCTCTCTGCGTCCGGCAGCCACTGGTCGGCCAGAATGCGTTGGCCGGTCAGAATGGATTCAATCACGCTCAGCGGTACGAAGCGCGCCGCGCCCCAGCGAAGCTTGCTCAGAAACACCGGGCTCGAAGTCGTCACCTGCGCAGCCGGCGGCGGCCACAGCGTCGCCGGAGGGGGCGCGAATAGCGTCTCGCCTTGATAAGGAAAAAGCGAGGTGAATGCCACTGCCGAGCTTGCCGCGCGCGCCGTCGCTTCGAGCCACTCCTCCAGCCACCCCAACTGCCGCAGCGCGAGCGTGACGGCAGAATAGACGCGGTCGCTCCGGTACTGGCTATCGACGCGGTCCTGCCCGCCGTCTCCCGGACCAAAGCGCCACGGGCCCATGGGCCGCAGCCGAATCAAGGCCGCCGGTTGCATCTACGCAAGCTTCTCAGCGAAATCATCGGAGCTCGCCAGTTGCTGCAGCGCCGCCAGGTCGCCGCCCGCCAACAACCCCGCTTCTGCGGCGCCCTTCGCGTAATAATCCTTGCCGCGCCACGTCAGGCTCAATCCGCTAAACGCAATGCGCCCATTCCCGCGGCTTCCGCCGCCGCCCAGCGCGTCGTCTTCCAGCAGCCGCAGCGCCTCCGTAACGCGCGCCAGCAACGGCTTGTCTTCGGCGCACAGCACATCCAGCACCATGCGGAACCGGAACCGTGCGCCTGCCGGAACGCGTTCCAGCGTTCGCGGGTTCGCCTGCGACGTAATCCGGTCCACCGCGTTCTCGCTCTTCACCTCCGTCAATTCATCGTCCAGGTTCTCGCGCATTTGCGGCGTGATGCTATCCACCACCAGCGGCGCATCGTATACCGTCAAGCGCGCGGGTGTTGCCGTTGCCGCCTCAATCGCTTCCCCGCCGACCTTCTCCACGCGTCCCGGATTGCGCCCGAACAGCACGCACACGTCATCGTCCGGCCGGTCGCTTTGGTGAATCCGTACTTCCTGTCCTTTGCGCTTCGATAAGTACACCAGCTCGCTCGGCAGCGCCAAACCCATCGTCTGTTCCAACAGGGAGCGCAACCGTCCGCGCAGAGAGCTGCCCGGTATGTAAGGGATGCCGAAAGCGTCTTTCACCACCGGATTATCCGCGCCCCCAATTTCGAGCGACCCTTTTCCTGCGCCGATGTGCAAGCCGGTCTGGCACTGAATCTCGCCTTCCAGAATCAGCTTCCCCAAAAATGTCAATTCCGTCGATGCCGTGTGTGCACTCATGTCTCTACTCGTTGTAGGCGATAATTGCTTCAAATAAATCCCGGAAACGCTCGTAGCCGCGCGTCTCGTTCTTCCGCGTCACTTGCAACAAGAGCCGCTCCAGCGCATCCAGGCTGCGCAGCGAATGCCGTGCAATCGTGTATGCCAGCCGCGCGCGCACCATCACGAATTCGTGCTGGCGTTCGCTTTCGGGAGCCCGCGTCGCCCGCCGCACCGCGTTATACAAGCGCCGCAACTGGCTCTTGGTTCCCGAATCCATATCGCGCATCCGGCTCACCACTACGTGCGCCTGGTTGTCCAGGTACAGGCTGTCGCCGATCAGCTTGTCCAGTTCGATCTCAGGCGGTCCCTCGCCGCGTCTCTCGCCGCCCGGCCGAAACCCTCCGCCGCCGCGTTGTTCTCGCCCGCGGTCTCCCCCTCGGTCGCCGGAGCCTCGCTCCCCGCCGCGTTCTCCACCGGGCCGCGGGCCGCCTCCCCCGCGGTTGTCCCGTCCCGGCCGATTGTCTCCGCCCCGGCGCTCTTCCCCTCGCTTCTCTTCCACTTCCGCCATCTCGCTTCCTTTCCGCCCCGCGTCCGTAGTTACGAGCTATTCGCCCGCCGCCAATCGCGCCCACTCCAAACCCACTCGAGCCGAAGGGCGCAGCTTCAACCCCGCCGTCCGCTTGCCAACTAAATTTGTGATCACGGCGGCGCGCACGTTGTTTACCTCTTTACCGCGCCCCTGCGGGATGACGCTCGAAACCCGCATGTAGGTGCGCCACGGCTTCTCGATGCGAACCGCTTTGCTGCGCCGCGACCCGCGCGCCAGCGCCGATTCCCGATACACCGAAGTCAAATCCAGGATGTATTCCGGCGCGTACCCGAAATCCCGCACCAGCCGCACCAGGCTCGTCTTCAGCTCCTCCGCTTCGCTCAGCCGCTTCCACTCCAGCGTGTGCCCGAACACGTGAAATGCGCCGGCTTCGCTGGTTTTCACCCCGGCAAGCTGCCGCCCCGCTTCGCGAAAAACTTCGGCCGCCGGGCTATCTGCCTCCTGCGCAATCGCCAGCGCCATGCTGATCGTCTTCTCTTCCAGGCTTGGCAGCGCCGGCGAATTCTGCTCCATGAACTTCTCAAACAGCCGCTGCAACTCGCGCCCGAGCTCTACCAGCGCATCCCAAGACCCGATCACCGCAAAATCATCGCCGCCCCGGTACAGCATGCTCACCTTGCGCCAAAAACCCGGCATCGTGCACAGCAGCGAAAGCTCTCCGGCGAAGAACTCTTTGAAGAGCACCGAAAGATGGATATGCTCTTCAATCGACCCCGCCCGCCGCAGTTGCGCATCGAACTGGTCCACATCGCCGCGTAGAATGCCCCAATGCGCCGCACCCTCCGCGCGCTGCGCCAACTCGGCCAACGAACTCGGCTCGTTCCCGGTCTCATCCATGGCGAAGCGGCGCGGGAACAAAATGGCGTCGTCGTCGCCGCCCGAGTCCTCCTTCAACGCCCACGAATATTGGCCGCCATCCCATGTCAGATGCGCCGGGTTCTCCGCGAACCACCCGACCCGCGCTGCGCCGGCCAGGTTCTTACCGAACGATGCAAAGTAAGGCTCCCCGTTGTCCGCAGTTTCATTGCGGAAGGGGCTAAAGAACGGACGAACATCGGTAACGTGGGTCAACGGCGCCGACGTTCCGGCTAGCAGCGCATCGTCCATCCGCTTGCGCGCCATCGGCCACGCGCCCAGGTTCTCGGTACTCGCCCACACCAGACGCAGCGTATTCGCCGAAAGCTCCGCAACCGCCTGCGCCGCGCGCCCCAGGAATTCATACGCCCTGGGGATATCTTCTTCGGCCAGCACCAGCAGGAATTGTTCCGCGCTGCTCGATCCCAGCAGCATGCGCGACAGCCTCAGCTCGGCGAGTAGCGCGCGCGGCAGAACCTCGCAGAACAAGGTCAGCCATGCACAACGCCCGAAAACATTTGCCGTGCCGTCCTGATTGCCGGAAGCGGGAGTTGCTAAGAACTCTTCAATCCCGAGCAGTTGAGCTTGCAAAAAAACTTGCAGCGACATGGCGAAAAGGTCAAGGCGACCCGCAAGCAAGCGGGCTTAGCGTGTAAAGCCGAGAACGCTATCAGCCTAACACAGGGCCGGTTCCCACCCGTCCCTGCCCCTAGCGCTCTAACTCGCTCCACATATCCTGAACCTATGGTCGTCTTCATCACGGGAGCCACTTCCGGCTTCGGACTCGTCACCGCCAAACTGTTCGCCAAAGACAGCGCCAAAATCGTTGGCACCGGCCGCCGCAAAGAACGCCTCGAAGACCTCAAGCGCGAGCTCGGAGACAACTTCCTGCCGCTCGTCTTCGATGTCGGCCAGCGTGATGAAGTCGAGCGCGCAATCGCCAGTCTGCCCGCCGAATTCGCCGAAGTGGACATACTAGTGAACAATGCCGGCGGCGCGCTCGGCCTCGATCCCGCCCAGTCCGCAAACCTGGACGACTGGGACGCCATGATCGACTCGAACGTCAAAGGCGTTGCTTACTGCACGCGTCTGCTGCTGCCGGGAATGGTCGAGCGCAACCGCGGACACATCATCAATCTCGGCTCGACCGCTGCCGAATGGCCTTATCCCGGCGGCAATATCTACGGAGCCGCCAAGGCCTTCGTTCACCAGTTCAGCAATAACCTCCGGGCTGACCTGTTCGGCACCGCCATTCGCGTCACTGACATCCAGCCCGGACTGGTCGGGGGAACCGAGTTCTCGCAGGTCCGATTCAAAGGCGACCAGCAAAAAGCACAAGCCGTCTACGAAGGCACTCAGGCGCTCACGCCGGAGGACGTTGCCGACGCCATCCATTGGGTGGCCACGCGGCCCGCGCACGTCAACATCAATAGCATCCAACTCATGCCCGTTTCACAGGCCTACGGGCCGCTCCCCGTAAAGCGGCAGAAGTAACTACAACCCCCGCTGCGGCCGATAACCCGGGCGGGCGCGAATCTTGAATTTCTTCGCGGCCTCGGACGTAATATCTACTCGAATCCGGCGGAATCCCTCGTTCGGATTCGGTTGCGGGTAGTAAGTGATCGTGTAACTGTTGCCTAAGTCCTCACGAATCGATTCGAACGCTTCTACCTGTTTCTGCCACGTCTTGGCGAAGTAACTTTTCCCGCCGGTATTAGTGGAGATGCGCTTAAAAGTCGCTGCCGAAACGGGATCCTTGTTGAGCTCGCTCGTAGAGATTACATAGATCGGAATACCTTCGTCCTCGGCGACGGCGCGTACATCGTCGGGCGCCACCATGCTCGCATTATCGGGTCCGTTCGAAAACACGATCACCACTTTGCGCCCCGGCACTCTCGCCGCATCTCGCACCGTCAACAGCAGGCAGTTATACAGCGCCGAATCGTCGCCCGCTACGGCGTTACGCAATCCCGCGATCGCCATCGTCCGGTCGCGCGCCAACGGCACCGCGCGATTCAAATTCCGGCTGTAAGTGTACACGGCAACGGAATCCGCCCTGTCCAGGCCTCGGATGAAGTCGGCGATCGCATCCGACGCGTACACGAACCCGCGATACATGTAGTTACTCGTATCGAACAGCACGAAGACGTTAGTGCCCGCCGAATCGGCCCGGAGATTCACCACATCCGGGCTCGGCGGAATTCCGCCCGGACCCGCCGCCACACCCGCGTTGCCGTGAATCGGCCGTGTTTCGCCGTTGTCCAACAACTGCAGCGGAGCATGATTGCCTTCCGCGAAGGTTGCAATCTTCTCCGGAATCTCATCCTCATACACTTTGAAGTCCTTCGGCTTGAGCCCGTTTACATATTTCCCCTTTTGGTCCGTCACCGTGAACCCGAGCACAACCATGTCCACCTTGACCCGAAAGGTGGTCTGGTCGGAATCCTGAGCGTGCATCCATAAACCCGCCGAGACTGCCGCGACCATCAAGAAGCCGACAACGCGCGAAGCTGCCTTCACAAACCCCCCTCGTGTTAGTTTCCGGAAATCTGCGCCGCCAATTGCTGGCTGCCCTTGTGCCTGATGCTCTCGGCCGTGGCATTTAAGGAACGCACTAGCGCCGGCCAGTCCTCCAGATGCGTGGCAAAAATGTTCTCAATCGTCGACCGGTTCCATTCGGGCACGTACGTATCCAGTCGATCCACCGGCACTCCCACTTCGTCCGCCAGCGCCGCGTAATAGAGATTGTTCGCTTCCCAGCTCTCGGCCAGAATCCGGCTCGAGTAACCCATCAGTGCTGGAAAGGTCCGCAAGTAGAGCAGTCTCGGCTGATAGGAATGCGTGAGCGTTGGCTTCGGCGTGCCGAACGAATGTGCAATCGCTTCCTTCGAAAGCTCCGGCGCGTTTTCGCTGGCCATCACTGCAATCTCCGTAGAAGCTACATCGGGCGATACATCCTTAAGCGCGGGATCGCTGGCCATGGCGAAGAACACGGACGCTGGAATTTCAGCGTCCGCCTGGCGCACGTCTCCCATGTGCAACCGGTCGCGTAGCCATTCCACCCGCACCGGGCTTGCAAAGCGTCGATAAGACTCCAGCACGCGCGGCTCGAGCGATGTGTCCAGCGCCGCCGCTGCCAGCAGCGTGCGCCCTCGCTGCACATGCAGCGACACCCATCGCAGTTGCTCCGGAGTGATATGGCGCCACCGGGTGATGGTCACATCCGCGATCATCTGCGGCACCAGGTCCGCCCAGATCAAGGCCTGCTCGCGCTTGGGCATCAAAAAATTTTGCTCCGCTTCCGCGATCGCATAAGGCAGCGAGATCAAAGATCCGGTCAGCCGCCCGCCCGCGCTCTCCGGCCATCCCGTTCCCGCGATGTCGGTTGCGCGCCATTGAAACGGCACGCTCTCCGTCCCGATGAAATCATGCGCCCGCACGAACAACGGATTGGTCAGCATTAACTGCGCCCCCACCGGTGCGTAATAGCTGTACACCAACCCCACCATCGAATCCCGCAGCAGCGGCGCCAGCACCGCGCGCGGGTCTCTCTTCTCCGGGTTCTTGATCAAACTGTCCAGGCTGAGCTTGCGCTCTTGTTCGATGTGGCGCTCGCTCCAATACCCCACCGCCAGCGAATTCCTCTCTTCCCCGGAAAGCGCTCCCCGCAGCGATTGCGTCTCCTCCAGCCGCGAAAGCTGCTCATTGATGCTCTTGAACGTCTTCGCGTCCGCAGTCCCTTTGCCCAGCCGATCGGCCGCCGTAAACAGCGCGTCCATCGAGACCAGCCGCTGTGCATCGAAAACCCGCAGCAGGTTCTCCGCCGGCGAGGGTAGCTGTTCTCCTTCCGCCGTTCGCAATTTTCCGACCAGCAGTTCGACCAGCCGCTCCTGCGGCCCTCCCTCGCCCGGCGCGTCCGCCGCGCTCAGCAACACATCCACTCCCGAACGAGCCGCCGTGAACAAATCCGCTTCCTGCCTGATGTGGCTGAACGGCGCGATCAGTTTTGCGAAGCTGTCGTCCTCCGCATTCGCTGGAATTGCGTCCTGGCGCCGCAGAATGCGCCACAATTCGATAGCCGATTGAAACGTGCCCGTAGCGTCGGCCCTGAGCAAACTGTCATGCACGCCCGACATGTCTGCGCAGATGTCCAGGTAATGCCCAATGCTCGCCTCGCTCAGATTCGGCGCATCCGCAAACAGCACATACTGCGCTCCAAAAGCCCGGTATCCCGTCAGCAAGCGCGCCGCAAGCTGCGCCGACATCGGGCGCGCACGGTAGCGATCGATATCGTTCAACAGCAGAAAAATTTTGAGCGGTTCGTTTTCCACCGTCTTCCGGCTCAGCGCGAAGAGCGCTTCCACCAGGTCGTCGCTGTTCTTCCACGTCGCCGCCGAGCGCGTCAATCGGCCGTCGTATTTCCCGTGCGGATGATGGATAAACAAATTCCGCCACACCTCGATGTCTCCAGGAACGTGCGGCTGCCCGTTCGCGTCAATTCGCAAGGAGGCGGTCAGCAGCATCAATTCCGTGCTCGAGCGAAACACCGGACGCGCAGGTCCGGGGCTTGTAATCTTCCCGCGGAGCGCATCATAGAAGCGCTTCATCCGCTCGGGTTGTGTTAGATAGGCCGACGCCGGCCCCTCTATGCGCGACAACGCGTCGAAGTAGCTGGCCATCCATCCGTCGTCGGTCGCCATCAGCTTCTCGAAGAACGCACCCGGATTACTGGGCGACATGCCCACCATCGACGCCCACATCTTCGCCGATCCAGGCACCACCGCAGCCCCGTTGCGCACTTCGAACATCCCGCCGAAGAAATCCAGCACGTGCGAATAGATCTTCAGCTTCGTCACCGAAGTCTGCGCGCGTAGGGCCTCCGCCGTCGCACGGTCTACGTGCGACAGACCTAGATACAACCGGCACAGCGACGGATCGGAAATGAACGCATCCAGGAAATCCGCCTGGGACCCGCGCCCCGCCGCAGCTATCCAATAATCGCTGCTGTACAGAACCGGCACCGTAGCTGGTGCATACGCCATCTCGAAACGGTGATTCGCGCGCAGGTCTTGCTCCAGCTCGGTCAGCGGAAACGCTGAATCCACGGTCAGAAACGCGCGCGTAGGATTCACCGTCTCGAGCACAATGTCTCCCCCGCACGAGCCGCGCATCCGATAACCCAAAATCCTCAGCAGATTTCCGGCCTCTTCGCTGTCGCACGCTGGAATCACGATTTTGCGGTTGTTGCCCGCTAGCGCTTGCAGCTCCCGCGCCTCTCCTATATATCTGGTCAGCAGCCGCAGATATTCGGTCGGCTGCAGCGCCTCGTTGCCGGAAGCCTCATAACCGTTCGTGACCACGTTGCGCGCTAGCGCCGGGAGCAGTTCCTCGGGCGACATGTCCGGAGTGAGCGCCGCCATGCGCGCGAACGACGAAAGCGGCCCTGGAATCGTCACCGTCGAGAACTTGGTTGTATTGGCACGGGGATTGACTGCCTTGGCGAGATCGGTTCCACCCGCCGCCCGGTACTGCGAAACATCGTTCTGCAAGTCCCCCGCATCGCCGTCCATCTCATCGAGCAACACCACTTGCCGAAGCGCCAGCTTTCGCCTCTCAGGATCGCTTTCGTGCGCGGCCCATTTGAGATAAGCATCCCGGGCCCCCGGATCGCCATGCCGTTCCAGGAATTCAGCCAGCGCGGCTGAGGCCGAGCTGTCAGCCCCCGCCCGCTGCTCTAACAACACGCGCGCGCCGGCCAAATCTCCTGCCGACTCCCGCTGCAGAACCTCCCGCGTCAACCCTCCCGTGCCCGCATCGCGATTGGCTGCCCCTGTCGCCGCGTTCACCGCAAGACAACCCAGGCTACCCAATGCAACCAGGCACACCACTGCCCTTCGGCATGAATCCGTTCGCCGACTGTTCAAGGTCACGGCTGATGTCCCCCAACTAGGTTTATTACTCTACCATTTGTTTTCCGAGCCGTCGAACGTCAAAGGCCAGCCCATCCTCCGGCAGTGGTTCCGATTAGGCTTCGCGCACCGGCACGCCGATCAGATCCCGACAGACCGAATCAAAGTCGCCAGTCACCCCGGATCGGACTTCTAAGAGCTGCTAAAAGGGATTAGCGCGCTGCCCTACCTTGAAGGTGCGTTTGTCCACACTGTACGCGTGTGCGATTTTATCCGGAAGGATGCATAAGACGAGGTGAGTTCTGTGGCGGCGCTGAACCACTTCGCTTCTTTGGAAGAAGACCGAACAACTCAGCCCTGCAGTTTTGAGCGCCATTCGCGATCTGAAGCGGCTCTCGATAGCAGGCTGCGTACAACATAGGAATTTTATTCCGATGGATGAAAATACCTGCTGACTCTTCACGCGCGACAACTGATCAACGGCACTCTCGACCTGACAGCGGGAGGTTACTGAAGCGAGATTGGAGGGATTTCTTGAACTTTAAAGAAATTGCTAAAGCCGCAGCAAGAGCGTTGCCACGTCGTTCTTTGGGAAACCTGTACTTGATATCCGGGTGGTTGCTGGTATGCATGATCTTAGCACTAGCTCTTTTAATAAAAGATCCCAGCAGTTTGCGACCCTTCATGCTTTATTTAAAAGTAACGATGCTTTTGGCCGCATGGCTGATTCTTCGTGGACGTCGGCTACGCAGTAGATGGGATGAGCGCGTTCTGGACCCCGATGATCGCGCGCCTGTCCTTTATCTTCGGTCAGTCGAATCGGATCGGGATGCGAGGTTCAACTGGTTCTTCTTCTACCTACCTAGAACGGCGATCGAGAAGCTGGTCGGTAGCATGCGAAAGATCGCGCCGGTAATCGCCGTTGGCGAACCAGGTGAATCGATCCCGCATGCAGGACCTCTGACAATCTATCTTGATGCATCAACATGGGAGAGCGGAGTTGCGGATCTAATCCAAAAAGCACGGTTCTTGATATTCCGAGCCGAATTCAGTTGGTGTGTAGCACGGGAACTCTATTTAGCCAAGCTACTACTCCCCCCAACGAAGATATTGTTTTGGTTTCCAGACGTCAAGGATACGTCGTTTCTGGAATTCGCGCAAAAAATCCAGTCATACCTACCGTGCGGCTCCGTCCCAAATGCTTCCCTCGTTCGGTTTGTTTACTTCAACGCAGAATGGCAGCCTCAAATTGTAAGGGAAACGTGGTTATCTCGTTTATTCGGGTACACGGTTACGCTTTGGATCTCGTTATCGCCCTTCCTTGAGGATTTGGGTATTTCTTCGAAGTCTCGACTGGTCTTCGCAGTCAAAGCATGGACACAAAGTCCGATGGGCGCAATACTGCTCGGGTATCTGCTCTTGGAGCTCGTTGACCTTATTCGCAATTATCGCTAACAACTGCTGCAAAACGATTGGAGACCATTTTTCGGGTGCCGCACTCGATAGCTGGCGAGGACAGCCGCGCTGGTGATCCGGCGTAGCGAGCCAGAAACGGGCTTCGCTCCCTCGAAGTCGAGTGATGGCCCGCATTGCCCCTTCAATGATCGAGTGCAACGGTAGCGAAAAGCAGTCTGGTCGCAAACCCGCCCTCCTCTTCGGTCGATCTGCAATACAGTGGATTACATGAAGCGTCGCTGGAACATCCTGATTTGGGGCGGATTTGCATTTGTGATCGCCGCAGTACTCAGCTACATCCCCCTTTTCGCGCGGTTTCCGGTGACCCGCGACGTTCCATGGGTCAACTACCTACTGTTCCTCGTGGGCGGCTTCCTACTCGCCGTTGGGATCATGCGGGCATTTCGCGACCCGGAACACTACCTGGGGAAGATTAGCGGGTCTATACTCGCCGGGTTAAGCCTGGTCCTGTTCGGCTTCTTCGTATTCGGCATAGCCTATGCTGCGAAACAAATCCCCTCGTCTGAGAGCGCACTGCGCCCCGGCAGTGCAGCGCCCCCTTTTACACTCGCCGATGCCGCAGGAAAACAGGTCACTTCATCCGGGCTCTTGAAAAACCATCGCGCCCTTGTGCTGGTCTTCTATCGGGGATATTGGTGACCCTTCTGCAACTCCGAGTTGCGGGGTTTCGAACAGCATCTGACCGATTTTCACCAGAGGCGTGTAGAGGTTGTCGCCATCAGTGTCGATTCACCCGAGGAGTCACGAAAGCTTTGCCAGGCGAGGGGTTATAGCTTCCCGTTCCTCTCAGATCCAAAAGCGGTCGTGATCCGCCAGTACGGTGTTTTGCATCCACACGGAGGTGAAAACGATACAGACATAGCTCGGCCCGCGGAATTTCTGGTCGATGCCACCGGAAGGGTCCGTTGGGTCAATCTTACCGATGACATTCGAGTCCGGGCCAGGCCGGAAGTAGTTCTGCAGGCGCTCGACCGGCTCAACCCTCAGTGAAGATCCATTTCATTATCCGTGGCGCAGCGTCAATCGAGAGTGCCTGCCTCTCTTTGTTCCCAACCGGGCTTCTGGGCGTTTTGCTATCGCAAAGGGGCCGACTCTCATGCGCGTAAGATTATTAGCTATGAGGTCTGCAGTCGCCTTTACCCTGTGTTTGCTATTTATCAGTCCCGTCGCCCGGCCAGATGACGCGAATTTGAAAAATATAATTGTAAAGGTGTTGGCTGAACAGTATGGACGAGCGGCTATCGCGGGAATGACATTTGGCGATTTTACTTCTTCTGCTAATCCAGCTTATCTTCAAGTTTCAGTATCTTCGCCAAGGGAAACTGGGAGTTATTCAAAGCGCGTCAGCATCTCTAGAGATGGTAGATATGTGGCAGAGAGCCGGTTCTATCCCTTGAACGCTTCGACATGGCAGGATGATTGCGCGAGAACTGCGCGCAGCGCATATGGTCTAACAGATCGAGACAGAGTAACAGTAGGGGAACCAGAAGATTCGGTTGTCACTGGATACCAGCAGGGAATCCTGACGGTCATTCGCAGCGGAGAGTCCCAAAAATTTGGATACGATATAAGCGAGGATAGGCGATTTCTGGTTTTGGGCGCGATTTTCGTCGAGCGTTCGCCCGAGGAGCTAGAGGCAAGATTCTCAAGAGCGACCGGAGAACCGGATATTGGTAATGAGCATGCGCCAGTCACAATCGTGGAGTTTGCGGACTTTCAGTGTCCCGATTGCGCGAGGATGCAAGCAGCCCTCGGGAAGATTTTGGCGAGATATGAAGGGAAGATCAGGTTCGTCTTTAGGGATTTTCCACTGCCTTATCACGCCTGGGCCAAGCGTGCCGCGGTTGTCGGTCGTTGCGTCTACAGAGTCGATAGAGAGGGTTATCTTTCTTATCGAAGTCTCGTATTTCAGCATCAAGGCGAAATTGCTGAAGGAGACAGTTCGAAGAACCTTCTGGATGTTGCAGCCAAAGCAGGAGCGAATCGAGAAAGCGTGGCGAGCTGTGTCGAAGATAAAGCCGTTTTGTCTGAGGTAGAAAGAGACTTCTCTGAGGCTGTAGAATTGCAGATCCGCATCGTACCAATGACTTATATCAACGGCCAGGGCGTAGCTGGATATGTAGGTCCCGAAGATCTTACAACTTTAATTGAAGCATGCCTCCATTAAGCCCGAATGAAGAAGTGCGGCTTCGGCCCAGCTTGCCATTGTTTTTCCCGCGATCGGTGCGTACTCGCAGCCCTCAAATTTTATTTTGGATGAGGTTACCAGCCGTTTGGATGTGGAAACCGAGGCGTATTGCTTCTATGTTCCCCACATTTAAGATCACCCGGAAATTTATATTAGTTATCGAGAACGCTTCGGCCACCAACCTGGTCAAGGCGGCGGTTAAAGGCTTTGGGGGACTCCTCCTGGATCAAACTCTAACCAGCTCGATCCAGGGGATGGCCCTCGATAGATGAAAGGAGAAAACATGGATCAAGAGAATAAAAATCACGTTGAAAGAGTGCTTGGCCGTGTCGGCGCTCGCGAACTGACACCGCAGGAAGTCGATCACGTAAGTGGAGGCGTTCACACAGAAACCGTATGCACCTTCGATTACCAGACGCATTCGTTGGACGGCGACGTCAAACTCGGAGAGTGCTAACCTTCGTGACACCGCGCAGCGAGCAAAAACCGCTCTGTGCGCTTTTCAGCGCGGATGGCGTGTTTTAGCGCGATCTGTACTGTCACTGAATAACGATCTTCTTGAAAATCACGAAAGTAGATGAGATGAAAGGAGAAAGCATGGATCAAGAAAATAAGAATCGGGAAAGAGTACTTGCCCGTCTCGGCGCCCGCGAACTGGCGCCGCAGGAACTCGAAAGCGTGGCCGGAGGCTTCATGACCCTCACCGTGCCAACCTTTGATCCTAAGACAAGGTCGTCGGATGGCGACCCCACTCACGGCGCCTAACCTAAATGCGAGTGGCGCCTTAGGCGCCACTCGCGTTTCCAAATACATTCTCGCGTTCACGCAGGAGATGAGATGAAAGTTGTGATCTTGGCGCCCGAGAATGATAACCACACCGCCCCATTGAAATGGGCCTTGGAACAAGCTGACTATCCGGTCGCGTGTTGGGCGGGGCTAGGGTGGTCTGCGCAGCGGCAAGCGTCCCTCTCATTCTCCGCCGAGGCGCAATTAACTCTTGGCCCGCACGCCTTGTCGCCGGGCGACGTGGTCTGGATCCGGAGGCCGGAACAACCCACACCGAATCCCAAGGTCGCGGAGGCGGACAAGAAGTTCGCCGAAGGCGAGTATCGCTGGTTTAGCCACTCCCTTTTGTATTTTTTGGACGTTCTTCCCATTAGATGTATCAACAAGTACTCAGCCTCCCGCTTGATAAACAATAAGTCCATTCAATTATTCTTGGCCCGAAGTTGCGGATTAAATGTGCCGCACACTCTTATGTCAAATTGTCCCGCGAAAGTCAGGGATTACTTAGAGCACAATACCGATCGCATCATTTGCAAAGCTTTTTTCCCGCATATCTGGCAAAAAGAGGGTAGCAAGTCCGTAGCTGTAACTGAAACGTTCGAGATAAATAAAAACAAGCTCCCTTCCGACGAAGCGCTCACCTATGCTCCCGCGATTTATCAGGAGATGGTGGTCAAGCAGTTCGATGTGAGAATGGTGCTGCTGGGCGCCGCCGTATATTCCTGCGCCCTTTATAACCCGAAGGGCGCCATCGATTGGCGGCAGGATACCAATCAGGGACTGGTGCGGGTGGAAAACATTGAGACGCCTGCGGCCGTCGAGAAGGCCGTGCTTGCGTTTGCCGAAAAGTCGGGAGTCTCTTTTGGAAGTTTTGACTTTGCTATCGATATCGAGGGTCGCTGGTGGTTCCTCGAGGTCAACGAAGGAGGACAATTCCTCTGGCTCGACGCCTTCAACAACAACGTCCACATGCAGGAAAAGTTTCTCGCTTTCCTTACTTCACCGGAAGGCTCGTCGCGACAGATCATTGAAGAAAGGCAATCGCTGTTCCCGTCTTGGAAAGATTATCTCGACTCGCCCGCCAAAGACCAGCAAACACCGGAAGAGAGCACTGCCGATCCTGCGTTTTTCTCGTTCGAGCCATAGTGCTTCGTCCCGCAATCTGGTTACTCCGAGCGGCGCGGTCAGGATTGCTGGCGAGAACAGCCCTTCGGCCCTTTACGCCACCTCGCGCCGTGTTCCCACGCTCGGGTCCACCGTGATTTCCGGTGCAGCCGCTTCGCAGTTGTCGCAGTTTCGGCAAGGGCCGATAAACTCATCCCCGAAGTAGCGCAGCAGATGTTCGCGCCGGCAGGCGCTCGTGTCCGCGTATTCTCGCATCTCGTCCAGCCGCTGCTTGCGCATTGCTCTGCGCCGTTCCTGTTCTTCGGCCGCCTCTCGCGCGGCCTCTGCTAGATCCGCTCGCTCACTCAACTGCACCTCGCCCGTCGGCAGCACCTCCAGCGCGCCCACCTCCTCCAACCGATGCAGCGCGCTCACCAGCTTGCTCTCCGGAAGATTCGCCTGCTCGGCCACGTCTTCCGGTTCCACCGGGCCTTCCTGCTCCGCAATCGCCTCTGCCACTTGCTCCACCTGCTCCGGTTCCAGCTTCGTCTCGGTCGCCCGGTACCCCTGCGACCCAATGTCTTCCGCCCGGAAAAACAACACCGCTTCCGCCTTTTCGCCGTCGCGCCCCGCGCGCCCGATCTCCTGGTAGTACGAATCCAGCGAGTCGCTCACCTCGTAGTGATACACAAACCGCACATCGGCCTTATCCACGCCCATGCCGAAGGCGTTCGTCGCCACAATTACCTCCGCGTTCCCGGACATGAACCGCTCTTGAATCTCCGTCCGCTCCGCAGCCTTCAGGCCGCCATGGTAAAACAGCGCATCCACGCCTTCTTCCGCCAGACGCCGCATAATCTCTTCCGCCGCTTTGCGCGTGCCCGTGTAGACGATGCCCGGCTTATCGGCCCAATGCACGCGATGAATCAGCGCGTCCATCTTCTGCTCTTCTTTTTCGAAGCGGTCTACGCGCAGATAGATGTTCGGCCGGTCAAATCCCTGCACGAAAATCTTCGGCTCGCGCATCCCCAAGCGCCGTCCGATCTCCTCCCGCACGTCAGGCGATGCCGTCGCGGTCATCGCCAGCACCACCGGATGTCCCAACCGCTCGATCGCCGGCCCCAGTTGCAGGTAATCCGGCCGGAAATCGTGCCCCCACTCGCTGATGCAATGCGCCTCATCGATCACAAACAACGCAACGCCCGCCGCTTCCAGCGCCTCCATCGTCTCCTGCTTCCGCAATTGCTCCGGCGCCAGAAAAATGAATTTGCCCGACCCTTCCTCGATCTGTTCCCACGCCTCCCGCGTCTCGGAAACCCGCTGCGTCGAGTTGATCGCTACCGCCTCGGCATCCCCGGCGTTTTCATTGATCGAATCCACCTGGTCCTTTTGCAGCGCAATCAGCGGCGAAATCACCAGCGTTACGCCTTCCATCAGCAAGCCCGCAATCTGGTAAATTGCCGACTTCCCCGAGCCGGTCGGCATAATAACCAGCGCGTCTTTTTTCCGAAGCAGCGCCCGTATCGCCTCCTCCTGTCCCGGCCGCAAGGACTCGAACCCGAAGTTCTTCCGGGCCGTTTCCAAAATCTTGTTCTTGCGGCTTCCAGCCTTCTTCTTTGTCATCGCCCACATGTGACCATCCCCGCGAAACGACTGTTTCAGACCACCCGCCTCGTGAGTCTACGGTAGGGACGTCATGCACGACATCAGCCGCCTACCGCATCGCCTCGATAAAGCCAAGCACGAGTGCCAGGCCATCATCGAAACACCCAAGGGCCGCCGTAACAAGTTCAAGTACGACGAAGAATCCGGCCTGTTCTCGCTCTCGAACATACTGCCCCAAGGATTCAGCTTCCCGTTCGATTTCGGTTTCATCCCTTCGACGGAAGCCGAAGACGGCGACCCGCTCGATCTCATCCTCCTAATGGACGAGGCCGCGCATGTGGGATGCCTGCTCAACGTTCGCCTCATCGGCGTCATCAAGGTGCTTCAGACCGAAGAGGGAAAGCAGACCGAGAACCATCGCCTTCTCGCCGTCGCCGTGCGAAGCGTCGAATACAAAGACGTGCAAACCGTATCCGACCTCCCGAAATCCTTCACGGAGCAGATCTCCGAATTTCTCGGTCTCTATAACAAAAATTCCGGCAAACAAGACGAGGTGCAAGGCGTCGAAGGCCCCGAAGCCGCCCTGGAGCTGCTCGCAAAATCCGCCGCGCGCTTCAAGCGGAAACGGAAGCCTTCCTAGAGCGCCACCTTCCGCAGCCGCAGCGCATTCGCAATCACGGAAACGGAGCTAAACGTCATGGCCGCGCTCGCGATCGCCGGGCTGAGCAAAATTCCGAAAAACGGATACAGCACGCCCGCCGCAATGGGCACGCCCAGTATGTTATACACAAACGCGAAAAACAGATTCTGGCGGATGTTGCGCATCGTCGCCCGGCTCAGCCGCACCGCCCGCACGACGCCTCGCAGGTCGCCGCCGAGCAGCGTCACGCCCGCGCTTTCCATGGCCACATCGGTGCCTGTTCCCATCGCGATGCCCACATCCGCGGCCGCCAGCGCCGGCGCATCGTTGACTCCATCGCCCGCCATCGCGACCACCTGCCCAGCCGCCCGTAGCTTCTTCACCGCCTCCGCCTTTTCGCCCGGCAGAACCCCCGCTTCCACATCCTCGATCCCCAGCCGCTTCGCCACCGCCTCCGCCGCCGCGCGCGTATCTCCCGTCAGCATGGAAACGCGCACTCGCTCCCTGCGCAACAGCGCAATCGCTTCCTTCGCCGACTCCTTCACCGGATCCGCCACCGCGATCCGCCCCGCCATGCGCCCGTCGATCGTCACGAACACCACCGGCTCGGCTCCTGACTCCGGCGCCGGCGCGCCATCCACCAGCGCTCGATTTCCCACCGTGACTTCGCGTCCCGCCACTCTCGCCTTCACTCCTCGGCCCGTTACCGATTGAAATCCTTCGGCCGTTTCGAGCCCGATTTTCCGCTCTTCGGCTGCCGCCACAATCGCCCCGCTCAGCGGATGCTCGCTGCTTCTCTCCACGCTCGCCGCCAGTCCCAAAATTTCGTTCTCGCCGAATCCGTCCAGCACCTCTATCCGCACCACCTTCGGCTTGCCTTCCGTCAACGTCCCCGTCTTATCCACCACCAGCGTGTCGATCCTGTGCAGCACTTCCAACGCCTCCGCGTTCCGCACCAGAATGCCCGCCGTCGCGCCCCGCCCCGTGCCCACCATGATCGACATCGGCGTCGCCAACCCCAAAGCGCACGGGCAGGCAATGATCAACACCGCAATCGCATTCACCAACGCATGCCCCAAGCGCGGCGCCGGACCCCACGTGGCCCACACCGCGAAGGTGATCGCCGCGCAAATCACCACCGCCGGCACGAAATAACCCGCCACCCGGTCGGCCAGCCGCTGGATCGGCGCGCGCGTTCGCTGGGCCTCGCTCACCAGCCGCACCATCTGGCTCAGCAGCGTGTCTCTCCCAACCCGCTTCGCCCGCATAACGAAACTACCCGTCCCGTTCAGCGTTCCCCCAGTCACTTGCGCGCCCACCGCTTTCACTACCGGCATCGCTTCGCCGCTCATCATCGATTCATCCACCGCGCTCGTTCCCTCGACGACCACGCCATCGGTCGGCACGTGTTCGCCCGGCCGTACACGCAGCCGGTCGCCTGCCTGAATCTGCTCGATCGCCACATCGCGCTCCCGCCCCTCCGTCACCAGCCGCGCCGTCTTCGGAGTAAGCTTCAGCAGCGACTGAATCGCGCTGCTCGTCTTTGCTCGCGCGCGTAGCTCCAACACCTGCCCCAGCAGCACCAGCGTCGTAATCACCGCCGCCGGCTCAAAGTAGAGCGGCAACTCGCCTGCCTGTGTTCGAAACGACGCCGGAATCGTCTGCGGCATCAGCGCCGCTACCACGCTGAACACATACGCTGTCCCCGTGCCCGCCGCGATCAGCGTGAACATGTTCAGACTCCGGCTCTCGACCGACGCCCACCCGCGCTCGAAAAAGGGCCAACCGCCCCACAACACCACCGGCGTCGCTAGCGCCAGTTGAACCCATCGCGCCCCCGGCATCGCCCAGCCCGTCATCTCGAAAATCATCAAAACCAGCAACGGAATCGTCAACGCGGCGCTGATCCAAAATCGCCGCTGCATAGCTTCCAGCTCAGGATTCGCCTCTGCGCCCGTGATCTCCAGCGGCTCCAGCGCCATGCCGCACTTGGGACACGCGCCCGGCCCCTTCTGCCGCACCTCCGGATGCATGGGGCATGTATACTCACCCGCGCTGCTTGCCGCAACCGGCGCCGCGCGACCCTCGAACTTCTTCTTGCATCCCTCGCAGCAGAAGTAATACATCTTCCCCGCGAGCTGGCTTGCCGCTGCGTTCTGCGGATCCACTTGCATCCCGCACACCGGATCTATCGCCAAGTTGTTCACTACTCTTATGATGCGAAACACCACCGCTGGGGCCGCATCCGTCCTTGGGAGCGCCTAAGCATGCCGCAACAAATACCAGCTCTGCGGCCGCTTTCGGCATCAACCGATATCGACGGCGATAACCGGCATCATGCTTGGGCCTTGATATGCACCAGTTGCTCTATGGGAGGTGTCCCGCCGAAGTTGGGGACGAATTCACCCCAGTCCCTCGCAAAACCTTCGCGTTGCAGCCATTCGATATGCTCGTGGATCTGCTTTCTCCCCTGCTTCAACAGGTGTCGTCCAACCACCTTTGAGATCAGAGACTGAAGCGTGGTTCCTCTCACAACGGATTTCACAGTATTGCGGACGGAGTAAAAGGTTTCGTAGGCCTTCAACAGCTCGCGCTGCAAGGTGGCCGGGTTGATATTCCTGGGTTGCATGAGCACGGAGTTTCCGACGCCATAATCCAGCTCGTAGCGCCCGGTTTCCGGATTAACAGTCAAGAGTAACCGGCCTTCGTGCTTCAACTGATCTATTAACTGCGTTCCTGGCAAAGGATAGAGCGGCAGGAATTGGACGGTATCCATCTGCTTCTCCACTGCGAAGCGTGCCGTCGCGCGCACGGTCTCGGCATCATCCGCATCGCCCCCCAGGACGAACATGCCATGCACATGCAGCTTCGCCCTACGCAACCGCTCGATGCAGTAGACAATATCTTCCACCGTCTGTTTCTTTTGGAAGTCGAGGAGGGTTTGTGGATTGATGGATTCGAAGCCGATGAAAACCATGTAACATCCAGCTTCTTTCATTAGTTGAATGAATTCCTCGTCTTTACTAAACTCAAGGCGCACTTGGGCCGAAAATCTAATGTCGAGTTTCGCATCAATTAGATGGCGCAATAGGGACTTGCACTTGCGGCGGTGGGCTGTGAAGTTATCGTCGGCGAAAAAGATGTACCGTCGGCCAGTCAGCCGCGTTTGCCGCCTGATATCTTCGATGACCGCCTCCGGGCTGCGGAAACGGGTAGTGCGGCGGTAGACTTCGATAATCGAGCAGAAGGTGCAATTATAGGGACAGCCGCGCGACGATGCCACTAGCGCCCCGGTGGGAAAGAAATTTTGGAAAAAGCGCTTATGGTAGTCCGCGTAACCTTGGATCAAAGACTGGTCGGGAATTAAATCAATGTTCGGGATCAAGGGCCGGTCCGGATTTTCGATCACGTCTCCGTCTCGCCGGTACGAAATGCCCAGGATCTTTTCGACCTTGCCGTTCCCTTGCAGTAACTCGTCGGTTAACTCGGCGAGCGTTGCTTCGCCCTCGCCTCGAACCACATAGTCGCAGTGGTCCAGAGCCTCTTCCGCCATGTAAGTGACGTGATACCCGCCCATCACGATCGGCACGCGACTGTGCGCGCGGATCTGGTCGGCCAACGCGTAACACTCCTTCACTTCCGCGGAATTAACCGTAATACCGATAAGATCCGACTCCAGAATGCGGTTCCAATCCCACTTGCGCACCGCCTCCACATAGATCTTTACGTCATATCCCTTCTCCTTCAGAACTGTCCCCAGCAGCGGTAAAGCCAGCCCTGGATAGGCAAACGCGGAATACACGTTGGTGCGCTGGGGCTCCACTTTGATCAAAGTGACTTTGTTTCTCATTTGCCCTTTCTCCTGACTCTGGCCGCCGATTTGCCGGCACGGGACGAATGGTTATGGATGATATGCGCCAACCGGCCTCAGTTGACCGGCCTCGACGCCTTGATACGAGCCAACTAGCCGGCCCACATACTTGTCGTTAAACTCGCCATCGTAACGAAGGTCGCGCCGCGCGATTTTCTCCAGGTCAAGGCGTTCATTCCGGTCGTAGTAACCTTCTTCGATTCGCTCGAGCACCGGCACGTATTCGCGCACCGGCTTCTCAAACATGCAGAGAGCATAGCGCTGCATAACAAGGTGAGCTACGCGATCCCAGCGTCCCCGTCGTATAAAGCCGGCGATGCGGGTGGGAGACCAAAAACGCCGCTGCTGGTCGAGGATCGAACGCTGCAGCGTACTCGGCTTCATTTGCATCGGAAAGTGCGTCACAAAGTGCCCGTTGGCGTAGTCCAGGCTCTTCAAAATCATGCGCTGCTTATCCAGGACCGGCTTGTGATCTTCAGGCCACGACCAAGCAGAAATGAAATACACGCCGTCGACGTCATTCTCCAAACCGAAATCGACGGCGCGTTTGACCGCAAACTGATCGTCCTCGTCGTTTCCGGCCTGAAAGGTGATCGTGACCATCATGCCGTGCCGTTTGATATTTTCAATGGCCCGCCGGACTTTCTCTATGGTCTGATGCTTATTCAGCCGGATCAGTACGTCGTCGCTCAGCGATTCAGCGCCCATATACATGGTCTGAAATCCGGCCTGTTTCAAAAGGCTCATCAGCTCGTCGTCTTCGGTCGCTTCGCAGCGAGTAAACGCGGAGAAGCTGGCATGAATACCCTCGGCAATTATCCGTTTCAAGAGCTGTTTGACATACTTACGGTTCGCGGTGAAATAATTATCTACAAATAGGAAGTAGCTGCCGTAACGCAGCTTATCCTTTATATCGGCCACCACGCTGTCTACCGTGCGCATGCGGTAACCCCGTCCGTACATGACGGGCGCCACGCAGAAATTGCACGAGAAAGGACAGCCCCGGCTAGCCTGAAGGCAGATCCAACGGATGCGCCGTTGGGTCAGCAGCAGCTTCAACTGGCTCTTCTGGTCGTAACCGTCCACCAGGGACAGGTCGTGAATTACTTCGATGTCGCGTACCGACTCGCGCGCCGGGTTGTGCACGTTCCCATGCGCCCCGCGATACGATAGGCCGCGGATGCTATCCAGGCTGCCGCCGTCCTCCAGGGCTCGCATTAGATCGACGATCGTTTCGTCGCCCTCGTTGCGGATCACGTAATCGACATGTTCCAGGCACAAGTCGGCAAAATAGCTGGCAAACGTGCCGCCGAATACCATCGGAACATCATAATTGCGGCGGATATGATCGGCCAGCGCGAACGTCTTATTGGCCGCACTCGTTAGTCCGGAAAAGCACACCAGGTCAGATTCGCCGATCCGCCGCATGTCAATCGGCGAAATGTGCTCGCAATACACCTTTACGTCATAGCCGAGGTTTCGGACCACGGTGGCCACGACCACCATCCCGTAAGTTCGCGGCATCAGTGTGGGCGTCGAAAAGTCGTTATACGCCGAGTCTAACTCGATAAAAGTAACTTTATTGATCTTTCTCTTACGTAGTCGAACACTCTGAATGCTATTCAGCTCTGTCCTGGGAGATTGAATAGTCGTTAACTGCATATCGATTTCCTTTCACGTCACTGCTGCGGATTTGCGTTGAGAGGACGAGGTCGGCGTCACGCACGTTATGTTATTCGTTACTGCGATAGGCAGCTCCAGCGGCGAGAGTCCCACCGACTGGACCGTCCGGTTCCCTTCCTTGAAGGTCCACCAACCGTCCTCCTGCACGCGCTTGATCAGAACGTCCTCTCGCAGATGGTCATCGGCATCGTAGAGACCGGCTTCCAATTGCTCGAGGAAGGGGAGGTATTCCCGCAAGCCTTTTTCGATGGTCCACCACATATAGCGATGAGTCATTTTTTCCTTGCTGTCTGCGCGTTTTCCGCGCTTCCAGGCATCGACAATCTGATGCGTCGAAAATACGCGCCGGTGAGCGTCAATCAGTCCCCTCTGCAGTTGCGAAGGCCGCATGTGAAGGGGAAAATGAGTAACGAAATTCCCATCGCAGTATTTCCAGGCTCGAAAAATGCTGCGATACCACGGAACAATCGCCCGGTAACCTCGAATCTGTTCCGGATAGTGCCCCCAAATCGGAAAGAAATACGCGATGGTCAGCTTCTGGTCGAGCACGAACTCGACCGAGTGGCGAATGGTATCGATCGTATCCGTATCCGCGCCGACCACGAATGATCCGGATATCCGAAAGCCAAACGAGTGTAATTTAGTTACGGCAGCGACAATCTTTTCGAGCGTCTGTTTCTTGTCGTATCCGACCAAGGTTTCCGGCTGCACGGATTCGTATCCCTGGTAGATCTGAGTGATGCCGGCCTGTCGCATGAGGTCCAGAATTTCGTCGTCGCGCGCCACCTCGATTCGGGTCAGCACCATGATGTCGAAGTTGAACTTCTCCTCGATCATGCGCCGCAGCAGTTTTTTCGTATACGGCCTGATAGCGGCAAAATCGTTATCGACGAACAACAACTCCCGGCCATACCGCCGCTTATCGCGCAGGTCGCGGATCACGCTTTCGACGTCCCGCTTGCGGTAACCGTCCGGGAACATCGTGTTTACGATGCAGAAGGTGCATTTGAACTGGCAGCCGCGCGAAGCTTGCACCGTTAGCAGCGGAATTTTCCGTCGTAGGATCATGTCCAGAGTGGACATGCGCCGGTAACCGTCAATCAAGTTGAAGTTCGGAATGGTTTCAAAGCTGCGCGGTCCCGGCCGCGGGGGAGTCTTCCTCATCTCATCGCCAATCCGATAGGCGATGCCCCGCACGTTCGCGACATCTCCGCCTTCGGCCAGCGTTTGGATCAGCTCCAACACGCTTTCCTCGCCTTCACCGAAAACTACGTAGTCGCTGAACTCCAGACAGGACTCCGGGAAATAAGTAGCATGTGTGCCGCCGATGATCACCGGAATCCCGAGCTTCGAGCGAACCTCGCTGGCGAGTTTGCGCGTCTTGTCCGCCCCAGCGCTGAGCGTCGAAAAACACACCAGATCCGACTCTGCGATTCGGCTCCACTCCGGGGCCTTGACGTGCTCCATGTATACCTTCACGTCGTAACCCGCATCGGAGAGAATTGTGCCTACGAACGGCATGCCGTAATCCGGCATCACCAGCCGGTAGCAGAAGTCCGGAAACTCACCACTCAACTGGATACAAGTAATTTTCTTGATGGTCATGGTGGCTTCCTCGCAGAGCCGGTAGGGATTAAATTGTCGGCAAAACTGGTGCGCCGAAGTCTCTGGTCGGAGAGACAGTCGAGATAACCCGGATGCGCGCGACCGGGCACTGCTTTTCGTACTCGGCGCGTAGCTCATCATCGGATCTTAGTTCGTCTCTTTCGTAATGGCCGTGCTCAACCTTTTTCAGATAGGGCATGTAGTTCTGCGCCTGCTTCCATACTTCCCGATACACGTGACGGCCCCCGTACATCAGGGTGAAGTTCGTCCAACCGGACCGGAACAGCGTCTTCAAGCAGTTCTTCAGCGAATAGAACCGGAGCGTTTCCCGGCTGACCACAAGCTGGAACTGGCTCGGACGCATGTGCGGCATGAAAAAGGTCAGGTAGTGGCCGGGAAAGTAGTCCCAATTGCGATTGAAATAGCGGTGGCTCGGCACTACCGTATCGGGATGATCCGGATAATCGCCCAGCACCATAATGTTCATGCCGATCATCGAATGCTTCAGCGCGAAGTCTACAATCTTGACGAAGGTCTGCTCCGTATCGCGCTCGAAGCCGCCGATAAACAGCCCGAAGACGTTTAACCCGAACCTCCGCAGCGTCGTGATACAGTGCTCGATCTGTGCGTATTTTTGTTTCTTCGATACGCTGTCGAGCGTGGCATCGTCCAGCGACTCGATGCCCGCGCAGATCATCTCGAACCCAGCCTTCTTGAGCAGCCGAAGGAGTTCCTCGTCCCGCGCCACCTCAATGCGCATGAGCGCGGAGAATCGAGCATCGATGCCGGCGGCGATGATAGCTTCCAGCAGTTGCTTGGTAAACTTGGCGTCCAGCCCAAAATTTGCGTCGGTGATGTAAAATACGTTGGTTTTTAGGAAATCGATCTTGTACTGAATGTCTTCTACGATCGCTTCAATGCTTCGCTTGCGATATCCCGTGCCGCCGATCTTGTTTTCATAGCAAAAGTCACAAGGATAGGGACAACCGCGGCTGGTTTGGATGAAATTTTCGTATATCTTTCCCGCGCGAAGTTGTTTCAGCAGGTTCTGCCTGCGAAAACCCTTGAGCAGCGAATAGCTCGGCATAAAATCGAAATTCTTCATGAATGGCCGCGGCGGGTTATGAACGATTTTGCCGTCGCGCTTGTAGGAGATGCCCCTCACCGCGCGTGCGTCGCCGGACATTTCGATGATTTTCAAAAGCTCAAGCGCGGTTTCTTCCCCTTCGCCGCGCACCGCGTATTCGAAGCCGTTGTTGAGTGCCTCGTCAGGCAATATCGTGGCATGTGGGCCGCCCGCGATGAACGTCGCGCGGGAAACTTGTCGCAGACGGGCTACCATCTCGTAGACCCGGCTCGCGTTGCCCACCCCTACGCTGAAACCGATCACGTCGGATTGAATGATGTCGTCCTCGTCAAGTGCGTTCATGCACTCGATGTAGACGGACACCTCGTGACCGTTTCTTGAAAGATAAGTACCTACCTCCAGCGGACCCATTTTGGGCATCAGCAGGTGAGAGGTCATGGTGTAGAGTCGAGCGTCCAATTCGATGATCGAGACTTTCATCTTCCTTCTCCCATGTTGGAAGCCGGAAACCGCGCGTTTCCGTCAGATGGCGTTCGTGCGACAGCGTGGATCACGCAAAAAGCCCTCGTTTGGCAGGCCAGTCGTGAGTCTCAATGTTAACGTGCAAGGACCCGGCGTCGGGTAAACCGAAACACGCAAAACTTGAAGCAATATTACCGCTATGATTGCTTGGGCGCAAGACATTTTTGGCCTTTTCCGGTCATATATCCTACTTTCCGAAAGGCCCGCATGTAACTTAGCCGGAATAATTTAGGACTCACGTCGGCCAAATGAGACCATGGAAGCATGCGAGCAGTCTTAGCCGCTTCACTGTTTTTTCTGCTGTGCGCCGTCGACTTGAGCAGCAAGGACAAGCCGGCGAAAGTATCGTTTCAGCAAATGGCGTCGGGAATGCGGGATGCGTTCAACTGTGGCGTGGTAGTCGAGCGTTATCTCCACGGCCCGCTGAAAGGCAAGGACGATGACTACCACAAACTGCGCCAGGAAAACAATTGCGATTACGTCGAATCGGTTCTTAATACTCTGCCCCAGCAACAGTAACGACCCAGCACCGGAGTCAGCGCGCGATGCGAGTTTGCCGATCCCCTACCTCGCGAACTATTGTTTCTTATAGCGGGTCAATCGAGCCCGAGTCGGCAAATATGCACTCAACGACTTGGGGGGCAACGAGAACACCATAGGACAGCACTCCCGGAGCGGGGGTTATGAAAGTGTAGCGCATGTTTATATAGGTTTGGGTCCCGCCGTCTGCTACTTGCGAAATACTTCCGTCGGGGGAATATGAAACGGCCACGGCTCCGGAGAAAAACAATTGCACGTAATCAGCCAGGAGAGATGTAGCGGGTCCTATTATCGGACGTCCGACCACCCATAGGGCTGAATCACCAACCAGGCTGACCGGCGAACCATTGGAATACATCCCGGCATGCAGGATAAATGAGGTCGCAACGCCCTGCGTCAGATTTCTCATAAATATCGTTGCTTCTGTAGCGCCGGCGCCCGTGGTGCATATGACTGCGGAGACAGTATCGCCAAACGTGACAGGGAGATTCATCGTCGCTTCCGGCCCTGGATACCACCCGCAAAATGCAGAGCAGTTGAGAGAAAGCGCATCGCCATGCTGGGTCACGTTCATTTGGACGCCAACTTGGCAAAGGTCCTGACTGGCTACCGAGGGATCACCATCAATCCCTATCCATATATCGCAATGATATGTCTGCCCGGTCGTTGCCACTTTGTGGAGATTGGGAATTGTCCAATCACCTGCAATCCACCGGAAAGACTGCCCCGCGGGTGGAAAGACAGCCGCTCCGGACCAAATCGGGCTGACCTCAGTTACTGGCGCAACGTCCGGAGCTATGCGACCGGTCGATCTTTCATGGCTAGACGAAGTTATGTGCCGTCTGCCCGGGTTGACCTCAAAAGTTGGTTCAATGTAAGTGAAGTTATTCTTCATTAAACCAAACAGCCGATTGTAAGAGTTGAGCTGTTCAGCGTCCTCGGGCCGACTCGGAAACCCGTACTTTGAAAGCTCTGCGGGACCGGCGGTCATGGGGTCAAACCCGCGCGGCGGAGCCGGGAAGGTCCTGACAGTAGTGCCGCCGCCAAGGTCAATTTGTGCCATGATATTCTTCTCCGTTCGAGAATGAGTGTGGGGCCAACTCGCGATCAGGTCACAACGGTTCCATCCATTGTAGTCGCCCTATCATTTCGTCAAAAAGAAAGCCCGAAAAACATAGGAGAAATAAGATGGCAAGCAAAGAAAGAGACAAGGAACCTACGAAAGGGCATCTCGCGATGAACACGCCTCCCGTCGTGTCGCCGCAGGAGTGGGAGTCTGCGCGCCTGCAGCTCCTCGTAAGAGAGAAGGCCTTCACCCGCTCTCGGGACGCGCTGGCAGCCGAACGCCGGCGGATGCCTTGGCAGGCTGTCGACAAAAACTACCAGTTCGAGGGACCCGCGGGCAAGGCGACCCTGCTCGACTTGTTCGAGGGTCGCCGTCAGTTGATCGTCTATCGCGCCTTCTTCGAGCCCGGAGTCTTCGGTTGGCCCGAGCACGCCTGCCGCGGCTGCTCGTTCGGCGCCGATCAGGTCTCCCACCTGGCCCATTTGAATGCCCGCGACACCACCCTCGCCTATGCCTCACGTGCTCCCCAAACCGACATCGCGCGACTGAAGACCCGAATGGGCTGGGAGATGCCCTGGTATACCATCACCGACAGCTTCGACGCGGACTTCGGCGTCGATGAATGGCACGGCCACAACGTGTTCTTCCGCGACGGCGAGCGGGTCTTCCGCACCTACTTCATTAATAACCGCGGCGACGAGGCGATGGGAACCACCTGGAACTACCTTGACATCACCCCGCTTGGCCGTCAGGAGACTTGGGAGGACTCGCCCGAGGGTTACCCCCAGACCCCACCGTACAAATGGTGGAACTGGCACGACAACTACGAGGCCGAAACCTCGCCTAACCCGACCTGGGTTCAGGTGTCGGACGTTGGAGAAGCCGCCTTCCGAAAGCGCGACGCAGAGGCGAAGACGGCGAGCTAAACACCAACCATCGCTTCGCCGCCCTTCGAGCAGCCAGCTCCCTTATCGCACGCGCTCATCGTGTGATCCCGCATGCCTGCCGCTCCGCGCGCAGCGCAGACGCCCAGCGCTTGACAGCAGCGAATCAATATACTAATTTCAACTGTTTAGCAAGTTTGATCACCCCGGAGACGGCCCCGTCCTTCTCCGCGTGCTCACGCGGAGAACAATCCGTTCGCCGGCGGCCACTCTGTGGGCCTCTTGGTGGTTCGGAGACTGCCGCCTATGCTCCGCGGCTAAGGAGATGCTATGGCTGCTATCGACATGAGGCGCGGATGCCGGTCCGCGCGGGAATTTTCTCGCGTACCGATATTCGCTCTGGTATTCGCCGTACCGGCAGTGTTTTTTGCCCAAGCGTACTTCGGTACGGTAAGCGGGGAAATCACGGATCCGAGCCAAGCCGTTGTGCCGGGCGCCCGGATCACACTAGTCGACCAGCAGAAAGGTTATCAGTTCAATACGACGTCGGATAAGGACGGCCGGTATTTGTTCGGCTCGATTCCACCGGGAAAGTATTCCGTATACGCGGAAATGGCGGGCTTCGAAAAGTCTGTGCTCACCAACATCACCGTCAATGTGAGTGAGAACGCGACCGCGAATCTTCATCTGAAGGTTGCCACTGCAAGGCAGGCCATCGATGTCAACTCCGATACCCAGGCCCTTTCCACCGAGGATGCAGTCACTGGCCAAGTGGTCAACCGGCGCTTCATCAACGATCTGCCGTTGGTGGACCGCTATGTGCTCGACTTCGTTGAGCTGGGGCCGGGCATCAACAACATGAGCGATCAAAACTCAGTCGGTGACACCGGAACTAACTTTGTGTCCAACGGCAGTCGTGGGGCCAGCGCGGACATTCTCCTGGACGGCGCTTCTATCACTAACTTTGAGCCGAATGGCGGCGTCACCCAAGTCACCTATACGCCGTCGGCGGAAGCCGTGGATGAATTCAAAGTACAGCAGACGAACTTCAGCGCGGAGTATGGATTTTCCGGCGCGTCGGTGGTCAATATGATCACGCGTTCAGGCGGCAATACCTTCCACGGCAGCGCGTATGACTTCCTTCGCAACCAGATCACAGACGCGAATAACTGGTTTAACAATGAAGACGGGGCGCCAATTCCGCCGGTACACCGGAATAACTACGGCGGCACCATCGGCGGCCCAATCATCAAGAACAAAACCTTCTTCTTCTTCGATTGGGATGGCACGCGCGCTTCCAACATGGGGACCTACCAGGCCGGTGTTCCCAGTGCCGCGGAACGCACTGGCAATTTTGGCGAGCTGTGCGCGGCGAACGGCGGTACGTTCAATTCGGCCGGACTTTGCAGCGCGATTGCCGGGCAACTCTACGATCCTTACTCGGGCACATTCCAGACACCGGCAAACGGAGCGGCTGGCGCATACCGCAGCGCCTACATTCCATTCGACAATCTAGCTACTTACACCAGCCCTGGAAACTCCAACCTGAACGGAACGCCCTACCAGTTGCCGCAGGTGCCCGGAAACCTGATCGATCCCGTCGCGCAGAAGCTGATGAACTTATTCCCGATGCCGAACATCCCGGGAGGCAGTATTTACGACAACTGGATCGGATCGGGAGCTACCCCCAGCACGAATAACCAATTCGACATCAGGCTCGACCACCGTTTTAACGAAAGAAATTTGCTGACGGTCAAGTACTCACAAGACTGGAATAGCAGTTCTCCTTACAACTGCTTCAAGAATTTTGCCGATCCCTGCGGCAGCGGCCCGAATAGCGGTTCGGCCCACGCGTTCGCGATTAACGATACCCAGAGTTTCAGTCCTACGCTGATCCTAACCAGCACGTTCGGGTTTACGCGCGGGGCGACGCTGATAGATGCCTACAACCAGAGCTTGAATTCGAATCCTCTTGGCGCGCTTGGCCTCCCGTCCTATCTCGAGTCAAATGGGTTTTTGGGCGTACCCGCCATGTTTATCGGCAGCGGGTATTATTCCGCCGGTTTCACGAGTATCGGGCAAGATCCTTATGGTAACTACCGGCAGGGTCAAGATACAGGCCAGTTGAGTGAGCTTCTTACTAAGGTCCATGGCAAACATGAGTTGAAGTTCGGTTTTGAGGGGCGCTTGCACCAGCAAAACTATATTCAGACGAACGCTCCGCTCGGCTACTTCAATTTCAACAGCCTTGGCAGCTCGCAGTGCCCAGTATCCGATATTACGCAGTGTGGCGGGGACGGGATGGCCAGCTTCATGATGGGTCAAATGGCGGGCGGCGGCGCGAGTTACTACGAGATCCAGTTCGAACCTGCGACCGAGAACTTCCAATACGCTGGATTTGTCCAGGATAACTGGAAAGTCAATCCCAAACTGACGTTGAATATAGGACTTCGATACGACGTATCGCTGCCCAGAACCGAACGTCACAACCGCATGGACTGGTTCGATCCGAATGTGGTGAGTCCGCTCAATGGCGGCAGTATCTCGTACGCAGATCCAATCAGTGGCCAGACCGTGACTCGCGCGCTGCTGGGTGGCGAAGAGTTTACTAATGCAGACGTGCGTACCAACTGGTTGACGGACTGGAAAGACTTCCAGCCGCGCTTCGGCTTCGCTTATCTGTTCGATAAGAAAACGGTAATCCGCGGCGGCTATGGTATTTACTATGATCAGACACGCTCGGGCGCTAATGGCTTGTTGAGTTACGGCTCCCAAGGATTCAACCAATATACGAGTGTGGTCAGCACCTATCTAAATGATGGCGCTACACCCTATCTGCACCTCAACAATCCCTTTCCCAACGGACTGATACAACCGCCAGGTAGCTCGCTCGGTTTGCTGAACGACGTCGGTTACGGCGCCATTGGCCCGCTTCGCACGGCCACGGCTGCCCAAACTCCTTACGAACAAAGCTGGAGTTTCGGTATTCAACGCGAATTGGGAGGGAACACCATACTTGACCTGGAATATGTCGGCAAGAAGGGAACACATCTATACTTCGCGGGAGACAATAATTACGACGTGTTAGGCCCGCAGATTGAGAACCTGACGCCGACTCAGATCGGCAACTTAGGTAACTACGTGGCTAATCCCTTCGCGCCGCTTCTCACCAGTTCCTACTATGCCAACAGCGTTCTTTCGAGTCCGACAATCCAGGCTTTTCAATTATTGTTGCCCTATCCGCAGTTTACGGGCGTAACAACAGATGAGCCGCCGAGTGCGACATCCTTTTACAACGCCCTGCAAATCTCGGTGGAAAAACGCTACTCGAACGGCTTGCAACTATCGGCGAACTACACCTGGTCGAAATCCATCGATGATTCCTCCATGTACGACACCAACGTGGCTTGGTTGGCGAACTACGGCCCCAACTCCGGATGGGCTTTGCAGGATCCCAATAGAGCGTACCTCGAACGTAGCCTTTCGACGTTCGACATTCCGTCCCAGCTAAAACTGAACTATACCTATGATTTGCCTTTTGGGCGCGGAAGAGCCTTCTTGAGCAGCATGCCTCGGCCGCTGGATCTCGTCTTGGGCGGGTGGAAAACCGCCGGCGTCTGGACCATTCACGACGGGTTCCCACTGCAGTTTACAGTTGAGAACGGAGGAACTCCTATATGGACTTACGGCCCTCAGCGGCCTAACCTTACCGGCACGCCGGAGTTCAGTGGTGGACCGGAATCTAACTGGATCAATAACTACTTTGCCAACCCGGATGTCTTCCAGATCCCCGCGCCTTACACGCTGGGCAACGCGCCACGGGCGGTCGGAAGCGTGCGCAGTCCGTTTTTCTTCACGACCAACTTATCTATCTTAAAGGAATTCGGACTCTCTACCACCCACGAAGCCCTAAAGCTCGAGCTGCGGCTGGAGGCGGAAAACGCCTTCAATCACCCCGTATTTGGAACGCCGGACACGCTCGTTGGCGATCCTAACTTCGGGGTGATTAACTACACCGCTGTGGGGCCCAGGCAGTGTCAACTGGCGTTGAAGCTCAATTTCTAAACTAATTCGCCGTCACGGCCAGGCCGCGCACATCATGACAACACGTAAGAACGCGTACTTCTTCGTCTGCCTCGCGGCATATTTCCTTTCTTTGCTCGCCGGAGCTGCAAGCGGTCAAAGCGTCGTTGTGGATGCTGAACCAAGCCACATCGTAAATTCGTTCAGCCCTGTCAGGTCATTGGGTGGCGCCATCGACCGGTTGCGCGGTGGACCCACCAGAGAGGACAACGAGAAACATACTGAGCGGCTACTAACGAATCCCGTCCTCAAAGAGATGCTCGGCGCGGGATGGCAGACGGTGACCTATCGGCAGAACACGGAATTGATGATCCAGGCTTGGCATTGGAACGCGCGCGGCACGTGGAGCAATGCGGCGAAGCAAGAAGGTTATTTCACCGGCAGTCCCGATCCGACCGAGGAGAAGATCCTTCATTCCTGGGCGTATCCTTTACCGCATCGAGGCGCCACTCTGGGAGACGGCGACGGCTGGTCTCGTTTGACCGATGGCGACCCGCACTCCTACTGGAAGAGCAATCCATACCTGGCTCGGCCATATACGGGTGAGGAGGATTCGCTTCACCCGCAATGGGTGATGATCGACCTGGGCGCCAAGACAAATGTAAATGCCATAAAAATCGCCTGGGCGAATCCCTACGCAACGCGTTACGTCGTGCAGTTTTGGACGGGAGAGCTCGAACCGTTTTACGAGGGCATCAACAAAGGAACATGGCAGGCGTTCCCCATGGGGGCAATCACGGACGGAACGGGCGGAAGTCCGACGCTGAAGTTGATGGACTGGACGATCCCCGTCCGGTATTTGCGAGTCTGGATGACCCAGTCCTCGAATACATGTGACACACACGGCCGCCAGGATCAGCGCAATTGTTTGGGATACGCCATCGGTGAACTTTACGTCGGAACCGTGTCGGTCGACGGGCAGTTTACAGACATCGTCAAGCATTCGCCAAGCCGGCAGCAGACAATCACTTGGCCGTCTTCAGTCGATCCGTGGCATTCCGCGTCCGACCTCGATTACAGCCAAGGGGATCAAATCGGATTCGATTTCTTTTTCAATTGCGGAGTAACTCGTGGTGTGCCGGCCATGATCCCGATTGCCATTCTGTACAACAATCCAGAGGACGCGGCCAATGAGATCGCATATCTCTACAAGCGAAAGTATCCGATTTTGGGGATCGAAATGGGCGAGGAGGCAGACGGGCAACGCGTGCTCCCGGAGGACTACGCCGCGCTCTACATACAATTCTCCAAAGCCATCCACAAACTGGTGCCGGAGGCGCCTCTTGGCGGCCCATCTTTTGAAGGGACGGAAGGAGACGTGGACTCGTGGGCAGACGCGAACGGACGAGTGTCTTTTCTTGGCCGCTTCGTCGATTATCTGAGAGCCCACGATGCTTTAAGAGACTTCACTTTCTTTTCTTTCGAGCACTATCCATGTGGCGCCGGCGGAGGAGAAGGGAAAATATGCGCCGACTGGAACTCGCTTTATTGGGAACCGGCCTTCGTCAATCATCTGATCCAGGCCTGGAAGGATAATGGCCTTCCGCCGAATCTGCCATTCTTCATGACAGAGGGAAACGACCTGGAGGACGGTGGACCGGAGACGGTAAAACGGGGGCTTTGGCTAGCCGACTATGTCGGGTCAATGCTGACTGCGGGCGCAAGCGGCACTTACTATTTCCACTACATCGCATCGCCACATGGGGAAGACGGATTCCTAACGATAGACGACAATAACCGGGTCGTCAATTACTCGCCCCAGTATCTGGCAACGGAAGTAATCGCGAAGGAATGGGTGCAGCCTGTGGTTTCGATTCATAAGCTCTTCAGAACCTCCAGCGACGTAAAGGACAAAGACGGGAATATCCTTGTCACTGCCTACACGGTTGAGCGCCCGGACGGAAAATGGTCGGTCATGCTTGTGAACAAAGACAAAGATCACGACCATGGGGTGAAAGTGAGCTTTGCAGTAAACAAGCAGAATGGTTACTTCTCTGGGCCTGTGGATCGGATCGTATTCGGCGCCGCTGAGTACCAGTGGCACGCAGATCCTATATCAAACGCCAGCAACGCGGGTCAGGGCGGCCGGCGATCGAACGTGCGGACCGGTCACGCAGCGCCCGACGGCCCGCCATCGAAATCGACCATAATGCCGAGTGGTCCTGGCACGATCTACTCTCTCCCCAAAGCTTCGATCATTGTGCTCCGCGGCGACGTGCGCTAGCTGGCCGGCACAGTGCGTAGAGCCTAAGTGTTTGGTCGGGCCGCCGGGATTTGAACCCGGGACCTCTTGCACCCCAAGCAAGCGCGCTAGCCAGGCTGCGCCACGGCCCGAAGCCTTAGTCTAACGCACCGCGCGCGCCCTCACCCCGCCGGCTTCTCCTGCCGCCGGTCGGCCACGATTGTCACTTCCATGTCGTCCGCCATGCTCACCACCTGAGTCACGAGGCTCTTGCGCAGCAGCCGGTCCATGCTCTTGCCCGCCATGCGCGGCAAGAAAATCTGCCGGGCCTTATTTAGCCTGGCGAAATCGACGAGCGCGCGCGCATGATCTGTTCCAATCAGGATGCGCGTCTCGATGTGCATATTCCGCGCGAAATTCAGATGCCGCTCTACCGCTTCGCGTTTGGCCGGGGGCAGGGAACGAAGATCGCTCTGCTCGGCTACAAATACGGCGAAGCAATCCGCATGGATTACATCGGCCACCCGCTTTCCGCGGCGAATCAGCATGGCTGTCGTAGGATCTTCGCTGATATAGATCACCACCGCATCGTGCAGCGGCGGCTCCCGCTCTCTCGCCGAAGGCTCGCCCGCATTGGCCTGCTCCGCCTCACTCTGTTCAATGCGCTCTTCCACTTCGTGGGCCGTCTGCCGCAGCGCCATCTCCCGGAGCGCTACCAGCGAAGACTCCTTGAAGAAGTTCTGCAGCGCCCGTTGCGCCTTGTCCGGCGGGTACACCACCCCGCGTTCCAACCGGTTCAGCAGCGCGCGCGGTGTCAGGTCCACCATCACCACATCGTCGGCCTGCTTGACCACCCAGTCGGGGATGGTCTCACGTACTTTGACGCCGGTGATCTGCGCCATCTGATCGTTCAAGCTTTCCAGGTGCTGCACATTCATGGTCGTCAGTACATCGATGCCTTGGTCCAGCAGGAGCAATACGTCCTCCCAGCGCTTCTCCCGCGCGGAGCCCGGCACATTGCTGTGGGGAAACTCATCCACTACCGCGACCTGGGGGCGGCGCGCGATAATCGCCTCGGTATCCATCTCTTCAAACGTCGAACCGCGATACTCCACCTTTTTCCGCGGTATCATCTCTAATCCTTCCGTCTTCGCGATGGTGTCTTTCCGTCCATGCGGCTCGAAGTAGCCGATGACCAAGTCGACTCCGCGCGCCTTCAGCAGCTGCGCCTCTTCGAGCATCTGGTAGGTCTTTCCTACTCCGGCGGCGTAACCCAGGAAGATTTTCAATTTGCCCCGTTGATTCATCATTTCGCCGGCATGGCAAACCGATATCCGATCCACGGCTCCGTCAAGATATATCGGGGGTGGGCTGGATCCGCCTCAATTTTCTTGCGAAGCTGGCTGACAAACACGCGCAAATACTCTACCTCATCGCCGTACTCCGGGCCCCACAGGGTCTGCAGCAGTTTGCGGTGGCCTACCGGTTTGTTGGCGTTCGACATCAAATACTGCAGCAGCTCGAACTCTTTGGGCGTAAGCCTCACCGCCTGTCCATGCGCCAGCACTTGCCGTGCCGCGAAGTCCACGGTGAGATCGCCGGATACGACGATCGGATGCGCCTGCTCGCCGTGGGCGGGCAATCGCCGCAGATTTGCACGAATCCGCGCCATCAGCTCGTTCACGCTGAACGGCTTGGTGATGTAGTCGTCCGCACCCGCATCCAGAGCCGATATTTTATCCTTCTCACTGTCGCGCACCGACAGCACTAGGATGGGTACGTCCGACTGCGCGCGAATCGCCCGGCAAGCCGCCATGCCGCCGATCCCCGCCATGTTCATATCCAGCAAGACCAGATCCAGATTGTTTTCCCGCAGTGCCTCCAGCGCTTCTTCGCCCGTCCGCGCTTCGTACACCTCGTAGCCGTTTGCCACCAGCGCGGTGCGCATCACACGGCGAAGCTGCGGCTCATCATCCACCACTAGAACGCGGTCCGAACTCATGCGCGCCGCTCTGCCACTTCAGCCCGCTCGCGCGCCGCGTGCAATGTGATGGTGAAACGCGAACCGTGCCCAAACAGGCTCTCGACCTTCAGCGACCCTCCATGCGCCTCCGAAATCTCCTTAGCGATCACGAGCCCCATGCCGGTTCCCGGCACTGCCGAACCGTCGTAGCGTCCACGATAGAACTTCTCAAACACTCGCCCTTGCTCCAACTCGGTCAGCCCTTGCCCCTGGTCGCGCACTGAAATCGACACCAGCCCATCCGAGTCGCTTGCGGTCACCATCACTTCCGACCGCGAGGGACTGTATTTGAGGGCATTGTCGATCAACTGCTTCAAGGCCTGTACCATCAATTCGCGATCTACAACCACAAGCGGAAGACCGCCATCTATATGTACGGCGATTCGATGGGATGCCGCGCGCTCGCCCAGCAACTGCACTGCCGCGTTCACAATTTCCGCCACTTTGACCGGTTCGGATTCGAGCTTTAGCCGCTTAGCCTCTATGCGGGCCAAGTGCATCGCTTCTCCTATCAGCCGCTTCAAGCCTTCGGTCTCCTGCTGAATCACGGCCAGCAGCTCTTGCCGTTGCGTGTCCCTCACGCGCGACCCGTCCACCAACATGTCGGCGGCCGCTGCGATTGCGGTCAGAGGAGTCTTGAGCTCATGCGCCAGCGCATCCAGCATTACGGATTTCAACTCCTCGCTCTTGCGCATCGCCTCGGCGCGGTTTCCCGCTTCCTGCACCTGCGCTTGCGCCAATCCCACCGCAATCGTATTTCCCAGCGCCTGCAGGCTGGGTTCCGGCAACAAAATGTCCCGAAAACCCAGGCTGCCGAAATTCTTGTTCCCCAAAGTTACCGGCAACAGGGTGGTTCGCTCCACCTGATCCTGCTCTACTGACCCATAGAGCGCGACTTTGCGCAGCTTATCATCGGAAATCGAGGTCCGCACGGCGGAGCGGTGGAACTGGCCGGTAGCGGTCTCATAAAGAACCACTTCGCCGAACCCGAACAGCTCGATGCACTTATTTACAATCAGCCGCCGGACATCTTCTCCGCTGCTCAACAGCATCGCCCGGCTAAGCGCATGCAGCTTTTCGGATTCGGTTTGGCGCGCGATCAGTTCGTCACGCTGATCGCGCAGTCTCGCCGCCAGATGCGATGCGAACAGCGAGACGGCGAGAAACACCGCCAGTACGATCCAACCCTGCGGAGCGCCAATCGTGATGGAACCGATGGGCGGAACGAAGAAATAATCCAGGGACAGCGTGGCCGTGAGGGAGGCAAGTACGGCTTCGGGCAACTTTGTAAACGCGCCGGCGAGCAAAACCGCGAGCAGCAGCGCGATGGCCGCGACCGTTGCATTGGCGTGCAACACGCGTTGGCACACCACCGCAAGCCCCACCGTGCCGAGCACTGCGACAGCCGTCGAGCGGGCCCGCGGCACCATCCCCGTCATGTTCATCTACAGTTTAGCGGGGTTTGCGGTTTCCACGGATAGACTGAAGACATGGTCCGCACGCTGTTTGCCTTGATGCTTGCCTCGTTCATCACCGCAGCCCCCTCTGCTCGCGCTCAAGATCTGCACATCTCGGGCGAGAAGATGCGGGCCCACGTCAAATACCTCGCCAGCGATGAGCTGGAGGGGCGTGGAGTAGGCACCCGGGGTGAAAATCTTGCCACCCAGTATATCGCCTCTCAATTACAAAGCGAGGGTCTCGAGCCGGGCGGCGACAATGGCACGTATTTTCAGCGCGTGCCGCTAATCGGTTCGGCCACTCTGCCCACCGCTACCCTGACCATCTCGGGCAAAGATGAAAACGTGCCGCTCTCTTTCGTGAAAGATTGGGTCGGCACCGCATTCTCGCAACAGCCGGAGAACGATTTCGATGCCGAAGCCGTTTTCGTCGGCCACGGTATCTCGGCGCCTGAGTTCGGCTGGGACGATTACAAAGGCCTGGATGTCAGAGGCAAAGTCCTGGTTTACTTCACCAACGAACCGCCTTCCACCGACCCGAACTTCTTCGGCGGCCGCGCTCTCACTTACTACGGCCGCTGGACATACAAATTCGAGGAGGCTACGCGCCGGGGGGCAGTCGCCGCGCTCATCATTCACACCACCCCGACCGCCGGTTACGGCTGGGGCGTGGTGAGCGGCTCTTGGAGCCAGGAGCATCCTGAGCTCATGCTGAAACCCGGGGAGCACGGGCTGGAACTTGCGGCCTGGCTTTCGCAGGATGCGGGCGCCAAGCTGATTGCGTCGACCGGAAAAACGCTGGACGAACTGCTCGCCATGGCCGATCAAAAATCTTTTCGGCCCATTCCGCTAGGCGTTCATATTGCCGGTCATATACCCGTCAAGCTGCGGCAAATCGAGAGCCGTAACGTAATCGGCCGCGTCAGCGGCGCGGATCCGCAGCTCAAATCGCAAGCCGTCCTCTTCACCGCGCATTGGGACCATCTAGGCATCGGAGTGGCAGTCAACGGCGACAAGATCTACAATGGCGCCGTCGACAATGCCACCGGCTGCGCCATGGTGCTTGAAATGGCGCGCGTGTGGGCGGCGCTGCCTGAAAAGCCGAAGCGCAGCGCGCTGTTTCTGTTCGTGACCGCGGAAGAATCCGGACTTCTCGGTTCCGAGTACTACGGCGAACACCCTGAAGTACCCGCCGGCCTGACTGCAGCCGATATCAACTTCGATGCTTTCTATCCTTTCGGCAAGACGCGCGATGTCTCCGTTACGGGCTCGGAGCGAACTACGCTGTGGCCGATTGTCGAGCGCGACGCTAAACGCTTGAACCTGGCGATCACGCCGGACGCCGAGCCTGAGCAGGGGCACTTCTATCGCTCCGACCATTTCTCACTCGCCCGGGTCGGGATTCCGGCATTCTCTATTTCGCAAGGAAGCGATTACCTCGGCAAGCCGGCTGATTTCGGCAAGACCGTTTTCGAAGAATACAATGCGAAGCACTATCATCAACCCTCCGACGAGTACCACGACGATTGGGATTTCGGCGGGATCGAACAGATGGCGCAATTCGGACTGACGCTCGGATTGGATTTCGCGAATACACCGAAGCTGCCGACGTGGAACCCCGGCGATGAGTTTTTGGATGCGCGCGAGCGCAGCGGCGTGCATTCGGGTCAGTGAGCACGTTAAGACGCCCTGTGCTCAGGGATCTAAGCCGCGCACAACGGGCACCAATGCGCTAGACGCCTGTGCGCGCAGGTGCGGGGCCGAGTGCCGATCGCGGATTATGCGGCTTTTTTCACCTCCAGTGGAATATTTTCGCGCGTGGAGGCGACGATACCGTCGAGTCTGGCGTTCGATGTGAGGACGAATTGGTGGTCGACTTTGGCTTCGGCGAGCAAAACGGCGAATTCATGAAGGTCCTGCTTACGTTTTTCTGCGGCGGCCTTGCGGGATTGGTCGGCTTCGTGGCGGCGCTGCGATTCGAAGCCAATTTCCTGTTTGCGCTTTTCAGCTCTAAGCTTTAGCAGATCGTTGAGGCACTTGTGGAAGGCACGGTCGTTCGTAGTTTGATAGCGGATGAAGAGGGCGAGTTGGCGCTGCTGCTGGTCGAGGCTTGACTCTGCGTCCGTGCAGCATTCTTCCTTAATACGCGCACAACGGGCACCAAACGCCCTGTGGGCTTGGTCCTGTAGGTAGAGGGCGCGTTTGGAGAGCCAGTAACTTTGAGCCATTCTTTCGACGAGGATGGTTTCGGTCATGGTGGAGGGCCGGTGCTCGGCGTGGAGAGCGGCGGCGAGGCGATCGAATTCGTCCTGATCCTCGGAGGGTAAGACGCGAAATTCGCCGGTGAAGCCGTGGCGGAAGTTATTCATGCAAGAGGCGGCTTTCCCTTCCTCGCTTTTGGGCCCGGTGGAGTGCTTCGCGTTTTGTTGATTGGCGCGGATTTGGGATTCGGTTGGCATAGAGAGCTTACTCCTCAAGTTGACTTCCGCTCGCTCACGCCCGCGGCTCGGGAAACGGGTAGCGGCGCGCCAGCGGCGGAATTTATGACCAGGATGGATTGCGGGCGTGCGGCAGAAGCGAATCTAGAGGGGTAACTGACTGAGGATGTTGGAAATGTAGTTTCTGGGGAATCGGTGAATGACCCCGGGGGGCAGATGCGTTCGCTCCGAGGTTCACTCCAGTCGTTCAAAAACCGAAGTTTCGTCTTAACCCAAACCGTAACTGAAAAGGTTCGACCGGATGGAAAACGTCTGTAAATACCGCTGGGGCGGTTGGTGTTACTCGAGAGATATAGGCGTAGTCGATGTCGTGATCCCTGCGGTCCAGCAAATTTAAAGCTTCGACGACAAAGCTCCATTTTTCGATAATTCGATAACGGACCTCCGCATTGAGCAATACCGTTGAGTTTGAACGATAGATGCCGTCAGAGGTCAAATCGCGCGGGCCAAAGGCGCGCAGGCGCAAACTCGCCGAGAAGCGTTTGTATTGGTGCATCGTGATGCCCGATGAGGCCACCAACCCAACCGCTTCGGGTACACGCCTGCCGCCCGGGCTGTTCGGCGCAGCATCAGCCGCGTCGATTGCGGTAAAAAAAGCTCTGGAATCCGCGATGTCAAAATCGAAAGCCCAATGTTCCAGGGGCGTGTAGTAGTTCGCCCATTCGATGCCAGAGCGATTGCTCGGCGACAAGGAAGCAACGGTACCTCCGGTATCGCCATCCTGCAGCAGCTCGGAAGCGCTGTGGAGATACCAGAGCGAAAACGTGCTTTGCAGATGTGGGGCGGCCGCAGCGCGCACGCCGATTTCCGCGCCCTTGGTCGGGACCAGGACGGGGATTCTCGAGGTGGGCGTGGGAAATGGATTGGCGGGCGAAATCGGTTCCTCTCTTTGCGTTGCGCCTCGGGCGTCGTTGCTGTGAAAGCTGAATCCGCCCTGTACATAGAACTCAGTCTTGGACCACGGACCGAAAATCAAACTCGCTTTGGGTTCGGGCAGGAACTTGGCGACCGTGCCGGAATTGGCGGCCGCAAAGTTGACCACCGGAGAGCCTGGCAGTTCGGCGGCGACATAACTGGGTGTCAAGCTGGTGACGACATCTATTGCCTCATCGCCGCGGAAGGCCAGTACGGTGCGGAATTTTTCCGCCCACTGCATTTTATTTTCCAAATAAAAGCCGAACATCGTTTCGGTAAATCTATTCACATCCGTGTCCGTCGGCAGGACCGCTACCAGGTTCGGGCCGGTATTACATGCGTCTATGGGTTCGTCGTTGCACGCGTTGATATCGTTTTGGTCCGTGCGCACGCGATCTTGGGTCCGGTACAGGCCGTTACGGACCCAATCGTTACGGACCTGCAATCCGAACGTATTTCCCACCTTGCGGCCGAACCAATTGCCGAAGATCGTGTGGCGTACGTCTATCCCCACTACCCAGCGGCTGTCCTGCTGTTCGAACTGATCACCTTTAACAGGGTCATCCAGGTAGTAAGTGAAATCGGAAAATAAATTGAGATAGTAATAAAATCCGTAGGCCATGATCTGCGTTCTGGAACGATCATCCTGGCGATGCCATGCAGCCTGTAAGCTCTCACGCTGTGAATTGCCGCCATCGGTGGGGTCCAGCGCGCCGAAGAAACCAACCACGGGCACTGCAGTGACAGGGATCTGGTCGGTGGAGTGCCAATTTCCATGGTAAGCGCGGGCCGTGATGCTGAAACCGTTGGCATCGTCGCCCTGGCTGTAGGTCAGAAGGCCGTTTAACTTGAAATAATTATCCGAATGCGCCCATGGACCGTCATCGTGGTAGAACTCTCCAGCGAAGAGCAAATTGCCCGAGCCGACCTTTTTCGAAACGCCGAAGACAGCCCGTTCATAGCCGTACATGCCGCCTTCCACCTGGAAAAAGTTCTCGGGCAGGGTCTTGTAGAATTCCAAATGCGCCGATCCGGCTGAGCCATAATCGCCGACCTCGGCGTAGTAAGGACCTTTTTCGTAATTCACCCGCTGCACAAGCTCCGGGATGACGATGTTCATGTCGGCGTACCCTTCGCCATGCGCATGCGACGGAAGGTTCAGCGGCATATCATCGAGGAAAACGGCGAAATCCGTGCCGTGGTCGAGATTGAAGCCCCGAAGAAAATACTGGTTGGCCTTGCCGCCGCCGGCGTGTTGAGTGATGATGACGCCGGGAACCGTCTCCAAAACTTCTCCCGAACGAAGGATGGGACGATCTTCGAGTTCCTTTGCGCCCACCGTCCCCTGGGTGGCGGAATCGGCAATTCCGACCAGGTCATCTTCGCGACCCGGCACGTTTACGGTGGTGCTCACGGAGCTCACAGCCAAAGTGATACCCAATGGGGCCGGCGGCCCGGTGGTCTCTATAGTGATGGGAATTTCTTTGGTTTCAAAACCGGGCCGGGACACGACGAGTAGATATTTACCTGCCGGGAGTTTATAAATAACATAGGAGCCGTTCTGGTCCGACTGTGCCGTTCTTTGCACGGCACTGTTCGCGCTTCGAAGCTGCACCGTAGCCCCGGCGATTACCCTGCCGGACGTATCAAAGACAGTTCCCGATAGCTGGGAAGAATCAGCGTTTTCACTGGCGGCCAGCGGGCGATCGCGCGACTGTTGCGCGAAGGCAGAAACAGCAACTCCCAGGCAAAGAAGACCAAAGATAAAAACGTGCTTAAATGCCGGGAGTATCATACGTTCTTGTTTCGATGCTACTCGCGGATGTGCGGGAAGGCTGGGGATGGATGATTTCATCAGGCTGATTTGGAGAGAGCGCTTTGGGGGCTGCTCATGACCAGGCGGCCGTGCAGGACGCCTTGGTTCCAATCAGCATGTCGGCGAGCTCTTGCACCTGTTTCGACTCGCCGCTCAGGGTAGCACGTTTGTGCCAGCGGTAGCCTTCAAGGTTGCCTATCGTAAGACGAGCGGGATTCTCCGGCATTGCCCGCTGAAAATCGGCGAGCGGGCCGGGGCGAGCAGTTTCGTTTCCTTTCAGCGCTCCGACATCTTTAGAACCGCTTCGGGAAGCCGAGCGCCTTGAATCGGAATCTTCGAGGCGGCAGCTTCGATTTCGCGCAGATCATCCGATGTCGTTTCGATGGCGGCAGCGCCCAGGTTCTCTTCCAGGCGATGAAGCTTTGTCGTTCCGGGGATGGGCACGATCCAGGGCTTCTGGGCCAGCAGCCAGGCGAGCGCAATCTGCGCCGAAGTGTTTCACCTTGCCCTGCTCGATGAGTTCTTTGACGGTTCCTGCCACATCTTCAATGGGCACGTTCGGATCGACGCGGTGCTGATAGAGAAGATCGATTGCCTCGACCTTCAATCGCTGGAGCGCCGCGTCACGTTGTTTGACACCGCCGAGGCGTATGGTCCTTTTACCAAATGAAGAGAAAGGAGGCCGTGTGGCGCCTCAAGGCCGCAAGCAGGTGCAGACTGGAACTGGTTTCGACGGGCTAGACGCAGAGGCGTGTTTCGATGACGGCCGGGTTTTCGTGACCGGAGGGGCGCCGGAGGGCGCAGACAACGCACCGGCGTCGCGTTAGGATTGATTGACAAACCCAATTCAAGAGGAAGGCCAATGAGAAAGCTCGGGCGCCGGTCGGTGGCGTGTAGTCTGCTCTGTGCTTGTATGGTCGTATCCGCGCGGGCGCAGGACAAAGAGACTGTAGAAACCAAGGTGACGGCATTAATTCCGGTACCGCCTCCTCCGCCGGTGGACCCCGATTCCACCACCGAGGGTAGCGTAACGATTGGCGGCCAGGCTATCGGCTATCGCGCGGTGGCTGGAACCTTGACGGTCGGCGCAACCGATTCGCAAGACGCCCTTTGGGGCGTCGATAACAAGCTGCTGGCGAACACGGGTGAAAAAGCGCCCGATGCCGCTAAGCCGGAGGACGCTCCCGCGACGGCGCGCATGTTCTATGTCGCCTACTTCAAGAAAGGCGCGGCGCCTGAGACGCGGCCGGTGATGTTCCTGTATAACGGCGGCCCAGGCTCCTCGACCATGTGGCTGCACATGGGCTCATTCGGGCCCAGGCGGGTGGTGACCACGGATACGGAACACGATCCGGGCGCGCCCTACAAGCTGGTGAGCAACGATTACAGCCTATTGGATGCAACGGACCTGGTGTTTATCGATGCGCCCGGCACCGGATTCAGCCGCATCATGGGAAAAGACAAAGAGAAAGCGTTTTGGGGAACCGACGGGGACGCTCACGCCTTCGACCGGTTCATTCGCCGCTTTCTGACTAAATACGATCGCTGGAACTCACCCAAATTTCTCTTCGGTGAAAGTTATGGAACGCCCCGCAGCGCGGTGTTGAGCGCGATGCTGCAGAACGTCGACCTGAATGGCATTGTGCTGCTGTCGACGATTCTCAGCTTCGACAATTCGATCGACGGACCGCGCTGGAATCCCGGCGTCGAGCAGCCCTACGCGATTGCACTGCCTACGTATGCAGCGACCGCTTATTATCACCACAGGCTGCCGCAACAGCCGGCGTCTTTGGAGAGTTTTGTTAAGACGGTCGAAACTTTCGCGATGAATGAGTATCTTCCCGCGCTGATGGAAGGTTCCGAGATAAGTGACGCCCGCAAGCAGGCGGTTGCCGAGAAGCTGCACGAATACACCGGCCTGCCGGTGGCGTATTTGCTGAAAGCCGATCTGCGCGTCACCGGCGGCCAGTTTGCCAAGACGCTGCAAGACGATGAAGGCCTGACCACGGGCCGCCTGGACAGCCGGTATAACGGTCCGGATATCGACCGGCTGAGTGAATTTGCCGATTACGACCCGCAGGACGTGGCCATTTCCTCCGCCTATACGACGGCAATCAATCACTACCTACGTTCGGAACTGAAATACGGGCAGAATCAGACGTACAAGCCGGGCGCCTATTCCGAGCCAGGCTTTACGTGGGATTTGCGGCACCAGGCGCCGGGCGGACCACCGGCTCAGTTTTCGTGGTCCGGCACCAACGTGATGCCCGACCTGGCAATCACCATGAAATCCAACCCCAAGATGAAGGTGATGCTCGCCGGCGGGTATTTCGATCTAGCTACGCCCTTCTATGAAGGCATGTATGAGATGCATCATCTGCAGATCCCTCAGAGTCTGCAATCGAACATCAGTTACCACTACTACGAATCCGGACACATGGTGTATGTCAACGAAGACGTGCTGAAGAAGCTCCACGGCGACGTGGCCGCGTTTGTGAGAAGCGCCTCCGAAGCGGTAGGAAAATAAAAGGCGAGGGGACTTAGGCGGAATCCTCCCGCAATCGCCTGATGAAGGTGGCAAACGGCGCGACACGCGGGGGCTATGTCGAGGGAGTGCGCGGCCGTGCCGGAGGGCAGAGGTTGGCAATGCGGCCGGACCAAATCAGCGCTTGGGCTACGAACCGCCTGAGGTGTTAATACAAACGATTTAGCCCGAAGGCGCAGCTAATTTTCGCTTACCGGCGCCCGTTCTTTGAAACTGATTCGGATTCGACGAGGGTGCAACGCGATTTTTGTATCCTATAGCTGGGCGATGCAGGAGCCAGCCGAGACGCAGTGCGAGACCGAGCCTTTGCCTTTGTTTCGGCCGGAGGTGCTTTCGAAACAGGAAAGGTTCTTCGGCGAGGCCCTGCGGATTCGTCCATTCTCGTTTTGGTTCTTGGGGTGGCTCGTCGTCGGCGCGGCCGCGCTGGCGTGTTGTGTACTGTTTTTCAGCACGTATACGGAGACAGCGGCTGTTCGCGGGGTTTTGTTACGCGGGCCAACGCCGGGCAAGGCGTCCGTGGCTGTTCCCGCCATGCACACCGCTATCGAGCCGGGTATGCATGTCGCAATCAGGTGCTTACATTGCGCCAATCCGCTTGCCCAAATTCCGGCGATCGCGCGCGGCGTGTTCGACATTACGACTCCGGCGGGCGCTACGGCTCCGGCCGGCGTTACGGCTCCGGCCGGCGTTACGGCTCCGGGAGGAAAAGCTGGTTCTCAGCCAGCGCGGCAGATCGTGGAGTTTTCCTATGAAGCTTCTGCCGCATCCTGGTTGCAGCGATTGCCGGCGTCCGGCACGGCAGTAGAGCTGGCATGGCCGATCGGACGGCGACGTCTGTTTGAGTTGTTTGAACCGTCTTCCGCTCGCGGAAGGCCGGAGCAACCATGATGTTCGGCAATCGGGGCTTGCTTTCCAAACATCGCTTACCGCTGATCTTCCAGACTGCGGCGGCCGAGTGTGGACTGGCGTGCCTGGCCATGGTTGCCAATTATCACGGGCTCCGCATCGATCTCGCCACGATCCGGCAACGCTTCTGCTTGTCTTTACGCGGGATGACGTTAGCGCATCTGCTGCAGTTTGCCGGCGCACTTGGGCTAGCTGGCCGGCCGTTGCGGATTGAGCTGGAGGATCTGCAGAACCTCGAAACGCCTTCCATCCTGCACTGGGACATGGAGCATTTTGTGGTGCTGCGGAAGGCGACCAAAAGATATATTGTCGTGCACGATCCGGCGCTAGGACTCCGCAAGCTCAAGTATGCTGCGGTCAGCCGCCACTTCACGGGCGTGGCGCTGGAACTCACGCCCACTGCGGAGTTTACGGCGCGGGACGAGACGCGGTCGTTCGGGATCAAGCAGCTGACCGGCCGGATTGCGGGACTGAAGCGCTCGTTATCGCAAGTCTTCGTGCTGGCGGCGCTGCTGGAGTTGCTGGTACTGGTCAGCCCGTTGTTTCTTCAGCTCTCGGTGGACAAAGTGATCGCGGCGCACCATCCGAGCCTGCTGGTTCTGCTCGGCTTCGGGTTTGCATTTGTTGTGGTGGTGCAGGCGCTGCTCGGGGGGTTGAGGGGCTGGACTACGCTTTATTTCGGGACTTCGCTGAAGCTGCAATGGTATACAAACATCTTTTCGCACCTGGTGAAGCTGCCGGTCTCGTTTTTTGAGAAGCGCTACTTCGGTGACATTCTGTCGCGCTTCGATGGGGCAGAAGCGGTCCAGAGGACGCTTACGAACAACTTTGTCGAAACGCTGCTGGACGGCATCATTTCGGCCTTCGTGTTAGTGGTGATGGCGCTTTACAGCGTGAAGCTGGCCTTGATTGTTTTGGGCGCCGTGCTGCTTTACATCCTGGTGCGAAATGTTTCGTATGGCCCGTTGCGCGGATTGTCGGAAGAACAGATTATCCGGATGGCAAAGCAGCAGAGCTTTCTGATCGAGACGCTGCGGGGCATCCGAACCATCAAGGTGTTCGGCAGAGAGAATCGCCGCGAGACGCTCTGGATGAATCTGGTGGTGGACAACACCAATGCCCAGATCGCGGCCGAACGGGTCGGCATTCTGCTGAAGTCGATTAACACGCTGATCTTCGGTTTGCAGTGGGTGGCGGTGGTCTGGTACGGGGCGGAACGGGTGCTGAACGGGGAGTTCACGGTGGGAATGTTGTTTGCATTCGTGACTTATCAGGCGCAGTTTACGACCCGTGTTTCGACCTTAGTGGACAGGCTGTTCGAGTTACGGATGCTTTCGCTGCAGATACAGCGATTGGCCGATATTGCGTTGGAGAAACCTGAGACGGGGGCGCGCGAACTTACACAGGCGACGACTCAAGGAGCAGCGGCGATAGAAGTGCGCTCCTTGTCATTTCGCTACTCAGATACCGACCGATGGCTGCTGGAGAATGTCAGCTTTTCGATCCAGCCGGGAGAATGCGTAGCCATTACAGGCCCGTCCGGCGCCGGTAAGTCCACATTGTTGAAGCTGATCGCGGGCTTGCTTGCGCCGCAACAGGGCACGGTCGCGATTGGCGGCCAGTCGCTTGCCGAGGGGCTCGCGGCGGTTCCCGGCAGAGTTGGATTCGTACTGCAGGACGACTCGCTATTTGGGGGCACCATCGCCGACAACATCTCATTCGCGGCGGACGAAGCGGACATGTCCAGAGTGGAGGCGTGCGCGCGCATGGCCTGCCTGCACGATGAGATTGAGGCGATGCCGATGCGCTACAACACCATGATCGGCGACATGGGAAGCGCGCTGTCCGGCGGACAGCATCAGCGCCTGTTGCTGGCGCGGGCGCTGTATAGCCAGCCTTCGATTCTGATCCTGGACGAAGCCACAAGCCACCTTGACATCGCCACGGAGCGGGCCATCGCCGCCATGCTGGGTGAGCTAAAGATCACACGGATATTCGCTGCACACCGGCCGGAGACGATCGCCATCGCCAGCCGGGTGATCGCTTTAGAGAATGCCGGGCTGGTTCGGGCTCGAACCGGCGGGTCGCGGATAGCAACCGAATTTACGCAAGACGCAGCGGAAGAACTTGGGGTGTTCGACAACCCAAAACTTGGAAAAGGAGAAATATATGCCAACCAATGAGAAGAAGCCTGAAGAAAGGAGAGTCCTCGCGCGGGTAGGAGCGAGGGAACTTACTCAAGAGGAAGCGGCTCGCGTAGCGGGCGGTGGTCCTCAACACACGAATGTCATCACGTACAACCCCACTACCGGCCGTGATGGCGATGGATAAGGAGAACCGACATGAAAGAATTTACCGAGAAAACCGCGAATAAGTCAGGAAGAGTGCTGGCTCGCAGGGGCGCCCGCGAACTTACAGTTAGGGAAGCCGAAGCGGTGAGCGGAGGTGGATCGCTTACTTGTACCGACGTCGCGTCGTTAGCCCGTTCGACCGCTACCGCCACGGGCTGTGGCGATAACGACGGCGGCCACGACACGGACATCGGGTTTTAGCGAATGCGATTAGAAAGGTGATTACAAGGAGAAACCAATGAAAGAAACGATTCAGAAAACAGCCAAATCGGATAGGGTACTCGCGCGCAGAGGCGCTCGGGAACTTACTCGGGAAGAAATCGAGGTGGTTAGCGGCGCTTACGCCATTACCAATGTATGTTCAGCGGCCTTTGCAACCAAGACCCACACTGGCATTGGAGATGGCGACGGTTGTCCGGGGGACACGGACAGCGGCCTTTACTAGGCTCGATCAGTGAACCGAGTAGCGGGCGCGCTCACGAGCGACGCCCGCGCTTCCGCTTGCCCTTACCCGAGCGACAGGAAGGAACGAAATGAAGATTCTGATTGTTGCGTTAGAAAACGACAATCATACAGCGCCTCTGAAGTGGGCGTTGCAGCACGCGGGATTCGACGCGGCCTGTTGGGCGGGGGTAGGTTGGACCGAAAACAGACAAGCCTCGATCTCGGTCTCCAGCGGTAACCGTGTTCAATTAGGCGAGCATGTTCTGGAACCCGGAGACGTGGTATGGGTGAGGCGGCCCGAAGCACCGAAGCTGAATCCGCAAGCGGCTCCGGAGGACCGGAAATTTGCGGTGGCAGAGTACCGCTGGTTCTTTCACTCTGTGATGTACCTGCTGGAGACGCTGCCGGTTCGCTGCATAAACAAGTACTCGGCTTCGCGGTTCATCAACAACAAATCCGTTCAGCTTCTGATTGCGAAAGCCTGTGGAATGAATGTGCCTGCGACGTTGATAACAAACTCGCCGGGAGCGGTGCGCAACTACTTTCAGCAAACCGCAAGCCGGACAATTTGCAAGGCGTTCTTTCCGCATATCTGGGAGAAACACGAGAGGAATTCTGTCGCTATAACGGAAACGTTCGAGTTGACGGAAGAGATGCTGCCGGAGGATGAAGTATTCACATACGCGCCGGCAATTTATCAGGAGATGGTGGTCAAACAGTTCGACGTCAGGATGGTGCTGCTGGGGAGCGCAGTGTACTCCTATTCGGTCCACAATCCGACGGGAGCTCTCGATTGGAGGCAGGACGCCGGCCAAGGGCTGGTGCAGGTTGAGGCCATCGACACGCCGCCCGAAGTAGAAGCGGGCGTACTGGCATTCGCGGCTCGATCACAGATTGAATATGGAAGCTTCGATTTTGCGGTAGACCACGATGGCCGGTGGTGGTTTCTCGAGGTCAACGAGGGCGGGCAGTTCTTGTGGCTCGACGACTTCAATGCGAGCCTGCACGTGCAGGAGAAGTTTCTGGCTTTTCTGACTTCCCCTGAAGGGGCGTCGAAGGAGATGCTCGAACAGAAGCAGGGTTTGTTTCGATCGTGGAAGGAGTATCTGGATTCGCCGGCGAAAGATGCGCTGGCGGAAGAGTCGGCCGATCCCGAAGCTCCATTCGTGTCGGTTGAAGCGTAGCGGGACGATGGGCTTCGGCCGGCGCGTGTACGGCTTGGGCGTGATGGCGGTGGCGATGGCGTGCCTGGCGTGGGGGGAGTTCGACCCAGGGCAGCCGGTGCCCAAGGACTTTCCCGAACGGACCGCGCTGGCCTATGCGGCTGGTGCTTTTATGCTCGTGGCGGGCGCGGCGGTCGAGTGGCGTCGAAGCGTGGCCTGGGGCGCCGCGGCGCTCACCGCCTACTACGCGGTCCTAGTCGTCATCCTAATGAATGGCCGCATGCTGCTCACCCATTACGCCGAGTTTTTCACCTACGACAGCATCGCTGAGCAGCTTGCCATCACCGCGGGCGGCCTGATCGTGTACGCCAGCACGGCGAAGATCGATGCAGCGCTGGCCGCGCGCCTCGCACGGGCGGGCCAACTCGCGTTCGGGGCTTGCGCGCTAGTATTCGGCGCAGCGCACTTTGTATACATGAACCTAACCGCCCCACTGGTCCCCAAATGGCTGCCGCCGACGCAGGAGTTCTGGGCGTATGCGACCGGGGCAGGGCACATCGCAGCGGGCATTGCCATTCTCACGGGCGTGCAGGCCCGTTTGGCCGCGATCTTGCTGACCATCATGTTGGCGTCTTTCGCCTTGCTGGTGCACGCGCCGACGCTCGTGGCCGATTCCTCCAGCCACACGAACTGGACCGAGGCTGCCGTGAATCTCGCCGTGATGGGCGCCGCGTGGGTAGTGGCGGACTCGCTGGCGCGGCCGAGGCGGGAAGGGGCGGCCCAAACGGCAGCTTCCCCGGTGCGACAGCGGTGAGGATGCGGGGGCCCGAACGGTTCGGCTTGACTCCAATCTATATATCGTGCGATATATAGATTGGCTATGACCGACGTCGACGCACAAGCGTTTATTCCGCTGAAGACCCAGTGGTTTCACATCATGCTGTCGCTGGCAGGTGGAGAGCAGCACGGCTACGGGATCATGCAGGAAGTGCTGAATCGCACCACCGGCAGAGTGCGGTTGTGGCCAGCCACGCTGTATGGGTCGATCAAGCGGCTGATCGAGGCGGAACTGATCGAGGAATCCGACGAACGGCCGGCGCCAGAATTGGACGACGCGCGACGGCGCTATTACCGGCTGACGGCGCTGGGCAAGCGAGTGCTCGATGCGGAATGCGAGCGTCTGCAGGAATTGGTCCGGGAAATTCAAGTGAAGCGAGCGCTGGTGACGGGATGAATTTTGCGTGGCGGATATACCGGTGGTTAGCGCAGGCTTTTCCGCACGAATTCAATTTGGCTTATGGCGAAGAGGTGATGCAACTCGGAGAGGATGTCGTGCGGGAGATCGCTAAAAGGCATGGGGCCGCCGGGCTGATCCGGCTGATCGCGGACATCGCGATTCGCGTACCGCTCGAATACCTGAGCGAAATGCGGCGCGACATGCGATATGCGTGGCGAGCGTTGCTCAAGTCGCCCGGCTTTGCGCTGGTGGGGATCGTTTCGATGGGGATCGGAATGGGGCTGACGACCAACGTGTACAGCTCGAAATGGGCGTTGCTGACCCGGGAGCTACCGGCAGCGGCGAACGCCAAGCGGTTGGTGATGCCCGAAAAGCCTGTGTCGTATTACTACATCGAGCGATACCGGGATCAAAAGAGCCTGTTTGCCGGCGTGGCGGCATTGCAGACCGGTGTGCCGTTCAACGTCACCTTCGGCGGCGACACGAACGCGAAAACGGAGCGCGTTTTCGGACAACTTGTATCACCTGATTATTTTTCCGTTCTCGGCGTGGAACCACAGCGTGGACGTCTGCTCAGCGCCGGACTTGACAAGCCCGGCGACGCACCGGTGGTGGTGATCAGCGATCGTTTCTGGCGCAATCGCCTCAACTCCTCTCCCAACGCGGTGGGGCAAACTCTGCGGGTGAATGGGCGGCCCGCGACCATCGTGGGAATTACGCCCAAGAATTTCAATGGCGCGCTCTTCATGAATCCGGCCGAGTTGTTTGTGCCGCTCACCGCCCCGGCGGCGCTCGCGCCGGAGCTAGCGAACGATGTGCTGCATCGGCGCGATGCCAAGGAATTCGTGGCCCTAATGGGCTTGGCGCCGGGCGTTACGATCGGTTCCGCGGAAGCCGCTCTCGACGGGATCACGCGCCGCCTGGACGAACAGGATCCTGCGGCGGCGCGCGCCGACAAAGCCAAACGCGTGACCTTGCTTCCAGCGGGGGTCATGGTGCCGCTTCCAGAAAATTTGCGGCGCATGGTGATGGGATTCTTCGCCGCGCTGATGGCGCTGGTTATGGCCATCGTGTGCATGAATTTGGCAAACATGCTGTTGGCGCGCGGAGCCAACCGCCGAAAGGAGTTCGCGATTCGCCTGGCAGTGGGGGCCAGCCGATTTCGGCTCATCCGGCAGATCGTGAGCGAAGGCATGTTGCCCTCGCTATTGGGCGGGGCGGCGGGACTCGCGCTGGCCTATTGGCTCTCTGTGTTGAACTCCCATTTGAATTTGCCCGCGGTGGTGCCGGTCGAATCCGATTTTAGTCTGGATTGGCACACGGCCGTTTTCGTGTTCGCCGTCGCGACGGTGTGCGGGATTGGATTCAGCCTGGCGCCGGCGCTGCAAGTGACGAAAGCCGATGTAGCCCCGGTGCTCAAAGAGGGCTCTGCGCTCCAGTTACCTGGCCACCACCGCTTCGGGATGCGCAACCTGCTCATCGTCGCCCAGGTTGCGGGATCGCTCATGCTGCTGCTGATCACAGGCTTTCTGGTGATAGGAATCACCAAAGTCGCGACCATCCGAACCAAATTCGATCCGAACACTATGTATCTGCTGTCCATAGATCCGGTGCGTGACGGCTACGCGCCTGAAAGCGCGCAGGCTCTGTTTGAGAAACTCCCGGAACGGCTGAAGGCTGCCGGGGTGCGCAGCATGGCCCTCGCGGGGCAAATGCCTTTTTCGATTGAAGATGAAGATGGAGCCGTCCGGGTGACTGCGGAAGACGCGCGCGGGGCTTCGCGCGTGCAGATATCGGCGATCAAGGAGACGGTGGGGGCAGGCTATTTTGCCGTCTTGAGGGAGCCGATGCTGGCCGGCCGCGAGTTCGACGAGCGCGACCAACGAATGGCTGCGCGTGACGATGCCGCGGCGGCTGGCGGACGGAACGCCGTTGCCTTGCCGGTAATTCTGAACGAGAGCGCCGCACGGGGATTTTTTGGAAATGGCAATGCGATCGGAAGGCGTATTCGGGACGAGAAGCAATCCTATGAAGTGGCCGGCGTGGTCCCGGATTTGAAAGATGGAAGCGGGGTCATTTACTCCATCATTTACTTACCGCTGACGCGGCGCGATTTCACGCATCCTCCAGCCGGGGGCATTACCATCATTGTGCGTTCGAATGCGAGAGCCAATGCGCTGAGCGGCATGCGGAGCGTGCTTGCTTCCATGGATCCGAATCTGATCCTCTTCAATGTGCAAACGCTCAATGAGTACCTGGATCGCTGCCGATACGCCACGCGGTCTGCGGTGCGCACATATGGAGGGATTGGCGTGTTCGGCCTGGTGCTGTCCGCAATCGGGCTCGCCGGAGTCACGGGCTACGCGGTGGCGCAGCGGCGCAGGGAGGTGGGAATTCGCATGGCGCTGGGCGCGCGTAAGGCGCAGGTGTTGCGGCTGGTGCTGCGCGAAGGCGCGGCTCTGGTGACGGTTGGAACGGTTCTCGGATTCTTGGGCACGATCGCGTTGGCAAGAATTCTTTCGGCACTTACCAATATGTTTGCCGAGTCGCTCACGGTCGGGAGTGACGAACCCCGCTTGCTGGTAGGCGCTCCATTGCTGCTGGCGACGCTGGCCATGCTCGCCTGCTACGTGCCGGCGCGCAGGTCGGCTAAAATCGACCCGCTGACGGTGCTGCGGCAGGAATAGGCGCTCACAGCCTCAGGGCGAAGAACGCGCCGCGATGAAACTGGCTTGCGCGCGCGCCCCATCCAGCGTTCGTTTTACATTGGGTGCGATGCGTCCGGCACAGTCGAGAGCGACCGCAGCTTCTCTTTGCGCCTCTTCGTTTCGCCCTTGCCACCAAAGCACGCAAGCGAGCGCCATTCTGGGCCGATACCATGTGGGTGCGCAATCGATGGCGGCGCGCAATTTGGTTTCTGCTTGAGGAAGGTCGTGGCTCATGATCGCCAGGACGGCCGACTGGTAGAGCGCATGAAAGCGTTCGGCGCCGCCCAATTCCGCCGTCGCGGCCGCCAGTTGGGCCGCGGCTAGCGCCTCTTTGCGCACCGGTGGAGAAAAGCGCGGCGCGAGCGAGGCAATTTCCCGCGAGACAGCTAGATTGGGACCCGGCATGGGAAATTTGCGGGCCGTTTCGTAGCGCCGCCCGGCTCCGGACAGATCTCCGCGATACGCGCGCCGCTCGGTGGAGGTGTAGAGGGCCGCTTGCGCCACGTAAGCCGATGCCATCAGGACGAGGGCCACGCTCAGGGCTCTCGCGCATCCGCTCAGCACTGGAGTCAAGACCACCGGGTGAGACTCAAACGCCGCTTGGGGCGCAGCTAAAGCTGCCAACGAAGCGCCGAGCACGAGCAGATACAGCTCGTTCGTTAACGTAAGTGGGCAGAATTGCAAAGAAACGAGCATGGCGAGAAGAGACGCAACGAGAGCAGCCCCGGTCGAATCTCCGCGCCGGCAACACCGAACTCCGGAGTAGCCTGCCAATCCGAGCAGCGCCACCCAGACGGCGAGGCCTACGAATCCCTGGCCGGTCGCGGCCTCGAGAAAGAAGTTGTGCGGCGACTCATGATAGTAGTCCGGATAGGCGCGGGCAAGCTCAACCGACTCTGCTCTTCTAAACTCCGTTTCGAACAATTCCGGCCCGGCGCCGAGAACCGGATGCTGGCCAACCAGGGACAACGAGTCGCGCCATACCAGCAGGCGCGGACCGCCGGCGCGGTCTGTTACCCATTGCGCTAAACGTACGCGGATGCCTTTGCCGGCGGGCAGAAGAACGAAAGCGCCAACGAGCACAGCGAAAGCCAAGATTCCGCAGGCGGCTTGAGCCAGGGTTCTGCGGTTGGCGAGGCGCGCTCTTTCAAAGTACAGCAGAGCAAACGCGCCCGCAGCTAACCCGAGCAGAGCGGAGCGGGTACCGGAAAGAACGAGCGCCGCCATCGAAAGGACAAGGACGATCTCATGAAGCCGCTTGGAACGGGAAGAGGTCTCGCGAATCCGAGACGCGGCGGCGATCAAGACCGCGGGCAGAAGAAATGTCGCAAAGTAGGTCGCCTGCGTCAGGGTAGCTGGAGGACGCACCGCAGCCGGCTCAGACCCCAGCTTGTACAAATGCGCCGGGATCAAAGGATCCCATCCCGCATATTGCAGGATGGCGTAAATACTGGCGATTGCACCCGCGGCTTCCATAGCGAGCATCAATGCCCGAGCTGCGGCCCGGTTCCGATAGACGCAGGCGGCGACGGCGGCAGCGATTAAGAAGACGACGGTTTGATCGAGGGCGCCTAAGCGCCTCCACACAGTTCCTGCGAGCGAGAGCCACACATCGTTCGAGAATGCAGTTGAAAGGAGGAGCGAAGCCACGGCAAGGAACAGCAGTGAATAGAATGCGCGGCCCACCGGGGTTCGCCACGAAGCTGCCGCACCCGCCCACCAGCGGCTCGGAAGCCACAGGATGAGAGCCAGACCCAAGCACAAAACCGCCAGCTTGGGAGTCGTGTCATAGGTCTCGAAGCGGGCAGGCAAGATCGCCAAGGGAGTGCCGACGAGAATCGAAACCAGGATGGCACGGGTCCAATGGTCCGCCGGGACAGGGGACCGAAGCGGTCGCGGCGCGGTGGAACACGCCGTTGCGCGCGTCCCGGAGCGAGCCGCTTTATTTCTGGCGACCGCTCCGGACGTTCCGCGCATTGGGCTGCATCAGCCGGAGCTTAGCGCTACGGCTTGAAGTAGTCGGCAAAAGCCTTGCCGTTCGGTGTTCCTAAGCCGGTTACATCGTCCCATCCGGGAGTAGTCATGAGACCGGTGTCAGTGCCGAACGTAAGCACGACTGTGGTGTCCTGGTCGAGCGGGACATCCCAGAGCGCGCTGTAAAACTTGGTCACCCCATCCAACGGCGCAGCCAGTTGATCTGCGCTGTAAGAGGTAGTGCCGAAGATATCGGTGATCGTGCCTGTCACATTCGTCGACGAAGTGATGGGAAGCACGTCCGTGATGGTGCCTGCGGGCATCGAGTAAAGAAGGCGCGCGGCTTGTCCAAGCGGAGTACCGTGCTCCTGGTCCGCAATGGCCCATAGCGCCGAGAACATGGGAGTCGCGAGGCTGGTGCCGCCATACACTTCAAACAGGGTTGGATAAACGCCCGGCTCGGTGATGGCGATAATGCCTCCCGTGAAGGGGTCGGCCAACCAGGAGATATCGGGAAGCAGACGCTGGGTTCCGGGTAATTTGTGCTGGAAAGACGGCTTGGAGAAGACCGCGCTGGGTCCACCGCCGGCACCGGCGTAGAACCCGAAGTTCAGGGGTGGATCATAGATGACCGCGGACTCCTGTAAAAGAGTCTCGTTGTTTCCCCAGCCTGTCTGCCACTTGATTTTGTTGTCGGATTCCAACGCCAGGGTGACGCCTCCTACGCCGGTGGCGTATGGGCTGTCGGCCGGGGCGTTGACGGAAGCGTTGGACGGATTGGTGGTCGGAAAATCGAAGGTGTAATCGCCGTAATCGCCAGTCGCGAAATTCGCCGAGACGCCGAGCAAGGCGGCGAGTTGGTTAATCAGATTTTCCTCGTTCAGCGTTGCAAGCGGCGTGTAGAGTTCTTCGCTTCCATAGCTGCCCGAGATGACATGTCCCAGGCCATTGGCGAGCACGTAGAGCTCTGCATCGTCCACGTCCATGAAACTTGCCGAGGGCGGCACGACCAGGTTAATCCTGGCGCCCGGTGCGATAGCATGCGCCCACTCTACGTCAATGTTGATTTCCACATCGGGGCCGCCGCACGTGGGTGTCGTCGAAGAATAGTAGATGTGGAAGTTCGATGAGGTGAGCGGGGGCAGGCCGAAGCGGGCCGAAAAGGTGTTGGCATCCGCCTTGATGGTCGGCGAGCCGCACCAATCGATGATGGCGATGCTTTGACCGGTCCCGTCGTAGCCTTCCTTATATAAGCCGTTCAAATTGTAGGCAGTCCAAATTTGTTGAGGCGTGTAGCCGCAACCAGCGATATTGTCGGTTCCGTTATAGCTGTTTCCTTTGTAAGTCGCGCTGGCGGGCTCACCGTCCTGGTTATCGCCCGAAAACGATTCCGTCTTTACACCGGTGAAACAGTTGGAGGTGAAGAACGCCGCATCGCTGTTTACAGTCGCGGCCTGAAGACCACCCGGGGTGGATTTCTTCATGGTCGCCGGGGCGATCACCGGGTGCTGATACTGCAGATTATCCAGTCCGGAAACCGAGCTGGTGAGCGCTGCGGCAGGCCCTTCGATGTAAGGGTCGGTGGTATTGGCACGGTAGGTCTGGCCGCGCAGCTCGAAGTTGTTAATTTGAACGCGAAAAGCTTTCTGCACGTTCGCAATGGTGCCCCGGGCATGCACGAAAAAGTTATCCGGGCCGATTTCGACGACGGGAAGGTTGTGCGACGACAAGAACTCCGCTACCGTCTGGGCCTCCTGCGCGGTGGGCGCAAAGCGGGCCACGATGTCGGAGTGCGCAAGCCAGTTATGGTAACTGGGGGAGGCCGGATTGTACAACTCTTCGGCGAGCGTATCCATCTCCGCGCGATTGTGCGGATTCAACCAGATACCCACATCGATGGTCTCCGCCGAGTTGGCCGCGCCCAATTTCTTGGCCGTAGCCACGAACTTAGGTGTATTGTTGGCGATCGATTGCCCGTCGGCCGAAAATGCGCTTGGTACGCTTCCCATGCCGGCTAGCGTTAATAAAACTGCTAAATGGGGCGTTATAACCCGCCCTTTTCTGTTCATACTTTTGTTCCCTGCGTGAATTTTGCGATCCAATAAGAGTTTGCGCATGAGTTTGGCAACCCACACACTTACCGATTGGTTCAGCATAATCGCGATGGCATAGGAATACTAGAAATATTTGGTACTTATAGTACTGCCGACACAGAAGGCGCCGGTCATTTAGGCGCTCGTCTTCGGAGACGAGCTTTACGGGCGCAAGTCGCCTCGGATATACAGTTTTTCGAAATCCCCGCACATCCAAATTATTCCTGCCGCCCTGAAACGCAGCGGGCCATGGCATCACTAGCTATCGTTCTCGTATTCAGCAGAAAGCTGGCATAAGAAAGCCGCCGTGAGTCCCGACGATCGCGAGCCATGCATTCGCTCGCCCGAGGGGCCCGGCAGTAAGGTTGGAAACCATGAGTAACGTAAGTTCGAGTAACGTCAGTTCAAACCAGGACGTTGTTAGCCGTTTGGCATCGCAGTTAGATGCCGTTGGACGGCTTGCCCAGGATAGCGGCGGGTTTGCCGCCGTTGTAGCCGCTTTCGAGGCAAAGGACGCCAATGCTTTCCGTTGGGTCCTGGAACGCCTTGAAATGCTTCCTTATTGCGAATTGATCTGCGAGTGGGTGCGGATCAAAATAGGCGTGTTGCGATGCATTGAGGTCTGCGGGATACCGCGGGAGAACCAAACGGTCCCGAACCTGCAGCAATTCGCGCGGGCGGTCGTAGAACTCGCGTCCAACGAAACGCTCTTGCGCCGCGTGGTTGACGCCGTCTCTTGCGGAGACGGAGACGATTACCGAGCCGCGATCGCGGAGCTGAAACTCAACGATTTCTGCCAACTGCTGTGCCATTGGGTTTACTCGACCATTTATCGCCCGGTCTGCGGCGTGGTCTGTTCCCCTCAACGCGTGCCCCTTCCCGATGCGGTGAGCGAAATACGAGCCGCCGGGAGGCAGATTGCCGGCCTGGTGGATGACCGAAAAGCCTTCGATGCGATCGCGGAAGCGGCGCTGACGTTCAACTGCGAGATTTTGAAGCCTACCCTGGAGCGGGCGAACTTCCGGCCCGCGTGTGAGATCATCTGCAGGCTTATCTGCAGTTGGCGATGCGTGTGGGTATGCCGGGAGCTGTGCGAGCTTCGCACCCCGATTCTTACCGGGGCGTATGGAATCGAGGAAGCGCAGAATTTCGCATTGGCAGCGCGCCAGTTGGCGAGCCAGCCTCGCGCGCTCGGGGACTTGGTAACGGCGGTACAAAACCGGAACGCCGAAAGCTATGCCGCGATCGTCAGCCGTTTCGGTCTGGGCCCTTACTGCTATCAAGTTTGCGCGTGGGTTGGCGCGGAGACGTGCCACGAATTCTGCATCTGCGTCTGTCCGCCGGCCGCGCCACAACCTTGGTTCACGACGGTGGGATATTTCAATGTCTTCACGGACATCGATTCCGGCACGGGGCTGACGAACACGAGCCATTCCAACCCGACGCTGGAATTCGGAGGCGGCCCGAACTTCGCATTTATGCAACAACTGCAATTGGGAGGGCTCTGTCCATATGATTCGCCGGTGGACGGCACACCGATGAAGTATCGGTTCCTCTACGACACCGGCTCCGGACCGAATGCCATAACTGGCGCCTTCGTCAGTCCGGTAGAAGCGGGGCAACGGTTGCTGCTTTGGCCGTCGGAAGCCGGCGGAAAGTTTGCACTGCCGTGGATCAGCTTTCCGCAGAGTGTCTACATTCAGGCGGCCCCGACGCCCGCGGATCCTCCGACGCCCGTTATCGGCGCGCCGTATTCCTCGCCGCCGAGCATACATTACATCAACCCGGATGCTAACGGCTGGGTAGCCGTCGATCCAAACGCTCTTGGCGGAGTGTTCACCACTCTTCTGGGCTTTGATACGACGCAGGTGGTGCCGGGAGGCGGTGTTACTGCAAAGGACGGAGACGGTTTGTTCACGCCGCTTCCGGTAGGGACGCCGGGGACGGGTGCTCCGGGTCCATCTGGTGTTCCCGCGGGGACAGCCGTCTCGGCCGCCCAGCAGAAAGCTGGGACGGACGTGTCGATCACCTTTGAAGCTACCCGGACGTCGACGTTTCCGCCGGGGACCACCGCGGACTATACGCAAGCGCCGGTCAAGCTCCACGTCAATAACTGGGACGAGGTGACAGAACTCAATTTCGCGGAATTTGCAACCAGTTGCTGCTCGCCGATCGCCGACAGCCTCTCAGTGCAGTTCACGGTCGATCACGAAGAGATGAGCGTCGGCGGGTGGTCTCTCGAAATCGACAGTTGCAGCCCATCCGCGCCGGGCGTTATTACTCCGACGGCATCGAGCCCCGGTCCTCCGCCGGTGACGGTTGCCTCTCGGGGCGGTTGGGGGACGATCGTTGAGGACACAACAAACTGGGATAACTGCTCCTACCAAGTGTGGCTCAAGACCAGACCCGGGCTGACGACGGGCATAGTTGACCGGGGCGTGCTGGACAACCTGTTGACGTTCTGTATCTGTGGGCACTGACCCGAGCCTTTGGCGGTTTGTCCTGGCCGTTCTCGCAACTTGGCGGGTCACTCACCTGCTGGCGAGCGAGGACGGCCCGGCTGACCTCATAGTTCGATTTCGGGCGCGGTTGGGGCAGAGCGTCGCCGGCAAACTGATGGACTGCTTTAACTGCCTCAGCCTGTGGATTGCCGCTGGGGCCGCTCTCTTTGTTTCGCGCCGGGCTTTGGAGTGGTTCTTCTGCTGGCTGGCGCTTTCGGGCGCCGCTTGCCTGTTGGAGCGCGTAGGACAAGAGAAGGTAGTTATTCAACCCATGCCACCACTTATGGAAGGAGATACTAGCAATGTGTTGCGGCCAGAAACGTTCGGAGCTGCAGAACAACCAGACGCGGCGAACCGTTCCCCAATACAGCTCACACAATAGACCGGCTCAACCGGTCGCACGCCCGTCTTCGACGGCGCAAGCACCGGAAATAGCGGCGGCCCCCACGCCACAGTCACTGACAAGCGTTCGGTACCTGGAGAACTCTCCGATCCGGGTGCGCGGGCTCGCGAGCGGCCGATGCTATGAATTTTCCGGCGCCCACCCGGTCCAGCAAGTGGATCTCAGAGACGCACCGTCTTTATTGAACACGCGCTTTTTTCGTGGCGCTTGACGGGCGCGCGGCCCGGATCGGTCTTCAGCCGCGCCTTGCGGCTTGCTCTGCGTTCACGCATGCGCCGATAGTGGCGACTTCTTCTCCGCCCGGCACCACTTCCACCTGATAGCTCTGCAACGGACTCAGTTTCACCATATCGTGCAGATACTCGTTTAACAGGTTCAGGTTTAAATATTGCGCGTTGAAACCGGTGATGAAGAACTTTCCGGGTCCATCCATGTGGATGCTGGTGGCGGTGGCCGCGGCCAGGCCGCGATGCCATAGCTTGGCGAAATCGACGCAGCGCGCCTCGCCCTTTTCGGCCTGCTGAAACACTTCCTCGGGCTCGAGGTCCATGAAGCGGAGCCGCATTGCGCGGTTCCCCATGATTCCTTCCAGGTGTCCCCTTCCGCCACAGCCGCAGAAGTGCTCCTTGGGATCGAGCGTCACCACTGTATGGCCGCCTTCCCACACGCCGTCCTGAAAAGGATAGCGTCCGAATCCGATTCCGGTACCGAGGGTCCACACACGGATCAAGCGATGGAGATGGCCGTGCACGGCTGCAATGCCCGCGGCCATGGCATCGGCATCGTTGAAGACGGAAACCGGGACGCTGCCGAACCTTTGCGCGAAGGCCTGCGTGACCAGTTCCTGCATATTGAGTCCTTTGAATTGCACCAGGTTCGGGGAGTCCTCGACAAAGCCGTTCCGCACAATGCCCGGCATGCCCACACCGATGTGGGATGGCGCTTCCTTTACGTCCAGTTCGCTCACCTGCTCCACCATCCGCTGGACGATGGTCTCGCCGGGAACCCCGTACAAGGAATCCGTAACGGCCTTATCCGCCGGATGCATGTGCATCGTCCCCACGATGGCGTGCCCGGAAACCGCCGCCACCGAAACTCGCTCGGTTATCAGAATGCCTATGCCGTGTGCCATGGTGATCTCGCTTCAGGTGCGCGACAACTTATTCAGTCCGTTGAACGCAGCAGCTTTGTAGCATTCGGCAAGCGTGGGGTAATTGAATACCGTGTCCACGAAGTAATCGACCTTTCCCTTCAAAATTAGAACCGCTTGTCCGATGTGCAGCAACTCGGACGCGCCCTCGCCAATGATGTGAACGCCCAGCAACTCCAAGGTGTCGCGGTGGAAAATCAGCTTCAGGCGGCCGGTTGTGTCCCCGCGGATTTGGCCGCGCGCAATCTCACGATAATACGCCACGCCCACCTCATACGGCACATCCTCGTCGGTTAACTGCTCCTCCGTCTTGCCGATAAACGAAATTTCCGGGATGGTATAGATGCCGAACGGAAAATAATTCGGGTTCGAGGAGACCGGCTTCCCGAAGGCATGCGACACGGCGATGCGCCCTTGCTCCATCGACACGGAGGCCAGGCTGGGAAACCCGATCACATCGCCTACCGCATAGATGTTGGGCTGCACGGTGCGATAGTTCTCGTCCACCGCGATGCGGCCCCGGTTGTCGGCTGAAATGCCGGCTGCTTCGAGGTTCAGCTCGTCCACCGCGCCTTGCCGCCCGACTGCGTAGAGCAAGGCATCGCCCGGAACTTTCTTATTACTCTCGAGAAAGGCCGTCACGCCGCTGCCGGTGTCCTCGACGCTCGACACTTCTTCGTTGAGGCGCATCGTCACGCGGTGATCCCGCAAGTGATATGACAGCGCCTCCACAATTTCCTGGTCGGCGAACTCGAGCAGCCGCGGCCGCTTCTCGATCAGCGTCACGCGCACGCCGAGCGTCGAGAACATGCACGTGTACTCGACGCCGATCACGCCGCCGCCGACCACGATCAACGTTCGCGGAATGGACGGCATGTCCAAAATCTGGTCGCTGTTGATGATGGTGGTGGCGTTGATGGGCACTTTCGGCGAGGAGGCCGGCTTGGTCCCCGTGGCGATCACGATCTTCTGCGCTGAGACTTCGGTGGACCCGCGGACGCCCGTCACCTGGACCGTAGTCGGATCTTTGAAGCTGGCGATTCCGGTCAGCACCTCAATGCCGTTGCGCGAAAGCTGGGCCTGCGTCACGTCGATCTCGGTTTTGATGACGTGCTGCACCCGGAAAGCCAGATCCGCCATGGTGATCTTTTCCTTGACCCGGTAGCTGACGCCGTAGATGTTCTGATAGTTGTATCCGGAAAGGTGCAGGACGGCTTCGCGCATGGTCTTGCTCGGTATCGTGCCGGTGTTGATGCACACGCCCCCGATCACTTCCCGCCGCTCCACCAGCGCTACCCGCTTGCCACTCTTCGCGCCCTGAATGGCGGCGCGCTGCCCCGCAGGGCCGGAACCGATCACGATCAAATCGTATTGGGGCATCGAAAGATTGAAGTTCCAGTTCCTTTTTTGGGTCTTCGGCTCGCTGAAAACCCCGGCCTCATCCTTCACGCGCTACGCGGCGCTCGAGCATCGTTTTCGTACGTCCTGTCCAAAAACAACACTCCGAGTATATCCCGCGCCTCGAGCCGCGGCCCCAATCCGGTGAGCTGCCGGAGACTACTGGTGCGGGGCGGTGTCTTGGGTCTGGTCCGAGACTTTGGTGGCGGTCTTGTGGACGCCCTTCTTGACCGCGTGAGTCGATTTGGTGGCGCCCTTTTTTACCGCGTGGGTCGACTTCGTGGCGCCCTTCTTCACGTCGTGCCCGGTGTCCTGGCCGGCTGCTTTCAGATCCTGTCCGACCTGCGAGTAAGCTGGCATGGCCATTGACCCCGCAACGAGCAATGCGAGCGACAAAAATGCAGTTTTCATGTATTCATTGCAGCACAAGACCGTTGCCGCATGCGGCTACTTGAGGAAAATTAATGCGAATCGAGTAACTCGCGCCTGCTTACGCCGACCTGTGTATCTGCCCGGAGAAGCGGCTTAATAAGTCGTCTTCGAACGAGAAATCCGGTTTCGGGAATCGGCGCTTCTTGAGATAGGCGCGATAGGTCGTTTTTAGTCCCGCCGCGAAATCGGTGGGCTTAAATGCGAGCATTCGCTGGGCTTTGGTGATGATCTCGGTGATAGCGGGCACGTCGAAATAATCTCCGAAATAGAGATTCTGCTGTCCCATGGCGTGTCCCCCGGCGCGTTGGATCACCTCGCGGGGAATGGAAGTCAACCGCGGTTCTTTCACGGCCGCAGCTTTCGCCAGTTCGAGGACCACCTCATGCTGCGCCAGCGCGCGCGGATTTGCCGCATTGAAAGCGTGGCCCACCGCGTTGCGCTGCTCCATGACGCGGATGGCCAGTTCCACCAGATCATTCACATAGACGAATTGCATGAGCCGATGCCCTTCGCTGGGCAGAATTACCGGCCGGGCCGCCCGGAAACGGTCCCAAAAGAAGGCTTCCCGGTAGAACGGATTACCCGGCCCGTACACAAACGGAGGCCTCAGGGTCGCGATCGGGAACCCGCTGCGCTGGTGCATGCGGAAGAGCGCCCGCTCGCTCATGGCCTTATCGCGGGCGTAAGCGATCGGATGATCGTCCGGCGCGAGCGCGTCACCCTCGTGGTGATTCAGGCCGTCGCCGTATGCCGCCACGCTCGACATAAACACATAGCGGCCCACCTTGCCGTCGAAAATCTGCGCGATGGCCTCCACTTGCGCGCCGGTTGTGCCATGTTCCCAATCGTAGGCGTTGTCGTACACCGCATCGAAACGAATCGCGCCCACGGCTTTGCGGACGCTGGCGGCATCGTTCCGGTCCGCGACCAGATTGTGAACCCGCCTTCCAAAAGGATTGCGCGGCCGCCGGTGCAGCACATAGACTTCGTGGCCCGCCCGCGCCAACTCTGTCACCAGAAGACGGCCGATAAACTGGGTTCCACCAATTACCAGTATTCTTTTGGTTTCCGATTCCGCAGGTGCTTGCTGGGCCCTCGAGTTGGGCTGGGCCTTCGATTTTGTGCCGTTGCGAGCGGCAGATCCTGCCGGGGACATGACCACCTGCTTATTTAGACGGCAGAACCCCGCCCGCGCATTAACAGGAAATGCTAATTAATCGTAATATTCTAGACCGAGATGCGTAATAAGATCTTCGCCTCGCATCCAGCGCAGGGTATTTTTCAACTTCATTAATTGGATAAAGATATCGTGCTCCGGATAGAGTCCCGGCGCGGTCATCGGACCTTTAAAGTAAAACGAAAGCCATTCCTGGATGCCTTTCATCCCTGCGCGCTGTGCGAGATCCATGAAAAGCACTAGATCCAAGACCAATGGAGCCGCCAAAATCGAATCGCGGCATAGGAAATCGATCTTGATCTGCATCGGATAACCGAGCCATCCGAAGATGTCGATGTTGTCCCAGCCTTCCTTCGCGTCGCCGCGCGGAGGGTAGTAGTTGATGCGCACCGCGTGGTACAGGTCTTTGTACAGCATCGGATACAGTTCCGGCTGCAGAATCTGCTCCAGCACCGAAAGCTTCGTCTCTTCCTTGGTCTTGAAAGAACCCGGGTCTTCCAGCACCTCGCCATCGCGGTTGCCCAGAATGTTAGTTGAGAACCAGCCGTTTACGCCCAGCATTCGCGCCTTGAAACCGGGCGCGAGTAGCGTCTTCATATAAGTTTGGCCGGTTTTGAAGTCCTTTCCGCAGATCGGGACCTCGTTTTGGCGCGCCAATTCGAGCAGGGCCGGAACGTCGGTGGTCAGGTTCGGAGCGCCATTGGCAAACGGCACCCTTAACTTCAGCGCCGCGTACGCATAAATCTGGCTGGGCGCGATATCGGGGTCGCTCTTCCGCAATCCGTCTTCGAACGCTGCCAAGCTGTGGTGAACCGCAGCCGGTTTGTGGAACACTTCCGTCGAACCGCACCAGATCATGACCAGCCGGGTGCAACTATTGCGCCGCTGAAACTCCCGAATGTCTTCCATCAAGGCTTCGGCCAGCTCCATTTTGTTCGCGCCGCTTTTCACGTTCGGCCCGTCGATTCGCCGCACATAATTGTGGTCGAAAACCGCCTTCATCGGCTGGATTGCCGAGAGCGGTTCCTTTACGCGATCGAGCAGCGCCGGCTCCAACACCTTGGCGCGCGCCGCCGCTTCGTAGGCGTTGTCCTCGAAAATGTCCCACGTGCCGAACGATAGGCACTCCAACGGGGTAAGGGGAACGAAATCCTTAATGCGCGGCGTCCGCCCTTCGGTGCGCTTCCCGAGCCTGACGGTGCCCAGTTGCGTCAGCGAACCGATCGGCTGAGCCAAGCCCTGTTTAATCGCCTCCACTCCGGCGATGAACGTTGAAGTGACAGCACCCATGCCCGGAATCAAAATACCTAGCCGGCCATCGGCGGGCGCGACGGTCACGTTACCCTGCTTTGACAATCGGAATCTCCTCGACTATTGCGCACAGCGGGCCATAAACGCCCTGTGCGCTCAAATTTGCCTGACCGCGCACAACGGGCCACAAGCGCCCTGTGCGCTCAAATTCTGCCTAAATGCGCACAACGGACCACAAGCGCCCTGTCCGCTCAAATTCTGCCTAAATGCGCACAACGAACCACAAGCGCCCTGTCCGCTCAGATTCTGTAAGGGCGGCAATCGCAACGCTTCAGCGCTCCGGGAGCCCTTAAGCAATCCTACGTTATACTAACATTCGAATGCCACAGGGTGTCACGAGCACGATCTCGACGCTCATTGTGGACGATGAGCAGCTTGCACGCGCGGAACTATCCTATCTGCTGAAGGATTTTCCGGAGATTGAGCTTCTCGAAACCGCTTCGAACGGGCTTGAGGCCCTGAAAGCGATCGAAGAGCTGGAGCCGGAACTGGTCTTCCTGGATGTCCAAATGCCGGGCCTCGACGGGCTGGGCGTGATTGGAAAACTTCGGGAAAAAGGCGCTCCGCTGCCTCACTTCGTCCTCACCACCGCGTTCGACCAATACGCGGTGGAAGCATTCCGTTTGGAGGCTTTGGATTATCTCCTCAAGCCGGTGGAAAAGGAGCGCCTCGCGGAATCGGTCGCCCGCGCCCGGCGCGTATTCGAAGAACGCCAGCATCCGGCAGACCACCTGGCGGAACCGTCCGCATCCCGGCCGGCCGTACAACGCACCAAGCTGCTGGTCAAGACGAATAATCGCAATCTGATCATCGATGCGCAGGACATGATCTATGCCACCATCGATGACGGTCTGATTACGGTTGTGACCTCGCACTTCGAAGGACAATCCAATTACCGCACCATCGAAGAACTGCAGTCGAACCTGGATTCTGAACTGTTTTGGCGCGTTCACCGCTCGTTTCTAGTGAACATCAACCGCATCCGCGAAGTAATCCCGTGGTTTAAGTCGAGCTTTCAGTTGCGGATGGACGACAAGAAGCAGACCGAAATCCCGGTGAGCCGCATTCAAACCAAGCGCCTGCGGGCATTACTGAAAATGTAAAGAGGCGAGGCCTGCACCCGCCGAGCGAGCGCGAAGCATCGGTCTTGAGCCCGTTGGCTAGCTCTCAGGGTTTGACCGGCTGCTCGCTCTTCGGACCCTGCTCCTGTGCTAAACGCACCCGCGCACCGTCCAATTTCTTTTGGACCTTTGCGACCTCGTCGGGTTCCAAATCGGCAGGCGGGCTCGAATTCCACTCCTTCAGGGACGATTGCCACTGTGCGATGGCGTCTTTGATCTTGCCTTGCTTGAAATAGACATCCCCCAGGTGATCGTGAATTGTCGGGTCCTTCGACATGATCTGAAGCGACCGCGTCAATTGCTGCACCGCCTCATCCAGCCGATTCAATCGATAATAAACCCAACCTAAGCTGTCCAGGTATGCATAGTTGTTCGGCTCCAGGTTCACGGCGCGTTTGATCAGGTCCTGCGCCTCCTGCAGTCTCACGTTCTGGTCCGCCAGCATGTACCCTAAGTAGTTCATGGCCTCGGCGCTCGCCGGGTCCAGGTCGATCACTTGCCGGAAGGTTTTCTCCGCCAGGTCGTACTGTTTCTGCCGCTCGTACATCGCCCCACGGAGGAAGAGCACATTCACCTTGTCTTCTTTCGTCTGGCTCAGTTTTTCGGCAGCGTCGAGCACCTTGGCCATCTCGGCGAAGTTCTTGCCCTTTTGGTACACCTCGGCCATGGCGACGTAGGTTTCGCGATCGTTCTTCCCATCCAGTAGCTTCTTCAGCTCGGCAATTGCAAGATCGGTTTTGCCTTCGTCGGCGAATAACTGCGCGCGAACCTCGTTGACGACACGATCGTTTGGAAACTTCTTCGCGGCCGCATCGCTCTCTTGCTGAGCCTTGGTGTAGTCCTTCGCGAGCCGGTAAGTATCGACGATTTGGGCCTGGGCGCGGCTCGCCAGATCAGGGTTTAGTTCCGCCAATTGCCGGAACGTATCGATCGCCGAATCGTAGTCCTGGGCTTCCCGGTACAGGAGTCCCAATTGCTCCAGCATCTTCGCGCGCGCGTTTCGATCCGCATCCCCGGTGCCGCGATGCGCGGTGACCTCCAGAAGCTCCTTCAGCTTTTCAATGGCCTCCGCATTCTTGCCCTCGGCTTCGAGCAAACCGACCTCGCTATATCGGATGTCGACATCGTCCGGATCAAGCTCCTTGGCTTTGTCGGTCATCTGGTGAGCCATTGCGAAGTTCTTCTGCTCGCGATAGATCTGCGCCATTCCTAAATAGGGTTGCGCGTCCTGCGGGTTCGCCTCGGCCATTTCCTGATAGGTCTTCAGCGCGTCGTCATAACGCCCCGCGGCCCCTTCATCTTGGGCCAGCGCGGCCTTCAACTCTACCCGCGCGGGGTCCAGCTCGATGGCTTTTTTGTATGCGTCGGCAGCCAGCGAATACTCGTGCATCGATTCGTAGTCGCTTGCCAGGATGGAGTACGCCCGCGCGGACGGGTTCTTCTTCGTCAGGTTTTCGAGTAGTCCCGATGCGGTGCGCGCATCGCCCCGGTCCGAGTAAACGCTCGCGAGGCCCGTGATCGCATCTTCATTATTCGGATCCATGGCGAGCACCTTCTTGAACGCCGCCTCCGCGTCCACCGAATTTTCTGCAATCCGTTCCAGCCGGCCGAGCCAGACCAGGCTGTCTACATCTTTCGGATCTTTCTCGGTGACGATCTTGTACTGCTCGATCGCGCGGCGCACCATGCCTTCATCAATGTGATTGGCCTGCGCGTCTCCAATTTCCTGCGTGTATATGCGCGCCAACACCCGCCGCGAATTCAAGTCGTCGGGGTTTGCCTTCAGCGCGTTTTGCGCTTCCTCGACGGCCTCTCGAATACGTCCCGCCGCCCGATAGAGATCCGCGATGTCCTCTACCAGAAAGGTCGCGGTGGGATCGTCTTTCATCGCCAGGCGATAATTGTCAATCGCCTTATTGACGTAATCGCTCCGGTTGCCGTAAACTCCGGCGAGCTCCTCATAGAGATGACCGAGCGCAAAATGATAATACGCGCCCGCTTTCGGTGAGCTCGGTTGTTTGGCGGCGGCCGGGAGCGGCGGAACCGTGTTCGGCGATTTCTGTTCAGGCGTCTGCGCGGCTGGCAGGCCGGCGGCGGGCAAAACGGACCATGCGACGAGCCAGAGGCAGGTAAGGCGGAGGGATTTAAGGTGGAGGTAAGGCATTCGACCGCTTCGGTGTGGCGTTGGATAACTCGAAACGAGTTGTTCGCACCCAGTATAGCTCTCAAAACAACGGATGCTTCGGCTCATTCGGACGTTCCCACAATCGCCTCAACGGCTTAGACATTCCCCGTGGCGGTTGACTCCCATTTCCCGCAGTGGCCGCTGGTTGCCGTGCTCGGACCCACCGGCGCCGGCAAGAGCGAGCTTGCGCTCTTTCTCGCCGAAGCGTTCGAGGGAGAAATCCTCAATTGCGATTCCATTCAGGTCTATCGAGGGCTGGATGTCGGGTCGGCCAAGCTTCCCTTGGCGGCGCGACGCAGCATCCCGCATCACCTTATTGATATCGCGAGCGTCGATTGCGAGCTGACGGCCGGCGAGTACGCCCGCCGCGCCCGGCAGGTTCTCGCCGAAATCCGTGGGCGGCAACGGCTTCCGATCGTTGCGGGCGGCACGGGCTTTTATTTGCGCGCGCTGCTCGACGGCCTTTCGCCCGCCCCCCGCCGTGATGAACCGCTTCGCACCCGCTTGCGCGCCCTCGCCGAGCGCCGCCCGGGCGTGCTTCACCGTTTCCTTCGCATTCATGACCCAACTGCCGCACTGCGCATTCACCCAAATGATCGGCAGAAACTCATTCGGGCAATAGAGCTGACCTTGCTGGCCGGCCAGCCCGCCACCGGTGTCCAATCGGTCGCGCGTGACCGCCTGCAGGGGTTCGCCGTTCTCAAGCTTGGCCTGGCGCCCGATAGAGCGCTCTTGCGCGAGCGCCTCAACACGCGCTCGGCCGCGCTGTTCCGGAGCGGCCTGCTGGAAGAAACCCAGACTCTTCTCGAAGCCGGCTTCTCGCCCGAAGCCAAGCCTCTGCAAGCGCTGGGTTACAAACAGGCGCTCCAGATCCTCTCCGGCCAGGTTACTCTCGAGCAAGCCATTCGCGAATGCCAGACTAAGACCCGGCAATACGCTAAACGCCAGATGACCTGGTTTCGGCACGAACCCGATGTCGTTTGGCTGTCCGGCTTCGGTTGGAACCCGGTCGTACAGCAGCAGGCGCTGGACCGGGTGCGAGCCCTCCTCGCACGCCCGTGATACAGGCGAGGACTCCCACTTCGATCGGCATGCTGCGAATGCGATGAGAGATCACTCGTACTCCTCTTCGACGTTATGGCGCGTGCGTCCTCGTGCCGCGCGGAGCGCGCGCTAACATGGTCGCGTGCGGCTGCTTTGTCTACTTCTTCCGCTCGCGCTCTTATCCGCCGTGCCGGCCTGTCCGGCCACCGTTCTCGTCCTTCAATTCCAGAACCGTTCGCAATATTCCGACCTTAATTGGGTCGGCGAGAGCGTCGCCGAAACGCTCATGAACGAATACGCCGCCGCCAATCAGATCGTCCTCGATCGCGGCTCCCGAGCAGAAGCCATGCACCGTTTGTCGCTTCGCCCCGGCGCGACCTTCACCAAGGCGACCCTCATCCGGCTCGGCGAAAGTTTGGATGCCGATTACCTATGTTATGGCACTTACGACGCTAACTTACCCGCCGGCAGCACCGAGTTAAAGGATAGCTCTGTCCAAGTAAGTGCCCGCTTTCTCGATTTACGGCACATGCACGACGGGCCGGAGGCCTCGGAAACCGGCAAGCTCTCGGAACTTTCGCGCCTGGAAGAGCACCTCGCATTCGCCACGCTCAAATATCTCGAGCCGAAGGCAAACCTTGCGCTCGATCAATTCATGGCTCCCAACAAGCTGATCCGCGTGGACGCCGAGGAGAGTTATGTCCGTGGCCTGCTCTCCCCCAGCGGGGATCAGCAGCAGAAATGGTTTCTGCAGGCTGCTGCTCTTGATGCCAATTTTTCCAGTCCGGCCTTCGAACTGGGAAAGCTCGCCCTGCAAAAAAAGGATTATCCGCAGGCGCTCACCTGGTTCCAGCACATCAATCCCAAGGATCCGCACTATCCGGAGGCGCGCTTCAAGATGGGCCTCAGCGCTTACGGCGGCGCTGACTACGCATCCGCCGCGAATTTCTTTCGCGAGGTGCTCAAGACTTATCCGCTCAACGAAGTCTATAACAACTTAGGCGTCGCCGAAATGCAATTGAACCAGCCCGCCGCCCTGGGCGACTTACACCGGGCGGTCGACGGCGATCCGAATGATCCGGCGTATCTCTTCAACCTCGGCGCGGCGCTTTTGAAAAACAGCCGCTTCGAGGAGGCGGCCAAGGCGTTCCAAGCGGTTCTCGACCGTAAGCCTGCCGATTCCGATGCCGCTACCCTTCTTGAACGCGCCCAAAACCATGATGCTTCGGCCTCTGCCAAGCCCGATATTCCCGCACGCTTGAAGCTGAACTTGGACGCCACCGCCTTTCGGCAACTCAAAGCCATGCTTCAGCCAAAAGGGTCGGAGTGATTCAAAGCGGCCGCCTCGCAGCCTCGCGCAAATTGGCGCTGGCCATAAGGCATCCAAAGAGACTAAGCGGCTGCGGTAAACTTGCTTAGTGATAAGGTAGCGGCAGGTTCATCCGAAGGCGTGTAGAGCGACCACTGCATGGGCCTGAAGCGGGTGAGTCGAAGGTAGCTAAGAGATGGAGAGGTGGCTGAGTGGTCGAAAGCAGCGGTTTGCTAAACCGTCGTAGGCCTTTAAAGTCTACCGGGGGTTCGAATCCCCCCCTCTCCGCCATAATTTCTCCTTCTCAATCAATGACTTAACGCTCGACTCTTTCGTTCGCACCCCTTTTTGCACCATAATTGAGCAGGAAGTGTGGTATGGCCCTGGAAGTTATCGAACGAGACACAAGCACCCTGCAGTGCCGTGTCCGGATAGTACGTAGGCACTCTGCGAACTGCCGCCAAGAACGAAAGAACGCTTGACGGAGACAAGCGATTGTCCCGGCAGAAGTGCTGCGAAGAAATGCCCGCTCATGCTGCGCGGGCTCGTCAACGGCGAACGCATCTGGTGGTCTCTGGATACGCGCACCCTCTCAGTTGCAATCGACGAAGCAAACAAGAAGCTGGAAGCACTCCAAGGAGTTCAGACTGGCCGAGTCTCGGTCGATGATGCGGTCGAGCGCTTTATGCGTGACAAGATCGCAACCAGCTTCGAGGAACAGCCGCTACCTATTGAAGAGGCCAGATCCAAGAGCGATACCATCCGTAAGCTCGATGATCTGTTGAGTCAGCTAAAAGCTTTCGCGCTGCAGAAGCGAATCCGACTGTTAGAGGAGTTCAAGACCGAGGATCTGTCGCAGTTCCGTGAGACCTGGAGAGGTGCTTACGATCATCAGACTCAAAGCTACCGGCCAAAGAGCCTGGTCGGCAAACAGAAGTATAAAGAGACGCTTAAATCGTTCTTCAAATTCGCACACAACATCGGGTGGATCAGCCAGAATCCCGCATCGAAGCTGTCGCCGATCAGGACTCCGAAACGGAAGCGCCGCGCACCGCATTCGCCGCAGGACATTCAGCGTGTGCTTGTTGCGATCGAACCCACATTTCCGAAGATCGCGAACAAGGTGCGCGCGTTCTTCTTGATTCTGTGCTCGACCGGCATGCGGATCGGCGATGTGGTCTGCTTGGAAAGAAGTGCTGTGACGGATGGCAAGATCCTTTTCGACACAGGAAAAACGGACGCTCCGATTTACACAAAGCTTCCGCCGATCGCGGTTGAGGCGCTGGCAAGCTTTGTTCCTACGAGTTCCAAATACTTTTTCTGGACTGGCAATGGCAAACTCGACACGGCCAAGGCTGATTGGTCGGAGCGGATGTTGAAACTGTATCGCGCGGCTGATGTGGCACAGCGGTCTCATGCATTTCGAGACACGCTCACGACGGCAGTTCTCGGAACTGGCGGTCATACGGAAACGGCGGCCAAGCTGCTAGGTCATCGCGACATTCGAATTACTCAAGCCCACTACGAACACTGGGACTCCGAGCGCCAGAAACTGCTGGACGAAGCTCTAGTGAAAGTGTGGGGTAGAACCGGACTCGTTCCCGCGAGCTCGAATCCAGAGCCGGGAACCGCGAACGACGATCTACCGAATCTACTGCGTTCCGCGATGCTTGATGAGCGCGTTCCGAAGGATGCTCCTAATCTCGTTCGGAAGTTGCTGGAAACCTTCGCAAGGAACGAGGCTACGCGTCCCGCCGCCGCGAGAGCTTAGCTCGAGTGACAACACCATTCGCCTGAAAATTCAGCTCAATGAGGACATCCTGCGATGGACCCGCTCAACTACACTGAGAGGGATTCTCACTGTCATGTATCGGCGCTTTTGCCGAGATCTCGGGCGCACAATTTTCACCACGCCTGGTTCATTCTTGAAAAGCTCTCGCACGGAATTTTAACATAGCCCCCAGGTCTTCGCGATCTCCTGGATTGAATAATGCCGTTCGAGGGCGATGTTACCTTCGAGATCCGCGGCGGCTTCGGTTCTCGGCAGAGCTTCACCTTGGTGATAGCTCCTATGATGTTTGTCTACTCCGAGGTTCTGAGCCTCGGGTTTGGCTTGCCACAGTTCTAGGCGGCCGATGAGCCGCCGGAGCCGGAGTGAAGCCTGGCTGAGTGGAGCAGAGCAGAGCGCAGGCGGCGGTGGTCATGCCGTCGTGTCCTCCGCCAGTACAAAGTTGGGGAAGTCTTCGAACACCCACCTGTTTTTCAGAGTTCGATAAATGATCCCCAGAAACTTGCGCGCCAACGCGACGATCGCTTTCCCCGTGCCGCGCCGGCCTCTTATCTTTTCGTAGTAAGTTTTCAGATAAGGGCTGTAGCGTTGTGCGATCAGAGCACACTGGATCAATGTGGTTCTCCCCAGCTTGGTCCCGCGTTTGGTAATTCTCCCGCTGTGTTCCGTTTCATTGGAGTTCGACACCCGCGGAACGATGCCAAAGTAAGCGGCGAGTTTACCCTCATCAGCAAAGTCGTCGATATCGCCGATGATCGACAGCAGGATGCCGCTGCTGAGGCCGCCGATCCCCTTGATGCTGGTTAGGTTCTTGTGTCCTTCCAGCTGCTGGCCTGCCTTGCCGATGGTCTCCTCCAACTCGGCGATACTGTGGTTCAGGCGGCGAATCTGATCGACAATGATTTTCAGCTCCAGATTCACTAGCAGGTCGAAGTGTAATTCCAGGACCGCTCGCAATCCCTTTTCGCTCGTCAGAGACTCTTTACGAAGATTTACTCCGTGCGCCGAGCAGAGGTTGTTTACTTTGTTCTTGAGCGCCGTGCGCAGTTTTACCAGGGTGTCGCGCGTCTGCGTAAGCGATGCGATCTGGGCTTGCGTTTTATCTTTCATGCGCACTTCCGGCAACAAATCCTTGGCCAGATACAGCGCCAGGTTCCGGGCATCGTTGGAATCCGTCTTCTTCACCGAATGGGTGATCACCTGAAACTGGTTGGGATTCACCGCTACGACCCGCTCCACGCGCGGCGCCACTACGTCGTGAAAAAATCGCGTGTTGCCCGTCACTTCCACGGCCACCTCGTCGCTGGGCCGCAGCTTGCCGATGAATTTCTGCAAATCTTCCAGCTTCCATTGCTTCAAGTACTCTCGTCCGTTTTCCAGCCGGAGACACGCCGTAAAGCAGTTCCGGTGTAAATCGATTCCGATATAACGCTTGGCTTCCATGTCTTTCTCCTCGTCTCGCAACGTTGAGAACCAAGCGGAGCAGACATTCGCTTTTCGGCGGTCACCATTCTCCTATCCAAGGTCCTGTTCGGCCTTACGGTGGCGCTTCGGCTCACAGGTCTGACTAATCTCCTTTACGAGGTCGCAAGCGCCGCAAACTATCCATCCAGCCCGTGGCCTGTCTACTCCAGAGGTCTCCCTCTGGACCCTACCGCCGAACCAGCGTCGTTAATTCATACCATCTCCTTTCTATGCTACAGAAAAGCGGGCTGGAATAGATTAAAGCGGCCGCGAAGTAGCTGGAAGCCGAACTCCGGCCGGTTCCCCGTCGCCAGCCGGCAAGAGGTTATCTCGCGCATATGATTCAAATGGACGACAAGAATGTTTCGACATCCTCCGCGAGAGCTGATGCCACATACGCCCTTGATGCGGTTAGCGAATGATCAGAAATCCGCGTGTAAGTGGCCCTATCGAACAGCAACGTCCGAAGCGCGCTAATCCATGGCGTCTCATCCTGTGGCGGCACAGCGGCGACGGGCAGCATTCGGTCGTCCAATTGGTTAGTGTAAATAGAAATTCTGCGTACAGGGATGCAATAATCGACGCCTAGCTTGGCTTCGGGAAGCCCGCCGGAATCGCTCGCGACAACAGGAATTCCATATAGCATGGCTTCCACCGCGACGATGCCAAAGGCCTCATCCCAAAGTGAGGGCGCAAGCAAGATTTTCGTGCGCGAGTAAATGTCCTCCACATTTTCAGAAGGCTCCAATATCGTCATATTTGGCAGCTGTTGAAGGCGGGCACGATCCTCCTGCGTAGTTCCCCAGCTGGGAACCGCAGCAAACTGCGTTTCAGCGAATTTCCTGGCTAGCTCCGTAAACAGTGAAATCCCTTTAACTGCGCACGGGTTAATCATAGTGACGAATCCGCTGTCGAAACGGGCAAAGCGCGGATAGGGACCGGATCGCCAGAACGGAAAGCGGATGACGGCGGCTTTCCTTTCGGTATATTCCTTTATATAGTCCCGGACGAATCTACTCGGAACCATGACTCCCCTAACTCTTTCGATCAATTCCCGGCCACGCTTACTCGGCCGGAACGCCGCAGACCCGAATGGGAGATCATGAGTCGAGTGAGTTATTAAAACAACCCTACTCGCGTCGAGCGCCAATGCCGTTCGCAGGAGGTGGTGGCCGAAATCCTCCGATGAAACGAAGATCCAATCCGGAGCGAACTCCGCGAAGCTATTGGTGACGGCGGGTGCGATATCCTCGCTCACAGCTCGGACCTCGACGCCATTGAGCGAGAACAGCAAGACATCAGCCTGCGTTAGAAAGGCAATCGAGCGTTCATTGAGAGTGGAGACCAGATCTACCGGCTCTCTGGCGTTTGTAGAGCGCGCGACCACCCTGCACGAGTGACCACGCGATGTAAGTCGCTCGAGCAACAGCCGGGTGCCCTTATTTGAGCCGCCAACGCTTGGGAAATAGACAGCGTTATGGAGGAGTAAGATTTTCATCAGGAGCGCTGAAGGCCCACGGTAAGAGACTAACTCGTTTGCTGGCGAGCCATATTCCGGACCGCCGGCTACGGCGAGCTGCCATTTTCCGCTATATCGCCGGGAGATTCCTGCAAAATCTGAGCCAGCCCTGCAACCGTCAGATTTTCAAAAAAAAGATCTAGTGGAATTGAAAGCCCGTAGCGGGTCTCGATTTGGGATAGGACTCGGAACATCTTAATGGAGTCCCCTCCGAGATCAAGAAAATCGTCCGCGACACCCACTTCTTCAAGGCGCAGAACCTCGCACCAAACTTTCGCGAGCATCGCCTCTGTTTCGTTGCGAGCAGGGATAAAAGGACCTGCCAGCGCCGGGCGGGGCTTCGGCTGACGACCAGTCCTCGACGCCGTGTGGGCCGAGGCATGGGAGATCTCACTCACCTTCGAACTCGCATACGCAGTTGAGAGCTCTCGGCTAACCGAGTCGTTCCGTCACGCGGCTTCCATGACTGAACATCCGTCCCGCTCGTAATTCTCATAATTCTTGAGATCAGCTTTCCATTTAGACAATGCCAAGCAGAAGGGCAGTGCGTTTCAGCCGTCGCCGCCGAAAATTCCGGCAGCCAGGTGCAAATTGCGCAAAACAACTTGCATTGCCGCAAGTCAACGTGTATTGTCAATAATCATACGACATTCATTCTTATGTCTACGCCGGCTTCCGCGGTTTCCTCACTTGCGAACAATGCACAAGGTATCGATCACATCGCAATCGCAGTACCGAATCTTGAGGAATCGCTTAGATGGTTCACGGATGTCCTCGGTTTCACGCTGAGAGAGCGCCGCAAAACTGAGGGCAAAACGACGGGTATGATTTCGGCTGTTTTGGAAGCGGGACCGCTGCAGATCGTGCTTCTTCAAGGAACGGACCCGCAATCTCAGGTTTCACGTTTTGTCGCGGAGTATGGGCCCGGGGTTCAGCATGTGGCGATTCGCGTCGGCGACGTCGACGGAGTTTCGAATGGATTGCGCAACTCGGGGTTGGAATTTGACACCACTGTGATCGATGGGGGAGGGTTGCGCCAAATCTTCAGTCGACGTGATAAAGGTACCGGCCTGATGTTCGAGATCATCGAACGAAATGCGTCTGGCTTCTCTGAGCAGAACGTCTCTGCATTGTTTGCTCAGCTCGAAGAGAAAAACACATTTTGACGAAAAGTGATTAAATATCACACCGTTTCAATTGTTCTGAGAGCTGTCGGACAAAACTTGCGGCAGCCCGGCCGTCACTGAGTTGATGGTCGAACGCCAAAGTTAAATACAGGCACTCTTCGGCCTCGCCGATGGATTCACTTCCGATGCCCAGTATTGCACCTTGACCCTGACTGATCAAAGGCTGAAAAAAGGCGACTCCGGTTGCTGAAAGATTGGATACGGTGAAGGTTCCTCCGGCGAAATCGCCCGGCTTCAGCAAGCCATTCGCATAAGACTTCGCAAACTGCGTGACCGCGGAAGCGATCTCTCGAAAGGTCTTCCTGGCGGCCTGCTTGATGACGGGAACCAGCAGTCCTTCGCCGCCATCAATCGCCCATCCGATATTTACTTCGTTGTAGTATCCGATACGGCCATGATCGTGTACGGCGTTGAAGGCGGGGTATTGTTCTAAGAGCTTTGCCGCTTCGAAAACGAGCAAGGCGTCCAGCCCGATGAGGGGTAATCCAAACGTTCTGAGTCTCGCGTGCAGTCCCGCTACACAGCACTTCGCAGTTACCGAACTTTGAATGCTGCGCGCCTGCCCGGTGCTCAAGATCCTGGCTTCGACGGTCTTGCTTCGAGGCAGCACAGCCCAGGTTACGCCGACGCCAGGAACCGCGGAATGCTCCGCGTACATATCGCGGCCCGACGATTTCCCGCTCTTCGGAGGCGCAGGTTCCGTATCGGTATGATCTTGCCGAGCTGGCATTCCTGCCTTTGAAAGAACGTCGCTGCTACGAACCAGCGTCCCGGAAGCGAAGGTTGTGAGATCGATTCCAAGACCGGCAGCGACCCTGAGCGCAGCCGGCGTGAATCGGGGTGGAGGCAATTCTGAAGAAGCAGCTGACGGTGTTCCCGTGTGTTCGGTTGACGGCACAGCATTGGCCGTCGCGGTCCGCTCTTGCTGCTCCGCTTCTGACAGAATGTGAGCGATCGGCGTGCCCACCGGTACTTCGTCGCCAACGGCGGCCCAGTATTCCACCATTCCGGCTTCCGGTGCAAACACTTCCATTACAGCTTTGCTGGTCTCTATCTCGCAAATGAGCTGCTCCTTTTCAACAACAGCTCCGTGGGGCACATGCCACGCCACAACCCGAACACTTTCGTCATTTACGGTCTCACGCGGGATAGCAATCGCAACCATTTTCAGGCTATTTCGCACATCTCACGGCTGGCCGCCACGATGGTTTCTATGCTCGGCAGGCTGGTCAGTTCGGATGACATACAGCAAGGTAAAGGATGGGGAGCCGCACCCAAACGACGCATCCGGGGGAAGGGCCAGCCTTTCCAAGCTTCACAAACGGCAGCAAGCACTTCCGACCCGAAGCCGCAAAATAGTTGCCCTTCTTCAATTACTAACAAGCGGCCGGAGGCCTCCAGTGAATCGAGCACGACTCCGGCTCTGAAGGGATAGATTTGCGTGGGACAGATGATTTCAGCGATTATCTCGTGCTGTTCAAAGAGCCGGTCCGCAGCCAACTCCGCCTCTATCAGGCATGATCCATAGCACAGAATCGTGATGTCGGCTTTTGTGCCTGAGCGAATTCGCGTTGTCGGAAAATCTTCGCAAGTGTGCTCGCACCAGAACCCATCGATCGTCCGGGTTGTTACATATTCCCCGTAAAGGATTTTGTTCTCAATTACTAAGGTCGGCTGCTGAGGCGATGTAAGTGCCTTCTGATAGATCGCACATGGATCGTAGCGGTGATGAAGAGCCAATACTCGAGTCCCAGGCAGACCCAAGAAATGCTTTTCAAGGCACTGGCTATGGGTTGCCCCGTAACCCCGTCTTCCGCCCATCGGGGTACGAATCACGAGGGGCACTTTAACTTGATCATTGTAGACCCACTGAAACTTCGCCGCGTGATTAATGATCTGGTCGGCGGCCAACGTCAAGAAATCTCCGAACATGATCTCGCACACTGGATGCATGCCGGCCAACGCCAGTCCAGTTGACACTCCAACAATGGCGGCCTCGCTGATCGGCGTATTTCGGACACGCCCTGGGAATGCGATGCTCAAATCCCGAGTTACTTTAAACGCACCTCCGTAAGGATGTTCTATATCCTCGCCGAGAAGAAGGGACTTGTCATCAAGATGCATGTGCTGGCGCAGAGCCAGGTGTATTCTGCTAACCACACGCTCTCTTCCCTCGATATGGGTTCTCTTCCAAGCTGGTCGCGTGCAATCTATGTGTTCTTCGCACTTATTGCACGAGAATGGCGCCAAATTCGCCGCTTCGACCGCATGCGATACTATCTGCTCTGCATGATCACGCAGCCTTCGCGCTTCCAAGGGATGGTCCTTCTCAAACCTGATTAACGGGTCCATACTTCGGAAGTGTTCGACTTCTGTTTGCGGTCGATCATCATCGCCTTTCGAATGGGCCATCAGACGGTAAGTATCGACGCGGAAGAAAACCGGGCCTTCGCCGGCGCGCACCTGTCGAATGGCGGACGCCATCGAATCCGCCAACTCCGGATAATGCCAGGTATCTCCCCGAAAACTGCCGACCCCAAACGCCTCCGCCCGCTTCGCCACGTCGCCCGAAATTGTCAGCTCACTGCGTGTGCTCTGCGCGATGCCGTTGTGTTCAACCACAACGAGAAGTGGGAGTTTCCAAAGCGACGCAAGGTTCAGGGTTTCGTAGACCAGACCCTGACCAAGGGTTCCATCACCGATGAATGCAACCGTGATTCCGCGCCCTTGCCGTAGTTTTTGTGCGAGCGCCATCCCGGCGGCAATGGGCAACATGCCACCTTGAACGCCATTACTAAAGAAGCCGGCGGCGCAAATATGTTGACTGCCGCCGCGGCCGCCGCAAACGCCAGTCGCTCGTCCCATGATTTCCGACATGAGCCCCTGCACATCACCGGTACGCGCCAGGTAATGACCGTGACAACGGTGATTACTTACGATGAGATCCTCGGATTCGAGATGGCTCGCAACGGCCACTCCGACAAACTCTTGTCCGATGCAGGTGTGGACCGTACCGCGAACTTTACCTTCCGAAAACAACTTTAAGATCCGCTGCTCGAAGGAACGGATGAGAAACACCCTTGAAACATAGTCAATGTTCGTCCCGGCAAGATTCGGATTAGTCATGTTAGACGGCCGAGGGACGTTAGATATGTCAGTCGTTAAGTTATGCACGTTGTAATGAGCGGCTCGCTCAGTGAGCTCGATACATAGCTAACCTATTAGTGAAGTATCAGCACCGCAGCAAAAATGATCGCGCCAACACGTATTTACCTTTTCGCTTCTATGATCCGGCCGATTCGCCTGACGGCCTCCGAAATGAGGGCCGAGTTACAGCGACTAAAATTCAAACGCATGCCATTGCGCCGAAGTCCACGAGAAAAAGCTTCAGCTGGAAGGAACGAGACTTGCTCTTCCTCAAGAGCGGTATTGAGCAGCTCGCCCCCATTCATGTCTTCTGGAAGCTCGATCCAAAAGAACACGCCGCTCTGTGGCGTGCGCCACCGGCAATAAGTGGGAAACTCTCTCCGGAGCGCAGCCGCCATGGCCTGCCGCCTTGCCCCATACTCCCGCCGCAAGCTTCCGAGATGCGACGGCAGGGCATCCATCTCAAGAAACTCCGAAACGACCCACTGTGTAAAGCTGCCTGTGTTGATGTCGGAACCTTCCTTGATAAACTCCAAAGCTTGCGTGAGGGCGCGGGGAACGATCAACCAGCCAACCCGCAGAGAAGGGGCCAGCAGCTTGGAAAAAGAGCCGACATAGTAAACCCAATCGCTCTCGAAGGCACGGATCGCTGGAATCGGAAAACCATCGTACTCAAGAAATCCGTAGGGATCATCCTCGATGATTGGAACCCGGAACCTGCGCGCCAGATCTGCTAAGCGCTCCCGGTGATTGTGTGGAATGGTCGCTCCGAGCGGGTTGTGCCCGTCCGCCATAACATACAAGAATGCCGGCCGGACTCCGCTTGATAACAAGTCTTCCAGGGCATCTACATCGATGCCATGGGCCGTGCTCGTGGGAACGGTTGCGATGTGGGGTTCGTACGGTCGAATTGCTTGCTGAAACCCTGTGTAAGAGAAGGTTTCTTCGAGAACCGTTGCCCCAGTGTCAAGTAACAAACGGGCAAGAAGGCTCAATCCCTGTTGGGCGCCCATGGTAATGAAAACCTGTTCCGGGGAACATTCGACTCCGCGGTAAGCCATGTGGCGGCAGATGGCGAGCTTCAGTGTAGGCGAAGGGAGACCATACTGAAAAGACTGTCGATTGTTCGCGAGCACTCGAAAGCAGGCCTCCTGAAGAGGCGCCATAGGAAACAGTGCCGGATCCGGCAGTCCCAGCGAGAGCGATAATATTTCCTGATTGGCTGCCCGACCCAGGGCGATCTGTAGCGCCGAGGGCGACAAATCACGAGCCCATGCCGCAACAGGATAGACGAGCTCTGGCGTCGAAGCCGCCATATGCCCACCGATTCCCTCAATTACATCGCAGGATTCACCGATTTCATCCTTGATCTGATGCATCTTGAGCTACTTGGAAGTAAGATCGTATGAATTGGGGCGCAGTGTGAACGGTCTGAAATGCGCGGCGACAAAAGAGTAGATTCGAACAGTCGCGGTCAACGCGCAGCATCGCGCAAACGCTTGGATTCTCTCCATTCTTTTCGGATCAATTATCCTGCAATGCCTCGAAACACCTCGATTATACATGATAGCGATTCAGGATTTATGAAAAAAGGCGAATCAGTCAAACAAATGAAATTCGGTGCGGAGCGCGAACCCTCCACGCGCTTGATCGCGGGGCGGGAATCCTCCTTGAACGAACCGGGCAGACGAGGATAATGCTTTACCCCGCCGCGTCGCTCGGCGGCTTTCTGTTCGAAGTCCCGATCATTGCCGATCAGGTAGCGTATATGTCACCGGACCGTCCGTTAGTAAGTCAAATAGTAAGAGATCCGGGGCTCATTCGTATCGCAATGCTTCTGTAGGATCGACACGCATGGCTTGCCGGGACGGCGGATAAGCGGCAAGCAGTGCAATCGCCAAAAACAACAAGGAAACGCCGAGGAAGGAAATGCTATCGGCTCCATTGAGCCCATACAAAAGGCCGCGCAGGAGATAGCACGCCCCAAGCGCGAGAAAGATTCCGGCGAGCAATCCAACGAGTACCGGCCGGGTGCTTTCCCGCAGGATGAGCACGAGAATATCTCGGCTCTGAGCTCCAACAGCCACACGAATGCCGATTTCGCGTGTGCGGAGAGCGACGATGTAACTTACGGTGCCATAGATACCCATTAAGGCCAGCAGAAGCCCGAATATCCCGGCAGTAGAAGCGACCGCAGCCGCGATGCTCGAGGTAATGAAAGACGCCGCCTGACGAAGCATCTGATTGAGAGTGGACACGCTTGCCCCTAACCCCGGATCCACCGACGAAATCATCGGGTCCATGGCTCTTATGACTTGCGCAGGGTCGGCCTCTGTCCGGATGAGTGTGGGGCGGTTCTGGAGTTGATCTTCGGACGACAGCAGATAGATTTCTTTGGAGTCGCTGCCGTCGAACTCTACCCCGCGCGTGTCGCGGACGATGCCGATGACCTGGTAGGCGGGTCCGTCGGCAATAAGTTCGTTCCCAACATGGAGCTTTTCGTCAGTGGCGCCTAAACGGACGCTGCGGCCGATCGGGTTCTCGCGGGGCCATAGTTGCTTGGCGGCTGACTCGCTGAGTATGACTGACTGCCCAGCGTTATGGGTTTGCGGTTGAAAGCCGTGCCCTAAAAAGAATGGGATGCCCAGCGTCTGGAAGTAGTTTGCTTCTACATAGGTGTAATAGAGAATCGATTGCAGATTGTGGCTGGAGCCGTTCGCTCCGCTGAGGGCGACCGCGGCGGTTCGATACAGATTGTCGTCTGGCGCTCGAGCGCCAGTAACTGCGACTACTCCGGGAAGGGCGGACAGACGTCTGCGAAGCTCACGGAGGAGCGCGGTCTTATGGTCGGACGTGTATTTCGATTCTTCGGGGAATTGCAAATCGAGATCGATCACGTGTTTGCTGTCATAGCCGGTGTCCGTCCGAATGGAGTGGATGGCGCCGCGAACAAACAAGCTCGCGGCGATCATGAGCACTAAGGAGAGGCAAACCTGCGCAGTGATGAGAAAGTCTTGGAGACGGCGCCTGCCAACGGGCGAAGTACTTCCTCTTTCGCTGGAGGAAAGAGCGGATCGGGAGCTTTCAAGCGCCGGCGCAAGCCCGAAGAGGATGCCGGCGACGAGCGAGACGGCAACAACATAGGCGAAGATTCGAAGATCGGGAGTAACGTCGAAAATCAAAGTGCCCTTATCGGCTGGTACCGCTTCGACGGCCATGGTGACCGATATTTTCAGTAGAGCCCACGTAAACAGGAGTGCGACGGCGCCGGCTAGCAAGCCCAGCAGAGCACTCTCGGTCAATAACTGCTTGACCAGGCGCAGCCGGTTAGCTCCAAGAGACAGGCGCGTGTGCAACTCGTTTTGGCGGGACCTGGCGCGAGCCAACTGAAGACTGGCGACATTGGCGCACGCCACCACCAGTACCATGCCGGCGGCGGCCATGATGAGCAGAATGGCCAAGTGCAGTCCTGCGTAACTGCTCAACGGACGGGGAAAAGGCGAACCGGGCCAGACCAGCGCGGAAACGGGTTTAGCGGAGTCAGAATGAGGATCGTGTAAGGCGCGAAGGTGATTCGCAACGACAGCGACTTCTGCCTGGACACGGTTAACAGTGGAGCCAGAAGCGAGACGCCCAAACAGCCGGCAGCACTGGTTTTCGCGATCGCGCAGCCAATTTTCTTCAGCATGCACTAGCGGCTCGAGGCTAACCGGGAGCCAGAAGTCAGGCACCGCTATGCCGGTGCCCACAAAGTCATGCGGAGTGATACCAATCAGGGTCATCGAAGAGCCGTTCAGGCGAACCGATTTTCCGAGAATCGCAGGGTCGCCCCCAAACCGCTTTTGCCAATAGTTCTCGCTAATAAGAACCGATGGTGCGGCCAAAAGGTCAGCAATAGCGATGGAATCAAAGGTGCGGCCGCGTAGTGGTGCAACTCCAAGCACCTTGAAGTAGTTCTCCGAGACAACGAAAACGCTGGCGAACTCGCTATTGGTTCCCTTGGAAGATAACAGTCCCTGTGTCCCCTCTCCCGCACCAGCGTTTGATTGCTGAGTAACAATGCCTCCGGTAGCCATGAGTCTCAGGTGCTCGGGACGAAAAGCGATCAGGTCATTTAAGGAGTGGACGGAACTCCGATATGCCTCGTAATCGGGATAGCTGAAACTGAAATCGATGGCGCCCGAGCTGCGGACGAGCGCCAGGTTGACCATCTCGCGAGGGTTCCGAGCATCTAGAGAGCGAGTCACCATCGCCTCGTAGGCGGTGAAAACCGCGGTGTTTACCCCAATACCCAGGGCCAGAGCAAGAACGGAAAGGGCCGTGGTCCGGATATTGCGATAGAGTATCCGACTTCCGTATTGTAAGTCTTGAAGCAGGGTTTCTGGCAAAAACATCACATAGACCTCGTCAGGACTGCCTCAGGTGTTGAAGCAGACGTAAGCTTTTCTGAAACGAATCTGGGGGCTGGGGGTAAATCACAGGATCCCTTGGTTAGAAGGCGACATTTGAAAAACGAACGAGAACTTTTCTTTCCTGACCTTCGAATTCGCGTCTGCCGTGCATGAACCGGGAATTATCTAACATAAGGACGTCGCCGGCTTGCCACATAATAGGAATACTTAGTGCCTCTGTGACGGAAATGACGTCATAAATGGCGCTTTTGGGAATCGGGCTACCATCCTCAAAGAGAGGCACATTGGAATCCAGCAGGCTGTTACAGAAAGCGGAGTGCCCGTTATAGCGAGTGTTGGCGATCGCCGAACTTACAAACCGGGTATGCAGGAAGTCCGCTTCATCGAATTCGAATGAAAATACCTTCGAGTCGAACTTAGATAGATAAATAGTAAGAAGGCTTTTGTCGGGGGCTATCTCCGACCAGACACTTACAGGGAGGGTTAGGCAGAATAGAATCCGTTTCTCTTCGAAGAGGCGTCTCGTTTCTTTGCCAAGCTGCTTTAGCGCCTGGACGCCATCGTAAATTGTGGTCTCACCTCCTTTGCGGGCCGGTTTTTCACAATAAAACCAAGCCACATCAGGTTTGAACGGAAGATATCCCATCTCCGCGTGAGCGAAGAAATGATCCTTTCCCGGAGAGACACTGGTCATGGTTCTGTCGCCGTACGGCTCTCGCGAGAAGTTCACGTGAGTAACAAACTCGCGAGATAATTTACTCGAAAAGATGCGAAATTGATCTTGTCCCGCGTCGAATCCTCGAAAGAGAACCACGTTGGATTGTTGAAACAGAGGAGGAATTCCGCTGGCGTCAAAGTCCTCCAGTTTCCCGGTACCGCACACCGTGGCGCCAATATCTTCGTACCGAGGTGATAGGCCCAAGACATATCTCCTTAGCTACCGTGTGGCGGCCCGAGAGGACTCCGCCGCACGATTTTCAATTCTACAACAACTTGGGGGACCGTCTGTCTTGTTGGCGTCCGTTGGTTTGTCTGCTTGTCAGGAGTAGGCGGTCACTTACCAGTGAGCATCCTGCGAAGGATGCCGGTCGGCCCACTTCGATACTAATGCGTTTGGCACCGGTAACGGAATTCGACGATGCCTGAAATTCGGCTCCATTATGGTTAATGCGACAAGGATGACCGTTGCGCGTGCAAAACTAGTGGCAATTTGGAACATACTTCGTCAATAAGGTGATATATTTGATCCGCTTGGCTTGTCATTGAATGAAGCTGTAATAAAGCTGTAATTGCTGTGACTGAAAACCCACGGTGCCTCGACCAGCAGAAGCAACATCCCGAATGCGGCGGCGACAAGGCCGCTGTCCCTATTAGCGGCCCTCATTAGTTGCCCCTATGACGCTAATGAGCCAAATTACCGTTGAAAAGGAGTTTTATCCATGAATGGGGCCGTTCGTAGAGTTGAACGGCGGCCCATTCCCGTGCTGGAGAGAACCGGGCAGCTGCCGTTGTCGTTTGCGCAGCAGCGGCTGTGGTTTCTGGCGCAGATGGGGGGCGAGGGCGAGGCGTATTACCTGACATTTGGCGTGCGGCTGAAAGGGGACCTCGACCGGGGTGCGCTGCGCAGGGCGCTGGACCGCATCCTGGCGCGGCACGAGGCCTTGCGCACGACCTTTGGCTTGGTGGACGACCAGCCAGTACAGCGGATCGCGGATGGCGAGGACCTCCATTTCCGGCTTGCCGAGCACGATTTGCGCGAACTCGATTTGGGGGAACAGCTGGAGGCGGAGGCTGAGCTCGCGCGGCTGGTAGCGGAAGAAGCCGGTGAGCCCTTCGACCTGGAAGCGGGCCCGTTGATTCGCGGACGCCTGATCCGGTTGGCCGGAGCGGAGCACGCGCTGCTGATCACGATGCATCACATCGTTTCAGACGGCTGGTCGATGGGGGTGCTGGTCACCGAGTTAAGTACACTCTACGGCGCGTTTGTGCGTGGCGAGCCAGATCCGCTGGCGGAGCTGGAGATCCAGTATGCCGATTATGCGGTGTGGCAGCGGAAGTGGATAGAAGGCGAGCTGCTGCGCAAGCAGGGCGACTACTGGAAGAGCACGTTA
>DATASJ010000105.1:0-1861 GCA_036269275.1 Bryobacteraceae bacterium | reverse complement strand
AGCTTTTCCGCCAGCCCCGCAGAATTCCCCATTAGAATTTTAAAGATACCTTTGAAAGCCGCCGCCCCTCGTCTTCGGCGTCTGCGATGAGTGAAGGGAGAGACTTGTCCGCTAGCGCTCCGAACTCGGCCCGCATCCCGATTCTCTATGTAATCCTCGGCGTGCTGCTGGTAATCAGTATCGTCCCGATGTACTTCTACTCGTCGCAGGTAGAGGCCATTAACCGCGAGCGTCTGAAGACCAACGAGATGCTGCTGCAGAACACGGTGACGCGCTCCCTCGCCGACGATCTCTCTCAGCACGAACGCTCTCTCGAAATGATGTTGGCTAACCTGTCCTCCGCCATTCAGGTCGCCAGTGGGGGCGATATTGGCGAAACCAGCATTAATTCTCCGGAACTGCGCGCCCTGCTCGAAAACTTTGTGTCTTCGTCCGATGAGGTTGCTTACGCGACCCTGTTGAACGCCGATGGCAAGGGAATTTCCGCCGGCCGCATTGCTCCGGACGCCTTTCTGAATCGCGAACTGGAACGAGCCTACTCCGCTGCCCGCGACGGCCGCGCGTATAACGGGCAAGCCCTCGTTGTGGGCGAAGGAAACTCCGCTCGCACCGTGTTTCTCGTTAGTTATCCCGTGAATTATGGAGCGCGTTTTCTGGGAATGATCGGGTCCGTAGTCGACCTTCATTTCCTGATCCGCCGCTTGCAAGAAGTCAGCGGGGGCGGCCTGACACCTTATGTGGTCGATGCCCAAGGTCGGCTGGTTGCGGCCGCCACTCTCGAGTTTGCAACCGGCCAGGATATGAAGAATCTCGATATAGTGCGCGACTTTGTCGATAGCCGGAACAAAGTGCAATTGCCCGAGACCCGCGAATTCACCGTGACAACCTCCTCCCAGCGCGTCGACATGCTCGGCACCTACAGTCCCGTCACTTCGCTGGATTGGGCTGTGGTTGTGCAGAAACCGCAACGCGAAGCGTACCGCGGAATTATTGAAATGCAACGTACCGGCAGGCTGCTGGCCCTTTTGGCCGTCCTGTTGAGCATCGGCGTCAGCATCTTTGCCGCGCGCCGCATTACCAATCCCCTGCAAGTCCTCACGCAGTCTAGCCGCGCACTGGCCCGCGGCGACTTCTCCCAGCGTGTCCACCTGTTGAGCCGCACTGAAATTGGCGAACTCGCCCACACTTTCAACACCATGTCCGATGAGCTTGAACGTTTCGTCGCAGACCTGAAGCGAGCCGCGGAAGAAAATCGCGAGCTCTTCATGGGTTCCATCCAGATGCTTGCCGGCGCGGTCGACGAAAAGGACCCTTACACCCGTGGCCACTCTGATCGCGTCACGCGCTACTCCCTGCTGATCGCCAAGGAAATGGGACTGTCGCCCGAGTTCATGGAGACATTGCGCATCTCTGCCCAACTCCACGACGTGGGAAAAATTGGCATCGAGGATCACATTCTGAAAAAGCCGGGCGCCCTCACGGAAGAAGAATTCGAAGTCATGAAGACCCACACCACAAAAGGAGCCAACATTTTGCGCCCGGTCACGCAGTTGGCGGAAATGCTGCCCGGCATCGAGTTGCACCACGAGGCACTCGACGGCCGCGGATATCCTTACGGGCTACAGGGCGATCAGGTTCCCATGCTGGCTCGGGTCATCGCTGTGGCTGACACGTTCGACGCCCTTACCACGAACCGTCCTTACCAGCACGCACATACCCCTGAGCAGGCTTTGCAGATCATCAAGAATCTCGCGGGCAAGCGGCTCGATCCCCAGGCGGTGGAGGCTCTGCTCGCAGTCTACGAACGTGGCGAAATCAAGATTCAGCGCTTTACCATCAAGCGTCCGATCGCGCCCCAGCC
>DATASJ010000104.1:0-88920 GCA_036269275.1 Bryobacteraceae bacterium | reverse complement strand
CGAGCAGCAGGACATCCTTGACGGCGCCGCCCAGCACGCCGCCCTGGACAGCCGCGCCGATCGCCACGACCTCGTCAGGGTTGACGCCCTTGTGGGGCTCCTTGCCGAACAGGTCGCGGACCAGCGCCTGGATGCGCGGCATACGCGTCTGGCCGCCCACCAGGACCACTTCGTTGATTTCGCCGGCCGAAATGCCGGCGTCCTTCAGCGCTTTGCGGCACGGCTCGACGGTCTGCTGGATGAGGTCATCCACCAGCGCTTCGAACTTTGCGCGCGTGAGCTTCAAGGTCAGATGCTTCGGACCCGAGGCATCGGCCGTGATGAACGGCAGGTTGATCTCGGATTCGAGCAGCGTCGAGAGCTCCATCTTGGCCTTCTCGGCAGCCTCTTTGAGGCGCTGCAGGGCCATCTGGTCGCGGGCGAGATCGATGCCGTTCTCCTTCTTGAACTCGGCCACGATCCAGTCGATGATGCGCTGGTCGATGTTGACGCCGCCCAGGTGCGTATCGCCGTTGGTGGACTTCACTTCCACCACGCCGTCGCCCACTTCCAGGATCGAGATATCGAACGTGCCGCCGCCAAAGTCGTATACCGCGATGGTCTCGTCCTTCTTCTTGTCCAGGCCGTAAGCCAGCGCCGCTGCCGTCGGCTCGTTGATGATGCGCATCACTTCCAGGCCCGCAATCTGCCCCGCGTCCTTGGTCGCCTGCCGTTGCGCGTCGTTGAAGTACGCCGGCACCGTGATCACCGCTTTGGTGACTTTCTCGCCCAGGTAGGCTTCCGCCGCTTCCTTCAACTTCGTCAGAATCATCGCCGAAATCTCGGGCGGCGAATATTTCTTGCCCTGAACCTCCACCCGCGCATCGCCATTCTCGCCCGCGACAGCCTTGTACGGGACCAGCTTCATCTCTTCACTGACTTCGTTGAACCGGCGTCCCATGAACCGCTTGATGGAATAAATCGTGTTCTCCGGGTTCGTCACCGCTTGGCGTTTGGCCACCTGGCCCACCAGCCGTTCCCCGCTCTTGGTAAATCCCACCACCGACGGCGTCGTCCGCCCGCCTTCCTGGTTGGGAATCACCGCCGGCGTCCCGCCTTCCATCACCGCGACCACCGAATTTGTGGTCCCCAGGTCAATTCCGATAATCTTACTCATGTGTTTCCATCCTCCGCCAAGCCCCAATCCGGCCGGCCGTCGTTAAGCACATTCTCATTATGGAATGTGAGTCTTCTGTTGTCAAGTTGCCTGCTCATTTTCTGCCAACCCGCTTCCCCCCAACCCATCCTCACCATTGCCGCCGCCGCCGACCTCGCCCCTCTCCAACAGCCACTAACTAAGGCCTACGGTCAGCCCGCCCGCTTCGTCATCGCCTCCAGCGCCGTCCTCCGCCAACAAATTCAAAACGGCGCTCCGTACGATGTCTTTCTTTCCGCCAACGCCGCCTATGTCGATCAATTGGCTTCGTCCGGTAAACTGGACCCTGCCTCGGTCCGGGTCTACGCCGTCGGCCGCGTCGGCCTGCTCTGGCGCGACGGTAAGCATCACCCCGTCAGCAACTTAGCCCAAAATTGGGTTCGCATCGTAGCGCTCCCCAACCCCCAGCTCGCCCCCTACGGAGTCGCCGCCCAGCAAGCCCTCGAGCACGCCGACATCTGGCCCCAGGTCCAACCCAAAGTGGTCTACGGCGAAAACGTCCGCGAAACTCTGGAGCTCTTCACCAGCGGCAATGCCGACGCCGTTCTCACTTCCGCTTCCCTGCTCCAGGGCAAGAAGCCTGACCTGATTCCCGCCGATTGGCACCTGCCCATCGTTCAGAAAGGCGGCATCGTCGCCTCGTCCCACTATCAGGACGCTGCCCGCCGCTTCCTGGAGTTCCTAACCAATCCCGCCGGCCAAGCCATCTTCGCCCAATTCGGCTTCGGGAAACCCTAGGCTTTCGGATGCGCTCGGTCGTAAACGGCTTGCAGATCCTTCAACGACACCTGCGTGTACTTCTGTGTAGTCGAGAGCCGCGCATGCCCCAGCAGCTCTTGAATCGACCGCAGGTCTGCCCCGTCGCTCAGCAGATGGGTCGCATAGGCGTGCCGGAAGCTGTGCGGGTGGACCGTCGAGTCGCCGGTCACCAGCAGCGCGTACCGCTTGACAAGCCTTCGCACCTGCCGGTCGCCCAGCCTCCCGCCCCGCGAATTCAAGAACAGCGCCCGCTCGTTCGGCTGCGCCATCCGAACCCCCAGGTACCGCTCCACGGCTTCCACCGCCCGCCCCGCCACCGGCACTTCCCGTTCCTTGTTGCCCTTCCCGCGCACCCGCAGCCATCCCTCGCGCAGGTCGATGTCTTCGAGATTGATTCCCACCAGCTCGCCCACCCGGATGCCACAGCCGTAGAGCAGCTCCAGCAACGCCAGGTCCCGCTCCTTCGAGAGTTCCTCTGCGCCATCGAGAAGCTGATTGGTCTTCTCCGCGCTCATCACTTCCGGCAATCGCTGCTTGGCCTTCGGAGTTCGCAATCGGCTCGCCGCGTTCCTCGTCACCACGCCCTCGCGCAGCAGAAACTTGAACATCGCCCGCACCGCCGCAATCTTCCGCCGCACGCTCACCACCGTGAGCCCCTGATCGTACAACCCGCCCAGCCACTCGCGCATCAGCGGCAAGTCGAGTTGCTCGATATCCGGCGCCCTTTCGCCCGGCGGCTCAAAGTACGCCGCGAACTGCTCCAGATCCGAGCCGTAGTTCCGCAGCGTGTGCTTCGACGCGCCACGCCGCTCGATCTCAGCCAGATACTTCGCAATACATTCGCGTACTTGCATGTCGTTCAAACGCTTCCGCCGCCCGCCGGCAAACCTCTGCATGCCGGGCTTTCTTATCGTGCCGCAGCCTGCGCTTCGCCGCTTCATCGAGCGCCGGCAATAAATCGAACGTAATGTTCGCCGGCTGAAAATTGCCCGCGTCCGCATGCGTGATGTAGTGGCACAAGCTACCTAACGCCGTCTCGCGCGGAAAAACCTCCGGCCTTTCGCCGCGCATCCACAAGGCCGCATTGCGCCCCGCAATCAGGCCCGTCGCAATCGATTCCGCATAGCCTTCCACTCCGCAAATCTGCCCCGTAAAAAACACCCTCCCGTCCGTCTTCAACTGCAGCGTCGGCCTCAACAAAGCCGGCGAGTTGATATACGTGTTGCGGTGCATCTGTCCGAAACGCAAGAACTCAGCCTTGGCGAGGCCCGGAATCATCCGAAAGACCCGCGCCTGGTCGCCGTACTTCATGTGATTCTGAAAGCCCACCAGGTTGTAGCTATCGGCCCGCTGATTCTCCTGCCGGAGCTGCACGACCGCATACGGCCATTTTCCTGTGCGCGGATCGGGCAGTCCCGCCGGCTTCATCGGCCCGAAGCGCAGCGTATCGCGCCCTCGCCGCGCAATCTCTTCAATCGGCAGGCATCCTTCGAAGTACGAAATCTTATCTTCTTCTATGTGGGGTTCATAGAACTGAGCCTCCATCAAAGCCGAAACGAACGCGTCGTACTCTTCCTTATTGAACGGACAGTTGATGTAGTCGTCGGTCCCGTCGAGCGATTTGCCGTAGCGCGACGCGCGAAACGCAATCGACAGATCGATCGAATCCGCCGCCACAATCGGACTGATGCTGTCATAGAAGAATAGGCGCTCCACGCCTGTCACGCGGCCAATATCCTGCGCCAGCGCATCGCTCGTGAGCGGCCCGGTCGCCACGATGACCACGCCTTCGCGCGGAATCCCAGTCACTTCGCCGCGCCGCACCTCAATCCGCCGATGTGATTCCATCGCATGCGTGATCTCGCGCGAGAAAATCTCGCGGTCCACCGTCAATGCATGCCCGCCCGGCACGCGCGCCGCCTGCGCCGCCTTCATCAACAGCGAGCCCAGCCGCCGCAGCTCTTGTTTGAGCAGCCAGGGCGCCGAGTGGACCTGCTCGCTCTTGAGCGAATTGCTGCAGACCAGCTCGCCGAAGCAGTCCGTCTTGTGCGCCGCCGTGCGTTTCTCCGGACGCATCTCATGCAGCACCACCTGTGCGCCCGCCTCCGCGGCTTGAAACGCTGCCTCGCAGCCGGCCAGTCCCGCGCCGATGACGTGGATTGCGTCCATCTAGAAGGCTTCCTTATATTCTCCGAATACTTTGCGCAGCGTATCCGAGATCTCGCCCACTGTAGCCAGCACCCGGCAGCATTCGAGAATGTGCGGCATCAGGTTTTCGGTTCCTCGCGCCGCCTTTTCGAGCCGCGCTAGTGCCGCACAGCAATCGTTCGCCGAGCGCGACGCGCGCACCTCCCGAAGTCGTTCCACCTGCCGCGCCTCCAGCTCGGGATCGATGCGAAACGGCTTCAATGGTTCGGCCCCTTCGGCTTGAAATTTGTTCACGCCGACCACAATCTGCCGCCCCTCTTCCACCGCCTTCTGCTGCTCATAAGCCGAGTGTTGAATCTCGCCTTGCACGTAGCCGCGCTCGATCGCCGCCAGCGTGCCGCCCAAAGCATCGATGCGCGCAATGTATTCGCGTGCCCCCGCCTCGATCTCGTCCGTCAGCTTTTCGATATATTCGCTCCCGCCCAGCGGATCGGCAACCGCTGTCACGCCGCTTTCGTACGCGATCACCTGCTGCGTGCGCAGCGCCACCCGCGCAGATTGTTCCGTCGGTAGCGACAAGGCTTCGTCCTGCCCGTTCGTATGCAGCGATTGCGTTCCGCCCAGCACCGCGGCCATCGCCTGCAGCGCTACCCGCACCACGTTCACCTCCGGCTGCTGCGCAGTCAGCGTCGAGCCCGCCGTTTGCGTGTGGAACCGCAGCATGCAAGATCGGTCGAGCTTCGCGCCGAAGCGCTCCCGCATAATGCGCGCGTACAGCCGCCGGGCCGCCCGGTACTTCGCGATCTCTTCGAGAAAATTGTTGTGCGCGTTAAAAAAGAAACTCAGCCGCGGGGCAAATCCATCCACATCCAGCCCGGCCGCCACCGCCGCTTCGATATACGCGATCGCATTCCCCAGTGTGAACGCCACTTCTTGAACGGCGGTCGAGCCGGCTTCGCGAATATGATAGCCGCTGATCGAAATCGTGTTCCACTCGGGAACCTCCTGCGCGGCCCATGCAAACAAATCCGTGACGATGCGCATCGCCGGTCGCGGCGGATAAATGTAAGTGCCGCGCGCGATGTATTCCTTCAGAATGTCGTTCTGAACTGTGCCCGAGAGCTTCTTGCGATCCGCGCCCTGCCTCTCGGCGACCAGCACGTACAGGCACAGCAGAATCGCCGCCGTTGAATTAATCGTCATCGACGTGCTGACTTGGTCGAGCTCGATGCCTTCGAACAGCACGCGCATATCCGCCAGCGAGTCGATGGCAACCCCGGTGCGGCCCACTTCGCCCGCGGCCGGCGGAGAATCCGAATCCATCCCCATCTGCGTCGGCAGATCGAATGCCACCGACAGCCCCGTGATACCTTGCGACAGAAGAAATTTGTAGCGCCGGTTGCTCTCTTCCGCGGTTCCGAAGCCGGCGTACTGGCGCATGGTCCAGAGCCGCCGCCGGTACATGTCCGCGTAAATCCCGCGTGTGAACGGGAACTCGCCGGGTCGCTCGCGAAGAGACAATTAGAACCGTCGCGCGATGCGGCGCGCTTTCCGGAAAGAGGCCGTGCCGAAGATCGCCATCACCAGGCCCATGAACCCAGCCAGCGCCAGGGCGAGATTATTCGCCTGGCGATAATAGCCCGCGGCAGTGATGAAGAAAAAGATCGCGAACAGCAGAAAGACTCCGCCGATCGCCTGGTTCCAGATCACGCGCGCGGGCCGCACTACTTCAGGCACAACATGCTGCGCGAACTTCCGCGCATGATCCATTTTCACCATGCGCGCCGTACGAATCACGTCGGCCAGCTTCATCGTTTCTTACGCACCAGCCGCCGCGCCTTGCGCACCACCGCGGGAGTTCCCGCGAACGCTTCGTTGATCAGCGTTTCCTGTTGATCGTTGTGAACCTTGTGAGCGCCTGCTGCCGGACTAGCCGCAGTCGGCCGGCCCACATAGCGCAATTGTCGTTTCATCGGGCCGCCGTTTCCACCCGGGCTGATGATCGATTGCATCTGCTCTTCGACGAAATACCACGCGCCCATGTTCTCGGGCTCTTCCTGAACCCAGAACAGCTCGGCCGAATCCGGGTAGCGGCGCAGTATATCGGTCAGGCGCTGCAAGGGAAATGGATAAAGCTGTTCCAGCCGGATGATCGCCACGTCGTTGCGCCGGAGCTCTTCCCGCTTGTTGACCAGGTCGTAATACACTTTGCCGGAGCATAACAACACGCGCGTAACGTGGCCGCCAATGTACTGCGCATCCCCAATGACCTCTTGGAATGCCCCGCTCGTCAGCTCCTCCAGGCGGGAAGCCGCCTTCGGATAGCGCAGCAGAAACTTCGGAGTGAAGACGATCAACGGCTTGCGAATGCCGCGCCGGTCCGCGCCGCCGTACATCTGCCGCCGCAGCAGATGAAAATATTGGGCCGGCGTGGTGCAGTTGCACACCTGCAGGTTGTTCTCGGCGCAAAGCTGCAAGAATCTCTCGATGCGCGCGCTCGAATGTTCCGGGCCTTGCCCTTCCAGCCCGTGCGGCAGCAGCAGCACCAGGCCGCTCGGCTGGTTCCATTTCGATTCCGCCGAGACCACGAACTGATCGATAATGATCTGCGCCCCGTTGACGAAATCGCCGAACTGCGCTTCCCACATCACCAGCGTCAGCGGGTCGGCGACGCTGTAGCCGAACTCATAGCCCATCGCGGCGAATTCGCTCAGCAGGCTGTCGATAACTTCGAACTTCCCCTGCTCCGGATGCAAGTGCTTCAGCGGCGTGTAGACCTCGCCGGTTTCGTAATCGCTGAATTCCAGGTGGCGTTGCGTAAACGTGCCGCGCGATACATCTTCGCCCGCCAAACGAACCGGCGTCCCTTCCAGCACCAGGCTTCCGAACGCCAGCGTCTCCGCAAACCCCCAGTCGATCGGTCCGCCATTGATGGCCTCGCGCCGCCGATCGACCAGCGCTTTCAGCTTCGGATGCAGGTGAAACTCCTCCGGAAATTCCGTGCAGCATTCCACCACTCGCGCCAGCGTGTTGTAATCGGCCGCCGTGGATGGGATGGGCTTCTGCACTTCCTCGGCGGGCGCCAGCGCGAATTCTTCGATGATGAAGTCTTCGCGATGCTTCTTGGCGTCGTCGTAGGTCTCGTTCAGCCGTGTGCGCGCCTGCTTGCGCAGGCTATCCACGAACTCTTGCGTAACGAACTTCTCCCGCACCAGCCGCTCGGAGTACTGCGTCGCCACGCTCGGCGTGGCCTTGATCTTGCGATACATCACCGGCTGCGTGTAGCTCGGATCGTCGGCTTCGTTGTGGCCGTGCCGCCGATAGCCGATCACATCCACCACCACGTCTCGCTTGAACCGTTGTCGATAGTCATAGGCGAGCTGCGCCACGCGAATGCAAGCCTCCGGGTCGTCCGCGTTCACGTGAAGAATGGGAGCCTGAACCGACAGCGCCACATCCGTGCAATACACGCTGCTGCGGCCTTCCAGCGGATTGGTCGTGAAGCCGATTTGATTATTCGTGATGACGTGGATCGTGCCGCCCGTGGTGTAGCCCTCCAGCTGCGAAAGCTGCAAAGTCTCTGCCACCACCCCCTGCCCGATGAACGCCGCGTCTCCGTGAATCAAAATCGGGATCACGCGCTCGCGCTTTGCGTCCCCTATGCGGTCCTGCTTCGGCCGGACCAGGCCTTCCACAACCGGGTCCACGGCCTCGAGATGGCTGGGGTTGAAAGCGACCGACACCAGGATCTCTTTGCCGAGCGTGGAGCGGTGAATGCCGCTCGCCCCCAGATGGTATTTCACGTCGCCGGCCCCTTGCACGCTCTCCGGATCGGCCTCCCCTTCGAATTCGGAAAAGACCTGAGACATCGACTTGCCCACCACGTTGGCTAGCACGTTCAAGCGTCCGCGATGCGCCATCCCGATCACCGCTTCGTGTGCGTTTTCGTTGGCCGAGCGCTCTAAAATTTCATCGAGTACCGCGATCGTGCTCTCGAGTCCTTCCAACCCAAAGCGCTTTTGACCCACAAAGCGGGTCTGCAGGAAATGTTCGAATTCTTCGGCTTGCACCACGCGGTTCAGGATGCGGTGCCGGACCGCATCCTCCAGCTTCCAGGCGTTCATGCTCGGTTCCATGCGGTCTTGCAGCCATTGCTTTTGTTCCGGATCCTGTATGTGCATGTACTCGACTCCGATCGATCCCGAGTACGTCGTGCGCAGCCGGTCTAGGATCTCGCGCAGCGTTTCGTAGGGCTGCATGTAAGAGCCGATCGCCCCGCTGGGCGCTTTCACCGCGCCGGAGAGAAACGGCCGGTCCAGGTCCCAGATGGTGAGGCCGTAGGACCCCGGATCGAGCTCGGGATGATACGGAGGATCGTTGCCGAGCGGATTCGTGTTACCCACCAAATGGCCGCGGATGCGGTAAGAGCCGATCAGCCGGATCACCGCCGCTTCTTTGGCGACGTCCGCATTCAGAGCCGCGAAGCGTTGCGGGGCAAGCTGTTGATCGGCCTGCCAGCGGACCGGCATGAAGGGAACCTTCAGCTCGCGGAAGATGGCGTCATAGAAGCCGTCTTCGCCTTGCAGCAGTTGCTGCAGTTTCGCCAGGAAGGCGCCGGATTCAGCGCCCTGAATGATGCGGTGATCGTAGGTGCAAGTGATCATCAGCACTTTGCTGAGCCCTAGCAGCGCGCGCGTTTCTTCGCTCGCTCCGGCAAATTCAGCCGGGTAGTCGATGGCGCCCGTGGCGATGATCGCGCCTTGTCCCGGCATCAAGCGCGGCACCGATCCGAGCGTTCCAACCGTCCCCGGGTTGGTCAACGAGATGGTTGTGCCTTCGAAGTCGGCAACCTGCAGCTTGTTCGTACGTGCGCGCGCCACGATATCGTCATAGGCGCTCACGAATTGCGCGAAGCTCATCGCGTCCGCGTTCTTCACGTTCGGCACCTTGAGCGACCGCGTGCCGTCTTTGCCGGCAACGTCCACCGCCAGCCCGATATTGACGTGCCCGCGCACGGCGCGAAATGGCTCCCCTTGATTTTCCGCGTACGCATGGTTCAGCCCCGGGTTCGTTTTGACCGCTTTAACGATCGCCCAGGCAATGAAATGCGTGAAGCTGAGCTTTCCACGCCCTTGCAGCGCCCGCTGCTTGTTGATGGCGTTGCGATTCTCTTCGACCACGCGCACGGGAATCTGGCGCTGCGAGGTGGCGACCGGAATCGAGAGGCTCGCCGTCATATTTTCAGCGATCCGTGCCGCCGCGCCGCGCAACGGGATCAATTGATCGCTCGCGCCGATGGCCTTTTCCTGCTTCGCCGGCTGAGCTGGCGCCGTCCGAGCGACCTCGCGTGTCGGCGCTGCGGTTTCCTGCGGGGTAGGCGTCGGCTGCGGCGGCTCTTGCATGGGAGGAATATACTGTGGCGGTTCACGCTCCGGCGGGATCTCCCGCGGCGGTTCCTGTTCCGGCGGAATCCGCTCCGGAGGTTCCTCGCGCGGCGTCTCCTCGGGCGTCTCGGGCCCGAAGGGAGTCCTCGGCGCCTCGCTGGCATCGCGCGCCACGGCCTCCGAACCTTCTGTGCCCTCCGGCTCGGCTATCCCGGTGGCCGTTCCGTTTTGCGCGGCTTCCTGAAACAGATGGCTCCAGCCTTCGTCGACGCTCTTGCGATCGAATTGGTATTGATGGTAGAGTTCGTCTTCTAACCAGCTATTGATGCCCAACGCGGGGTCTTGTGCTTGCGGCATTTGAATGATTTCTTCGCGTTCAAAGCGAGTGTGGGTAGTTCGAAGCGGAGTCTCAGTGCGCAGATCCGCGCTCCCAATGAAGTTTCCGTACTCTCATTGTAACGAAAGCGGGACTTTTGCACGCCGCGCGGCGGCGCAGTTACACTACTAGTGAATGACCTTGGAAGAACTCGAAAGAGAGTACGTTGCGCTCCGGCAGCAAGGCGAAGCTGTGCGGAGCTATCTTTGACCCAGCCGCGAAACAAAAAGAACTCCTAAAACTCGAAGCCGAAATCGACGACCCAAACTTTTGGAATCAGCCCGAAAAGAGCCAGCGCATTATGCGCGAGCGCAAGCGGCTGGAAGAGGCGATTCAAAGCTCCCACTCGGTGGCCAACGCCACCTCCGACATAGACACTCTGTTCGAGCTCGCCCGCGAAGGCGAGGACGTCAACGGCGATCTGGAGCGTGAGCTCCGCTCGTTTGAAACCAAGCTCGAGCAGTTGGAGACCGGGATGCTGCTTTCCGGCGAAAACGACGCCCGCGACGCCATCGTCACCATCCATCCGGGAGCCGGTGGAACCGAAAGCCAGGACTGGGCCGAGATGCTGCTGCGCATGTACCTGCGCTGGGCGGAGCGGCACAAGTTTGAAGCTGTCATCACGGACCGGCTGGAGGGTGAAGGCGCCGGCATCAAGTCCGCTACGGTCGAGATTAACGGCGAAAACGTATACGGCCAGTTGCAGGCCGAAGTGGGCGTGCATCGGCTGGTCCGCATCTCGCCCTTCGATGCCAATGCGCGGCGGCATACCTCATTTGCCTCCGTCTTCGTATATCCCCAGATCGACGAAGATATCAAGATCGACATCAAGCCGGATGATTTGAAGATCGATGTCTTTCGCGCCAGCGGCGCCGGCGGCCAGCACGTCAACCGGACAGAATCGGCCGTGCGTTTTACTCACCTTCCGACAGGCATCGTCGTGCAATGCCAGAATGAACGCTCCCAACATAAGAACCGCTCCAGCGCGCTTAAGCAATTGCGCGCCAAGCTGTACGAATACGAAATGGAAAAGAAGCAGGCGGCGGATCGGAAGCTGGAGGACACCAAACTCGAAATTAATTTCGGCAGCCAGATTCGCAGTTATGTGCTCGCGCCCTATCGAATGATCAAGGATCATCGCACGAAGTTGGCGATCGGCGATGTGGATCGCGTACTGGATGGCGATATCGACCCCCTGATTCATGCCTATCTTGTCTGGAAAAAAACCGGCAAGACGTCCGGCGATAGCAAGGAAGACCTGCCGGAATAGCGTGACCCCCAATTTCGTTGTGAGCGAGGCCGAGCTTGCGCGCGCCGCCGGCTTGATTCGGAGTGGCGGGCTGGTGGTGTTTCCCACCGAAACGGTTTATGGATTGGGCGCGAACGCCCTGGACACAGCGGCCGTGCGGCGCATCTACGAAGCCAAACAACGGCCTTTCGCGAGCCCTCTCATCGTCCATGTTTCCGACGAAGCCATGGCGCGGTCCATCGCGGCGGAGTGGCCGGATGCCGCTCATCGGCTCGCGGAACGCTTCTGGCCTGGGCCGCTGACGATCATCGTGAAGAAAGCGGCCATCGTGCCGGACCTGGTAACCGCCGGGCTCGATTCAGTGGGCGTGCGGGTGCCGTCCCAGCCCATTGCGCTCGCATTGATCCGGCGCGCCGGCGTGCCCATCGCGGCGCCCAGCGCGAACCGGTTTGGGCAGCTCTCGCCAACCACCGCCGAACATGTGCGGATGAGCTTAGCCGATCGAGTCGACATGATTCTGGATGCGGGACCTGCGCCGGTAGGCATCGAATCGACCGTGGTTTCGCTGCGTCGCGATCCGCCCGCGATCCTTCGGCCGGGAATGATCACGCCTCGGCAGCTCGAAGACGCGACCGGGCTCCTCTGGGATCGGGAAATAGATTTGCCGCACGTGAGCGAATCTCCCGGATTGCATGCGCGGCATTATGCGCCGCGAACGCCGTTTTTTGTGCTCGAGCCCGGCGCATCAAGGCCTGCCGGCAACGGCCGCGTCATTGAAATGCCTTCCCATCCGAACGCCTATGCCGCCAAGCTGTATGCGGAATTGCATGCCGCCGACCAACAGGGGTGGGAGTGGATTGCCGTCGAGAAGCCGCCCGAAACCCCGGAATGGGCTGGCATTTTGGACCGGCTCACACGGGCTAGCGTGCGGCCCGCTTGAGCGGCAAGGCCGAGCCGCGAGACTGAGCCCGCAATTCAGGCGCTCGCCAACTGGAATGCCTTGTGGTGATCTTTGAGGAACTGCTCTAGACCTTTTTCCGTCAGCGGATGTTGGAACATCTGCTCGAGCACCTTCAGCGGCATAGTCGCAATGTGCGCGCCTGCTTTGGCCGCCTCCACCACGTGCAACGGCCCGCGAATGGAAGCCGCCAGCACCTGTGTCTTATAGCCGTAGTTGCCGTAGATGGTGACGATGTCTTTGATGAGGTCCATGCCCGGCCAGCCGATATCGTCTACCCGGCCTATGAACGGGCTGATGATATAAGCGCCGGCCTTCGCGGCCACCAGAGCCTGCGCCGCGCTGAAACACAGCGTGACATTGGTGCGAATGCCTTCTTTGGCCAGCGCCGAAACAGCCACAATGCCTTCCGAGATCAGCGGGACTTTGACCACAATATTGCTATGAAGTTTCGCGAGGCGCCGCCCCTCCACGATCATTTCCTTAGCCGTGGTAGATACGACCTCCGCGCTGATGTCTCCATCGATAAGTCCGCAGATTTGTCGAACCTGGTCTTCGATGGCGACTCCTTCTTTAGCGATCAAGCTCGGATTCGTCGTCACGCCATCGATAATGCCCCACGGGGCGGCTTTCCGGATATCCTCCAGATTGGCCGTATCAAGGAAAAATTTCATGCAAGTGTTAGTTACAATCGCGCACAACGGCCGCCAGACGGCCTTTACGCTTAATCGATGGTAACAAAAGGACGGCGCTTGCCGGCGTGAGGGGTACAAGCTAGACGCATCACGCGGTACACGTTAGGCAAAAAGCCCGCTCCAGCGGCCTTAACCTACCGTGATTTGAGCCGCCGCGGCCCCGAGAGCCTTCCAGCTTTGGGTCGCCGAATCAAAATGCGAAATTTGACCCGTGCTTCTGTCGACCCCCCATGCGGTGCCGTCTGCGCTCACGGCGATGGCCGCAAAGGAGCCGGGAACATCCGCGAATGTTTTCGTAGCGGCGTTGAACCGGTAAGCCTTGCCCGCGCTATCGAGTCCCCACACATCCCCAATCGGACCGAGCGAGAGTTTTGTCAGATCCCCGGGAATCGTCTCCCAATCCTGGCGAACCGTATCGAATCGGACCACTTTGTGAGACGAATCGAGCGCCCAAATTCTCGCGGCGGAGCCGGCCACGATCTGTGACAAGCGGCCCGGCATGAGCGTCCAGGTCTGCTTCCGCGCTTCGAAGCGATAAGGCCGTCCGGACTTGCCGATGCCCCACACCGTGCCGTCCGGAGCAGCGGAAATTTGGGCCAGTTTGCCGGGTACGCTCACCCAGACGTCATACTCCGGTTTGTAGTGAAATACGTTGCCCTCGGCATCGAGGCCCCAGGCGTTCTTAATGGAACCGATCGAGAGCGCGGTGAGGCTGCCGGCATCGCGGTACCAGTCTTTCTGAGCGGGCACGTAATGATAAATTTCGTGAACGCCATTCAATCCCCATAGATCGCCGTCCGCGCCCTCTGCAATCAGCACTAGACTGCCGGCCGCCTTCTCGAACTTTCCGGTGGCAGGATTCACTCGATAGACGTTGTAGGAACTATCGAGTCCCCACAGCGTGGGAGCGCCCGGACGATGGCTGCAAACCGGTACGAATAGCGCGACCGCGCCCAATAGCGAGGAAAAAAGAAGTTTGCCTGGCATAGCTCTGCTCAGGAGTTTGCCACACGCGCGTAGTATACGCACCCAAATCCGAAACTTCTTCGTCGATCGATTACCGCCGTAACTTGCCGGCCAGCCAGTAATCGACACTGAACTTTCCCGGACCAGAGCAGATCAGCCATACAAAGAAGAGCACGTATAGGACTTCCGGAAGGTAGAGGAAATCGTCGAGCCAGTTAAGCGGCGAAAGTCCTTTACGCATGGTGGAAAGCTTGGTGGTCAGGATGGCGACCAGCATGTTGATCAATAAAGCCGCGCAGGCCGCGCTCGAAAAAAACCCCACAGTCAGCAACAATCCACCAATGAACTCGACAGCCGGCACGAAATAAGCCATCACGTGGGGAGACGGAACTTTGGCCTCAACCAGAGTTTCGTATATAGTTTGCCTGCCGCTCGCGACAAACAATTTGTTTGCTCCGGAGATCGCGAAGAACAGCCCGAGCGAAACGCGCACCAGCAAAATGGCATATTGTTCCAAATCACTGCTACCCAGCAGTGCAAACTGGACCAACCGTTTCCAATCCACCTTTATCCCTCCGTCGGAGGATGTGCTGTAGCGATACCCCATATCATACCGTTCGACTTCCCGGTAAGGGTGTTAGTCAGGACTAGCGGTCTGTGGGCGTTTAATTATGGATCCATCCGTTCGACCCATTGAGCGCGCGATGTGGGAGCGGCGAATGGATCAGCAAAGTACTGCGTTTCCCGTGCGACCTTGTCGTCCCTGAATTCCATGATGCTCACGGTGTAGGACGGCTTGCCGTCATATGTCAGGACGAATTCGGTCACCCAAAGGTCGCCGCCGCCGATGATTCGTCGCACGGCAAACCGCTTTTGGCTCGGCTGGCTGGCGCGTTGGTTCTGTATGTTGCGTCGACCGCGGGTTCGCTCGCCTGATTGCGGATATTCCAGCACCGCGTCCTCGTGATAGATGCGGTGCTCCGTTTCAAAATCGTTGGCGTCCGACGCCGCCCAATGCTGATCCAGTGCCGCACGGATCTCTCGATCTCGCGCTCCGGAATACTGTTCCTTCTTTGGTTGATCGTTCATCTTGAACCTTCGATTCCCGCCCCCTGAGCGTGGCTTCCCGCTAGTGAAAATCGTGCGAGCGCATCACCGCGGCGTCCCGGAAATTCAGTTCCTCAATCTCGCCCGCCTTCACTGAAAGCACATTCTTAATACTCTGCAGCACGCCTTTCACCAGCACGTAAGGCGAGGCCGTGCAGGCCTGCCGCCGCTTATCGAAAAGGTCCGGCTGCACAATAATGTTCACAATCCCGGTCTCGTCCTCCAGGCTCAAGAATACGAACCCTTTCGCCGTCCCCGGCCGCTGCCGCGTAATCACGCATCCGGCCACGCTCAACACCATCCCATCGCGCTGCGCCTTCGCCGTCGCCGCATCCATCACGCCCATCTCACGCAGGCGCTCGCGGTAATAACTCATCGGATGCTTACCGATCGTCAGCCCGCTGTTGCTGAAATCCGCATACGTGCGTTGCCCCGGCGTCATCGGCGCGAGCGGCGCCGCCATTCCATCTTCCGCCGCGCCCTCCAGCAATTCCCCAACCGGCTGCAGCGCCAGTTGCGCTTGCCACAACGCCCCGCGCCGGTGCCGGTCCGCCTTGTCTTTCGGCAGCGCATTCAACGCGCCTAGCTCCGCCAGCGCCGCTAGCTCGTCTTTCTGCAGTTCCGGCACGCGCCGGATTAAATCTCGCAGCGAATCGAACGGCCTTTGCCTGCGCTCCTGCTCCATCTTCCGCGCCGCCGCCCCGCTTAGTCCACTTACATAATTCAACCCCAGCCGCACATACTTCGCCTTGCCGTCCGTCTCCACCGTGCATGCATAATCTGACCGCAATACGTCCACCGGACGAAACCGCTGTCCATGCCGCTGCGCATCTTTCACCAGCGTGGCCGGCGCATAAAACCCCATCGGCTGGTTGTTCAGCATCGCCGTCGTGAACGCCGCCAGGTAATGACACTTCAAATACGCGCTCGCATACGCAATCAACGCAAAGCTCGCCGCATGCGATTCCGGAAACCCGTACAGCGCGAACGACGTGATCGCCTGCACAATGCGCTCCTGCGTCTCGCCCGTGATACCCTTCCGGTCCATGCCCTCGCGCAGCTTCACCTCCACTTCCTTCATGCGCTTTTCAGAACGCTTGAACCCGAACGCGCGCCGCAGTTCTTCCGCCTGCCCGCCCGTGAACCCCGCCGCAATCATCGCGATCTTGATCAACTGTTCCTGAAACAACGGCACGCCCAGCGTCCGCGCGAGCACCGGCTCCAGCGACTCATGCAGGCACACCGGTTTTTCCAAACCTTCCCGCCGCCTCAAATAGGGATGCATCATCTGTCCCACGATCGGCCCCGGCCGGATGATCGCCACCTGCACCACGATGTCGTAAAATTTCGCCGGCTTCATGCGCGGCAAACACGACATCTGCGCCCGGCTCTCCACCTGAAACAGCCCGATCGTGTCCGCTCTCTGCAAGCACTCGTAAACGTCCGGATCGTCCTGCGGCAAATGCGCCAGGTCCAACTGCTCGCCGTACGTGTCGCGCGCGATCGCAATCGTGTCCTCCAGCACCGCCATCATCCCCAGCCCCAGCAGATCCACTTTGATGATCCCCAGGTCCGCGCAATCGTCCTTATCCCACTCGACCACCACGCGCCCCGGCATCGACGCCGGCTCCAGCGGCACAATCGAATCGAGCTGCCCCTGGCACACCACCATGCCCCCCGAATGCTGCCCCAGATGCCGCGGCAATTCCAAAATCTCATTCGTCAGCGAGTAAAACTTCAGCGTGCGCGGGTCGCGCAAATCGTATCCATGCTCCGCAAACCGCCGCTCCAGCGAATCCTTCGCATCCTTCCATTCGAATGGATTGATCTGCGCCGCCAGCCTCCCAATCTCCTGCTCGTCGAATCCCAGCGCCTTGCCCACATCCCGCACCGCCGACCGCCCGCGATACGTAATCACGTTCGCCGTCATCGCCGCGCCCAACTGCCCATACCGCTCGTACACATATTGAATCGCCCGCTCGCGCTGGTCCCCGCTCGGCAAATCGAGATCGATGTCCGGCATCTCCCCTCGCTCCTCCGATAGAAACCGCTCGAACAGCAGCTCCATTCCCACCGGATCTACCGCCGTGATCCCCAGCGAATAACACACCGCGCTGTTCGCCGCCGACCCGCGTCCCTGCACCAAAATTTTTTCTCGCCGGCAAAAATCGACTATGTCCCAGACAATCAGGAAATAGCCCGCCAGCTTCAGCTTTTCAATCAGCGCCAGCTCGCGCTCTACCTGCCGCTGCGCCGCCGCATAATAAGGCCGATACCGCCGCCGCGCGCCCGCATCCGCCAATTGCCGCAAATACGACATCTCGCTCTCGCCCGCCGGCGCCGGATATCGCGGAAACTCATATCCCAGATTCGTCAGCGTAAAACCGATGCGCCCCGCCAGTTCGGTCGTGTTTCGAATCGCCTCCGGCAGGTCCGCAAACAAGGCCTGCATCTCGGCCGTCGTCTTCATGTGCCGTTCGGCATTGAAGTTCAGCAGCCTTCCCGCCTCCGCAACCGTCGTCTTGTGCCGCACGCACGTCAGCACGTCCTGCAGCTCGCGCCGCTCTGCGGTCGCATGCGTCACCCCGTTGGTCGCTAGCAGCGGTAGTTTCATGCTGCGCGCCAATTCCACCAGCGCCTGGTTCCGCGCCTCCTGCCCGCGCCGGCAATGCCGCTGCAGTTCCACAAAAACATTCTTCGCCCCGAATGTTCGAACCAATCCTTCCAGCCGTTCGCGTGCTTTCGTCACCTCCGCAAGCGGTCCCTCATCGCCCCCCGTCAGGCAAATCAATCCACCGGCAAACTCCGCAAAATCGTCGTCGGTCGCAAACGGATTCTCCGGCTTCCCCTCCCGAAACTTCGTGCGCGTGATCAGCCGGCATAAATTTCGATATCCCTCCCGGCTCTCCGCCAGCAGCGTGTACCGGCAATTGTGCTCCGCGTTCACTTCCGCCCCGATCAGCGCCCGCACGCCCAGCTTCCCGGCGCTCAAATGAAAGCGCGGCGCGCCGTATACCCCATGCTTGTCCGCAACCGCCATCGCCGGCTGTTCCAGCTCCGCGCACCGCGACGCCAGCTCTTCCGGCAGCGACGCGCCTTCTAAAAACGAGAACGCCGACCGCGCATGCAACTCCACATAACCACCGCTAGCCACTCGCCCATTATAGGCGAACAAAGAGCGAAATATGGTATGCTGCAATGTGCCCACGGAGCCCCTTCGCTGCGGCTGGTCAGCCAACGATCCCCTCATGACCGCCTATCACGACCGCGAATGGGGCGTCCCGCTGCATGACGACCGCGCTCTCTTCGAGTTCCTCATTCTCGAGGGCGCGCAAGCCGGCCTGAGCTGGTCCACCATTCTGAAGAAGCGCCCCGCCTACCGCGCCGCTTTCGACCGCTTCCATCCCCGTACCGTCGCGCGTTATGACGAAGTCAAGCTCGCCGCCTTGCTCGCCAACCCCGCCATCGTGCGCAATCGCCTGAAAATCCGCTCGGCGGTGCAGAACGCGCAAGCGCTCCTCGCGGCGCAGAAAGAATTCGGCAGCTTCGATGCCTACATCTGGCAGTTCGTCGGCGGCCGGCCCATACAAAACCGCTGGTCGCGAATGCACGATGTCCCGGCCCGCACGCCGCAATCCGACGCCATGAGCAAGGATCTCCGCAAGCGCGGGTTTGCCTTCGTCGGTTCAACCATCTGTTACGCCTTCATGCAGGCAACCGGCATGGTCAACGACCACCTGGTGAGCTGCTTCCGCCACCCACAACTGCTGTGACGCGCGCTAGCGCGCCGGTCGTTACTCGTTCCTCAGCGCCACCATCGGCTCTACGCCTGCCGCCCGTGCAGCGGGAATCCACGATGCCAGCAACGCTGCGCAGCAGAGTAGCAGCGTGGCAAGCGCCAGCATGTTGGCATCCCACGGCTTCACTCCGTACAGTTGATCGGTCATCAGCCTGCCGGCCGCAATTGCCGCGGGAATGCCAATCGCAAGTCCGATACCAATCTGCGAAAAAGCGCCCCGCAGCACCATCCGGACCACGCCGCCCCGATCTGCTCCCAGCGCCATGCGCACGCCAATCTCGCTGGTTCGCTGTTCCACCGTGTATGCCAAGACGCCGTACAAGCCCACCGCGGCAAGCACCAGCCCCAGCACGCCAAACAGCATCGTCAACGTCGCGATCATATTTTCTTGCTGGAAATCCGCGCTCAATACTTTCGAGTACGGGTCAACCTCGTAGAGCACCAGGCCCGGATCCACGCTGGCCAACGCCTTGCGCACCCGGTCCTCCATCCCCGGCGGATTCCCCGGCGCCCAGATCACGATGTTGTACAGGTAATGCGACCAGATTTCCCCGCTCCGGAACGCTGGATCGTCGTACGCCACCGTTTGTTCCTCGGGCACCCAAAACATGGGGCGAATGGGATCCTTGTAATCGTAAGTCATGTACCGCATATCGCGCACTACTCCGACCACTTCGTAAGTCGCGGAATACTTGATCTTGTCGGGTCCGAAATGTTGCCCAATCGGGTTCTGGTTTTTGAAGAATCGCCTCGCAAAGGCTTCGTTGATCACCGCTACTTTCCGGGTCGTCGCGGTGTCCTCCTCTGTGATGGGCCGTCCCCGCACCATCTTCGCGCCGATCGTGTCGAAGAACCCCGGCATCACGCGCGCCCAGCCCGCGCTGGTATCTTCTTTCGCTGGCGGCTCCGGCCGTCCTTCGACGCGTATTCCGTCGTTCCAGCTATCGCCCGTCATGGGCGCATAGAGCGCCGGCGCCACCATCCGCGCGCCCGTGGTGCGCAGAAGCCGGTCGTCGATTTGCCGGAACAACTGCTCCATCTGCTCAGGCTTGTAGTCGCTCAGCATAGGATTGATCCACGCGATATACCGCCCTCGCGTCTCGAACCCGAAGTTCTGGTGCTCCAAATTTCGCAGGCTCTGGCCCAGCAGAGCCGCTGCCGACAGCAACACCAGCGACATCGCCGCCTGCGCAATCACCAGCGACTTCTGCGCCAGCGAGCCGCCGCCACCCACGGAACGATTCGTCCCGCGTAGCGCGTCCACCGGGTCGACATGCGACGTCATCCACGCCGGCGCGATCCCGAAACCGACTCCGGTCAGCAACGAAACTGCGAATGCGAAGAGCAGCACCGGCCAGGCGGGTGTCGCATCCACCGGTACATAATTATTCGCGCCCCCGGTCTGGAACGCCAGATGCAAAATCAGCCTCGTCCCGGCATACGCCACCCCGACACCCAGCGCTCCTCCGATAACCGCCAGCGTCACCGACTCCACCAGCGCCCTGCGCACCAGCCGCCTGCGCGGAGCACCCAGCGCCACCCGCAGCGACGTCTGCGAGCGGTCTTTCAATCCACGCGCCAGCATCAGATTCGCCAGATTGCTGCACGCCACCAGCAGCACGCACGCGGCCGCGATCAGCAGCAGTTTCAATCCAGCCTGATATTCGTCCCTCATCTGCGCCACCCCCGCGCCGCCGGGAACCAGATGCAGCGTCTGTTGCCGCCAGAGTTGTTTCTCGCTTGGTTCCATGTCCGGCACGTGGCTGGCCAGCCAGTCATGGAATTCCACCTTCAATTTGGCTTCCAGCGCCTTCGCATTCACTCCCGGACGCACTCTCCCGAGTAAGTCCAGGAAATTGCCGTTTGGCCTTTTCAGCCGCTGCGTGTCTCCATCGATCAATGGTTCCGTCGTCAGCGGCAGCCAAAAATCCGGCATGCCCCAGCCCGATAGCTTCGCTCCGTAAAATCCCGGTGCCGCCACGCCGATCACCGTGAACGGATGCCCGTTGATCTGATAACCGGCCCCCACCACTGCCGGATCCGAGCCGTATTTCTCCTGCCAGATGTGATAGCTCATCACCGCCACCGCGGGAGCGCCCTCTACATCGTCGGCATCGGTCATCAGCCGGCCTATCCACGGCTGCACGCCCAGCGTGCGGAAGAAATTGCCGGATACGTATTCGCCATTGCGCGTATCCGCTTGAGCTCGCGACCCCGCCTTCCGGACGCCCAGCGCCGCATTCCCCGCCTGTAAGGCCGCCAGATCTGCGAACTCCGGCGTGCGCGCGCGAAAGTTCTTGTACACTTCCCACGAGAAGAGCGTGAAATCGCCGTCGCTTCCCTGCGTGTACCCACCCCAATTGCAGCAGCGCAGCTTATCTCCGATCCTCCATAGCTCCTCCGGCCTGGTCACCGGCAGCGACTTCAACATCACCTGGTGCACCAGCGTAAAGATGGCGGTCGTCGCTCCGATTCCGAGCGAAAGCGTGATCACCGCCGTCGCCGTGAACCCCGGCGCCTTCCGCAGTTGCCGCAGCGTCTCTCGCAGATCAGCCATCAATCCTCCCGGCATCCTCCGTGGAATCGGAAATCCATAATCCTTTAGACAGATACGGATCTCGCGGCGAGAAGTTTGCAGGAAAGCCAAAAATTTCTTGGCGTGCCACTCTCGCAGAAGGTGCTGCGGCCCAAGCCGCTACCATGCCCTCGCCCTTCCTGCGCGCCTTCTTTTCACGCCCCGGGGACGACGCTCCGAAATGGACTTGGCTCGGAACATCCGGCGACTTCGCCAACGCTACGTAACGTCCTTCATGTTAGGCGCATGCAGCACCCAAATCCTGGCTAGCATCCGGAATAGTATACGGTTGACGGGATATACGACACCAGGTATATTGAACAAGTGAAATGGCAAGTTGCGATTGCCGACGAGTTCGAGCCCGAATTCCTGATGCTGCACGAGGACGTGCGGATCGAAATTCTGGCTCTGACCAGGTTATTGCAGCAATTCGGGCCGCAGCTTGGGCGGCCGCGCGTAGATACGCTGAACGACTCGCGCCACAACAATATGAAGGAATTGCGCTTCGACGCGGCGGACGGCGTTTGGCGAGTGGCGTTCGCCTTCGATCCGGATCGAAAAGCTATTCTCCTGATTGCCGGTGAGAAATCAGGCGGTAGCAAGAAGCGCTTTTACAAGGAGCTGATCCGCAAAGGCGGATCTTCGCTTTGATGCCCATTTAGAACGGTTGAAGGCACAGAAGAAGGAGAAAACCAGTGGCCAGGAACGTTGATGACGTCATTGAAATGCTGAGTCCTGCTCAACGCAAGAAGGTCGAAGCCAGGGCGGCCGAGCTGGTTGCCGAGGAACTGACCCTCCAGGAACTGCGCCGCGCCCGTAAGTTGACGCAGGTACGGATGGCTAAATCACTCCACGTCGCGCAAAAGCAAATTTCTGAGATTGAAAAGCGTACCGACATGCACATCTCAACATTGCGCCGCCAGATTGAAGCCATGGGTGGTAGTCTCGCATTGATCGCGACCTTTCCCGACCGCCAGCCCGTGATGCTTGCCGGAATTTCCGATGTTGACCCTGATCCGCCAAAGCGCCGCAGGCCGCGTGCTCACGCCTAACGTCCTTGCAAGCCAGCCAAAAGATCGCAAACGGCCGCTTCATGTTCTTATCTTTTCACGATCCGGCGCCGTAACGCGGGATCAACAAAATTAGTAATGATAGCGGGCTTGAAGAAAGTCAACCGCTTCCTCGGTTACGCGATACACCAGGCGATGTTCCTGCGTGACACGGCGTGACCAACAGCCCGACAGCAGGTATCGAAGGGGCTCAGGCTTGCCTGGACCTTGGAATGGATCGCGCATCACCGCTTCCACCAGGTCCAGCACCCGGAGAGCAGTGCTTCGCTCGGCCTTTATCCAAAATCGCAGATCTTCTCGGAATTCCGGCTGGAAGATGGCGGCTCGTTTAGCTTCCCTTTGCACGGAGCACGTTCCGCCGCAGACCCGCCACGCTGGACGGCTTCTGTTTCCCCCGCTCCGCGCGTCGCAGCGCCGTCAGCAATCGTCGCGCATTCCTAGGCGAGCGCATCAAATGAGCGGTCTCGATGAGCCCTGCGAGTTCACTGGCGGGAACAAGAGCAACATCGCGCGCTCCCTTCCGCCGAACGATCACCGTTTCCTGTTGATCGACCACTCGATCAAGCACACTGGCCAAGTTTTTACGCAGGCTTGTGTAGGTCGCTTCCATCGCTATTGTGCGCCTCTTCTAGTACTGTACAGTATTCCTGTACCTGTCTCCAACCCGCGGCCAAACCCGCCCCCACTCCCCTTCACCCGCTCTCTCTCCGCTCCATCACCTCCCGGTTGTGCGCGCACACCTCGCACTCGCAGCCGCCGCGCTCTTTCGGTCGCGGCAGATTGCCCACCCCCGTAGGCCCGATATGCCCCGTCCCCGCTGCCGCTTCCCGCTCGATCACATCCAGCCAGGTATCCACCGTCATCCGCTGAACGCCCGCTCCGCCTCGCTCGAAGCGCTCCGGGTGCCGCTCGCAGCTCCAGTGATACTCCGGCGGAACGCCGCCCACGAACTCCAAGCGCCGATACACTAACTCGGGCGGTGGGTCCATGCTCTTGCCTTCCTCAATCAATTTCTCGTTCGAGGGAAACAGCTTCGTCGTCGTCTTTCCGTCTTCCACCGTCACTTTCGCCCACTGCTCCAAAACTGCAATCTTGCGCTGCTTTTTCGGAGCGTTCTGCCCTTGAAAGGTCCGCTCCGTGCGCGTTTCAGCAGGCCCGGCAGCCTTCTCCGCCTGTTTCTTCCCCGCGGCCCGCGCCGGCTCGTGCTCTTGGCACCGCTTCAACTCCAACTGCTCGGTCCGATGTTCCGCCATCCGCAGCCGTGCCGCTTCTAGCGAACGGCTCCTGCGCAGCCCCTCCACATTGCTCAGCGCCCGGTTGAACGCGCGCTCCTGGGTCGTCCGATAGCGTGTGAACCGCTCAATCGTCTTCTGCTGTTCCGCGCTCCACGCCAGCGGATCGCGCTGCTCCCCATATACGCGCTGCTCGGCTTCGTTGTATCGCCGCCTCGCCCGCAGCAACAGCCATTGCGCCACCGCGGCCTCGCACACCAGCGTCAACCCGGCATGCGTTTGCGGCTCGTAAGTATCCAGCCAGCCCTGCTTCAGGTCCTTCCACTCTTGCTCATCCTCATCAGGCAAGATGAGTTTGTTCGAACAACAGCCGTGCTTAGTCGCGTTTTGACTGGAAACCGCTTTCCCCTCCGGACTCGTCGGACCCGTGGAATGCGTATGTGGCGGCGGCCGATACGGGCGGTCTTCCTCTAACTCGGGCATGGCTTCTCACCCGCGAGTGTCCGTCGCTCGCATGCCGCATACTCCATCAACTCCCGGCTAACTCTTTCACCCGTCAGCGGAAACAGTTTCCATCCAACTCCGTGACCGCCCTTTCTTCTCCTCGCCGCCCGCGCCGCATCCAGCCGCTCGCAAAAACGAAGCCAGCGCCACTTCGTTTCGCAAAATGCGCCGCATCTTCGCCCGGCGGCCATCGGGCCCATCGTCTTCGCACTGGCTGTCATCCTTCCGCAGTAACATATGAGCGCAGCCGCCACCCATGCCTCCTTTGATCAGAATCAGCCTGCTCCCCCTCGTCCTGCTCACTGCCGCACTTGCTTCCCCCGCCGCCGAGATGCCCAAGCTCGTCAAATCCGACGGCCATTTCGCACTTCTCGTCGATGGCCGGCCCTATCTCGTCCTCGGCGCTCAGATCAACAACTCCAGCACCTGGCCCAGTACCCTGCCCGACGTCTGGCCGCTCATCGAAGCCATGCACGTGAACACCGTCGAAGCGCCCGTCTATTGGGAACAGCTCGAACCCCAGCCCGGCGCCTTCGATTTCTCCATCGTCGACGACCTCCTTCATCAAGCGCGCGACCATCGTGTCCATCTCGTCGTGCTCTGGTTCGCAACTTGGAAGAACGGCCAAATGCATTACGCGCCCGAATGGGTGAAGACCGATACCGCGCATTACCCGCGTATGATCGATGCGCACGGCGAGCCGATCGACGTTCTCTCCGCCAACGCACCCGCCAACCTCGAAGCCGACAAGCACGCCTTCACCGCGCTGATGCATCATCTCCGTGAAATCGACGGGGACCAGCACACGGTCGTCTTGATCCAGGTCGAAAACGAATCCGGTTCCATCGGCGCCGTCCGCGATTTCTCCCCGCTCGCAGACAAGCAATTTCACTCCCCGGTTCCCCCCGCGCTCGCGCGTGCGCTGCACAAACAGCCCGGCGCATGGCCGGAGGTCTTCGGCGCGGATGCCGACGAATATTTTCAGGCCTATTCTGTCTCGCGCTACATCAACGCCATCGCCGAAGCCGGCAGACACGAGTTTCCGTTGCCCATGTACGTCAACGTCTGGCTCAGCTATCCTGTCGCCGCTCTACCCGAGCGCCGCGTCTCCGTTCCCGGCCTCAACTACCCCAGCGGCGGCGCCGTGCAGAAGATGATCGACCTCTGGAAAATCAATGCGCCTTCGATCGACATGATCGGCCCCGATATCTACACCGAAGACTCCGGTTTCTATCGCGAGGCGCTCAAGGCCTACCATCGCCCCGATAATCCGCTCTGGGTTCCCGAGACCGGCAGCAACGATACCGACGCCCGCTACTTCTTCTACGCGCTCGGCGACGGCGCCATCGGCTTCTCGCCCTTCGGCATCGACCGCACCGGCTGGACTTACTCGGACGGCGAGACTCCGAAATTGCACGCCGAGAACTATGCGCTACTTGCGCCTATGGACAGCGAGATCGCCCGTTTGAACTGGCAAGGCAAACTCAAGACCGCGGTCGAAGAACCCGGCGCGGTTCGTGAAGAACTCGATTTCGGCGATTGGCAAGCCACCGTCTCGTTCGGCTTCCCGCAACGGGACGGCATGAATCCGCCCGGCACGCCGGATCATCGCGGCCGCGCGCTGGTCGCGCAATTAGGCCCCGGCGAATTCCTGGTCGCAGGTTTCGATGCCAGCGTCTCCTTCCACCTGCCCGGCAAACTGCCCGGCCTGCGCATGAACATTCTGCGCGCCGAAGAAGGCCGATACGAAAACGGCGCCTGGAAATTCCTCCGCATCTGGAACGGCGACCAAACCGACCGCGGCCTCAACTTCCGCCGCCCCGGCACTACCGTCGTCCGCGTCCGGCTGGCGAGGTTTTAAGCGCTGAGAAACAGATATTATGAAACAAAGGTGTTGATGACAGCTGCGGAAAACGAACTTCACCTATTGAAACAGCAGCTCGAAAACGGCCATGCGGAGAATGTTGTCGATCTCATTGGCGCACTGTTGGAAGTCGAGCATGCCGCTTCCGGTATGCAACTGACCTCCGACGAGGAGCAACTCCTGCAACATGTGCGCGAGCTGCGCCACCGAATTATGCTCAGTCACTCAGCGCCGGGAACCGTATCCACACAAGAAACTCGCCGTCTTCTTGAGCGCGCAACGCCTTTCATCGAGAGACGGTGCAGCCACTCCAACTCGCGGACTGCTTTGTCGCCTGAGACGATCTCGCGCATACAGCGCAAATACTCGCAGTCAGGGCTGTCCAGCGAAAAATTTCTTCGGCAAAAACGCGAGGATCTTGCGTTGGAAGACCCCGATTGAGCGTAGTCTTGGATGCGTCAGCGGCCATCTGCCTTCTCGACAAGTAAGTCGGCGCGGAGGTGGTTGAAGATCATGTAAGACAAGATCCAGGTCGGAACTTCATTCATGCTCTTAACGTCTGTGAGATCTACTACCATGCCTGGCGAGCTGCTGGTCCAGATGCTGCCGAGACGATATTCCAAGACTTGGAATTTACAGGAATTCACGTTGTCGAAGACATGGATACGCTCTTTGTGCGAAGCGTTGCCACACTCAAAGCCGTCCACCGCCGTGTTTCAATGGCCGACTGCTGTGCCCTTGCGCTTGCGACCCGGTCTGCATGCCCGCTCCTCACGGCCGATCGCCACGAATTCGAACGGCTAGCCGGGCTCCTGATCGCGGAGATCGTCTTCATTCGATAACACTCCGGCACTACCGTCGTCCGCGTATCGTTAGCCAAGTTCTGACCGGTGTGCGTGCCGCCGCCGTTAGCCGTGACTCGTGCTATCATGCTCGCCATTTGCGGTAATCGAAACCCTTTGGCACAAGGAGATCTAACGTGGCCGATCCTCTATTGGCGGCATTCCGCTCGAACGACGAGAAGACGAAGCGCATTTTGGTTTCCCCATCCGACGACGGCGTCAACTGGGGCGGCGGCGTCGATACGAGCCAACGCAGCAGGAATACGGCCAGCCAAGTTTTTTTCCAGGGCAAATTCTGGGGGGTCTTTATAGCCGACGACGATACCACTGAGCTCGTGCTCTGCTCTTCGACTGACGGCCTAAAGTGGTCTTCTCCTAAGCGCCTGGGTCAGCTCAGTATCGCTGCGCCGAGCCTCGCTGTCTTCGACAACCAACTCTGGATCGCATACGTTGCGCCCAAGACGGAGGGCATTCGGCTCATCTCGTCGAAAGACTGGTCAAAGGACATACGGATCGGTCAGGTCAGCTCTTCTGCGCCCAGTCTGGCCGCCTTCGACGGTAAGCTTTGGATTGCTTTCGTCGACACTAACTTCGGCGATCGGATCTTTGTGCTGTCGTCCAGCAACGGAATGGATTGGCCGGACGAGGGCATCGCGGTCGGCCCCTCGAGCCACACTGCCCCGAGCCTGGCTGCCTTCAACACGAAGCTGTGGGTCGCATTCCGCGACTTCGACGGCGGCTTACTGGTGACCTCATCGCCCAACGGCGAACAGTGGTCGAAAAGCACTCCTATCGGCCAGTCGAGCAAGGCAGCGCCGTTCCTCGCCGTCTTCAACAGCAAACTCTGGATCGCATTCGTCGCCAATAACGACACCAATTCGATACTCGTTTGTTCTTCGCCGGATGGCGCCTCCTGGTCCAACAACAGCTCCATCTCCCAGTTCAGCCCATTTCCGGTATCGCTGTTTTCGAAATTACTCTATAGCTTCAACGTCCGCCCGAAATATCAGCTTGTCACCGTTGTCTATGCCCCGCCTGGCGCGGCGGGCGGCAAGAGCGGCTCTCAGGTCGATTACGCCAAAGGCAGCAGCCTCGCTAGCACCATCTCCACCACCGATTCCTTCAAGTCCTCAGTCGGCGTGAAGGCCACTGTAGGCGCCGGCGCGTTTAGCCTCGGTTCCGAATTTGGTTACTCGACCACCGGCACGGATAGCTCCTCGGTCGAGGTAAAAAAGAGCGAAAACTGGGATATCAGGGTAACGGGCCCGTCGCAGGATGGAATTAACCACGATCTCGATATCTTCTATCTTTGGCTCAACCCCTTACTGAAGGTGACCATCGACAGTTTGAATAACCTCACTTGGGAGCTCGACGTCGACGGCCCCACCATGATCCTGCAGTACGTCTATGCGGGATGGCTCCACAATCCGGCGACCATGCCACCCGGACTGCAACAGGTGCTCGACAAGGCGGGGCTCACCGCCGAGGATTACCAGCAGATCCTGTCAACGAATCCGTTCTTGTCAGGTCCTGTGCCCCTCGATCCGAACCGCTTTTTGCCAACCACCCAGAGCTTCCCCTATGTGCCGCCCTACAGTCCCAACGATACCGTCCCGACACTAACCTTTACTCAGCAGAACACCGTCGTTCGCACAGCCAGCCATACTACGGACACCAAGTACAGCGTCGGCTTTGAGGTATCTGCCGGTTTTTCCGGCTTGTTCAGTGCCAGCCTGAAGGTCAGCACGTCGCTCGAATGGACCAACATCTCATCCAAGTCGAGCAGCAACACCGCCACCCAATTGGCTACCGTTATCGTCGGCGGCCCGGCGTTTACCTACACTGGCCCCACGGACGTGCTCGTTTACTGGGATTCCGTATTCAACTCCTTCGCCTTCACGTTCGCGGATCAGCCTGCTGCTCACTCCGGCACCATGATGGATGCTAGCGGACAGCCCGTCGCTTATGAACCTGTAACTCTAAACTCAGGTGGGCACCAGCTCAGCACGTTCACGGACTCTCGCGGTGGGTTTCGATTTTATGGCGCGGCCGAAGGCGAAGCGGAGCTCGCCGTCCGGGGAAAGAAGGTAAAGCTACAGGTGGGAGCCGGCCAGCCGGCGTCGAATCTAACTTTGTGAAGCCCTTCTGCTGCGCCGCTGCTTCAGATCCGCTTGCATTCAAGTCCCGAACGATCGCCCCCCGGTCAGGCGGCGTAAAAACTCGCTATTCTCGGTCAATGGACTGGATGACGATCATAACTGGGACAGCCTTGTTGTTCACGCAGGCACTCGCGCGATAGGGGCGCGCGCCGTGCGCCTACCACTTTGAGTCACTCGAATCGTAAAGCTTCGATCGGATCGACCTTGACAGCCCCCGCCGCGGGAATAAGGGTTGCGATCACACTTATCAAGAAGAGGAGCAATGTAGACGCGACAAAAGTAAACCAATCTTTGGGCGAAACCGCAAACAACCAGTTCCGTAGGAAACCCGTGAACCACGAGGCTCCCAATAATCCTGCTAGCAAACCCATCGAACTGACAAGAAGATGCTCTCTGACGAACAGGGCTATGATCTGCGGTCCGGTGGCCCCCAGCGCGGCTCGAATACCCACTTCGAGCGTGCGCATGCTTGTGGATTGGGCCGTCACGCCATAGATTCCGATAACGGCCAGCAGAATGCCCGACACTGCGTACCCGAAGGCGATAAAAGTCAATAGGTGTTCGTAGAGCAACCGGCGGTCGAGGACTGAATCGAAAGTTTGCAGCTCGACCGGAATGTGCGAGTTCTCCTCGTTGAACGCTTGCCGGGCGAGCTTCATCAGACTCTCTGGATTCGTATACGTCCAGATCTCAACGCGAAGCCCCCGCCGGGCTCCGTCCGGAAGCGGAGGCGGAAAGGGCAAATACACCGTGCGCGGAGCGGGTTGCCGAAAGCTCTTGTGCCGCGCGTCACGAGCCATCCCGACAACCATGGCAGACTCCTTCCGATCGGCATCGCGTATACGCTTCCCCAGCGGATTGTCAGTGCCCCAAAAATGCCGGGCAAAGGATTCGCTAACGATAGCTACTGGCGCAGAACCTGTCTGGCCATCTTGGGGGTTGAAATCGCGGCCGAGCAGGAGCGGGGTGCCCATGGTGTTGAAGAATCCGGTACTTACAAAGTTCAAATAACTCCTCGGTTGCTCCTCGCTGCCCAAAGAAAAGCCTTCCGGCACATATTGCGCAGACCAACTCCCACCCTCACCGGGCAGCAGCGTCGAAACACTCGCGCTTCGGACGCCGGGCGCCCTCTGCAATCGCGAAACTACTCGCTTTGCAAGCTGGGTTTGCTCTTCTGGCTTGAAAGTCTGGCTCGAAAAATCGGGAGAGGCGATTAAGAGGTGATCTCGCCGAAATCCTGCATCGAAGTTCTTGATCTGGTACAGACTGCGGGCGAGCAGCATAGCGCCGCTTAGAAGAATCAAAGATAGAGCGAGTTGCATCGCAACAATCGCACGTTGAAACCTGCTCCGTGCGGCGAACCTTTGCGAATTTTCCGCAAGGCAAGTCCTTACCGGCACTCTGCTGGCCTGAACAGCCGGGAGAAAACCAGATAGCAAGACGGTAACGGCCACCAGCGCAACTGAGAACAACACAATGCGCGCGTCGGGTTCGATGTTGAGATCTACCTCATTCCCTTCTGCCGCCATAAACCACAGGAGCCCTCGAACCAGCCCCTGATAGACCGCCCCAGCGCATCCGAGCCCCACCAGCCCCAGCAGCAAGCTCTCTGTCAGGAACTGCTGCACGATCCGGCGGCGCGGCGCGCCAGTGGCGAGTCGAATGGCTACTTCGCGTCTTCGTGCGTGTCCTCGCGCGAGCAATAGATTGGCTGTGCTCGAACAGGCCACCAGCAGGATTAAGCCGCTCATGCCTAATAAGACATTCAGCGGCTTTACAAAAGAGTATCGGAGATAGGAGTCCGGTCCACTTCCCCCAAAGTCGACAAAAAGCTGCTCAGCCGATAAATTCTTACGGAACGTTTCCGAGCTGTGGTCAAAACTGCGGCTTGATAAAACGCTCCGCCAAGCTACCCGGAGGGACGCTTCTGCGCGTGAGACACTGGCGTCCTTCGCCAGCCTGCCCATGACCTCTACCGAATTGCAGTCCCAGCAGTCGAGCAGCATCCCTCGTGTGTTCCAAAAGGTAGTGGCTGCGAATGTAATAGTCACGTCCGGGTAGGTTCCCGGCGACACTCCGAAAAAGTCGCGGGGAGTGATCCCGATGACCACCAGAGGAATCCCATCGATTAGAATCTTCTTGCCAATGATTTTGGAATCGGCCTGGAAGCGGTTTCGCCAGAAACGGTCGCTCAGTACCGCTGCATTTGAGGAAAGACCTCCTCTTTGGTTATCGGCCTGGCCAAGCAACCTTCCCAATTGCGGATTGATTCGCAGAACCGAATAGAAGTTGCCGGATACCACTTGTACTAAGACTTTCTGCTCCGTCGTCCCGTCGCTGACGTAAGCATTCCAACCGCTATAGGCGAAAAGCTCAGCCGCCTCGCGGCCCTGCTTTTCCAAGATGGAGAAGACCGGAAATGGCATTGACGGTCCATGCTCGTCTTCCGTGCCATGCGTCACCACCATGAGTCGCTCGGGTTCGGGGACCGGGAGGGATTTGTACAGTAGCCCGTCAAGCAGCGAAAAGACTGCAATGGCGCCGCCAAGACCGAGCGCGAGAGAAACGGCGATGACTGTGGTCACTCCGCGATTGTGTATCAGTTGCCTCAGGCCAATCTTTACGTCCTCAATCCACGCCTGAAACCAGCACGCCATCCACATGTTCGGCGCACCTCCACTGGTATGTAGTGGATTTGCTCGCGCGAGACTCTGCTTGGTAATTGCCTGAAATCAAGTAGGCGCGTGGCCGCGTTAATCTGCCGGTATCCTTACCCTTCCGCGTACCTTCTCAAGATGGTTGGCAGGTTCTGCGAAAACGCCGAGCGTGCCAAAACCGTGTCGCAGCCCTTCTGCTGCGCCGCCTGCTTCAGATCCGCTTGCACGTGCGAGACAAACCCCAGCAGCCGAATCTTCCGCGTCTCTTCCCCGCCCTTCAACGCCTCGATCACATCCAGCGCATCCGCCGCCGTATTATTCAGGTCCAGAATGATCACCGCCGGGTCCAGTTTGGCCTGCTCCAGCGCCTCCTGTTTCGATTTGACGAATACCGCCTCCAGCCCCGCCCGCTTTGCCGCCTCTTGAATCTTCACTGTGAACATCAGGTCACTCAGAACGGCGACCACTCGCTTGTTGTTATTCCCCATCGGCTACTTCACTGATACCATTTCCTCGCGCGTGTTCTCCAACGCCGCGATTTCGATTGTCACTTCCTGCCGGTCTTATCATCAAAGACATCATGAGCGTTCTCGTCCAGCCGCTACCTGAAGTCAATCCTCTTCAGGACCCCTTGCGTTTCGAGCGCCGCGTCCCCCCCTGCGCCATCGTCATCTTCGGCGCCAGCGGCGATCTCTCCAAAAGAAAGCTGTTGCCCGCGCTCTATCGCCTTTTCTATGAGCGCCGCATTCCGCCCAGCTTCGCCGTCGTCGGCAGCTCGCGCACGCCGCTCTCAGACGATCAGTTCCGCGAACGAATGAAAGACTCGGTCGCCAAATTTCTCGAAGACGCTCCCTTCGACGAAGATATTTGGACCTCCTTCGCGCAGTCGCTGTTCTATGTTCCCGGCGATCTCAACAATCCTTCCTCTTACGACGACATCCGCAACAAGCTGGACGAGCTCGAAAAAAGCCACCAGACCGCCGGCAACGTTCTCTTCTATCTCTCCACCCAGCCCAGTTATTATGCCGAGGCCGTTCTGGCCTTGGGCGAGCACAGTCTCAATCGCGGCAACGGCTGGCGGCGCGTCATCATTGAAAAACCCTTCGGCCACGATCTCTCGAGCGCTCGCAAGCTGAACGACGAAATCCATAAGGTTTTCGACGAATCCGCTGTCTATCGCATCGACCACTACCTGGGCAAAGAAACCGTTCAGAACATCCTCGCCTTCCGCTTCGGCAACGGCATTTTCGAACCGCTCTGGAATCGCCGCTACATCGATCACGTGCAGATCACCGCCGCGGAATCCATCGGCGTGGAAGGGCGAGGCGGCTATTACCAGGAAGCCGGCGCGCTGCGCGACATGATTCAAAATCACTTGAGCCAAGTTATGGCGACCATCGCCATGGAGCCGCCCACCGTATTCCACGCCAACAACGTGCGCGATGAGCGCGCGAAGCTCCTGCGCGCCGTTCGGGTGATGAAGCCGGAAGACGTGCCCGTGTACGCCGTGGCCGGTCAGTACGGCCCCGCAACGGTCGGCGGCCAGGATTTGCCCGGCTTCCGGCAAGAGCCCAGCGTCGATCCCGACGCCCAAACCGACACCTACGCGGCCGTTACATTCTTCATCGATAACTGGCGCTGGGCCGACGTTCCCTTCTACATTCGAACCGGCAAGCGCCTGCCGAAGCGCGTCACCGATATCGCCATTCAATTCCAGGCTCCCCCGCTCGGACTGTTCAAGCAGGAGACCAAAGGCGGTCTCCGCGAGGTGCGGCCCAATCTGTTGGTGCTGCGCATTCAACCCGAGGAAGGCATCTCGTTGCGCTTCCTCTCGAAAAGCCCTGGCAGCGGCATGCGCGTGCGGCCCGTCTCGATGGACTTTAACTATGGTTCCAGTTTCGGCGAGCGCACGCCTACCGCTTACGAGACTTTGCTCCTCGACGCCATGGCGGGCGATCCGACGCTCTACACGCGTCAAGATATGGTGGAAGCAAGCTGGCAAATCGTGCAACCCATCCTGGATGCGTGGGCCCATACGAAGTTTGACTTTCCCAACTACCCTGCCGGAACGTGGGGACCCAAAGCATCCGACGAGATGCTCGCCCGGCAAGGCCACGTCTGGAGGATTCCATGAGCAGCGCCGTCATCTTCCCCGCACAACCCGAACAGATCCTGAAAGGCCTCGGCAAGCTCTGGACCTCGCTGGGACAGGAGGAGAAACAACAAGGCAAGCCCACCGTGTTGCGGGCTTGCGCGATGACCCTGATCATCGCTACGGACGATCCCGACGGCGGTTTCGCGGCTTCGCAAACCATCTCGCAGTTAATGCGCGAGCATCCTAGCCGCGGCATCGTGCTGGCGGTCTCTGAGAAAGCCGAGCACGGCCTCGAAGCGCGCGTGCTGGCCCAATGCTGGAAGCCGTTCGGCAAAGCGCAGCAGATCTGTTGCGAACAGATCGAAATCACCGCACGTCCGGACAACTGGCCCAATGTCGGTCCCACCCTGATCGGTCTGATCGCAGCCGACTTGCCGGTCATCTTTTGGTGCCGTCACGCCGCCGCCCTCGGCCCCTCCGCAACTAAGGAACAAAAAGCCGGCCTCGAAGCCGTCATGTGCCTGGCCACCAAAACCATCATCGATTCCAAAGGCGAAGATCCCGGCCGAACTTTCGAGCTGCTCGCCAAATGGCGCAATCGAGACCGCATCAACGCCGATCTCGAATGGACGCGCTTGACGCCCTGGCGCGAGCCCATCGCGAACATATTTGACAATCCGGCGCGCGAGAACAAATTCTCGAGCTTCCGCAAGATCGAGGTCGTTCACGGCGGAGAAAAGCCCGGCGCGTCGGCGCTCTACGCCGCCGGTTGGTTATCGGCTCCCTTCAAGGCGGAAGTAACGTTTAGAAGGGCCTCCAGCCAGGATTCAGGCATCCACTGCATCACGCTACACTCTGAATCCGAGCGCATCGACTTCGAGCGCAGGGGCGATTGTATGACGCTTCGCAGCACCAACGGACGCGAGCGCAGGTACAACTATAAGGATGCCTCTGTTGACACGTTGATGACCGAAGAGCTGGCGCTGCTCGGCAATGACCCAGCATTCGATTCCGCTTTCGCCCGCGCGCAGGAGTTGTTGAATGGCTGATTCTTTGCGAATTAGTGCGACCGCGGAAGAAGTGGCTGATGCTGCTGCGCAATACGTTCTCGAAACTCTCTCGGCCGGTTTGAAATCTCAGCCGCACGCCACGCTTGCAATTTCCGGTGGCAGCTCGCCCAAGCTCATGTTTAGGAAGCTGGCCGCCTCCGGCTTCGATTGGTCGAAGGTTCATATTTTCTGGGTGGATGAGCGCTGCGTGCCGCCGAACGACGATCAAAGCAATTTCAAACTAGCCGACGAAACGCTTTTATCGCCCGCCCGTATTTCGAAGTACAACGTGCATCGGATTCACGGCGAGATGACGCCCGAAGAAGCAGCCGTTCATTACATCGAGGAGATCGAAACATTTTTCCAGCTTCGCGAGCACGAGCTGCCCGTCTTCGATCTCATCCATCGCGGTATTGGACCCGACGCGCACACTGCGAGCTTGTTTCCGGGCAATCCGCTCATTGCGAACCGCACCGGCATTGCTGCTGCAGTGTGGGTGGAGAAGATGCGCAGCCATCGCGTGACTCTGCTGCCGGGGGTTTTGCTCGCCGCCCGGCACACGCTCCTGCAGGTAGCCGGCCCGGACAAGACAGAGGCCGTCTACAACATTCTGAAAGGTCCTGAAGATCCGTTCCAGTTCCCTGGCCAGATTGCCACGCGCGGATCCGATAAGGCAGTGTGGTTTCTCGACAAGGCAGCCGCTTCCAAGCTGTAGCGGTTCTCGCGCTCGCCGCAGCCGTCTCGGCGCAGCAAGCCCCTGAACCAGCTTTCAATCGGCTCATTTTTGCGGGCGACGTGATGTTCTGCCGTTCGGTTCGGCGTCAAATCCTCGCCGCGCATGACCCGGCCTTGCCGTTCCGCAAGATCGCGCCGCTGCTGGCCTCATCCGATATCACGTTCGTCAATCTGGAGTCGCCGTTTTCGGATCAAGGCCGCTACTTCGACACGGGCCTGATTTTTCATGCCGCTCCCGAGACGATTGCGGGATTGCAGCTCGCCGGCGTTTCCATTGCATCCACCGCGAATAATCACGCGCGCGATTGCGGCCCGCACGGCGTCGAGTTTACCGTCGCCTGGCTGCGCTCGCATGGCATCCAGCCGCTGGGCAGCAGCGAATCCGAATCGCGCACGCACGCAGGCGTCGTGCTGGCGCGCAACGGCGTGCGCTTCGGCTTTCTCGGCTACACGTTCGATCAGCAGAACGGGAACTGGCATGACATCGATACGCGGATCGCACTGACAGACCTTGCCGCGCTTTGCCGCGACGTCGCGGCAAAGCGCACGCGCGCCGACGTGGTGATTGTTTCGATGCATAACGGCGTGGAATACATGCCCAAGCCGAATCGAGCGCAGATCGCCTTCGCCCATGCCGCCATCGACGCCGGCGCGACTCTCGTGATCGGCCATCACCCCCACGTCGTGCAGCCGGAGGAGAAGTACAAAGCCGGCCTGATCTTCTATTCGTTGGGCAACTTCGTCTTTGACCAGTACCAGCGCGAGGCGACACAGCACGGCGAAATCGTCCAGGTCTCATTCCTCGGCCGCGGCATTCTCGCCACCCACAGCATGCCGGTGCGAATTACGCCGTCGGGACCCGAGCTGGAGTAAACTAACTCGTTTCGGCGTTCGGGAACGCCAGCGATTCTTTGGTGTCGTTCTCGTCGCGCGACAGTTCGAAGATTCCCCTGGCGATCGGCTCAATCTCGCCGGCGTCATACACAGCACCGCTGCCGAAGGGCAAGCCAAAGCCGCGCGCCGGAGCGCCTGCCAACTGGAGCACCTTTCGCAGGGACGCCCAGTCTCTCTTCTCGTCGTGTGCCGCCACGTAGAAAGGCAGCAGTGAGAAAGTCGGCAGCAGAGCGCTTTCATCGTCGGTCAGGCCGCCGCGCCCCAATTGCACAGCCCCCGCCGAAACTCCGATCAACACTGCCCCTTCTACGAAACGGCGCGGAATCAACTGTTGCAGGCCGTTCTCGGAGAAAGCGCGCCAGCCCGCTTCGACGCTGCCTCCCGCCAGCAGAATGATATCTGCCGTCTCCAGGAACTTCGCATCCTCAGCCGCCGGACGTTTCAAGATCATGCGGCATTCGCCGCTGCCGATCTGCTGCATGGCGGGCTCGAAGAGTTCGTGATAGAACTCCAGCTTGTCGTTGTTCGAAGCGCCGATGTAAGCTGCGGAGGGATGTTCCACACCGGTGGCGTCGGCGATCTCTTGCAGGAACAACGCGCCGTGGGACCGCTTCCAAAACAGCAGTTGGCTATCGGCCAGCAGATAAATCGGCGCAAGCGGCTCAGACAATCTGGCCCAGTACCTCTGTGGCCGCGCGGTTGAAGCGCACCGGATCCGGCAACTCGGAACCTTCCGCCAGCACCGCCAGTCCGAACACCAGTTCAGCCGCGTTGCCGAGCAGTGGGTCTTCCGCGTTCGCTGCTTGCCGATCGTGCAGCCGGGCAATCAGCGGATGCTTCGGATTGAGCTCCAGCACCCGGCGCTGCTTCGGTCCCCCGCCCTTGCCTTTCTGCAGCACGCGCTCGAGCATGGGGCTATAGTCGTGCTCTTCGACCACCAGGCAAGCCGGCGAGGTTGTCAAGCGAGTGGAGAGCCGGACCTGCTTCACGTGCTCGTCCAGCCGCTTCTGCAGGAATTCGATCAGCGGCTTGTACTCCTCCTGCTTCTCTTTCAATTCCTTCTCGGCTTGTTCTTTCTCCTCGTCGGTGCCGAGCTTGATGACGCCCTTGCCTACCGATTTCAGCTTCTTGTTTTCGAACTCATTGAGATGCTGAGTGACCAATTCATCCACCGGATCGGTCATGTAGAGCACTTCCCAGCCTTTTTCGCGGAGCGCTTCGAGATGCGGCGAGTTTTCGATCACGCTGCGAGATTCGCCGGTGAGATAGAAGATCTGCTCCTGCTCCGGCTTCATCCGCCCGACATAGTCCTTAAGCGTGGTCAGTTTTTCGGGATCGTTCGACGACTGGAAAAGCAGCAGTGGCAGGATCCTGTCCTTGTTTTCATAGTCCGACGAAACGCCTTCCTTAATGGAACGGCCGAACTCCTCCCAGACCTTCAGATACTTCTCGTAGTCTTTATCGAACAACTCCTGCAAAGTATCCAGAATCTTGCGTGTGACTCGTTTCCGAATGAGCGCGATGTGGTGATCCTGCTGCAGCCGCTGGCGCGAGATATTCAGCGGGAGATCGGCGGCGTCCACAATGCCGCGAATGAATCGCAGATAATGCGGGAGCAGATCCTCGCACTTTTCCATGATCATGACGCGCTTGGCGTAGAGGCGCAGGCCGGGCTCGAACCCCACGTAGAACAAATCGTAGGGCGCCTTGGCTGGAATGTAGAGCAGCGCGTCGTACTCGAACGTGCCTTCCGCCTTGAAGTGAATGGTTTTCAAGGGCTCGTTCCAGTCGTGTGAAACGTGCTTGTAAAACTCGGTGTAATCCTCCGCCGTCACCTCCGCGGGCGAGCGCTTCCAGATCGGTTTCATCGAGTTCAGCGTGCTGTCCTCGATCACGATTTCCTTGGGGGCGCCCGTCTCTTCAGCTCCCGGCGCCGGTTCGCGTTCCTTCTTCGCGACAATCGGATAGTTGATGAAATCGGAGTGCAGTTTGACGATGCTCGAAAGCCGCCAGTAGTCGGTGTAGTCTTCAATTCCGGTATCGGCGTCCGGCTTCTTGAGATACAGCGTGATGGACGTGCCGCGCTCCGGTTTTTCGGTCTCACTGATCTCGTAGGTGCCGCTGCCGTCCGATTCCCATTGGAAAGCCGCGGCCTGGCCGGCTCGCCTGGTCACCAGCTTGACTCGATCCGCGACCATGAACGACGAATAGAATCCGACGCCAAACTGTCCAATCAATTCGGTGATGTCGCCCGTCGATCCGGCTTCCTGCAACCTTTGCCGCAGTTCTGCCGTACCCGACTTAGCGATGGTGCCGATGTTCGCGATAATCTCGTCCCGGCTCATACCGATCCCCGAGTCGCTGATAGTCAAGGTGCGGGCCGTGCGGTCTACGTCCAGGCGAATCTCGAACTTGTCGTTGCCTTCGAGCAAGTCCTGGTTCGTGAGCGATTCGAAACGCAGCCGATCCAATGCGTCCGAGGCGTTCGAAATCAGCTCACGAAGAAAAATGTCCTTTCTCGTATACAGAGAATGGATCATTAACCGCAGTAATTCTTTGGTTTCTGCTTGAAATGCGAGAGTTTCCGCTGTAGCTGCCATTTGCCTAGAAATTATTTTACCCGCCGGCCGGCCGCTCGACATGTCCGCCGAACTTCGATCGCATCGCCGAAAGGACCTTCTCGGTGAAAGTGTGCTCTTTACGCGAGCGGAAGCGCGTGAACAGCGCCGAGGCGAGCACTTCAACCGGAACCGCCTGCTCGATCGCGGCCTCAATGGTCCAGCGGCCTTCGCCGGAATCCTGTACGAACCCGGTGTAATTCGAGAGTGTCGGATTTTCGACCAGCGCCATGGCTGTGAGATCGAGCAGCCAGGAGCCGACCACGCTGCCCCGGCGCCACAGTTCGGCAATATCGGCCACGTTGAGCTTGAAACGCTCGTTCTCGGGCAGATCTTCGGAATCCTTGTGCACCATCAGATCGAAACCCTCGCCATAAGCCTGCATCACGCCGTACTCGATACCGTTGTGCACCATCTTCACGAAATGCCCGGAGCCCGGAGGCCCGCAGTGCAGATAACCTTCTTCGGCAGTGCCGCCGATTTTTTCCCGTCCAGGGGTTCGCGGAGTATCGCCGCGGCCGGGAGCCAGGGTTTTGAGAATGGGTTCGATTTGCGCGAACGCCTCGTCAGAGGCTCCCACCATCAGGCAATAGCCGCGCTCCACGCCCCACACGCCGCCGCTGGTACCGGCATCGACATAATGGATTCCCTTCTGCTTGAACTCCGCGGCGCGGCGGATATCGTCTTTGTAGAAGCTGTTGCCGCCGTCGATAATGACGTCGCCGCTTTCCATGGCGGCGGCGAGCGTCTGCACCGTATTTTCGGTCGCCTTACCGGACGGCACCATGACCCAAACCGTGCGCGGCTTCGGCAACTTCTCGATCAAATCTTCCAGAGAGCCGGCGCCTTCGGCACCCTCGGCCTCAAGATTCTTCACGTTGATGGCGTTCAGATCGAAGACCGTACACTTGTGACCGCCCCTTTGCAGTCGCCGCACCATGTTCGCGCCCATGCGCCCCAGACCCACCAGGCCGATATGCATTTTCTTTCCTCTCGCTAAGCTAAGAAGTTGGCTGCCGCGTTCCCGCGTTCTCCGTTTTGCCGAATATGAGATCCCGTGGTGGGCTGCATGTTTCAGATAGCCGTTGCTGGCTGCTGCTGGGCGCTTTACTGCTCGCAACCGGCTGCAATCGAACCCACAGAGCCACCATCGCGGTGGTTCCGAAAGCGAGCGCCGATATTTTCTGGCAAAGCGTTCACGCTGGCGCCGTCAAAGGCGGATGGGACAACCGCGTCGATATCGTTTGGGACGGGCCGCCGAATGAAACCGACATTGCCGGCGAGATGAAGATCATGGAAACCATGATCGACCGGCGGGTGGATGCGATTGCGGTTGCGCCGTCAGACCGGTCCGCGTTCAAGATTGTGGTGGATCGCGCGGCCGCGGCCGGCATTCCGGTGGTGATCTACGATTCCGGCATCGATACCGACAAATACGCGACCTTCGTCGCCACCGACAACTACCTTGGCGGCGAGATGGGCGCGGATCGCCTGGGTGAAGTCCTGAACGGCCGAGGCAAAATTGTGATGGTGAAAACAGTTCCCGGAGGCGCTTCCACCACGGCCCGCGAAGACGGCTTTCGTCATGAGCTGAAAGCCAAATTTCCCGGCATCCAGATTTTGGACGAGCGTTTCGGCATGGCGATGATTTCGGAATCGCGCAAGGTGGCCGAAAACATGTTGACCGCGCATCCGGACTTGAACGGCATCTTTTGCTCGAATGAATCCGGCTCGGAAGGCGCTGCGCAGACGTTGAAAGCGCGCGGCAACAAGATCAAGCTGGTGGGATTCGATTCCAGCCCGATGCTGCTGGCGCTGGTTCAGGAAGGCTGGATCGATTCGTTGGTGATTCAGGACCCATTCAAGATGGGCGAAACCGCGGTCGATGAAGCGGTGAAAGCGCTGCGGGGAGAGAAGACTCCGAAGAAAATCTTTCTCCCCCCGCGTGTAGTGAACTCGGCAAACATGAAAGAAGCAGATATTCAAGCGCAATTGCACCCGGATTTGAAGCGCTATCTCGGCAGAGATTAGTGCCGGTAATAAGCAGACAGGGAATCGCCAGATTGAGGCGTTACTGTAGTGTTTGCGAACGTAATATTGTTCCCGCTGAGAGTGTAATCGCCGTTTTGCTGCAGGAGCACGCCATTCTTATAAAGCTTGAGGCTCAGAGCCGGGTTCGGCGCGTTGGCGAGTGTAAACGCCAAGTTCGTGCCGTTAATCGTGCCGCCGGGCGTCTCGTCGTCGGCGAAGCTGGCCGACGGCCCAGTCCCAGTTGTACGGTAGTAAGTTTCGATCAGATCTCCCGTCTGTGGAATGGACACGCTCAAGAACGTGACGGTCGTTCCGGCCACCGTGTAATCGACGCCATTGGTTTGCAGCAAGCCGTTGCGATAAACCTCCAAGCTGCCGGTGGGAGCCGGCGTGTTGGCCAGCGTGAAGGTGGTATTGGTACCGTTCACCGTGCCTGACGGCGTCTGGGCGTCCACAAAGGCCGCGGTCGTCTGACCAGCGGTCAACGAATTAACCGTGGCGGTCAACGCAGCGACCTCGTTATTCAGAGCAGTGATGCTTGTGCCGTCGCCGTTCACCGTGCTGGTGAGGCCCGAGATCGAGCTTGATTGACCACTGACCGTGGTATTCAGGCTGTTCACGCTGCTGGTGAGGCTGGCGATGGAAGAAGTATGGCCCGCAACAGTGCTGCTGAGATTCGTGACCGAGGTGTTGAGACCAGTCACGCTGCTGTTGAGCCCGGTGACCGTGCTGCTCAGATTGTTCACTGTGGTAGTTAAACCGGTGACGGCGTTGCTCGTGGTACTGACGGTCGAGCTGAGGCCGTTGACGGTGTTAGTGAGACCAGTAAGCGAAGTGCCCTGGGTGGTGACGGTCGAATTCAAGGTGCTGTATTCGCTCGACAGGCTAGAAAGCGTGGCGCCCTGAGTGCCGACGGTTGTGCTGAGTCCGGTGACGGTAGTGCTCAGGCCGTTGACCGTAGTGGTCAGGTTATTCACCTCGGTCTGGATGCTGGAGAGCGAACCGGTTCCGTTGACGATGGCGGCGAGACTATTGACCTGCGTGGTCAGACTCGAGATGCTGCCGGTCAGCGAGGCCAGATCGGAGCTCAGGCCGGTGATCTCACTGATATCGATGGGAAGCGTGGCGTATTGACCGCCGCCGGAGCCGGAACCGGAGCCGGATCCTGTTCCCGAACCAGAGCCAGAGCCTGAACCGGAACCCGAGCCGGATCCGCCGGAGCCTTGCGTCGAGGATTGCCGTACCTGGCTCAAGGTGAGAGGCGTCGCACTGGGCGGGACCTGCCAGATTTCGCTCCAGGTGACAGTGCCGTCACTGCTGTTATAAACGGCCTGGTAGTAGGCACCGGCCGAAGCGGTGGTCGTTGGAACCAGAAGAACGGATAGCGCGCCATTATAGATGTTCGCAGAGGTACTCAGCGGTGACACCGTGCCCGGATTGGCATAGCCGTTCCACGTGATTACAACCGTTCCGTTGAACGGAGTGCCGTCGGAGTTAGTTACCGTGTCACGTATCTCAGTAAGAGTGGTCTGCGCAAACGCGCTAGTTACAAAAAGGGTTGAACAAATGAAAAGAAAGGGTAGCAGCTGGCGGATTTTTACCATGTTGCCTCGCGTCGAGAATCGCCGTAGTCCTACGGGCGATTTCAGTCAATCACGCAAGCGCGGGCGGCCAGCACGGGAAGAGCCCCTGCGCGGCGGATAAAACTCGCGGTAAACTACTGAGCTTGCGAGCCTTGCGAAAAGTTATGGCAATGTGCGGAAAATTGTGACCGGGGCCCAGAGGGGAGGAAACCGGCGAATCGGAACTGCCGGCCGATGCCGGCCCGGGGTGCGTTGCGCGAGAATTGTGTAAACCTAGGGCGACTTTCTTTCGGGGTTAGGGAGATCATGCTAAATACGCGCGCCGTCTGCATTATCGGCGCAGGTGCGTCGGGCATCGCTGCGGCCGCAGCGCTGTCCCGTGCGGGCGTGGCCTTTGACTGTTTGGAAGCCGGCTCGCAACCCGGCGGACTTTGGCGCTACGGCAACGACAGCGGTTCTTCCGTGTACGCTTCGCTCATCACCAACACCGCGCGCTGCAACATGGAATGGTTCGGGTACGAGATTCCCGGAGCACCTAACGATTATTTAAAGCACGCACAGGTGCTGGAGTATCTCACTGCGTTTCTTACGCACGCGAAGCTACAAGAATCGATCACGACCTGGACGCGCGTGACTAAAGTAGAGCCGGCTGAGCAGGGAGGGTTTCGGGTAGAGGCGGAGCAACGTAGTGGGGAACGCCTCCAGCGCGAGTACGCGAGCGTGGTCGTCGCAAACGGACGACACTCTACGCCTAAGTGGCCGGACATTCCAGGGCTTGAGACGGCGGCGGCGGTGCTCCATGCATGCGATTACCGGACGCCGGAAGTGTTCGCCGGGAAGAACGTGATTGTGGTCGGATTCGGAGCCTCGGGCGTCGATATCGCGGCGGATGCAGCCGGGGTGGCTCGCAGCGTCACTCTGTCGACTCGCGGCGGCGGCATTCTTTTGCCTAGATATTACGACGGGAAACCGGGCGATGCGCCTCCGCGCCCGTGGCTCTATCGAATTCCTTTTCCCATTCGGAAGCGGATGCGGCGCATGACGCTGAGAAACCGGCCTACGTCCACCAAAGTGCGGGCACTACTGGAGCGCGACGCCGCGGTGTTCGACCGGCCGGCGATCATCAGCGATCGCTTGTCACCGTTACTGGAGGAAGACAAGGTTCTCGTCAGGCCGGGGATCGCGCGCGTCGAAAAAGATTTGGTCGTTTTCGAAGACGGCACGCGCGCAGAATGCGACACGTTGGTTCTGGCGACTGGTTATATGACCAGCTACCCGTTTTTTCCCGCCGAGTTACTCAGAACGACCTGTGGCTTCGCGGACCGCTACTTGCGCGTGTTACCGCCCGAGGCGGCGGGCCTGTATTTTGCCGGGCAGATCTCGGTAGCGGGACCCTATTTCCGTCTCTTCGAGGCCCAGGCGCGGTGGATTGCGGACTTAGTCAGCAGGCGCTGCCTGCCGCCTTCGGCGAATCGATTGCGACGGCTCGCGGCACATGACTCGAAGATTGGGCAGAAACGGTTTCCGTACGCGACACAGCCGCAAGATATGGTCGATTACCACTCTTATATGCACGCGCTAGCAAGAGAACATGCGGCGGGCCTTCGGCGGGCGGAGCGAAGGACGGTGCGAGGGTCGACGGATCGGTTGCGGGACGCGGCGTTGTGAGGGTGGCCATGGTCGGCAAGATCGTCCTTGTTATCGACGCTTGCTCCTGCTTCTGGGGGCGGTTTGGCGTTCTGCCGTGGGGGGGCGCCGCGGGACAGTCCTTTGAATCTCGACAAACTTCTCGCGTTTCGCGCGTTCCAATTCATAATTCTGCTGGAGATTCAGCCAAAACTCCGGGCTGTTGCCAAAGTATTGAGACAACCGTAGCGCCGTGTCGGCCGTAATGGCGCGATGGCCCTTCGCGATGCCGTGAATCCGGTTAGCCGGTACCCGAAGCTCAAGCGCGAGCGCATTGGCGGTCAGATCCAGCGGCTCCAAAAACTCGTGCAGCAGGATCTCGCCCGGTGTGATCAGCGGAAGCAGTTCGCCCGCTTTCCCATTAGTGATAATCGACGATTTCGACGTCATAAGCATGGGACTCCTTCCATGTGAAACAAATCCGGTACTGATCGTTGATTCGAATACTGTACTGCCCCTTGCGGTTGTCAGATAGAGCCTCAAGGCGGTTCCCTGGAGGCGTGTTGAGATCCTGGAGCGTTGTGGCTGCTCGAAGAATCGTCAATTTATAGCGAGCGGCTTGTGCGATAGCCTCAAATCTCTTAACCCGGATACCGGCCGCGAGCCTTTCGGTATCACGGTCCGCGTACGACTTAATCAAATGGCCATCATATTACGTTTGACGTCTAACGTCAAGCCGGGTTTGGATTCGAGCGCGTTCACGCGCTCGCAAGACAACATGCGGCAGGCCTTCGTCGTGCGGAGCGAAGGACGGTCCGAGGGTCGACGGACCGGTTGCGGGAGGCGGGGTTGTGAGGGTGGCGTCTCCGTCGGCTTAGACGATTCCGAAGCGAACTCGTAGATATGTATAGTTGATCGCGGAAACGTTCGATGCGTAGAGCCGGAGATATAACGGCAGATCGTCCGTAAGCACCAAACAGTCGTGTTCCTGCGCAACCGATGCAATTGCGGCATCGGTCAAGCCGAGATGCGGGTAGAAGCGATGTTCTGAAGCGACCGAACTTCGAAGCTCGGGCTCGGTCACATGATGGATGAGCTGCTTCAGAATTTCGCGAGCCGTTTGCCTCTCTTTGGCGTCCAAATCAGCCAGGTTGCTGACTTCGCTCATCACATGCGCGACAGTGTAGATTGCGGCAAACTCGTTGATTACATCCGCGAGCAGGAAATAATCCGGCGCGGTGTACTTAGAAGTGCGCTTGAACTGCGCAATGCGTCTGGGATTCACAGATCCTACAATCAGGAGCACGAGCAGGTTCGAATCGACCAGCACGTTGCGCTTGCCAGCGGCTTCGGGGAGCAGAGCGCTTTTCATCAGGCGGTGAGTTCTCGAATCTTCATTGCCAGAGTCTCACCAGTTTGAACATCGATCAAGAATGATTTGTAATCTTTAATCGGAAAGCGCAGGTCAGCTCGGTTTAATGCGTCCAGCAGCCCAGAGCGATTAGCATAATAGCTTTTGGACGGGAAGCCTAAGGTAATTTTCCAAACGTCCCGCTTTTTGTACGACTCTCGCTCGATCTCCTCGACTGTCGCATCGATATCCCCGAAGACATCGCGCGCATAATTGCGTGCCGTTTGCACTGCCTCCTTCACATCGATCATGGTTCGAAACTAGCATAATCTCGAGCCCCTCAGTGCCCTTCCGCCTCCAGAAACCTCTCCACCTCGATCGCGGCCATGCAGCCCGCTCCCGAGGCGGTAATTGCCTGCCGATAGGTCCGGTCCTGCACGTCGCCGGCATGGAACACGCCGGTAATGTTCGTGCGTGCGCCGCCATGCGAAACGATGTAGCCGTCGGCGTCTAAGTCGAGTTGGCTGGCGAAGGGCTTCGTATTCGGAATATGGCCGATGGCGACAAAGAAACCGGATACTTCGCGATCGTAAGTCTCGTGGGTCTTGATATTGCGCAGCTTGACGCCGGTTACTTCGCCTTTGGCTACGTCGTAAATATCTTCGACCACGGTGTGGGTGAGGAACTGGACCTTGGGATTATTCTTGGCGCGGTCGAGCATGATCTTCGAGGCCCGAAAGTTTTCGGTTCGGTGAACGACCGCCACCTCCGATCCGAAGCGGCTCAGGAAGTTCGCTTCTTCCATCGCCGAATCGCCGCCGCCGACCACCATGATCTTCTTGCCGCGAAAGAAAAAGCCGTCGCAGGTCGCGCAGGAACTGACGCCGCGGCCAATCAACATCTGCTCATTGGGAAGATTGAGCCAGCGCGCCGACGCCCCGGTGGCAATAATCAGCGTCCGCGTCCGCACCGTCTCGCCGTGTTCGAGTTCCAGCGTAAACGGGCGCTGCGACAGGTCTGCCTGCACCACGCGCCCGGCCTTGTAAGTTGCGCCGAAGCGTTCCGCCTGCTGTTTCATGCTCGCGACCAGCGCAGGCCCCTGGATGCCTTCCGGGAAGCCGGGGAAGTTTTCCACCTCGGTGGTTATGGAGAGCTGGCCGCCCGGCTCATGGCCTTCGAGAATCAACGGCTGCAGATTGGCTCGGGCTGTGTAGATAGCCGCGGTGCTGCCGGCGCAGCCCGAGCCGAGAATTGTCACATCGAGAAGATCGCTCATTCGGATAGGTCCGGTTATGTGAAGCGCGCTAGGCGGCGCTCACGCAATTCAATAGATCACTCGCGCAAATAGTTCGCTCTGCTCACCTGAGAAAGTAGTTCGCGATATGGAACGCCAACCACGAACCACAGTATGCTAGCGCAAGCATATAGGAGAACTGGAAAACAGGCCATTTCCAGCCGCCCGTCTCGCGTCTCACAACGGCGAGCGTCGAAAAGCACTGCATGGCGAACGCGAAGAAGATGAGAAGCGCTACTGCCCCGGCCGCACTGAGATCCTGGTGCACGGCCGCTTGCAGGCCTTTCGACTGCTCGTCTCCTTCGATGCCGTAAATGGTGCCGAGGGTTCCGACAATTACTTCGCGCGCCGCGAGGGACGTGATCAACCCGATTCCGATCTTCCAATTGAAGCCGAGCGGCTTGATAGCCGGTTCGATGGCCTTGCCGATCATGCCCGCGTAGCTGTGATCGAGGGTAGGCGCCTTGCCATCGTGCAAAGGAAGATGCGCCACAATCCAAAGCACGATCGCCACCCCCAGAATGACGGTGCCGGCGCGACGCAGGAACACTTTGGCACGGTCGATGAGACGCAGGCTCAAAGACTGCAGAGTCGGCCAGCGGTAGGGTGGCATCTCGAGGATGAAAGACGAGCCACGGCTTTTCAACACGCTCGATTTCAGCAGCCGCGCCGTAAACACTGCAGCGAGGAAGCCGAGAACGTAGAGAGACAGCATGGTGGCGGCGGGCAAAGACAGGAAGTTGCCCAGGATGTGAATGTTGGGTATGAAGGCGGCAATCAGGAGCGTGTAGACAGGCAACCGCGCCGAGCAGGTCATCAAGGGCGCAATCATGATGGTCGCGGTGCGGTCACGTTTGTTTTCGATAACGCGCGTCGCCATGACCGCGGGAACGGCGCACGCGTAAGCAGAGAGGAGCGGGATGAACGATTTGCCTTGCAGGCCGAATTTCGCCATGGTGCGGTCCGCGATTAATGCAGCGCGCGCCAGATAACCGGAGTCTTCGAGGATGCCGATGAATAAGAACAGCAACAGGATCTGCGGCAGGAACACGACGACCGCGCCGACGCCGCTCCAAATGCCATCGATCAACAGGGAGCGCCACGGCGAATCGGGCAAAATGCGCGTCATCCAATGGCCGGATTCGAGAACCGCCTGCTGCAGGCCGTTCATCAACGGCTGGGCCCAGGAAAAGATGCTTTGGAAGACCCCGACCACAATTGCCGCAAAGATGAGCGGCCCGGCTACGGGATTCAGGAAGACTGCATCCAAACGGCGCGTCCACAGCGGCGGCGCGGGCGCTTTGTAAGAGGCGCGGACACCCAGCTTGGCGGCCCATTGGCGGCATTTCGGAACGTCCTGCAGTACGGGCAGCTCGATTTTGGCCGGCGGCGCATTCAGCCGCACCGCGGTCCCGAGCAGGAATTGTTGAATGCGATCGATGCCCGTTCCCTTGGTGGCGCTGATCAGAGCCACCGGACAGTCCAGCTCAGCCGCCAGCGCGGCGACGTCCACTTTGCCTCCGCGGGCCGCCAAATCGTCGGCCATGTTCAGCAGAATGAGCGTCGGCAAGCTCAGGCTGAGAATGGGCGCGGCAAGCACCAGGTTGCGGCCCAGGTTGGTCACGTCGAGAATCAGGATGACTGCGTCCGGCTTCGGAAAATCCGGCTGCTCACCCTTGAGCACGTCGTGAGTGACCTGTTCGTCTTCGGCGCGCGGATGCAGACTATACACGCCAGGCAGGTCGACCAAAAAGACTTCGTGCTGGTCCTTGAGGCGGGCCTTGCCCATGCGATGCTCGACCGTAACTCCCGGGAAATTCGCGACCTTCTGGTGGAGACCGGTCAGGCGGTTGAACAGGGTCGATTTGCCGGAATTCGGCGGTCCGACGATGGCGACAATGATAGGACGTTCGCTGGCGGGGCTCGGCGGCAGAATCGAGGGATTCGGCAGGAGGCCAGCGCGCGGGGTCGCTCCGTGGCAGCTACTCATGGGAGCACGACGAAGTCCGATTCCGGATCGCGGCGGATATACAGCTTGGCGGCGGTGTCGTCGCGCAACGCCACCTCCGAGCCGTCCACACGGAAGACACGGGGTCCCCCGCCAGGCGCGCGCTTGCCGGGTATCACCTCGTTGCCGGGCAGAAATCCAAGCTCCATCAGGCGCCGCGCCAAGTCTTCCGGCAGTTCCAGGCGGTCGATGATGCAACGCTGGCCGGTGGGAAGATCAGCCAAGGTCAGGAAGGCTAAAGGGTTGGTTTGCAGGCCGCGCCGGTGCTTGGCTCTCATATAAGACCATTTTAGTATCAGATAGGTGATGGGACCTGTCAACTACTTGCTTCAGAAGAGGATAGTGGAAGCCTGACGATGCTTTCCCCTGATTCGACGGAATTTTATCAGTGCTATGATCGACCCATGCTGCGGGACCGCTCGCAACATGGTGCGCCCAATTTCGAACACGAAACCGGCGGGTGTTACACCCGCAAGGAAGTCTGTCGGCTGCTAAAGATTGAGCCTCGGCAGCTCAAGAGCTGGGAACGGCAGCAGCTCATTCCGGAACTGGCGCAGTACCGGTTTTCCGACCTCTTGGCGCTGAAGAAGATTGCGCGTTTGCGGTCCGAGAACGCCCACCCGCGGGTCATCAAGCAAGCGCTGCAGGCCCTGCGGCGGTGGATGGCGGATGCGCCGCAACTGGGGGAAGACGTCCAGGTTTACAAAGAAGGACGCCGGGTGCGGGTGCAAATCGGCAAGCAGCGGCTGGAGCCTGGTTCGGGCCAGCTTCTGTTCGACTTCGCCGAAGAGGAGATTAAGAAGCTGCTTCACTTGCCCGGTTCGCAAAAGAGCGGTGCAGGGATGGCAGAACGGCTACGGAACAAGATCGAGGCCGACCGATGGTTCGAACGCGGCCTGGAATTAGAGCAGACGGGCGCGCCGTACGAGCAGATCATCGAAGCGTATACGAACGCGAGCCAGTTGGATCCCCAGTCGGCCGGCGCGCTGGTGAACTTGGGAACCGTGTTCTTCAACGGCCACGCGTGGGCCGATGCCGAGGCGCAATATAAGAAAGCGCTGGAGATCGATCCGCATTACGCGCTGGCGCATTTCAACCTGGGCAACTTGTACGACGAGCGCGGCGATTCCTCCAACGCACTGGAGCATTACCAGGCGGCGTTACGGCTGCATCCGGGCTACGAGGACGTGCACTACAATCTCGCGCTGCTTTATCAAGGCATGCACGATGTGATGAGCGCGGTGCGGCATTGGCGGGCGTTCCTGAAGCTCGACAGCCGCAGTACCTGGGCGCAGATCGCCAGGCGTGAGCTGGCGAAACTGGAAGCCCAGACCGTGCTGCCCGGAAGCCGGCCATCTTCGAGCAGAGTGCACCTGATCAAGAGCGAGAAAGTTTGACCAACGCAGCCGGGCAGCCGCGCGTGGCGGCGATTGTATTGGCCGCTGGCGCAGCCACGCGGATGGGCCGTTTGAAGCAACTGCTTCCCTACTGCGGCCGAACATTCGTGGAGCACTCCTTGCGACAGGCGAGGGAGGCCGGATTCGATCCGGTGATCGTCGTAGTTGGCGCGGAAGCGGAAACCGTCAGCGCCGCGCTGGCGGGGAAACCGGTCGAGATTGCGTGCAATGCGGCCTGGGAGAGCGGCATGGGTTCGTCGATCGCTGCGGGGATGAGGCGCCTCGAAGGCCGCGATGCGGAGGCGGTTGCGATTTTGTTGGCGGACCAGCCGCTGGTTACAAGCGTTCATCTGATCGCCATGGCGAGGCTGCTCGCGGAGACGCGTGTACGAGCGGTGGCGGCAGAATACAACGGCACGCAGGGAGTGCCGGCGTTGTTTAAGCGCGAGATGTTTGCGTTGTTGGCCGCGCTGCCGCCGGAAGCCGGCGCGCGTCACCTGCTGCGCGGCTGGCGCTCGGAAATCGCTGTTTTTCCGCTCCCCGAAGCAGCGATGGACGTCGACACGCCGGATGATTTCGAAGCGCTGAACGCGGCCTGGTAACTCGTCCATCCGCTACAATCCAAGTCACATCGCCAGTTGGAGGACGCATGAAGATCACGCTGCTTGCGCTGTTGTTTGCTATTTCTGCGCGAGCGTTGCTTGCCCAGGGCTCGCCGCCCCAAACGGCGCCGGACCAGCCATACACGGTCGAGTATTACTACAAAGTGCAGTGGGGCCATCAGCAGGAGTTCCTGCAGCTCTTTCTGAAGAACCACTATCCTTTGCTCCAGAAAACCGTCGCGAGCGGGCGCATGGCGTCGGTGAAGATCGAAACACCGGCGAACCACATGACTGAAGATGCGCGCTGGGATTACCGCGTCACGATTCGATTCAAGAACTCTACCGTTGCGACCACGGCGAACCCGGACGAAGAACGTTACATCCAGCAACTCTGGCCTAACCAGCAGACTTACAAGCGCGAGGAACAGCGGCGCTTCGAGATCTTACTGGCGCATTGGGATCTGCCGGTGACCGATATTACGCCGGCCAAGTAAGAACGAGACTTATGGCTTCTGCGGCTCATCGCCGAACGTAATCGTCGATTCCGCGCCGAAGCGCTTGTAGTTCATGTAGCGTATCTCGACGCGGATGCGCTGCGGCCAATCGCGGAAGAAGAGCGTGTCGTCGGCATAAGTTTCGACCGGAAACCACCACTTACCGTCAATCTCGCGGCGCATGGTGGTGAAGTGCGGGAATAAGTTCTGCTCCTTTGTGGTCTCGATCTGCGGCACGGCTTGGCCTTCGCTGCGCACCACAGCCAAATCGGATTCGCGGACCCACAACGTCCCTTCGAAAAACCGAACTTTGGGGAAAATCTGCTTGGGCCGGATGTATACGACAAAGCATGCTTGGCCATCCATCGTCTGTTCGCCCTTGTACTGGCCTTCATACAGCGCCAGGTTATCGGCCGTGAGCAGAAAAGGCTGGACGTTGCGCAGATCGGCGAAATCTTCCGGCGTCAGCTTGATGCGCGTCAGCGTGCTTTTGGCCGGCTCGATTACCTGTTCATAGCGAACGCGGCTGGGCGAGAAAGTGATGTCGCGAACCTCGCGATACTGGCCGGTGATCCGGCCCTGATCGTCGAATTCTTGAATGGTGACCGACTGCCGGTAGGTATAATTTTCGCGAGCCTGGGCGTTGGCGGTCTCGCGCTGCGCGATTTTCTTGAGCAGGCCGGCAGGCGGCTCGGCGGCGCGCAAGGTCCCGACGGGACATAGCAATCCCGATGCTACGATTAGGGCGATGTTTCGGACAATGCGTCCGTATTTCATAGCGCTCCTGTGCTTGTGGACGGCGTTGTTCGCTGCGGCGCTCTATCTGTCGCACCAGCATCCGCAATCCCATTGGATCATGACCGCCGCGCTGCCGGCCTTTCTGGTGGAAGCAAGCTTCTATCTGGCGGCGATGTTCGAAGAAACACGAGCCTGGTTCGCCCGCATCCGCTCGCGAAGAACGCAAGGCGCCCTGCTGTGGATTAGCGCGCTGGCGCCGTATCTTATAGTGAGCCTGCCGGCCGCGACCTTTGAGCGCAACGCATTTTATTTGCTGGCCGTGCTGTGCGGCGTTTTTGCGTTTTGGTACGTCTATACGCCGCGCCGGTTGGCGTACGATTTCGGGTTCCTCGTGATCGCAGCCGCGCCCATCGTCGAGCGCGTGTTCGGACGCATTTATCAATCTCCCGGGGACCACCTGCGCGTGGACATCTTGGGACACCTGATGTGGATACGCCTTGGAGTGATGGCCTTGTTGGTGCTGCGCGAGTGGGACCCTGGTCCATTCAGCCTTTGGCCCGACGCGAGGGAGTGGAGAACCGGACTGATCTACTATCTGGCGGTCCTGGTTCCCATCGTCTTTGTGGCGACGGCGCTGCATGCTCTTCGCTTCGCGCCCTTGCAGGACCCCTGGTGGCGCGTTGCCGCTATCGCTGCCGGCACTTTCTTCGCCATCTTATGGGTGGTGGCGCTGGCTGAGGAGCTATTCTTCCGGGGCGTGATCGAGCGGGCACTGTATGATCACTGGCGCTCGCCGGCCCTTGCCGTCGTGCTTTCGGCGGCCATCTTTGGAGCCGCGCACTTGTGGTTCCATCAATTTCCAGATTGGCGGCGGGCCGTGGTGGCCACTGTCTTAGGCCTTGCTTGCGGCATCGGCTATGTGCAAACTGGAAGCGTTCGGGCGCCGATGGTGACACACGCGCTCGTGGTAGCCACCTGGCGTGTGTTGTTTAAGTGAGACGTCGCGGAGACTGCCGCCGTCGCAAAATTAGAACGTTCGGTTACTTAAGTTCGTCTTGATTTCTGAAGCTGCGAGACGGGCCCTTGCGGGCGCCAGGGAGGTGTTGCTTCAGGGGTCTTTCTATGAGGTTAGTCTCGCTTTGGTGGGAGTTGCCTCCCTGGCTTACTTCCAATATTAGGATATGAATTTACGGAACGCAAGTACTTTCTCTACGAAAATTCAAATTTTTTCTGAGATGATGCTGATGGGGCTCGCGGCCCGCTTCTCGCCAGCTACCAACAAATGCAGATAACTATCTTAGGATCAACGGGATCCATTGGCGTTAACACGCTGGATGTGGTGCGGCAACATGGAGATCGGTTCCAGATATATGCTTTGGTAGCCGGGAGAAATCTGGATACCCTCTGCTCCCAAATTCTGGAATTCAGGCCAGAAGTCGTCGTCGTAGCCGATGCCAGTATTTTAGACAGGTTAAACGGCCGCTTGTCTGGGCTCCTGACGTCGCGCCGCGATTGGCCCGAGTTGGCCGCTGGGCCGGAGTCCCGCATTAGCGCCGCAACGGCGCCGCAGGTAGGATTTGTGATGTCGGCCATCGTGGGTGTGGCGGGTCTTCAGGCGACCTACGCCGCGATCCGGCACAAGAAGCGTGTCGGTTTAGCCAATAAAGAGGTGCTGGTGGCAAGCGGCCGGTTGGTCATGGAAGCGGTACGGGAATCCGGAGCAGAGTTGATTCCGGTAGATAGCGAACACAACGGCGCGCATCAGTGCTTTCGTGCTGGACGGCGCTCCGAAGTGACACGCCTGCTGCTTACCGCTTCCGGAGGCCCGTTTCGCGACACTCCTCGGGACGCGCTCCGGCACGTCACGCCGGAGGAAGCCTTGAACCACCCGACCTGGAAAATGGGCCGGAGGATCACGATCGATTCCGCTACTTTGATGAATAAGGGTTTCGAAGTGATCGAGGCGTGCTGGCTGTTCGGCCTGGCGCCTGCCGAAGTCGAAGTGGTCGTGCATCCTCAGTCTTCGATCCACGCCATGGTGGAATACAACGACGGCAGCGTAATGGCCCAAATCTCCGCAACGGACATGCGGATGCCGATTCAATACGCCATGACGTATCCGGATCGGGAGCGTGCGCCTGTTCCGCGGCTGGATTGGACGCAGCCCAGAACTTGGCACTTCTCCGCCCCGGATTTCGAAAAGTTCCGCCTGTTGAAGCTGGCGTATGAGGCGCAGGAGCAGGGTGGTTCGGCCACATGTACCTTGAATGCGGCAGATGAAGTCGCGGTGGAGGCGTTTCTCGAGGGACGTATACCGTTCCCGGCGATCGCCGAAACAGTGGAAGAGACGCTGGCGCGGCAGCCGCTGCGAGAACCGGCGACAATAGAGGAAGTCGTCTCGATCGACCAGGCATCCAGAGAGGTCGCAAGACAGGTGCTCGCCGAGCCCCGTTCGGCAAACGGGAGGAGGCCAATCGTCAGCTTGGCGCAGACCGCAGTTTCCGAAGCCAAGCGCCACTGAGCGCGTCGAATGAATAGGGTCCCGGCGAGGGCCAAGGAAAGGGCAATTAGAGCGTGGGTTTTTTACAGCCGGTTTTCTGGGTAGTGATTCTGCTCGGAATCATGATTCTTGTTCATGAGCTGGGACACTTCTGGGCAGCTCTCGCGGTAGGCGTCAAAGTGGAGACCTTCAGTATCGGGTTTGGACCGCGGCTGTTCGGGTTCAAGCGGGGCGAGACGGACTTTCGGGTTTCCGCCATTCCCTTCGGCGGCTATGTGCGAATGTTAGGCGAGCAGCCGGGACAATCCGTGGTGCTGCAAGCCGCGGAGCTCGATCGCCAGGACGGCGCCGCGGACGCCGAGGCGGTGGACCCGCGCGCGTTCTACGCCAAGGCACGCTGGCAGCGCGCCATTGTAATCATCGCGGGGCCGCTAATGAACGTGATCCTGGCAATTGCGATTGTCGCCGGTCTCTACATGTACGCGTTCCCGAAAGAAGTGGAAACAGCCGACCCGGTGATTACGAGCATCGCACCCGGTTCGCCCGCGGCCCAGGCAGGCTTGCAAGCCGGCGACAAACTCATCCAGATCGGAAATCAGCGCGACCCGAACTGGCAGGACGTGATGACGCTCGAATCGCTCAATGCAAACCGCGCGCTCCCAGTAATTGTCGATCGCCACGGCCGGAGGCTCAGCTACTCCGTCACTCCCAAGATGGACCCTAAAGAAGGAATCGGGGTGGCGGGCTGGAATGGCGAGGAGGACGTTCAGATCGGGCAAGTCTTGAAGAACTCGCCCGCAGAAGCGGCAGGCTTGCGCCCTGGCGATCTCCTCCTCAGCGTGAATGAACAGCCAGTGGTGTCGCCAGTAGTCCTCCGGCAAGCCGTGGTTCAATCGGCCGGCAAGCCGGTGAGCATCAAGCTCATGCGGGATAGCCGGGTGCAGACCATCTCGGTAACCCCGACAGCGACTCACGACAGCAAGCTGCCGTGGCACATCGGCATCGAGTTCAGTTACCGCGTGCAGATCGTCAGGCTTTCGATCGGTCCAGCGCTGGCCGAGTCGCTCAAGTTCAACTCGCAAAATGCAACGATGATCTTCCGGGTCTTAGGAAGCATCGTGGAACGGCGCGTATCGCCGAAAGCGCTGGCAGGGCCGATCGGCATTGCGCAGCTATCCAGCGAAGCTGCGCAGCAAGGGCCTCTGAGCTTTCTGCTGCTGATGTCGGTCGTCAGCCTGAATCTGGCGATCTTCAATCTGCTGCCCATCCCGATTCTGGACGGCGGCACGCTGCTGCTGCTCATCATCGAGATGCTGTTGCAGCGGGAAGTCAGCTTGCAGGTGAAGGAGACGGTTCTCAAACTCGGGTTCGTGTTCCTGATGATGATCGTTGTCTTTGTCATTTACAACGACATCAGCCGGATCGTGACCAACGGCTGACCCCGGCTTAGCTGGGAAACTTCGATCAACTGCGCTCGCGCCCGTCGGAAGTTGCGCAGTAGCAAGTATGCTCACTCTACCCGAATCATGAGCAGCTCGCACAATTCCGAAAAGCTCTCCAGCCACGTCTGCGCTTTGGGATTGCCTCCTTTGGCTTTGTTGCGGGTAAATTCGAAACACTCGTTCTTCGTAGCGTAGACGCGATTCTGGGCGGACCACAGGTTCACCGCAAAGGGCATTTGCTTTACAATGCGAAGCGCAGCATTCAGATTCTCGAGCTTGTCGGTTTCGAACGGGTTGCTTGCAAAATGCGCAGCCAGGGATTCAATCTTCCGGCGGAGCGTAAACTCCAAAGTTGTTTTGTCGAGCATGATGTTGCCTGCCTGCGCCTCGCGGAGCAAATTGCGAATACGTTCGCCATCCAGTTCATCGCTGGCGCATGCGCGCCGCAGCAGGCTGTTCAGCGCATATTCGATGGCGGTGGCGAATTCGCGCGGCATCGGAGTTCCCAAGCTGTTGATGAAGCGCATAAGCGCCGCGTGGTGCTCATAAAGCTGCAGATAAGCGGCTTCCGCTTCCGCCACTGTGGAACTGAGGATGATCCGCACAATCCTGCGCTGCTCATCCCGAAAGAGGGAGCGCAGCGAATAGGTCTTCTCGCCGAAGCGCCGGTCCAGAAGGCGGACAACTTCCGGAATGTCCACGCGCGAGAAGGAATCGCTGATCGCGGCGAGCATTTCCTCGTAGCCCTCGGCGCCTTCCGTTTTGCGTACACCGCCCGCCACATTATGATCGCCGAAATGAACTACCCAGAACGTGAGATCCTCGCATTCCTGCGTCACCTTCGAAGTGAAACGCGCCTGCCCGATAGCCATGCGCATGCGCCCCGCGTCGCGCGCGTGATAATCAAGCCGCTTCACCGTGTAGGAGAATATATCGGTCCGTTCCCCATAGGGCGCGAATAGCGAGCTGATGGAATAGTGTGCTCCCACCTTTTCGAGATCCACCATCAGAGGCTGGACGTACTTCCGATAAATCTTCGCGCCGTCCCCATATTCGGACAGGTTGCTCGTAGCAGCCGCCAGCCGGTCCAGGAATTCGCGTTCGACAGAATCGCCGAATAACTGCTCGGCAAGTTGAACCACGCGGCCGGCGTATTCGATGACCTTGACGGTCTCGATCCCGGAAAGCTCGTCGAAGAACCATCCGCAACTCGTGTACATCAGCATGGCGTGGCGCTGTAACTCGAGCACCTTCCAGACTTTCACCTGCTCTGCATCGGATAACTCCCGCCGGAAATGCGTTTCCCCAAAGCGCTCACGGACCTCCGGCGAGCGGTTCAACATCACGCCGATGTAACCGTCGCGCGCGGCCCAGGGATCCTTTAGATATTGGGAACCCAGTTCTTCGAAGCTGGCGCCGACTCTGTCGCGCAGCCAATCCAGCGCCTCCCGCAGCGGTTTGCGCCATTCCTGATTCCAGCCGAGCCGCCCGGCGTTGCCCGAATTACAGCCGCAATTGCTGCGCCAGCGCTCGACGCCATGCATGCAACTCCAGGACGTGTTTTCAAAAATTTCTACCTCGTGAGTAGGTGGGTTTGTTTCGAGAAACTGTCCGTAATTAGTAATTTTCGCCAGCTTTTTCGATTCAATGTAATCCAGCGCGTAGCATAGCGCCATCTCGCCGTGCTTGTGATGGTGTCCGTATGTTTCGCCATCGGTGGCGATGTGGCTCATCTGCTGCCAGGTGCGCGCATCGGAAAAAGCACCCATTAAACGCTGCGCGAACTTCTCGCCGTTGTCCAGCAGCTTTTCGAAAGCCACCGCCTGCGAAATGGGGCCGTCGTAAAAGAACAGGTTGATCGAGTTTCCGCCCGGCGTTTTCAACAGGTACGGGCGGCTAGGATCGATCTTCGAGCCCGTTACATCCTGCCACGCGCCACCCTCGAGCGGACGGAACCGCTTGGCTTGATGAGGAGCAAGAATGGCGAACGTCAGACCTGCTTGGGCCATCAAATCGAGAGATTCGAGATCCACCGCCGTTTCCGGAAGCCACATGCCTTCGGGCAAGCGGCCGAAGCGGAAAATAAAGTCTTCAAATCCCCAACGGATCTGCGTTTTCTTGTCGCGGCTGTTGGCCAGCGGCATGATGATGTGGTTGTAAGCTTGAGCGATGGCCGAACCGTGGCCGCCGAATCGCGCGGCGCTTTGCTTGTCAGCTTCTATGATGCCCCGGTAAATCTCCGGAGCATGCTCGCACGCCCACGACAGCAGCGTCGGACCGAAATCGAAGCTGATTTTCGAATAGTTGTTTAGGATGCGCGTGATGCGCTGCTGATCGTCAAGAATGCGCGCCACCAGATTCGGGCCGTAGCACTCGGCCGACACGCGCTCGTTCCAATCGTGATACGGATACGCCGAGTCTTGAAGTTCAATCTGTTCCAGCCACGGATTTTCGCGCGGCGGCTGATAAAAATGGCAATGTATGCAGAGATATTTCATCCTGGTAGGCGGTCCGTCAAATTGCTGGCAGTGAGATAGTGAAGATCGCTCCGTTGGCGCGTTCGCGATTTGCAGCCATCACATTTCCCGCATATTTCTTCACGATGGAAGCCACGATGTGCAAGCCGAGACCGCTGCGGCCGGCATTATTCGCTTTGGTGGAAACATGCGGCCGGAACATGCGGGGTAAGATATCCGCCGGAATGCCCGGCCCATTATCGGAGACGGTTATCTCGAGCGCATGCTCGCCCTGCTGGGCGGCGATGTCGATTCGCCCCGGCTTTTGCATGATCTGCGCTGTATTGAGAAAGAGATTCGCGAACACGCGCTCCCAATCTTTTGCAGACCCCGGCAGGCGAATGTCGGCTGGAATCTGACGAACGAATCGGATGCGGGGTTTGCGAGTCGCCGTGCAATAGTCGGTAACCGATTGAATCGCATCTTCGACAATAGCGGCCAGATTAGGCTTGCTGTCCGGAATTGCGCCGAGCAGCCGCCTGCCGCGAGTCACGCTTCGGCATAGAGTAGCGGAAAGCGATTTCCAGCGCCGGTCGCTGCTCAGCAGTTCCGCCGCCTCGGTGATGGTTTCGAAGACGTTATTGAGATCGTGAACCAGGGTTTCATAAGTCAGATCGGAATCGAGGGAGTCATCCATGGCAGGCGGCTATTGAGTAAGTTGGCGAAGCGTAGCGTAGAACTCGGGGAACGAGACGGAAGCAGCGCCGGCGTCTTGGATAGTCGAGGGCTCATCGGCGGTAAGCGCCGCAACGGAGAAAGCCATGGCGATGCGATGGTCGCCGCAGGCATGAATCTCTGCCGCTCGAAATCTTTGTTTACCCGGAATGACCAGTCCATCTTCGGAAGCCTCGACGTCGATGCACATGCGCCGCAGATTTTGAGACACCGTTTCGATCCGGTCGGTTTCTTTCACACGCAGCTCGGCGGCATCTCTCACCGTCAACCCGCGTTCGGATACCGCTCCCAGTACAGCCAGTATAGGGATCTCATCGATGAGCGCGGCCGTGGTCGCTCCTTCGATACTGCCGCCGCGGATGCGGGAGCTCTTTACCTGCAGCGTGCCGATCAATTCTCCGTTGATCTGTTCGATGTGAAGAAGTTTGATGGATGCGCCCATGCCGCGCAGCACATCGAGCAGAGCGGTGCGTGTTGGATTCAGGCCGACGTTTGCGATCGTGAGGTCGGCATCCTGCAGCAGCAGTGCGGCGACGATGAAGAAGGCGGCAGAAGAGAGATCGCCCGGCACGACCAGCGGCTTGCCGGCCAGCGGAGCACCGCCGCGAATTCGCGCCACGCGCGGTTCCAGCACAATCCCGGCTCCCAGCTCGCGTAGCGCCAGTTCGGTGTGATCGCGCGTCGTGACAGGCTCGCGCACGACGGTTTCGCCCTCGGCATACAGGCCGGCCAGCAGGATGCAACTCTTGACTTGCGCGCTCGAAACCGGCAGTTCGTAATCGATTCCATGCAGCGGCGAACCGTGAATGGTAAGCGGCGGAAACTGCCCATCCGCGGCATCGATACGAGCGCCCATTTGCGAAAGAGGAGCAATGATGCGGCGCATAGGACGTTTGACGAGAGACTCATCGCCGGTGATCCCGGTCGTAAACGGTTGTGCTGCAAGAATTCCGGACAGCATGCGAATGGTGGACCCGGAGTTGCCGGCGTCGAGCGGCCGCTCCGCCGCGCGAAGACTGTGTAGACCGCGGCCGTGAATGGTGAGAACCCGCCGTCCCTCCTGCTCTGAAAACTCCGCCGCGACGCCCAGGGCCTGCATGCAGGAGAGAGTGGATTGACAATCGGCGCCGCTCGAATAGTTATAGATCTGCGAGTCACCCTCGGCGATAGCAGCCAGCATGGCGTAGCGATGAGAAATCGATTTGTCGCCGGGTACGTTGACGACGCCGTGAATGCCGCGGGCGGGCGAGACTCGCTCGGTCATGGAATCCGTATTGTAACGTCGCTGTCACCGTTGCGCATGTGGCCGTGGTCGCGATACCTGTGATACAAACTCAAAGCATGGTGAATCGCCGGGAATGGATAGCGCGGTCGGCAGCCCTGGCTGCGAGTATGGGCTCGGCCGCCGGGCGGCAAAGCAGCGGCGGCCAGAAACCGGTCGTCATTTCAAGCGCGAACGGATTGGCCGCGTGCGCGAAGGCGATGGAGATGATCAGGAGCGGAGCGGACACTCTCGACGCCGTCATCGCCGGAGTGAATATTGTCGAACTTGATCCCAACGACACTTCTGTGGGATACGGCGGCCTTCCGAACGAAGACGGCGTGGTGGAACTCGATGCCAGTGTCATGCACGGACCAACGCGCCGATGCGGATCGGTTGCCGCCATTCAAGGCATCAAAACGCCTTCCAAGATCGCCAAGCTGGTCATGGACCACACCACGCATGTGATGCTGGTCGGCGATGGCGCGCTTAAGTTTGCGGAGAAATACGGCTATCAAAAGGAAGACCTGCTGACCGAGAAATCGCGGACCGCGTGGCTGGTCTGGAAGGAATCCTTGCGGTCACCCAAGGCCTTCAATAACTGGATCTCGATGGACCAGAATTTATCGGCGGATCTGAGAACTCCGCTCGAGCGATTGAAGCTTGCATTCCCCGCCGTAGACGACCAGACGCTCGCCTGGGCGTGGGAGATGGCGCTGCATCCAACCTATGGGACGATTAATTGTCTCGCGCTCAACGACAAGGGCGAGTTGTCCGGAGTCACGACCACTAGCGGATTGGCTTGGAAGATCGCCGGGCGAGTGGGCGATTCTCCCATCATCGGTGCGGGTTTGTACGTGGACCAGGACGTAGGCGGCGCGGGATCCACCGGGGTCGGCGAGGAGAACATCCGTGTTGCCGGCGGCCATACGATCGTCGAAGCCATGCGCCGCGGAATGACGCCCAGTGAAGCAGTAATGGAAGCTCTTAAACGCGTATCGCGGAACTATAACGACGACCGGAGTAAGTTAGATAAGCTGGACATCGAGTTCTATGCACTGCGCAAGGACGGCGAGCACGCCGCCGGGTCACTGTGGGGGAGTCATCGCAGCTATAAAGCGTACACGGTAAACGACGGCGGCGAGAGCCGCCACGAAGCTTGCGTGTTCTTGTACGGAAAGTAGACGTGCAGGAGTTAGCAACGCGGCGCGATCACTTACATACCGTTTTCTCCCGCCTCTCCCTCGCCAGCGAGAATTGCAATAACGCAGAAAATACCGGCATTGGCCCGGCGCTGCAGCTATTGGCGTTTTTCGTCTGCGCAGCTTTGGTAGTGTCTCACCGGCCGGACGCGCTTTTCAATCCGCAATTTTTTGCGGAAGACGGCTCAATCTGGTTTCCGGAAGCCTATATGACCGGATGGCTTTCGGCGCTTTTCCATTCACGAAATGGCTACTTTCAAACGCTGCCACGCTTAGCAGCTTCCATTGCTCTGCTCGCGCCTTTTCGCTTTGCTCCGTTGGTGATGAATCTAATTGGAATTACCGTTCAGGTTCTACCGGTCAACTTACTATTATCGGCACGCTGCCGAAACTGGGCCCCCCTTTTCGCGCGCGCACTTATGGCGATGCTCTATCTGGGATTGCCGAACACACGGGAGTTAGACGCGGCGCCCGAAGAAGGCCAATGGCATCTGGCCTTGCTTGCATGCATTCTGGTACTGGCCTGCTCGCCTCTCAAGAAGAGATGGCGCGTGCTCGACATCGCCGTCATCCTGCTCAGCGGCTTCAGTGGGCCATTTGGTGTCATCCTGTTGCCGATTGCCTTGATCTTCTGGTGGCAGCGGCGCGAGACATGGCGATTGATAGTCGCGGGCGCAGTGGCGGTTGCGGCTGTTATCCAACTGTCGGCGCTGCTTACCTCGGCGGAAGCGACGCGCTCGCACGCGATCCTTGGCGCCACACCCAAACTTGCCATACAGCTTCTCGCAGGCCAGGTGTATCTGGGCGCGATGCTGGGTCAAAGCGGCGTGCAAGTGAATAGAAGTCCGGCTGTGCTGGCTTTTATCGCGCTGCTCGGAAGCGTCGTCATCGTCTACTGCTTTTTTAAAGCACGCCTTGAGTGGAAGCTTCTGATCGTGTTCTGCGCACTGGTTTTCGCTGCGTCCTTGAAAAGCCCCATGGTCAGCATGACGGTTCCTCAATGGCAGGTTCTGAGAGACGCCTCGGGCATACGCTACTGGTTCTTTCCGATGATCGCCTTCGTTTGGGCGCTCGCCTGGTGCGCGACGCTCAGCAGCAACAGCCTTTTTCGTTTTGCAGGAGTTGCTGGACTATTGATGACGAGCGCCGGCATCGCGACGGACTGGAGATATCCAGCTTATACCGACCACCATTTCGCAACCTACGCCGCGCAATTCGGGGCAGCGCCCCCAGGCACGATGATCAACGTACCGATCTTTCCCGACGGCTGGACCATGCGCCTGGTAAAGCATAGTCCCGCATGTCACGGCTTGCTGCTTGGGGATGTCGATCAACCCAAACCCGGCGAAAAGCTCTCCACTTCAACTCCTGTAACAGGTTGGGTGCTGGCCGATCGGCCGATTCGCCGCGTGGCGATTTATCTAGATCGCCACCTGGCGCAGTCGATCACACCGGATGAGCCGCGGCCAGATGTAGATAGCCTATATCCACAATCGCCGGACAAATATAAGGGTTGGACGGGGCTGGTGGATCTGTCCAAAGTCGCTCCCGGATCTCATGAGATCGAGCTGCGCGCTCTCGAAGCCGGCGGATGCGAAGCCGACTTCGCGGTGATCCCGGTCGAGCGTCGCGTTCCATAAGTCGGGTGATTGCCGCCGGGCGCGAGCGAATCTAGCTGCGGTACATCAGCTTGTCGCCTTCAAAGCGGGCATCTTCACCGGATTCACGAAGCAGGGCAAAAATCGTCACGAGCACTTGGGCGGCGAGGAGGATGATCGAAAGCGTCATGCCTTTTAGAAAGCATTTGCCGTGCCGCAGTTTCTAAGCACGTAAGCTGTTGAAAAATATGGCCGCACCTGCAGCTCTGCTGCCGTTCTGACTTATTCCCGATCCCGATTTGAAACGCAGCGGACCGTTCCGGAATTTTGGAAGGAATTCGAGCCGCCTGCCGCCGCGAAGTACTTGCCTGGACGGAAGAATCGGATAAGGCGAAGTCTCTCTCGTCTCGGCGGTTGAGTCTAAGGCCGCGGCCAACGGGCTCCAAGCGCCCTGTGCGCGAAGATCCTGGCTGAGAACGGAAAAGTCGGGGTGAAGCGTCTCGGCCTGGCCGATACCAATTCCGGCAAGGAGGTGGTCACAGGACCATCAAGATGCGAGTTGTGCCGACTCTTGTCGGTAGCATCCAAGCCTGCGCCGCTGGCAAACGGCGGGTCTAGCTTGGAAGTGTTCGCGGTATCGCCAGTGCCGCAACCCCGGAGTTCAGGCGGAGCCGCAGGTGTTCGAAGGCGGGTATCAGCGCGAACGGAGTTGTTACAGCGCGTATGCTTTCTCCGGTCTGCTCCGCGGACTCAGTGCTCCAACCCGAGCGGCGTCCCGCTAAACGAAGATAACCGATTTGATCCGGATCAATCTGCATGATGCGGCAGCACGTTGCGTCGACACTCGGCGGGTGCGATCCGGCGACGATTAAGCCGGGTGCGTTGCGGGTTCCGAGAATCGGCCCGTTCCCTTCCATGCCTTCGATGCCATCCACCAGGCAGAATTGCCTGGGGAACAGCCCGTGCAGGTCTGCAATGCATTCGTCGATTCCGCCCCAATGCAGGACGTTTTTCGGCCATCCGTACACCGCGCCCGGCACAACACCGAAGAGATTTTTCATACTCAAGGTTGCGCCCGCCCAATGATGGGTCTTCATCTTCGGCAGCGATACGAGCAGGTCGCATCCCAACACGGTATTCGGCAGATACAAGTGGGACAGAGACGAAAACGGATTCGCGATGGGAACGCGGGTCACTTCGTCGAGATTCAAATCGGTAAAGCTCTTCTCGAAGTTGGGGATGGCGGAGAAGAAACCCGCATCGAAGGCCATATCCAACGTCGCGCGACGGTGTCCGGGACCTTCGGCGATGCGGATTTCGCGAGCGCCGAGCGAACGGAACGCTTCCGCCGCCGCCGCAACAAACACTGGATGCGTGTTTGCCGGAGCATGCGTACTGAATTCGACCAGATTCGGCTTCAGCACGACACTCTTGCCGGCCACGGCGATTCGATGCTCAAGCAACACGCGGCGCATGATGCTCACCAGGTCTGCGGAGTACGCTTGAGTACGAACAATGGAGACCCGATGCTTGGTGCGGTCAGCGACACGGGAACAACCGGCAGCGAACGCGAGGCAGCCCAGGAAGAAGTAGCGCCGGTTCATGGGTCAGCTCATCGATGCTTCGCCGAAGATGTCGTTGCCGGGCTCGGCCAACGCCAGCAGGCGAAGACAAATATCGCGAACGTTGCGGCACAGGGGGCGTGAAGCTGCCAGCTGGAGCGTCCGGCCATGCCGCGTCAGCGCCAACTGCAGCCAGGAGAGAGCTTCCACGGGCTGGGGAGCAGCGAGGAAAGATTCCGCGCGCCGGAGCGGTCGCTGCAGCTCCGCAGGCGAGATGCCTTGGAGAGCAAGGAGCGCCAAGCCGGTCGTTTCGGGATAGGATTCAGCGTCCTCACTGCGAAAAGAGGAACCACCGTGATTCCAGCCGCTATCTCGACAGGTACGGGACAGTAGATACTGTTGCGCGCGTTTGATAGCGGGCCTGAGCCGTTGCGCATCGGCGGCGCTGGCAACGCCCGTGCGAGCGGCGCGCCCGAGCGCCAGCACGGACATAGCCGTGGGCGCTATCCAGGCGGCAGTGCCTGGAAACCATGGTGAGCCACCTGGCGCCTTCGGTGGAGCGGCTCCCAGAAGCCGCAGCGCGACGCGCTCGAGGGCCGGCGGTTCGCCGTTTTCTTGCTCGAGCAACCAGCGTACTCCCCGCGCGAGCGCCGGTGTTTTGAGGGCTGCGTCGGCCAGGGCGAGGACCGCTACGCTGGTCATGCAGGTGCTCGTGTCCACGGCCGGGGTCGGCGCCCAGCCGCCGTCGGCCTTTTGGGTTTGAAGCAGCCACGAACGGCCGCGTGTGTAAGCCGGTCCGGTATTATTCTGGGCGGCAAGCGCCAGCAGGGCCAGAGCGGAGGGTTCCGTCCACGAGGTGCCCTGCTGCTGGTAAGCCCAGCCGCCGTCGGGATTCTGTGCGATAAGCAGCAAGCGCTGCAATTGGCCGGCTTCCGCCGTCATCGCCGTCCGTGTACTAGGGAAGCATCTTGCGTTTGCGGCGCCGTTTCAAATACAGCACCAAGGTCGCTGCTGCCGCAATCCAAAGCACGGTCTGCACTACCATATCGTTCATAAGTGTCTCTCTCCTTTTCTAGATTTCTGTGCTCTTCAACTGGTGGTTCGGTCTCTGGAAGAAAAGTGGGACCAGCGCGGTTTTATTCGCAATGCCCCTCATAAACCCTATCGACGGGGGCGCGCCGATTCTTTAGGCGGCTCACTGCCCCATGCCGCTCATGGCAGGAAGGAGATTGTGGAATAGCTGCAGCATGCCGGGACCAGCGGTCACGACCAACAAAGAAGGAAGGCAGAAGAAGAAGATGGGAAAAATGAGCTTCACCCCCACCTTGCCTGCCCGCTCCTCGGCTTCCTGACGGCGCCGGATGCGCAAGAAATCGGATTGCGTGCGAAGCGCCTCCGAGACGCTGGTGCCAAAGCGATCTGTCTGCACCAGGATGGCCACGAGCTTTTTGACCTCGTCCTCGCCGGTGCGGCGGCCGAAATTCCGCAGGGCGTCGGAGCGGCTCTTGCCGGCCATGATTTCCATGTTCACGAGCGAGAGTTCCTCGGCAACCGGCGGGTGAACCGTCTTGAGCTCCCGGCTGACGTTGACAATGGATTGGTCCAGGCCGCAACCGGCCTCGCTGCACACGACCAGGAGATCCAGGACATCCGGCAACGAGAATCTAATTTGTTCACGCCGGCGGGCGACCATGCGGCCGAGCACAAAACTTGGGATACAGTAACCGAGGCCGGCACACGCGACGGGCCCGAGAATGCGAAGCAGCGGCGGCGGCATGTGGTCGCGGAAGAAGACGCCTACCAGCAGAAACAGCGCGGCGAGCACGATCTTGCTTCCATACAAGGCCGTCACTGCGGAATTCGAACGAATGCCGGCAGCGGTCAACTCGCGTTTGATGGTGGCCGCATCTTGCGGGGAAACAGGAAGCAGATTTCCAACCGGTTGCAGGAGCCCTGAGAACGAGAAGCCGCGTTTCGGCTTCCGCTCGGTCAAGGTGAGCGGCGCCGGAATCGCATCGGAAGTAGTATTGGCCAATTGATCGAGCAGCCGCGACGGCTTGACGTATTGCAGATATCCGAACACGAAAACCGTCGCGCTTATAAGGAGAAAGAGAACCAGACAAAGCAGGATGCCCATGTTCAGACCTTGATATTCACAATTTTGCGGATCACGAAATAACCGATGATCTGGCCGGCGATCGCGCCGTAGATCAGCTTCTGGCCGGTGGCATCGGCGGCGAGCCCGCGCAGATAGGCCGGCGAACTGGCCATCATGAACCCGGTGACGCCGACCGGCATCAGCACCAGAACAATGCCGGTGATGCGCCCATGCGCGCTGGCCGCCTTGACCTGTCCCTTGAGGCGAAAGCGCTCCCGGATGACGTGCGAAAGCTTGCTCAGAATCTCGCCCAGGTTACCGCCTGTCTCCTGCTGCAGCAGCACCGAGGAGACGAAGAAACGCACATCGACGAGCGGTACCAGAGTGACCAGTTTGCTGAGCGCTACCTCGAGCGAGGAACCGAGCTGCAGTTCGTTCGAAACCCTTCTGAAAGCGGAACCGAGCGGATCGGGCGAGTCGGCGCCGAGCATTTCGAGCGCAATGGTGAAGCCGTGTCCGGCGCGCATCGAGCGTGAAAGAAAATCGAGCGCTTCGGGAAACTGTTCCTCAAAGGCGCCGATGTTCTTCGCGCGCTTGCGCAGAATCAGGAGCAGCGGCAGCGAGAGGCCAAGAGCGGCAAAGAGCAATCCGCTCAAATCCGGGTAGCCTAGGATTCGGAACCGCCATCCCAGGAGAAAGCCGATCAGGCCCAACCCAGAGGAGACGGTGACCAGCTTGCTGACGCTCCAGTTCTTGCCGGCTTGCTCGAGCGTCAGCTCCAGCCGCTCGGCCACTTTGAAGCGCCGAACAAAGCGGGTGATCATGTCTTCCACATCTGCCGGACGGAGCAGCGGGACGCTTCGCTGCTCCACGGGCGTGCTCGCCTCCGCGTTCCGCAGCATGGAACGGATGTGCTGTTTCTGCTGAGACTTGAAGTAAGAAAAGCCCAGGCCCACGCACCCGATCACGGTCAGGAAGACAACGAAAAAGAGGAGAGTGGCGAGGGCCATACAACCTACTTCACTTCGACAACGTTTTGGAAAAGATGAGGCGGGAACTCAATGCCAGCGGCCTTCAGGCGCTCGCTGAACTTGGGCCGCACCCCGGTGGGACGAAAGCGCCCCGTGACCTTCCCATCGCTCGTCACGCCCGTTCGCTCGAAAATGAACACATCCTGCGTCGTGACCAAATCGCCCTCCATGCCGACGCATTCGGTGACGTAGGTCACCTTCCTGGTTCCGTCCGCCAAGCGTGAGATCTGAACGAAGAGGTCGACCGCGGACGCCACCTGCTGGCGAATCGAACGTACATTCAGGTTCGAGCTCGCCATGCCGATCATCACCTCCAAGCGGCTGATCGCGTCGCGTGGGCTGTTGGCGTGAATGGTGGTGAGGGAGCCGTCGTGGCCCGTGTTCATGGCCTGCAGCATGTCGAGGGCTTCTTCGCCGCGCACCTCGCCGACGATGATGCGGTCCGGCCGCATGCGGAGCGCGTTGATGAGCAGGTGCCGCTGTACCACGGCGCCCTTGCCCTCGATATTCGCCGGCCTGGTTTCGAGCCGCGCCACGTGCGTTTGCCGGAGCTGCAGCTCGGCGGCGTCTTCAATGGTAACGATCCGTTCGCTCGGCGGGATAAAGCCGGAGAGCATATTCAGGAACGTCGTCTTGCCGGCGCCCGTTCCGCCGGAGATGATGATGTTCAGGCGTGCCTTCACGCAGCCTTTCACGAGCTCGAGCATTCCTTCGGTCAGGGATAGATTGCGGAGCAGATCGGCGGGTTGCAGCGGGTCCGCGCCGAAACGCCGGATGGAAAGCAGCGGACCGTCCACCGCCAGGGGTGGAATCACGGCGTTCACGCGAGATCCATCGGGTAGCCGCGCATCGACCATGGGCGACGATTCGTCGATACGCCGTCCCACGCGGGAAACGACCCTTTCTATGATGCGCATCAAATGCGCGTCGTCCTTGAACTCGATGTTGGTACGCTCGAGTTTGCCGCCGCGCTCCACGTAGATCAGCCGGGGGGTGGTAACCAGGATATCGGAGACGGTACGGTCGCGCAGCAAAGGCTCGAGAGGGCCGAGCCCGAACACTTCATCGAGAACCTCTTCGATCAGGCGGTCCTTTTCCGTCAAGCTGAGCGGCGTCTTCTCTTCGTTGACCAACTTGGCGACCGAGGGGCGGATCTCTTGCCGGACGCGCTCGCCGGGCATGGCATAGACCGCTTCGAGATTAATGCGGTCAAGCAGCTTTCTGTGAATCGAGAACTTCAGCTCCTGGTGCTGAATGGTCGAGGCATCTCGGAGGGCGGTGGCGGATCGCGCCGGTTCTACCCGGGTGTCATTTCGCAGTGTATCGGTCGGGACCATAAACGTTTCTCATCCAAACAGCGCGAACTTCTTTTTGTTTTTTACCGGCGGAATGCCGGCGATTTTCGAGGCTAGCATTGCAAAATGCTGGGCTAGCCGATTATTGGAATCGAGCAGGTTTCCGCTCGAATAGGATTGATAGAGGCCCATATAGTCATTCGGCAAGGCGGCGTAAAGCGACCGGCCGAGGATCTTTTCGAGCTCCTGAGTGCTGATGTCCATCATCTTCGGGGTGCGATTGAGAACCAGTTGCAATTTTTCCCCCTGTTCGAATAATCCGTGGACAATGGATTTCAAGCCGTGCAGCGCAACGACCTCCAGGGTCGAGACCAGAAACAACTGATCGATCTCGTCGAGCACCGCGGTGGCGATCGAATTGAGGCTGCGGCCCAGGTCGAGCACAATCCAGTCATGCTGCGTGCGCATGAATTGCAGTACCTGGCGCAACTGGTTCTCATCCGGGTGGTCCCAGCGCGAATAGGAGGCGGGTGCAGGAATGACCGACAGGTTTGGCCGGTGCTGGACGATGAGTGCTCTCCACAGACTCTCGTCCAGGCGGGATAAGTTTTTGATGGCGTCGAGGATGGAATAAGCACTCGGCGTCTTCATAAGGAAGCCGACCAGGCCGGAAGTCAGATCGAGATCCGCCAAGAGAACGCCCTTCTTGGTCAGATTCTGCAATTCGCAGGCGACGTGGCAGGCGAGCGTGGTGGCGCCGCAGCCCCCCTTGGCGGACAGAAAGCCGATCAGCTTTCCGCGCGTGGCGGGAGCGCCGTCGGACGCGGCTGCGGTTACGATTCGCTGGATGGCGGCCTGTAAGTTGTCCTCGAACGGCGGGTGTAAGAACTCGTTTACCCCCGCACGCATGGCCGACAGAATGGTCTTCGGATCGGCGCTTGAATGGAGCGCTATGACCTTAATTCCCGGCGAATAGTAGCGAAGCTGGCGCATCGCGATGTTAAGCTCTCCGGGAACTGCCGAGAGATCGAGAAGCAGAACGTCCGGGTGCGTTTTAGAAAGCCGCTCCAGCAGAGCGTTCCAATCGGAATCGTGCTGGTCGAAGGACATCGGATTGCTCGATTCCTTGAGCGTCCGAACAACCTCGCGGCAGAGATTCTCTTCTTTGATATGGAGTAGCAGTTTGATGGCGCTCATAGCAAACGGATCAATTGTTCGGAGCCGGATTACTAGGCTGAGCACCGGGCGCGGGCGCCGGTTGCTGAATCGGCTGTATGGTCAAGATAGGTTGAAGCCCCAGCAGCGGAGCGACGCCCGGATTGGCGGGTAATGAGCCTGCTGCAGGCGGGTTCTTCAATTGCTCGATCGGCAGTGTGCTGCTCTTAGGTAAGGACGGTACGGGTCCGGTCACGGCCGGGCCAGGCGTCTGGGGTGCATTCTTCGAGGAACCCTCCAAAAAGGCCTTCGGGAAGTTCATCCCCGGCGGCTTGAGACCAGCCGGTATCGGGCCGACAAGCTCCGGTGTGACGGTAACGAGCAGCTCGCTGTTGGTTTTGTTCACGGATTTGGATTGAAAGAGCTTGCCGAGGATTGGAATATCTCCGATTCCGGGCATCTTATTCAGTTGTTCGGTAACCTGGTTATCGAGCAAGCCGGCAATCACGAAGCTCTGGCCGTTTTCGAGCTCCACCTCGGTCTGAACCCGTCTGGTCGACAGGCCCGGAATGGTGTACCCGCTGACCGTTAAGCCGTTCGAGTAATCGAGAGAGCTCACTTCGGGCGTCACCACGAGGTGAATGGTGCCACGCGGAGTAACAGTGGGCAGGAAGTTCAGTCGAATTCCGAACTCCTTGAATTGAATCGTGATTTGACCAACGCCAGCAGCGCCGCCTTGCAGCGTCGGAAACGGGAACTCGCCTCCAGCCAGGAAGCTGGCGGGCCGTCCGCTTAAGGTCAACAGATTCGGTTCGGCGAGAATCTGCAAAATGTTCTTGGCTTGCAGGTCCTGCAGAATGGCTCCTATGTTGATTTCGGGGTCAAAGTAGGACAGGTTGAGCAGATTCGAGAGCGACCACGCGAGCGAACCTTGACCATTCTGTTCATTCAGACTCCAGGTGGGCACGCTTCCGAATTGCCCCGTCGTGGAACCAGCTATGCCCTTGGGCTGTAGGCTGTAGAGATTGAGACCAAGCTGCAGCGCCGCGGAACGATCTACATCCGCGAAGCGGACTTTGAGCAAAATCTGCGGGTCACCGGGCGGAACCGTCACTCGCAACAGATTGACAACTTTACCCAACGTGGACGCAATCGCGTTGGCACGGTCTGCCGCGATCGAGTCTTTCACGGTGCCACTTAAAAACACTGTTCCATCGCTGATAGTGAGAGAAACATCGGGACCAACTTCGCGCGTCATCTCATGCACTACCGCATCGACTTTCGACGAACTGGCGAGCACGTGAACTTCATAGGCCTGGCGGTTTCCTCTGGCGTCCCAAACCAGGAGCGTCGTATCGCCGGGTGCTTTGCCATTGACCAGGATCTCCTGGGCGCTCGCAGCGGCTGCTTCGGCGATGTCCGCGCTGGCAATCGAGATCCGGCGGATGCCAGCCGGCTGATCGAGGATCAGCGATTGGTTCACCGTAACCGTGAGTTCCGAAACGAGCTTGGGGGTAGCAATAGCAGGGGCCGAGCTTTTTCCGGCGCCTTCTGACGACGGGCTCGCAGGATTGTCCGATAAGTGGCCACCGGACCCGGAGTTGAGCCCCTGGGCGAGGAGCGCAGTACTGAGGAGTAAGCTGGCAAGAACTTTCACTTTAGTTCTTCTCCTGTGGCGCGGCAAAAACCTGCTCGCTCTTCTTGGTCCCGCTAAAGACCTCAATGGTGGTCATGGCCGGCTCATGATGAACCGGGGGCACGATCGCCGGGCGTGGCGCAGATGGCCTGAATAACACCGGCACCGGTCTAGCCGATTGACCGAACAGACTGGCGATGGAGGTGCCCCGCGTGATCTGTTCCCGGGTATCGAGAGGGTTCCGTAAGACGAGCTGCACCTTGGTTTCGCTGCTCGCCAAATTGAGGACCTCGGCCTGATCGGGCGTAACCAACAGGTTAACGACTTGCGCCGATTCTGGTTTACCTTCTACGTTCTTCTCGATCTTCTGTCCTGCGGACAAGACCTCGATATTTTGCAGCACTGTGCGGCACAGAGTTCCCGTCCAATTGGTATCGCCACCGGGCGCGTTGCCCGCAATCAACACATCGACCCGCATTCCGGGTAAGACGAACCCAGCGAGTCCGACCACCTCATTCACGCGCAAGGCAACGGCCCGCTTGCCAACCGGGATAGTAGCCGCCAGTCCTGCGCCGGCACCGATGGGAGCGAGCCTACGCTCGAGGATCGGTTCGTTTTGATAGATGGTGGCGACCACCCCGCGGCCGACTGCGTCCTGGGCGGATTTGATGGCCTGGTCGGGGATCGGCCCGCCCCATGGGACCTGTTGCAGGTCAAAATCGTGAATGAGCGCGCCGACTTGCAGTTCATGCGCAGCAACGACCAGTTTGTTTGCGGGCACGGCGCGTGCCGGTGCTTGCACATGCAGAATGATAAGCCGGTAGACCAGGAAGCTGGTAAGGCCGGCAACCAGCAGTGCAAACGCAAAAACGGAAATTAGACGGCGGTTCATTATCCTTGAATTAAACTTTCTGGAAAAGCCAAGCCTTCACCTATCGGAAGGCCCGTGCTTAACCGGTCACTACCCAATTACGAGATCGGGTCCCGAGAGCCGCTCGCAGGTTGAAGGGCGGGCGCGGCTCTCGATAACCCATTTCGCTTCCTGTTAAGAAGCGGCAGTAGCAGCGCTGGACAGAGTACTGCTGATCTTGGTCCACAAGCTATTGAGGCTGCCGCTAGTGCTGGTCAGCACCGTTACAGCAGCAAGCGCGATGAAGGCGAGCAGCAGCGAATATTCGACCAGATCTTGCCCGTCCTCCTCCCGCCAGAATGCGTTGAGAACTGAAGTGCTCATAAGCTTCTCCTTTCGTAATTTTTGAATTCTGAGTTAGAGCCTCGCCGGGGTTTCGTGAGGACTTCGGACTCATTCCCTCCGTCGTGAGAAACGGGTGAAAGTCGTGCTTGGCCGGTACTGGCCGGACGGCCGATCGGTTCCTGAGGGTAAGCCGCAAAAACGATCGCAGTGCCGTTATCGAAGAGCAATTTCCACTTCCGCGACTGCTTCAACACCGTCGCGAGCGGCGCGTCCGGCCTCAGGACCACGGTGTCTACCGCAAATCGTTTCAGATCTGATTCCCAGTTATAGCCGGCATTCACAATCTGTAGGTACGTATCGACGAAGTCAGACCCGTAGAAATCGCTTCTACCGTCCATGAACACTTTGGTATCCGGGAAGAAGCGGTAGATCATGTAATCGCTCCATTGGTCGTAAGTGAAGATCCGCGATTTCGACACGGAATTAAGCGAGGGAATAGCCTCGATAGGGAACTGCTTCGGATCGAACTGCGCCTCGAAACCCGGTCTGCCAGAGGCAAAGAGCGCGGCAATAAGCAAAATCGCCAGAAGAGAGGTGACATGCGATCGCCCTACACGCTCGAAAGCTCTAAGGTCGTGACAAATATCGGCAACCGCAGCGGCTGCCTTGGCGAAGCAGGGCGCCCAGTTCACGCGGCCGAGCGCACTACGGACCATGCAAGCTGCCCAGGGGCTAGCGATGAGCAGGAAAAGGGGAATATTTCGCGCATATAGCAGCGCCAAGTGTCCGAACAGAACCAGCAACAGTGCAGGAGTGAACTTACCCCGGCGGAAGCACCACCACGCCGACCCGATGCCCATCAGCAGCATGCATTCGAAAAAAACGGCGGCCCCATGATGGAAATTCACCGACTGGAACTCCGAGATGTGGTCGAGCAATTTGGCGTCGTGCAGGTAAGAAAATACGTGCTGGTGCAAGCGCCAAGTGTACGGATTCACAAAAGTTGCTGCCGTACAGCCGGCCGCACAGAGCAGATATGGTTTGGCTTTCGCATAGACGGCGAACCAGGAATGCTGCGCGGCAAAGCCGCTGCACGCGGCGCCCGCCGCAGCCGTCAGCACCATGACAACGGCCAGGAAAAAGCCGCCATGCAGGTTCGTCCACGCGATGGTAAGGACGGGCAGCCAGCGAAGGGGCTTTACGCTTCCCCGCTCTGCCGATACGAACACATGCAAGAAAACGAGAACGAAGATCCAGGAAAGAAGATGTGGACGGGCCAGCCAGTGAATGGTCGAACCGCATACCGCGATGAGGGTGAACAGCAGACTGAGAACGTCGTTCCCACAGCAGCGCTGAATGAGCCGGAACAGCAAGGCCGAGATGCCGCATAATAAGCAGGCGTTTACGAAAGCTACGCCCGCCAGACCCCAGAAATGATGGATGGCTGCAAACAACACGTCCCATCCCCACTCCCAAGCGAACCAGGCTTCGTGCGGCTTGGTAAATGAGAATAAGTCGGTCATCGGAACGGCGCCGTGCTGCAAAATCCACTCGCCTGTGCGGATGTGCCAGCCGGTATCACCGTCGGTAAGCAGCAGTTTGGTTCCCGAAAGAAAGGTAAAGAGCAGAAAGGCGGGCAGAATGAAGGCAAAGTCCGTAAGCGAAGGGAACAGACGTATGGCCCACCGCGTGTTCACGGTGTAGGTGGACTCCCACGTCTGAGCTGCCGCTGCCTGCATATACTCCACTTGTTACTAAGTACTGTCTACGCTAACTAATCGGTTGTATGGCCAAATTTCATTAGGGGGCATTTCCGCCAAGGGAAAGCACGCCCGGACAAATCGCCCCTAAACGCATCAGACCAGGGATGTTAGGGTTTTCGAGCCGAGAACAAGGAAAGTCATCGCACCCAAAGCAATCACGGCCCCGTGAGGAACCCGGAGCGCTTGGCCGTGATGAATATCGAGGCTCGCTTCACGAGCGGCGGGCAGCCGAACACGCGCCAACTCGGTAACGATTAACGTCAGGTTCAGAAGAGTCTGATGCAAGCGCCTTCGGAACACGACGTATAGAAGAGATACGACTCCGCCGAGCACCGCGGTGAAAAGAAAGATATATAGCCAATTCGTTGGCCCAACGATCGCGCCGACGGCGGCCATTAGCTTTACATCGCCAGCGCCCATGCCGCGCACCAGATAGAGGGGCACGTAGACAAGTAAGGAACATCCGAGGCCGAGCAGCGCCAGCACGAAGCCGTGAAATGCAAACAGGAAAAGGTTCACTCCCAGACCCAAAATGATGGCACTCAGGTTCAGCCAGTTAGGAATGCGGCGGTAGCGAAGGTCGAACACGCCCGCTGCGAGCACGGTGCAAATCAGGATCACCTTCAGGCTCAGGGGCATAGCGCTATGGGACTCATCGGCCGAACGGTGCTGGAACGTCAGACTGCTCTGGCAATTTGAAGCTCAACCGGTCGCCGACCGCGGTGCCCGAGCGGGCAGCGGTTCCTGCTTCCACCTCGAGAACGGAGGCCGCAGATAAACAAAGCGAAATACGCCCTGGCGACAGATGCGGCCGTAATTTCCGAACCTGGAAATGACGATCGAGAAAGATGGCATCGATGGGCATCTTCATGCCGAAGGTATGAATTGCCTCGCAAGGCGCGATCCACAGCCCCGCGCCGGGCGTAAGATGTTCGATTCCTAGTAGCCCTTTACGGCGCGCGGAGCTATCGCTTGCGATGCGTACCCGCTGTGCGACGGTCGATCCGCGGTTGATGTTGACGACTACGTACTCGCGGCGTGTTGTCTCCTCGCACGTGTCCATGTTCTCGGCGTCCTGTCGGGGCCTCGCGATTCTTCGAGCGGTTACCCGAATTGATGGTGCGCCGAAAGCAACGAAAGTCTCAGGGAGAGAGTTACTTAATGAGGATGCGTCATCGCTTCGGGCTTGACATAGGCATCGAACTGCTCGGCTGTGAGGTAGCCAAGTTTCAGGGCCGCCGCGCGCAAATCCGAGCCGTCCTGATGCGCGGTATGGGCGATCTTGGCGGCCTTGTCGTAGCCTACCAGCGGAGTGAGCGCCGTGACTAACATCAGCGAATTCCGAACATATTTGTCGATTTGCTCCGGGTTGACTTGAATTCCCTGGGCGCAGTGTTCGGTGAAACTGTGGCAAGCGTCGGACAACAGCCGCACAGAATGAAGGAAGTTATAAATAATTACCGGCTTAAAGACGTTGAGTTCGAAGTTACCTTGGGAACCGGCGAACCCAATGGCGGCATCATTGCCCATGACCTGCACGGCGACCATGGTCATGGCTTCGCATTGGGTGGGATTGACTTTGCCGGGCATGATGGAAGAGCCGGGCTCGTTTTCAGGTAGGGTCAGTTCGCCGAGACCGCAGCGAGGGCCGGAGGCAAGCCAGCGGATATCGTTGGCAATTTTCATGAGCGAGGCGGCAAGGGTTTTCAAAGCGCCACTGGCGGCAACCAGTTCGTCGTGGGCGGAAAGGGCGGCAAACTTGTTCGGATGGGAACGGAATGGAAGTCCGGTGAGCTCGGCGATTTTCGCGGCAGCCCGCTGGGCGAACTCCGGATGCGCATTGAGGCCGGTACCTACCGCGGTGCCGCCGATGGCGAGATCGTAGAGTCCAGCGAGCGTTTGGCGCAGACGCTCGATGTCGCGGTCAAGCAGCGAAACCCACCCGGACATTTCCTGGCCGACGGTGAGCGGGGTAGCATCCTGCAGGTGGGTGCGGCCGATTTTGACGAGGTCGCGAAAGGCATGCGCTTTCTCGTCCAAGGCGTCGCGCAGTGTTTGCACGGCGGGGATGAGGCGGCGCTCGATTTGCCCGGCGGCAGCTATATGCATGGCGGTGGGGAACGTGTCGTTAGAGGACTGCGACAGGTTGACGTGATCGTTGGGATGAATGGGCTTTTTGCTCCCCATGTCGCCGCCGGCGAGCTGAATGGCGCGGTTGGAGATGACCTCGTTGGCGTTCATGTTGGTCTGGGTGCCGCTGCCGGTTTGCCAGATCCGGAGGGGAAAGTGGCCGTTGAGCTGGCCTGCGATCACTTCGTCGGCGGCCTGCACGATGAGACGGGTCTTCTGCTCGTCGAGCTTGCCGAGATCGCGATTGACCAAGGCCGCAGCCTTCTTGAGAATGCCGAAGGCGCGGATCAGTTCGGGGGGCATTTTGTCGTCGCCGATATCGAAGTGGACGAGCGAGCGTTGGGTTTGTGCACCCCAATAGCGGTCGGCGGCAACCTCGATGGAGCCCATGCTGTCGGTCTCGGTGCGTGTGGAACGGTCCATGCCCTATTGTGTAATGGCGGGGCAGACTTCCATGAAGATGACACGACGCACGGCGGTCGGGATGCTGGCGGGCGCCGCGACTGGGGTTGCGGCGCAACAGACGAGGTCGGCGGCGACGCACTTCGACATCGCGGCCGGACCGTTCGTGGGTACGCGCGAATCGCTCGCGAGCTATCAGGCGCCGGCCTGGTTTCGCGACGCGAAGTTCGGGATTTGGGCGCACTGGGGACCGCAATCGGCGGCGGAGGCCGGCGATTGGTATGCGCGCAACATGTATATGCAGGGCAGCCGGCAGTATAACTATCATGTCGAACACTACGGGCATCCGTCTAAGTTCGGGTTCAAGGATATCGTTCCGACGTGGAACGCGAGCGAATTCGATCCGGAGTATCTGGTTGGGCTGTATAAGAAAGCGGGCGCTAGATACTTCGTCAGCATGGGGGTCCACCACGATAATTTCGACTTGTGGGACTCGAAGTACACGCGCTGGAACGCGGCCAACATGGGCCCGAAGAAGAATATCGCCGGAATGTTTCGCACCGCGGCGCTTCGACATGGGCTGAAGTTCGGCCTGAGCGAGCACTTGTGGATCACATATAAGTGGTTTTCGACGAGCCACGGCAGCGACGAGACCGGGCCGCTGGCGGGCGTGGCGTACGACGGGGCAAATCGGGCGAATTGGGACCTGTATACGGAGGACCAGACGGTCTACCGGGAGTTGCCCTGGAACGAAGACGGCATTCCGGAGCGATGGAAACAGCACTGGTACCGGCGGATCAAGGACCTGATCGATCAGAACCAGCCCGACCTGCTCTATACGGACGGGGGGCTGCCATTCGAGGCGTATGGGCTCCACATCGTGGCGCATCTTTATAACTCGAGCGCGACGCGAAATGGAGGGGCAGCCACCGCCGTGTACAACAGCAAGCGGCCCGAGGACTGCGCAAGGGGCGCCTGCGTGCTGGATGTGGAGCGCGGGATCGTGGATAAGATCTGGCCACAGCCTTGGCAGACGGATACCTCGGTCGGCGACTGGCATTATCGGCGCGACGATACCTATAAGACACCTAAGGCGATTGTCGATATGTTAGTGGATGTAGTAAGTAGAAATGGAAACTTACTATTGAATTTTCCGCTACCGAATAACGGCCGGTTGAATCAAACGGAACTGAATATCTTGTCGGACATTACGGAATGGATGTCAGTCAATAGCGACGGAATCTATGGTACGCGGCCTTGGGCGACATTCGGCGAAGGGCCGGCCGCGGGTGCCGCGACGGGCGCCGACGCGAAGTTCAACGAGAGCAAACGCAAAGAACTGACGAGCGACGACGTGCGGTTCACCACTAAGGGCGAGGTGCTGTATGCGTTTGTAATGGGCCTGCCTGAGCGGCAGGCGGTCGTGCGTTCGCTCGCGGCGGGGGGCGGAGGCGATACACGGCGGATTCAACGAGTTGAACTACTCGGGGCGGGCGAGGTCGAGTGGAAACAAGATGCCGCCGGGCTAATTGTCGGACTGCCGGAGAGAAAGCCGGCGAAATACGCGCTGGGCCTAAAGATTGCATTCTAATGCGCCGATTGATCTAGTAGCTGCGCAAGATACGATTTCGACCGGCGATAGCCAACTGGAAGGCAGGCGAGCGGCATGAGGGCATCCATGAAGCCGGGGTTGCGCTCGCCCCACGTCCAGTCATGTTAATCGCACACCACGGGCGCCAGTCGCCGTGTGCGCTGGCGGCGGCAAGAACGAGTACTCGCAGCATCATTGCGACCCGCCTGAGGACCGGATGGAGAAGACCGCCACTTCGGCGAATAAGTTGGGAAGCAGGCGGGCCTCCCGGTTGCCTTTTACGAATATCTCGCGCTCGATGATCCAGCTTTGTTCGCGGCAGAGCACGCGGAAATCGTGGATGGTTAGGAAATGCAGGTTAGGCGAATCATGCCAAGGGTAAGGGAACAGCTTGGTGTTGGGCGAACGGCCGCTCAGCAGATGAGAGGCGCGGGTGGTCCAATGGCCAAAGTTCGGAAACGTCACGATGGCGTGCCGGCCAACGCGCAGCATCTCGCGCAAAACGCGCATGGGATAGCGCATCTCTTGCAGAGTGTGGCTGAGGATGACGAAATCGAACGCAGCGCCGGGGTAGTCGGCGAGGCCTTGCTCGATATCGCTTTGATAGACAGATACGCCGCGGGAGATGGCGCGCCGGACTTTGCCGGGGTCGATTTCGACGCCGCGCGCATCGACACGCTGGTGCTGGCCCAGCCAGGCGAGTAGCTGGCCGTCGCCGCAGCCGAGATCGAGGACGCGCGAACCAGGCTCGACGATTTCGGCGATCATGGCGTAATCGAAACGTTGCAGGACGGCGTCGGCGGGTGCGCTCTGTTCGGGGCGACCGGCTGCCGGGTGTGACTTTGCAGCTTGCAGGTCGCGGTACACGCTATCGAGGAAACCGACGATCATGCCGGTCTGTTCTTGCGCTTCGAGAAGAAAGGCATCGTGCCCATAGTTCGAGGTCAACTCGCAAAAGGCAGCATCGATGTTGCGGCTGCGCAGCGCGCTCATGGTTTCGAGCGATTGATAGGTGGGATAGAGCCAGTCCGAGGTAAAACTCAGAACCAAGAATCGTGAGCGCGTGCGCTCGAAAGCAGAGGCGAGCGCGCCACGATTGGCTGAAAGATCGAAATAATCCATCGCTTTCGTGATGTAGAGGTACGAATTGGCATCGAAGCGATTGACGAATTGACTGCCGCGATAGCGGAGGTAACTTTCGACTTCGAAATCCGCGGAGAAGTCGAAGCCGAAGGCGTCGCGGTCGCGCAGGCGGCGGCCGAACTTCTCGCGCATGGAGGCATCGCTCATATACGTGATGTGACCGATCATGCGAGCGACGGCAAGGCCACGCCCCGGGGGTTTCGAATGGTAGTAATTGCCCTGGTTCCAATCGGGGTCGGCCATGATGGCCTGGCGGCCGACTTCATTGAAGGCGATCTGTTGCGCGCTGTGGCGGTAAGTGGTGGCGATGGGGATGGCGGCGGCCACCGAATCCGGGTAGGCAACGGTCCATTCAAGCGCTTGCATGCCGCCCATGGAGCCGCCCGTGACGGCGAGGAGGCGCTCGATGCCCAAATGGTCGATGAGCATTTTTTGAAGGCGGACCATATCGGTGACGGTGATGACCGGGAAGCGCATGGCATAACGCTCGCCGGTAGCGGGGTCGAAAGAGCCGGGGCCGGTGGTGCCGCGGCAGCCGCCGAGGACGTTGGACGAGATTACGAAATAGCGATCGGTATCGAAGGCGAGGCCGGGCCCGATCATGGAGGACCACCAGCCGGGCTGGCCGGTGTCGCGGCTGACGCCGGCGGCGTGGGCGTCGCCAGAGAAGGCGTGCAGGACGAGAATCGCATTGGTGCGGTCCGCGTTCAGGGCACCGTAGGTTTCGTAGGCCACCTCGACTTCGAGCAGAGTGATGCCGCAATCGAGTGCGAGGGCGGGAAATGCGGCGACCTGGGTTTGGACGGTGAGAGCAGCTTCGGCTGAGGTTGGCATGGCCGCGCGAGCGCGCGAGGACGCTTGAAATTGCATGATAGCTCGGGTGGGGCTGCGGTTAGCGGGTACGGCGGTGGTCATTTTGCGATTCGAAGCCAATCTGAGGCGAAGAGAGGGCGCATTTTGCCAAACGAAATGGCGGGGTGGTGCGGGTTTGCGAAACGAGCCAATTCTGCCAAACGAAATGGCGGGGTGGTGCGAGATTGCGAAACGAAGCCAATTTTTCTGCCACGATACGCCAGGGTAAGGCTTGAGGACTGCCGAGAGAGGAAGGTCTTGGCTCTAAGTGGCTGAAGGATCAGGCAAAATTATCCGCGCTTGGCCCGGGGCGGCGGCCCCGGGGTTTGCACAGACTGGCTGGGTTTAGGAACGAGTCAAAACGAGAAGCGCACGCCGAACTCGCTCCAGAGGGAGCGCGGAATGACGGTGCTCGCCGGGGCGATGAAGCCGGCCGGATGTCCGAAAGTGGTCGGATCGGCGATGTCGTTGTTGTAATCGTTTCCATAGTTCGCCCGATTGGTCAGATTGAAAGCCTGGGCGATCAGCTCCGCCTTGAATCGCTCGCCGAGCCGGATGGTCTTAGAGAGGCGCAGGTCTAGCTGGAAAAACGCGTCGCCGCGGACCGGATCGTACTTGGCGATGGTACAGGAGCCCGGCGCATAGCCGTTCAAGCCGTAGAAACAGTTCTGAGCAGCCGTGTTATTGCCGGAGAAGGCGAGATAGTCGGTGGGGTCGTTACTCGGAACGACTACGGCGTTGGCGGTGCCGCCACCGGTATTCAAGGTATTCGATGAATTCGTGACGCCGGGAGTTTGGGCCGGGCTGATCCACGGACGGGGCGAGCCAAACTGCAGGATAGGCGCTAATTCAAAACCCCAGGGGAGGTTCACTATGCTGCTCAAGGTGACGTGATGGCGCTCGTCGTTGGGGGTGGGTCCCCATTCGTAAGAAGCAAAGGGATTGGTGGACAGGCGCGGGTACTGACGGAAAGAGGGTTGTCCTGAATCGAAGCCATCGGCCCAGGCAAGAGTATAGTTCGCGATCAAAGAGAAGCGATTGCTCATGCGCCGGCGATAGCTGAAGTTCGTTCCGTTGTATTGGGAGCGGCCGATGGACTGCTCGTCGCGGACGCTTGCTAACTCCGGCTGGGTGGAAGCGGCGAAGGCGGGGTCGAGCGGGCGGAAACAGCAGACTCCGCCGACCGGAACTTTTTGATCGACGTTAATGGTTTCGTTTTCGTGCAAACCGAGGACGTGAGTATATTCGACCTCGACTACGGAGGCGGGGCTTGGCGCCCAGCTATAGCCGATGTTGAACTCTTCGGAGACCGGGTTGCGGTAATCGGGATCGATCAGGCGGCCGACGCTGCCGGGCGCGAGCTGCGTGGAGGGCGGTGGAAGAACGGGATACGGATCGACACCGTAGCGCCAGCTTCCGAGCGGGATGCCGGTTCCGGTCACGATGTCGGTAGGAGCGGAAAGGCTGATGGCGGTCTGAAACACGGTCGGATTGGCCATCTGTTCCATGAACAAGGGAATGTTCTGGAAGACGTTCCCGAAGTAAAGGCCGTAGCCGCCGCGGATCACATGCTTGCCGGCGCCGGTAAGATCGTAGGCGAATCCCACGCGAGGGCTGAAATCTTTGTTGTCGTCATGCGGCAGCCTGCTGACGTAAGGGTTGGATATGGGGTTGTCGAGGGCAACCAGTTCCTGGTAGGTGCGGCTATTTTTGACATCGGACCCACCGATCAGGTTGAAGTCTTTGTCCCAACGCAGCCCGAGATTCACCGTCAGCCGAGGAGTTACTTTCCAATCGTCCTGGACATACAATCCGAGCTGTTTGGTCGCCACCTCGAAGTAGGGATCGCCATTGGCCTCCGCCATGCTGGTGACCAGGCCGGGAGTGGAGAACCCTTGGGGATAGAGGCCAGGGTTGCCAAGAATGGTGCTGGGATCCACCGAGAAATCGACTTCCAAGGTGGAGCTGAACTCGAAGAAGCCGCCTTCGACCGGATTCCAGATATAATCGACGCCCCAGTTCAACTGGTGTTTGCCGATGGTCTTCGAGACGTCATCCTTGAACTGCCATTTCTTCTGGAAAGATTGCTGCGGCACGTTGGTGTTGGTTCCGAAGGATGCGTCCGGGAAAGTAACTAGCGGCGCGCTGATGTTACTGGCGATCAAGTTATTCCAATATTGATATCCGACAGTAAATTGATTGACCATGGTGCTGGAAAGAATGGAGTTCAGGGTGAAGTTGGCAAGCAGCAAATTGTTTTTGGTGAAGTTGCCGTTGGTCAGGTCGCCGGTGCCGTTGGATTGGTCGTTCAAACTGTTATTGGACTGCGAGCTATAGCTCACGTAGGCGGTGTTTTTGTCGTTGATCGTGTAGTCCATCCGGCCGGTGTAGCGGGTCTCGAAGAACGGGGTGGGGATGATGGCGGCAGGCTGGGCTGCAAGACCGGCGTTCTTGGCCAGCAGCAGCTCGTTATAAGACGTTCCGCTCTCCGCCAGGGACTGGTTTTCGCGTTCGCGCTCGTAAGCGAAGAAGGCGAAAAGCTTGTCTTTCTTGATAGGGCCGCCCACGGAGCCGCCGAACCATTGGCGGCTGTAGGGCGGATTTTCGAGAGTATACCCGCCGGTGCCATTGGGCACCTTTTCATCGGTATCGAGGGCGTCGTTGCGGAAGTAGCCGAAGAGAGAGCCGTGATAGTCGTTGGTGCCCGACTTAGTAATCACATTGATGGCAGCGCCTTGCGAGCGGCCATTTTCCGCGGAAAACCGCTGGGTGCTGATGTGAAACTCCTCGATAGCTTCGAGGGGAAATTGCATCACGGGACCGCCGACGGTGTTGTCCTTGTTGTCGACTCCGTTCACGGTAACGTTGACATCGCGGCCGTTGTTGCCATTGACCGAAAGGATGGCGTAGCGATTCTTGGTGGGGTCATAGGAGTCGGTCAATTTCACACCGGGCGCCAGATACGCGAGATTCGCGAAATCGCGGCCGACGAGCGGCAAATCCTCCACTTCGCCTGGAGTAATGGTGGTGCTGATGTCGGTTTTTTCGGCGTTGAGAAGGGGGGGCGTCGCTTCGACGGTGACCGTTTGAGTCGACTGGCCGACCTGGAGAGTTGCGTTATTGGAGACGGTCTGGCCAACAGCGAGCGTAACGCCTTTGATCAGCTTAGTCTGGAAACCGGAGACCGAGATGGTGACATTATAAGTTCCTGGGGCGAGAAGATCGAACCGGTATTCGCCCTCGCCATTGGTGCGAGCATCACGGACGGCGCCCGTGTCGACTCTTTCGAGCTTCACTTGAGCGTCGGCGATGATCGCGCCGCTGCTGTCCTTGACGATGCCGGTCAGAGTGGCGTCAGCAGTAACCTGAGCGAGCAGAAATGCGCACGACCAGAGAGCCAAACACACCAACACCAAAGACTTATACAGCCGCCTAGACATAAGTTCCCCCCTTTGTAGAGCCACGCGAAAATAACATCGGGCAGGTGCGGCCGAAGCAGAACAGAACCCCAGAGTTCGAAGAACGTTTGAAATTATCTGTTAGGCAGTCCGCAGGCCCCTAGCAACCCGGATAATGTTTCCTAGTATGTTCCCGGTAGGGAAGGTTTGTCAAGATATTTTGCAAAATGGAGGCCGCCGGGAGTATGAACGGAGCCGCCGGAAGGTGGCCGCTTCGGCGCTCGTGTTTGAAAGGCGGGACGAGGACGTCCGACGCGGACCGGAGATCCGCCCCACACGGCTGATGGGCACCGGGACTACTGCACGCGCACGACAACCAAGGTCATATCGTCGTGTTGGGGGGCGCCGGCGGTGAAGGCGTCGACGCGGGCGAGGATGGAGGTGATCATGTCGGCGGCGGAGCGGGTATTACAGTTCAGGATCGCGTCGAGGAGACGCTCTTCGTCGAACTCCTCATCGGCGCGGTTCATCGCTTCGCTGATGCCGTCGGTGAAAGCGACCACAATGTCGCCGGGCTCGAGAGGAAGCCGGGTCTCCTGATAGGCAAAATCGGGGAACAAACCGAGGACCATGCCGCCTTCCTGGAGGCGGAGAATTTGTCCGGAGGCGCTGTTGCGGCACACGATGGGCGGGTTATGGCCCGCGTTGACGTAACGCAAGACGCGGCTGGCGGGATCGTATTGCGCATAGAAGAACGTCGCGTAGCGGTTTTCCGCGGAGGCTTCGTAGACCAGCCGATTGATGTGCTGGATCATCTCCGAGAGGGTCGCACAGGGGTTGATGGTCTGGCCACGCAAGGAAGCTTGGAGGCTGGCCATCATGAGCGCGGCGGCAATTCCCTTCCCCGAGACATCGCCGACAGCGATGCCGAGACAGCCGTCGTCCAACCGAACGAAATCGTAGTAATCGCCGCCGACACCGAGCGCGGGGCGGCAGTAACCGGCGAAGTCGAGCCCCTGCACCGGCGGCAGTTTTTGGGGAAACAGGCGCTGCTGGACTTCGCGCGCGATTTCAAGCTCGCGATCCAGGCGTTCGCGCTGGGCGACCTCGCGGCGAATGCTCTCGGTGAGCTGGGCGTTTTCGAGCGCGAGACCGGTCTGGGAGGCGACGGCGCTGAGAACTTGCAGGTCGGCTCTGGAATACGGCGCTTCGGATTTCTTGGGGCCGAGGCTGATGACGCCGAGCAGTCGCGTGTTCAAGGAGACGGGAAGGAGGACTTGCGCGTCCAGTTGTTGCAGCGCAGCTTGCTCTTCGATAGGAGCGCCGTGTACCCAGGACTGCGGATCGTCGAAGTAGATACGGGCGGGCGAGTGCGACTGCTCGAGGAAGCGGACGGTGGCGGCATCGCGTTTGAATTGGACGACCGGAGGGGCGCTATAGCCGAGGGCGTAAGCAGGTTGAAAGAAGCTGGCACGCTCGAGTAGCATGGCGATGCGCGAGACATGCAAGGAATCGACGATCCGTTTGGCGACGATTTCGAGCAAGGTTCTGGTGTTTCTGATGGAAGCGACGGAGTTGCTGAGCTCGGTAAGGACGAGTTCGGCGTTATACGCTTCGCGGAAGAAGCGGCGGTCCATCCAGAGGGTGAATTTCGCGGTGAGGCGGCGAAAGCCCGCGACGAGAATGGAGCCGGCGATGCTAATGAGGATGGCAGCCCAGGTGGCATGGCTGCGGAGCGCAAGGTTCACACAGAGAATCACGATCACGGCGATCAAGACTACGCGGCCAATCTTCACTCCGGTGCTGGCCACAGCGTAGCGAACACTGCTGCGGATGACCATGCGGACGTCCATGGCTCGTTGCACAACGATTACGTAGGCCATAGTGAGCGGAAAGAACACCAGCATGAGGAGGCAGAAGGTGACCAGCCAGGAAGAAAACGCGGGAAGGACACGGATTTCCGACAGCAGGACGAGGAAGAGAGGGATCAGCGCGAGCGAACAACCGACGCTCATGACACGCATGCGGCGGCGCGCGTCGGGAGTGTTGAGGATGCCGCGCTTGCTGCCGAGCAGGAAGAAGAATGCCGCGATGTAGCAAGTAAAGAGGATGCGGATGGGGTTCTCTAAGCGATCGAAGAAATCAACGATCGGGCGAATCTGCTGCATGTGATTGCCTTCTAGACCTCCCAGATAGACCTCGAATGCACACAGCACCAATAGCGGAGCGGCGACGATCCAGTTCAGCCAGCGGTGTTTGCGGACGAAAGTGAACGGAACGGGAAAATAGAACGCAAAGAGCACCATCCAGGCGGGCCACAGATCACTCAATAAGGAATGGTAAGTGAGGAAAATCTCGCGCCAGGGCGACCAAACGACCCAGTAGCCGTGAGCGCCGATCAACTGCCCGAAGGAGGCGAGCATTCCGAGCGTGATCCAGGCGAGGGGATCGGTGGGGCGAGCGAGCGCGATATAGAAACCGAGGAGAACACAGCTTACAGGGAAAAGGACCCGGACGCCGAGCAGGAAAATCCAGGAGACCAGATCGGTGCTTCCGGCCTGGAGCGGGAGGGAGACGACGCGTGTCTCGGACCGGCCGTGGACAGAGCGCCGGAGGGTAACGGCGAGCCTGTCGCCGGGGCGTGAATCGAAGAGGACATTCTCGAGTTGCTCAGCGCCGAGAATGGGTTCACCGTTGAGGGCGAGAACCTCGTCGCCTACGTGGAGACCGCTGTGCTCGTAGCCGGAGGAGAGGTCGAGAATCTGGGCGGTTTGCGAGCGCGTGGTAAATGGTGGGGAAACGTGCCGGGCCGCGGTTGCTGCAGTATAGATGGCCCAAGCGGCGATGGTGAGCTGCGCGATGAGAGCCCAGGCAAACAGGACGCCTAGGATGGCGTATTGGAGCGTGGGCTTGGAGGGGCGTTCAGGCGTTCGCATTCACAGGGGTATTCAGCGGACTGCGCTTACGACTATATAAGACATAGATGAAAAGCCCGATGACCAGCCAGACGACAAAGCGCACCCAGGTGGCAAGGGGCAAGCCGAGCATCAGACCAAAGCAGCAGACGATGGAAATAGCCGGCGTGAACGGCGAGAACGGGACTTTGAAGAAGCGCGGACGCGCGGGTTGAGAGCGGCGCAGAATGACCACGCCGCAGGAGACGACGATGAAGGCGAACAGGGTGCCGATGTTCGACAGGTCGGCGAGGGTGCCGATGTCCCAGATGCCGGCCGGGATGCCGACGGCAAGGCCGGCGATCCAGGTGCTGACGTGGGGCGTGCGAAATTTCTTATGAACTTTCGAGAAGACATCGGGTAGGAGGCGGTCGCGCGACATGGCGAACCAAATGCGCGCCTGGCCATATTGATAGACGAGCAGCGAGGAAAGCATGCCGAGCAAAGCGCCGACGGTGACGGTGAAGCGCAGGCGGTTCATGCCGATGGCCTGCAGCGCGTTCGCTACCGGGGAGGCGTTATCGAGGGTACGCCAATTGGCGATGCCGGTGAGCACGAGCGCGACGGATGTATAAAGGATGCCGCAGACGATGAGGGTGCCGATGATGCCGATGGGCATGTTGCGCTGGGGGCTGCGGCACTCTTCGGCGGCGGTTGAGACCGAATCGAAGCCGATGAAGGTAAAGAAGACGATGGCGGCGCCGCTGAGAACGCCGCCGAAGCCGTTGGGCAAGAAGGGGTGGAGATTGGAAGCGGTGACGGCGTGCGCGGCGCCGAAGACGAACAGGAGAATGGCGGCGAGCTTGATGGCGACCATGATGTTGTTGGCGCCCGCGCTTTCTCGAACGCCGCGCACCAAGATCCAGCTCAAGACCATGACGATGAGCAAGGCGGGCACGTTGAAGAGGCTGCCGGTGAGATGGCCTTCGACGATGGCGGGCTCGGAGAGATATCTGGGCAGATGGGCGCCGAACAGGTAATCGCACATGACGTTGAAGTAAGCGGAGAAGCCGACGGCGACGGACATGTTCGAGACGGCGTATTCGAGGATGAGATCCCAGCCGATGATCCAGGCGAAGATTTCGCCCATGGTGGTGTAGGCGTAGGTGTAGGCGCTGCCGGCGATGGGGATCATGGAGGCCAACTCGGCATAGCAGAGAGCGGCGAATCCGCAGGTAAGGGCAACGAGGATAAAGGACAGCGTGAGGCCGGGGCCGGCGCCGGGACGGCCGATTACGGAAGCGGCGGAGCCGCCGTGCAGGATGAGATCGAGGAGGGGCGCGTTAAAGACGGAGGGGACGCTCATGTGCTGGCCGGCGGCTGCGGTGCCGGTGACGGTGAAGATGCCGCCGCCGATGACGGCGCCGATGCCGAAAGCGATCAGGCTCCAGGGGCCGAGGGAGCGCTTCAGACGCTTACTTTCGTGGTGAGTCTCTTCGACCAGGTCGTCGATGCTCTTGGTCTTGA